>NZ_CP030871.1:0-1560000 GCF_003323795.1 Acetobacter sp. JWB | reverse complement strand
GTATAGCCTGGCAGACAGACAGTGGGTGCTAAGGTCCATTGTCGAGAGGGAAACAGCCCAGACCACCAGCTAAGGCCCCCAAATCGTGGCTAAGTGGGAAAGGATGTGGGGATTCCATAACAACCAGGAGGTTGGCTTAGAAGCAGCCATCCTTTAAAGAAAGCGTAATAGCTCACTGGTCTAATAGAAACCCTGCGCCGAAAATGTAACGGGGCTCAAGCCACGTGCCGAAGCTGTGGGTGCATATCTATGATATGCGCGGTAGCGGAGCGTTCCGTAAGTCAGTGAAGGAGACGGGGTGACCCTCTCTGGAGATATCGGAAGTGCGAATGCTGACATGAGTAGCGACAAACAGTGCGAGAAACACTGTCGCCGAAAGTCCAAGGGTTCCTGCGCAAGGTTAATCCACGCAGGGTTAGTCGGCCCCTAAGGCGAGGGCGAGAGCCGTAGTCGATGGGAAACAGGTGAATATTCCTGTACCTGCCAGAAGTGACGAATGCGATATGTTGTCAGGTCTTAACGGATTGACCTGGCTTTTGGAGCATTCCAGGAAATAGCTCTGGCGTATAGACCGTACCCGAAACCGACACAGGTGGACTGGTAGAGAATACCAAGGCGCTTGAGAGAACGATGCTGAAGGAACTAGGCAAATTGCTCGTGTAACTTCGGGATAAGCGAGACCCGTTGGTGGGCAACCATTGGCGGGTGGCACAGACCAGGGGGTAGCGACTGTTTATTAAAAACACAGGACTCTGCGAAGTCGAAAGACGACGTATAGGGTCTGACGCCTGCCCGGTGCCGGAAGGTTAAGAGGAGGTGTGAGAGCACTGAATTGAAGCCCCGGTAAACGGCGGCCGTAACTATAACGGTCCTAAGGTAGCGAAATTCCTTGTCGGGTAAGTTCCGACCTGCACGAATGGCGTAACGACTTCCCCGCTGTCTCCAGCATCGGCTCAGCGAAATTGAATTCCCCGTGAAGATGCGGGGTATCCGCGGTCAGACGGAAAGACCCTATGAACCTTTACTGCAGCTTTACAGTGGCATCAGAGACATTCTGTGTAGGATAGGTGGGAGGCTTTGAAGCAGGGGCGCCAGTTCCTGTGGAGCCATCCTTGAAATACCACCCTGAATTTTTCTGATGTCTAACCGTGGTCAGTTAGCCTGATCCGGGACCCTGTATGGTGGGCAGTTTGACTGGGGCGGTCGCCTCCCAAAGTGTAACGGAGGCGCGCGATGGTGGGCTCAGGCCGGTCGGAAACCGGCTGTTGAGTGCAATGGCATAAGCCCGCCTGACTGCGAGAGTGACAGCTCGAGCAGAGACGAAAGTCGGCCATAGTGATCCGGTGGTCCCGCGTGGAAGGGCCATCGCTCAACGGATAAAAGGTACTCTAGGGATAACAGGCTGATCTCCCCCAAGAGTCCACATCGACGGGGAGGTTTGGCACCTCGATGTCGGCTCATCACATCCTGGGGCTGGAGCAGGTCCCAAGGGTTCGGCTGTTCGCCGATTAAAGTGGTACGTGAGCTGGGTTTAGAACGTCGTGAGACAGTTCGGTCCCTATCTGCCGTGGATGTTGGAGACTTGAGAGGATTTGTCCCTAGTACGAGAGGACCGGGATGAACATACCTCTGGTGCACCGGTTGTCGCGCCAGCGGCACCGCCGGGTAGCTAAGTATGGAAGGGATAACCGCTGAAAGCATCTAAGCGGGAAACCCACCTCAAAACTAGGTCTCCCTGAGGGTCGTGGTAGACCACCACGTTAATAGGCCAGGTGTGAAAGCGTGGTAACACGTGCAGCTAACTGGTCCTAATCACCCAATAGGCTCACTCTCTTACTGTCCCCTTAAAAGGACAGCCCGTGCACAGAAATCATCCATATATACGCCTACTTCTTCTACCAACCGTCTTCCACACACCCTTACAGGGTGGACTGGATGACCTGGTGGCCATGGCGGGGAGAGATCCACCCGATCCCATCCCGAACTCGGCCGTGAAAACCCCCAGCGCCTATGATACTGTGGCTTAAGCCACGGGAAAGTCGGTCGCCGCCAGGTCTTCCAATCCACCCTGCCAAAACTTACTACCCCTACAAATTTCAACACAATCACAACCGCGGGGTGGAGCAGCCCGGTAGCTCGTCAGGCTCATAACCTGAAGGTCATAGGTTCAAATCCTATCCCCGCAACCAAAATTTCCAAATGAAATCAAGTTGTTAGCCCGCTCATAGAGCGGGCTTTCTGCGTTCTGCTCCACGCGCAGGATGCGTATAGGATGCAATCGGGAGTCGTAGTAGGGCGTAAACGGCCCGCGAAATCACAGCTTCACGATCGCGTGATTTTGAGCGGCTGTAGCACCGGGAACGACTTCGGCAGGTAACTGATCTCACCATGTCGAACCATACGGCAGGCTGCTGCCGGGATCATCCCAGATACATCCGCGAAAAGAGGACTTCCCTAAGGTGCCGTGGCACCGGGAATCCTCTCTTTTTTGCTGTCTGGATGAATGCCGATACGGGGGAGGGACGATGACTCCGGTTGGTGCAAGAGGCAGTGTCATCGGGAAGCTATTATGCTGAGAACTCACGTGTCGTCAGCATTCTGTTCGACGACGCAGATGTAGATATTCCTGCTGACCCCGGAGTCAGCAGGAACAGCCCAGATCAGCCGTGACAGGCGCATCCGGCATGGTGGCATCCGGCTCCATCCTTGTGATGCGTCGCGCAGGCTTCGTCACAATAGATGCGACCATCTTTCTCGACGCCGTTGTTAACGCTGACCACGCACACGCAGTCTGGGCAGGCACATTTTACGGATTCAACGGTAACGCTCATGGGTCTTCTCCTTCGGTAATGGCTTCGTCCACGTCATGCGGTTCAGTGACGTGTTCGATCATGTTGGTCAGCATCTGCCGGACATGACAGTCCGGCAGGTCATAGAACACCTGCTTGCCGTGACGTGTGCCTTTGAGCAGACGCGCACTGCGGAGCAGACGGAGATGATGCGACGTCAATGAAGGACTGAGGTCCAGCGTGTCCGCAATATCTCCAACGCTCATGGGCTGAGAGAGGCATGATGCGACAATCCGCAAGCGGTTCGGATCGCCAAGGAGGCGGAACATTTCTCCGAGTTCAGTGGCATGATCAGCAGTCAGCATCGTTATTCCCAAACACATGAACATGTATTCATATATCGGTGTGAGGAGAGGGGTGCAAGCATTTTCGTCATAGGAATGATGGCGGAAAGCCGGAAAGAGGAAATGACGACGCGCGCGCCGCCGCTCACTGTGATGGAGCGAAAACCTGAAGATCAATCGTCACAGGATGGCGTTCCTGTAGCGTGATCCGATGCGTGACGGACACAATCGTTACTGACGGGATATGGTCGCGCAGGAGGTCATAGAGCTGGTTTTCAGAAGCGGCATCAAGATTCGATGTCGATTCATCCAGAAACACCCATGCCGGCTGGTTCAGCAGGACGCGACCAAACATCAGACGTTGCTGCTCTCCCGGCGACAGCCGTTCAGCCCATCTGGCCTCGGTATCCCGATCATCGATCAGGGCCGACAGGCCGACCTGCGCGAGGACGGAGCAAAGACGATCATCGGAAACGGTCTCGGGGGAGCGGGGATAGCATAGGGTGGCGCGCAGGGTTCCAAGAGGAAGGTATGGGCTTTGCGGAACGAACATCATCTCCTCCGCAGGCAGTCGTATTGTGCCGCTGGTGAACGGCCAGACACCGGCGAGCGTGCGTAAAAGAGTCGATTTTCCGAGACCTGATGGCCCTAACAGGACAATATCATGTCCTTTGGGCAATGTTATGTTTACCGACGACAGAAGCACCGAATCATCCGGACGGTATATATCCAGATTATCAGTCACAATGTCGCACACGGTCGGCGTAATGTCGCGCGTGGTTTTCCCGATGCCGACGGACGCACGATCCATCGTGCGCTGGAAAGTGGCCAGACGAGTGACATTGGCCCGCCACTCAGTAAGTGACGCGTAGGAGGACCAGATCCATCCGAGTGCGTCCTCGACGCGGGAAAAAGCCTGCACAAGCTGCATCAGCGTACCGAAGGTGATCTTGCCAGCGAAATAGCGGATTGATCCGACGAGAAGAGCAAAATTTCCTGATAATGTTCCCAGACCATCCGTCAGGAATCCAAGCCATTTGGCGCGTTTCATAATCCCGAGGAAGTTGTCGTAGATGACGTCGAATTTCCCGATCAGAAGACGCTTCTCATGATTGGCCCCATCACTGAGAGCGATGCTGGCCGCGTGATCGCGGATATGAACCAGACTGTACCGGAAGTCGGCTTCCGCTTTCTGCTGGGCGATCCGCAGTGGAATCAGGCGACGACCCGTCAGATGCGTGACGGCCGACGCAAAGAGAGAATAAAGAAGGGCGATCCACAGGAAATAGCCTGGGATACGCACGCCGAATATCGAGATCGCACCTGACAGCACCCAGAGTAGGCCGACATAGCTGAACAAAGTGACAAGCCGTGACACGATGTCGAGGAACTGTGCCAAGGTGTCGCGCACGAAACCGTCGATATCTTCCTGGATGCGCTGATCGGGATTATCGCCAACAGCGGTCAGACCGGTTTCCTCTATGGCAATCCGGAAAGCGACGTTCTGGTCAAGCCACTGACTGACCATACGATGTGTGAGCCAGCGCCGCCAGCGCAGTTGCAGCAATTGTTGCAGGTAGGTGGCGTACACCGCCGCCAGCAGGGTAGGAACGGCGATGATGAAGAAGCCGGGGATCAGCATCGTCGGGGTGCGAACGAACCAGAACAGACCACGCAGGAAGGATGTGACGTCCCGCTGCTGCAGCGCGGTATAGAAAATATTCCGCGAAAACGATTGCAGCACATCCGCTCCCACGAGCAGAAGGGTCAGCCCCAGTACGACGCCAAGCAAACCCCACGCAGACTTTCGTTCATCCGAGGTGAAATAGGGGCGGCTCAGATACCAGAGATCCGCGAGAGCAGCGCCTAGTCCTCTCATGTGCCAAAGACCTGGAGCAGGCGGGAGCGGGAGGCGTCAGCCAGCAGGTTGATGGCCGTTTCCATAGCTATTGTTGGTGCATCCGGGTTTCCATACTCCCGGATGGAGACGGTTCCCGCCTGCGCTTCTTTCTTCCCGACGATCAGCAGTACGGGTACTTTCGCGAGACTGTGTTCACGGATCTTATAGGCAATTTTCTCGTTACGCAGATCGGGTACCACGCGGACGCCACGCTGGCGGAGTGCTTTGATCAGATCGTCCGCGTACTCGTCTGCGGCGGCGGTGATTGTCGCCACAACGACCTGAACGGGAGCGAGCCAGAAGGGCAGATGGCCGGCATGGTGTTCAAGGAGAATGCCGATGAAACGTTCCAGCGAACCGAACAGGGCGCGGTGCAGCATGACGGGCGGATGCTTGTCCCCATCCGCGCCGACATAATGCGCGTCCAGACGCTGAGGCAGATTGAGATCGACCTGCACGGTACCGCACTGCCAGTCTCGTCCGATTGCATCACGCAGTACGAATTCCAGCTTGGGGCCGTAAAAGGCGCCTTCCCCCGGATTGCGCGTGTAGGAAAGGCCCGAAGCTTCGACCCCGCGCCGTAACGCGTCCTCTGAGCGATCCCAGATCTCGTCCGATCCGACACGTTTTTCGGGCCGGTCGGAGAATTTGATACGGACATTGTTGAAGCCAAAATCTTTATAGATCGAAAGCACGAGATGGCAGATCCGCTGCGTCTCAGCTTCCATCTGCTCCGGCGTGCAGAAAATATGCGCGTCATCCTGTGTAAATGCCCGCACGCGCATGAGGCCATGCAGCGCCCCTGACGGTTCGAAGCGGTGGACCTTACCGAATTCCGCCATCCGCAGGGGCAGGTCGCGATAGCTCTTCAGGCCATGACGGAAAACCTGCACGCCACCGGGACAGTTCATGGGCTTGAGGGCGTAGGTGCGGCCTTCGGTCTCGGTGGTGAACATGTTCTCCCCGAATTTTTCCCAATGGCCGGACGCTTGCCAGAGAGACAGATCCATAATGTCGGGCGTATTGATCTCTACATAGTTCTCGGCCTGCTGGCGCGCGCGTAGATAGGCGAGAAGCGTCTGGAACAGCGTCCAGCCGTTTGGATGCCAGAACACTGCTCCCGGTGCTTCAGGCTGGAAATGGAACAGATCCATCTCACGTCCGAGGCGACGATGATCGCGTCGTGCCGCTTCTTCCTGACGTTGCTCCCACGCCGCCAGTTCGTTGGCATCACGACAGGCCGTGCCGTGAATCCTCTGCAGCATCGGATTGTTCCGATCGCCTTTCCAGTAGGCCCCGGCTGTGCCGAGAAGCCGAAATTCGTGTCCGATCTGCCCTGTGCTGCCGAGATGTGGCCCTCGACAGAGATCGACGAAATTGCCCTGTCGGTAAAAGCTCAGGACGGCATCAGCAGGCAGGGACCGGATGATCTCCGCCTTGTAGGGCTGTCCGTTCTCCTGACACCAGGCAAGGGCGCTCTTACGCTTCCATTCTTCGCGGATGATCGGCTCGTCCCGATCGACAATCTCGTGCATGCGGGCTTCGATCCGAACGAGATCATCATCCGTGAAAGCGCGCTCAGCAGCGAAGTCATAGAAAAATCCCTGCTCCGTGGCTGGTCCTGTCGCGAGTGCGGTGCCGGGAAAGAGTTCGCTGACGGCCTGCGCAAGAACATGGGCCGTGTCGTGCCGGATCAGGGAAAGTGCATCGGCGTCCGACCGGAAAACAGGCTCAGAAGGTCGGTCGCCCGACAAGAGTGTCGAATGGTCGAAGAGAGCGCCGTCCACACGCCGGGCTAGAACATCCTTTGGGGAGTATGATGCGGAACGGGAAGCGATGGTGGTCGATGACATGGGAGAACCTTGACGAAGAAGGGCGATGAGAGGGCAGCGGCTCATTTGGGGGCGCGTGTCGGAAGATCGTTCTGATTGGGGTGTTGCGACGCGGACGAGAAAGAAGGACAGGTACTGCACTGCGCGCAGACGCCCTGTACTTCCATCACCCGGTGCCTGACCTGGAATCCAAGGGTCTCGGCTGCGCTGTCAATCAACTGACAGGATGACGTGTTTTCAACCGCCTGCGCGGCGCCACATCGATCGCAGATACAGTAGACGAGGCGCGACGGATCGCCTGTCCGGATCCGCACGAAGGCATTTCGACTTTCGAGCCGCCCAACGAGCCCGTTGGCGATCAGCTTTTCCAGGGCTCGGTAAATTGTAGGCGGGGCGAGGCGGCGGCGATCCGGACGACTGACACACCGGAGGATATCGTAAGCTGATAACGGGAAGTCTGTTTCCGTCAGCACCTCGATTACGTCATTCAGCAAAGATGTGATCCGACCATTCGGAGCATTGGAAGCCTGATGGACGCCGCGAGAGGGCTGCGTGACATGTTCTTTCATCGGGAAACCGTATCCATCACAAGGATTGGCCCCGGCATCGCGCCGTTTGGGACACTGGCCGGGAGACGATGGAGGCAGCCAGGTTCGCCTTCAGCCGCCCCCTTGATAAACGCAACGGCGAAAGGCGACAGGGCACTGACAATGCCGCTCTTCGGGTCCTGACTGCAGCACCACTCCGCCCCGGTGCGCCCATAGCCGCAGATCAGCCTGAGAACATCGGGAGGCAACTCGAACGCAGCCTCACCACTGGGGGGCGTCATCAGTCGGATGTGCTGCCGGACGCCGCCCGTCAGAGCACCGAACAGAGAGGACAGATCCCTGACATCAGTCAGAATGACGGGAGGCCAATCCTGACGCACAGCCGGGGTCGCAAGGCAATCCGCGATCTCCGAAGGCGTGCCGAAGAGAGTGAGGGGAGATGAGGAACTCGACCACTCTGTGAGGGATATCTCCCATGCCATCGGAACCCTGCGGCCCCATACGACCATATCAACATCGGGCCTTTGCAGATCCATCACGACGGCCGCGTGAGCACACGCGACCACATGCGGTGCGGGACAGGCTAAGGCGGCGTCTTCTGGCGTATCGATCTTTGGCGCCGGCCAGCTCTCCATGAACAACATGGCACCGGGACGACCCTGATCGTTGAAGACTGGAGATTCTGGTTTTGGTGATGGGAAACGTGAGATTTC
Source organism: Acetobacter sp. JWB (assembly GCF_003323795.1). Taxonomy (NCBI): domain Bacteria; kingdom Pseudomonadati; phylum Pseudomonadota; class Alphaproteobacteria; order Acetobacterales; family Acetobacteraceae; genus Acetobacter; species Acetobacter sp. JWB. Next base: position 1,551,874 of record NZ_CP030871.1, on the reverse strand, counting down.
CGCCGTTGGATGAGGCTGTGTGAAAATAGGCATGGCTCCGGAGCTTGACGGGAAGTGGATGATGCTCATAATGTTATATTATAACATAACATAGTCAATGGCGGTATGAGGGCTGAATGGACGCACTGATTGAAACGCCCCGGAAAGTGCGGGCGCGACCGACACGGGCGCAGGCGGAAGAGGCGGTGCGAACTCTGCTTGCTTGGACCGGTGACGATCCCGATCGTGAGGGGCTTGTCGGCACGCCCGACCGTGTGGTGCGGGCCTATGAAGAGTTTTTCGAGGGGTATCAGGATGATCCGGTCGCTCTTCTGGAGCGGACCTTCGAAGAGACCGGAAACTACAATGAAATGGTGGTACTGCGCGACATCCGGCTGGAATCCCATTGTGAACATCATATCATTCCGCTGATTGGTAAGGCGCATGTGGCCTACCTGCCCGACAGGCGGGTGGTCGGCATCAGCAAGCTGGCGCGTCTTGTGGACGTCTTCGCCCATCGCCTTCAGATTCAGGAAAAACTGACAGCCCAGATCGCCGACACGATCCAGAGTGTTCTTCAGCCGCGTGGCGTCGCAGTCGTGATTGACGCGGCGCACCAGTGCATGACCACACGTGGCGTACACAAGCCGGGCGTCAGCATGGTGACCAGCCGCCTGCTGGGCGAGTTCGAGACGTCGGAATCCTTGCGTCGCCAGTTCTTCGCTATGGCGGGAATAGGGGGCGTATGATGGGCGAAGCTCCCCCTTCTGCATCAACAGCGTTCCAACCTCGTGTCTCTATCGAGCAGGTCGAGGAAGGAACCGATCTCGCCCCGCGTTTCGACGTCAGGGGACTGCTGACCGTGGTCACGACGGACGCAGAGAGTGGGGATGTGATGATGGTCGGCGTCATGAACGCCGAGGCGCTTGCCCGCACCATCGAAACCCGTGAGGCGCATTACTGGAGCCGAAGCCGCCAGTGCCTCTGGCGGAAAGGGGCCACGAGCGGGCTGATCCAGCATGTCATCGAAATGCGGATCGACGATGATCAGGACGCGGTGTGGCTGCGCGTGCACACTGCGGGCACAGGAGCGAACTGCCATGTGGGTTATCGAAGCTGTTTTTACCGGCGTGTCGATCTCCCTGCTGATGAAGTCATTTCGGCGTCATTGGCTGAACTCGTCTTTTGCGAAACGCACAAGACCTTCGATCCGGTCGCTGTCTATGGCGACGTCCCGAACCCGACCCAGCTCTAGAGGAGAAACACCTATGGACAAGAGGCTTCCCGTCACCGTGCTGTCCGGCTTTCTGGGCGCGGGTAAGACGACCTTGCTCAATCATGTTCTGAATAACCGCCAGGGCTATAAGGTCGCGGTCATCGTCAACGACATGAGCGAGGTCAATATTGATGCTGATCTCGTGCGCGAGGGCGGCAGCAATCTGTCGCGCACCGATGAGAAACTGGTCGAAATGACCAATGGCTGCATTTGCTGCACGCTGCGCGATGATCTGTTGCAGGAAGTGCGGCGGCTCGCGGAGGAGCGGAAATTCGATTATCTGCTCATTGAATCCACGGGCATCGCGGAGCCGCTGCCTGTCGCCGCGACGTTCGAGTTCCGTGACGAGAATGGCGTCAGCCTGAGCGATATCGCACGGCTGGATACGATGGTGACGGTCGTGGACGCGGTCAATCTCCTGCGCGACTATTCCTCCAGCGATTTTCTGAAGGATCGGGGCGAAACAGCAGGGGAGGACGACGAGCGCGCACTGGTCGATCTGCTCGTCCAGCAGATCGAGTTTGCCGATGTCGTGGTCATCAACAAAGTCTCTACCGCCGCGCCGGATCAGGTAGACGCGGCACGGAAGATCATTCGCGCGCTGAATGCGGACGCCGACATCATCGAGACCGATATGGGGCGGGTTCCTGTTGAACGGATCCTGAATACCGGTAGCTTCGATTACGACAAGGCGCACCAGCATCCGTTGTGGTTTAAGGAACTTTACGGGTTTGCCAATCATGTTCCTGAAACGGACGAATATGGCATCCGCAATTTCGTCTACCGGGCGCGGCGTCCGTTCGAGCCCGCAAAATTCCAGGCCTTTCTTGACCGGAACTGGCCGGGTGTCGTGCGCGCCAAAGGTCATTTCTGGCTGGCCACGCGCCCGGACTGGGTAGGAGAAATGAGTCAGGCCGGAGCCCTTGTGCGGAGCGAAGCAATGGGGTTGTGGTGGGCCGCGATTCCGAAAAACCAGTGGCCGGACAGCGATCAGTGGCGGGATTTCGTTCTGGGGAACTGGGATTCCGTCTATGGCGACCGGCGGCAGGAAATCGTCTTCATCGGCACGGCGGAGATGGATGAAGCAGGACTGCGCCGGGACCTTGATGCCTGTCTTGTGCCGGATCTCGGAGATACCCCTTTCGAGCCGTCACGCTACGCACGCCTCCCCGATCCTTTTCCGGTCTGGCGTCGCCAGTCGGAAAGTCTTGAGCCGGCCTGAACGAGCAATCACACGTCATTACTGAGGAACATTTCCATGAAAACCCGAGCTGCCATTGCGTGGGAACCCAACATGCCGCTTGAGATCGATCTGGTTGATCTCGAAGGCCCGAAAGACGGCGAGGTTCTGGTTCGTATCGTGACCACGAGCCTGTGTCATACAGATATGTTCACCCTGTCAGGGCATGATCCGGAAGGACGCTTTCCGTGCATTCTTGGCCATGAGGGCGTGGGGATCGTCGAGGATGTGGGCAAAGGCGTCACCTCTGTTGCTCCGGGTGATCATGTCATTCCGCTCTATATTCCCGAAGACCCGAACTGCCCGATGATCCGCTCGGGCAAGACCAATCTCTGCTCAACCATCCGCGAGACACAGGCGCTTGGGCTGATGCCCGACGGCACAAGCCGTTTTTCATACAAGGGCCGCCAGATCTTTCATTACATGGGCACCAGCACGTTCAGCGAATACACCGTGTTGCCCGAAATTGCTGTGGCGAAGATCACCAAAGATGCGCCGCTTGCCAAAGCCAGCGTCATGGGGTGCGCCGTCCCGACAGGCATGGGCGCCGTGCGGAACGCCGCGAAGGTGGAAGCGGGCTCGACCGTGGCTGTCTTTGGTCTCGGCGCGATCGGTATGGCTGTTATACAGGGCGCTGTCATGGCTGGCGTGAATTGCCCCGGGTTTTGTGGAGACGTTTTTTATCTGATTTAAGCGGCTAATGCATGTGATTTCTGTTGTGCATAAAAGCGTGCCTCAGCTTCTGCTGGCGGGATGTTTCCAATGGAGGACAGGAGCCGCCGATTATTGAACCAGTCGACCCATTTAAGTGTTGCCAGTTCAACAGCTTCCCTGTTTTTCCATGGCCCCTGCCGATAGATGAGTTCGGTTTTGTAAAGTCCGTTAATGGTCTCTGCCAAGGCGTTATCATAGGAATCCCCAACACTGCCGACAGAAGCAACGAGCCCCGCTTCAGCCAGTCTTTGCGTGTAGCGAATGGACACATATTGACAGCCGCGGTCGGAATGGTGGGTCACTTTTCCCTCAGGCTGCCTCTGGCACAGAGCCTGCTCAAGGGCATCCAGTACGAAGTCGGTATGAGCCGTTGAGGAGACACGCCAACCCACAATAACCCGTGCAAAGACGTCAATGATGAAGGCCACATAAACAAAGCCCTGCCAAGTGGAAACATACGTGAAATCCGAAACCCACAGTCTGTTGGGGGCAGGAGCATGAAACTGGCGCTGCACCAGATCCTGCGGACACGGACGTTGCGGATCAGGCCGTGTGGTTCTGACCCCCTTGCCACGAATGACGCCTTTCAGCCCCATCCGGCGCATCAGCCGCTCTACCGTGCAGCGGGCGACATCCACGCCTTCACGTCTGAGCTGATGCCAGACCTTGCGCGCTCCATAGACGCAGAAATTATTATTCCACACTCTACGGATGTCATCGCACAGTTCTTTGTCTTTCTGGCTGCGCACACACGGATTTTTCTGTCTGGCAACAGTTGCATAATAGGCAGATGGTGCAATCGACAGAACCCTGCAGATTGACCCGACACCATATGTCTGCCGGTGCTCCTCAATGAAGCGTGTCATGGCTTGAAGATGCGGTCGAGCTCCGCCTGGGCAAAATATGCCGACGCCTTACGCAGGATTTCATTGGCCTGCCGCAATTCGCGGTTCTCTCGCTCCAGTTGCCTGATCTTCTCTCGATCAGGCAGGTCACTCACCGCAGGCGCATTGGCACGTTCATGCAGACGGGTCCATTTTGACAGCGTGTCAGGATGAATATCCAGCTTTGGCGCTATCATCATCACTGCAGACCACCGCGAAGGATGGTTCTTCTCTTCCTCCAGAACCATGCGGGCTGCACGGTCACGAAACTCAGGCGGAAAACGCTTCGATTTATTGCTCATGAATTCTTCTTACCTCACGGGTCTTTCTGTCTCCACAAAACCCGGGGCAATTCAAACCGCCCAAGATCACGGCGCCACCTTCACTCGCGCCCAATCCACCGGTGCCAGTTCCCAAGCCCGAAAAGCCAAAGAAGCTGGTCAAGAAGCACAAGCCGGTGCCGATGCTTAAAAAGCCGATCCCCGACAAGACGCCACCCGCCGAGGCGACGACAGCACCGCCTTCTTCGGAAGCCCCTCCAGCACCCGCACAGGCAGCACCTGCACCGGGTGCTTCGTCGTCCAAGGCATCGCATGATCCAGTCACGTGGCAGGGCGCGTTGCTGGCGCAGCTTGAAAAATTCAAGCGCTATCCGTCCGATGCCATGGCCGATCATCAGGAAGGCGTGCCGACCGTGACCTTTTCCATGGACCGTAAAGGCCATGTGCTCACGGTCACACTGGCCAGCAGTTCCGGCCATCCGCTGCTGGATCAGGAAGCCATCGCTCTGCCCAAACGCGCCCAGCCTCTGCCCATTCCGCCGGACAGTGTCGCGGGGGATCCCATCACCCTGACGGTGCCCGTCGAGTTCTACATCCACGCTGGCGGAAACTGAGATTTTTTCCGTTCTGGCTCCCATTCCCTTTCTCTGATCGTGACAGGATCAAACCCATGCTCGCCTTTTCCGAACATCGCCGTTCTTCACCATCCCTGAATGAAATCCGCCCCGGCATGGGCGCCAGCCGCAGCGCCGTGCGCAGCCTGGAAGAACGCAGTGAAGAGGCCGGCATCAAAATGACCGATCTAAGGCGCATCCTGTTTCATGGTCTTCTGGAAGCCGGGCCACGCGCGACGGCGGTGGAAATCTGGAAAACGCTCGGCCGGATCATGGAGCAGGGACACGTTCCCTCACAGGGGTCTATCCAGCGCAATCTGAATCTGTTTCTGGAGCGGGGCATCCTGCGCCGTGATGTCACGCCGGACCGGCAATGGCTCTACAGTGTGGCTCCGGAGCCGAGGGCAGCGCTTGCGATTACCTTTGTGGAAGCGGGGACGGGACGGAAGATCGCCTGTCACGCACCGGAAGTGGCGACGTTGTTGCGCCGGGTGGCCGCCGAGCATGGACTGGCCGTGCAGGGTGCCGCCATCACGGTCACATCCTCAGCCGGGTAAGCTTTGAAAGCCCGCTGAAAGGAAGCGAAGATTTTTTCGTGCTCCTTTGAAAAAATGCCCGCATCGATCGTCTTATAGAGTGAGCCCTCCCGCAGGGACGGGACATCTTCCTTGAAATTCATCGTCTGGTCTGTCCATCGCCCGGTGGCGACAACGCTGCTGCTGCTCTCCGCCGTGCTGTCGGGACTGATGGCGCTGCCCCGTCTGCCGGTCTCCGACCTGCCCGATGTGGACTTGCCGGTGATCTCGGTCTCGGCCTCCAATGCCGGCGGCTCGCCCGAGGTCATGGCCCGCACGGTGGCCGCCCCACTGGAGCGGCATCTGGGCAATATCGCGGGTGTGACGCAGATGATGTCCACCTCCACGCGGGGGGAGACTTCCATCTCTTTAGGGTTTGAACTGGGCCGGGATCTCAATGGCGCCGCGCGGGACGTGGAAGCGGCCATAAGGGCCGCGCGGCGCGACCTGCCAACCACGCCGGGGTCAGACCCGAGCTACCATCGCGCCAACCCGAATGCGACACCGGTGCTGATCCTTGCAGTGACACCGGGCATGCAGCCCATGCCGCGTCTGTATGATCTGGTGAACACCACCCTGCGGCCCATGCTGCTCCAGGTGCCGGGGGTAGGGGATGTGATGCTCATGGGCAGTTCCGCGCCGGCCGTGCGGGTGGAAATGAACCCGCTGCTGTTCTTCAAATATGGCATGGGGTTCGAGAACCTGCGCGCAGCACTCGCTTCGGCCAATGCGCATACGCCAAAAGGTGCGATCGATATGGCCGGGCAGCGCTACCAGTTGGCCGTGAACGATCAGGCCGACCATGCCGCAGCGTATCGGGATCTGGTGATTGCCTACAAGAACGGACGCCCCATCCGGCTGCGCGATGTCGCGACCGTCACCGACAGCATGCAGGACGTGAACGCGGCTGCCTTCTTTGACGGCACACCAGCCCTGACCCTGATGGTCCGCGCCCAGCCGGGAGCCAATCTGGTCGGCATTGTCGAGGCCGTGAAGGCCCGCCTGCCGCAGTTGCGCACGCTCATGCCGCCGGGCGCGGATATCACAGTGGCGCGGGATGGTTCGGCGGTGATCCGGTCCTCGCTGCACCATACGCTGGTGACACTCCTTGCCGCCTGCATTCTGGCGCTGGCCGTGGTCTGGGTGTTCCTGCGCTCATGGACCGCCTCTATTGCAGCCGCGATCATCGTGCCGTGCTGCCTGATCGCCAGTCTTGGACCGATGCATCTGGCGGGGTTCGGGCTGGATAACCTCTCGCTCATGGCGCTGACGGTGGTCACGGGGCTGGTAGTGGATGACGCCATCGTGGTGATCGAGAACATCATCCGCATGCGTGAACAGGGGCTGTCCATCAATGAGGCCGCCATTGCCGGGGCCAGCGAGGTGGCGTTCACGCTGCTCTCCATTACCGTCTCGGTGCTGGCGGTGTTCCTGCCGATCGGGCTGGCCTCGGGCCTGACGGGACGGCTGTTCCGGGAGTTTGCCGGGACGGTGGGGATCACTGTCACGGTGTCGCTGGTCCTGTCCTGCGTGGTCACACCGTGTCTGACTGCGCTGTGCATGCGCTTTGCCGAAAACAGAACCGCCGTGCATCCAGAAGTGGATGTCGCAGATTTTCTGGATCATGAAAAACACAGCGGCAGCCTGTATCGCCGCACCCTGGAAATCTGCCTGACCCATCCCGGCAAGACCGCATTGCTGCTGCCGCTGACCCTGCTGGTAGGCGTAGTCCTGTTCACCCGTATGCCAAAGGTCGTGTTCCCGCGTCAGGATATCGGCATTGTCTCGGGCGGGTCGCGGGGCAGCGGCAGTTCGCTGGCGCAGACCAGGGCGCGACTGGAGCGGTTCAGCAGGGTGCTGCTGGAGGACCCGGCCGTCAGCCACGTCATCGCCTATCTCGATACCGGCGAAGGCTCCAGCCACGGCATGGTGTTCGCCTCATTGCGCGACCTGTCCACCGGGCGGGCATCGGGAACGGAAGTGGCGGCCCGCGTGGTGGCCCGGATGGGGAAAGACATTCACGCCGAATATCACGCGCAGGCGCCGGGCAACATCATGATGCGGGTTGGCTCGAACAGCAGTGGAGTGAGCTACATCCTGCGCAGCGAGGATGACCGGCTGCTGGGGCCAGCGACACGGAAACTGGCGAAAGCCCTGCGTCATCACCCGGAATTTGCGGATGTGGACCCCGATGTCGATCCACCGGGACAGGGGATCATACTGGCGATCGACCGCGATACCGCCGCCCGTGTCGGTGTCACGCCACAGGTGATCGGCAACACCCTGTCCGATGCACTGGGCCAGACCACGGCCTCGGTCGTCTACACGACACACGGGCAATACAATGTAGTGCTGACCGTGCAACACCGCTTCCAGCGCGATCCCGAAATCCTGAAGCAGTTCTGGATCAGCCCCTCGGGCGGCTCCGCCTCGGGCAGTTCGGCGTCGAACACCATCCGGGTCGTGACATCAGCCACAGCCAGCACCACAACCTCGACCGGTGCGACGGCGTTTCGGAACCAGATCGCCAATTCTCTGGCGGGCGGGGCGAATGCCTCGACCGGATCGGCTGTGGCGACCGGGGCGGAGACACTGGTGCCGCTGTCGGTCGTGGCCCGCATCACCCCCAGTCTCGACCCGGTGGCCGTGACCCATATCGGTTACGCCAGTTCCGCCTCGCTGGCGCTGGAACTTGCGCCCGGCGTCAGCCTGTCACAGGCGCAGGCGATCATCGATCAGGAATGGCGAAAGCAGCATCTGCCGAAGGAGATCAGTGGCGAACTGCAGAGTGATGAAGGGGACGTCGGCAAAAGCACCCATGACAGCGAGATTCTGATCATCGCTGCTGTGCTCGCCGTCTATCTGACATTGGGCATGCTGTATGAAAGCGTGTGGCACCCGCTCACCATTCTTTCCACCATTCCCTCGGCCGGGATCGGGGCAGTGGTCGCGCTTGACCTGTTCGGCCTGCCGTTCTCCGGCATGGCGGTCATCGCCATGCTGCTGCTGACGGGCATCTCGCTGAAGAACGCCATCCTGCTGGTGGATTTCGCCATCCATGCCGAGCGCGAGCACGGCATGACACCACGGGATGCCATCCGTGAGGCCTGCCTGTTGCGACTACGGCCGATCGTCATGACCACCTTTGCCGCGGCCTTGGGCGCGTTGCCGCTGGTGCTGATGGGCGGCTATGGGATGGAACTGCGCCAACCATTGGGCATTGCGCTGATTGGCGGTCTGCTCGTCAGCCAGGCCCAGACCATGTTCACGACCCCGGCACTCTATCTGCTGGTGGCAAGAGGGGCCGCAAAAAATCATTTTCGCACTTACTAATAGGTTCTTTATCGCCACTATCACTACATAACGTCTGATAGGCTCGGATAGATCGTCGATAGCGTCTGATACGAATGATTTCTTTTTCCAGGTTTATTTTTGAGAACAAGTCAGGAACATTCGTCTGGACATACGAATATTTTGGCGCCATCATGGCGCCATGAGCCATGCTACAGAAAATTCGGGAGTTCACGCGATGGACCGGATCAATCTGCGCCTCTCTACGGAGACGTTTGGAGCGATTGATGACGCGCGCGCAAAAAGGGCTGGAAGAGTGTCTCGTAACACTTGGATAGCGGAAGCGATTGAAGAAAAGCTCGCGCGTGAGGTGGTGTCGTTACAAGAAGATGACGTCAGGTCTACAGCTAATGCCTAGTTTTTACGAATTTTTTGCTGGCGGCGGGATGGCCCGTGCGGGACTGGGGGACGGCTGGACGTGTCTGTTTGCCAATGATTTTGATCATAAAAAAGGTCTGAGTTATCAGGCCAACTGGGGAACAGGAGGAGAATTGCGGGTTGGGGACGTCAATGATGTCCGTGTTGAAGACTTACCTGGTGTTGCAGATCTCGTATGGGGTTCATTCCCATGTCAGGATTTGTCGTTGGCTGGAGGGGGCGCAGGTCTTAAAGGAGAGCGTTCTGGCACCTTCTATCCTTTCTGGCATGTCGTGAGAGAGCTTGTTTCAGAGGGAAGAGCCCCGAAAATTATAGCTCTTGAAAATGTCATTGGCACGCTGACGTCTCATGGGGGACAGGATTTCGACGCTATCTGTCGGACTTTTGTCGAGACCGGATATCGGTATGGAGCGCTCGTAATCAACGCCTCATTGTTTGTGCCTCAGTCACGTCCTCGCTTGTTCATGATCGGGGTGCATAAGGATGTCGAAATTCATCCTTCATTGTTATCTCCTGAACCGCTTGACCCGTTTCACACCAATGGATTGAAGAGGGCTGTTCAGGGAATATCAAAAAAGGCGCAAACTCAATTTTTGTGGTGGAATATTCCTACTCCATCGCATCGGCATACAACTTTCGCTGATCTGATTGAGGAGGCGCCTACTGGAGTGCCTTGGCATACAGCCAGCGAAACCGAAAGATTGATTTCGATGATGTCTGCCACCAATCTCGCCAAAGTAAATGCTGCAAAACGTGCGGGCAGGCGTATGGTGGGAGCCATCTATAGACGAACACGTCTTGATGAAAACGGGGCGAAAGTTCAGCGTGCTGAAGTGCGGTTTGACGATATCGCAGGTTGTCTTCGGACGCCGGCAGGGGGTTCAAGCCGTCAGACAATTATTGTTGTTGACGGCCGGAAGGTTCGGTCGCGGCTAATCTCCACTCGTGAAACAGCAAGGCTGATGGGGCTCGGAGATCATTACAAGCTGCCTAAGAATTATAATGAAGCTTATCACCTGACAGGGGATGGCGTAGCTGTGCCTGTCGTTCGTCATCTGGCGCAGCATATCCTGGAACCGTTACTTGGCATGGTTTCCGAAGGGAAACAGGAAGCGGCATGACCATTATTCCCTGTAAACAGAACAAGGGATTGCGCGATCAAATCGAGAGGTTTGCTGAAATACTTAAAACAGAAGCGCATAAACTTGGCGACCATGGTTTGGATGAGCGAGAGTTCTATCAGTCTGGTTTGTTTCGTGGCGCGATAGAGCGTGTCCGTGGCCAGTTTTCGGCCACTATGCGTGGCAAACGAGAGTTTGTTCAGCATGCGCTGAATCATATGGAAGACGGCGGTTTTATTGCTGGATGGGATCTGACAGATAATGCAAACCGTAATGATTATATTGTTCGTCTAAATAGTGGACGTGTTGCTGTTATTGACCTTAAGGGCTGTCTTGATGGGAATAACACGAATATTTTTGAACGACCGCCACTCGCTGATGAGTTTGTGATCTGGAGTATCTGTTCCAATCCTGGTGCAGATCCTCAACGAAACGCTTGGTCGGGCATTCACACACGTCTTAGCGCTGAAATGATTGCGCGGAACCAGCGAGTGGATGGGGTGCTGTTGTGGGATATGGTTTGCGCGACAATTGGTAGACCTTGCCCAAAATCCGTAGATGGTGATCGGTTGACCAATCTTGGTCCTTTTTGTGTGCCTCCTCCGTGTATCTATCTGTTTCCTGAGAATATCCCTTCAATTTCTATTCCTTTTGTTAAAGGACGGGATATTGGAGAAGTTGAAATTCTCGCGGCTTTTAATGCTGCTTTCGGTGGATATGCCGAGGAAATCCATCATGTCGACTTTCGGATGGAAATGCGAGGAAGTGAGTTGATGCGTCAGACAGTTGTGCGACGTGCTGGCACGATAGAACAGGTTTCAGAAATGACGGCAATTCGACGAGTTGAGAAAGATTTATGATGTTATCACAACGAGCCGTATTGGCGGCGTTTGACGATGATTATATCGGTTTGTCAAAAGGGTCTTTATCTCTTGCTCTGATCCTAACGAGGAATGCGGCATCGAAGCAGTTCCCGTTAGATAAAAATTCGTTCGTAACAACAAAAGGAGGGCAAGTCGCCGGATTGGGTGGTGGGGCGGTAAAGAAAATACTTAAAGACCATGGCATTGAGCGTATTCTCTCTAGTGAAGGGGGTAGAACCAGTCGAGGGAATATGGAGAGAATGAATGCATACATTGATGTTCTAAACGATCTGCATTCTCACAATTTATTGGATTTAGATGCTGCGGAGAAATATTGGGTAGAGCGTGCTCAGGCGTATTTTGACGCTCTTCCGTTTACTTTCAAACTTGATCCATCACGCTCTTTACGGGCTTGTGTAAGAGATCTTTTGGCGCAGGCCGTAGAACGTCAACGTGAGGTTTCCGGCACCATGTATGCGGGCGCTGTTATGCAGCATCTGGTCGGAGCCAAACTAAATGTGATCACAAAAGGTAGTATTCGTCATCACGGTTTTTCGGTTGCGGATGCGCCATCTAATCGCTCAGGAGATTTTTTGATCGGAGATGTGGCTATTCATGTCACAACTGCGCCTGGAGAAGCGCTTATTCGGAAATGCCAGGACAATCTCAGTTCCGGTTTACGTCCTCTTATTGTGACTACAGAAGATGGGGTAGGTGGCGCCAAAGCACTCGCCAAGCAGGTTGGAGTAGACGATCGCCTTGATATTATTGAAATCGAGCAATTTTTAGCGACGAATGTTTATGAGTGGAGTACCTTTGAACGGGACGCCAGACAGACGGCGGTGAGGGATATTATCGATCATTATAATAAAATTATCGCCGAGTGCGAGAGCGACCCAAGCCTCAGAATTGAATTTGATGGATGAAAGTAGATCCTGTTCGTTCACGAACTATGAGGGCAGTTAAGTCGAAGAATACGAGCCCGGAGTTGGTGGTAAGAAAGCTTATCCATGCAATGGGATACAGGTTTCGGCTCCATCGTAAAGATCTTCCTGGCTCTCCAGATTTAGTTTTTCCAGGTCGAAAATTGGCTTTATTTGTGAATGGATGCTTTTGGCATGGGCATGATTGTCCACGAGGAGCACGGATTCCGAAAAGCAACACAGAGTATTGGACAAAAAAAATTGAACGCAATCGCGTGCGAGATAAAGAGACGCTGATCGCATTGCAGAAGTTAGGTTGGCGTGTCCATGTTATATGGGAATGTGAGATTAAGGATAGGGAGCGCCTTGAAGTAAATATCAAGTGTCTCATGGAATTATAGAATAGATTACGCCTTTGGAGGTATATTAATGATGTATATTTAAAATATTACTTGTATAATTCTAGCGGTCTCGTGGGTTTGAATATCGTCGTCGTTTCTCTCCTTTATGATTTGGACGCGACGATGCTGTTCTCTTTTATTCGTACTGGTGTAAAGACGACTTGATTGTTTCGCGAAAGTCTGACGGAGGCTTGCACGGTCGGGGTATCATTAATCGTTTTGACACCACTTTGCGTGACGCCGGCTAATCAATCGTAGCCTCCAGTGTTTCTCTGGGTAGGGCAAGGGCAGCAGAAATTTTTAGGTCGATCCCTTTGACCGCGCGCTGGATGGGCTCTTTCTTGAGGTGGGCGTAACGTGCTGTTGATTTAAGATCACGGTGACCTAGAAGCTTTCCGATCATGATCAGATCCTCGCCGAGTTCCAGCGCATCGGACGCAAAGGAATGGCGGAGATCGTGAATGCGGACATCCTCCAGCCCGGCTTCCTTTCGGATGCGCCGCCACGGCTTCTCCAGATCAGTCAGGTGGCCACCGTCTTTCCGTCCCGTGATGACATAGGGATTGCCCTCGACCCTTGGTATGTCTCCAAGCAAGCCAATCGCGCTCTCGCCCAACTGCACGGTGCGAGCGCCATTTTTGCTGTCGGGTAACCTGATTACTCCTTCGTCCAGAAAGACATATTCCCATTTTAGGCGCTGGATCTCTCGAAGACGGCAACCAGTTAAAAGCAGGAGTTGAAAGGCATTGACGGCTTCCGGCATCGTGGACCTGGCATCGTCGAGTGCTTTGCCGAGGCGCTGATGTTCTTCTGCTGCGAGGTAACGCTCGCGCTTCTGCTCCTTATAGCGTTTCACGCCCCTGCATGGATTGACGTTGTCTGTCCGCACACCCCAGAGAATTGCCAGAGAGAACATTTTCGACAGCACCCCCAGAGTCCGGTTGGCCTGATACGGGATATGCCGATAGGTGTGGTGGAATGTGACGACATCAGAATGCGTGACAGCGGCCATCTTCCGGCTGCCAATTTTTTTCGTAATGAACAGGTCAATCGCGCGTTGATATTCGGCTTGTGTGGTTGATTTCAGATGCGTCTTCACATGCCGTTCAATGAAAATCTTGCAGAACTGGCTGACAGTGGGGGAGGTCCGCTCTTCGCCGCGTTCGGTATTTGGATCGTTACCGTCTTTCACACGGGCGAGGATTTTGATTGCTTCGTCGCGTGCTTTGTCTGCCGTCCAGGGACCGTGATGGCCGATCGTATAACGACGGAACCGGCCATTGGCTCGATAATGAACCACGTAGCTCATCCGGCCCGAAGGCCAGACCCGCAAGGCGAAGCCGGCGACCTGATCGTCCCAGACGATGTAGTCCTTTTCGGCAGGCTGGAGGGTGGCGATTATGCGCTTTGATATCCGGGGCATGGCTTCCTCCACAGGATGCATATAGGATGCAAATGGGATTGAAACATCAGCGTGAGTAAGCGTAGACAGAAGAGCCAAAATGAATGACTTATTCAATTAAAATAATAGGATAGTAGTGGTTCTTCGGGGTGCGTCGGGAAATTTCGTGGCAGGGCGTAGCTCTTACCTACAAACTCATAACCTGAAGGTCATAGGTTCAAATCCTATCCCCGCAACCACGCACTAAGTGATTGATATCACACGGTAAAAGCCATCCATAAGGGTGGCTTTTTTTGTGCCCAAAATCCATCGCAGGAAACACATAGGAAACAAACGAAAAGGAATTCAGGCGGGTTTTTGTCGGTTTTCACGTTTGCGTGATGGAGCGAGTTTGGGGCCTTCTGGCCCGTATTGGGAGCCTGTGGCTACACCATACGACAGAGACGAATGTCTTGAACGGATACCTTGCCTAATCGGACTGCTCAGGAATGGGCACCCGCTATTGTGAGTCTAGATCGCTAAATTGGATTTAATTGTTGGGTTTTTCATCCGTATATCTGCAATTAATTTGAGTGCGATATTTAACTCGGTGATTGACGGTGCTCCCAAGCATAGTCGAACTCCACAATTTAGTTTGCGTCGGTTGGCGTCGGTTGATTGGGGAGAGGTCAACAGGACACCAAGGGATTCGGCTGTTTTCTTCAGATCGCGCGCCTCGGAATCTGACATCGGAAGCCATACATGATAGCCTGTATGGTCAGATTTAAGCATAAGGCTACCGAGCAAGGTCTGAGCCAGAGAGACGCGTCTGTCTGCTTCTTCTTGAATCGCTTGAGTTACAATTTCAGTCGTGCCGTCGATAAACCACTGTTCCATAATCGCGCAGCAGAGAGGCGATACTATGATGGCAGTGGCCTGCAGCGCCTCTTCTATCCGCGTATACATATGCTCGGGCACAACAAGGCCGCCAATGCGGAGCGTGGGATTCAGAGTTTTGGACAGGCTGTTCGCATAAAATGTCAGCTCGGGCGCAAGCATGGCGAGCGGTGGCAATTCAGGATTAGCAGTAAGCGTATAGACATCGTCCTCAATAATCATGACATTATGACGACGGCAGATTGACACAATGGCTTCGCGTCGTTCGCGGCTCATTGTGGCTGTTGTTGGATTTTGCATGGTCGGCGTCACGTAAAGAGCAATTGGACCGGGGCGTCGCGCGATGAGTGCTTTCTCAAGTGCTAGGGGACAAAGACCTTCGTCGTCCATCTGGAGACCAACTAGATGAATCCCCTGATGTCGAGTTAGCGAGATGACGCCAGGATAAGTCTGCGCTTCAGTAAATAACGTTCCTCCAGAATCACATGTGACGGACAATGCAAGAGAAATGGCGTGGTGAGCACCGTTAGTCAGTACCAGCTTTTCTGGATCAGTTTCCATACCCAGGCGGGTGAACCATCGGGCAACCAGTCGACGGTGTTCGTCATGGCCAGCTAGTGGCGGGTAGTCGTTAAAGAAGTCTGAATCAACATGTTTCGAAAGTGAAGTTAGCGTTCGTGCCAATAAACGCTCAGTCAGAACTGATGGTGGGACATTTCGGGACAAATCAATAAGCGGTCTACGGCGCGTTTGTGCGAGAGCGACAAAAGTGCCTCTTCCCTTTACGCTTCGAACCAGTCCCCGACGTTCCAGAACATTATATGCCTTCGTAACTGTGCCCACACTGATGCCCAGTCTGTCAGCCAGATCACGGTGTGCTGGCAGTCGGTCTCCTGTGTCGATCTGTCCTTCAAGAATATCCTCGGCGAGCGCAGCAACCAGGCGGGATGAGGGTGAGGCTGTGCTGTTAGCGAGGCGTGGAGTCCACGGTGAAATCAAGCGCATGGATCTTGCCTCTCGAAAGTGTACTGCGACACTATATTTATTCCAATAAAGTGTATCACGTTTTAAGTTGAATGTCTGTTGATGCCAAGGATCATCTCATGCCATTCGATTTTGTTCAGGTTGACGCATTTTCTGACCGGCCGCTCTACGGCAACCCCGCGGCTGTCGTGTTTGACGCAGACGATATTCCCACGGAGACGATGCAGAAAATCGCGCGTGAGATGAATCTTTCGGAAACCGTGTTCATTCTCAAGCCGTCGACGCCAGAGGCTGACTATCGCGCCCGCATCTTCACCCCGATGAACGAACTGCCTTTCGCGGGGCACCCAACGATCGCGGCTGCGCATTCTGTGCTTGCACGCTATCCGGATAAGGCCAATGCTTCCCTTCTGAAACAGGAATGTGGGATTGGCGTTGTGCCGGTTGAAGTCCTCCGGTCTCCTGCGGGTCTCCGGTTGCGCATGACCCAGGGTGCTCCGACCTACCGCGACACGGCTCTTTCGCGTGAAACCGTGGCAAAAATGCTCGGCTGCAGCGAAGCGGATCTGGCGAACACGCCATTTGAGGTTGTGTCGACCGGTGTGCCGTGGCTGGTTGTTGAGCTCTCGCGTTTCGCTACTATTTCTGCACTCGTTCCTGATCAGGGATTGATTGAACGTGAATGCAAGGCAGTGCGTGCAGCGGGTGTAACAACGTTTGTCGAGCGTAACGATGATGGCCCCGTTCGTATCCGAGTGCGAACCTTCGCACCCGGTGAGGGCGTCGCCGAAGATCCCGTCTGTGGTTCTGGCAATGGTTCAGTGGCTGCGTTCATAGCCCGTCACAAACATGCCGATCAAAAGAGTGGTCATTACGTGGCCGAGCAGGGCATCGAAATTGAGCGTGATGGAGAAGTTTACGCATCATGGGACAGCGAAGGGGAAACCCTGCGCATTCGTATCGGTGGCTCAGCCACGGTCGCAGCAAGCGGGCAATTGCACCTGTAGGGTGGGGGCTTCTCCGATTGGACAGTGAGGACGTTCTGTTCAGGATACCGGCCTTCTTGGTTCATGCGAGACAAGTGGGGAAAATATGAGCCTGAATTCGGTGAAAGCGTTTCTCAGACAACATGCCGCTGATATTGAAATCGTGGAGTTTGACGTCTGTACAGCGACGGTGGCTTCAGCCGCTGATACTCTGGAAGTGCCTCAGGGACAGATTGCTAAAAGCCTGTCGTTGCGGCTGGGCGACGAGGTCATCATCCTCGTCGTACGGGGTGATGCCCGTCTGGATAACCGAAAATACAAACAGCATTTTGGTGTCAAAGCCCGGATGCTGGACGCGTCAGACGTTGAATCTGAAACGGGGCATCCGATCGGAGGTGTCTGTCCGTTCGGTCTGATACGCCCCTTGCGGGTCTTCTGCGACGTTTCGCTAAGGGATTTTCCTGTCGTGTTCCCGGCGGGTGGCGCGCCGAACAGCGCGGTCAGCATTGAGCCGAACCGGATGGCTGCGTTGACGGGGGCGCAGTGGGTCGATGTCGTTCAGTGACACCGAAGAGGACGCAATGACCGACACGGCATTGGCGAAGGCCGCAGGGGCATGGCGTTCGATCGATTGGCGTGGGTTCCTGCTCTTGATCCCGCCTCCACTGTTCTGGGCAGGGAATTTCATTGTCGGACGGGCAGTGCGACAGGAGGTTCCGCCCTTCACCTTGCTGTTCTGGCGTTGGACAATTGCCTTGATCCTGCTGCTGCCTTTTGCGTGGCGGGTCATGCAACGTGACAGGCATCGATATTGGCAATACCGCTGGCGCGTGCTTGGTGTATCGCTCGTTGGCATCGTTGCCTTCAATGCTTTCGTCTATATCGGTCTGAAGTCGACAACAGCGTTGTAAGGGGACACAGGGAATGGAACTACTGGGAAACCGGGATTATATGGGATCAGCGGGGATTTGATGGGATGAGAACCTGAGGAAAACTGCTGGTGTCGGCATAATTGGGCGGTTGGTAGCCCTTATGATTATGCCGGTGTGTGGTGTCTGGAACCTGATAGGCATTTTGACCAAAAGGACACCAAGTTTGGAACCCAACCTATAAAGAATTCTATTTTGATGAAGGACCTTTTAAAACCCTTTTAATCGGCTTCGGTCTCATTCTTCCCGCTACGAGGATCATATTCAATCTCAGGGACTGGCAGACGATGAACGTGCGCTGTTTTGATCTCATGATTGATTGCAGCAGCTCGAATTTTTGAAGCGTCCAGATCTGGAGCCTGCAATCCATCGCAATCCAGTATCATCATTGAGCGATCTGTTTTGGTCACATAAGGAGAACCGCTATATGCGACAACCTGAGCCCAAGCACATCCTTGTATTTTACTTGCTTTCACCGGGCCATCTTCATCTTCAGGTAACATGAAATCAAATATTACATCTTTTTGAGCAGCGTAATCACCAGCAAGAGCATTAACATACTGCCGAACAAATTTGTCCTGCGCACTCATACAAGACAAGTCACCTGTCCATGAGGTGCAATTGCCAAGATAAGACATGGCTTCTGATACATATTTTTGTGAAGAACCACCTTTAATATTGGGCCGATGGTATGGAGTTACTTTTGGATGGGAAAGTGGACCATCAGGCAAAGAGGGCATATCTGGAATAGACTTGAATACATTCGACTGATGCCATGTCCGCTGATATCCCATAATAAAGTCTTGATCACTAGATTGATTGCCAAATAAAGATTCATGGCAAAGCCATATATCTGTAGGCCAATCCATCCATACACCATGTTTTACCAGGTCAATACGGTACATAATATGATTTCCCCACTGAGGGTCTTGAAGTCCCTTGGGGAATTTTGAGAATACTTCTTTATTAATATCTGTCTCAAATAAGAATGAGACATCTTTTAGAGGACTGAGGCCTCCCAACCTCTCCGGAAATGCCAAGACATCCCAAGATTCTCCGCGCGATGATGCAGCTTTGAGCCCAGGGCAAGCATCCAGAAGGGCATCGAATGCCTTTTGGGCAATGGGAATCATATTCTTTGGCACATTGTCGACATGCAGAACTGGATGTTTATATTCTTGTGATGAAAAATCATAGTCATAATAAATATCATCAGATTTCATAAAGAAACCTATTACAAACAATAAAATTATAAGACAAAAGGTAATAATCAGAAAAAATCTAGTAGCCTTTATGTATGCTCCATTGGATTTGTTAGTCATGACATTGCCTGTAGTCTGTAGGCTACGCGGCCTATTATTGTGATTGCGTCATCACCATCTGGTTCTCCCCAGCGGAAACGGGACGCATCAGTGAGGAATTCTTTGTAGAGGTGGTTATCTGATGCGATGCAGATTTTGCCACTTGGTTCTGACGAAAGTCTTTTAACCAGTAAGCCACCATTCACGACCAGGACGTGAATGCCGTCAAGAATATGTCTACGCCGGGTATCGACCAACAGGCGATCGCCAGAACGGAGTGTGGGTTCCATGCTGTCACCACTGGTTTCGAGCATGAGAACGTAGTTAGGATCAAGCCCAAGATCACCCTTGAGAAACGCCAAGGAAACCGCCACTTTTTCTGGTCTTACGCCAGCATCTGCACATACCCCATAACCAGCAGATGCTGCGATATTGTAATAGTCAATGTAGGCAACGTCGTTTGCTTGTGAGGGTAAGGACTGGCCTTGAGGAAGATTGATCTTCAATAATGGCTCGTCGGCGTCCTGACCCAGAAGAAGCCAAGAAAGGCTTACATTGCAGGCAAATGCCAATTTGGCAGCAGCAGATACCCGCATATCGCGACCGCCGATGTAGGTATTAAGCGTGCTAAGCGGAATGCCTGATTTTTCCGACACTGCTCTATTCCCGCCCGCTGCCAATACAGCTTCGCGTAGCCGATCTGACACATTTGTAATTTCCCACTTATTTTCAGGAACTGGGAAATCAGGATTGTGTTGGTTATTCATTTCATGAAGTCGCAGAAAACAGCCAATAATGTAAATTATCCACATTTAATCCACAGGAAATAAGTGGGAAAAACATTTTTGGGGTTTTGGGTGGTTTATATTCGTGTATTCTCACGGTGTTCACTCCCCGTTATTTCTCACGCGGATTGACGAAAAAGAGAGCCCGGTTGCCGCCGGGCTAAGGTTTAGGAGACTCTATATGGCACGAAAGCCAAGTGGGTTGCACCCCGAAGATATTAAAACGCGTTTGCGGAAGAAATTTGGGACTCTTAGTGCATTTGCAAAATTGCATCGGCGTAGTCCCAATACAGTTTCTAACGCGATCAGCCAGCCAGGATATTCCGCACCTCTGGAAAAGCTTATTGCCACGGAGCTGGGAATGACACCGGAAAGCGTCTGGCCGGAACGTTATCATTTAGACGGCACTCCTGTTTCGTTTCGTGCTGACAGAACTCCTACTGTGCTGCCGTGCGCTGCGCACCGTCAAAATGAGGTGGCAGCATGAACGTGCAGGTTCCTCAGCCACTGCTATCAGTAGTGTCTATTCCGCTTTCGCAAATTGACGTTGGTGAACGCCTGCGTGCGATTGATGTGGATGCAGCGGCTGTTATTGCCGCCAGCATGCAGGAACAAGGGCAGCGCACACCTATTGAGGTGCGGAAATCTGGCAAGCGCTACCAATTGATTGCCGGTGCGCATCGTCTGCGTGCTCTGGAGTTGGCAGGCATAGAAACAGCGTTTGCTGTTGTGGTGAAAGCTGATGATCTTGAAGCGCAGCTGCTGGAAATTGACGAGAATATCTGCCGTCGTGAATTGAGCCCGCTTGATAGGGCGACATTTTTGGCGAAGCGGAAAGAAATTTACGAGGCGTTGCACCCCGAAACTAAGCGTGGGGGTGATAGACGGTCGGATCAGATGGACAATCTTGTCCACCTGATACCGTCCTTTACCGAGGCATCTGCCCAGAAACTCGGTTTAGATGCCAGATCCATCCGGCGCTCTGTTGCTCTCTATAGCAAAATTGTTCCTGATGTGCGCGAAAAAATTGCCAACACATGGCTGGCAGGCAGCGGCGCACAATTGGACGCACTGGGGCGTGAAACTCCTGACATGCAGCGTCAGGTGGCGGATTTTGTCGTGCAGTGGCCGGGTGTGAAAAATGTTGCCGAGATTATCAGGCAGATCAGCGGCAAGCCCCGCAAGAAAAAACCAACCCTTTACGACAAGTTGGTTGCGCTTTGGGAAAAGGCTGACAGCGCAACACGAATGAAATTCCATACCTATCTTGAACCTGAAATGCACATGGGAGACGCAGAATGAAAAACGTAAATGCGGCTGCCCTGTCAGCTAATGTGGGAAAAATCATCCGTCGTGAACGTCTGCGCTGTGGCTGGAAGATTGAAGATCTGGCAGCAGAAACCGGACTTACCAAAAACTCAGTTGGTTCCATGGAACGCGGCAGATATCCGCACCGCATGAACATGCTGTTTGATCTGCTATGGGCCATGGACTGCCCGCAAAGCGTGTTTCTGGAAATTGTGCAGGCAGATGCTGATTTGCGGCTAAGCAATGAAAGGCTGGCAGCATGATCCGCAAAGATAAGCGCCAACTTTCGCTGTTGGATTGGACGCCACCCGAACCTGTGGCTGCGTTTGACCCGTTCCTGATACGCGGCAACACGTTTTCTGATCAACTGGCACGCGCCATTTCAGTTTCATTGGATGATTGCGGCCTGAGTCGTGCAGAGGTTTGCGAGCGTATGAGCGATCTCCTGACACGGCCTGTCAGCATCAACATGCTGAATGCCTATGCCAGCGTGCAGCGCGATGGGCACCAGATCAGTGTGCCACGGTTTGATGCGTTGATTGGCGCCACGCAGGACCGGCGACTGCTGGAACTGATGGCTGCACCGCGTGGCTGGTCTGTGATTGAGAGCCGGTATCTGCCGATGATTGAATTGGCAGCCGTGGCTGAACAGAAAAAGAAACTTGCTCGGATGGAAAATGGCCTGCGTCGGCAGATGGGAGGGCGGTTCTGATGAATGGTGTTCAGTGGTTCTCGCCTGCTGAACTGGCTGCACTGGCGCTACCAGGGATGCCTGCTACTAAACGGGGCATCAATGTGCGTATTGAAGAAGAGCGCTGGCTTGATCCAGAGAACGAAGGCAAATCATGGCGTAAGCGGGCCGGTCGTGGTGGTGGATATGAGTTCACACCGTATGTGCTCCCGCTACCTGCCCGTGCAGCTCTGGCGATTAAGGCGCAGGATGCAAAAGAAGCAGAACCTGACGCACGCGATGAGAAACGCGAGCGCGAGGATCTGTGGCGGCGTTATGATGCCCTGCCGGAAAACCTGAAAAATCGGGCGAAAAAGGCACATCGTATCTTGATGGCAATTGAAATGCTGGTAGCTGCTGGATTGCAGAAGAAGCTCAGCATCATCCAGATCAGTCGTGATGAAGATGTGGGGGTTACAACCATTCACCGCTGGTATCGTGCCGTGCGTGGTGTGAACCATTGTGACTGGCTGGCTGCATTAGCACCACATTATGCGAAGCGGCCAGAACGGATAGATTGCCCGACTGAGGCGTGGGACATTCTGAAATCTGATTTCCTACGTCTGGAGCAGCCAACATTCAGTGCGTGCATGCGGCGTCTGGAAAATCATGCGGCCAAGAACGGCTGGAATTTGCCGTCAGCCAAAACACTCAAACGCCGCATGGATGCGTTGCCGCCTGAGTTGGTGACATTATGCCGCAAGGGAGAACAGGCTTTGAAAACTATGTTTCCGGCACAGAAACGTGACCATACGGTGTTTCATGCTCTGGAAGCCGTCAATGCGGATGGGCATAAGTTTGATGTGTTCGTGCGTTGGATTGAGAACGGCAAGGAGCAGATTGTTAGGCCCGTTTTAGTTGGGTTTCAGGACATTTACAGTGGCAAAATTCTATCTTGGCGGGTGGATGTTTCTGAAAACAAGGAATGCGTGCGTCTGGCATTTGGCGACATGGTTGCCAAATACGGCATTCCGAAAAAATGCTGGCTGGATAACGGGCGAAACTTTGCATCCAAATGGCTGACCGGCGGCGTGCAGAACCGTTATCGGTTCAAAGTTCGTGATGATGAGCCAATGGGTATCCTGCCCCTGCTGGGTGTGGAGGTGCACTGGGCTACGCCATACAGCGGACGTTCCAAACCGATTGAACGTGCCTGGCGTGATCTGGCAGGTGATCTGGCAAAACACCCGCGTTTTGCCGGGGCTTATACGGGTAATACGGTTACCAGCAAGCCAGAGAACTACGGCAGCAATGCTGTGGATCTAGACGTGTTTTTGGCAGTGGTTGCCGAGGGTATTCGGGAACATAATGCACGCGTCGGCCGTCGCTCTGACGTATGCCAGGGTAAATTCAGTTTTGACCACGTATTTGCGGAAAGTTACGCGCAGGCCGCGAACCGTGGCGAGATTGTAACTGCAACGGAGGAGCAGCGCAGACTGTGCCTGATGGCAGCGGAAAGCGTGACCGTTGCGCGCCGCGATGGTGTGATTTCTCTGGCTGACAATCGGTATTGGGCCGAATTCCTGCATCAACATCGCGGCACGTCTGTGATTGTTCGGTTTGACCCGCAGGCATTGCAGGATGATCTGCATGTTTACCGAATTGACGGCACGTATCTGGGTGCTGCCAGCTGTGTTGAGAAGGCGGGATTTGCAGACCAACAGGCAGCGCAGAGCCAAGCGCGCGCGTATAAGGCGTTCAAACGGGCTACAAAGGAGCTTCAAAAAGCGGAAGTGCGTGTTAATCGGCAGGAATTGGCGCGTATTTACGGAGACGTGGAAACACCAGAACCGGATCTGCCTGAAACCAAAGTTGTGCGGCCGCTACGCCCGAAAGCGCCAATTAGCCACGGGAATGCAGCTGTGGCGCATGACGATGATGATGAAGAAGATTGGCTGACAAAGTATAACGCCCGCACCCGGCCAGCAGAACGTTCTCTGCGGCTGGTTGATACTGACGAAGACTAAGAACAGAGCAAATACAGCTTAAAATAACGGGGAATTTTTGAACATGGCCGAGGTTATGAACGACCACGCACGCCTTCGTGCAGCATTTGTGGAACGCAAAGAACGTGACGGACTGAGCTGGAGTAAGATTGCGCATGCAATTGGCCTGAGCACACCGGTTCTGAGTTCATTTTCATCTGGCAAATATGCTGGGGATAATGAAGGCGTTGCGGATAAGGTGCAGGCATGGCTGGAAGCGCAAGATAGCAAGGAGCGTGCACGCCAGGCACGCCCAATTGTTCCCGGTTTTATTGTCACCGAAACTGCCAGAACATTGATGAACATCATGGAAAGCTCCCAATACGATGTGGATCTGGCCGTGATTTCTGGGAACGCGGGAACGGGCAAAACAATGGCCGCAGAAGCCTATCAGCTGCAGACGAACAATGTGTGGATGCTAACAGCAGACCCTAGCATGTGCAGCCCTTCGGCAGTGTTGCAGGAACTGGCGGAAATTCTGGGCTGCAATGACAAAGGTGTGCGTCGTGCTCGTGCAATTATCCGTCGCCTGAAGGGCAGCGAGGGGCTGTTGATCATTGACGAGGCGCAACACCTGAGCGTGAAGGCGGTTGAGGAGCTGCGGTCTATCCATGACCAGGCGAAGATTGGTGTTGTGTTTATCGGGAACGCACCGCTGAACGCCAAATTCGATGGCCTGGGTCGCACATCTGATTATGCCCAGCTGTTTTCACGGATTGGACTGCGCAGGAAGATCAATAAGCCGCGTAGCCGGGACATGTGCGAGATTTTGAAGGCATGGAACATCCAGAATGAGGAAGTGCTGATGTACGCAAAGGAAATTGGACGGCGTGAAGGCGGATTGCGAAGCATGACCAAAGTGTTGCGGAACGCAACCAAAATCGCGCGTGTAAACGATCGAAATCAAATCAATAAACGTGATCTGGAACTGGCATGGGGTGAACACATGACCGGCGAGTTCCCTAAAATTCGGGTGCAGGGATAATACGATGCCAACATTGGAAATGCCCGTTCCCCATGACGTTCTAACGGAAGTTGTTGCGGGAACTATTTTTGCCCAGGATGAGCGTTACCGCGCTCTCCTACGGGATATTCGCGCATTCTTGCGGAGTGCCGATCCTACGGCAACCGCGTGCCATTTGATCGCTGTATTGCGTCACGAAACACACATTGCCGGTGATCAGCGTCGGCAAGTGGTGCGCGAGTTTTTTGAATCCTATCCGGCCGAAACAACGGCCAGTGAAATTCTGTCCCAGATGGAGGCAATCTAATGGCTACACCACTCGAACAGATCGGCAGTGTTGTTCGGCAATTGCGTGTAGGCGCGCAGATGTATGCACAACCCAAGGACGTTACTGTGTTGTCGTGCCATGATCGGCAGGAAGCGGCAGATTGGTTTGACCGTATGGCGAGTGATCTGGAGGCGGCCTTCACTTTGTTGCGGATGCCCGTGCAAACGATGCCGGAAATTATTGATGCCGAGTTTCAGGAGGTGCAGTCATGCACGATGTAACCGTTGATATTGATGCGGTTACAGAAGCCGTAAAAAGGCATCTGAAACAGGTATTATCTGGAACCGGACGCATAGATTTTTCGACATCTGTGGCGAAACTGAAAGGTATGGCAGACAGGATTTCCCTTGGTGCGTTCATGCACGACCTGGGGAGTGATCAAAATCTGTCAAAGAACCAGAAGCATCTCGTTCAAATCTATCACGATGCAGAGCGTGCGGCGACGCACGCTCTGATCATTGCCATTTTGCTGCGTGCGCAGATTTCTTTGGAACAGATCCAGACTGACGCAGCAGCCGCACCGACCGACACGAAGCATTGAAAGATAAAGAAATGATCGAAGTTAATCGCGAAGGCACCGTTATGACCTGCTCTGGCCCGTGGCCACGAGCAAAGGTTGCGACCAGCACACTTCTGGCAAACGATTTTGCTGTTGAAATGGTTGGAGATGCGAAAGCTCTGCATGATTTAATGCGGGAAACGAAAGCGCGCATGTATGCCAAGATTGAAGATTATGAGGAAAAACTGCTTACGCATTATCGGGCCAAAAAACGGAAAAATTCTCGTGGTCAGATTGAGGCATCTAGCATGGACGATTGCTTCCGTGTGAATCTCTCCATTGCGGATTTTCGGCGTGTTACATCAGATATCGTGGCAGCCCAGGCTCTGATGGGCGAGGTTCTGGATGATCTGATGGAGGACGTTAATCCAGACATTCGCTTGCTTCTGGAAGCGGCTTTTGTTCCTGATGAAAAAACCGGTCGCGTTAATGTTGAGCGGCTACAGCAGGTGCGACGCATCAAACTGTCTCACCCACGTTGGCCTGATGTGCTGGACGCTGTTGCCAACAGCATTGAGGTGACGAGCAGCAAAAGTTACCTGCGGTTTTACTGGCGGGAACGTCATGACCAGGACTGGCAGCAGATTGTGCTGCAATTCTCGAAAATTTCCGTTTAGGGAACAGCGCTATGAGTGCGCAGAAAAATACAAATACCGGACGCACAGCAATGACGCGGAAGTTGCACGTTGCGCGCAAACAACTGGGACTGGAGGACGCGGATTACCGCGCCCTCCTTCAACGGGTCACCAAGAAAACGTCTTCTACTGAACTTTCTATCGGTCAGCTGCACGACGTTCTGGAAGAAATGAAGCGTTTGGGCTTTAGGGCAAAGAAAACGAGCCATAAGCCTTGGGTGCGTAAAGTTTACGCTATTTGGGCCGATATGGCTCCCATGCTGCGGAGCGGCGGCACGAAGGACGCATTGCGCGCATATGTGCAGCGCCAGACAGGCGTGAGTGCTCCTGAGTTTCTGGACGAACCTGCTGCACGCAGTGTGATTGAAGGATTGAAAGCTTGGCGCAAGCGTATGGAAGCACAAGATGTCTGATCAAAAACTACGTGACCGCCTACGAAAGCTTCTAGCTCTTTCAAAATCAGCCAATCCTGCTGAAGCCGCATTGGCGCTTGAAAAAGCGCAGGCATTGATGGCGGAACTTGGGTTGTCAGAAGATGATTTGGAATTGCTAGACATTGAAAGTGAAGATGTGGATGCCCTGCTAAGCACATCCACTGTATTACCACGGTATGTTGCGTTCCTGATTCGCATGGTGTCTGACGCTATGGGTGTAGATGTTGTCTATACTCCACGTGCCGGGCGTCTGCATTTTATTGGGCATAAAACCAAAGCGGAGATTGCAGGATATGCTTATGGGGTGCTTGCGCGGCAACTACGAAAACAACGGAAAGAATTCCTCCAGCAGCAGCCAAAACGTCTAAAACGTGCCACCCGCATTGGACGTGCTGATCAATATGCGGAAGGATGGGTAGTTGCAGCGCGAGACAAAGTTGAAGCACTGAAAATACCAGAGAAAGAGCAAACTCTTATTGAAATGTGGAAAAAAACCAACATGGGTGATCTTTCCACATGCAAATCCAGAAAGGCTAAATCAGTAAAAGGGAAAGACAACGCATTTGGAATGGGGTGGATGGATGGAAATAAGGCGCGTCTGGATCATGGTGTGTCAGGATCAGCACGAGCAACTGGCATTGGCAATACTAAACAGATAGGTGCAACATGAGTAAAGAAATAACAGACGGGAAGCCAATTCCACTATCCCACATCAAACATAAAAAATGTAGCGATATTGATATTAAGATTTCACGGAATATCCATAGATTTCGATCTACAAAAACTGCAGAAAAATATTTTGATATGATCATTCAGGATGCACTGAAAGATGCATTTATAGCAGGACAAGAAGTTGGTTATGAACGTCCTCATGCATGGGCGTATATTCAAGGGGTATATAACAGTCGAATAAAAAATACCCTTGCCGAACTGATCCGTTTGAAGATCAGGGATATGTCAAAAAACGTGAAATGAAAGAACTGGAAGATACGATACGTTCTGTTATCCGCCAGGCTGTCATTTCTGGAAAACACGCGACAACAGCGGACGAAAGCGTTAGGATACAGGATCAGATGTGCGATTATGCTGTTGAACGCATTTTGAATGCCTCTAAAAAGGCCTTTCAAACACAATAAATGAGAGGAATAACAATGCAGCCTCCTGCGTCTATTTCGTGGCTTGTTGATGCCGTGGGCGAGGATGCTGCATTGCTGTTTATAGAAAGCGCAGGCGGCCAACGCATTATGGTTCCGAGCAACGCCCCTGGGTCACTCATCTCTGACCTGTACGGCGCAGAATTAGCCGCAGAATTGGTAAATCAGCATGGCGGTTCTTCCTATCAGGTGCCGTTGGTAAAAACGTGGCGTGCGCATGTTCTGGCACGGCGCGGATTGAGTAATAATGAAATTGCCAGCCGCCTGGGTATCTCATGGCG
The DNA here is from genome assembly GCF_003323795.1 of Acetobacter sp. JWB. Classification (NCBI taxonomy): domain Bacteria; kingdom Pseudomonadati; phylum Pseudomonadota; class Alphaproteobacteria; order Acetobacterales; family Acetobacteraceae; genus Acetobacter; species Acetobacter sp. JWB. The sequence continues at coordinate 1,523,633 of NZ_CP030871.1, read as the reverse complement.
GCAGGTCAGTAACCTTTTGCAATCAGATCCATCACTTGACCGCAAAGTCGGACGCGGAATAAACCCAAATCAGATGGATATGTTCGGCATCTAACCCGAACTGACGAAAACACGCACAATTCTATGCAGCACATGGAAAACATAATGTGCCTGCATGCAAACCAATCTTTCACAATCTCTGAATTTCACGCTGGATCAAGAAGGCGCTTATCAGTGCAATCGTGCTGATACGGGAAACTGGTCTGGTGGTCGTGTTGGTGTTGGTGTGCTTGCGGGCACAAAATACGGCATTTCAGCTGCATTGATGGCTTGTGTTCTGGGTTCTCGCAGTGCTGTGACCCGCAGCATGATGCAGCAGATTACTGTTGATCAGTATCGTGAGGTTGCCACAGAACGATTTTGGGACGTGCTGCGCTGCGATGATCTGCCTGCGGGCGTAGATCTGATGTTGTTTGACCACGGATTTAATGCAGGAACACCTGCTGCGGCACAGGAGTTGCAGCGCATTGTTGGTGTGCCCGTTCCAGACGGTGAAATCGGTCCGCAAACGCTCTCCTGTTTGTCTGCAGTTACGGCGCAGGAAATGTGTGCGTCCTTGTCAGTCAAATATACGCAGCAGCTGCAATCGTATCTGGGTGTTGCTCCTGACGGCATGCCGGGACCAAAGACGCTCTCGGCAGTGGTCTCACAAAATGCAGAAATGGCTATGCTGCTTTACGCACTCGCATCTGTGCAGGAAGCCTATTACCGCAGCCTGAAATCATTTTCTCAATTCGGCGCGGCTTGGATTAAGCGGCTGGACGCGCGCCTGTTTGCTGCGCATCGCCTGCTGAACATCGCGCCCGAAATCAAACGGACAAGCTTGTCCGTTTGATCTTGATCGGGCCGCGCGGGCGCGCTCGGTCTGTTTTTCTCTGCGCAGACGCAGCGCACTTATGGGGGCTCTATGAGCTTTAATCTCTCCACATTCCTGCCCGGTCTGTTTGGCGTTCTGGGTAGCATTGGTTCCACCGCTCTGGGTGGAAAGCTGTCCGTTTATGAGACGGCGGCGCAGACGGCAGTGAAAGCAGCAGTCACGAAGGCCGACAACGGCATTGATGACCTGCAGTCTGCTTTTGCGAAGTTTGAAACAGCGAACCCGCTGGTTCAGGAAGCGCTGACTGGCACCACGACCATTCTGAGCGGTCTGGGCATTAAGCTGCCGTCTGAAGAACTGGTGGTAACGCATGTTAAGGCGGCCATTGCTGATCTGTCTGGTATTTTTGTGCCCGCATCTACTGCGGATGCAACGACTACGCCCGTTGCCTCTGCTTCCGCAGGCGCGACGGATAATCAGACGGCAACGTCTGGAACGGCAGTAGCCGCCACTCCGGCAGCCTGACCGTGTGGCCCTGGGAAATTGTTGGCGGTGCATTGTCAGTTCTAGGCGGAATTGGCGGAGCGGTTACCCTGTTTTCCCAGGGCCGTCAGCGGGCGTTGGTTGAACAGCATGAAGCGCTAGAAAAATCGCATCAGGAACTGAGTGATCGGGTTGCTGTTCTGGAAAGCATCCCAACGGAAATCAGCGCACAGTCTGTGCAGTTGTCTGCCATCAGCGAATTGCTGAAAGGCGTTCAGCAGGACGGCAAGAATAACAAGGATCTGCTGCACACGATCATTCGTGGGCACATGGGTGATAAATCATGAAAAACCGTAAGAAACGCAGCGTATTTCGCTCGAAAAAATCAGGGCCGTTCAAAAAAGTGTCTCGCGGTCATGCCGCATATGAACAGGAACAGGCATTTTTACGCACTCTTGTGCGTGGTGGTCGGATGCTGCGGGGAGTTCGGGCATGAGCGTTACAATGGAAATCGCGGCTGATCGTCGCCGTAAGGTGCTGGATGCACTCTCCCAGATGCAGGATGGTCTGCTAAGCGAAGATGTGATCCTGCGGGCTGTGTGCGAAACAGGTCGGGATACTGACCGTGATACAATGCGTGATGATCTGTCATTTCTGCAGCACCGTCACTGTGTTGTCATTGAGAAGCTGCCGCGCGCGGGTGGCGAGATGTGGCGCGTGCGTCTGACAGATGATGGCCTGTTGGCCGCACAGGGCAAGCTTCTGGTGAATGGCGTAGCACGGCGCACGGTAGGTTAAGCGTGGCGCGCCCATCATCTATTGATCAGTTAGAGCCTGAGATCAGGGATGAGATCGGGCGCTTGCGTGGTAACGGCCATACTCTTGATGAAATATTGGCCGCGCTGCGTGAACTAGACGTGACGCATATCAGCCGCTCTGCACTGGGGCGGCATGTGCAGTCTATGGAAAAGATTGGGGCAAAGCTTCGGCACAGCCGCAATATTGCGGAAGCCTTGGTGCGCCAGTTAGGTGGTGAGCCTGCATCCCGTTCTGCCCAGTTGAATATTGAGCTTTTGCATAGTGCTGTGCTGGATCTGTTTCTGGCTGCACAGAATGCAGAAGGCGGCAAACCGGATGGACGTGGGATTGCTGCCCTGAACGGCAACCCCGAGGGCATCATGATGCTTGCAAAGGCGTTGGATCACCTCACCAAGAGCGCAAAGTCTGACATTGAAAACCAGAAGGCTATTGAAGAACGTGTGGAAAGACGCCTGAAAGCGCAGGCTGAAAAACACGTTGTTTCGGAAGCTAAGAAGCGCGGTATCAGCGCAGAAACAGCGCGTGCGCTTATGCAGGGCGCGTTCGGAGTAAATAGCAATGACAAGAAGTCCTGATCTTTCTGGTATCTTTCTGAAGTACCAATCTGACTGCATGGCATCCGTATGGGAAAATCCTGTGACAGTCGTGGAAAAGTCACGACGCACAGGTTTGTCCTGGTGTGCATCTTTTATTGGCGATCTTGTAGCTGGTCTTGCGCAGGCGGACAGTGGCATGGATGTCTTTTACATGGGCTATAATCTGGAAATGGCCCGTGAATTTATTGATTACTGCGCGGAACACGCGGAAATCATGCAGGCGGTAGTCGGTGAGGTTCGGGAAAGCTTTTTTCATGATCCTGATCGACCTGAGAAAGATGTCAAAGTCTTTCGTATGGATTTTGCATCTGGGAACAAGGTTCTGGCTCTTCCCTCTGTGCCGCGTGCGTTGCGCGGTATGCAGGGATTGGTGATTATTGATGAAGCCGCCTTCCATGATGATCTGGAAGAACTTCTGAAAGCTGCTCTGGCGTTGCTGATGTGGGGCGGCAAGGTGCTTGTTATCAGCACCCATAATGGCGACACGAACCCGTTCAATCTCCTGGTGCAGGACATCCTGTCCGGACGGAAACCTTACAAGCTGCTTAGAACAACCTTTGATGATGCTTTAAGGGATGGGTTGTTCCGCAAGATCTGCGAGAAAAAGGGCGACGAATGGACGCAGGTTAAAGAAGATGCGTGGCGCAGTAAAATTATCAAATTCTACGGGGATGCAGCAGATGAAGAATTGTTCTGCATTCCGTCTCCCAGCACGGGAACATATATTCCATTGCCGTTAATTGAAGCGCGCAGTTCCGTAGATGTGCCAGTTATTCGCTGGGATCGAAAATCAGAATTTGCCCTCTTGCCCGAAGACATTCGCAAGACGGAGACGCTGGCGTTCTGTCGTGACGAGATCATGCCGGTTCTGGATAGTCTGAACCCTAATGACCCTTACGTGTTTGGTGAGGATTTCGGGCGCAGCGGAGATCTGACCGTAATCTGGGTGATGGCTATCGGGAAAGACCTGAAGCGCCGCACGGCCTTTGTGCTGGAACTGCGAAACATCCCGTTTGAAGAACAGAAGCGCGTGTTGTTCTTTGTTCTGGATGGATTACCCCGCTTCCGGGCTGGGAAGATGGATGCGCGGGGCAATGGCCAGTATCTGGCAGAAGTGACTGTGCAGCGTTACGGCAGTCGTGTTGAGGCCGTGATGCTGTCTGAAAGCTGGTATCGAGAAAACATGCCACCTATGAAGGCTGCGTTTGAAGACGGAATGCTGAGCCTCCCGCGAGACCGCGATATTCAGGATGATATTCGTGCCCTCAAAATGGTGCGCGGTGTGGCCCGTATTCCCGATGCACGTACCACAGACAAAACTGGAAACCGACATGGCGATGCTGCGGTGGCTTTGGCAATGGCCTACGCCGCCAGCCGTGCAGAGCCGGAAGAATATGGGTTTACGCCGGTGCCACGTGCGCTGCCATCCGCATTTGGCAACGCATCCAGTCATGATTGGCCGATTGAAGACGAGATCGCCCGTGACCGTGCTGGATTTCGCAACAGCACCGGATTGAGAGGATCTGTGAGATTATGAGCAATATTGCGTGGATATGTCTGACCATTTTGGTGGTGCTGATTTTGGCGGCTGCCGGTTGGGCTGCTTGGGCATTGTGGCAGGCAGCCCAGAAGAAACAGACGGCAGAAGATGCCGCAGCTCAAAGCAAAAACGATACGACGACCCTAGCAGTTGAGCAGAACATGGCGCAGGCGCAGGCAACCGCTCCTGCCGATGATGCCGATGTTGTGGATCGCCTGAACAAAGGAAACTTCTGATGTCACGCAATGTGCAGGGCCTGATGATTTTATTGGGGGCGTATGCGGGCATATCATTTCTGGCTGCGTGCTCTGCTTACATACCAAAGCCCGTATGCCCAACGCTTGTTCCGTATTCACGCACGGATGAACAAACGCTGGCTCAGGAACTGGTTGCCCACACAGATACACCTATGACGCATCGCGCCATGCGTGATTACGGTGGCCTGCGTGATCAGGTGCGTGCCTGCCAGAAAGGGAACTAGCATGGCGCTGCTTGATCAGTACGGAAAACCCATTCAGCTATCTACATTGCGGCAGGACGTTGCTGGCCCTACAGTGCTGGGATCGCGCTCTGCAATCAGCACGTTATCCATGGAATGGGTTAATCCTGCCATGGTGGGAGATATGTTGCGTGCGGCATCAGATGGTGACAGCCAGCAATGGCAGGAATTCTGTTCCCTGATTGAGCAGAAGGATTTGCATTATCTGGGTGTGCTGAGCACGCGCAAACGCACTATCAGTCAGTTGCCGATTTCCGTTGAAGCCGCCAGCTCTGATCCTATCCACCAGAAACATGCTGATTATGTGCGCGACTGGGTGAAAAAGGGCATTTTGCGTGCGGCATTGTTTGACATGATGGATGCACTGGCAAAGGGGTTTTCAGTTCTCTCCGTCTCCTGGAATGCGAATGCTGCCGGATACTGGCCACGCAAATTGACGTATCGCCCACAACGCTGGTTTGACGTGTCTTATCAAGACGGCGAAACTGTTAAGATGCGTACGGATGCTGGCAGTTCATTCACGCCGGACATTGATGGTGCTGTAGAAGAGATTGGGTTTGCCACTTTGCCGCCCTACAGCTGTGTGGTGCACAAACACCCATCGTGGTCAGGCCTGACGCTGCATTCTGGATTAACACGCGCTATTGCGTTCAACAGTCTGTTCAAACTGTTCAGCACCCGTGATTGGGGCGTCTTTGTCGAAAATTTTGGACTACCGATGCGTGTTGGTAAATATGGGCCAGACAGCACGGATGATGATCGCAATAAACTATGGCAGGCCGTTGCCAGTATCGCTAATGTTCTAGGATGTATGATCCCCAAGGGGATGGAACTGGATTTTGTGGAACCGAAAAATGGTGCAGGTTCCAACGATGTGCACGAACGCCGATGCAAATGGCTAGATGAGCAGACCAGTAAAGCCGTTTTAGGCCAGACCGGCACCACTGATGCGCGCCAGGGCACGCACGCAGCTGCATCTGTGCATAAACTGGTGCAGGACGATATTGAGCGTGCAGATGCCCTGCTGATCAGCCACACAGCCAATAATCAAATCATCAAACCAATGATCGACATGAAGTTCGGATCTCCGCCGGATGGAAATTATCCTGAAGTGGTGATCGGACGCCCTGATGAAGTGCCGTTGGCTGAGATTACGGCGCTGGTGCAAAACCTAGGTCCGCAAGGATTGAAGGTGCGTGCAGACGATATCTATGCGCGAAGCGGTTTAACACCGCCGGAAGACGGAGACGTTGTGATTGGTGTGACGGCCCAACCGCAGCAGCCGTTGCCATCCCGCGTGTTGCCTCCTGAAAACAAGCCACCAAAGGATAATCCAGCTCACGTTCCGCCGCCCACGAACGAAAGCGCCCGTGCTCCAGGTGCGGATGATCCTGAACAGACGGAATTGAAACTCAATGCCGCACTGGGGAAACTGTTACGGCGGCATGCGGTTCAGAAACCTGCGTTGGTGGACGTTCTGACGCAGAGCCTGTCCCACGAAGCAGAACGCGGCCTGGCATCCATGCAGGATGCTGTGAGAGCGGAATTCGAACAGGCTACCAGCTTGGAGAACTTACGTGACAGGCTGGATACGCTGGGTTTGTCTGACGATGCGTTCCAGCATGCCATGAGCATGGGATTGCTGATGGCTGAACTGGCTGGTGAGGCGGCTATGCTGGAGAGCATGCAGCGTGCCTGACAGCATTGTATCGGCAGCTGGGTTGGCACCTAAGGAGGCGATTTCTTTCCTACGGCAAAAAGCCAATGTGCAATCTGCCACATTCGGAGAGCTGGAAGCGGAAGCGCATGCGCGCAGCTTTACCGTTGCAGGTGCCGCGTCTGATGCGCTGCTGAACGATTTCCGGCGCGGTATTGACGAAGCGCTACGTGGTAAAACAACGTTAAAAGAGCTTGTGAAGGGCTTTCCAGACCTCACCAAGCGTTATGGATGGGAATACAATGGAACGCCTGGATGGCGCGCCATGATTATTTACCAGACCAATATCAGCACCGCGTATGCAGCGGGCCAATACAGGCAGCTGACCACGCCTGAAGCGCTGGAGATGTTTCCCTACTGGCGCTACCGCCACCATGCCTGTGAGCACCCACGTGCCCAGCATCTGGCATGGGATGGCATGATCCTGCCTGCAAACGATCCGTGGTTTGCAACGCACTTTCCGCCCAATGGATGGCGCTGCCATTGCACTGTTGAGCCTGTTTCGCGCCGCGATCTGAAGAAATTTGGATGGAGTGTTTCTGAAGCGCCACCGATAGAAACGCGCCCATGGAAAAACCCGGCAACAGGAAAAATAGAGCAAGTGCCTGTGGGGATTGATCCGGGATTTAACAGCAACCCCGGTGCAACGTGGATGCAGGCTGAAAAAGAGCGGGCAGAAACAGCACTGACGCCTGTCACAGAGGTGTCTGGCAAACCAGTCGTTGATCTGCCACCAGTTGAGCGACAAACGCTTCAGGCAGAGCAGATTGAGGATCTGCTGGAACATCCGGTGGGTGTGGTTGAGGCTGGGACATTGTCGCCAGATATCCAGAAGATTATTCGCAGTGAGAGTGACAGCCTGCGGTTGTCTGAAGATAACCTTAAGAAAAACCAGACCCATCATGCTGAGGTTGAGAAGTCAGAGTATCAGCTGATCCCACAGTTGGTGGCCGATACGCAGATGGTTCTGTCTGCGGGGAGTGAGCGCCATGTGATGCTGTTCTCCACATATGGGAAACAGATTTATCGGATGCTGATCAAGAGCACCGCAAACGGCAAGGAAAACTATCTGCTGTCGTTTCACGCAATCAATGGCGCTGAGGTAAAACGATACATGCGCACACGGGAATGCCTGTTAGGCAGTCTGGAAATTCCGAATGTAGAAAGAAATGCGGAATGACATGCTGGTGGGGCCTCCCGGTAACCCCACAATTTGCTCCGCCATTAAAGCGTGCCCTGGTCGGGAGAATATCGCCAGATCACAGCATGTCATTCGCTACTTTTATAGCAGCATAAGAGGCGCATTGCCATGCCTTCAGTTATTGTTTCTGGATCAACTCAGCCCATCCGCTCTGCTCTAGACAGGATTGCTGCCATTGGCCGTGATCCGGGCGAGACCTTGAAAGCAGCAGGGCTGGCCATTCTGAACAATACCCGACGACGCATGGAACGTGGAGTAGATCCGAATGGTGTGCGATGGGACAGCTACGCACCGTTGAACACGTTATATGCCAAGACAAAAGAAGGTCCTGGCATTTTGCGTGGCGATGATTGGTCACGCACAGGGTTATATGCCAGTCTGACGGTGCAACGGCACGGCAATAGTTTGGTATGGGGATCTACTCTTCCGTATTCTCGCATTCATCAATTGGGCGGAATCATTCAACCGAAGAATAAACGGTGGCTTTCTTTTGAAATGGGCGGGATCCTCTTCCATGTGGACAGCGTAGAAATTCCGGCACGTCCCTACCTTGGTTTCACACAGGAAGACCGCGAAGACGTGATGTATCTGCTGGAAGAATATTTGGCTCGTGCCATGCGCGGATGACATCGTGGGGTGATGGTAAGGCTCTAAAAGGTTTCTAAAAGGGCCTAAAAGGGTTCTAGAGACGTTTTAAGGCTTCTTGCGTCCGAGATTAGGGGGTAGAACCCCGCACGCCTCTGTGCGGCTAAATTTGAGAGCCATATTCCTGAAGCCGGGAAAATGGTCATCCTGCCGAAAACACGCACAATCCTATTGGTGGCTTGAGTAGTCCACAACAGCAGCATGACGCTGCAATTTGTCCATTATCACATGTCGCTACCCGAAGGCGCTGCAGGTGCACCGCCGGAATGGTTGCATCTGGTGCCATCTGGCACGTTCAAGGGACGTGACGGACGTGGCCCATTCCATCTGAACAATCCGCAGGAAGTCATCACCCGCTCCATGCAGGAGATGGGTGGTAAACTGGTGATTGACGAAAACCACAGCACAGATCTGGCTGCTCCCAACGGTGGTTCCTCACCGGCGTTGGGGTGGATTGTAGAACTGCAGTCCCGTGCCAATGGCATCTGGGGGCGCGTGGAATGGAACCAGCGCGGAACTGAATTGATGTCGGATAAGGCATACCGGGGTGTGTCTCCGGTTTTTGCCTCCGACAAGAGTGGCAACGTGACCTACATCGCACGCGCTGCCCTCACAAACACGCCCAATCTTGGCGTGACCCAACTTCATCACCAACAGCAGGAGACGGGCATGGACCCGAAGGAACTCCGGCGTCTGCTCGGCCTGCCCGAGACGGCGTCTGATACGGAGGTCAGCACGCAGCTGACGGGCGCAAGTTCTGCGCTTTCACTCCACACGAGCGTTCTGAAACTGGCCGGGTTGCAGGATGGTGCATCCAACGAAGCCATTCTGGCAGCTCTTCGTGCCAAAACCGAACAGCTCAGCACCCATGCGCAGCAAAACGCAGAACTGCAAAGCAAGGTGCAGGCATTGGAAGGCAAGGTCGCCACCACGGAAGCCACCCGCTTTGTCGAGAATGAAATGACCCGAAAGGTCATCAATGACACGCTGAAGGCCGACCTGATCACGTTGCATGCTGAAGGCAAGGTTGATCTGGCGAAAAGCATCATTGCGAACTTGCCTGATGTTCCTGACGACCAGTTGAGCCGCCATTCCAGCGGTGCAGATAAGCCGAATAAAGATGCGAAGGGCAAACCTATCGCGCCTGGCCTCGTCTTCAGTGATGCGGAGGTGAAAAGCTTTGCTAACCTCTGATCGCGTCCTTCAGGAAAAGAAGTCTGCAGCCAATCCTGAATTCGGATTGCCTGTTGCTGCGGGTTTCAAAGTGTATCGTGGATCCATTTGTGGCGTGTGCGCAGATGGGTCCATTGTGCAGGCCGGAGCTACTGGCACGCCCAAGGCTATTGTGGCGATTGGCGGCATTGCTCGGCATGGGCAGGACAATACAGGCACTCCCAACACGTTTGGCCCTGCTGTGGGCGCTGGCCATGTTTGGTTGAAAAAAGGTGCCTGGGCATTGCCGTTTGATACGGAACCCACGTGGGCTGATGTGAAAAAGCCCGTTTACGCAGTGGATGATGAAACTGTCTCCTTGACCGAAACACCCACCAGTGGCGCTGCCCGTCTGCAGGTCGGCACTCTGGTTGGGTTTGATGAAAACGGCACGCCGTTTGTGCTGGTGGACTGAAGTATGGAAATCAATTCTCCAAATATTCAGGGTCTGACCACTGAGATCAGAACTGAATTTAATAAGTTCCTTCAGGTGGCGACGCCCACCAGCGGGCCGTTTGTCATGAACGTGCCGTCCAAATCTGGCGCGAATTTCTATCCGCGTCTGGCTGAATTTCCTGGCATGCGGAAATGGGTTGGTTCGCGCGTCATCAATCGTCTCAAGGCAGGTGCGTTTTCTGTCGTCAACGAGACATATGAAAATACGTTGGCAATTGACCGGGACGATCTGGAAGATGATCAGTTCGGGATCTACAAGCCTGTTCTTGCTCAGCTGGGTAAAGAGGCTGCCATCATGCCGGATAAGCTGGCATATGGGATCATCAACAGTGGTACGACCACAAAGTGCATGGACGGTCAGTATTTCTTTGATGCTGATCACACCACTTATGATGAGAATGGCAAGGAAACATCCTATTCAAACAATGCTATCCCGCAGGAAGGCGAAACCGCCGGGCCTGCATGGTATCTGTTCAAATGTGATGATCCTCTGAAGCCGATCATTTACCAGAACCGCCGGCCGTTCACGATTACGCCCAAGACACAGCTCACAGACGGAAATGTTTTCAGCGAAAAGGAATTCGTGTGGGGCATTGACGGCCGGTGTGCCGCAGGCTGCGGCATGTATCAATTTGCCTATCGTTCCATCCGTCCCCTGACGGTTGAAAGTCTTTCTGATGCTATTGCGGCCATGGCGCTCCAACGCCGCGTGGATGGTGAGCCTTATGGCATTCAGCCAACACATTTGTTTGTGCCATCCACTCTTAGGCGTCAGGCGAATGCTGTGGTGAAGGGCGGCATGGTTCCAGTGCTGGCTCCCGATGGCAAGACATGGTTGCCGGGTTCCAACCCGGCTGAGGACATTGTGACGCCGGTTGTAGCGCCGCGCTTGAACGGTGGTAATGGAGCATAAACATGGCACGTTCTCCAAATCGCAAACCTGCGACTGATGCTTCGTCTCCTGAGCAGGATCACGCATTGCAGGATCTGGTAAATAAGGAAGTTCAGGAACAGATTTCTGATCTTTCCTCGTCAGTTCCTGAAGAAGGGGCAGAACAGACTACGGATCTGCGTGAAGAGGCGCTTGAAGAAGCGGTGGAAACCTTTGAGCACGCAGTTTGTGTGACCTCCAATGGGCACCGCTGTGTTGTTCGCCCAGGGGAAATTATTGTGGTGTGCCGTGATCCCGGCTTCCGGCGTGCCGGTATCGAGCATCCATCGGTAGCCGTTTACCCGAAGCGCAAACTGACCGAAAAGCAGCTGAACGCAATGCGGAGTGAACCGCTGCTGGAAATCGTGGAAGTTTCCTGATGGCCTACGCCACCATTCAGGACATGATTGACCGTTTCGGCCAGCAGGAACTGTGCGATGCCACAGCTACGCTGGACCGCGAACGCGGCAGCATGGATGTGGAACGTATCAACCGTGCTCTGGAAGAAGCGTCTGCTGTTGCGGATAGCTATCTCCAGCGCCGGTATGCGTTACCAATTCGGCCGCGTCAGCTCTCTCTTGTTCGCGCTGTGTGCGCATTGGCACGCTACGAGCTGTGTCAGGGAGAAGCAGTCGATCCATCCGATAAAATCAGGATTGGCCGCAAGGATTCCCTGCAATGGTTGGCGGATATTGGTGCGGGCCGCGCCACACTGGACGTAACTGCTGTGAACGATAGTTCAAACACGTGGTCACGTGTGGCTGCGCGCCCGTGCTCCATAAGGGCAAACAAGCTATGGTAACGCGACAGCTGTCAGATAACCAATATCCAGACTTTCTGCTGAATGGCGGCCCGATTGCATTTGTGCTGAAAGCTCTTTCAGACAGGCTTAAAATTGCCTTTCAGGAAAAGATTTTCACACATCACATCATTGCGCCAAATGCGGGCAAGAAAATGTGGGATGCGGTTTTGAAAACCAGCCCCTTGGTGGCGGTGTCATTTGCATCATGGAAGCGCTCTTCCCGTCTGAGTTCGGGGTTTTTCCGTGGCGATCTGACATTTCCGGTATTTATTGCCCTGCAGCACAACACACCTGAAGCGTTGATGCTTGGCAGCGGCCAGCTGCGTGGCATGGGCGTTGCCGGTGTTATGTCCATGGCGGCGGCAATGCTGGATGGCTGGACGCTAGACGGTGTTGGCACTGCCGAAATGCAGGTTGCTGAATTGCCGCCCACAGCGGACTGGCTGGAAGAACGCATGGCCCTGGTGGCTCTGAACATCGTGTTTCCAGATGTGGGTTTTGATGCCGGTTCTGATGCGGCCATGCTGGATGGACTGAATGATTTTCTGCAATTGGCAGAGAAATCCCAGGTGAACGGTCAGGCTGAGCCAGATGCCGTTCTGAATGTGAGAGACCAAAAATGACTGTAAAAGTAGCCGTGCCAAAGGGCCGCACGGTGCTGGATGCGCGTGGGAGGAAATGTCCTGCGGGTGTGTTCAGCGTAAACGAGCGTGATCCGTTCTGGGCACGCCTGCTGCGTTTTGGCGATATCGTGCGTGTTGATGCCAAACCTGTGACCGAGACAAAGCCTGTGGCTGTCTCCGCGACTAAGGAGGCATCTCCAAAATGAGCATTGATGTAGCGCAGGTGCCAACCGGCTGGCGCGTGCCTGGTGCGTATGCGCAGGTTGTTGTCAAAACATCAGGAACAGCCCTGACGGCGATGCCCTTACGTGTTTTGCTGATTGGGGTGGTTGGCACGTCTGGCACCGGAAAACCGCTGACGGTTTACCCTAACATCGGCGCAGCACAGGCGCAGGCACTGGCGGGTGCAGGATCTGCAACGGCACAGATGGTTGCTGCATTTGCCGCAGACGCACCCTACACGCTGGCGGATCTGATCATGGTTGCAGCGCCAGCGGGAGGAGCTGCAGCCACATGGACTGTAACGCCAGAGGGAACGGCAACGGGTTCTGGCACAGTGGCGTTGTATGTATCTGGCCTACGCATTGCCGCTACTGTGACCAGTGGCATGAAAGCCGCTGATGTTGGGGCAGCTCTGGCTGCCGCGTGGACAGATGATCTGGTGGTTTCCACTGGCGTGGAAGCAAAGGCAGACGCCACATCTGGCGTTCTGAGCCTGACATCTGTCGATAAGGGCGCGTGGGTCAGCGATATTGATGTGCGGGTGAGCACGCAATATGGCGATGGCGTTGCAGGTATGAACCTGACTGTTGCACAAACTGCCGCAGGCGCAGGTGAAGTAGATATTTCCGGTGCGCTCGCTGCGGTCAGCAACACTTGGTACACCGACATTGCGTGTCTGCCGAATGACGGAAACACCCTGACTGAACTGGCAACAGAAAGCCGCCGCCGGTTTGGCGCGATGGCAAAGCTAGATGCGCATGTTTACGTTGGCGTGCGTGCAACGTATGGCGAAGCACTAACACTGGCAGCCAGCCTGAACTGTGAGTTCATGTCTGTTTTACCCGCAGCCAATGCCCGGTTCTCTCCGTGGTCAGCAGCTGCGTCTTTGTGTGCCGTTGCATCTGCCGCACTGAACACCGATCCTGCCCGCCAGCTGCGCACACTGGAGCTGACGGCATTGGCTGGCATGGCGCCAGATGATGCGGATCTGTTTGATGATGACATGCGCAATGTGCTGCTGAGCAAAGGTATGAGCACATTCAACGTGACGCAGGACGGTCGCGTTGTGCTGGAACGTGTGGTGACAACACGCCAGACGGATGATGCAGGCGTGCCTACTACGGCGTGGCTGGATATCATGGTTCCGAAAACGGCCAGCCGTGTGCGGTATGAATGGAATACCTACGTTACAGAAACCTACCCACGCGCAAAACTGGCAGATGATGGATCTGTGCTGGTGAATGTCGCGGGCGCGAATGTTGTGACGCCATCCAGTTTGCTGGGATCATGGGTTGGCCAGACGAAGCTGTATGAGGCCGCAGGCTGGATTGAAGATGCGGACGCGCTTGGTGCCCATGCTGTTTTTGAGCGCGACGCGACAGACCGAGACCGCGTGAACTGCCAGCTGCCGATCAAAGTGATTGGTAGCCTGATTGTACTCGCCAGCTCCATTGAATTGCAGGTGTAAGAATGGCCCAGTCCGTAGGTATTGTTGCCGTCTGGTGGAATGGCCAGAAATACGATTGCCAGAAAGGCAGTTCCCTTCGGCTTTCCGGTGTCCGCAACGTGACACAGGTAGCCGGAATGACGGCGCACCGTAGCCAGGAATTTCAGGCCGGTGAAGTAAAAGCCACAACATTGCTTCTGAAAGGCCAGTCATTGGCGACGTTCAGCCCAGGCGATGAAGGCGAGCTGCAATTCAAAGCTGATACCGGGCAGACATGGGTGAGCCCGGATGCGTTCATCACAGATGCGCCCACAATGACAGATGATGGCGGCAAATGCCCTGTCACGTGGAATTTCTCAACATATTCAGAGATCGTAAAATGACCGATAAAACAGACGTGTTCTCCAATCCTGCCGTTACGAAAAGCACTGATGGCACGGGTGCTGTCAGTGTTCAGCTGTCAACACCTGTGCAGCTTACTACTGACGGCGCGCCAGTGACCATTGTCACGATGATGCCCCTGAAGGGGAAAGACATGGTGGCGATGCTGAATGCCAAAGGCGAAGGCTCGCGCACTGAAGCCATGATTTTGGCATCCATGCAGTTGTCTGGCCCCATGGGCGATGCGTTCGTCAATAACGTGACGGCATCTGATTATCTGCTGCTGGCTGAGGTTGCAGGCACTTTTTTGGACAATGGCCAGACGAGTGGAACATCATCCTCGCAGGCCTCATCCGCGAATTAAGACTGAGCGCGGCTGAAATCTTGGAGATGCGGCCGCGCGATATCGCTTTCTGGAGTGTGTCGCTGCAGGGGCTGTGTGAACGGCAGAGGCAAGCCATTGAGCAAGCCCAGAGGAACTGATGTCATCTGATCTACGCGCCAAGTTTCAACTTGATTTTGCAGTTGGTTCTGCTGAACCATTGCAGCGTGTTGAGGCTGTTTTATCCCGCATTGATGAAACGCTGGCGCGTATGCAGCGGGCAGCAAACCCATTTGACGAATTCACCCAGCCCGTTGCACGCGCCACCCAGGCAACACAGCGTTTGAATGAAACGCTGACGCGCACGACGGGAGCCACGGAAGCGGTAACTGAAAGCGCAACAGCTCTTAACGAAACACTGACACGCACAACAGGTGCTGCTGAGGCTGCAACCGAGGGCGTGACAGGACTGAACGAAGCGCTGAACGAAACTGGCGCGTCTGCTGTGACGGCCACAACCGGCATTGGTAAAATCGGCATGGAAGCCGAAGCGGCTGCAACGCAGGGCGTAACTGCCATGGAGCGCCTGCAGGCTGCCGTATCGCGCGTGCGTTCTGGCGCTGGCAGTTATGCTGGCGGAGTGAAAAGCGCCGGACAGGGATTTCACGATGCTGTTCAGCAAGGCCTGGGCAGCGCATTTGGCGCAGCAGCAGCCGGGTTTGGTGTATTGGCACCCGTGCACGCTGCGGCTGAATACGACAACGATCTGACGCATATCGGGATCACATTAGGCAAGACTGGCCAAGATAATGTCGTATTCGCACATGATCTTGGCCAGCGCATAAACAAAATAGCTCAACAAACGGGCCAACGTAGCACAGATCTAGTGAAAGCGGCATCTTTCTTCAGTATGGAAGGGTATTCGCTTGATCGGATTATGAGTTTCACACCAACAGTTGCTAAAATATCCACTGCATATAATGCGGCTCCTGAAGCAGTGGCAAAGACGGCATTCGCCCTTCAGGAAAACTTAGGAATTGATGAAAAAACATTACCCAAAGGATTAGCTGAAGTTGCGCGTGTTGGGAAAGAAGCTGCATTACCAATGGAGCAATTGGCACCGCTCTTTCCTGTTGTGGCGGCCCAAGCTGGTCGGCTTGGTGTGCACGGGACAGAAGGTCTTTCCGGCCTTGCTGGAATGTTGGCTGTTATTCGGAAAAGTACGGGATCAGAAGGGCAAGCAACTGCTTATCTCAATCAGTTTATGACAACCCTCACCTCAAAACATGCCCAGCATCGGTTTTCAAAATACGGCGTGGATATGATTGGGGTGATTGAGAATGCAGAAAAGGCAGGTACTAATCCATTAGAAGATGTTCTGGGTTCCATTCAGAAAATCGCCAATAAAACGACCCGATTAAGGGCAGTTGCCGATCTATTTGGTAACGAGCAAGATATTGGTGCGGCATCTGCGCTCCTAAAGCACTTTGACCAATATGAATCTATCAAAACAAAAATTGGTCAAACCTCACCAGAGATGATTACCAAAGACTATGATACTGGCCTGCAGTCAACATTGATCCGGGTGCAGGCATTTGAAGATGCTCTGGGGCAGGTTGAACGTCAGATTGGCACAGCGTTTGTTCCTGTTCTTAATGTCGGGACAAAAGCTCTGCATCTTATATCCAATACATTTGTCTGGTTAGACAAGCACGTGCATGGAGCGGCTACAGCGATGGTAACCGGTGTGGGTGCAGTGTTGGGATTGACTGCTGCATTGGGTGCTCTGGGTGCTGTAATGATTCCGCTGAAGGCGGGTTTTACATTGGTGGATGCGTTGACTGCTGGCTGGCTGTCGCGTTTAGCCCGACTAGGCGTGAGCATCATAAAGATGCCGTTTGCACGCTTGGGCAGTTTGTTGATGTGGATCGGGCGTTTGGGTGTTGGCGTTGTTGCGGGTTTGGGGCCAGTTGGCATTGCTATTGCGGCCGTAACAGCAGCCGTGACCGTGGGTTATCTAGCCTGGAAAAACTGGGATAAAATCAAACCCATGCTGACCAGTCTGGGAAACTGGATCAGCGGATGGGCGCAGTGGCTTGGCCACATCTTGATGCAGCCGCTGCACGCCATGGACGAGTGGTTTGCCTCTACTAAAATTGGGCATGCCATGGATTCCTGGCTGGCGCATCCAAGCGCACCATCTCCAGTTCCGGCCGGAATGCCTGCGGGCAGCGGTGCGCAGTTTGGGCTGCACGTGACGCATGATCCGGGATTGGCTGTACGCCAGACATCGGGGCCGCGTGGATCTGTCAGCATCGCGCCTGACCGAGGGCGCATGGTGAACAATCCATGAGCAGTGCATTGAGTATGGCAGGGCTTGGTGCTGGTTCCCTTGGTAGTCAGCTTGGCCTGGTAGGTAGTTTGGGTGCTGGCCTGATCGGATCTGCTCTGGCTACGGCCAGCTGGCGCGGTGTGACATTTTTCATGCCGAATTCGCAGGATCAGGCAGGTCGCCGGATTGTGCAGATCTGGTTTCCTGGCCGTGATGATTTTCGCACACAGGATTTTGGCGCATTTGACGGGCCAATCCGTGTGCAGGGCATTATTGTTGGAGATGATTACGTTATTCGCGCCAAGCGGATGCGTGCCGCTCTGATGACGGCCGGAACTGGCACATTGGTGCATCCATGGTGGGGTGTTCTGCAATGTAAGCTGTTGCAGCCTGGCACGGTTTCATTTTCTGACCGTTCCCTCCGTGTTGCCACGTTTGAAGCCATTTTCGTGCGTGCGCCCCAAGTTACCGCAGATAAGGGGCTATTCAGCAGCATTACGGATACGCTGACCAATGTTCTGACACAGGCGGATGCGCTGGTGGATCAGGCGGTTTTAACGGTGCGGAATGTGCTGTCACCATTAACGCTGCCACTGGCTCTGGTGAGTGCTGTGAGTAGCACAATCAATCAGGCGCATGGGGTGTGGGATGGTTTGACCGGATCTACCGCACAGCTGAATGTGCAGAGTGCAGCAGCAACCCCATTGAATGCGTTAAGCACAGGCGTGACGGTTCCTGTTTCAAACACAGACACCACGTTTGCTGATCAGGTTTCGGATTTGCTGGTAGGTGTTCCGGCCGCATTAGTCGCGGCGGCCTCTCCCGATGCCACGGCCGCCATTGCTCCGGCCGAGGAAGTGAGCGGAACGCAGAATGATGCCCTAGATCCGCGCACCACAGCCTCGTTACTGTTATCAGGCAGTGATCAGTTGCAAAGTGCAGGCCAAAGTGCCGCCGCTCAAGGGGCGTCTCCGGCTGCTGTGCTCTCTCTGTCTCTGGCGTCACAGGTTTTCACCGTGACGCAGGCTGTGGCTGTGGCTTCTGGCATTGATTACACGAGCCAAGAGGATGCGTTGTCCTGGCGTAATACGTTACTGGCTGCTCTGGATACACTGGCCGACAATATTGAAGCGCTGGATGCAACCACTGGTGCCAGCATTCCAACCAGTGGGCTTCTGGCAGCCCTGCAGGATGCCAAGGCAGCAATCACGGCCGATATTTCGGAACGTCTTGGCCGTCTGCCTGCAGTTCTGAATGTTCCTGTTTCGCGGCAGATGAGCGCCTGGTTGGTTGCGTATGCGATTGCCGGTGAAAACCCGGAGGAAGTGGAGGATGTGTGGGCTGATCTGATTGTGCGCAATCAGCTCTCTCACCCAGCATTGTGCGGACCGGGCACCGTGCAGGTGCTGCAGCCAACGGACGTGGCATGACAGTTTCGGTAACAACAAAAACCCGCCTGATGACGGTTCAGGTCAACGGCGTGACGCTGCACGACTGGACAGCCTGTGAGGTCGGTCGGGATCTGGCAGATATCGCCGGTGCCTTCCGTATCCGATATCTGGATACAGAACGCCTGTATGAAGCATTTGGCGGAGACGTGCCTGAATTTGCGCGTATTCGGGAGAATGATGAGGTTCTCATAAAAGTGTCGGGGCAGACTGTCCTGCGTGGCTATGTTGACAATATTCAGGGCGCGATTTCTGACAACGGCGGCGGCGATGACGAAGGCATGATATTTTCGGGCCGTGACGTTGTTGGGGATCTGGTGGACTGCTGTGCAGCCCCATTGGGACCAGGTGAATACAGACAGATTGATCTGACAACAGTTGTCGGCAATTTGGTAAAGCCATTTGGGATTGCCGTTTCCAGCGATATTGACCCAGGCGCACCGTTCACTCTGGTTGCCGTTGAGCCATCGGAACCGGCCATGAGCACCATTGAGAAGCTGAGCCGTCAGCGCGGTGTTTTAGTTGTTTCTGATGGCATAGGCGGCCTGAAACTGACCAAGGCAGGAACAACACGCGCGCCTGAAGATTTGCGGGTCGGTGTTAATATTACCCGTTTGGATTTCAACATTGATGTGCGGCAGCATTATTCCGACATCTTTGTTAAAGGGGCTTTTAAGAGCCTTTTAAGGCCCAAAAAAGCTGCTCTGGATGCAACAGCATCCCCTTTGTCCGATGATAATGGCACGGCGCCAGCACAGCCTACTGCAACGCACAATGAAGCACGTGCCGTGCTGTGTTTGGGGCATGCCATAGATCCATCCATGCGGCGCTACCGTCCTGTCGTTTTTCAGGCTGCCACACAATCTGGAGGATCTGTTGCAGCGCAAACAGCACCTGAAATACAATTGGACAGCAGTGCTTCAGGGCTGACAGCAGATCCGGGTCCGGTTGCTGCCGCCTATCATGGAAGCACACGTCGGCCGTCACGTAAGGCACGGAAACCGCGCACGGATGCAACGCCGTGGACGGTGCAGGATCAGGCCGATTGGCGCATGCGCACAACACGTGCGCACGGCACAATGCGGGTTTACACAGTGAAGGGATATGCAGGCGCGAATGGTGATTTGTGGCTGCCTAACGCGCTGGTTTATGTGAAAGACCCGTATGCCGGATTAGATCAGGACATGTTGATTGCGGCTGTAACCTACGTGGCAGATCAGGAAGGATACACCACGCGCATTAGCGTTGTGCCACCTGACACGTATGATCTGACAGGTGATGCTGACCGCGTGAAAAAAGGCACGCGCCGCAGCGGCCTGATAAATGCGAGCGCCAAATGAGCCGCATGCTGCAAAGTCTGTTTATGGGGGTGCGCAATCTGTTTGTGCGCGGTGTTGTCCGTGATCTGGATGACAGTGGCGCGAACCAGACGCTAACGGTTGATACCCATGTGGGGCGCACACGCACACAGGTGCCCGTTTATCAAATTTACGGCTTGGCCAGCCATGTTCCGCATGATGGTGCCATTACAGTCATGTTGCACGCAGGCGGAGACCATAGCGACCCTATTGCCTTGCCTCCGTCCAATCCTGAAAAAGCCCGTATGGGTAATCTGGCTGAAGGCGAAACAGTGCTGTATGACAGCGTCGGCCAGAAGATTTTCCTGCAAGGCGGTAAGATTGTGATGGTAGATGCTGCCCAACAAATGTTGGTGCGCGTTGCCGGACAGACTGTTTTGACAGTCACCCAAGATGGGGCTTCCGTGCAGGGCGATCTGTCCGTATCAGGTGACGTCACATCTGGTGGCACTGTGACAGGCAAGAAAGATGTTGTGGCTGATGCAGTCAGCCTGAAAGACCACACGCATACCAGCGGCGAACCGGGATCTCCTACCTCAGCGCCAACCTGATGTCGAAAACATGCTTGGTAATGCATGCTTTCGTCTTGATTTATAATCAGCGGCATGCAGAGCAGTGCCCCGACAACCCTGAAAATGAAGACCGATGCGACCGGCAAGCTGGATGTTGTTATTCAGCCATCCGGCGCAGGCCGGGGCACGCTCGCGGTTGATCGTACCTTGGGCACCTCCATGCTGATTGCCCTGTGTTCAGACAGGCGCGCGGCAACGGATGACGTATTGCCTACAGATCTGCCATTACTGCCGGGCCAGAGTCAGGGAATTCTGGCCCGGCGCGGATGGATTGGCGATATTTTGCTGGAAGATGGCGTGCGACTGGGCAGCAGAAGCTGGCTTCTGTCTCGCGGCAAAATGTCAGACGTTGATCGACTGCATGCTGCGTCCTACGCGGCTGAAGCAACTGACAGCATTGCATCCTTCTGGAATGTTGAAATTGCCACCAGTGCAGCCTTTGCAGGGACTGGTGGTATTGCCGTGACATGCTCTGTTGGGGCTTTGTCTGTCACCCGCCAAGTGGGCACTGCGTAATGCCCTTAGCAATTCCCACAACCAAGCAGCTGGTTCAACGTCTGGCATCCGCGATGCTGGCGCAGCAGTTTGTTGCCGATGACGGCACGATTGTACGTCTGGACCCAAATGCGCCTGCCACATTAGAGCAGGTTCTGGGTGCTGTGTGGGCGCTGGCTATGCGTGAGGTTTATGCGTGGCAGCGGGATTATTGTCTGGAATTGCTGGTCACCACAGCAACGGAAAACGGCCTGTTGCCGCAGCATGCCGAAATGTGGAGCACACCGCGCAAGGCGGCAACGGCCGCTATTGGCAACGTGCTGGTAACGGCCAGTTCAGCAGTGACGCTGCCCATTGATACAGCGTTGGTTTCTGATGGCGCAATTCAGTGGCTGGTCACAACTGCCACGAGCATTGCTGCAGGTGCAACTGTATCTGCGCCCGTGCGGGCGAGTGCTACCGGCACATCTGGAAATCTGGCCGGAGGGACGGAACTGACCCTTGTAACGCCTGTGGCTGGCGTGACGTCTGCCATTGTAGATCCGCAAGGGATTGCGGGCGGTGCTGCGATTGAGCCCGTAGAGGCGTGGCGTGCACGTATTATCGCCAATATTCGCAACCCCGATGGTGGCGGCACAGTTGCCGATTACCAGAAATGGGCTCAGGAAGCCGGTGCAGCATACGTGAACGTAGTGCCGGGCTGGCTGGGTGCAGGCACTGTTGGCATTGTTGTAGCTATGAACGGACCTGTTGCGGCCACGGATGCCCAGGTGCAACAAATACAGGCCTATATTGACAGTGTGCGGCCTGTGCGTGGGAACGCGTATGTGGTTGCGGCGCAGATTGTCACACGTGACGTGACGATCCAGCTAGACCCAGACACGGTTGATGCGCGTGATCAGATTACCGCTCAGCTGACAGTGTATTATCCCGGCAAAGGTATTGGCGGGCGCATCTATCGCGAAGAACTAGATGCGATCATCAGCACTATCAATGGCAACAGCAATGACCTGCTGAACCCGACTGCTGACGAAACGCTGCCGAACAATGAACTGGCCGTTCTAGGCACGGTAACGTGGCAGACCGCATCATGAGCAGGACGGCTGATGACATCCGTGCTGAGTGGCTGAGCGATTTCATTCCGCCTGGTGCACCATGGAACCGCAGCGCTGATGGGAACCTAGCCAAATTGCTGCTGCCGTTCTGCGCAACATTGGCGCAGATTGAGGGGGATATTGAATCTCTGGCTCTGGAAATCAGCCCGCAAAACGCGACAAAATTGCTGGCTGATTATGAGGCTGTTTTAGGTCCAGATCCGTGCGGACGTGACCAAGGCGTGCTGACGATTGCGCAGCGCCAGCAACTGGCGTTCCAGCGCTGGATTGCATCTGGCGGCCAGTCGCTCGCCTACTATCAGCAACTGGCAGCCGCAGCCGGATATCACATCACGATCACCGAGATCGAACCCTATGTCTGCGATGGTGATGATGCGGTTTGCGCTGCTGCTGTGTGCAGCACGCCAGCTGATCTGGCTGTTGTCGTGATTACGCTGCCCAACCGCAACACCGGTCTGGAATGCCCGATATTGCGCAACAAACAGGCGGAAACAGAAATTGTATTTGAATACGCAGATGAGGCAGCCTGATGGATAGGACGAAAGCCGCTGGATATATCACCGTTGATGGAAAGCGCGTTTATCAGGATCGCGACAAGCCGAACGGAATTGCAGGCACATCGCTGATCGCGGCAGATCGCACAGCGGTGCAAGAAGAGCTCATGAATCTCATTACAGGCGCAGGTTTGACGCCTGATGCCGATGATCTGACGCAAGTATTTAAAGCTATTAACAAGATCATGTCAGGATCTGAAGAAGGTTATTTCCTCAAAAGCGGTGATACCGCAGCGTGGGTAACCTCTGATGGTTGGATTATCGCTGGCAATGCACGCGTGATGTCTGGTGGATCTGGAGCTGGTGGAGCTATTCAGGTTGGCGATTATGTATGGTCTGATGGGATAACGGCGTGCGGCTACGGCAAGATGGCGGTTTCGTTATCTGTGGCAGACGTAAACGGCAAAGGGGGCGATTACAGAGTAGGCGCACTCCTGCAGTTTACGGCATTTGATGGCACGCAAGAAAATTTCTATTTTCGTGGTGATGGTTACATCTATGACCAGAATGGAAATAAGTTTTTAAAGGCTGCTGATCTTGACGGGGTTGTTGCAAACACCAATCCCGGTATCACGGGCGCGATTTCAGGGACATCTATCTGTGTTAATCCAGAAGATGGGCGCGCATATTTTGCATATTCTGGCAATACGCAGATCGCGGCGTTGGCATGGAACGCTGACGTGCAGGCTGAAACGCAGGCGCGAGTAAACGCTGTTATATCTGAGGCGAATGCTCGCGAAGAGGCAGATGCCAGCCTACAAAACCAGATCAACAACTGTGCTCTGAAATCAGAGTTGCCGTTGCCAGAGGGGATGCATTGCCAAGTTTTTTCTGCACCCATACCAAGCCCCTGCCCAGAAGCAGGTTGGCTTGTTGATATTCCATCGGGATGGAAAACGCATTCATTTGTGACAGCCTGTGACACAGGAGCAAATGTGTATGCTGTGTCTGCTGTAGTCGAAAATAATACGCAGGCCCGGCTATGGGCAAAATATCCGACTAATGGCGCATGGGCGCAGGGCGGTGAAGTAACTGTAACATCATTCGGTTACCCGTCATGAGCGATTTTGTGTTCAAGCGCGGCACTACATTTTTGGTGACGTGCATCAATCAGGACGCGCAGGGCGCGCCGATTGATCTGGGTGGCGCGGTAATTGCTGCGGAACTTAGGGACAGCCAGAACGCGCTGATTGCGCCACTGGTGCCTGCGGCTGTTCCGGATCAGCCCGGCACATACACACTGAGTTATCCGGGCGACACGTCCGGCTGGCCATTAGGAATGCTGCGCACGGATGTGCGTATCAGCAAACTGGACGGCACAATTGTACAAACAGGAACGGTCACGATTGCAATCGTGGATAGGGTGACACAATGAGTATTGGTGTGGATCAGGCGCAGAGTAACGGGCCGGTTAATGTCCTGATTGCTGGGAGTGCGCCCGGTACGCCCGGCACTCCTGGTGTCGGGATTGCAGATGTCCGGGTTGATGACCAGGGGCAACTGCTCATCACCAAAACCGACGACGAACTGATCACCTTGTCTCTGGATGCGGTTGTGCAGCTGGCAGCAATGCAGGCGGCTGCAAATATCGGGACAAATATCAATGATCTGGAAGCCAATGTGGTTGCAGCCGCGTCGTCAGCTGTAACGTCTCAAGGTGCTGCGGCTGAGTCTGATAAATCTGCAGTTGTGGCAGAGCAGCATGCTGCTGATGCAAAAACTGCTGCAGATCAGGCTGTGCCGCTGCTGGCGTCTGCAACCAATGCGGTTGCTGGCGTTACGTCTGATGCCGCTGCGGTTAAAGTGATGCTGACTGCGGCCCTGAATGGGGACGCCCCGTTAGTTTATTGCGGATATTGGGACGCCGCAAAAAATAGCCCCCAACTGGATAGTGGTGTGGGGAATGAGGGAGATCTGTATCTGGTGGCGGTGGCCGGCACAACGTCTGTAGACGGTGCGGCAGCATGGAATGTTGGTGACGGTATCTGGTTTACTAACGGCCACTGGCAGTATTTTGCTCGTGCCTCATGGGTGGCAGTGGCACAGTCTCTCTACGCGCTGCGATCTGTCCTGGTGGGTAGTCATGAAATATCGGCAGACGCCGCGCTGCCTTTCCAGATCCGGGATGCGGCTGGCAATGTTGCGCTGCAGGTTGCGCAGGATGGAGCACTGCATGTGCTGGGGTTGGGGCTGTGTGACGGCAGCGCATTGGATGCTGATACCTCCCAGCCGTCAGCACTGCGGTTAGTGGGATCTGACGGTTCCTACGTGGATCTGGACGCGCCGGACTACGAGCAACGGATTGCACAGCACGCGCCTGCGCTATGGCTGGACGCTGCTGTGGGTGTTGTTACTGACGACAGTGGTGTGGTGCAATCGTGGTCTAGCCGTGTTGCCAGCCCGTGGCAGGTTACTGTCAAAACGGGCACGCCTGTGCGGTTTGCGACAGCAGCCGGATATGCCGTGCGGTTTGACGGCACGTCAGCGCTCTCGCATGCGCTGCCATTTACGCCGGGCACTATTATTGCAGTCTATCGCAATACGGTTTCGACTGCCTCTGCGCAGCCGGTCATTATGGGGAGCGATAGCGCTACTGCTGGCACCCCAGCGTGGTCGTTGCGGGGGTATATTCCAATGGGAGTGCCCGGAGCGTATGCCCGGGCGCAAGGGCTGCAGGTTGGCACGTCTGCGTCTGTGAGTGGGTTCGCGGGTAGGCTTAATGCAGCGTTGGGGCACTGGCAGATACTCGGCGCGACGTATGACGGAGACACCATTGCGGCGGCTGTGGGTTTGACGCACGCAACGCCCGTTGCGCGGGCGCTTACGGCAACACCATTAGTGTGTGGTGGTAGCGGCGGTCTGATTGGTGCATCATATTCAGCATCAGGCATTCTCACTGATTTTTTCGTTGGCGATCTGGCTGAACTGCTGGTGTGGGATCGTGTTCTGACGGGCCGAGAATACGATGACGTGGTGCGTGCGCTGCAGTCCAAACACAGTCTGCAGCCGGTATTTGGGCGCTTTCTTTATAGCGCGTTCCAGACGACGCAGGCCGGAAACGAGGCGGGCGGTATTGAGGGCCTGGTGATGTTGTCGTCAGACGACGGCGTGGCGTGGCAGCATGTGCCAACGGAAATGCTGTTTGATGCCGAACACACAATGCGAGACGCCAGTATCACGTATCATGGCGGCCGGTTTGTGTTGGCGTGCACTGCGAGTTCGTTCGCCGCGGGTTATCAAGACAGGTTTTCAGTCTGGCAGTCTACGGACGGTCGGCACTGGGATTTTGTGACAGACGTGCAGTGTGCGCTAAATGGCGTGTCGGCACATCAAACGTGGGCACCGGAATGGTACCATGACCCTGCGGACGGCCAATTGCGGCTGGTGGTGCATTGTATAATCGGGACAGGCGGCAGCCAGGTTTACGAGATGCATCCGCTGGATGATTTGTTAATTTCGTGGTCGGTGCCGCAGCTCATCACGCTAGCTGGATATCCGCAGGTTATCGACAGTTTCCCGCTGTGCATCAAGGGGCAGTGGGTACTGTTTTTCAAGGATGAAGCCGCGCGTCAAATCCAGATCGCCACAGCCACCAGCCCGACTGGCCCGTACACGGTGCAGACCTCTGGCAACTGGGCAGGCTGGGGTAGCGGAGTGGAAGGGCCGAGTGCGTTGTATCTCGGTGATGATGCCGACGGCAACACGATGCTGCGTGTTTACCTAGATGCACAGGGCAACGGCATTAGTTACAGCGATGCCGTTGGGAAATGGCCCGATGTTTTGACTGGTGCGTGGTCTCCCCCGAAGCTGTTGTCTGTTGCGTCACGCCCCCAGCATGGCACCTGTATCCGCAACCCTTTCCCCCATTATGGAGCCTGATATGGGCCTGAAAATTTCTCTCGCAAATACGTCGTTCGCGCGGTCTCTGGAGTTTGTGCCTGCATCTGACGCTACGATTACTGATTGGTATGTGTTCGGAGATCGCACTGGATCTGGTAGCGTTACAGATGGCTTGATAAATCAGGCAGCAGGTGCAAAAGCGCCAACTGTTACGGGCGCAGCAGATATTATCGTGCGCGCAAACAGTATTATCGTAAACAATACTAAATCTGCGATTATCAGTAATTTACCCGGTTCTGGCGATTTTACCGCGTTTGCAGTTGTGGTGCCTGATTTTTTCAATGCAGCCACAGCGGCAACAGGCCAAGGCAATCCGGTGGTGGCTGGGATGCTGGGAGTGATCCCGTTCGGCAATATTCTGGGCGGGACGAGCTTGTCTGGCGTTGTGGTGCAGGCCAATGCACAATCAGCTGACACATTTAATTGGCAGGGTTTCTCTCAGGGCGTTTATTCTGGGTTCAGCACCCTCCACCAAATTTTTAACCCGTCTATACCTGTTCCGATTGGGACTGCCCCAATTTTGGTGGCGTTGGTGCAGTCTGTGGCGACCAAGACGGTGACGTTTTATGATCTCACAAATGCTCCCAGCCAGGCGTTATCTGCTGGCCCGATGGGGACAGGCTATAACGTAGCAACGTCAAATCTCGTGGTGGGTGGATCGTACGATGCTGATATCGGGAACGGCCCGTGCCTGGGTGCGCAATTGTCGTTTTGGTGCGGGTCAAATCGAGCGATGACGCAGCCTGAAGTGCAGTCGATGGCTGCAAATATTCGGCGTTTTATGCTGAACAGAGGTGTTGTAGTCGGGTGATTGGCTTGGTTGATCTGTGGCATTCGTACGGTGGCCTCGTGCAGGGAGCGGGCGGTTTGGTAGCAGGATGGTGCGGCAGTCTGGCACGCTTCCGTGCCCAGGCCCGACGCGACAAGCTGGATGCCGGGCAACAAGCACTGGATCTGGCGGAAGCTCTCGCAGAGCGCGATCACGCTCAAGCTGCAGCGCTGGATACGCTAAGGCGTAGGGAGTGGACGCTCGCTGAAGCAGTTCAGGACGTCTATGCGGAGGCAATTGCAGTGCGGTTGATCGTCCATGATTTGGATGCTGCGGCTGGACGACCGCTACGGCAGTTCAGGCCGCTGCCGCCGTATCCATTTCCGGCAGAGGTATCTCAGCCTGTCACTGATTGTTAGAGGCCTATTAAGACCTCTTTAAGAGGCATTAATAGGCGCGCACGTCGAGCCTAAGACGGTATTTTTTGGGTTCCAAATTATCTGGCTGGCAGTTCCAAATTATGCGGCCCGCTACACCCGTAACATGTTCTCATTTTTTCTAAATTACAGCCTGCCCCAAAATATTGCTCCGGGCTTGGCTGTAAATGGTGGCATGCGCTATGTGGGGTTCACTTATGATGATGCGGTAAATACCTTTAAGGTTCCTGCGTATTATTTGTTCGATATTGGCATGCATTACGATTTTGGACAAAAAATTCCGATGCTTAAGGGGCTACAGGCACAGCTTGCTGTTTCTAACCTGACAAACAAATATTATGTAACGTCCTGCGGCGGCAATTATGCCTGTTACATTGGCCAAGGCCGCCGAGTATATGGCAACCTGTCGTATAGTTGGTAATTGTTGAACAAACCCACCGTGGTTCTCTTGCAAAATATCAGGTAAAGCATATGCGCCCTAGGCAGAAACCCGGATGGACGGCGCAATGACTGTTCTGTTTGGGGGCGTAATCTTGCTGAAGCGAACATATAAAAGGTGGTTGCGAGCATAAAAACAGCCCTAACGGCAAAAATTTTAACGCCTGATATAAAAAATTTTCAGCAATGCCCGAAAAAAACGGGCTTTCGATCGTCTTTGTAGATGAGGGGATTGTTCTGTGCCGCTGATTATCAGGCAGCAAAAGGCAGTTTCCTCTTTTTTCCGACGCATCCGAGGGCGCGTAACACGATGGACACGGTAGAATTTTACGCAGAATACAGTTGCGAATCACTCTTACACGCATTTGTGAGTGCGCTGTTTTCATGACCAACCGTGCCCTTCGCCGCTGGTTTGTGGTTCATAAATGGACCAGTCTGGTTTGTACGCTGTTTCTACTCATTATCTGCGTAACGGGCCTGCCGCTGCTTTTTTCCGAACAAATCTGGGATACGTTCGTAGGGGACGATGATCCACCTTACGAGGTGCTGCCGCCGAATACGCCAAACGCCAGTCTGGATGTTATTGTAGAAAAGGCGAGGGCGCTTTACCCAGAACAAATCATTACGAATGTTAATCCAGATGATGATGAGCCAGCCGTACTCGTCTCCATGGCTCCAAGCTGGCAAGCGTTGGAAGAAGATAAAAACTACCCAGATCGGAATTCCAGTCACTGGATCAAGTTTGATGCGCGCACAGCAAAGGTGCTGAAGCAATCACGCCCTGCTGATGCGCCCCAAAAGCCACGCACCTGGACCGGCATTATTATGGGTATTTGCAACCAGCTCCATACCAGCCTGTTTGCCGGGTTGACTGGCCGCCTGTTTCTCGGGGCAATGGGGGGTATCTTTGTTGCCTCTTTAGTTTCCGGCACAGTGCTGTATGGGCGTTTTATGAAGCGCCTGCCATTCGGTTCTGTGCGGAAGGATCGTGCCGCGCGCCTAACATGGCTAGACCTGCATAACCTATTGGGCGTGGCCACGCTGATGTGGGCAATGGTGGTTGGTTTTACAGGCTTGGTCAACGAGCTCCAAACCCCGCTATTTGGCCTGTGGCGCGTAACAGATGTAAGGCAGACTCTCAAACCCTATGCCAATCTCCCGGTGCCCTCGCAGGATCATCTATCCTCTGTGCAAGCTGCGTTTAATACGGCAGCCAAAGCGGCACCCGGCAATGAGGTTACGGGCCTGTCCTATCCCGGATCTTCCTTTGGTAGCCCAGTGCATTACGTGCTGTGGACGCGTGGGAGCACACCACTACGTGCACGTTTGTTTACGCCAGTTTTGGTAGATGCGCGCACGGGTGCATTAACCGGGGCGTATCCAATGCCGTGGTATCTCCGCTTTCTGGAAATCTCTCGTCCTCTGCATTTTGGTGATTACGGTGGCATGCCGTTGCGTATCCTATGGGCGCTACTGGATGTGGTGGTGATTGGCGTGTTGGTCAGTGGTCTGGTGCTGTGGGCCAATAAGCGGAAGATAGCTACCGATGCCCGCCTGCGTAAGCTTGGTTACGAACTGGACGAAACCGACGGAATGCCTGCCCTTGTGGGAGATGTGTGATGAACGCCTTTTCTCATCAGGCACCCATCATTTCTTCTCACGGCACAGCACCACGCCCATCTGTGTTTGTTTGGCCGTGGCCAATTGCGCTGGGGCTGCTTACCACATTTGGGTTGCTGTCAGCGCTTTTGGGCCAGCACGGTATCTGGCTTGGCCTGTCTTGGGCAGCTCTTTCCATTCCCCTTATTGTTACGGTCGTTTGCCTGATCCGGGCTTGGAATAGACCGTCTTCCAAAGGAGGTCTTTCATGACCGATCTTGCACCAATTTCCTTCTCTCCGTGGGAGATGTTCCTTAATGCTGGCCTCGTAGTGCGCTGCGTGATGGTTTTGCTGGCTGTAGCAGCTCTACTGACATGGACCATCTTTATTGCCAAGTCAGTTGAACTGCTACGTGTGCGGGTCAAACTAGCCAAAGCCGAACACACTTTGGAACAAGCAGGTACGCTGGATTTGGGCGAGGAAGGCACGCGTAAAAACGGTATTGCCCATACGCTTGTCATGGCAGCCGAGACCGAACGCACACGTTCGCAGGATATTCCCGATGATAGCGAGGGCCTGAAAGAACGGATTGTGTTGCACCTTGAGCGGTTGGAAGCCGCCGAGGGGCGTAGGCTCATGCGCGGCACTGGCTTACTGGCCACCATTGGCGCAACATCTCCCTTTATTGGCCTGTTTGGCACGGTGTGGGGGATCATGACCTCGTTCACCGGCATTGCTGCCAGCAAGGCTACCAGCCTCGCTGTCGTAGCACCCGGCATTGCAGAGGCGTTACTGGCAACAGCCCTTGGTCTGGTGGCGGCTATTCCTGCAGTGGTGATTTACAATCACCTTGCCCGCCAGACAGCATCCTGCCGCGCACAGGTGGCTGACCTGACATCTCTTGTTATGCGTCTGGTCTCGCGTGATCTGGGGCGCAGCCAGATGCAGATGGAACGGGGCAATATAGTGCGTTTAGGGCAACAAAACCGCGATGCCCGTACGGTGGCCGGGGAGTAAGCGGCATGATCCGTATCCGCCACACCGATGAAAGCCCGCATGAGGCCAGCGAGATCAATGTTACGCCCTTTATTGACGTGATGCTGGTACTACTGGTGATTTTTATGGTTACAGCACCGCTTACCACAGTGAATGTGCCAGTAGATCTACCATCCTCAACAGAAAAACCAACGCCACGCCCAGATGACCCGGTGTTTCTAACCGTAAAGGCCGATCATGGTCTGGCATTGGGTGAAGACGACATTGCTGCCGATGCCTTGCCAGGAGCGCTGGAAACAGCAACCAAGGGTAACAAAGACCAGCGCATTTTTCTGCGTGCAGATAAAACTGTTGATTACGGTACGCTCATGGGCGTGATGGATAAGCTGCGTTCGGCTGGTTATCTCAAAGTAGCGCTCGTCAACCTTCAGGGGCAGGAAGAAGGGAGCGAAGCAGGAAGCGCGGCTGTTTCTACTGGCAGTGTAAACGCAGCGGGAGCCGCGCCATGAGTGGGACTGCGGATATAACGCAGGCACCAGAAGGAGCTATTTCCTTTGCTGACTGGCAGCGCAGCCAGTTGCGCCAGACACAGCGAGATGATGCGCTGCGTTGGGGTTTTTCGTTGCTTGCCGTGCTTGCCGTAAGTGGCGGTGCTGTCTGGTGGATCATGCGCCTGCCACCACCGGCTGTAGCGGTGCCTGAGCCTCCTCCAGCGGCCATTGCGATAGATATGGCGCCTGAACCGGTTTCAACACCCACACCGCCAACAGATGCCCCCATCGGCCCGCAGCAGACCCAGTCCATTCCTGATCCGGCTCCGGTAGAGCCACCAAAGGTTACGGCTCCGCCATCGCCCGCGCCTAATCCACCGGTGCCAGTACCCAAACCGGAAAAGCCGCGTAAAATCGTTAAAAAACACAAGCCGGTGCCGCATCTCAAAAAACCGATCCCGGATAAAACACCACCAGCCGAGACAACAACTGCGCCGCCATCATCAGAAGCGCCTCCAGCGCCGGCACAGGCTGCGCCAGCACCCGGTGCGTCTTCTTCCAAGGCATCACATGATCCGGTGACATGGCAGGGCGCATTATTGGCGCAATTGGAGAAGTTTAAGCGCTATCCGTCAGATGCCATGGCCGATCATCAGGAGGGTGTCCCCACCGTAACGTTCTCCATGGATCGTAAGGGGCATGTGCTTTCAGTTACGCTGGCCAGTAGTTCTGGCCATGCGCTGCTTGATCAGGAGGCCGTGGCGTTGCCCAAGCGGGCTCAGCCATTGCCTATCCCACCAGATAGCGTGGCGGGAGACCCCATTACACTTACCGTACCCGTCGAATTTTATATCCATAGTGGCGAAAACTAAGGTTTTCCATCATTCCTTTTTCAGATCGTGACAGGATCAAAACCATGCTTGCATTTTCCGCATATCGCCGTTCTCCACCCGCCTTGAAGCAGATCCGCCCCGGTATGGGGGCCAGCCGCAGCGCGGTGCGGCGTTTGGAAGAACGTTGCGAAGATGTTGGCATTAGGATGACTGATCTGCGCCGAGTGCTTCTACATGGTGTGCTAGAGGTTGAGCCACATGCTACAGTGGTAGAAATATGGAAAGCGCTTAGCGTAATGACAAACGGTCACGCGCCTTCTCAGGGTTCTATCCAGCGTAATCTGAATTTGTTGGTAGCGCGTGATATCCTGCGTCGGGATGTTACGCCCGATCGACTGTGGCGCTACAGCGTGGCCCCGGAACCGAAGGTTCTGCCATCTGTTCTTTTTATTGAAGTCGGAACAGGGCGGAAAATTCCGTGTAATGCGCCAGAAGTTGTTATTTTACTGCGTCGGGTAGCGGCTGAACACGGGTTGGCAGTGCAGGGGGCTTCTATCACCGTAACACCTTCTGTCGGGCATGACATAGAAGCCCGATAGTAATGTATTTAAGAGATTTTATCATATCTACAATAGTCAATACTGGCCGCGCGAGGTAAAGGCGTTGGCCAGTTTTTTCATTGGTTGATTCCATTTGCAGGCTTATAGTATATATTTAGCGTTGTAATATTTAAAGTCTGTAGCGTTATTACAAAACAGTATCATACAAAAGTTTAAAGTTGAGAACCAGAATAATAGCAGCCACAACCCAAGCCAAGATGGTT
Source organism: Acetobacter sp. JWB (assembly GCF_003323795.1). NCBI lineage: Bacteria > Pseudomonadati > Pseudomonadota > Alphaproteobacteria > Acetobacterales > Acetobacteraceae > Acetobacter > Acetobacter sp. JWB. The sequence goes on along the minus strand of NZ_CP030871.1, from coordinate 1,490,720 downwards.
GTTTTGCGAGAGATGACAAGCTCTCCCATTTTCTGGCGGTCAGATACGAATAGAATTAAAGGAATAACGGCAAAAGGAAGCTGCATGGACAGGATAACCTGGCTTAGCATCAGCAGTTCCCCCACACCCTTATTCCCGTAAAGGGCTGTCACTACTATGACAGGCATAATGGCAAGGCCGCGAGTGAGGAGCCGTTGCATCCAATGCGGTATTTTTAACCGTAAAAAGCCTTCCATAATAATTTGTCCAGCTAATGTGCCGGTTACAGTTGAATTGGTGCCGGCAGCTAAAAGAGCAACCGCAAACAGGGTTGATGCAATACCCAAGCCAAGAACGGGAGAGAGCAGGCGGTAGGCATCCTCTATTTCCGCAACATTCTGGTGCCCAGTTGTGTGGAAGGCCGCTGCGGCAACGATGAGAATGGCAGCGTTAATAAACAGGGCCAACACAAGGGCAATTGTACTATCCCACGTGGCCCACCGAATAGCTTCTCTGCGGCCAGATAATGTGTGCTCGAATGCGCGTGTCTGCACGATAGATGAATGCAGATACAAGTTATGCGGCATAACCGTAGCGCCAATAATGCCGATTGCAATGTAAAGCATCTGGCTATTGGTTATAATTTTGGGAGAGGGAATAAAGCCTTTAAGCACGTCAGCAACAGGCGGAGCTGCGGCCATAATCTGCACACCAAAACAGATGGCAATAATGCTGAGCAATGCAATAACAAACGCTTCTAGATACCGGAATCCTCGGTTCATTAAAAAGAGTACGAGAAAGGCATCAAGAACCGAAATAATTGCCCCGCCTAAAAGCGGAATACCAAATAAAAGCTGAAGCGCTACGGCTGTGCCAATTACCTCAGCCAGATCACATGCAATAATGGCAAGTTCGCAAGCCAGCCAAAGAGCAATATTGATGGCAGGCGGAAAATGATCTCGACACGCCTGAGCCAGATCGCGGCCAGTTGCAATGCCTAGTCTGGCAGACAGAGCTTGAAGAAGAATAGCCATCAGGTTTGAAAGCATGATGACGGCCAGAAGCCTATAACCAAACTGGGCGCCACCTTGTAAATCAGTCGCCCAGTTTCCGGGGTCCATATACCCTACGGAAACCATGTAACCCGGCCCCACAAAAGCCAGAAAACGCTTGAACCACGATTTACCAGCCGCAGGTAATTTAATGCTGGCAAAAGATTCCGGCAAACTTTTGCTGCCTGCTTCTGTCGTTTTAGCAAAACGCCATGCAGATTTTTGGGCAGACAACGGTGGAGCAGGGGCTTGCGAGTCTTGGGACATAAATCCAGACTAAACTGTACCTGATTAAATATGCAATATGCTATATTACAAAGCATGAGGAAACTTTTGGTTGCTGTGCATTTGCATGATATCTAATGTAAGATATTCCTGTTGGAATACTTTATACTTAACAGAATAATCTTAGCGGTATGGAGCCAACACAGCCCTACGGATTGGTTGGAAAGTGGGAATGCAGCAAACTTTTGATACAGCAGATACTCTCCCTGATGCACAAACACATTCAGAAGGGTTCCGTATCAGCCGTGTAGCGCGGCAGCATGCGCTTATTGAAGATTATGTAGAACTTATTGCAGATCTTCTGGATGAAGGGCAGGAGGCCCGGCAGGTTGATCTGGCAACTCGGCTGGGGGTTTCTCAGCCAACAGTCGCCAAAATGTTGATACGCCTTGGTGATGAAGGGCTGGTTGCTCGCAAACCTTATCGCGGTATTTTTCTAACACCCGAGGGGCGCGAAATGGCAGAAAAAGTCCGCGCACGACATCGTATTGTTGAAGCGTTTCTTCTGGCTCTTGGTGTAAGCCCGTGCAATGCACGCATTGATGCAGAAGGGTTGGAACATTATGTGGGAGCTGAAACACTAAAAGCGTTTCAGCTCGCCATGGATGCTGGTTTGGGTGATTTTATGCAAAATGCCAGAAAAGAATAAGGCAATAAAAATCTGGTGAAATGTTTTTCCTATATAAGTTCCGAAAAGTAGATATCATACCGGAGCCCGATCAATTATTGCAGCACATGCCATCTAGGAGCACGCCAAGCGTAGCCTGAACGGGATCTGCCCCAACCTTTGCTTCAAGAAGTTGGCTACTCATCGCCGGAACTGAACATCAGATGGTAAAGAGCGGGGTTGCAGAGTGTAAACTCTATACAAGCCCGCGCTCCGGCCACGAATTGTTTGCGTGCAGAAGATTGGTTTCAGGATATGGCACCCACTATGGTTTCTCCAAGCCGGATGAAACCGATCCGGGCCAGTTCCCGTAGGAGCATATCACGGGAAGGACGGCTTTATCACTATGCAGCCTCATGGTTTTGTCTGGAAAATGATATTGATTCTCATTCTCTATTGTGAAAGGGTGGGTACGATTTGATGCGCACGACCGCGCCGCGTTTGTGAAAAATGTTGGATTTGAAGACATTTTGTAGTGTGGAGGGGCAATGTTTATCATCATGAACCGTTTTAAAGCCCGCAGGCTTGAGCGGAAGGCTGTGTTGAGCGCCGTGCATCAAAATATGGAGCAGGCAGCCTGATGAAAAACCATTGGTTAGCAAATAAGCATCGTGATCAGATTGCAGCCACATCATTGCTGTCTCGCCGTTCTTTGGGCGCCATGCTGGCTTTTGGAATGGCCTCAACCTGCATGCCGCAGGCCGGGTTGGCACAAGATGTAACGCATGAGGTTACACCTCGTATTGTTACAGATTGCCGAGGTCGACGCATTACACTCCATGGTGTAACAAGAATAGCCAGCATTGGTGGCACTATAACCGAAACACTGTACGCATTAGGCCGCTCAAATGCGATTTTGGCGGTGGATCAAACTTCCACATGGCCAGAAGTAGCGCGAAAAGAGAAAAAAGATCTGGGTTACATGCGTGCCATCTCGTCTGAAGGGGTTTTGTCCCTACGGCCGGATCTTGTGCTGACCATGAACGATGCAGGGCCGCCCGCAGCTATGGATCAGCTTGTGGCATCAGGTGTTCCTGTCGTGTTTGTAGATGCCACCCCATCTTCTGAAGCAATTGAACAGCGCACCCGTTTTTTAGCTGATATTGTTGGGGCTCAACCGGCAGGTGAGCAGTTGTGCAGCACTATTGCCGAGCAGTTCCGGCAGTTGAATGCATGGCGCACCGTGCATACAGAAAAGCCGCGTGTATTATTTGTCATGCGCATGACAAATAACCGCCCTATGGCAGCAGGTAAAGGAACGGCAGCAGATGCCATGATCCGCCTTGCCGGAGGTGTTAACGCCGGTGCTGATATGCAAGGTTACAAGATTGTGGATCAGGAAAATCTTGTAGCCCTTCGGCCAGACATTATTCTGCTTATGGATCAAACAGCAACCACTCTCCGTTCAGCTTTGCAGGCAGATCCCGGCTTCAAGCTTACTCCAGCAGGGCGTAACAATGCTTTTGTGAGCATGGAAGGAGAGCGCCTGCTAGGCTTTGGCCCCCGTACGCCTCAGGCTGCTTTAGACCTTGCCAGAATGATGGCGGCGGTGAGTCACCCTGCATGATGATGCGGCGACATGTTGTTCTGTTGCTGTGTGCCTTGTTGCCATTATTAATGCTGGTTATGGCAGTTTCCCTCAACGTTGGGGCAACAGGCGTACACCTTACGGCATTGTGGCATGGTGGTACACAGGCAGATAGTTTTGCAGACCGGGTTGTTCTGACCCAGATCCGCGGCCCTCGTGTTGTTATGGCCGGGCTTACAGGGGCGGCTTTGGCCGTGGCCGGTGCTGTTATGCAAGGGCTTTTTAGAAATCCGTTGGCGGACCCCGGGTTGATTGGCGTGTCCTCAGGGGCGGCTTTGGCTACGGCCTGCATGATTGTATTGGGCGGAGCATGGCTGGATTTAGGGGGTGGGGGCGTGCATGCGGTAATCATGAGCACGGCATGGGCCGTTCCCGCCGCGGGTATGTTGGGTAGTTTTGTTGCCGCATGTTTGCTTTATATGTTTGCAACGCGTGGCGGTGCTACATCTGTGAGCATGATCCTGCTAGCAGGAGTGGCGTTCAGCGCGTTTTCTGGTGCGTTAACCGGCATACTTATCTTCCGCGCGAATGACACGGCATTACGTGATCTAACTTTTTGGACGATGGGCAGTTTTGCGGGGGCAACATGGCCACGCATAGGCTTGTTATGTCCTTTCCTGTTGGTGGCTGCGTGGGTAACAGCGCGTCTGGCTATGCCTCTGAACGCCCTATTACTGGGAGAGAGTGATGCAAGGCTGATGGGGTATCCTGTGGAGCGTATCAAACGGTGCGCTATGTTCTCGGTTGCCTGCGCTGTTGGCCCTACGGTTTCTTTTGTTGGGGCCATTGGGTTTGTAGGCGTTGTGGTTCCCCATTTGGTGCGGTTGATGACAGGGCCAGATCATCGGCTGGTACTGCCGGGAAGCGCCTTGTTAGGGGCAATTCTGTTGATAGCGGCAGATACGTTGGCGCGCGTTATTGCCATGCCCGCAGATGTGCCTGTGGGAATTGTAACCGCGGTTTTAGGTACACCAGTTTTTGTCTGGCTGCTAACACGCACTCATGACAGGGAAGAACTGGCATGAAGCTTTCCTTGCATAATGCGGGCTGGCGTGTTCGTGGCAAAGATATTGTGCATGGAGCCTCTCTAGACTTCGCGCCTGGTCAGCTAACGGCCATTATCGGGCCAAATGGCGCTGGTAAAAGCACATTGCTGCGCCTTGTTAGCGGTTTATTGCCCGCAACCAGTGGTGATGTGCAGCTTGATGATGTTCCTATAACCACATTTTCGTCTGCTCGGCTGGCGGCCAGCCGGGCTATGTTAATGCAGGACTCTCCGTTGCGGGCTCAGTTCACGCTGCGTGAGTTGGTGGCAATGGGCGGGCAAATTTCTGCTCCATTCATGAGCGCTCCAGTCCGTTTTGAGCTTGCCGGAAAGTTGCTTGAACGGGTTGGATTGGCTGCTTTTGCTGAGCGCGATGTTATGGATCTGTCCGGAGGGGAGCAGCAGCGTGTTCATCTGGCGCGGGTTCTGATGCAACTGGAGGCTGCCGTGCATGGCACGGACTGCCCCCCAGGTTTTTTGCTGCTGGATGAGCCAATCTCGGCTCAGGATTTGTCTCGGCAGCATCTGGTTCTTAATCTTGCGCGCGCCCATGCCACAAGTGGCGGTGGTGTGGTGTTGGTTATTCATGATCTGAATTGGGCCGCTGCCTGCGCAGACCGCATTGTGGTGATGCACGAGGGAAGCATTTTTGCGCAGGGGACACCGGAGCAGGTTTTAACCAACGCGTTGGCCAGCCATGTGTTTGGGCTGGAAGAAGGGCGGGTGCGCATGCACGTAGGTAGCGGCAAGCCCTACGTTTTGCCACATGATATGATTTACCAATAATAGTTACAGGAAAGGATCAGGATATGTCTCAATATATCGCCATGAACCGTTTTTTGGTGGCACCGGAAAATGAAGATGCCTTCCAGAAGCGTTGGCTGGAACGTGAGGTTTTATTAAAGACTGTTCCAGGATTTGTTAGTTTCCAGTTTTTAAAAGGTCCAGAAAAGGATGGAGGTAGGCTTTACGCTTCTCACACGGTATGGGATTCATACGATGCATTTGTGGACTGGACACAGTCTGAGCAGTTTCGGCAGGCACATGCAGGTGCGGGGCAGGGCCGTGCGCTAACTGCCGGGCCTCCTGTGTTTGAAGGATTCAGCGTATTGCAGGATGTGACAGTCTGATATCCTTTATCTGCCATCTTATAGTAACTTTATGACCTGAAATTCCTTTGGATTTCAGGTCATTTTTATTTCTTCAGAAAATCAGTTTGATGTGCTGATAAGCGTGTCAGACGTTATCATATAGTTTTTCACGCGCATAAAACCAGACTTAGCCCCGGCTGTAGCTAGAACTGGGTCAAACCCTGCAAGGTCAATAGCGCTTTTAAATGCATTCCAGGATGGGCCTCGGCCGCCAGGGTCTGCGGCAAGGTGGCGTCCACCAAAGTTTTCGGTAAAGCCCAGTTTTTCAACCAGTTTTGTTAAAAAATTTGCACCAAGTTTCGAACCTTCTGCCACGTATAGCCAGCCTACGGCGGTTGAAACATCTTGGATACATATAGAAGAGCCTGCTTCAGGAAAGGGTAGGTTAAGATCTCGCATATCCTGACAAACTTGTGCAAAGCGGTTTCTGGTGGCCAGATCAGGAATGATCTCTAGCAGTTGGTCATGCTTGTACAGATCATTGATATCCCGATGGAATAAATACTGAAGTTGCACAAAACTTTTGTATTTCTCGGTGCTGGAGAACAGACCATGCGCCATGATGCTTTTGTCCAGATCTTCATGGAGCGTGTGGGTTGCGTCTTTAAGGCGGAGAGAAAGTGAAAGGGGATCGGACATGTTGGTCATGTTATTGGCCTTTACGACATAAACGCATGCAGAGAGATGCGCATGTGTGACTTATTTAACGCAAATGATAATCATATGCAATAAGAGCTTGATGGGAGACCGCTCCCTGTGCATCATAAAATAATAATGATTCTCATTATTAACAATGTGGATGTACAATGATAACGCAACCTTTTTTCTACCGGGTTATGCGTTACCAGATGCTGGCAACAACAGCTCTGGCATATGCTTGTGTAACACCGGCTTTTGCCGCCACAACAGAATCTGCTTCCCCCAAGGCAGAAACTGCCGCGCAGGAGCATGCTAGTAAAAATACCAACAAACCTGGTGCAGTTTCTCCCCAGACAGTTATTCTGGGTCCGGTAAAGGTAAGTGGAACAACAGACATTCTGGATTCCATGAAGTTTAATCCAGATAAAGATCACAGCGCAGTAGGTAAAGCCGGTGTGCTAACAACCACAACAACCCTCAAAACATTGCGTGACCGTCAGATAGATAGCTTGGAAGACTATGCACGCCGAATAGATGCCTCGGTTAACTATAGTAATGGTAATTCCAGTATCAACATTCGTGGTCTGGACCAAAACCGAATTCTCACCACCATAGATGGCGTGCGTATGCCATGGGCAAACGATGGGGCCTATGCTGGTTCTTTCAATTCTGCGCAAGGGGGTGTTAACAATTTCGATTTCAATTCCCTCGGTGCAATAGACGTTGTTAAAAGCGCAGATTCCAGCTTTTTTGGTACGGGCGCGCTGGGTGGTGTTATTGCATTGCGCACGCTGGACCCAGAGGATTTGCTTAAACCCGGCAAAACCTTTGGGGGGCTCACCAAACTTACCTATAATGGAGCAAGTGAAGCCGCATTGCTTAATCAGGCGTTTGCTGCACGCTATAAAAACACAGTATTTTTGCTTCAGGGTGGCTATCAGGACGGAAGCGAAACTGGAAACCGAGGCGATACTTACGGGTATGGGCGAACGCGTACTGCAAAAGACCCAGCATCGTATGAGCAAGGTAGTTTTCTTGGTAAAGTCAGGCACTATTTTGCTGGTGGCCATAGAATAGGCCTAACTGGCGAATGGTTTGACCGAAATTATAATGAACGCACCAGAACATCAGAAACAACGGCAACAAATGTCTATCGCACACGCAGCGAGAACCAACGCTCGCGCGTATCTGCCAATTATGATTATCAGGCGAGCAGCCCAACAGACCTGTTTAGCGAAGCGCATTTTCTGGCGTATTGGCAAAGTATTCAGACTGATACGGATATTACAAACAATGATCCAACCCGACCGACAGCCTATGTGCACCAGCATCTCACATTGCCTGTGGAATCCTACGGCGTAACGGGTTCAGCCACAAACAACATCTTCACCGGTCCGTTGCATCATGCCCTTACTTACGGAGGAGAGGTCTTTCTAACAGATACCTACCAGACCCAAACTGGCCAGCGTGCTCTGTCAAATGCTTATACTCATGATAATTTTTCGGATATGCCTAAAGTACACGGCACGGATATGGGGGCGATTGTACAAGACCGCATTGGCATTGGCCGTGGTGAGTGGCTGCATATTACGCCGGGTTTCCGGTTTGATTATTTCCAGCGAGACACACACAATACGGATTCCTATATGGCCAATGCTGGTTATGCGGGGCTACCGCACGGTGCGCATGGGTCTCATTTTTCGCCAAAAATTCTAGTAGAAGCGCGCATTGCCAAAGATGTTATTCTATATGGACAGTATGCCGAGGCATACCGCGCACCCTCTGCAACCGAGGAATATTTAAACTACAGCACTCCACCAGTGTATCAGGTTGTTGGCAACCCAGATCTTAAGCCTGAAAGTAGCCGAGGGTGGGAAGTTGGCATGAAATATGGAAATTCAGAACGAGGTGCCAAGCTTTCTTTCTACGATAACCACTACCATAACTTTATAGATATGATGGGTATAAGCGGCTGTACTGGCTATATGCTCTGCTATGGCTATACCAATTTGGCACATGTACGTATTTATGGGGTGGAAGCCAGCGGAAACTGGGCATTTGATGATCACTGGCACGTATGGGGGTCACTGGCTTATGCAGATGGCCGTGACCAGAATATGAACTTCCACCTAAGCTCGGTTTCGCCTTTCCGTGGAATTATCGGTTTTGGGTATAAAACACAACGCTGGGGCGCAGATCTGTCGGGCACGTTTGCTTCGGGGCGTGACAATGCCAAGTATCTGACTTCAACCGGCGCATTAACCAACCAGTGGAAAACACCCGGATATGTTATTTTTGATCTGAATGGTTGGTATAGCCCATCATTTTACAAACCTTTGCGTATTCAGGCTGGAATGTACAATATTTTTGATAAAGCATATTATAATGCGGCGTCACTTCCTTATGGTCAGTCATCCAGCTCCCTTTCCGAGCGCTACTACACTCAGCCTGGGCGATCCTTCAAAGTAACGGCCCGAATTGAATTCTAAAATTTTGTTATTATAAAAATCAAAACCATTCTACTTAGGAAGATGAGGTTAAAAATTGGCGAGCATACTTCATCCATAACATGGAAGGTTCTCAAAACCTCTTGGTTTTTCTAACCTTCCAGCTCATGGCATTTACTCATCCATATTGGTTTCTTTTGAAGGGTTCCATCTTCCTTCAAAAGAAACTGTGCTGAGAGAATTCCGGCCAGAGGGAACCTCACGTTTTTGCAGGTCTTGCGGTAGAGTTTCTAATTTCCCCTGTCGACCAAGAATAATGGCTGCATGCAGTTCATATTCTTCTGGTAATTCCAAACCAGCATGGGCCAAAGCGTGGTCAAAGCCACTTATGGGGTGCGTTGCCCAGCCGTTATGCGCTGCTTGAACTTGTATCAGAACAGCGGCGGCACCTGTATCAAATGCATGGGTTGGCAGCGGAGAGGGCTCTCCTGTGCGGTTTGAGAGTGTTATGGTTTGAGATGCCACATAAATGATGGCCGATGCATTTTCTGCCCATGACTGATTAAATGGTATGAGCCATGATAAAAAGCGCTCCCATTCTGCCGTGCCACGTCGTGCGTAAATAAAGCGCCAAGGCTGTATGTTATAGGCAGAAGGGGCCCATCGTCCAGCATCTATAAGCGAAAGCAACTCTTCTTGACTAATAGCTTCTGGTTGGAATGCTCGTGGAGACCAACGGTTAAGAATGGCGGGGAGCACAGAAGAATTAGGAGCACGATCGGGCGCTGTTGTCATGATTTTTCCAGTAGCAAGAAATGTTTCTGAATTTATGAAAGAGCCTTCTGGCCCGCAATTCGCCTGAGTAATTCTGCATGTGGTGCATGAATACGCCCACATAGCGCATCGCGATGAGCACGCTCTAACGGGTTATGGGCCGATAACCCAGCATTACCTGCCAAGCCAAGTAAAGCGGATGTAAAGTCAGCCGCAGCATCAACAACACGCGTCTTTATAACCGCGGCATGGGCCTTCAGTTCGTGGGGTGGGCGCATAGTTTCTACATCTGTGGCGTAAAGCCGTAACAGCATGGCATTCATGTGCAATGTAATGATAAATCCACCTACTGCATCGCGCATTGAAGGTAATGTTGCCAGCGGCGCTCCTAGATTGGATGGAACACGGTTTTTCAGGAACTCACAAAACCATGCCAGAGCAGATGTTGCGATGCCATTATACAAAGCACCCAAGAGGCCAGTATTCCATATAACGAGGGTATTGCGCTCTGCGGGGGGTGTATCAGGCGCATAAAGTTCCAGAGCAGCATCAGGAGGCAGGGTAACATCTGTAAACGTGATTTCATGGCTATTGCTGGCACGCATACCGATGTGATCCCAGTTTTCAAGAACATGGATACCGTCTGCCTTGGCGGGCACAATAAATGTGCCAACCTGCGCAGGATCATCACTCGTGCGGGCGCGTACCAAAAGCCAAGATAAACCGGGAATGCCTGTTACATATGCCTTGCGCCCGGTTAAAATCCACCCGGTTGCTGTACGAGTGGCAACTGTGCTGGGCAGTCCACCCTGAGATGTAGACCCAAGATCTGGTTCCGCTAGCAGGATGTTCAGTAATTGATCATGTTGTTCATCTTCTATCCAGCAGGCCGTGTTGCCAGATCCAAATTCATGATGAGCAATGGCGGCACGCACCATGTAATGATTGACCATAACCAACGCCGTAGAAGCATCACCCTGAGCAATCTGTCCAACAATATCCTGCACAACGCCTAGAGTGAATGGAGTAGGGCGCTGTGGTGTAGATATACGTAAAGACAGCAGCCCTGCCTGACGTAGATCATTAATATTTTCCTGAGCAAAAACTCCAGTGCGATCATGATGAGCTGCCCGTGCGGCAAACTGCTGTTTGAGATGCGTGGCTGCATCAATGGCATCGTGCTCGGTCTGTAGATCAATCGGCATGGAATATATATTTCACCATTTTTATAAGGTGGTAATAAGATACAACATTTATGACGTGAATATATATGTCAATGAGAGAATTTTGGCTCGGAAATGTTATAAACCGATCAGATCAACTTCGATTCACAGAAAGAGGGCATGTTAAAACCTATATAGGCGCTTATTTGCGTATGTTATCAAAAAGTGTTCCTTCCATAATACACTATAAAAATTTGTTGTTTATATAAGAATATATTTTTTAAAAACAACATAATAACAAAAATTAGAAAGCAATTTCTGGTAGAAAATTCATTGTTTCAAACCTAAAAATGCATATAAAACTATATATAATAGTGATAATTTTATTGACTCATTTTTTGTGGTCGTTAGCGTGTTGGCGTGCGGAATACGCATTTGGAGTAGTTATTATATAATAAGCAACGAGGTCGTAATGACATATCAAGTACGTTCCTCTCAGGGTTTTTCTCTACGGATTGATGACATCAACCTGCGCCACTACCACACGTTTGAAACAGCGCGTGACGTTATTGGCCTGATAACGACGACTGTGCAGCAGCGTAGCCGTTATCGCGCACCTTACGCACTCAAGGTTCCGGCTGAACCGCTTTTCCCCCAAGAAACATTTTTCAAGGTATCCTAATCATGTCCTACGCAGTTCCTGATAAGATCAATGTGCTCTGGTTCCTGCCTACTCATGGGGACAGTCGCTATTTGGGTACACAAAAAGGCGGCAGACCAGTTGATTTGCCCTACTTACAGCAAATTGCAAAAGCGGCTGATACACTAGGGTATTATGGTGTTTTAATCCCAACCGGGCAGAGTTGCGAAGATAGTTGGGTTGTGGCCTCAGCTTTGGCGCCCATTACAGAACAACTGCGTTACCTGATAGCCGTAAGACCCGGCTTGTTATCTCCCACTTTGGCTGCACGCATGACCGCAACGCTGGACCGTTTTTCTAACGGACGGTTGCTGATCAATATTGTAACAGGTGGTAATCCGGCTGAAAATGCGGGGGATGGGCTATTTGCCGATCATGCCACACGATATGAAATCACAGATGAATTTCTTGATATTTTCCGTGCCCTGTTACGTGGTGAGAGTGTTAATTTTGGAGGAAAACACTTTACAATAAAAGATGGTCGTCTGCTGTTTCCTGCATATCAGCATAATGGTCCATCTTTGTATTTTGGCGGGTCATCAGAAGCAGCCACGCATGTTGCTGCCAAATCAATCGACAAATATTTGACATGGGGTGAGCCTCCAGCACAGGTGGCCGAAAAAATCAGCCATGTGCGCAAATTAGCGCATGCACAGGGGCGAGAGGTCTCCTTTGGTATTCGCTTGCATGTTATCGTGCGCGAAACGGCAGAAGAAGCATGGCACGAGGCTGACCGCCTGATCAGTCATTTGGATGATGCAACAATTGCAAAAGCTCAGAAAGTTTTTGCTCGGATGGATTCCGTAGGTCAGGCGCGTATGAGCGCACTGCACGGGGGGCGTCGTGACAAACTGGAAATCAGCCCCAACTTATGGGCGGGTGTGGGGCTTGTGCGTGGTGGGGCAGGAACTGCCTTGGTAGGAGACCCGGATACTGTAGCCGAGCGTATTGATGAATACCGTAGGCTCGGTATCGATACATTCATTTTCTCTGGCTACCCGCATCTGGAGGAAGTTTATCGGTTTGGTGAACTCGTGTTGCCCAATCTGCCAACCGCACACTCTGTGCATGGCAAGGCGAGCCTGAACAACATGGGGCCTTTTGGTGAAACCGTTGCGGGTGATCACCGCCCAACCCGTGCAGCCTGATTGCCGGGCGGCTATCATGAGTAATGCTGTTTCAGAATGATGGCTCGTCTTGATTGATATTTATCTGGCGTGCTGCTTGCAAAGCTTCAGCAAAGCGCGTGCGTGTTGCTTGCCCCATTCGGCTCATGCCGCAGGCATCGCGCATACGCGTAATGGCTTCATCATCCGGGCAATCAATCGCAATGGCGCGACAGGCAAGATCCACAAGAGCGGGCAGGGGTACCTTGGCAGGATCTACATTTTTTTCTGAAGCGCATGAAGCCAAAGGCAGGCGTGCAGAAACAGGCAGGCGCTCTGACCACAGGAATACGCCAACATTTTCTTCTGTGCGGCCAAGTGATGAAGGAACAGCGCGCTGAATACGCTCTCGGATATCTCTGTTCACCCGTGCAAAGCCATGATCGCGCGAGAGTGTCTGGATCAGCACATCTTCACGTATAACGCCTGCTTCATCCACACTCTGATGAATCAGTTGTGTTAAGGTTGGAAGATAATCTTCCTGATTAAAGCGTGAGGGATCAATAACTGGTTTCTCAGTTGTTGGTGCAACACTCTCAGTCGGAGCCTTGGCGTAAAGGGGTTCCGTTGGTGGTGCAGATATTGCCAACACTTCGGGGGCTGAGGTTTGTGGGGGTGGCTCTATTTGTTGTGTACCCAACGGAGGAGCCGAAATTTCCTCTATTTCGGGGACAATTTCATTCAGGCTTGCAGCAGCCATTGCGGCATCGTGTTCTGCCTGTTCAGCGCGTTTTTTACGGGTTTCTTCCAAAAAGCCGTTCAAGGCACGATCAATCCGTTCTACTTCACGCGGCGCATTGGTCCACCAGTCTGTAGACCAAATGCGCAGGATATTCCAACCAAGGTTTTCCAGCACGGCCTGCCGCAATCTATCCCGATCACGCGCAGTGGCGCTTCGGTGGTAGGTGGCACCATCACATTCAATACCAGCCAGAAATGCGGTGGGAAGATCAGGATCAATCACACCCAGATCAATACGGAAGCCGGATACACCCACTTGCGTTGTAACATTCCAGCCTTTGGTGCGCAGCATGGTTGCAACTTCAACTTCAAATACGCTGTCATAACCGCCTACGGAACCTTCATGTGCACCTGCCAATGCTGTTGCACCGCGTTCAGCAAATAGCAGAAAACGGCGCAGATCACGCACACCTGCGGCACGCGTCCGCTCAATTGCAATCTGATCGCCACGGAGTGACCCGAACACAATCAACTGCTCTCTGGCGCGGGTGATGGCAACATTCAGGCGCCGTTCACCACCATCTCGGTTAAGCGGCCCAAAATTCATGGAGATCTTGCCTGTAACATCCGGCCCATACGTTAGAGAGAACAGCATAACATCGCGCTCTTCACCTTGAATATTTTCCAGATTTTTTACAAGCAGAGGCTCTGGTGCCGCATCACCTGTAAATCTTTCAAGGCTGGGATCTTTGCGAACTTCTGCTTCCAGAAGATCCACAATAAGTTTTTGCTGTTCACCATTAAAGGTTACAATACCAACCGAACGTTCACGCCCATCACGCATGATCTTTACTGCTTCCGCAACGACCATACGTGCTTCTACGGGGTTGGTGTGGGACCCATTGCGCCCGGGTTCGTAAACACCTTTGGGCACAAAACGGAACGACACAGCCTGATCGGATGTAACAGGTGAGGGAAAGGTAACAAGGTTGCCGCTATAATATGTCTGGTTGGAAAAAGCGATCAGGCTTTCATGGCGGCTCCGATAATGCCATTCCAGACTAATGGCAGGAATACCAGCCCCAAGACATTCGTCCAGGATGGAATCAAGGTCTGTCATTTCATCGGATGTCGCAACATCGTCAGCAGCTCTGCCTGCCACAAAAAAGTCTGTTGGTGGAAGCTGCTTGGGGTCTCCCACAACAATAACCTGTTTCCCCCGGCCAATAGCGCCAATGGCATCCCATGTTGCAATCTGGGATGCTTCATCAAAAATCACCAGATCGAAAGGCTCTGCATCTGCTGGTAGATATTGGGCAACTGAAAGCGGGCTCATCATCAGACATGGGGTTAATGTTCGCAGGGCGCTGGGCATTTTCTCTGCCAATTGGCGCACTGGAAGATGACGTGTCTTTTTTGCAATTTCGCGGGTTAATACTTTGTATTCGGGATCGTGCTGCCGCGCAGCTTCCCCCGGAATTTTTCCTGCCAAGCGTGCGCGTATCAACCGTATGGCAAGGTTTTTCAGTTTTTCATCAAGTTCACGAAAACGCAGGATACGGCCTTCATGAGTTGCCGCCACAAAACCGCTTAACAATGCGGAATTACTTACGGCATGCATGGTCCACCAGCGGGCGTAATTGGCCTCAAAAACAGAAAGAACATCTTCTGGCGTCACCAGACCGTGCTCAATTGCTGTCACCAGCGGTGTTAAGCCCAGTTGTGCTGCATGGTGGCAGGCACGTTGCCATGCGCACCAATCTCGTAATTCACGCGCAGAGTTTTTCCAGTTTTGTAGTTTTTCTTGGATTTCGCTGAGCCAGTCAGCAGCTTTAGGGTTTACCAAGGTGCTGATATTACTGGCACTGCACTCGGCGAGTGTTTTTAGGGTTGCTTCTAGTGATGAAAAGGCAGCCCGATACTGCGTTATTACAGTATGAACACTGCCGCCCAGTGCCAGCAGGTCTTGCCCTTCTGTCAATAAGGTTTTGAGATGAGCACGCGCTGAAAGAAGGGCGGCAGTATCTGTCATACACCCGGCAAGCTGGCTTCTGGCGCGTTGGCCCCATTCAAAAACAAGATTTATCTGATCGAAATCTGTATCAAGACCGCGCCATAGAGCACCAATATGTGCCTTGTGCGGTGCTTCCTCCAGCTTGGTGGCTATAGTCTTGCGTTCCACCAGCTTTTCCAGATCGCTTTCGCAATCTTCCGGCATCGCTATGGCATGATCATTCAACCGTTTGCGGATGGATTTTTGCCCCATGGAACGGGCCAATATCCATTTATCCTTTGTTGTCTGCCATTCAGCAAGAATGTCAGACACAGGCAGTGTGCCAACGCTTTCTTTCCAACGTGTATTCAGGTCTTCAGTCAAGGCGCGGTGTTGGGCAACATGTTCTTTTTCAGCAAGCACCTGATCGCAAATGTCCTGAGCGGTATCTCCAAACGCCCAACCTGCTGCATGTGGCTGTAATAAATGTGCACATAGCGCATCAATCTGGCCAAGGCGCACAAACGATAAATTATCTGCCCCTAACGCAAGCGCCTTGACTACATCATGTGCCGCGTTGCGGAGCTTTCCCAAGGCTACCAGTGTTCCATTGATGGCATCCAGCAACCGAGCCTCCCATAGCGGAGACCATTCTGTTTGCTCAAGCCCGGCTAATTGGGGCGATACAACAATATCACCAATACGGGCATACAGTGTGGCAAGGTCTTCAGCGGCCTGCACGAGGTTGTCGTAATCTGTTTTTGAATGCGTATCAGCATTAAGCCACTCAAGAGGAACGCGTACGATTTTTTCTTCCTGCGCACGCAATGTCATGCCAATACCGCGGTAAGGCGTCCAGCCATTTCGGTATGGGGTGTGGAGCGCATGAACATAAGCATTCAGTTCAAGGCGCAATGCATCAAGCGCTTGTTTGGTGTGTGCGTATTCTTCTTGCTGAAAATCCTCCAACGCGGCTTGAGCAGATTGAAATTGCTGGAGCACACCCATTTTATTGGCTTTGGGCGAAAACAGATCTAGACAGAATTCAGCAATGCCCAGCTTTTCCAGCCGATTACGCACAACTTCCAGTGCAGTGCGTTTTTCGGCCACAAACAGCACGGTGCGGCCTTGTGCAAGGGTGTTGGCAATAATGTTGCCAATGGTCTGGCTTTTACCTGTTCCGGGCGGCCCAATCAGCACAAAATTTTCGCCCGCAGCCGCACGCGCAACAGCCTTGAGTTGTGATGAATCCGCTTCCATCGGGCAAACCAGGTCGGCTTCAGCCAATGCTGTATCAAGATCCTGAGAAGCATCAAATCCGACGGGTGGTGTTGCACCCTCCTGTTCTGTTTCTTTGACACCATTTAACAGGCGGCTTGCAACATCATTGGTAGCGAGCTTGTCGCGCCGTTCAAGAAGGTCTTTCCACATTAAGAACTTTGAAAAACTTAATGTTGTCAGGCTAACGTGTTCACGAATTTCCCAGCCCGGAATATGGCGTAGATGAAGCCGGAACGCTTCGATAATTTTTGGCACATCCAGCCCCGAAGCATCTTCGGGAAGATTTTCATGCTCCAGTAGGGGGATGCGGATATCATAATCCGCTCGCAGCATTTCCAGCAGTGTTGTGTTTATGCGGGTTTCATCGCTATGGGCACGCAGCGTAAAGGGAGATTTGATGCTTGCCCGTTCCAGAATAACCGGAACAAGAATGAGCGGCGCCAGATAAGGTTTGCTCTTGTCCTGTGGTGTCCAAGCCAAGGCTCCTATGGTTAGAAAGAGCACGTTTGTGCCACCTTCCTGTTCGGCGGCTCTGGCTTGACGATAAATCTCGATAAGGGCGTTCTGGAGGTTCTCTTTCTTGCGCGGAACAACAATCTCACGCCGCGTAAGGGCCTCTATAGCATAGGCGCGTGCGGTATCCTCATGATGGCGCCCTTGATGAAGCGCCTTGTTGCGGGGGTCTGCTTCATCCATCAGGTCTAGTGCGGAAATAAAGCGCAAAGGTTTGGCGTTACCGCCAGCACGCATGTCTGCCAGCATGTCTTCCAGCGCTGCTGGCTCTGGGCAATCAATTTCAATCTGCTGACGGTCAGACTTTGGTAGATTAAGCAGGCGGTTGCGTGCCGACATATCAAGAAGGCGATTGCACCAGCGCTGAACACGATCAGCCGGGCGATCTGGTAGCTGTTCTTCCTCCCGTTCTTCCCGCAGGGTAGGAGCAGCTTCAAAAAGCGGCTGTTCGGAAGCATCTTCCGAGGCTTCATCAAGATTTGTATCTGTATGAGAACCCGGCGTAGAAAGTGGGCGAATGCGGCGAAGACGTGCGCGGTGCACATCGATAATTTCGCGGAATGCGTCCTCATCATCATCGCCGATATCACGCAGGTTGGCTTCTCCGCGCTCACAAGCCGTTGCAAAGCCGGGTTTGCGGGCCGCCGTTACCAGCGTTGTTTCGAAAACGCGCAGGTCATCAAGTTTCAGCCGGTTACGTATGCCCGGAAGATCTTGAACAATAGATGCCCCCGCATCCTGCTGAGAAAGCCAGAACCCCGCAAAGGCATGCCCTTTGGTAAGGACAATCAAGGGGCGCAGGCCTATGGCCTCAAGGCAGGCGGCAAATAGAACAGTGGTATCCAGACAGGTGGCAAGCCGTTCTTCATACACCTGAGAGGGGAGGCGAATGCGTTGCCCATGTTCTACAAACGATGCAGGAGGGTTGATATAGGTGATGTTTAACCCACAAATGGCACACCAAAGCGCCTGTGCCTGCGCCCATACTCTGGTTTTATCGCCCTGATACCCTTCCAGAGAAGGAGATTGCCCTGCCTGCCGTAAAATATCGGAAGCAGTGCGCAAAATACGGGCTATCGCAGGGTCATTCGGTAAAACAAATGCGGCAAGAATATCGGGAATACCACATAGGCCGCCCCACTCATTCCGTGCCAATACACGAACATCACGGGTGATTCTGGTTAATTCCTGCTCTCCGGCATGTGCGGTAACAGTTACTACGGCTTTGGATGCTTCAGTTTGGGCAGAGAGCAATGCCCCATCAAGCGTGATATCACGGTCATTCAGCACACGCAGTTCTTGGGGCCGAACCTGCTGCAACATCCATGAACGCGGCGTAAGAAACGGGGGTTCACTGCTGATGCTAACTTCAACAGTAGGATATTCGATATCGGTTTTGTTGTCGAAGGCAAGCTCTTCAAGAATGGGAACACTGTTTTCCCAAAGGCTTGCATTTACGGCTTCTTGCAGTGCGATTTGCAGTACAGGTGTTTCGATGGGCTGGGGTTGATCGGTGTCTTCAGAAATCTGTTTATGCTCTGTATCCACCGAAAATTCCCCTTTATCTGCCATGTTCATGCGCTCAATAACACAACTCTCTATCGTATTATGACAAAGTTATGCGTGTTTCATGAGAAAGAGGAGTGTCCGTAATTGGTAACAGATTTGCAAGTGATGGAAGAATGTTCCTTCTACTAATTATCCCTAATTCTAAAACCAAAATAACAGATATGTGCGCATTAGAGCAGGCGACGCACAGCCTCTAACACATCATGGCGCACACGTTCGCCAAGGGAAGAAGGTAGCAGATCAAAGGCATGCACTGCGTTTGCATAAACGATAAGTTCTGTTGGCACGCCCGCTTTCCATAGGCGATGCGCAAAAGTTATATCTTCATCACGAAACAGATCCAGTGCGCCCGTAATAATGAATGTTGCTGGCAATCCAGAAAGATCGTGCATGAAGGCGGGTGATAAATAGCCAAACCGCGGATCATCAGCCGCCAGCTTTCCACGCACGGCAGACCATGCGTGTTGGTTTTGGGCGCGTGTCCAGACAAATTCTCCAGTTGTAGGATCATCAGAAGGTGCATTTGCACCACCTGTGCGCAAATCGAGCATTGGGTAAATTAAAACTTGGGCGTGTAATTTCACCGTGCCACGATCACGCGCCAGAAGGGCTGTGGCGGCAGCTAGGCAACCTCCACCACTATCGCCCATAACCATGATACGGTCGGGATCAATCCCCATTTCTTCCGCACAGTCATGCAGCCATATAAGGGCAGCATAAACGTCTTCCAGGCCACCAGGGAAAGGCGCTTCGGGTGCAAGCCGATAATCAACCGAGACAATCATGGTGCCTGTTTCAGATGCCAGTCGGCCCAGCGTGCCAGCCTGCATGTCGGGCGTACCTGCAATCATCCCGCCACCATGAACATAGAGAATAGCAGACGTTGTTCTTTTGGATTTAGGTGGGTGAAACAAGATGATACGAACATCAGGAGCGTCGTCAGGGCCGGGAACCAACCGCTCCTCATATTGAACCGATCTGGAATTTAAAAGAACTGTTGTTCCTTCCACCAAGTCGCGGCGGAATGCCATCAAATCATCCTGTTCAGAATCGAAGTCCGGAAATGAAGCCACCATGTTGCGCTGTTCGGCATCGACTAAACCGAGGGTAGTCATTGGGTGAACTCTCCATTTCTCTCAAGAACAACAATCATCATAAAGGGCAGTTACTCAAGATCACAATGGCCCTACAATAATGTGAATTATCGAGACTTTTGGATAACGGAAGCCCTCCACTAAAGCAGGCAGCACCTCATAATGTACTTGCCTTGAAGATGAGACTTTAGGTGTTGTTTACTGCGTCTGCATGTAATACCGCCAGCCACCTGTTTCCGTAATATCGACACCACTACGGGCTACAGCTTCACTACAGAGAAAGCCGCAAACCTCTTTCCCATTCTCTAACGTAATCCGACCGATGGACATGGGTTGTGGAACAGAAGCTACAAAGCGCCCAAAGCCTGCGGCATCAAGCTCGTAAACCTCCACTTCCAGCCCATTACCCTTAAAGCCCCGTTCGCGCACAAGGCCGGGCTTGGGGGGCGTGGCATCGGGTAAGGCAAACAGGCGATAATCTGGGGCCGTGCGTGTGGTACTCCGTAAAACAGCATGTTCCTGCGCAAGCTGCCAGTGCAGGGGAAAGCCTTCGAGATGCGCTCCAACCACAGCCAGAAGCACACGATCATGGGCTAGAGTATCATCGGCTTCTTTTGATACGGGTTTATCTGTGCATGTTGCCCCAATAGCTTTATTTAAAGCATCATGAAAACGCCCGGCCAATTTGGCCAAATCCTGATCGGTGAAGGCCGGGGCAATAAATGTTACCCCAAAAGGAAGGCCATCTGGCGCAAAACCGGCCGGTACAGCACAGGCTGCCATATCAAGCAGATTTACAAAATTGGTATAGGTTCCCAGAAAACTATTGGCTGCAATGGGTTGCTCAATAACCTCCTGCTTTGTAACAATACGCGGCGCCGTTGGCAGCAGCATGATGTCAAAGTCAGCCCACATGCGTTGTGCTATTTGCTGGAGGCTGTGTTGGCGATAAATGCCCTCAAACACATCTGTGGCTGTATATTTTTGGGCACCATCAATGATAGCGCCAACTGTTGGGTCCATATCCTGACGATGCGTGCTGTAAAAATCCTTTATCGCGGCTAATCTTTCCACCACAAAGGGGCCGCTATAAAGTAGGGCTGCGGTTTCCTTTAGGGGGGCAAAATCCAATTCAACGGGCGTACCGCCCATCTGTTCGAGCAGATCAATGGCATGGGCATAGAGCGCAGCATTTGCCGCGTTACCATCAAAAAACCGATCTTCTTGTTTCAGCACCCCGAACCGAAAGGTTGTAAGGGGCAATGGTCGGGTATCTTGTACACGCGAGTAGGGTGCGCGTGCATCTGGTGCAGCGGCAATCTGCTCAACATCCCACGCATCAGCCGTTGAACCTGCAAAAACTGAGATACAATCTAGAGATTCACAGGCAGAAACAAGGCCATATGTGCTGAGTACACCTCGTGATGGTTTAAGCCCAACAATATTGTTAAATGCAGCCGGCACGCGGCCCGAACCCGCTGTATCTGTGCCAAGTGCGAACGATACCAACCCAGCGGAAACAGCAACAGCAGACCCAGAACTTGAACCGCCAGAAACATAGTCAGGGTTAAACACACAATGTGGTTGGCCATAAGGTGAGCGCATTCCAACAAGGCCAGTTGCAAACTGGTCAAGGTTAGTTTTGCCGATAACAAGAGCGCCCGCAGCTTCCAAACGTTGTACAACCTCAGCGCTTTCTTGGGGCGTGTAGGCAAAGGCCGGGCATGCAGCGGTTGTGGGCAAACCTGCAACGTCAATATTATCTTTTACAGCAAACGGAATACCGTAAAGCGGAAGATCAGCGGCAGTTTGTCTTTCCAATTCAGCAGCGCGGGCCAAGAGCTTTTCTGTTGGAACCCGGCTGATCCACACAGCCGGATCTTGGGTGGTATAGGCATCAATACGTGCAATAACTTCATGCACCATGTTGGTAGGCGTAAGCGTTCCGGCGCGATAGGCGGAAAGCAGCGGGGTGATCTGCAACATATTGGGCAGGGTCATGTTTTTTCCTGTTCTATCAGCGTTGGAGGAGCATAAAAAATTAGCTTGTGCGGACAACCATAATGCGTTCACCACCTCGCACTTCGCGCCCTTTGCGACAGAGAATTTCAGTCACAACACCAGTGGCTGGGGAGGAAATCTTCATTTCCGTTTTCATGGATTCAATAATGGCGACTGTATCGCCTACCTTAACGTGGTCCCCCACGTTTACAGGCAGTTGCCATACGTTGCCGGGTACGGGGCTATCCACCCCCATATGGCCTTCGGGTAGGATAGATTCATCAGCCTGATTATCATTCGTTTCTTCCTCGAATGTATCAAGGCCCTTCGCAATCCAGTCTTGCCGTTCAGCTTCAAAGGCGGCTTGTTGCCGAGCTTGGGCAGCGGCAATTTCTTTCTTATTGCTTTCAAGAAAAGCGCGATATTCCTTCAGGCTGAACTGTGTTTCCTCAATCTTGACGGAAAAACGGCCATACGGAAAACCAGCACGCGCTTCCATTAGCTCATCATGCGAGACAGGATAGAAACGGATCTGATCAAAAAATCTTAAAAGCCACGGCGTACCTTCATGAAACACATCTGTTGTGCGCCATGTATTCCAAACCTGCGTGGTACGGCCAAATAGCTGATAACCACCAGGGCCTTCCATGCCATAGATACACATATAGCTTCCGCCAATACCCACCACGTTATCTGGTGTCCATGTACGGGCGGGGTTGTATTTGGTGGTTACAAGCCGATGGCGCGGATCAATAGGGGTGGCGACAGGGGCACCCAGATAAACATCGCCTAACCCCATAACAAGGTAAGAGGCGCTGAAGATGATGTTCTTTACAGACTCAATGGAAGGAAGGCCGTTAATACGCCGTATGAACTCAATGTTAGAAGGGCACCATGGCGCATTTGGCCGTACAAGCTCCTGATAACGCTGCATGGCCAAGCGTGCCTGCTCATCATCCCATGATACGGGCAGATGCACGATACGGCTTGGCACCACAATGTCATCATCGCCTGAAGGCAGAGCTTGCTCAATGCCATGCAGGGTTTCCAGCAGAGTGGAAAGAGGAATGACATCAGGATTGTAATGCACCTGTAGGGAGCGAATACCGGGCGTAAGGTCTATAATACCCTTTATGGCCTCGGCTTTCAGACGTTCCAGCACGAGTTGTGCACGCAGCCGCAATGTAACGTCCAGTTCTGGCGGGCCGAATTCGAGCAGCAGATAGTTTTCACCCGCACGGCGGTACACAACTGGGATTTCGCCTTCCGAACGAAAGAGAATAGGGCTGTCACCCATAATGGGAGCTGGCAGAAAATCCACGTTCAGCGGTTGAGGCTGCACGCGGCGGAAACGCACTTTGTCCCCGGGATGCAACTGCCCCATTTTCCACAATTCATCACGCACAAGCACGGCAGGGCACACAAAGCCGCCCAAACTAGGGCCATCCGGCCCCAGCAGGATGGGCATGTCCCCTGTAAAATCGATTGCGCCAATGGCATAGGCATTGTCATGAATGTTGGAGGGGTGCAGCCCAGCTTCACCGCCATCTGTGCGTGCCCAGCGTGGTTTAGGCCCAATCAGCCGAACACCAGTGCGTGCGCTGTTGAAGTGCACTTCATATTCGCTGGAAAATAGCTCTGCAATATCTTCATCTCGGAAGAAATCTGGCGCGCCATGTGGGCCGTATAGCACGCCCAGTTCCCACATGCGGGTTAGCTCGGGGCGATCTTCCTGCGCAATGGTGGTTGTGGGGCGCGCATCTGCCTGTGGGGCCGCAAGGCGTAAAACATCACCCGTACGCAATTGGCCTGTAGCATGGCCGCCAAACTGCCCAAGCATGAATGTGGCGCAAGACCCCAGATAAAGCGGTGCATCAATACCCCCCCGAATGGCAAGGTAAGTGCGATGGCCAGCCCCCTTAATCTGCCCCAAAGCTAAAATCTGACCGGCCTTGATCGCAACAGGTTCCCAGTAAGGCACCTCTTTGCCATCCAGTGTGGCAGGCATAAATGCCCCAGAAAGACCAATGGTGGCAGGAGCGTTAAAGCGAAGAACCGGGCCAGAAACGGTGAACTCCAAAGCCGCTACACCATCCGCATTGCCAACAATGCGATTAGCCAGCCGAAAGTTGCGATCATCCATAGGGCCGCTGGGGGGCACACCTACATCCCAGTATCCAACGCGCCCGGGCCAGTCCTGCACGGTAGATTGCAAACCCGGAGAGATAACTTCAATAGTCGTTGGCATATAGGCAAAGTTATTGAGAAGACCTGTAAATACACGTCCCTCAAGTACGGCAGGAGCCGATGTAATGGCACGTAGGTAATCTAGGTTGCTTTCCAGCCCCCCTATGCGGGAGCGAGAAAGAGCCTCATGAAGTTTATGGAAGGCATCCTCTCGCGTAGCCCCGTGCGCAATAACTTTTGCCAGCATTGGATCGTAGTAAGGGGTTACTTCGGTGCCGGTTTCTATCCATCCATCTACCCGCACGTTTGGTGCAAAACTTACCTCGGTAAGGCGACCAGTTGAGGGACGGAAATTTTCGGCAGGATTTTCAGCATAAACACGCGCTTCTACTGCCACGCCTTGCGGAATAAGGCTGTCCTGCGGTGGTAAGATCAGACTGCCATCTGCTTGGCGTACCATCCATTCCACAAGGTCTATGCCAAATACCTCTTCGGTAACGCAGTGCTCAACCTGTAGCCGGGTGTTTACTTCAAGAAAATAGAACTCGCTACTTTCGGTGTCGTAGATAAACTCCACCGTGCCAGCGGATTCATATGCAACGGCAGAACCTAATGCACGGGCTGCTTCACGCAGGCCTTGGCGGGTTGTATCTGAAAGGCCGGGGGCCGGGGTTTCTTCAATAACCTTCTGGTTGCGGCGCTGCAGGGAACAATCGCGCTCACCTAGCGTGAGAATATTGCCTTTTCCATCCCCAAAAATTTGCACTTCAACGTGGCGGGCGCAGGCAATAAATTTTTCAAGAAAAACGCGTGCATCGCCAAAATTATTGCCGCCCATACGAGAGACCGCAGCAAAGCAATCTCGCAATTCTGTTTCGTTATGGCACACTTGCATGCCAATGCCGCCACCACCTGCCGTACTTTTAAGCATGACGGGGTAACCAATACGCGCGGCTTCAATTGCGGCTTCATCGGCTGAATTCAGGATATCAGAACCGGGCAGGAGCGGCACGTTGTTCTGTTTGGCTAGCTCACGCGCTGTATGCTTAAGGCCGAACATACGCATATGTTCAGGGCGTGGCCCCATGAAGCGAATACCGCGTTCGGCCAGTTTTTCAGCAAATTCCGCACGTTCGCTAAGGAACCCATAACCGGGATGAACAGCCTGTGCGCCCGTATTGGAACAAGCATCCAGAATAGCATCCATGTTCAGATAACTATCTGTTACTGCAGCCGGACCAAGCAGCACGGCTTCATCTGCTTCCAGAACAGGGGGCGTAAAGCGATCTGCTTCCGAGCATACGGCTACAGAAGCGATGTTCATGCGCTGGAGTGTGCGACTGACACGCCGGACAATTTCTCCACGATTGGCAATGAGAACCTTAGTGAACATAGCTAATCTTTCGGTGTGTCAAATAGAAGCGGGGTCACCAATAACCACGCGGATAGGCGTGGGTGTGAAACCGTTGCAGGGATTGTTGACCTGTGGGCAGTTTGACAGCACAACAAGCGTATCCATTTCGGCACGCAAATCAACAAAACCACCGGGGACGGAAAGACCATCGTCAATAACCAGTTCACCATTTTGCATAATGGGAACATTCATGAAGAAATTAACATTATTGACGATATCACGCTTGCCCATGCCGTATTTTTCTACTTCCAGAAGGAAGTTTTCACGGCATGCATGCATATATTTTGTTTCGTGCCCAAAGCGTACAGTATTGGATTCACAGCTACAGGCACCGGCCAGCGTATCATGGCGCCCGCAAGTATCTTCCACAACTGTCATGAGCACATTGCCTTCGTTAGAAAACAGGCGTCCACCTTTACCAATATAGGCAGATCCCTGATTCAGAAGAGTATCTTGCGCGCTGTAACGTTCGTAATAAGCGTGTGCATTATAGAACAGGGCATCCACCGCCTGCTGGCTTTCAAGGTCAATAATGCGCAAAACCTGCCCCTTGCGCACAACGCCAGACCACGGCACGCGGGCAGGCACAACCTGATCTAGAGTGATGGCAGAGAAAACTTTGCTGATATCATATTCTGGCATGGGTCTGGTTCCTGGATCAGGCAAAGAGGGGATCTGTGTTTTCGAAGCCACGGCGGGCTTCTTCACAAAATGTCCGGCAAAGATCATCTGGCTTAAAAGCAGGGGCTTGCCAGCGCACGGCATCAATTGGGGCAGGGGCAAAGGTTTTATCTGGTGCCAACGGGTGCGGACAGTTGGAGACAGCAACAAGCAGATTCATTTCTGCACGCAGATCTACATAGTCCCCCGGCTGCACATCGCCTTCAATCCAGCGGAAGCTGCCATCTGCTTGCGTGCTGATATGAGAGAAAAAACTGATGCAGGATGTAACATCATGCTGGGCCATATCATGCTTGCCAGCAATCAGGCGCAGATTTTTCCGGGTATTACGCAAGCCTGCATTACCAAAATTGCGCGCATTGCTTTGCGGCGTGCTGCCACCCATGAGTGTATCACTAAAGCCGCAGGAATCATTGATAATGGAAGCAAGTACACGCCCCATATCAGAGAACAGAACACGCCCTGTTGTCAGGCATGTGGTCCATTGCAGTTTGATGGTGTCACCCGCGTTGTAACGTTCACTATGATCATCTGCGTTCCAAATGCCTACGGAAACACCATTATTGCCATGGGTATTGATCAGCCGCAGCGCCTGCCCACGTGGTAAAAGTGTGCTCCAGTACCAACCTCCCGGTATGGTTTCACGGTGCAGAACGCTGCCTTCTGCCATTTCAATAGGCGCAGCAGCCGGGCGTGCACTATTTTCCTTGAGCAATGCTTGATCGCGAAGCTGGTTGTAGCGGGCGCGATACCATTCGGGGGTCTGTTGATCTATCTGCATGGAACGCTCCTGTATTGTGGAGTGGAGTGAATTGAAAAAATGATATTCAGCACGGCACAGTGTCGAGCTGTGGGGGACGGCCTTTTTCATGAACAGGCGGAATAAGAGACGCAATAAGATGGAGTTTTCCCGAAATAACCCCAGATTGCGTCATAAACTGATCTGCAATTTCCTGAAGCTTTTTGACCTGCCCTTGCACCAGAAGCACCTCAAGTGTCTGACGGCGTACGAGGTTGACATGCAAGGAGCTGATAACTTCAGCCAGATTTTCGTATTGCAGTTCAGCCAGTTTTTGGGAAAGACCCGTTGCGGCGTTGTTGTAAAAGAGAATGATGACACCAGCCATCAACTCTTCAGCACAGTCTTTCCGTGATGCCATAAGCTCCTGATGCAGGATGTTTTGTATGGCTTGTGAACGACTGGCATAGCCTTTTTCGGCCACCATGGCATCCAGTTCGTGCAAGATCCCCGGTGGCAGAGAAACGCTGATACGGCTGACCTGTTCTTTTGTTTCCCGGCTGCTCATGAGTGTTCGTCCTATTCCGCCTTATCTGTTACGAGGGTGAGGAGGGGGATGTTGAAATCTTCCGCTCCTTCATCCGTTTCCTCGGTGTTATCACCAAAGGAGCGAATGAGTGCCTCCAGATGGGCTTTTGTCGCGAGGAATTCGTCTGAGGTCATCTGTGTAGCCCGGCGGGGGCGGGAAAGCGGTACTTCGATAACTTCCTCTACCCGGCCCGGACGTGGCTTAAGCACAAGTATCCGGTCTGCCAGATAAATGGCTTCATCCAGATCATGGGTGATAAAAACAATGGTAATGTCTATTTTGCGCCAGATCTCCATCAGATAATTCTGCATTTTCAGGCGTGTCTGGGCATCCAGCGCGCTGAAGGATTCATCCATCAGCAGCACGCGTGGGCGTGCAGCTAATGCGCGCACAATGGCAACGCGTTGTTGCATGCCGCCTGAAAGCTGATGCGGGAAAGAAGATGCAAATTGTTCCAGCCCCACAATCTGGAGCCATTGCATGGCTTCTCGGCGCGCTTCCACCTTGGAAGTTCCGCCCATTTCAATGCCAAACATTACATTGCGGCACACATCCATCCATGGAAAGAGCGTGTATTTCTGAAACACCATGCCGCGATCAGGGCCGGGGCCATTTACTGGTTTTCCATCCACAAGGATACGCCCTGTGGTCGTGTCTTCCAGCCCGGCAAGAATGCGGATAAGTGTAGATTTACCGCAACCGGATGGGCCAACAACACATACAAATTCACGCCGATGGATGTCTAAATTGATGTCTTCCAGCGCTATGGTCTGGTTACGCTTTTGGGTGAATACTTTTCCAACATGGTCAATTTTCAATACACATTCACGCTGTTTGATGTGCGCCATGCGTTCAGCCACATCTGGCGGTAAAATGCGATAGTCAGGGAGAGAATTTTGGGTCATCAGGCGTTCTCCCTTTTCCATGTAAAGAACTTACGTGCCAGCAGGCCCAGAACCATATCCGTACCCAGCCCGACAATTCCGATAAGAGCCATAGCCGCGTACACATTATCAAAATGCTGGTAGCGGGCTTGTTGTGTAATAAACCACGTAATACCCGATGATGTGCCAATCAGCTCCGCTACGATCAAATACGTCCAAGCCCAACCCAGCAGGATGCGTTGATCACGGTACAGATCAGGCAGAATCCCCGGTATCACCACACGAAAAAGCAGTCTTAATCCGCGTGCACCAAGTGTGCGTGCCGCCTCAATAAGGGCAAAATCCAGTTTGCGGGTTGTGTTGGCAATAACAAGTATTTGCTGGAACAGCGTGCCAATAACAATAATAGCAATCTTGGGCGCATCATAAATACCAAGAATAGCAACAGCGAGTGCGCCAAAGGCAGGGGCAGGCAGGTAGCGAAAAAAATCTACCGATGGCTCAATAAGGCGCGCCATGGCTGGCAAAGCGCCACACAACACACCCAACGGCACCCCGATGAGTGACGAGATAACAAAACCCCAGAAAATAATCCGAATACTGTGCCCGAAAGCCTGCGTGATGGAATGCTCTGCACCAGTTGGCGCCGCAGAGGTAAACGCATGCACGAAGGCTGACAGCACCTCTCCAGGGGATGGGAAATAAACAGGGTTTGTTGCAATTCCTTGTGGAGCGGGCAGTTGTTTTGCTCGCATCTCATCCACAGCGCGGTTGAAGTCTGCGCGCTTCATCCTCATGCCGGATTCAAGATAATCTTCTCCACCGGGATCAGTGATGAGCACCTGCGGATGCCATATAAAAGGCAGGTAGCTTACAGCACTCCATGTTAGTAAAGGTAGGAGAACCGCCAGAATACCGAACACTCCACGTGCCGTTCGGTCTGTCCGGCCATACAATCTCCATGAGGCGGCAAGGCCTTGCATCGCGGTCTCCTACCTCAGCCTTATTTCACGGCGTTTACAAAGGATGGATCAATGTAGCTGCCCACATTTTGCGGCGTTTTATACACGCCGTAACGTACATTGAAGGCATCAGAGATGGCAGAAGAACCGTAGATAGAGTCCAAACCATCCTTTTTTGTAAAAATAGTTCTATCATCTGAAAGTGTCAGAAGATGCGTGCCTTTTAGGAAGCGTTTGTAAGTGTTTGGAGAAACCCCTGTGCGGGTTGCCATAATGCGTAGGGCATCAGGCTGCGTTTTGGGATCCTGAATGTAAGTAACAACACGATCCCACACACCAATCAACCGCTGCCATTGATCGCGGTTATCATGCAAGGACTGTGGATCAACAACGATAGTATCATAAATCAATCCGGGCACTTCATGCGATGTAAACACCGGGCGCGCTCCGGGCACCATATGTAAGGCTTGGCCTGCATTAGGCTGCCAAGCAGCCACGGCTGCAACTTCGCCAGAAGCCAGAACCTGAGGGGTTTCATTGGTTTTGGTATTAACTAGCTTGACATCTTTCTCGCTCATACCGGCTTTTTCCAAACCTTTGAGCAAAAGGAGATGATCTACCAATCCTTCTTCAACCGCAACAGATTTGCCCTTAAGGCCCTGCATATCGGTAATTCCCGGCTGGGCCACCACCATATCATTGCCATCGGAATAGTCTGTTACAAGGATCATCTCTCCCTTGTGGCCATTTGCGCCTGTTACCAGTGCATCACCATTTGTTGCCATAACAGCATCAAGCTTGTGTGCAGAAAAGGCATCCAGAGAGGCACTGTAATCAAACCACTGGAAGTCGGCATCTACGCCAGCTTCCTTCAGCCAGCCTTTATCAATGGCAACTTGCCATGCAACCCAACCGGGCCAGTCGCTATAACCAACTTTTAGTGTTGCAGCAGATGCGGAGGCCGAGACAAAAGTTGCCGCAGCACAAACACCAGCCAAGAGAGCTTTCCGGAGAGGCGAGAGCAGATGCATGTTAGAACTCCAGTAATACGAATATGTAAAATCGTATTACTCATTCTCTAGCGTATCTGCTTTGGTTGCAACATAAAAATGTTCCTAATCCGGAACTATTTTTTTATATGCACTAACGTATTGATTTTATTTTATTTATTTTTTCTTAGCCACACGCTCAGAACTGCTGTCAGTATCAGATCTGGAAAGAAAATTCCTGAATAAATACTACATAATCAAATAGTTACCTAGATCCTCCTTCCTGCGCATGGTCTTTTGCCCTGATTACCCGTCCGTATGCAGTTTTCCCGAATTCTTCTGAATACGTGCCGTTATCCCATGCTACTTTCCCGCCGATAATAACGCTCCGTACAACGGCATCTGGACGATTAACAATTTGCCTGCATCCGAATTCAGGGCGGTACATGAAGTGGTAGGTTTTTTCTGGGTTCCATTGTGCAAGAGCGACAGGGTCAATAATACAAAGATCAGCTTGTGCACCGAGGCACACCAATCCTGCATTGATTCCGAAAAATTTTGCAGGAAGTTCTGTCAGGCGATGAACCATGCAAGAAACCTGCTGCAATCCTTCTTGCTGTGCAATTTTTAATGCACGCAGGTTTCCGTCATAAAAACCAATATTGGCAAGGTGTGCGCCACTGTCATTAAAACCCGGTAGGGTTTGATTGTGAAACAGGAGCTTTCTGAGTGTTTTGGCATTACGGTTTGCAAAAGTTGTTTCCCAACGCAAATCTGTATCCCATGCCCGCAGCAAATGGAGGAAAAATGCTGCATCATCTTTGATTGGGTTTGGAAAGCTTGCGAAAAATTCCGTTTCTTCATCATGCTGAAAAACATCATGACCATTTGAAGCTTGATACTTGAGAAGCCTGCGATAAGGGGCTTCCAGCGCTTCTCCAACCCAATCGGTCAGTGGGCATTCTGCTACAATCATGTCATTGAGTTGCCGAGTTAGCACAACATCTTCCAAACAGAGCCTCCGCAACATTCTGGCAAGAGACCAACCGTTTTTTCCCTTAAGCCACATTTTTCGGAATGCTTTGACCCATGCGGGGGCATTGAGAATGTGGCCACGTCCTTGACGGTCATCAAGTTCCAGTTCGTTGAGAACCCGAAACTCTGGCACTTCATCCGCTATCGGATTGATGGCACCATCACTCCAGATACGAAATGATGATGATAAAACCTGAAAACGTAAATTTCCTTTCAGCATTGGGGAATTCAGAATGAAAGATAGTAGAAGGCAAAGGTACATGGCGGAACGATTGGTCTGTAGGTCAATCGCTGCCAATACTGTTGTTTTAAGCGGTTGTTTGTAAAGGCGTCCGCTGGTCAGCATAAAACTGCGTACTGCGGCAAAAATATCGTCTTTGGGAGGAGTGGTCTGCCAAACGCGATTATAACGTCTTACAATATTTGTAAGCCGGGATAATTCTGGAAAGCGCGCATACTGGGTCGGGATTTTTTTCTTTTTGTTTGGTATGTTGGCAAGGAAATGAAAAGGCAGCGCATCGGTTGAGAAACCAGCATAACCTTGAAACATACCGGCTTCCAGAAGTTGCGCCATTTGGGCAAGCTCCTGCTTTGTTGGTTCTCTGCTGATAGATGCGGTTAACCCCATAACTTCAATCCTGAGCATGGAATGAGGTATGAGCGGCACCACATTAGGCCCCAGTGGCAGGCTTTCCAGATGGTGAAGATAACCTTGTGAATCTGACCATGAGCAGGCATCCGCAACCCGGCTTAGAACAGACTTTGGCATATTCTCAACCCTTGCGAAGCAATCAACAATAGGGGCTTCACCATTGCGGCGCTGATGACCATACGTCACGCCAATGGAGCAATTGCTTATAACAACAGTTGTGGTTCCGTGGCGTACTACTTCTGGCAATTCAGGGGCAAGTTCGATTTCCAGATCAAGATGTGTATGAATATCCAGTAATCCTGGCATTAACCACAAACCCTGACATTCTATCTCGATAGCACCGTGTATGGCTTCAAGATAGGTACCGATTGCAGTAATTTTGCCATCGGTTATGGCAACGTCTGCAATGACGGGAGATTTTCCACGGCCATCGAACAAAATGCTGTTTCGGCAAATAATATCAACCATATATATCTCCGAAAGCGGCGCAGGGCGACATGAAGAACAGAGCTCTGCGTATAATGGTCGTTTTGCCAGCCACCATTTATCTAATAACAACAGGTTTGAAGAAAATTAGTTTCTGAATAAATAAATTTATATATGAGTAAATAATCGTGAATTTTACATATTAATCAATTAACCATTTCTTGCCATGCTGCGCGTGCGAGTGCAGCACTGGCAAGGGCAACCAGACAAATCAGGGCTGCGCAACCAAGCCATCCATAACGCGCGTAAAAAGGAGCGGGAACAACAGCCCCAACACTGCCACCTAGATAATAGCAGGTAAGATAGAGGCCAGTTGCCGCAGACCGGCCCGTTTTGGCATGACGCGCCGTGTAACCAGTAGCACAGGATTGTCCGGCAAAAACGGCCATGCAGGAAAGAGCCAGCCCAATCACGATAGAAGGGAGATAGAGGGGAAGTGTGAGAACAATTCCTACAATTCCGGCTATTTGTGAGAGCAGAAAAGCCTGTGTGCGTCCAATCCTGCCAATAAGGCGCCCAAAGAAAGGTGTAACTAAGACTGGCAATAGAAAGACCACAAATAGGGCGCCAACCTCTAGAGAGGTCAGGCTGAACGGTGGCGCTCCCAAACGTAGGCTCAGATAGGTAAAGGAGGTGACCTGCTGAAACAGCAAGCTGGCACCGATAAAACAGGTGGCTAGTAGCCGCCAGTCCTGCGCGCCTTTTATGACACTTTTTAAACTTTCAGAAAGGGAAGGGCTGGGTTTGAAATGGCGCTCCGTAGGTAAACAAAACACGGCAAGAGCAAGCACGAAAGAAAGCAAAACAGCAAAGACAAGAAATGTAGAAAGCCATCCCGTTAATGCAGCGGCTGCACCTGCAAGAAATCGGCCACAGAACCCACCGAACGCCGTACCCGCAACATACACACCGTTTATGGTGGTTGCGGCACGCCCCGACCATTCCTCGGCAATATAAGCAAGGGCGGCGGTAAAGATAAACGGAACCAGTAACCCTTGTGCAAACCGTAGGGAAAAAAGAGCTGCAAAACTCCATGCCAGAGCGCAGCTAGCGGTTGTGACAATCAGCCCGATAAGCGCCATTACCATAATGTGTTTGCGCCCGAAGCGATCCGAGATAGCACCCGCCAGCGGGGCAGCAACTGCAACGCCTAGCGTGGAGGCACTGATTGTCCAGGTGCTGGCCCCCAGGCTCACGCCAAATTGCCGTGCAATATCGGGCAGGATAGGCTGAGTGGCATAAATATTCAGAAGCGCACAACTACCTAAAGCAAAAAGAGCTATTATTTTACGAAGAGGAATCTGTGTGGTTGCGCCCGTTTCATTCCTCATTACATGCCCCCGGAACAGTTCATGATCGACCTCGTAAAAATATCCATACAGACAGGGCCTTGGGCGCACGTTCTAAGACGTGTCATTGCTATTATTCAGTACAACAGATTTATGAATTAAAGAGTAAACGCAAGAGCCGGTTTCCCTTGCGCGATATTGTGATGAACGCACGCAAACTGTTTTGTAAACATGATGATGGGGCTATAATGAGATCCAGACGTGCTTCATCTCATGCAGCTTCTATTCACATTGGGGGAGTAGCTTTAGCACGGCAGCGTTGTGCATAGGCACTGGGGCTATATCCTGTGTTCTTTTTAAAGGCTGCGGCAAATGCCCCCAGGCTTTCGTAACCCACAGCAGCGGCAACATGGGTAACATGATCACCTCGTGCCAGTTTTTCCTGAGCATTGAGAATACGTAAGCGCTGGCGCCATGCTGAAAACTGCATTCCCGTAAGCGCCTTTCAAACTCACACACGCGCTTTGCGTGCCAACCTTAGTCGGCTGGAAATCGATATCCAGCACATAGTGTGTGAGGGTAATAAAGCGGCCACAGTGCACGTAGCACGTATTACACACCCCTCTGGTGAGGAAAGTCTGATCAAAGTTGTTGCCTTTTATCAGTTCAGAGCAGGCCGCATCTGTCTTGTTGATGAACTAACCCATCTTTTGAAAGGCAACGAGAAAGACCAAAACCTTGGAGCATTACAATGAAAAACAAGCTCTATTCGTACAGCCTTCATCGCCGACAGAGCTTAAGGCATTACGGGCAAACGGGCAGGGGTTTACTTATGGTTCGGCATTACTGATTGTATTTTGCTTACCAGAAACAAAAGGTAAAATTTTGCAAAATTTTTGAACGCAAGACAGATTGTGCTGCCGATGGCTACGGGCAAGCTGCTTGCTTGGATCCGTAGCCACTAATAAAAATCAATAAGGCTTGCTCTTACAGGAAGAAGAGCCCTGCATAAACAGCGGTTTCCTATTACTTGTTCTTAAGTTTTGCCTCCCATGCGGCCCGCACTTCGGCAGGTGTCATTTGCTTTTGTTGTCCCTTTTTTGGCCTTTCAGCAGGCGCAGGTTTCTTGCCGTTTGTTGTGCGGGCTTGCGTGGAGGAAGGCTTTTGTTTTCCTACTAAACCGCGTGCATGAGAGAGTGCTCCAGGTGCAATCCCGGCGGCAGGATTGCTATTCACTTCCTGAACAGCGCGGCTGCACAGAGATTTGTCACCTACACCGAACTGAATGGTTGGAAGCAAGGCAAGCGGCGGAAAAACAAATCCAAGCCCGGTAGCTGCGGCTGCGCGGCCAATAATTTCGGCACCGGGAAGAACCATGGGCGATTTGATAGGCCCGGTAATATGGAATGCACCTGGTAGCGAAGCAATTGTGGGATGTTGTGAACGCGTGGTGAGTTCATAATCCAGCTTGTTTGTGCGAAAATTGATAGTGCCTTTACCCAAGGTGCGGGCTTCGCCCGTTTCAAGCAGCAAGGTATTGGTTGAGACAATACCATTCTTGAGCGGCATATCCGCAATAAAGCAGCGAATATCTGTATGGGATGGGAGACCAATCGCACTGAGAACAGCATTAGCCAGTTGCAGACCCAATACACTCGGCAAGATGGCTGTAATATCCCCCCCTTGATCCAGAACCAGCGTAAGCCCCCCATTACCTGCGGCCATCAGAGAGGCAATGGAATTACCTTTCGCCTTGAGTGTCATATGCCCGCCAATAATACCTTGGGCTTTTGAATTTGCGGTAGCCTGCATAATGCGTGAAAGGTCAATGCGGGCAAAATCGATACGCGCGGTCGTATCAAACAACTTTCCATCTGGCTTGAGGGTAGCGGAGCTGGCCAGAGTGCCATTCCCCACTGCAAAATTCAGGCGTTTCAGATCAATGGCGCCATCGGTCACAAAAAATTCGGCGTCAATATTATCAAGCGGTACTTTCTGATTTTCGATGTGCGCACCATGATACGTAACATGTGCATTTACAGCATTCAGTTTGGGAATGTTGATAGGGGTATCTGGCAGCACCGTGTTGCTTTTGGCTTCCGCTTTTTCTTCTGCTTTTGTCTTGTCAGGTTTTGCGCCAATAAAACCTCCCAGATCAACAAGGTTTACTTGTTTGGAATGGAGGTCTGCCTGTACGAATATGGGCTTTTCATGTGGGTTGATTTCAATGGTGCCACCAATATCACTAGTGCCCATCTTGCCTTCAAAATCTTTAAAAACAACATGTTCGCGCGTATAGTTTAGGGCTCCCGTAATGCTGTACGCAGGTGTGCGTGGAATGGGTACACCGGTAAGCGGATACAGCAAAGACATATCAGGCCCGGCAAAGTGCAGTTTGAGATGCGCCCCACTGAGTGTGAGCGGATGCACAACATCCCCTTTCAGCGTGGCTGTGGTAGGGCCATTTTGCACGAACAAATCAACCGGATAAGGCTCCTTATCATCAACAAAGGAGAGAACAGTGCCCCCTACAAAGCGGGCTGTAATAGGTTGCTGCGCATAACGTCCTTTAGCTGTAAGACGCAAAGATCCGCGATTGTTGCCTTGCGGAGGCGTGGTTTCCACTCCCATCTGCATATCAGCCTGTAGCGGATCATGCCGGACATGCAGTGCACCATTGGTAATACGCAGTTCTCCAATATCAGGAAGGCTGCTGGCCTGCTCCGTCTTGTTCTTATTTGCTGGGGCGGGTTTTCCGTCTTCCGTAAAGGTGTAATTATTTTCACCATTCTTGCGGGCAAGAATGTCTGCTTTGGGCTCAGTAAGCGCTATCAGCGGGATATGAAGCGCGCGATGCCATAGGTAGGACCAGACATCAACTGAAACGGTTAGCTCCTTAGATTGAGCAAACAGATCTTTTTCCTGATCAAAGGTCTTGGGCTGTTCTATCCTAAGGTTTTCCACCCGAATAGTTGTCACACGCCCAAGCGCAACGTGCAGATGCTCAATAGTGGTCTTGCGGTGGAGTATTGCCGTGGCACGGGAATTGACCAAAGGTACAAACCAATCCCATGACCAGAATACAATCAGCAGGATAATGGCCAGCAGAAAACAACCTAACCCTATCAGCACCGGGTGCGATTTTGCGGGTGTCTGAGGGGGTGTTTCAGTCATAAAGCGTGCTCCTTGAAGGCATAAGGCCACAAACAGATAAAAACTTAAAATATATCAGGGATAGAAAGGGTTATCCCGGTATTGCATTTATATAACAAGGCAAACGTTATGTTTGGTTGCGAAGTTCCTGCCCGTTACCAGTCTGGCACAATGTGCCTGTCAGAGAACGGCAGAAAGAGAAGGTATGTTCCTAAAAAAGACACTGGCTCTAAATATGGCCAGAGATACGAGAATACTGCATACCTGCAACGCTTTTCGTTTGAGTTGTTGGTTTACTCTAAGAGCTATGCCTAAAAATGTTCTATGACCTCAGCTCTTCCAGCACAGACCGCCAGCCTTATTCCTCGCGCCCTTCGCCATGCCAATGGCATAAAACTGCGCAAGATTGCGCCACGTACCCAACAGGCAGAATGGCATCCCCCAAAAACAAGGATAGATCCGGTGTCTATCCTTGTTACGCAAGGGGAGCATCGAATCAGCGCATTATTACCAGTGCGTTATGCACGCATGGCCGTTTCTCCCTTTGCCTTTTTACGCGGCGCGGCTGCTGTTATGGCAGCAGATTTGGCCGGAACACTTTCCGCTGGTCTAAAAGTGCAAAGCTGTGGAGATTGCCACCTGGCCAACTTTGGCAGTTATGCCTCTGCGGAAGGAACCGCAGTTTTTGATATCAATGATTTTGATGAAACGCTTTCCGCTCCATTTGAATGGGACATCAAACGTTTAGGCACCTCTTTGGTGCTGGCGGGGCGAGAATCTGGGCTTTCCGAGGCATCTGCACGTAATCTGGCACGTAGCATGGCGCAATGCTATGCGCAGGAAATGGTGCGCCTAGCCCCTATGAGCCCTTTGGAAATCTGGGCAGAACGCATTGATCTTTCGGCCGCCATTGCGGGTTTTCAGGACAAACAAGCCCGCAAAAAAGTCCAGAACCTGCTAGATGCACGCCTGGAAAGTGCGCGTACACATTTTGGCCTTGTGGCAGAAGATTGCGGTACACCACGCCTAACAGAAAAACCGCCCTTGGTGGTGCGTCTGCCAGAACAGGACGAGGCAATACGCGCAGCCTTTACCCGATATATTGCAACACAACCGCCTGAACGTGCCATTCTGCTTTCTCGCTACACGTTGCAGGATGTTATTTTTAAGGTTGTAGGCGTAGGCAGTGTGGGCACGTTTTGCGCCATAGGCCTATTTTCGACACCAGATAATGAAGTTTTACTGCTTCAAATCAAGGAAGCGCAGGTTTCTGTTCTAGCTCCATATCTTCCACCCTCGACATTCCACAATCAGGGTGAACGCGTTGTGGTAGGGCAACGTATTATGCAAACAGCATCTGACGCGTTTTTAGGCTGGACGCATAGTAGCGGCACAGATGAAGTAGATGGCGAAACGGGAAGCCTTCCTGTTGGGCAGCGCCAGTTTTATGTGCGCCGGCTGAAAGATCAGCGTTTGGCTGCGATTGGGGCAGAATTTGCACAGATTGGTCTGCCAGATTATGCGCTTTTATGTGGTCGCACGCTTGCACGCGCTCATGCGCGTTCTGGTGATGTTGCCACTTTGGCAGGCTATCTGGGTGGAGGGCGTGCTTTTGCAGACGCCATTGCGGGTTTTTCTGTTGCTTATGCAGATCAGACAAAAGCTGATTGGAAAACCTTCTGTGCAGCCATTAAAGCAGGGCGCATTTCTACTCTCCCTTCTGCCTTATCATCCAAAGAAAACGTATCTCCAAAAAAGAAATCTTAATTTCACAATGTTTTCTGGTGAGAGGTGTAGGGCTTATGTGCGTCTCTTACCAAGAAGAGCACATTAAATTAGGAGTGCCTGTTACCCAAAACATCATAAGTCTGGCTTTTTAGCCATTTTTTAGGGCTATAGGTTTGGGCTTTACAAGAAACCGTCCAGACGGTATGTTTTGCTCATGACAAGCCATAAGACACGTACAAACAATCCGGAATCTGTAAAAAGCAATCTTTTAGATGCTGCTGCTGAAATACTGATTCATGAAAGCGCACAAAAACTGACACTAAATTTGGTTGCGCAAAAGGCGGGTGTTAGCAAAGGCGGCTTGCTCCATCATTTTCCCTCTAAGGAGAAACTTCTTGATGGGTTGTTCCATCGAGAACTCAATCTTTTTCGGGATGAAATACAGGCTGCTATGGAAAAAGATCCTGTTGAAACAGGGCGGGCAGCGCGTGCCTATATTGGCTTGGGTAATGCATCTAACCCGCAGGATAAAAGCTATATTATTCTGCGCCAGTTGCTATCTATCATGCTGTCAGACAATACATTGTCTCAAGAATGGACGCGCATTTATTGGCAAACAATAAAATCTACCGGGCTTTTTGAAGAAAGTTCGCCGTTAATGATTTTATGCTGCTTAGCGGCAGATGGATTGTCATTATGGGAAATATTAGGTGCTGACAAACTGAATAGCATTAATTGCGAAGATATTCAGAGAATTATTGAAAAAATTACATATTCTAAACGGATAGACCAATGAAGGGATTTTTGTACATTTTCTTTACGGTGGTTTCCGAAGTAATCGGCACGGCAGCACTTAAAGAAGCACAGAATTTCACAAAACCTCTCCCAATTTGCGTAATGAGTGTTGGGTATGTGCTATCGTTTCTCTTTCTATCCCTTGCCTTAAAAGTTACGCCTATGAGTGTTGTTTATAGTGTATCCTCTGGGTTGGGTATTATTTTTTCGTGCCTTATTAGCCGGTTTTATTTCAATCAAAGTTTGGATTACTCACAAATATTAGGTATTATTCTTATATTTTTTGGTGTCTTGTTGTCAAACGGCACCAATGTTCACAATACGTAAAATCTCTGAAACTCTCAAAATAGTGCAAGTGCATAGTTGTAAGTATTATGTGGTATCAGATCAAAAAAACAAAAGTTCTCTATAAGACTTTCTTAATTACCACTCTTATATCTATGAGTGCTTGTAAAGAGAAATACAGTAACCCTGTGGCGCCACAACCAAAACCAGTTGAGGCCGTTCAGGTTGTCCCTGCTGATAATAATTTATCACAATATGTAGGTTTTTATACTGCTCAGCATATAATATCTGTCTCTACGCTACGAGAAGGAAAAATTAAAAGTATTTCTGTCAGCGAAGGAGAATTTGTACATAAAAATGATATTTTAGCTATTATGCACAATACAGATTCAAAACTTCTTCTGGCACAAGCGCAGAGTGAGTTTGAAGCAGCGCATGCCAATACGCTTCAGCTTTCTGATCTTGTAAAACGTAGTAACGGTTTGGATACTATTGGCGCTTTATCTACAAGCACAATAAAAGACCGACAATCAGCTCTTTCTATGGCCCGTGCAAAGGAAAAAATTGCAAAAGAAGCCGAAAAACTGGCTGAAAGCCAAGAACAACAAAGCATGGTGCGGGCTCCAGAGGATGGAATTATCATAAAAGTTTCTGCCCAGCCCGGTGCATTAGCCGGGGTTGGGAGCGAGATTATTGCAATGGCAGCAGGTAACCCCGAAATTGACGTAGAGTTATATGATTCAAAGTTCGTAAACATTGGTGAGCAAGCCAAAATTACGATTATAGGAGATACACACCCCATTGTTGTGAAAGGGGAGGTTGTGCGTATCAGCCCATATTTTGATCCTGATACAAAAGTAAGACATGCACGGCTAGCATTAAAAAATCCGTTACCAATACCATTGAATACTTCTGTTTTTGTTACACTCTTATCAGAACAAGTAAAAAATTTTGTTCGTGTGCCTCTTACTGCAATTTTTTACACAAAAAATACGCCCCTTGTTTGGGTGGTGAGTAAAAATAAACAGCATATTGAGGAGCAAAACATCACAATTGTAAGCTTGAAAGGGCAAGATGCTATTGTAACAGGCCTTTTACCCGAACAACTTGTGGTTTCAAGTGGCCCAGACCTTCTTCAGCATGAAGACCTCGTAAAAATTGTGCAGATGGATGAGCATTCATGATGTCTCAAAAATTCAATCCATCTCGTTGGGCTGTGGAACATCCTCAACTTATTGGTTTTCTGATGATTATCTCCGTCATTGCCGGGGGATGGCAGTTTATCAATCTGGGGCGTGCTGAAGATCCTAATTTTACATTAAAAAGTATGACAATTTCGGCCCAATGGGCTGGGGCAAGCCCCGATGCATTGCAGGCACAAATAATAAATCCATTGGAACAAGAATTACGTGGTATAGATTTTTTAGATACTCTTTCCACATACTGTAATCAGTCTTTTTGTGTTACGCAGGTTTCTTTAAATGATAATGCGCCCAAAGAGCAGGTTCCACAAATCTGGCAAAAAGTTCGTAACAAAGTAGCTGACGTTTCTCCTACTTTACCAGAAGGAGGAACATTATCTGTAAATGATGATTTTGCAGATGTTTATGGTTATACCTTTGCGCTAACAGGGCCAGAAGTCTCCAGTCTTTCTCCGATCGCCAAGAAAATAAAAACTGGTTTTCAGAGAATTCCCGATGTTGCAAAGGTGCAAATTATTGGGGAAATTCCAGCAACATTTAATATAGATATAGATCCTGTTCGGCTAAAAAATGTAGGTATGGGCCTGGCGCAGTTTTCTGAGACCATACAGCAACATAGCCTTATTGCATCAGGCGGTATGCTGGATTTTGGCATTGACATGCCCATTGATGTTTCTAGTGCCGTTTATAATCAGGAATCCATAGAACAGATCACGTTGCCTTCAAAATCTGGCAACTTGCACGTCAAAGACATTGCAACTGTTAGCCGGGGCTATATTGATCCGCCATCCAGTATTGTGCGGTATCATGGCAAACCAGCACTCATTATCGCCGTGGCAATGGCAAAAGATGGTGATGGCCTTACCTTAGGTAAAAAACTAAATACCGAGCTAGGTAAAATAAATAGTGAACTGCCAACAGGTTTGAAATTTGTTCAAGTTGAAGACCAAAGTAAGGTTATTAAGGAAGCCGTAAATACATTCCTGTTAAAATTCTTTTTTGCGCTTCTGGTTGTACTGGTTGTAGCATTTGGAACACTCGGTTTTCGAAGCGGAATGGTTGTGGCATTTTCAGTGCCGCTTACCTTATCTTTTGTCGCACTATACATGAAAATATCTGGCATTGGTTTAGAGCGCATTTCTCTGGGTGCTTTAATACTATCCCTCGGCCTATTGGTTGATGATGCTATTATTAGTATAGAAGCCATGATTGTGCAGTTATCCAACGGTGCCAGCAGAGAGGATGCTGCATCCTACGCGTGGGAACACACGGCTTTTCCTATGCTTACAGGCACTTTAATAACAATTATAAGCTTTTTACCTGTTGGAATAGCCAAATCTACAACAGGTGAATATGCTGGTGAGATTTTCTGGGTAAGTGCTGCTGCATTGCTTTGTAGCTGGGTTGTAGCCGTAATTTTTATACCTTTGCTTGGAGTATGGTTTTTACCACAACCGCAAAATACATTAGAAAATACACCGTCTTTAGAAACAAAAAGCATTCTTGCTTTACGTAAAATTCTTGAATGGGTTGTTGTTAGAAAAAAAACCGTTTGTGCCGTAACTCTTACTCTTCTTGTTATGGCAATATTGGGCACATCTTTGGTTAATCAGCAGTTTTTTCCTCTATCTGATCGCCCAGAACTGATTGTTGATGTTGCATTGCCACCCGGAAGTTCACTTAGTAAAACCAATAAAATTGTAAGCGATATTGAAAGCAAGATATTATACTTGCCATCTTTGGCTCATATTGAAACACACATCGGAGATGGCGCCCCCAGATTTTACCTGCCTTATATACCAGCCAGCCCAAGTGCTTCACATGCAACATTGCTTTTAGTTGCTAAAGATTTAAATGCTCGGGAAGAGCTCTTCAAAAGTATAAAAAATTTCGCGAATGGTATTCCCGCAAGCCTTCATGTGCAAAGGCTCTCTTTGGGGCCAACTGCTGATTTTCCCGTGCAATATCGCATTATTGGTTCAAACATAGATAAAATTATAAATATATCGCATGAAATAAGAGATATCCTTAAAAATACATCCGGCACATCTGATGTACAAATTGATTGGGGCAATCGTACACTCTCTGAATCATTTCAACTGGATGCAGAAAAAGCAGCCCATTTTGGAAGTAACCGTATTGCTATTGCACAACAAATGCAGGCTTTTCTTTCTGGAGAAGAGGTAGGTAAAATTTTTAATGCGGATAATCATCGCAGCCTAGTTATTCGTGCAGAAGAAAAATTCCGTCATAATCCACAATTATGGGGGCTGCTTCCAATACAAACGCAAATGGGAAATGTATTTCTGGGCCAATTAGGGTCTTTGGAAATTAAACAGATTTTCCCTGTGATATGGAGAAGAAATGGAGAACCATGCATAACAGTTCAATCTGATGTTATGCCGGGTATTGAGCCCTTGGAAATTGTAGAGCAGATAAAACAGAAAATAGATAACATAAAAAAGCATCTTCCATATGGTTATAGGGTAGAAGTAGGGGGAGACGCCGAACTTTCTCAAACAGCAAATGATGCCATATTTGCTTTATTGCCCCCCACAATTGGTATCATGCTGCTTGTTTTAATGCTGCAATTGCAAAAATTCAGCCGTGTTTTACTAGTTTTATGCTCCAGCTTTTTGGGGCTGATAGGTGCCGTATTGGCTTTACTTATCTTTAAAGCACCATTTGGTTTTGTTGCCTTGTTAGGTTTAATTGCTTTGGCCGGAATGATTATGCGCAATACCATATTACTGGTAGATCAAATAGAATATAACAAACACAATGGTTTAACGCTAAACGCATCTGTTATTGATGCAACAATATTGCGTGCACGCCCTGTTATACTTACAGCTCTGGCCTCTGTTTTTGCCTTCATTCCGTTAGCATTTAATATTTTTTGGGGGCCTATGGCCATTGTCATGATTGGGGGATTGAGTGTTGCTACAT
Organism: Acetobacter sp. JWB; assembly: GCF_003323795.1. Taxonomy (NCBI): domain Bacteria; kingdom Pseudomonadati; phylum Pseudomonadota; class Alphaproteobacteria; order Acetobacterales; family Acetobacteraceae; genus Acetobacter; species Acetobacter sp. JWB. The sequence continues at coordinate 1,446,916 of NZ_CP030871.1, read as the reverse complement.
TTCTTACTCTTCTTTCCTTGCCAGCTTTTTACTTGGTTATATTTAGTGACAAACAAAAAGATAAGGCTGCACAATGATTTTTATGTTTTCCAAATCCAAGAAAATTAAAATTGTATTGTTATTGCCAGTCGCATTTCTGGAGGCATGCTCCTTACAGCCTAAAACATCACTCCCAAAAGTAACATTACCACAAGCTTGGGAGAATACACCGGCCCAACAGTTTTATGGCAAAGCACAAAAAGACTGGTGGCAGAACTTTCATCAGCCAAAATTGAATAACCTTGTAAGTATTGGGTTGCAGGAAAATATTGATATCAATATTGCGTATGAAAAACTGCAAGCATCTCGTATTGAAACAAAAATAGCCTATGCAGCAAATATGCCCGAAATTAACGGCACAGCAGGGTATAGCAGAAATTATACATCTACAGCAGGCATAGGAGATGTATTGCGGCCTTTATTAGGGCTAGATCAAGGTGGTTCTTACCTAGAACCTAAAGGAGTTTCTTATAGTAATTTTAATACAGGTATGTTTGCATCATGGGAACTAGATTTATGGGGCCGCTATAAATTGATGCGAAAGGTGGCTGATGCCAACCGTCAGGCCTTTCAAGATGATATTGAGGCTGTGTCTCTTTCATTTGAGGCAGAAATCTGCCGTCTTTATTTTCTTTGGGTCAACCTTACCCAAATGGTAGAGGTTGAAAAAAAAGCATCGAATATTTTAAAAGAAATAGAGACCATAAATAACGCCTCGTACCAAAGGGGCTTGATATCACAAACAGTTCTTCTTGAACAAAGCAATCAATTTCATAAGGTTTTTATGAAGTATCAGGAACTGGATAATGCGCAACAGGCTGTACGTCGAGCGCTTTCCACTCTGGTATACAACCGTCCTGATGCTTTATCTGTGAATGATCAGAGTTTCTCACCTATTGATTATACTCAGATCACACCAGCACCTTTAAAAATTCCGTCCGTATTGGTGCAAAGTCGGCCAGATATTCGTGCGGCTGAGCAAAGATTGCACGCGGCTTCGGCTATGGTTGGTATTGCTAGGGCAGACTTTTACCCTCGCATTACGTTTTCCGGCGAATTGTCGATAGATGCGTTAACATTAACCGAGTTCGGGTGGGGGGCACGAAATACCCAATTTGGCCCAACGCTGACTTTACCTATTTTTGAAGGTGGCAAAATTGCGCGGCAAGTGGAATTGCGCCAATCCGAACTCAAAAACGCTGGGCTGGAATATAAACGAACAGTGCTAAATGCATGGAAAGAAACAGAAGATGCACTCGCCAATTATAATATGACACGCGCACAGTACGGCGATGCTGCGCAGATGGCTGAAAATGCAAAAATAAGTGAAAAAAGGGTAGGGGCTTCTTACCGTCGAGGAGATGAATCCAAAGTAGAATTTCTTGTCAGCCAGCTCGCAAGCCTAGATTGTAAGATCGAGCTTTTAAACATGCAGCAACGTTTGATGGAAAATTACATCCGCCTATATGTCGTTTCAGGCGGGTAACGTATAGCTCTATCAAGAGCTACACAGAAGCCAACGCCAACCCTTCAGCAACAGAAACAAACTCCCCACCCAATTCAACCCGATCTTCTCCAAATCGAGAGGTAAAGAGTTGCCTAACTGCTGGCACAAAAGATGTGCCCCCAGTTAGAAACACCCGGTCAATCTGCTCTGGGGCCAGAGAGGCTTGACGAAGCGCTTGGTCAATACCTTCACCCAGTTTGGCAATATCTGGGGCAATCCACCGGTCAAAATCTGCACGAGAGACGGTTGTTTTAATATCTAGACCGGGCTGCGAGAAAGAAAGCTCAGCACTTTCAGCAGAGGACAAAGTGCGTTTGGTAGCGGAAACTGCGTTGTAAAGTTCCTGCCCATGCTGTTCACGAATAAGCTCGATCAGGCTTTTTAACTTTTCCGGTTCAGAAGCTGTTCGGGCAACATCTGCAATCTCGTTAAGAATACGCGGTGTGCGCATAAGAGAGAGACGGTGCCAGCGTGCTAGAGAATGATACCACTCAATAGGCACCGGAAGAGGCTCGCCTCCCATGATGCGGAACGTGCAGTCACGTCCAAGGTAAGGGGCCACAACATTATCAATAATACGGAAATCAAACTGATCCCCAGCCAACCCCACACCAGTATGGCCAAGAGGTTGCGCCCGTTGGTTGCTGGCGGGGTCAAAACACATGATCGAAAAGTCACTCGTGCCGCCGCCAAAATCTCCCACAAGCACTGTTGCGGGCCGATCCAACCGCTGCATAAAGCGCCAGCCAGCCGCTTCTGGCTCCATCATAATGCTAACATCGGCAAAGCCTGCTTGCGCAAATGCCGCTCGCAACCGAGCTTCACCCAAAGCATTATCTGCATTTTCGCCCACAAAATGGACCGGCCGCCCAACCGTAACATGGCATTCTGCCGGGGTAATATCTGTAAGCGCCATCAATTCCCGCAGGAAAGTGGCAATCAGATTTTCCAACGAAAGGCGCTGGCTAAATACCTGTGTCTCACGGAAGCTGGATTGAGCCAGGTAGGACTTCATGGACATGATAAGGCGCGTTTCGGACGGATCATCAAGATGCGCCTCAACAGCATAAGCGCCTACGGCACGTTGGAGCAGCCGCCTGCCACCTTCCATTTCTTGCCACAAAGTAAGGAGTGTGGGGCAGGTTTCAGAGGAACCACCATCCGGTGTGGGGAATGAAATGGTCTGGATGGTACGATCAGGACGTGCGATAACGATGACGCTATTGGTCGTACCGAAATCAATGCCGATCTGGATGGGGCGGGCTGAAATAGTCATGGCTGGCGGAAAATAGTGCCCACTTGGCATACTGTCTATGCCTCTGATGCGCTACTGCGCCAGATATCTGCGTTTTCCTGATAAAGAACGGGATATTAGTTCAGGGCATGAGTTGGAACAATCACCTTCAACGCACCATCCGACAGGGGCCGTTGCAGTTGAAGGGCTTCTTCTGCTGGCGCATTCATCCATATATCCAATTCTTCCGGCTGCGTGAGAATAACTGGCATAGCCTTGGGATGGATTGCCCCAACTTCTTGGTTGGCTTCTGTGGTCAAAAACCCAAAGAGGTCATCCGTTGTTTCTCCGTCCGCCAATTTGCGCACGGATGTCCACTGGCACCAGATACCCGCAAAAAATGCCAAAGGCTCATCATCATTACGAGCAAACCATATGGGTTGTGATTTACCATCTGGCAGGCGCGTGGGTTCAGAAAAAGCTGTAAGTGGCACAAGACAGCGATGCGCTACATGCTCCCAACGTTTCCACCACAGAGAGGCTGGGTGACGAATGTTGGTCACACCCCGGTCTACCTTATGCCCCTTAAGATAATTTGGAGGCGTAGGCATACCCCAGCGTGCCATCATCAATTCTCGCCCTTGCGCAGTATTGCGCACAATTGGCGCCATTGTGTTGGGGTAAATATCTGGCAAAGGCTGAAGATTGCCCGTGAGATTTACCGCCACCTTTGCAACCTTGCGAATGACCTGTGGGTTGGATGTCATGGAATAGAGATTACACATCTGCTTGCTCCAAAGGCGCATTAATCCATAAGATGACCATGCGGCTGCTTTAACGCTTCTATCAGTTCAAGTGCATTCTGTGTGGCTGCACCAAAGGTGGTATTATCATAAATTGTCCACACATCTGCGCCATCTGCGTTCAACGTAGCAACGCTGTTTGCATGCGCCTGCACAGTTTCTACACTATACAGTGACTCATAAATGCGCGGAGAGCCGTGTAGCCGAAAATAGGCGATCCCATTCCAACCTCCGGGCAGTGCTGCAGAAGCAAATCTGGCTGGATCTGCCGCAACCCGTGAGACATGCTGCCTTTTTAGCATTTTATCAACTTCTGGCTGAAACCAGCTCACATGCCTTGGTTCCAGCACAACAGGGCCGTTGATTATGACTTTTAAATCATGAAGAAACTGTTCTGCAATCTCTCCAGGATAAGCAAAATTTGGAGGTAGCTGAACCAGAATGGGGCCGCGCTTATTGCCTAAACCGCTGGTTTCCTCAGCAAAACGTGTAACAAGATCCTGACATCCCACAAAACGCTGCTCATGCGTAATTGCCTTGGGAAGTTTGATGGAAAAGCGGAAATCTGGCGGTACGCTTGCTGCCCAGCGCACGTAAGTTTTTTGCTGATGAGGACGATAGAAACTGCTGTTAATTTCCACAGCAGAAAAACGCGTACCGTAGCGTTCAAGATGCGTGCCGGCTGAAGGAAATTCTGCGGCAAGTTTGCTTGGAACCGACCAGCCCGCAACACCGATGCGAATAGGCATAATAATCTGCCTTACATGTCCTAAGGTTAAAAGAAGGCCCTGCCATTTTGCAAAATAATTTGTTTCTGGTGATAATCTTGCAGTGCTTTGTGATGAGTTACGCTGATAATTGTACACTGCGGCAAGAGGGTTAGCAGCGCATCGTAAAGGCAGCGTTCATTGGCAGTATCCATGGCAGACGTGGCTTCATCCAGAAACAGAATGGAAGGACGAAATAGAAAGGCCCGTGCCAAGGCCAAACGCTGCTGTTCGCCACCAGACAAAATATTCTCCCATACTTGCTCTTCATCCAGACGAGACACGTATTCCCCCAGATTAACCGCATGAAGGGCGGCCTCATAGGCGTGCAGGTTATGTTGCTCTAGGGGTAAGGGGTAGGAAAGGGCTTGCCGTAAAGAGCCCGTTGGTACGTAGCTTTGCTGCGGAACAAACATAGCCTTTGCACTGTTAAGGCACACATCTCCACTGCCATAAGGCCATAATCCGGCTAAGCTGCGTAAAAACGTGCTTTTTCCGCTGCCTGATGCACCATAAATAGCCCATCGCTCACCCGCTTGAAATGTTAGGCTGCCAAAGTCCAGCAATGTCTGCCCGGAAGGCAGATTCAGAACCAGATTATGGGTTGAAACTGTATTTTCATTTGTGGGTTTGCACACAATGCCTTGGATAGGCTTCTGCTGTATTATGCGTTCAAATTCAGCAAGACGTTGCAATGTAGAACGTAAACCGGCCAGATCCGTGTAATTATCAATAAACCATTGCAAACTTCTTCGAACCTGCATGAATGCGGCATTAATACGCGCATAAGTGCCAAACGTAAGTGCATGCGCCATAATTTTGGGCACAAGCAAAACCCATAAAATAATGGAAGCTGTTTGATTATAAAACGTTCCTACAAAATTAGCGCGCCATGTGTAATGCACAACCTTGCGCCAATTTTTGGCGATGTGTGCAAGATGGGTAGAAAACCGCAGATGTTCAGCGTCTTCCCCTTTATAAAAAGCAACCTGCTCAGAATTACGCCGCAAATCAAGCAGGCTTGCACGCAAATCAGCATCATAATGTTGTTGCTGATAATCGGCATGAACTAAGGGGCCACCTACTTTTTCTATAAGCAAAGAAACCAATACGGTAACAATAACTGTTCCAAAAAACAGATAACCGGGAATATGATAAACATGCCCCCAAAGCGGCACAGATAACGCGCCGCCGATTTCCCATAAAACAATAGAGAATGACAGCAGCGTCATAACCGCCTGAATAGCATCCAACCCCAGTTTGAGGACAAGGGTTGTCATTTGCGCAAGGTCATCTGCAATACGCTGGTCTGGGTTATCTGCCTGCGTGGCATCATGCTCCAAACGGTAATAGGTAGCATTTTTTAGGTAGCGTTGAAGATAGACCTTTGTGTTCCATAAGCGCCAACGCATGGAAAGGATCTGTGTCAGGTAAGTTTGCAGCACGTAAATGCCAGCCGAAAGAGCGCAAGCCGCAATATAAATCGGCAACATGCCCAAGGCGTTGCGCACATGGAACGCAAAAAAGGCATCAAAAAATTTCTGATCCCAAATACCCAACCATACGGCCGTACGCACATAAAGCAGAGAAAGCCCAATAATCAGGCCCAGCAGGCCCCATGCTTTCCACTTTTCTGCGGATACCCAAAAAGGAAACAGGATTTTCCAGTCCGAAAGAGAGTGGGAAGGAGAAGGTTTATCAGTACGTAGCACGAAGCGTTGCCATAAAATTACGAGGGGCTGCGGGAAAGTTGAACTGCCATATACCACTGGCGCGTTCGTAATAATGGCGGTTTGTCAGGTTATACGCATTTAGCTGCAGGCGCAGGTTACGGTTGATTTTATAACCAATCATGCCGTCCATTGTCATGTATCCGCCCTGTACGGTTGTGGCGTAACTTCCGCGTAGATTGCTGTTGGCATCTATGCCAACCCCTATGTTCAGGTCTTTCAGTCGTCCATCTGGCACAGTGTAATGCACCCAAGATTTGAACATGTGATGTGGGGAATAAACACCGCCAAAATCGCTTACGCGGGAATTGGAAACTTTGGTGTCCAGGTACGTATAACCAATAGACACATCCAGATTAGGCAGGATTTGCCCATCAATCTGCATTTCCCACCCTTGGCGGCGAATAGGCCCGGTAGTGACGTAAAATTGTGAATGCAGCGGATCTTGCACCGGTTGGTTTACGCTCTCCATCCGGAACAGTGCAGAAGAAACATTCAACCGACCATGAAAATATTCTGCCTTAAACCCCGTTTCAATCTGGTTGCCACGCTGGGGCGTTAGCCCGCCACCGCGATAGGTTTCCTTCCCCACAGAAGGAGTGAAAATACTGGAGTAACTGGCATACCAAGAGATATGGGGCGTAATTTGGTAAACAGATCCTAGGTAAGGTGTCAGCTCTCCATGTATATTGGATGTTGTCTGCCATTGTGTTGCTGGTGCAGGAGCAATATCGCGGAGTTTCTCGTAATAGCGTGAGGCACGTCCGCCCAGAATAAGGGAGAGCTTTTTAGTCAGCTCAAACCGCAGTTGGCCATAAAATCCCCATTGATAGGCGTAATCATCCGTACCCCAGCCATTGGCGTTTGTGGCATAGTTAAAACAGCTTGCCGCAGGTTTTTTAACAACATCCGTGTTGTTTATGCTCACATCGTTATAGATGGCGTTACAGTTGTTGTTGGCATACTGCGTAACCTGTTCGTACGAATTATAATTGAAGCCAAAAAGCGCATGATGCATGCGGTTTAGAAAATGGAAACTGCCTTGGGCATAAATATCCGCAGAGCGTGATGCATTCGTACCCTTAAAAGCGGAAATACCTTGATCCCGATACTGTAGGGTTCCTGTGGTGGGGTCTATCTGGTTCCATGGTTCATTATAAAGCGTGTTATAGCTTTGATCATAAAACGTGCCGCGCGCGGTTGCAGACCAATCCCCCCAGAGTTTCTGGTTAAGTGAGGCAATGGTCTGCTGTGTCATGTAATTGGAATATCCCCAGCGCTGGCTGGGGTTTGCAGAGCGGCTGCCAGACCATAACGTATTGGCCGTTGTAAGCGGCAAACCGTAATAAGGGGCCTGATTATCCTGCTGTTGCGCAGCGTGAGAAACCATAAAGGTAGTGCGCGGGGTTATATCCCACTCCAACACCCCATAGGTTTGCCATTTGCGGGTATGGGCGTATTTGTAAAAGTAATTATTATCTTCAAACAGATCCGCCGTGCGGAAACGAAGGGTTTTGGATTTGTTGAGCGCTACCGTCATATCCACATCTGCACGGTAGTTGTTAAAACTTCCAACACTGGCAGCGCCGGTTAGCGCAAAATCCTGCCCCGGTTTTTTGGTAACTTCATTTACAACGCCACCCGCGCCACCAGCCCCCTGCAAAAGGCCCGAAGACCCACGCAACACTTCGATACGATCATACATGGAAAGATCAAAACTGGCGTTATTCAGCGTTCCGGAAGCATTTGGCGTGCCGTCCACAGAAGTTGTAAGCTGGTACCCGCGTGAGTAGAAATTTGAATTGGCCGTAGAAGCTGGCATAACGCGAATACCGTTAATCTGGCGCATGGCGTCTGTCATTGTCAGCATGTTGGAATCTTCCATACGCTGCTGTGTAATAACAGATACAGACTGCGGAATATCCTTCAGCGCAACTGGCGTTTTCCCCCATGCTTCTATTGTTGGCGCTGTGTAGGAATGCCGGGTGCCAGATCCATATACGGTAATATTCTGATGGATTGTTTCAGCAGACGCATGATTTACCGAAGATGAACACGCGCATGAAGACCCAGAAGCACTGCACTTTTTAGGCGCATTGGCTGAGGTTGGCTTGCAAACGGTGGGCAGGGAAGCAGCCGAGGCTGGCGCACAAATAAGCGAAAGACCGCCTACCATAACCCCAAAACATGGGAGTATTCGAAAAATACGAGACATACATATCTGTCCTGACAGCGTCATACATAAAGGCTGACAGGGCAGGTTGATGTATCCAGCACATAAGGCTGGCTCCCGCATTAAGGCGGGAATAACAGTTGCTATATTACAAATAGCAGCCGCAAAAACGTGTTCCTGTCAGTAAAGACATGACAGGAGCAGAGGCGGCCCACGTGTATGAGGAAGACCCGTAAAAACACCAGCAGGCGGGGCCCGTGGCGCACGATCATGATAGATCTGCCGCTTTGCCAACAGCATAATGCTTAAAGCAACAAAAACTCCAATAAAGACAATATCGGGCAGTTGCAATAAGGGGCAAAGAGGGCAGAACCCGTTATCATCATGCGAATGGTGTGCGGGATCATGCCCTTCATCATCCGCAGGCATTACCATGGCATCATCCATATCAGGACATGCCGGGCTTTTAAGTGCAGGGCCAATATGAAGGCCAGTAAGGCGTTCAAGCGTAACACGGGGCATTTCCCCAAGCTGCGCATGGCTTTGAAGAAAAAGCTGCCCGACAAGCCCCACCATTACACAAATGGCCACCAGCCATCGGCTGGCAAACAGGCGCATTTTTGCGTGCATGGTGGCTGATCTAGACAAAAATCCTCTCCAAATTGTGCACTTGTTAAAGGAAGATAATTTGCCTTTTGTCAAGGAAGAGTGGTTGGCGTGATCATGTTACACGTAAAAAGCACGGTATAATCTGGCACAAGCCAGAGGTCAGCAGGGCTGTTCTGTTGTGTAGGCAGGTATAGCTGCTCCTATATCAAGTCTATCGCTTTTGCGAATGAAGGAGCGTAACCCAATAAAAGGCCTGCATGAGGCTTTTATCGGCTTCCTGTATTTCAAAACCGAATTCAGGCCTGATTGTTATTCCTACAAAAAGGAAACAAACCATGTCAGCTTACAGCATTTTACGGACTGCCATTGAACAGAAAAAAGCCGTAGCTTTTACGCTTCATGACAAGCCGCAGCTAGGCTCACCTCACGCTCTGGGCAAAGGGGATGGCGTAGAAAAGGTGCTGATGTATCGTGGTGTAGATACACACGAAAAGCGTGTACCTGCCCAAGGGCAGTGGGATTGCCTTGCCGTATCTGACCTGAACGATGTGAAGCTGCTTGCTGACGAGCCGTTCCACCAAGGCCACCCGGATGCCACACAGCGCGCTGGTATTCGTGAAGTGGATATCGAGCTTTAAGATCGCCCTGTTTATCGGCATCACTTAATTTGATGCCGATAAAACCCTTATACAGTTACCAGATGACTAAACATTATTTCCACAAATGATGGAAATGGTGCAGGGGGCCGTGCCCATGCCCGACATCAAGCATATCACTCGCTGCAAGCGCACCATGCAAATATGCTTTTGCTCCTCGCACGCTTTCTTCAACCGATTTAGAAGGGAGAAGAGCCGCTATTGCAGCAGAAAGCGTGCAGCCAGTACCGTGGTCATTACGTGTGCAGATGCGTGGTGCTGCAAACTCAATAATTTTTCCAGCGGAACCATAAAGCAGATCAACACTCTGCGTTGATCCTTCAAGATGTCCCCCCTTTAACAAAACCCATTCCGAACCCAGCTTGGCCAACTCTTTTACCCGTAAGCGCATTTCATCCAGCGTCCATACGGGGTGAGCATTCAGCAAAACACCTGCTTCTGGCAGGTTGGGGGTAATAAGCGTTGCAAGCGGCACCAAAAAGTCTTTGATAGCACTTACCGCGTTGCCTTCCAGCAGGTGATCTCCACTTTTGGCCACCATAACAGGATCAAGCACAATATTTTTTGCACCATGATAATGCAGGCGGTCTGCAATAACCTCAGCAATGCTGCTGTTGGGAACCATCCCTATCTTCACCGCATCCACCCGCACGTCATCAAACACGCTATCAATCTGTTCGCCCACAAATTGCGGGTCTAGGGCCACAAAAGAACGCACGCCTTGAGTGTTCTGGGCCACCACAGCCGTAATGGCCGCCATGCCATACGCCCCATAGCCGAAAATGCTTTAATATCAGCATGAATTCCAGCGCCTCCTGTGGGGTCGGTGCCGGCAATACTCAAAACATTGGCGATCATGGTCAGGCAATTCCCTTTTCGCAAGAACGTAGCTTCCTGCCGCGAAACTCCAGCAAAAAAGGATAGGGTGGCCAAACCTGTCCCTTCGCCGGCATAACCCGGATCAGGTTCAAAGGGTCATTGCGCTGCCTTTTGGCCCTGCAATATCTCAGCTCCATGTCGGAGCCCCCCTCGGTAACACGCAACGTATCAGGGCAAGGGGCTTTATGCACGTAATATTAACAGTAGGTTTGGAGGGCGTCTTCAGTTTTACAGCGGCCTGTGTGATATCCATATCTTTGACACCATGAGAGGCAGGTATTCTTAGAATTACGGTATAAAAGAAATTAGAACAGGCTTTTTACGGAATAATGACTATCCATGACTTTTAGCATACGTACGGCGTGTATTAAGGATGCGCCTGTTCTTCCGCTCATTGAAAAATCCGCCGCGCAGATTTTTCGGCAAATTCCTTCATTAAGCTGGATAGCCGATCACGCCGTTTTGCCGGTGGATACGCATCTTGCTGCCATAACCACAGGCACAAGCTGGGTTGCTATTGATAAGCAGGGCCACCCAATTGCTTTTCTTTGTGCGCAAATATACGCGCAGGAATTGCATATTCTAGAAATATCCGTTTGCAAAAAAGAGCAGGGGCGGGGCATAGGCACCGCGCTGCTTTACACGGCATGTAGTTGGGCAAAAGCATATGGCCTTAGAGCCGTCACTCTGACGACTTTTCGTGATCTACCGTGGAGTGCGCCTTTTTATGCGCGTCTCGGTTTCAAGATACTTCCAGAAGGCTTAATAAGCCCAAGGTTAGCTGCTATATTACAGGATGAGGTAAAAAGTGGTTTTTCCAAACAAACCCGCTGCGCTATGCAATTGAGCCTGAGCCACTTTAAGCCCGCATAATCTGCTACAAGCCTTTTATAGCACAAATGGCAATCAAACAGCCGCAAAGCGTAGTATCCCAGCCTTATACATTGAAATGGCTGGGATATTCACACAGATTTTTATTTTTGCAGTACAGGCGCAGAAATGGCGACGCCGTTTTCCCATGTTTCAATAATTTTGTCGGCATTTGCAATGTTGGTTGCGGGGTTACCGGTAACAACTAACACATCAGCCCGTTTGCCCGGCGCCAATACGCCACGGTCAGAAAGATCCAGCAAATCTGCTGCGTTCTGTGTGGCGATATGAATAGTCTCTAAAGGTGTCAGGCCGGCCTGCACTATAAGGGCCAGTTCCCGATGTTCTGCTACGCCGGGCACTCGTAAAGGGGTGGCACCGCTATCTGTGCCAAAGCCGATTTTTACGCCCGCATCATGCAATGTTTTCAGGTTTTGTAGGTTCATTGCCAAAGATGTGCGGGCAAAATCGACCTGTTTGCCCGTTTTGTGCTGCGCCTGCCATGCTGGATCGTTAATCTGTTTTTGTAGAGGGCCAGAAAGACCGGCTGTTGCAAAGGGTGTTTGCGTCCACGGTGCGCGATCAGCCCATGCTGTGGTGGCTTCATCAAGCTGAAGGGTGGCAATATACCAGATCCCGCGGGCTTTAAGCGTTGCAATCAAATCCGGTGTAACGGGTTTGTCTCGTATGCCGTGGGCCAAAATATCCACTCCGGCGGCCACAACATGCTGAGCGTCTTCCAGATCATGAATATGCGCCGCCACACGTAGCTTGCGTTTATGGGATTCCTCTACAACGGCGGTAATAACATCTGGGCTCATTTTAACAGGCAGTGTGCCATCAAAATCATCAACCCAGATTTTAACCAGATCCGTGCCTTCATCTGCCATTGTGTCCACGGCTTCTCGGGCTTCATTGGCGGTTTTCGGGCGGAAAAGCTGGTTGGGTGCCACATTCACAGGCGGCGCACCATTGGGAACACCAATACCTTGATCAACACCGAACAGATCAGCCGGGGTTTTACCCGCATGTGCTTCCTTACGGAGCGGATCAAACACATCTGGCACGTTATTACCCAGCGCCGTAACCGTGGTAACACCATAACGACGATACTGACCAAGCGCCGCCATAATATTGGCGCGTGTATAAAACTGAGAACCCGTGGTAACGCCCTCATACTGTCCAACGTGGCTGTGATCGGAAATAATGCCGGGCAGAACGGTATCTCCTGCACGATCCAGCACTTTGGCATCTTTGGGAATATCCACCTCCTTGCCCACCGCAAGAATATGCTCTCCCTGCATCACAAGCGTTCCATCTTCTATGGGGGCTGCTCCGGTGCCATCCACAATACGCACATGCGTAAGCGCAATAGGGGGAGATGAGGCAGCAAGCACCGGCGTTGTTATAAAAAGAGCAGTTGTGATGAAAAGCATACGGCGCATATTGATCTCCCTAATAGCGTCATAAACGGCAAGAAAGTGATATTCGTTCCATGTTTATCAGATATTCATGAACCAAGGATCACTTCTACTTTATGTAAAAGCCCATCATCTTTCATATTTATTTCATGCGTCATGTAGCTTTGCACGCCATCTATGGTGATCTTTCTTACACCATGGCAAACATGATCCGGGTTTTTTACCAGAATACTGTAACGCGCTGTTTTCCACTGCAATGTTACCTCAAACTCTGGCCAATGCTGCGGAATGCAGGGGTCTATCAAAAGCTTGTCCCCCTGAATGCGTACACCAAGAATGGTTTCGGTTCCCACCCGTTGCATCCAACCGGCAGAGCCTGTGTACCAAGACCACCCACCACGCCCAACATGCGGGGCTTCAGAATATACATCAGCCGCAATAACGTAGGGTTCCAGCCTGTAACGCGCGGCTTGTTCCGGTGTTTGGCTATGGGTGATGGGGTTAAGCATATGGAATAATGTTTGGGCCAGATTGCCATCGCCTAAAGCTGCAATGGCCATAACTGTCCATAACGCTGCATGGGTGTACTGGCCGCCGTTTTCACGTATGCCGGGTGGGTATCCTCGAATATAACCGGGGTCTGACATGGCTTTATCAAACGGTGGCGTAAGCACAAGAATAAGTCCGTCCTGCTCCCGTACCAACCGATGAACGGCAGAGCGCATGGCATGGTTGGCCCGTTCTGGCGTGGCTGCACCAGAAAGTACAGACCAAGATTGAGAAATGGCATCTATCTGACATTCCGGCATGGTGTGAGAGCCCAGCGGCGTGCCATCATCAAAATAGGCTCGCAGGTACCAATCTCCATCCCATGTGTGTTCCAGCGCCTTGGCCAGTTTGCGGGTATGCTGCTGCCATTTATCAGCCCGCATATCTTCATTCCGAGCGCGGGCAATGGGGATAAATATCTCAAGTGTGGTGTAGAGGAACCAGCCAAGCCACACACTTTCCCCTCGGCCCTGTTCTCCTACACGGTTCATGCCATCGTTCCAGTCTCCCGTGCCCATGAGGGGAAGGCCATGAACGCCTACAGCAAGGCTCCGATCAAGCGCACGGGCACAATGCTCAAACAGTGTAGCACTTTGTGCCGAGTGCGCTGGCACCATAAAGTTATCATGCTCGGTTATGGGCAGCGGAGGGGCTTCCAGAAAACCAATAGTTTCATCCAGAACAGCAAGATCCCCCGTTGTGTTAACGTAATGCGCAACCGTGTAACCAAGCCATGTGCAATCATCCGAAATATGGGTGCGCACGCCTGCTCCTGTCTGCGGGAGCCACCAATGCTGTACATCGCCTTCCACAAACTGGCGGGAAGCGGCCCGTATCAGATGCTCTCGCACCAGAGCAGGGCACGAAACCGCAAGGGCCATGCCATCTTGTAACTGGTCTCTGAAACCATAAGCGCCGCTGGCCTGATAAAAGCCTGCGCGTGCGCGCACGCGGCTGGAAAGTGTTTGGTACAACAACCAGCCATTCAGCATGATATCCATGCTGCGATCTGGGGTTTTAATCTGAATAGAACCGCAAATGCTGCGCCACTGCTGTTTGACATCATCCAGAACAATATCCAGATCAACCGTCCGATAACGGGCAATCATCTGCCTGGCTTCAGCCTCGTTTTCCGCTTCTCCTAACAGGAAAACAATTTCTACGCGGCCATCTGCGGGCAAGGTGACTATGGTTTGCAAAACACCACATGGATCAAGCCCAGCACCGGTGCTTCCCTGCACGGTATCGGCTAGTGTTAAGGCATACGGGCTATCAAGCGTGCCATTTCTGCCAACAAAGGTTGTGCGGTCTCCCGAAATGGCGGTTACGTAGCCACCAATATCAGCAAAGGCAACGCGGCCTCCGTAAACGGCACTCCAGCGATTGTAAGCAAATAGTGCTCCCGTAGCGTCATCTATTTGCGTTGTAATGAAAGATGCTGTTTTGGCGCGTGCCGTCCCAAGCACCCACTCAACATATCCGGTAAGAGAAAGCGTGCGGGCATGGCCTGATAGGTTGTGCAGTTGAATGCGAGAAATCTTTATAGGGTCTTTTACCGGCGTATATTGCAAAAGCGTGCTGGCTATGCCGTGTGCAATACGATCATACTGCGTATAGCCATACCCATGCCGGCTGACATAGGTGGCATCTATATCTCGGCGGATAGCAGCCGTTGGGCTCCATAATACTTTGGTATCTTCATCCCGCAGGTAAAAAACTTCGCCCGGTTGGTTGCTGACAGGATCATTAGACCACGGGGTAATCTGGTGCTCACGGCTGTTTAGCGCCCATGTATAGCCACTTCCTTCGGCAGAAGCCTGAAAGCCCGCAGTATCATTGGCAATAACATTAATCCATGGGGCAGGCGTTGTGCGACCGGAAGCGAGTACAACCACATATTCCTGTCCATTCTGGGCAAACCCACCGTGACCATTGAAAAATTCAAGCTCAGGAATATCGGGCACCTTGAACGCACTGGGTGTAAACACATGCGGTGTTTGAAACAGAACAGATTTAGGAGCTTCGGCCACATTGGCCTGATCAAGCTGTTCTGCCAGCCCCTTATCTGCCGAAAGAACAACGCGGGCAGCTGCCAATAAAAGATTCTTTACCGGTGTGGAAATCAGATCTGCCCGCAAAATGCAGATAGAGCCCGCGACAGTTGCCCTTTTGGGCATAGAGCGCACAAGATTTTCAAGCGTGTTCTGTAGATCTTGTAAGTAGGACGATGGGTGCTCATTCATCAGCACAAGATCAACAGCAACTTGTTTCAGCCGCAAGTATTCATGCGCCAGCAAAACCTGCCGGATAATATCTGTATCTGGCGTATCCTTTACGCGCAAAACCACTAAAGGCAGATCACCAGAAATACCTTGTTCCCATAGTATTGGCTGGGCAGCCATACCTTGCATGATAACTGCGGATGATGCGCGCAAAGCAGCATTTGCAAACAGAATATGGCCCGCCAAACGCTGGAACATATCTGCTTCTGCTGGGGTAATATCAAAATGTCGGAACTGAATCTGCGCTTGTGTCCAGGCCAGTGTGCGTGCGCGATCCAGCGCGGTATCATCCTGATGCACCTCAATCAAGCGCTCCAGTTCCTGACGGGATGACGCAACCATTGTCCAAAACGTTATCCGTGCTGTAGCACCGGGCTTGATGCTTACGCGGCTACGAATAGCAAAGCAGGCGTCCAGCACCGTGCCGGTTTGCCCAGATAGTTGTGTTTTACCCGTTAAAGCCGCAGGAGATCGCGCTGTGCGGCTGCGCCCAATAAACTGCGCACGGTTTGTTTCCACCGTGATTGGGGTAGAGCACACGGCTACATGCGCAGCCCAGATTTCAGGCTCATCGGGGGTACGCCGCCTACGGGTTGCTATAAGGGTTTTGGCTTCCGGCAGGTAATCTGTTTCTACAAATAGTTTGGTGAAGGCCGGATGCGCGAGATCTGAATCTGGGGCAAGCAAAGCCAGTTCTGCATAGGATGTGATATCTATTTCAACACTATCATAGCCAGCATTAAAAACGCTCAGATAGCGTACATCAGCATCATCTTCAGCAGAAACCATGACCTCCACAGTTGTTGTTAGAGAGCCATCGCGCCGGGTGAATTCGGCGCGATCTTCATGGAAAACACTTACGTAATCATCCGGCTCCTCTCCACAGGGCTGAATGCCAGCAGACCATACTTTCCCGGTCTTTACGTTTTTCAGGTAAAGATAAGACCCAAAGTTATCCAGTGTTGGATCTTCCCGCCACCGAGTAACGGCCTGTCCCTGCCACATTGTGTAGCCAGACCCCGCTGCTGTGAGCATGACGGTATAACGACCATTGGAAAGAAGGTGCGTAATGGGTGCGGGCGTATAATCCGTGCCGTAGTACCTACCAGATGCCGCTTGTGGCAATTCCGAGCGCGGCAGAGGATATTCTTCTATTGGCAGAGGATGAGCCACAGCGCCTGTGCGTGGCGCACGTTCTTGCAATAACAGCTCGGCCGAGGCAATCACGGGGTCATCATGGAAGCGCTTTCTCATGATACCGTCCAGAACTGCATCTGCCACGGAAAGAATGGACATGCCCTGATGGTGTGCCATGTAAGCCTGCACAATAGCCATTTCCTGCCCATCCGGCACACGCTCCGGGGTATAATCCAGCGCTTCGTAAAAACCGTAACGACCGTGTGCCCCTGTTTTTTCCAGAACAAAAAGATTGGCAACAGCTTTTTGCGGATCAACCATAGCGGCCAGCAAGGTGGCATAGGGGGCTACAACTCTATCCTGCCCAAGGCCACGTTTTAACCCCAGCCCCGGAACGCCAAAGTTTGAGTATTGATAGGTGTAATCAACATCCCGCACATTATAGGCGGATTCCGAAATCCCCCATGGAATATTGTGAGACTGCCCATAAGCAATCTGGCGCTGCACAATAAGCGCGTTAGTTTGCTGGAGCAGGCTACCTATAGGCGCACGCATAACCAGAGAGGGCATAAGATATTCGAACATGGAACCCGACCACGAGACCAATGCTGCTCCGCTGCCAGCAGAGGTTAGGGCACGACCCAGACGGAACCAATCCCGCGCAGGAATGTCTCCTTTTGCAATGGCAAAAAAGACTGCTAGCCGAGATTCAGAGGCTAACAGATCATAACAGTTACTATCGGAGATATCTTCAGTAACAACAAACCCGATAGACAAAAGTTTGCGTGCAGGATCACGCAAAAAAGCAAAATCCATGCCGTACGCCAGCATGGTTGCTTTGCTCTGCAATGCTTTCAGCCGGGTTTCAAAGGTCGTGTTATGCGTATGATCCAAATCACGCAAATGGCTTTCAAGCGCTTTTAATGGCGCCACACACCAGAAAAGTGGGTCTGACGTTGTTTGTTCTTCGGCTGCATTGGTTTCTGCATAAAGATGGGCTGCGTGTTCTGCTATGGTTTGCGCCTGTTTCAATAATGCTTGCAAACTCTCCTCTGTTTTGACTTCAGGGGCTGCCAGAACAGATGTTTTTAACCGCGCGAGGGCTCGGATAAGAACTTTTTGCTGTTTTGTATTCTGCAGCCGTTCTCCATTGCGGAAGGTAAGATCTGTAATGGCAAGGGTAATGGCATCTGCTATACCTTCGCGCCACATGGAAGGTTGGGCCGTATATGCAGTCCACTCACAACAAGCACGTGCCAGCGCAACAAGGTGACCAGCAAAATTACCGCTATCTACAGTAGAAACATATAAAGGAGCCAACGGCTCCAGATCAGCCGTACTGTACCAATTATACAAATGCCCTTTATATTTTTCTAATTTATCTAGTGTTTTAAAAGTATTTTCAAGCCGATCTATTGTATCAGCCAAGCCGTTCCAGCCAAAATCATAGGCGCTAACTGTGCATAAAAGATAAAGCCCTATATTGGTAGGCGATGTACGTCTGGCGATAACAGGAGAAGGAACTTCCTGAAAGTTGTCTGGCGGAAGCATGTGGTCATCCGCCGTTACAAATTCTTCAAAAAAGCGCCATGTATTGCGGGCTGTAAGACGTAAAGTGCGAATATCTGTGCGGGAAGGCCGCGATTGGGCCGTTAAAACGGCTGCGCGACTTGTCCATAACCCAATAGCAGGAGAAAACGCCCACAGAATAGCCAGAGGGCCAATAAAAATCAGGTTTCCCACATCCTGCATGGTAACTTGTAGAACAAGAATAACCGCAATAAGTGGGCCAGAGAGCATTTTCAGGTAATATTGTTGCAATCCGGACTGTAGAAGATCCGCCGTTTGCGCTGCTGGCACCCATTGCAGCAAATAGCGCCTTGTTACAAAAACACGCCCAAGGGTACGGATAATGGCATCACCTAACAAACAAGCCTGATGCACCAGAAACGTGACGTTAAGTGCCGTCATAACAACGGCATTGGAAATGGATGCCCCCAAAACATTAAAATAACTACGAAAACTGATCCACTCCCGGCGTGGCGCAATATCGGGAATAACTGGCAAAAAAGCAGGTATCGCCATAATCAGAAGGATAAACAGTGTCCAGATACCAGCGTTTTCTGGCAACAAAACCCAGCAGATAATCAAAGCCAAAAGCGTAAAGGGCGCGCATAAGGTGCGGCGCAGATTGTCCACCATTTTCCAACGCGCAATTCCAGATAAACTGTTGCGTGGGGAAGGGGTGCGAAATATGCCTGAAACAATCCAGGGAAGTAGCTGCCAGTCTCCTCGTGTCCAACGATGGAGCCTTTGGGCTGCAACCAAATAGTCTGTTGGAAATTCCTCTATCACCTCAATGTCAGAAGCCAATCCGGCGCGCGCAAAAATACCTTCAAACAAATCATGGCTTAAAAGGGTTGCTTCAGGCACACGCCCAGCCAAAGCGGCTTCAAACGCATCAATTTCGTAAATACCTTTGCCTGCATAAGACCCTTCTCCAAACATATCCTGATACAGGTCTGATATTGCAGATGAATAGGCATCTATACCGCTAGACGCGGAGAAAATACGCTGGAACAAAGTGCTTTGATGCCCGATAGGCAAAGATGGCGTAACACGAGGCTGCAAGACGGCATAACCTTGCTGCACACGCCCGGTTGTTGCATTAAATTGCGGCGCATTAAGGGGATGTGCCAGTTTACCCACCAGTTTTTTTACTGTTTCAAGGGGCAGACGTGTATCGGCATCCAGCGTGACGATATATTTTACAGCTTGTGGAATATTCTGGCGGCATTCTGCCAAAAAAGTGGTGTCAGACGCACCATGCAACAGGCGGTTTAGTTCATGCAGTTTTCCGCGCTTACGTTCCCACCCCATCCATACACCTTCACTCTCACTCCAAACCCTATGGCGATGTAGAAGGAGGAACCTGTTGCCATCCGGCACAGATCCGTATTTTTCGTTAAGATGGTGAATACCGGCAGAAGCTAACTGGAAAAGTGCATCATCTTCTGGTGCAGATGCCTCTGAATGATCAGACCAATCTGTTAAAAGCGCAAAGTAAACACCGCTATCATGAGTGGCCAGATAGTGGACTTCCAAGCGGGATAAAAGTTCATCCACCGTTTTGACGTTGGTAAGAAGGGCAGGAATAACCACCATTGTACGCAATTTTACGGGAATACCATCTAAAAGCTCCAACCCCGGCAATGCCGTTACCTTGGCAACACGCAAAGCCAGCCAGTTGATGCATGCAACGGCTGCTTCCAATGCGGGTGAAAAGGCCAGAACAGCCACCAACAAAACCCACGGGAACCAAACATTTTCCTGAAAAGAAAGCCACACCGGTCCAGCCAGAAAAATAAGCGCCAGCATAAACACAACCACGGCATAACCTGTAATGCCGCTTTGGCAGAATGTTTGGGCCAGTTTTCTGGAAAGATTGGAACGAAAACCTATAGAGGCTTCCAGAATGGAACGCCCTTCCATCACAAGATAATAACCGGGATCATTCTTGCGTTGATCAAACGCATTGGAAGCAGCAGCTTCTTGCGCTAAAAAAACAGCCTTCTTGGCAATATCAATTTCATCAACAGTGCTGCCATAAGCCAAATCCTCAATAGCTTTGCGGTAGAGATCTCGGCTGGCAAAATCTGCGCATGTAAAACTTGCATATTCTGCAAATACTGTATCAACCAAGCAAACTTGTTCAAAAATCTCTGCCCAATCAGATTCTGCAATATGTCGCAGACTGGTAATAATATTTCGAATAGTGGCGTTAAAAGCACCCTGCGTTTGTAAATACTCTTGAATTCCTTGCTCAATATCTGTTTTTTTATCTGCCAAGCGCTGTTCTAACCACACAAGAACAGGATTTTTTTCTGGATCTATACCTCTTGAACGATGTGCAAGCTGCGCCGTAAATGCTGGCGTAATAATGCGTGGGTCTATTTGGGATAATATGGCGGACAATGCAGCAGCATCGTTCTTTCGGGCGGATGCAAGCTGATCAGCCAAAAGATCAGCCGCTTGCTGGCTTGCGTGGCTATCTATAATGGCACTTACAATGCGGCGCAGGTTTTCTATTAAAACAATGCGCAAGGTAATGGGAACAGCCCAAAGCTCACCTATCGTAAGCGGGGCAACCGTTTGATAGGCAAGCAGAAACTTACGCAGAAAATCTGGCTGTAAGTAACTGTCTGTATGCGCAACAAAAGCCCACGTAATGCCAAAAACGCGCGGCAAACCAACAAAAGGGCCATTCGCAAGTTTGGGAAGGCGCGTATAATACCCACTCGGCAGATCCAGACTGGTCTCTCTAATCTGCATATCAATAAGGGCATAGTTATCTGCCAACCACTGGGCTGCTGGCGGCAGCAGTCGGCCCCTTTGGCTAGCCTTGGTAACAGTTTCATTGGCCGCTGCAAGCAGGGCGGCATTTTCAGCTAACCTGCGTTTAAGGGGTTGTCCGCGTCGGTTATGCTTGGCGGGTACAACAGCCTGTGCGGCCGCCAGGCTTCTGGCATGAGCCTCCAAGCGTTCAATACCAAAAATTTCGCTTTTTATCGGGAAGAGGTCATCCTGTATGTGAACGTGAATGTGCCCCCCAAACAAACGGCGCAAAAATGAACGTCGGGCATTTTTGGGGCCAGTATCTGATAGTTGTTCTGTATGCATGTACCAACTCCCTGATAAGGGCCGTACAAAGCTGTAATGCGGCCTTTATTCGTTATTTACGGAACAGGATTTTTCTTGTTTTTACGCTGGGAAAAGGCACTTTTTCTTCTAACAAAGAATGGTTTTTCACCATTTTGTTTTCTGTATGAGTGGGATTTGGCAAAACATTTTTACTGGCTGCGTTGCCACCATCAGTTATATTCTGTTCCACCTTCTTTTTTGTTTTTGAAGGAGCAGAAGGAGCCTGATTGTTTACAAAGTGAGTGCGCATATTCTTTCTCCATCCAAGAAGAAGTCAGCCGCAGATGTTTCGATTGTACTTTAGGTAGATTTCGAGAAAGAAAATCATGTAACCAGACAGATAGAATATAATTCTAACCGCCAAGTATTGAGCCGTTATTCAACGCAGGAACGGATGAAACGTTCCAGAACGGATTGGGCTCTATATAAGGCAGAGCTAAAAATAATTTTCAAAGAAAATGCCAGCCCATCCACATTGGCTTATTTTACAATATCAATCATCAAACCGCACTGTGCGCCCCTGTTTAATACGTGCGCGATGCGCTTTTCCCTGCAACCGCCGTTGGCGCGCTGCGCGACTAGGCCGGGTGGCAACACGAAAAGCCGGACGATGTGCAGCCTCACGTATTAAAGCGGCTAAACGTTCCACTGCGTCTTCACGGTTGCGCTGCTGTGTGCGAAACCGTCGTGCTGTAATAACAATAACCCCATCACGCGTGGCCCGACTTCCGGCCAGTTCCAGCAAGCGCGTACGCACGCGATCTGGCAAAGAAGCAGAATGTGCCGCATCGAACCGTAATTGGGCAGCCGTAGCAACCTTGTTTACATTTTGCCCGCCAGGGCCAGACGCTAAAATATAAGTGACCTCCAATTCGGAATCGGCCAGAGAAATATTGGGAAGGATAGAGATTGCCATAAGGTCAGCATAACACGTTTTGTGTTGTTATGCTTGTGTGCCCAAAATCTGCCGTTGGAACCATTTTGCATCTCATGCGTAAAATTAAGAACACGGGGAGCGACGAAACCTTAGAAACGCGCGATTTAAGATTATGTAAAGGGACGACGCTCCCGCCGAAACACGGGCGAGGAGAAGATCATGGTTGTCAAAAAAAATACGCCAAGCAAGACTGCTAAACATGGTTTAAAAACAGATAAAAATAAAATTGAACCAAGCTATACCGAGCAACAAGGTAATGGGGGAGAAACACACCAGCAAGCTGGTGGTGATGTGGCAACGCTTACCTCTGCTCAGGGTATTCCTATAGCGGATGATCAGAACACTCTGCGTTACGGTGCACGTGGCCCGGCGTTGATGGAGGATTTCCATTTTCGGGAAAAGATTTTTCATTTTGACCACGAGCGTATTCCCGAACGCGTTGTGCATGCTCGTGGCTATGGCGCACATGGGTATTTTGAACTGACAGACAGCCTTGCAGACGTTACACGGGCCGCCATTTTTCAGAATGTGGGGGAACGCACGCCTGCCTTTGTCCGATTTTCTACGGTTGCAGGCTCTAAAGGTTCATTTGATGTCGCGCGGGATGTCCGTGGGTTTGCTGTCAAGCTTTATACCAAGGAAGGCAACTGGGATCTGGTTGGCAATAATATTCCGGTATTTTTCATTCAGGATGCCATCAAGTTCCCGGATATGGTGCATTCTGTAAAACCCGCGCCAGACCGTGATTTTCCGCAGGCGCAGTCTGCCCATGACAACTTCTGGGATTTCATTTCGCTAAGCCCAGAAAGCTTTCATATGATCATGTGGGTGATGTCTGATCGGGGTATCCCGCGTTCCTTCCGTTTTATGGAAGGATTTGGGGTGCATACATTCCGCTTTTTAGACAGCAATGACCGCTCAACCTTTGTGAAGTTTCATTGGAAGCCCAAGCAGGGCTTGCAGTCTGTTGTGTGGAACGAAGCCGTTAAGATCAACGGGGCGGACCCTGATTTCCACCGGCGAGACCTCTGGGGCGCAATTTCCAGCGGAGACTTTCCCGAATGGGAACTTGGTGTACAGCTCTTTGATGAAGAATTTGCCGAAAAGTTTGATTTCGATGTGCTGGACCCCACCAAACTTATTCCAGAGGAACTGGTGCCTGTCAGAATAGTGGGCCGTCTGGTACTGAACCGCGTTGTTGATAACTTTTTTGCCGAAACAGAGCAGGTGGCCTTTTGCACACAGAATGTGCCACCCGGCATTGATTTCTCAAACGACCCCCTGCTGCAGGGCCGAAATTTCTCATATCTGGATACACAGATCAAACGGCTTGGTAGCCCCAATTTTACGCATATCCCCATTAATGCTCCTAAATGCCCCATGGCGCATTTTCAGCAAGATGGGCATATGGCCATGCACAATCCCGTAGGCCGCGCCAATTATGAGCCGAATAGCTGGGGGACGGCAGGTGGCCCGCGTGAAAACCCCAAACAGGGCTTTCGCAGTTTTGCGAGCGAGGAAACTGGCCCCAAACGGCGCCTGCGGCCTGAAAGTTTTTCAGACCATTACAGCCAGGCCCGGCAGTTTTACATCAGCCAGACACCCATTGAGCAGAAGCATATAGCAGACGCCATTACGTTTGAGCTGAGCAAGGTGGAACGGCCAGATATCCGCTCTCGCGTTGTGTCGCATCTGCTACATATTGATGAGGAACTGGCAATAACGGTAGCAGACGGGCTGGGCTTACCATTGCCAGAACCCGCACAGGGAACACAGCCTACACGCACAGATCTTCCGCCATCTGATGCGCTCAGCATCCTTAAGAATGGGCCAAAAACATTTGCTGGCCGAAAAATGGGTATTTTGGCGACGGATGGTATAGATGCAGAGCTTTTTGCGGCGCTTATTGCCGTCCTTCAGGCAGAAAAAGCCGATTATGAAGTCGTTGCTCCCAAAATTGGCGGCATTACATTATCGGATGGCACCAAGATAACGGCGCAACAGAAAATAGATGGCGGCCCATCTGTACTCTACGATGCCGTAGCCATTCTTGCTTCCAAGGAAGGTACAAAAGTGCTGGCCGGTAATCCAGCAGCCAAAGATTTCCTGAGCGATGCTTTCACGCATAACAAATTTATTGGCTATTCTGCAGAAGCTGGCACGTTGTTTAAAAAGGCAGGTCTGGCAGAAGATGTTGATAAAGGCTGCATCAAACTTGGTAGCAAAAACGATGCCACTGCGTTTGTAAAAACCTGCGGCGCACTCCGCTTCTGGCAACGTGAAAAGCTGGATTAAGAATACACATCAGTCCTCACACGCGTTTATAAACGTGGGTGAGGACTACCCATTTTGCCAAAAGCTATTTGTTACTTATAGCCTCATAATTTGCAGGATACTGGCTGCGCTGTGTAACGGGTGAACAGCGCAACCAGCACCAGCCCGCCAAAGCCGCAACAACAGACCCGGCAAAAATCCCCATTTTTGCTGATACTACCGTATCCATATCCTGGAATGCCAGACCGGCAATAAACAAGCTGATGGTAAAACCAATGCCACATAGCAAGGAAAGCCCAAAAAGCATTTTCACCGATGTTGCCGCTGGGGCAGGGGCTATGCGCAACTGGAATGACAATATGGTTGCTCCAAACACACCAACGGGCTTTCCCACCACCAACCCCAATATGATGCCAAGGGGAACAGGAGCAAGAAGCCTGCCCAGATGCACGCCAGCAAGAGAAACCCCAACATTCATAAAGCCAAATAGGGGAAGCACCAGCCACGTAACAAAAGGTGTTAGTGCGGAGGATACTTTTTCAAGCGGTGTTATTTGTTCTGTATTTTTTGCACATGGTTGGGCGGGCAGGCAAAGACCAGTAATAACCCCGGCAAGCGTTGGATGCAGGCCGGAAGATAAAAGCATGCCCCAAAGCAGCAAGCACCCAAGGGCGTAAACCCACACAGATCTGCAATCCAACAACCGATTTGCAGCAATCATGGCCATGGTTACAAAAAGCACACCTACCAACGCGGGCCAATAAAGGGCAGAACCGTAAAACAGGGCAATAACAACAATGCCCAACACATCATCAAAAATGGCAAGAGCCATAAGCCACGCACGCGCCCCGGCAGAAACACGCGCCCCCAACGCCATAATAACGGGCAGTGTAAATGCAGCATCAGTGGCTACAGGAATGGCCCATCCATGAAATGCTTCTGCATGCCCATGCGTTACCAAAAGGTAGGTAAGCGCTGGCACAATCATACCCCCCAACGCGCCAATTAATGGCAAGGCAATCTGGCGCATGGATGAAAGATGGCCCGAAACCATCTCTTTCTTGATTTCCAGAATAATCAGCAGAAAAAACAGCGTCATCAACCCATCAGATACCCATGCCGTAAGTGTATCTGGCATATGCTGCTCTAAAAAAGGCAGCCGCATAGGCATTGTAATCAGGGTTTCATAACCATCAGACCAAGCCGAGTTTGCTAGGGCAAATCCTGCAAGCGAGGCTAGGAGCAGGGCTGTTGCACCTCCTGCGGGAGATTGCAAAAAACGTTGGATACGGTGAACACACGCAGCAGAAGTATCTGTCATGCGTGCATATTGAAGGCGTTACATACCCCACACAAGGGAAGAAAAGCGTAAAACCGCCGCTTCTCTTCCTATCAGCAAACCCCAATATGTCTGGGTAATTTTATTCCGGGGTTGGGGTGCATTGCGGCGTAACAGCTTGCCCGTTCATAACATCCTGCGTGAAAGAAGCTGAATCTGGCAACGAGGCATTTACCGTCTGATCATGGTTCAGGCTTTTGTAAACATGTGCCTGCACCACTGTGCCAGCAGCACAGGCAGCTTTTACCAGCCCGAGCTGAAGCGGTGGTGGCACATCCTTATCCAGCTCTCCTGTGCCCATAAACAGTGGTTGCGCCAGATGCATGGTAGGATATTGCATGGCCTTTAAGGCTGGAGAGAGATTTTTTGCAAAGTCAGGCTGAAGTGAATTGCTAAAATTCAACCCATCTGCCTTCACCTTATCTGTCAGCTCATGCACACATAAATTGGCTGCGGCACGGTAGGCTGGCATGGCTTTAGCTGTAAAAACGCTTTCTGGCTTAAAGGCTGTATCATACCCAGAAAGTCCCTGTGCCAGATAAAGCGTATAAACCATAACAGGATTATACGGCGCATTATCCGGCGCGGTTGCTATTTGCTTAAGCAGTTCTGGCGTAATATACGGCGCACCCGTGGCCACAGTGCCTCGGATATTCAAATCTGGCGCATATGTTGGTGCAAACGCTGCAGAGGCAAACGCTGCCCCACCACCCTGAGATTGCCCAACAATCATGATTTTGTTCTGCAAATCTGGCACCGAGGCCAAGGCCGCCTTCACACTGTCCAGCAGGTTATAGGCTTCCACGCGCGCGTTAAGATACGGATGAATACCGGAGGTTCCCAAACCCTGATAATCCGTACCTACTACGGCAAAGCCACGTTTCATCCATTCAGAGAGATAACGCTTGTTACGTGCGCTCCACGGATTGTTAGAGGGCGCGCAGTGGCCTGCAACACCTACCGTACCATGCGCCCATGCAACAATGGGCCACCCACCAGCAGGCGGCTTGCCTTGTGGTAGAATAACTTCTGCCGTAACCGGCACCAGCCCTTTGCCCGTAATACCATTGGTGGAAAGGTAGGTGATGCGCAAGGATCGCCCAGCATCAGGCAATGTAAAAGCCACAGGCAAAGATTGAGACGATGTCAACGTACCAGCCGCACCAGATGGGGTTGCCGATGCAGCAATGGCGCCGGAACTTGCACCCATAAGGCAAAGACCAGCAACCAAACGAGAAACATGATAAACAGAGGGGAGAAAACGCAAGAGATATCCTTCTTCAGGCTATTGGTCTTGTGTTTGACCGCCCGATACGCTGAAACTTAACAACGTTAAGAATGGAGCATGAGAAAAGAAAGTCAAGTGTTCTAATGGCTATCGCGAATATTCCGGAAAATACATCATGGCCCAGCCTGCTCAGCCTAAAAAAGCTTACCATCATGGAGATCTGCCAACCGCTCTTTTGCGTTCTGCGCGCGCCATTCTAGAGGAACAAGGCATTACAGCCCTAGGGCTGCGGGCCATTACGCGCCATACGGGTGTCTCACAAACAGCCGCAATTCCGCATTTTGGAAATTTAACAGGCTTGCTCAGTGCGCTGGCAACAATAGGATATGAAGAACTGGCAGCAACGCTTACACCGCTGCTTAATAAAGGGCCACACGCTGTTGGCGTGGCCTATGTACAATTCGCCATGCAACATCCGGGCCTGTTTACCCTTATGTTCCGTAGCGATGTAATTGATAGAAAAGACCCGCATCTGGCTGCAGCTGCGGCCAAAACATCCGCCATGCTCACTCAATGTGTAGGAGACCTAAAAGGCAAGCATTCCGCCCATACACGTGCTGGCGCACGCGCAGCCTTGTGGGCCAAGGTGCATGGCTTAGCTGTATTGGCGATAGACGGCCTTTTGGAAGCCTTGCTGACGCGAGAAGGCGAGGGCATGACTCTGGATGCGCTTATTGAAGATGCTCTTAGGCTGTAAATTTTGTTTTTATATTTATTATCATATAGTTATGGATGATTCTTCATTTGGAATGAATAGCTTTCTGCTATTCTAAAAATGCATCCGTGCATTCCAATAATGCGGTTGCACAATCATCGCTCCCATTTTAATTCCATCCAGACGGATTGAAATAATAAAGGACGGTGCATGGGCCGCCGCAGAACCATTGATCGGGAGAGCGTTCTGGACAGCGCGGAACAGCTTGTTCAGAAGGGCGGGGCAACTGCTTTAACGCTTGATGCCGTAGCCAAGGCCGCAGGAATTACCAAAGGTGGCCTGCAGTATTGCTTTGGCAATAAGGATGATCTGATTACCGCCATGATTGATCGCTGGATAGCAGCGTTTGATCTGGAAATAGCAAAATATGTGGGGCCCAAGGCTTCTCTGGCAGAGCGGGCACGCGCCTATGTTATGGCCTGCCGCCAGATAGATGCCGCCACGCAAGCCAGAATGGTGGGAATGCTCATTACCTTGCTGCAATCTCCCAAATACCTCAACCGGATACGGGAATGGTACGCCGGATGGTTTGGGGATTGTAACGCCACCTCGGAAGATGCGCATCAGGCGCGTACGGCAATTTTTGCCGCGGAAGGGGCTTTTCTTCTCAGAAGCTTCGGCTTTATCGCTATGGATCAGTCTGGATGGGATACAGTGTTTACAGATTGCCTGCGGCTTATTACGCCCCAAGCAGAAACACCGTGATCTTTAAAACAGGAACCAATGAGTCTTTCATGATATTTCGCGCAGGTATGACACAATGAATATGGCAAGCCGTTTTTCATTAAAGAAGATTTTGCGTTCTGGTTCAGACACTCAGGGAACAAACGTTAACACCCTTATTCAGTCTGGAAGCTCGGATATTGTGCGTCAAAAACCTGCTCCACAGGTTCCGGCAGATCTGTCCGCCCTTAAGGCAATGGGAAACAGCCTGACCCATACGCTCTCTTCTGCCTGTGAATGGTTGATGAAACAGCAAAAGCCCGATGGACATTGGGTTGGATCTGTTGGTTCCAATGCCTCCATGGAAGCTGAATGGTGTTTGGCCCTGTGGTTTTTGGGGCTGGAAGACCACCCTTTGCGGCCACGTCTGGGTAAGGCGCTCCTTGAAATGCAGCGTCCGGATGGATCTTGGGGCACATATTATGGCGCTGGTAGTGGTGATATCAACGCAACGGTGGAAGCCTATGCAGCACTCAGATCTTTGGGTTACGCAGAAGATGACCCAACTGTTAGCAAAGCCGCAGCGTGGATTATCAGCAAAGGCGGCCTGAAGAATGTGCGTGTATTCACCCGTTACTGGCTGGCCCTGATTGGGGAATGGCCGTGGGAGAAAACACCTAATCTTCCGCCAGAAATTATCTGGTTCCCCAATAATTTTGTGTTTTCCATTTACAACTTTGCGCAGTGGGCTCGCGCTACCATGATGCCGCTGGCTATTTTGTCTGCGCGTCGTCCATCCCGTCCATTGCGTCCGCAGGATCGGCTGGATGCCCTTTTCCCTGGTGGCCGGGAAAACTTTGATTACGAACTGCCCACCAAAGAGGGCAGGGATGTTATTGCCGATTTCTTCCGTATGGCTGACAAAGGGCTGCATTGGCTCCAAACCTCTTTCCTCAAGCGCGCTCCTTCGCGGGAAGCCGCCATTAAAGACGTGCTGGAATGGATTATCTGGCATCAGGATGCAGATGGCGGATGGGGGGGCATTCAGCCGCCGTGGGTGTATGGTCTGATGGCCCTGCATGGTGAGGGTTACCAATTCCATCATCCTGTTATGGCCAAGGCCCTTGATGCGCTGAATGATCCCGGTTGGCGGCATGATAAAGGAGATGCCAGCTGGATTCAGGCCACAAACAGCCCAGTGTGGGATACTATGCTCTCCCTTATGGCGCTGCATGATGCCAATGCCGAAGAACGCTTTACCCCAGAAATGGATAAAGCTCTGGATTGGCTGCTATCCCGCCAAGTGCGCGTAAAAGGGGATTGGTCTGTTAAGCTCCCCAACACAGAACCCGGCGGCTGGGCGTTTGAATACGCCAATGACAGATACCCCGATACAGATGATACCGCCGTTGCACTCATTGCCCTTGCATCCTGCCGCAACAGGCCAGAATGGAAAGCCAAAGGCGTAGAAGAAGCCATCGGCCGTGGTGTTCGGTGGCTGGTAGCTATGCAGAGTTCTTGCGGTGGTTGGGGCGCTTTTGACAAAGACAACAATAAGGGCATTCTTGCCAAAATTCCGTTCTGCGATTTTGGGGAAGCTCTAGACCCGCCATCGGTAGACGTAACAGCGCATGTTCTGGAAGCGTTTGGCTTGTTGGGCCTTCCGCGTGATCTGCCGTGTATTCAGCGTGGGCTTGCGTATATCCGCAAGGAGCAAGACCCCACAGGGCCGTGGTTTGGCCGTTGGGGTGTGAATTACCTGTATGGCACAGGGGCCGTTCTGCCCGCTCTGGCTGCCTTGGGTGAGGACATGACACAGCCCTACATTTCCAAGGCGTGCGATTGGCTGATTAACTCCCAGCAGGAAAATGGTGGCTGGGGCGAAAGCTGCGCTTCCTACATGGAAGTGGAATCCATTGGCCGCGGCACCACAACGCCATCTCAAACGGCATGGGCGCTTATGGGGCTGATAGCCGCCAACCGACCCCAGGATTATGATGCCATCGCCAAAGGCTGCCGTTATTTGATTGATTTGCAAGAAGAAGACGGAAGCTGGAATGAAAAGGAATTCACTGGCACGGGCTTTCCCGGCTACGGCGTGGGCCAAACCATCAAACTGGATGATCCAGCCATTTCAAAGCGCCTGATGCAGGGGGCCGAACTCTCACGCGCCTTTATGCTGCGTTATGATCTTTACCGGCAGCTTTTCCCGATTATTGCACTTAGTCGTGCTTCCCGTTTAATCAAAATCGGGAACTGATGCCGCAATGCTGGCCCATAAGGATACAGGATTACTCTCCTGTATCCTTTTTGCGTGAAATGCTGCACACATAACACTGCGCAGCGCGGGTAAGATGTTGCAGCTACAAATCTTGGCTTTAATGGCCAGAGGGCGTTATCTGGTCCTGATGCTCCGCAGCTTGGTTACTTGTCATAGCCATATCACCGCCGCCTTGCATACCGCCTCCACCACCTCCTCCATTACCACCACCGCCACCGGATTTTTCTGATCCGCCATCTTTCCCTTTCCCGCCAGATGCCTGCACGCGGGTTGGCCCTTGTGTAGGAATACTCAGATCAGATGGAATGGGGGCAAGATCCAGCGCCTGCCTTACAAAATTGCGCAAGGATACAACCAGATCATGCGTATGCACCCGCTGGCCCGCCACCAGTTCTCGGGCAGCGCGTTCCGCTAAGCGGACATGCTCTTCCGTACCTAGAAGAATAATATCGGATAAAGCTGCCTCTACAGCATCACGAATACGCCGCGCACGATCCGATGTGTTGGCATCTTCCAATACAGAAGTGGTTGTTATGGCTTCTGTATCTGCCGCCACGCGGAAATCTCGCTTATGCCTAGGATCTACGGCCAGATCTCCGGTAAAAGAGCCACCCAATGTGCGGTAAGCAGCAATCAATGTGCGCAAACGCTCATTGATCTGGCGGTTCATACGCTCCCGCCGTTGCTGAATCAGCACCATCATCAAAAGCCGGATGCCAACACCAATCAAAGTAATAAGCGAAAGCCCGATCATGGTGAACAGGAAACTGTGCCATGAACTAAAGTCTAGATTATGCAATATGGGCTCCCGATACAATCCGGCAAACAGTATACCTAAAAATACAACAATCAGGTGCTGGCCTTACCGTTTGGTTGTTTGCGTATCCCAGCCACCACCAAGAGCACGGGCAAGACGCACTGTTGAGAGGGCCTGCCGAGTTTGCGCACTTACCAGTTCATCTTGTGCAGAAATCTTTTTTATCCGGGTTGTCAGAATATCCTGCATGGTAAACTGTCCGCCCTCATAAAGCCCCTGCGCCTGAGTTGTGGCGAGGGTGAGGGATGAAACTTCTTTGCTCAGGCTGGCAATATTCTGGTCTGCGCTGGAACGGCTTTCATAAGCATCTTCTACTTCTGCCAAAGCTGTCAGCACAGTTTGATCATACGATGCCACAGCCTGTTTAAGCTGAGAGTCCGACGCGCGTATCTTGGCCTGTATGCGCCCAGCCGTAAAAAGAGGCAGATAGGCATTCACAGCCATAAGCCCACCAGAACCGGATACACCCGGAATGCCATCAAACCGCAAACGCCCATCACCACCAAAAAACTCTAGCCCAAACCGCGGCAAAAGGTCTGTTTTAGTGCTAATCAACCGTTCTAGATTGGCCTGCACAATGTTTTTTTGCAGCAATACATCGGGCCTGCGGTCTAATACTGTAGAAGGCAGTTCCGTAGCAGGCGGCGCGGGCACTCGGTATTGAGCCGGTGCGGTGATATCTGGCGCTTGTTCTGGGGGTAAGCCGGATAGAATAGCCAACCGATGGCGGCACGCATCCAATGCGGCAACTAATAATGGCCTTTGCGCCTGCACTTGCTGCACCTGCGCTGTTATGGTTTCCAGATCAGCCCGTGTGGTCTGACCTGCATCAAACCGAGCCGTGGCATACCGCACAAGCTCCTGCAACGTGCGGGCAGATTGATCCAGCAACACAATGCGTTGTTGCAGCCCGCGGGCTGTCAGATAGTTGGCAGCCACATCTGCTGCAATAGCCATATGCGTGCCATGTAGCACGTCTGCCGCTGCCAGAGCCATATGTTGCGCAGCCCGTTTACGCGCACGGTTGCGGCCCCAGATATCTGGCTCCCACGCCATGGTTATGCCAGCCAAATGCCCATCTGTTGCTGGGTCCTGAATATCCGGATCTGCCATCTTCATGAGCGGAGGCACCGGATGCCGCCAATCCACACCACCGCCCATCATGCCGCCTGTGGCTCCAATGGTAGGATACAAGGCAGATTTGGCCATTTGTGTATAGGCGCGAGATTCCTGCACGCGCTCCTGCGCCATCCGTATTTCGGGGTTAGCAGCCAGTGCATTCTGCACAAGTTGATCAAGCAACGGATCCTGCCACGCTGTCCACCAGTTTGTTAAGTCCGTAGGCTGTGCATCCTGTGGCGCGGCATTGAACTGAGCCGGAATAGCCACATGCGAAGGTGGTAGCGTGGTATGGAAAGGAGAGCACGCTACCAAACCAGCGCAGAGAAAAGTGCTGAGCAATAGGCGCGTAGGAAATGAAGAAAGAGACATCAGCATTCAATCCTGACGGGCAAGCATGGAGCGGAAACGAAGCAGCGCCATGGCAAGAAAAAGAGTAGAAGAGAACACAATAGCCAGCAGGGAAGGCCAGATACTTTCCAGCCCAGCACCGCGATATAAAATGGATTGTGAAATTTTGACGAATTGCGTGGTCGGAAAAAACCGCACCAGAGATTGCACAGCCTCTGGCATGCTTTCAACCGGCGTAGCTGCGCCAGAAAGCAGATAGGCCACAGCATAAACAGGCACCACCAAAAGCCCAAATTGCGGCATGGTGGGCGCAATGGTGGCCAGCATCATCCCCAGCGAAGTTACAGAAAACAGGTATAGAATAAGGCAGGCAGCAAACAATAACGGCGAGCCAGAAATAGGCACGGCCAACCCAATATGCACGATAATCCAAAGGGAAAGCATACTGGCTACAAAGATAACAGCACCATTTGCCAGAATTTTCCCAATAGCAATCTGGCTGGCAGAAACAGGCAAAACAAGCAGATGCTCAATGGTGCCGTGCTCGCGCTCACGAATAACAGCCGCCCCAACCAGCACAATGGAAAGAATTGTTGCATTGGTGACAACCTGCATAACAGATGTAAACCATGCAGATTCACTATTCGGGTTAAAACGGATACGGCTTTCAGGGTGAAATGGCATCAGCTTATTGATATCGGGGGAATGAAGCTGTGCCTGTACTTCACCCAGAAAAATCTGTTGCAGATAAACACTGCCCAGCCCAGCCTGTGTCATGGCTGTAGCATCAATCAGTTCCTGTATCTGCGGCATGCGGCCTGCCAGAACATCGGCCTCAAAACGGGGCGGAATATCAATAACAAAATTGTACGTGCCGTTATCCATACCCGTTTTGCCGTCAATACGGTTGGTTAGAGTAGGGGGCTTGAAGTAAGGCGGTAGCACAACAGACCGCAATTGGCGGGAAAGGGCTGAGTGGTCTTCATCAATAAACGCAACTGTTGCGTTTGCAACATCTACGCGCACCCCATGCGCTACAAGAACAATAGCCGCAGAAAATGCAAAAACAATCAGGCCCATCAGCACAAAATCGCGCATCAGGCTATGAAATTCCTTGCGGCACAGAAGGCCGACATTGATAAGCCAGCGCAGCATCACGTATCCTGCTTTTTCAAGAAAAGGCGAGCCCCCACCATGTAAAGGGCCGCAAACCCGCCCAACGCCAGATACATGCCAAGAAAGGATTGAACGCCCAGCCCCTTTGTAAAACTGCCAAGGCTGATAAGCTGAAACCACGAAGCCGGAAAAGCTTTACCAAGATAGTAGGTAAAGCCCGTAAGTGTTGAAACCGGATAAAGCAAACCCGAAAAATTGGCAGACATAATCAGGCAGATAATGGCCGTGCCAAAAATGGCAGCCACCTGAGAACTTACAAAAGTAGAAATCAGCAGCCCCAGCCCGGTGCTGGCCAAAATATACAGCGTAGCCCCAATACTCAGCCCGATAAAAGAGCCCTTAAGAGGCACACCCAGAACGGTAACAGAAAGTGCTACCAGCACCAGATAAGCCATAACAGCCAGGGCCACATAGGGCAGTTGCTTGCCCACCAGATACTGCCCGGAACTGGCGGGGGAGGCATACAGGTTCATAATGGAACCAATCTCCTTTTCCCGCACAACACCAAGGGCTGTAAGCATGGTGGGAACAAGAATAAGCGCCAGCATGATAGTGCCGGGAGTCATGGCGTAAATACTGCGAAATTCCTGATTGTACACAAAGCGCGGCACAATGCTGACGGGTATCAACCCAGATGTTACGGATGTCGGCAGGGTTTTCTGCATATTGGCCATATAGGTTAACAGCACGGCATCTGTATAAGAACGCACATTGGCGCTTAAAAAGGGCATGGAGCCATCAATAACCACACCAATGGCAGGGTTACGGCGTGCAGCAACATCACGCCCAAAACCGGGGGGAATATCCAGCCCCATTGCAACCTGTCCATGCTGTATGCGCGTTTCCAGTGTTTCGCGATCTGGCGAGAACGCAGTTTCCTGAAAATAGCGGGAGCCCCGAAACTGCTCCACAAGTTCACGGCTGGCGTGGGTATGATCGTAATCTACCACGGTGTAGCGAATGGTATTGATGTCGAACGAAATACTGTAAGCTGAAATCAACAGCAAAATAGTCGGGCCAAGAATGGCAAACATCAGCCGCAGGCGATCACGCATCAGTTCCACAGCCTCACGCCGCGCAAAAGCCCAGCAGCGTGAAAACCAGCGTATATAGGGCGGTATTGTCCGCATTGCAGCAGTTGATTCTGAAGCGGTCTGTTGAGGCTTGGCAACAGCTATGGAATTGCCCGCTTTTTCTAGACAAGCAATAAAAGCATCTTCCAGAGTGGAAGCGCCTTCCTCCTGCGTAATTTCTGCCGGGGTGCCCATGGCCAGCACTTTGCCCTTATCCATAAGGGAAATGCGGTCACACCGGGCGGCTTCATTCATGAAGTGCGTAGAAACAAAAATGGTCACATGTTTCTGGCGTGAAAGCGCTACAAGATGCTTCCAGAACATGTCCCGCGCAGCTGGGTCCACGCCAGACGTTGGCTCATCCAAAATAAGGATATCGGGGTTGTTAATGCAGGCGGCCGCAAGTTGCAGCCGTTGCCGAAACCCCAAGGGCAGGCCTGTTGGGCGACTATCGGCCTCTGCCCCCAACTGAAAGCTCTGGAGCATGTTGTCAACACGCTGTTTGGCCTCGGCTGGCGGAAGCTGAAAAAGCTCTGCTTGCAACATAAGGTTCTGGCGTAACGTCAGTTCTTCATACAAAGAAAAACCTTGAGACATGTAGCCAATACGCATGCGCGTTTTCATGTCTCCCGGTGTTATCGGGCGGCCAAACAGGGTTGCCGTGCCACTGGTAATATCCAGCAGCCCTGTCAGCATTTTCATGGTGGTGGATTTACCGCACCCGTTAGAACCCAGAAAGCCAAAAATCTCACCCCGACGGATACGGAAGCTAACGTGATCTACCGCTGTGAAAGATCCAAATTTGCGTGTCAGGTTTTCTGCATCAATAACGGGAGAGCTGCCATCATCCTGATAAGGCGGAATTGTAAAATCCGAAATTTCTTTTTGGTCTGCCGCAGGTAGGAGAGAGATATAAGCTGCTTCCACCGTTGTGGTGTGGGTCTGCTTTTTAACTTCCTCCGTAGGGCCAGAAGCCAGAATACGCCCATCATTCATGGCCACCAGCCATGAAAAGCGCTCGGCTTCGTCCATATACGCGGTAGAAACAATAACCGTCATGGAGGGCCGTTCAGCCCGCATTTGTTCCACCAACGCCCAGAACTGACGCCGAGAAAGTGGGTCCACCCCCGTTGTGGGTTCATCCAGAATAAGCAGATCTGGCTCATGCACCAAAGAGCAACACAGGCTGACCTTTTGCTTCATACCGCCAGAAAGATGGCCTGCGGGCCTATCGGGAAAAGGGGCAAGGCCCGTGGCATCCAGCAGATGCGTAATACGGTTGGCGCGGGTTGTGGCATCCAATGCAAATAGCCGACCAAAAAAATCGATATTCTCGCGCACGGAAAGGGTAGGGTAGAGGTTCTTGCCCAACCCTTGCGGCATAAAAGCGAGGCGGGAAAGAAAAGCCTCCCGTTCGGCTCTATTGCTGATATCCACCCCAAGCGTGTGAATAGACCCGCGCTGAAGATGCCGAACGCCTGCAATCAGCCCCAGAAGTGTTGATTTACCAACACCATCTGGCCCAATAAACGCAATGGTTTGCCCTGCGGGAAGGGTGAGAGAAATATCGTGCAGAACATTACGCCCATTATAGGCATGGCTTACGCCTTCAACACGAATTCCAGCAGCAGATACCTCCATTATCTGGCATCGCCAGACAGTGCAGCTTTAGGCCATGCTGCATCTGGCCGTTGCTTGATATAGCCTTCACCCGTCATTCCAGCTTTTAACAATGCGCCAAGACGTTTCTGTTCATCCGCGGTTACACGCAGTTTTACACGGTATACAAGCTGTTCACGCTCGGTGGCTGTTTCCACATATTTTGGCGTAAACTGAGCCTGACTATCAATAAAGGAAACGGTTGCAGAAACAGGCATATCCATCCCATCAAACCGGATACGCGCTTCATCACCTACTTTAAGATTATTGATGGATGCAGTGGGGAAAAACAACGTCATGTAAGGGTCAACTGGATCCAGCATGGAATACACGCGCCCACCTGGCGGTAAAACACTACCTGTTTCAATAACGCGGTATTCGATACGGCCAGAAACAGGGGCACGGATAGTCATATCATCCAGCACGGTTTGAACCTGATTAACCTGCGCTACGGCTCCCTCCTTGGCATGCAAGGCTTCCTGCACAGCCTGAGAGGCTGCATTTACCGCTGCTTGTGCTGTTTCAACCTGTGTGCGCCTTTGTGTCACTTCCATATCGGAAATCAGGTTCTGTTGCCGCATCTTTTGGGCATGGCGCAGTTCATCATGCGCAAGTTGCAATGCGGCCTGCCGCGCTACAAGCTCAGCCGAGGCCCGACCAGCCGCACTTGTGGCGCGGTTTTCCTGCGCTCTTGTCTGGTCGTATTGTGCCTGAATGGTGGCTTTATCTTCCTGCGCAAGAATTTGGCCAGAGGTTACATTATCACCTTCCTGCACCAGCAATTGCGTAATGCGTCCCGGGTATTTTACGGCCACATCCACACGGGTAAATTCCAGCCGCCCATTGCCGTAAATAATGCCATCAGGAACACTTTGAGCCACTTGATGCTCATGCCACGCGAAGGCTCCACCCGCGACCGCAAAGAGAGAAATGGCGATAATTGTAATTTTGGCAGGAGCTTTCACAATAAACCTTGCTGAAAAAAAGCGGATCACAATGCGTTAAAGCGCAGCATGCAGACAAGGCAATATGATTAAATAATGACACGTCAGTCAAGTTATTATTTTATACATATGAACCCTTACCGTAAAATCTATAGACCTATAATTTTTTGGTCATGTAAAATAAGAGAAGTGTAAAAATACCTCAATGATCTTGATCAAGAAGGCGGGGAAAACAGATGAAATCGTGCAAAATATAATTTGACATTGTGTTCATTTTTATAAATCTGATTTCCCAGCGCGTAATTCTTATAAACTATAACAAAGTTATTACATCAAAGCGTCTATATGGATTTAAAAATAGATCCTACTGTGGCCATTCTATAATGCGTTCATTCGCTTTATGATATTGCTCACTCAAAAATTGGAAGACACACTTATGCCTTTGCCCCGCGTTTCTATTCACTACTGCACGCAGTGTAATTGGCTTTTGCGTGCCGCATGGATGGCGCAAGAGCTTCTTTCTACTTTTGGAAATCAACTTGGCGAGGTCGCTCTTTGCCCTGATACAGGCGGAAAGTTTGAAATCCGTGTAGATCACGAAATGATATGGGAGCGCAAGCGGGATGGAGGCTTCCCCAACCCTAAAGAACTCAAGCAAAGGGTAAGAAACATCATCGATCCAGAAAAAGACCTCGGTCACATAGATCGATAAAATAGGTGCATCAGAAGCAAGGCTGGAGAGATATTTTTATCTTTCCTGCCCATATTAAATCCCTCTCATCAAAACATTGAAGACATCGTTAAGCTTTTAAAATTCAGTCGTATGAAACAATTTAAAAACTCACTTAACTAACGCAGGCAAATAAACTTTCATTGTCAAAGTTTTTTCAAATCGCGTTTGCCAAACGCTATCTAGCCGTGCGTCTTGACACGCTTTTTTACAAAATTGCGCCATACGGGAAGGCTCATGCTTTGCCAGAATATCGTGGGCCCTTATAAAATAACTATAAAAAATAGTCTTTTCCCAATTGACTCATTTTGAATGTTATATCTACATAAAAACCTTATGGTTTCGTTATTTCGAGTGGAAACAGACATGCGCTGCTATGATTCTGACAGGCACAGCCTTCCCGATCACTATTTGGCAACGAGGAAGTGCATTTT
The DNA here is from genome assembly GCF_003323795.1 of Acetobacter sp. JWB. Taxonomy (NCBI): domain Bacteria; kingdom Pseudomonadati; phylum Pseudomonadota; class Alphaproteobacteria; order Acetobacterales; family Acetobacteraceae; genus Acetobacter; species Acetobacter sp. JWB. Next base: position 1,407,759 of record NZ_CP030871.1, on the reverse strand, counting down.
TTGTTTTTGGTAAGAAACGAAAATTTATCTTACCTTCGAAAAGTAACAATTTATCAGGAATAATATTTTTCTAGAGTTGCTTTTTCAAAATTTTCTCAAAAAGCAACGGAGGGAAACTGGCGTAATGCAGGATAACTCTCAACAATCGGAGGGGAAGGAGCGTTATGTTCTTCGCGCTGGTGGTGCGGTTGGAGCTGGTGCGCTTATAGCGGTTCTTCTTTTGCATGGAGCTGGTGTGTGGGGTCTGATGTATGGGATGGGCACCACAGCAAACGTGCCTGTTGAGCATCCGCCGATTAAGGCTGAGATGCTGCCACCCCCTCAGCCGCCCCCGCCGCCACCTCCACCGCCGCCGCCACCGCCGGTAATGGCCGAGCCACCACCACCGTTCATTCCGCCGCCCAAGATCAAGGTGCCGCCACCGCCCAAGCCGCCCATCAAGCATGTGGCCAAGGTGCCGCCCAAACACCCGGCACCACCACAGACCAAAACGGCCAAGGCCCCGCCAGCCACCACCGAGCCCGCAACCAGCGCACCGCCATCCGATGCGCCGGACACCACGGCTGGTACGGCGCCGCTGAACCATGTGCAGCCGGTCTATCCACCAGAAATGGAGGAAGACAATATTGAAGGCCGTGTGACAGTGGCATGTGATGTGGAACCTTCGGGCATGACCAGCAACTGTCATGTGCAGTCGGTTTCTGGGGGGCAGGCCTTTGCTCAGTCGGCATTGGATTACGTGCACAAGGCCCGGTATCGCCCCGCCACGCGCAATGGCGCTCCGGTGAAGGAACTGCACAAGGTCTATGTCATCCGCTTTAGGCTGGATGACTAAAACGGGGTCAGTTTTTCATACTGGCCAGTAGTACAAATACGGATTGCCCGATCTGCTTGCGTAACAGGGTAGCGGATTGGGCCCTGATGATGAGGATTATGAGGAAGATGACCAGACTGCCCCGTTCTTTTGTGTCAGGTCTTGCCGCTCCGGCTCTGGCGCTGCTGATGAGCACGGCCGCCCCAGTTGCGGCCTTTGCGCAGGATGCAGCCCCCACAGCGCCTGCGGCCACGGCTCCAGCCCCCGATGCGGCGCCATCTTCCGCACCGGCGCCTGCCGCCACACCGGATGCCACCCCAGCACCCGCACCGGCCGAACAGGCCCCACCTGCGGCAGACACCAAGGAAGAAGCCAATCCCTACGGTCTAGGGGCTTTGTGGTCCAACGGTGATATCATCGCCCGCGGCGTGCTGCTGATCATGCTCATCATGTCTTTAGGCACATGGTATATCATGATCACCAAGTTCATTGAGCAGGCTCGCCTGTTTGCCGCCGCCAAGGAAGCCACCAAAAGCTTCTGGACCAAACACAGTATTCAGGAAGGCGCTTCGGCTCTCACCTCCACATCCCCATTCCGCTATATTGCTGATACCGGTATTGTGGCGGCCGAGCACCATGAAGGCACGATGCAGGAAAGCATTGATCTGCATAGCTGGACGGGCATGTCCATTCAGCGCGCGGTGAACAACATCCAGAACAGCCTGCAAAAGGGTCTGGCCTTTTTGGGCACGGTGGGCTCCACCTCTCCGTTCATCGGTCTGTTCGGCACGGTGTGGGGGATCTACCACGCGCTGACAGCTATCGGCATTGCCGGTCAGGCATCCATCGACAAGGTGGCGGGGCCTGTGGGTGAATCCCTGATCATGACGGCCATTGGTCTGGCAACCGCCGTGCCTGCCGTTCTGGGCTACAACCTGCTGGTGCGCCGCAACAAGACAGCCATGGATCTGGTGCGTGACTTTGCGTCTGACCTGCAGTCCATCCTGATCGGGGGTGTGCGCCACGGTGCGGCTGCAGAGCAGATTGAGGTGCGCCCAGACAACTCCCCCACCACAGCCACGGTATCCAACCGCGTCGGATAATCGGTCAGGTCAAGGCTAAGGAGAGCGCTTATGGGCATGCAGATTGGCGATAGTGGCGGGGAAGACGACGTCGTCTCCGCCATCAACACCACACCGCTTGTGGATGTGATGCTGGTGCTGCTGATCATCTTTCTGATCACCATTCCGGTGGCGACACATACCGTCAAGGTGCATCTGCCCAAGGACACAAACCAGCCCACCCAGACCAAGCTGAGCAATGTGGTGTTGGCTGTCACGGCAGATGGGCAGACCTTCTGGAATGAAACGCCGATCAGGGATCGGGCCGATCTTCTGGCCCGGCTGGAGAAGGCAGCGGTGCAAAAGCCCCAGCCGCAGATCCAGATCCGCGGGGATGTGACCACACGCTATGAGAGTGTGGGCCGTCTGGTGGCGACGTGTCAGGAAGCGGGCATCAGCCATATCGATTTTATTACGGAAAAGCCGAAATAGGCAGGGGCGGGTGGCGCAGCACGCCACCCCATCCTTGTGGGGAGAGCACAGCCATGGGCATGAATGTTGGCTCTGAGAGCACAACGGAAGATGAAGGCATTGTTGACATCAACACCACGCCACTGATTGACGTGATGCTGGTGCTGCTGATCATGCTGATCATCACCATCCCGTTGCAGACGCAGGCGGTCTCGATTGATCTGCCGCAGGGCAACCCGCCGCCCAGCACGGAAGAAACCCCTGTGGTGACGCTGGTTGTGGACTTTGATAACTCGCTGACATGGAATGGCCAGCCGATTAATGGGGAAGCCGATCTGCAGGCGCATCTGCGCGAGATCGCCAGCGGGCCCGAGGCCAGCCGACCAGAATTCCATCTCCAGCCCAACCGTCTGGCAGACTACAAAACCGTCATCCACGTCATGGCCGATGCACAGCGCCTCGGCGTTACAAAACTCGGAATCGTCGGGCAGGAACAGTTCGTAGACGGTAAAATATAAGGGGGTGGGTTTGATCATGAAATTGTGGTCAAGTATCTGATACGTCGTTTTTATTATTTCCATTTATGAAAAGCGGTTGATTGTCATGCAGCATACATTCCAGTCTGGGCGCGGGATGGTGACATCACCGCATCATCTGGCCAGCCAGAGTGGCCTTTCCATACTGAAGCAGGGCGGCACAGCTCTAGAGGCTATTGTGGCAATGGCCTCTACCTTATGTGCGGTTTACCCTCATATGACTGGTATTGGAGGCGATGCTTTCTGGTTGGTTTCTTACCCAGATGGCCGGGTGGAAGTGATAGAAGCCTGTGGTGCTGGAGCCTTACAAAGTTCAGCAGATGCATATCGTCAAGCAGGACATACCACTGTGCCATGGCGTGGAGGGTGGGCCGCCAACACAATGGCTGGCACTGTTTCTGGCTGGCAGCTTGCTTTGCAGCAGAGTGCATCTATCAAGAACCCACTTCCATTGAATGCACTTTTGGAAGATGCCATTTGGTATGCTGCAAATGGCTATGTTGTTTCAGAGAGTGAAGCCGAGCTTCTGGCTTCCAAGCAAAGCGAACTTTTGCAAAATCAGGATTTTGCACAGTCTTATGCGCCTGATGGCAAATTGTTTCAGCATGGCATGGTGCGTAAGAACCCGGCATTAGGGCAGACACTGCGCCAACTTGCCCAAGATGGATTGCAAAGTTTTTATACAGGTGCCACCGCGCACACCCTGTTGCAGGATCTGCAACGCGCAGAAAGCCCCTTAAGGGCAGAAGATTTTGTATCTCATAAAGCTCTCTTTAAAAAACCACTTGCTGCAAAGCTGAAGGGGGCACACGTTTACAACGCACCGCCACCCACTCAGGGCGTGGCTTCTTTGGCAATCTTGCAGCTATTTGAAAAACTGGGTGTGCAGGAAGGCGAGGGCTTTGCGCATATACATGGCCTGATAGAGGCTACAAAACAGGCCTTTTTGTTCCGCAATGCGCATGTAGGTGATCCACGGTGGATGACAGAAGATGCACAGGCTTTTCTAGACAACGAAAAACTGTGCACCGAACTGGCGCATAAAATTGACATGCAACATGCTTCCCCGTGGCCTCAGCCCTCACAGGCCGGAGACACCACATGGATGGGAGCTATTGATTCCTCTGGCATTGCTGTCAGCATGATACAAAGCCTGTATTTTGAGTTCGGATCTGGTGTTTTTCTGCCGCAAACAGGAATTCTATGGCAAAATCGTGGTGCTTCCTTCCAACTGGGGGAAGGCGCATGGAATGCCTTTGCACCGGGCCGCAAGCCTTTTCATACCCTCAATCCAGCACTAGCGCATTTTGATGATGGCCGGGTGATGGTTTACGGCACAATGGGGGGAGAAGGCCAACCCCAAACACAGGCAGCGGTTTTCACCAGATACGCACAGTTTGGCACATCTTTGCAGCAGGCTGTTACGGCCCCCCGATGGTTACTGGGCCGCACATGGGGAAGTGAAAGCCAATCCCTAAAGGTAGAAAGCAACATGGATGCAGGTGTTGTGGCCAAGCTGGAAAAAGCAGGCCATCCTGTAGAACGTGTTGCACCTTTTTCCAGCATCATGGGGCATGCCGGGGCTATCGTACGGCATGCTCATGGTATTCTGGAAGGCGCGGCAGACCCACGGAGTGATGGATGTGTGGCGGCTTTTTAAGGCCGCTCATACACAGATTGCCCATTCACCCACGTTGCTTTTACGCTGCGATCATCCCCCAGAATAATCAATGGGAAAAGCATATCCTGCACCGTCTGGCAGGGGGCTGTTCTTTGCGCAAGCATAGGCGTAGCAGCCGGATCTAATATACAAAAATCCGCCTCCATACTAGGTGCAATGCGGCCGATTTTTGTATCCAGTTTAAGAGCTTCTGCAGCTCCAGCCGTTGCAAGCCAGAAGGCCTGAAGAGCTTGCAACCTTTCTCCCCCAGCCATGAGAGAAACTTTATAGGCTTCTCCCATCGTGCCAAGCATGGATAAGGTTGTGCCTGCGCCAATATCTGTACCCAAGCCGACATGCACGGGCCGGTCTGACCGCATGGCATCAAACAGTTTAAATAAGCCGCTCCCTAAAAACAGGTTGGATGTCGGGCAATGAGCAAGCGTGCACCCTGCATGATGACATTGCTGAAAATCTGTTTCCTGCAAATAAATACCATGCCCAAAAATAGAGCGTGCTCCAACTAACCCTGCCTGTGCGTACACATCCAAATATGAAGCGGATTTTGGAAACAAGCTGGCAACAGCTTTTATTTCATCCAGATTTTCCGCCAAGTGCGTTTGCATAAACACATCTGGATGGCGTGCCAGCAGATCACCCGCCATTTCCAATTGTTCCGGCGTGCTGGTAATGGCGAAACGAGGCGTGACCGCGTAAAGCTGACGGCCTTTATTGTGCCAGCTTTGAATTAAAGCGGTTGAATCATCATACCCACTTTTGGCCGTATCTCGTAGATTATCTGGGGCATTGCGATCCATCAGCACCTTGCCCGCAATCATGCGTGTCCCACGTTTTTCTGATTGTTTGAAAAACGCATTCACTGATTGCGCATGCACTGTGCAGTATACGGCAGCTGTGGTTGTTCCATTCCGCAAAAGTTCGTCCAGAAACGCGCTGGCAACAGCTTCTGCATAGGCCGAATTATCAAACTGGGCTTCGGTTGGAAAAATATACTGTTCCAACCACGGTAAAAGTTGCTGCCCCCAGGAGGCAATAGCTGGCATTTGCGGGTAATGAACGTGCGTATCAATAAACCCGGCGGAAATAATGCTATCTGGGTAATGTGTAACTGCAATGGCCTTATCTAGCTTAGGCGCAAGGGCCGCATAAGGCCCACAATCTATTATACGGCCCGCTTCCATTATAATCAGGCCGTCTTCTTCAACACTCAGGCTTTCTTCCGGAGGCACCAGAAAAGGATTGCCCGTGAACGTAATGTAGCAACCCCGAATAGCCGTTTTTGCTGAAGATACTGACATGATTTTATAGCTGTTCCAGAAAGAAATTTTCAATTTCGCTAATAATAAACCGCGCTGCCGTAGAAAGCTGGCGAGAGCGGTCTACACACAAAGCCAAGGATAATGGCGTAAGTTTTTTATGCACAATAGGGGTAAAAGCAAGTTGGTTTTTTTGCACTTCATCATAGGCATCCAGATAACTTAAAATCCCAATTCCCGTGCCCTCCAGCACCAGAGATTTGATCATCTGAATATTATCTGCACGGGCAACAGCAGCTATTTCTATACCTGTTTCTGCTTCCAAAAGCCCAATGGGCCGCCAAAGCGCAAGAGGCGGCGAAGGCACAATAACCGGATATTCCGCAGCCACACTAAAACGTGCCTCGCTTAACGCCGCAACGGGGTGAGACGGCAGGGAAATAAATCCCAAAGGGATTTCCTTATGCGCCCGTACGGTTAATTCCCGCATGTGGCTTGGGTTAAACATAAGGGCAAAATCTGCGTGTCCCTTTACCAGAAGTTCTCCCATATTCTGGCTTTTGCGCACATGCACACTCACCAAAATACCCGGATGGCTTTCACGCAGCCGCCCCAATAGAACCGGCAAAAAACCTTTGGTAAGTGCATCTGGAATAAGAATATCCGCCGTGCCCTGCCGCAAGCCTTTAAGATTATCAAGCTGGATTTTAAGCGTATTTAAGTCTCGCGACCAATGGCGGCAGGATGTTAGCAGCAATTCCCCTGCCGTTGTTAGGCGCAGACCTGTTGGCAAGCGTTCGAACAATAACGTGCCCAGTAATTTTTCACCCTGAAGAATCTGCCTATCAATAGCGGAAGCGGCAATATGCAATTCGTCCGAAGCCTTACGGATTGAGCCATGCTGAGCAACAGCCATGAAGTAACGAAGAAAACGGGAAAAAACTGGCATTTGCTTTTGCTCTCATTTTGCGAACGCACCATGCTGAATTATGTCATATACAAGAACGATGCGAATGTGAAACATTATGCTTGATTTTATCGTCGTTGTCAGGGGCATGAATCAGATTGTTTTCGGGCAACGCATATTTCGGACTGATATGCAGGCATGGAACAGCTTAATAAACGTGTGCGTGATGATCTCGCAAAAATTCAGTATGCAACAGGCAATTGGTGCATTCCCCACAAGCATGATGGCGAAGATGTTCTGGATGTTGCTATTATTGGCGGCGGGCAGGGCGGTTTGGCCACCTGCTTTGGGCTAAAGCGGCGCGGCATTACCAACACCTGTATTTTTGATACCGCCCCCAAAGGGGGTGAAGGCCCGTGGATTACGTTTGCACGTATGCTAACCCTGCGTACGCCCAAATATGTAACCGGCCCAGATTTGGGCATTCCCAGCCTGACACCTCAATCCTGGTACGAAGCACGCTACGGAGCTGCTGCATGGCACACGCTGGATAAAATTTCCCGCCAGGATTGGCAGGCTTATCTGGATTGGGTGCGTGATGTTCTGGATTTGCCTGTAAAAAATGAACACGAACTATTAGATATTGATTGGCAGGATAACCTGCTGAAACTAACTTTTGCATGTGCCGGTGGCGTAAAAAAACAGGTTTGGGCGCGCAAAATTGTGCTGGCAACGGGTATTGAAGGCGGTGGCGCATGGCATGTGCCAGACTTCATTACAAAAGCTCTGCCAAAAGCACGTTATGCCCATACGTGCGAACAGATTGACTTTGAAAAACTGCGCGGCAAACGCATTGGCGTTCTTGGTGCCGGGGCCTCGGCTTTTGATAACGCGGCAACGGCTTTGGAGCATGGCGCCAAGCAGGTTGATCTGTGCCTGCGTCGTAAAAAAATTCCATCTGTAAACCCATACCGCTGGATGGAAAATGCTGGATTTCTCAGCTATTTTTCAGAACTGGATGATCTGGTGCGCTGGCGCTTCATGCGGCGGATTTATGATCTCAACCAGCCGCCCCCGCAGGATACGTTCTGGCGCTGCCGGAGCCATAAAAACTTTGCCTTCCACACGGGCACTCCGTGGCTTTCCGTGAAGGAGGAAGGGAAAGACGTGGTTGTGACCACGCCACATGGTGAAATGCGGTTTGACTTCCTGATTATTGGCACAGGATTTGTTATTGATCTGGCCCAGCGGCCAGAACTGGCTAAAGTGGCGCCGCATATTGCCCTTTGGCGGGATTGTTTTGCCCCACCGGAAGACGAACAAAGCACACTTCTGGGCAGCCACCCTTATCTGGGCGAACGCTTCCAGTTTTTGCCGCGCAATGCGTCCGATCCACTAGCTCCAATGCTTGCGGCCATTCATAACTTTACATTCTCTGCCACACCCAGCATGGGGCTTTCTGGCTCGTCCATCAGCGCCATGCGGTTTGGGGTGGAAAAACTCACCTTCGGCATCGGGCGTGATCTGTTTGTGCAGGATGGTGAAAAACACCTGCAAAGCCTGCTGGATTACAATGTAGATGAATTGGTCAGTCTGGAACCTCCTCAGTGTATGTGATGATGTATTCAGGAAGGTAAGGAAATAATGCAGAATTACCCGCGCGATATGGTGGGATACGGCGCTTGCCCGCCGGATCCACGCTGGCCCAACGCTGCCCGTATAGCCGTGCAGTTTGTGGTGAATTACGAAGAAGGTGCCGAAAACTCTGTCCTACATGGAGATAAAGGGTCTGAGGCGTTCCTTTCGGAAATGATCGGCACAACATCTATCGTAGGCGAACGCTGCATGCAGATGGAAAGTCTGTATGAATACGGTAGCCGCGCGGGGTTCTGGCGCTTACATCGGTTGTTCGAACAGGCGGACATCAAGCCCACCGTATTTGGTGTGGCAACAGCTATGGCACGCAACCCCATAGCCGTTGCAGCCATGCAGAAAAGCGGATGGGAAATTGCCTCTCATGGCCTGCGCTGGATTGATTATCAGCATATGCCTGAAGATGTTGAGCGTGAGCATATTCAACAGGCCATAAAGCTACATACGCAAGTTACGGGGGAACGTCCGCTTGGGTGGTATCAGGGCCGCACAAGCCCGAACACAGCCCGCCTTGTGGCTGAAGAAGGTGGCTTTGTTTATGATGCGGATTCATATGCAGATGACCTTCCGTATTATGACAGAACACACGGCAGGCCGCAGCTTATTGTGCCTTACACGCTGGACGTGAACGATATGAAGTTTGCGGCTCTGAACGGCTTTACAGAAGGCGAACAGTTTTTCCGCTACCTGCGAGACTGCTTTGATATGTTGTATCAAGAGGGCGGCCGCATGATGTCTGTTGGCCTGCACTGCCGTCTAGCAGGCAAGCCCGCGCGCGCCTTGGCGGTTGCCAAGTTTATACAGCACATCCAGCAGCATGAAGGAGTGTGGGCACCAACCCGTCTGGAAATAGCCCGCCATTGGCAAAAGGTGCACCCGGCATGATGTGCTTGCAGGATGTAAACACGCTCTCTCCCGCACAGTTTGTTGAAACATTTGGGAGCATTTACGAACACTCTCCATGGGTGGCGGAAGCGGCTGTAACGCAACGCCCCTTTGCCTCCTTGCAGCAGATGCAACTGGTCTTTTCCCAAGCCGTGCAACAGGCTCCGGAAAGCCAAAAACTGGCGTTGGTGCGTGCCCACCCAGAACTTGGCCACCGTATGGGCATAGATCCGGACTTAAGTGCTGAATCAACGCAGGAGCAGGGGAGAGCCGGGTTAGATCGGCTTTCTCCCACCGAATACAAGCAACTCCGTGAGCTGAATGACGCTTACCACAAAAAATTTGGCATGCCGTTTGTTATTTGTGTCCGCAAAGCCACCAAAGCCATTATTCTGGAGGCCTTGGAACAACGTCTGACAAGCTCCTTTACAGTAGAGCTTGCAGAAGCGCTAAAGCAGATTGATGCAATAGCGGCCTTAAGATTACAGGATAAGGTGCAGGTATGAGCTCTCTTTCCACACATGTGCTTAATACAGTTTCTGGCCATCCGGCCAGTGCTGTGCAAATCCGCCTTTTTGCCGGTGATACTCTTGTGTTTACAGGGGTAACAAATGCCGATGGCCGCTGTGCAGAACTCAGAAATCTTGAACTCAAACCCGGTCAGTATCGGCTGGAGTTTGAAATCGGCACCTATTTTCAGCAACAGGGCATGAATCTGCCAGAACCTCTTTTTCTGGATATCGTGCCAATTGTTTTTGGATTGGGTGAAGCCATGCACGCCCATGTGCCGCTGCTTGCTGCGCCTTATGGTTATTCTACTTACAGGGGAAGCTAACAGATGAAAGCTGCCAGAAACGTTCCGCAAGCGGTTCATCCTGTAGATGAATTCCTGCCTTTCTGGCAGTTGGGTGTTTATGGATTGCAGCACGTGCTCACATTTTATGCTGCATCTGTAATTGTACCTATTCTGCTTGCCAGTGCTCTTGGGCTTTCGCACGATGCCTTGGAACACCTTATTGAAGCCGATCTTTTCACCTGCGGCATTGCCTCGCTTATTCAGGCCGTGGGTATTGGGCCTCTGGGTGTCAAACTTCCTCTGTTACAAGGGGTTACGTTTGTTTCCGTTACCCCCATGATCGCCATTGGCATGGCTGCCGGGGGTGGCATTGAAGGGCTGCATCAGATTTTTGGTGCTGTTATTGTTGCGGGTATTTTTTCCTATTTTATGGCGCCATTTTTCTCACGATTGATCCGTTTTTTTCCGCCTGTTGTCACTGGGTCTGTCATTCTGGTTATTGGGTTGGCTCTGCTGCCTGTGGCGGCCAATGATATTGTTAATGGCCAAGGCACGGGCACCATGCAAAACCCTGTCAGCCTGCGTAATGTTGCGTATGGCTTGGGTACGCTGCTGTGCATTCTGGCTGTTCAACGTTTCTTCAAGGGTTTTCTGGGCACCATTGCTGTGCTGGTTGGCCTGATTATGGGCACGCTGGTTGCATGGATTTTGGGAGATGCACATTTTGGAGATGTGTCATCCGCACCACTCTTAACCATTGTGCGCCCGCTATATTTTGGCATGCCCAGTTTTCATATCGTACCCATTCTTTCCCTGATTATCGTAATGATGATTTCCATGCTGGAAACAACGGGAGATGTGTTTGCCACTGGTGCTATTGTGGACAAAAAAATCACTCCGCGTGATATCACTCGCGCCATTCGCGCAGATGGGGCCGCTACAATGCTGGGGGGTATTTTCAATTCCTTTCCCTACACCTGCTTTGCTGAAAACGTAGGCCTGGTGCGGCTTACAGGCGTAAAAAGCCGGTGGGTTGTGGCTGCCGCAGCCCTTATCATGATGATTATGGGCTGCTTGCCTAAACTGGCCGTGCTTATGGCCTGCGTGCCGCTGCCTGTTTTGGGGGGCGCAGCTTTGGCTATGTTTGCAGCGGTTGCCGTGGTGGGTATCCAAACCTTGGCGCAGGTGGATTTTGATAACCAAAACAACGGCATTATTGTTGGCACCAGCGTTGGCTTGGGCATGCTTGCTACAGCACAGCCCCACATTGCAGATCACTTTCCCGCATGGGCTCAGATCATCTTTGGCAGCGGCATCACGCTTGGGGCCATGTCCGCCATTATCCTGCATTTAATCTTCAACCACGGCACGCATGGCGCTGTTGTGGAAGAAAAAGAAGCCGCCCCACAACCAGCCACCACCCACCCAGAAATGTGGAAGAACGTTGTTGTGATATCAGAAGATAAGCTTGGGCCACGTCGTCCAAAATCCTGTTCCAGATAAATCCTGACCACTGCGTCTTCTACAGAGATCAAAAAATGCGACACCATATAAGGTTTTATCTGGGTCAGACCTTGCACGAAGTGTCTGATCTTTCTCCCACTCACACAGTATTGGACTGGCTGCGTGAGCAGAAAGGCCAAACCGGCACCAAGGAAGGGTGTAATGAGGGCGATTGCGGTGCCTGCACGGTTATGGTTGTGCGCCTTGAAAACGGCCAGCTCACATGGTGTAGCGTAAATGCCTGCATCCAGTTTTTATGGATGTTGGATGGCGCACAGCTTTTTACAGTTGAGTATTTGCAAAACCCGGATGGCTCCCTGCACCCCGTGCAACAGGCTATGGTGGACTTGCATGGGTCTCAATGCGGGTTTTGTACACCGGGCTTTGTGATGTCCATGGTGGCTTATGTACAAAATGGCGGGGGAGATGATCCTAAAGCCATCAACACAGCCCTTGCGGGCAATTTATGCCGTTGCACCGGCTATGCACCTATTATACGCGCCATGCAGCAGGCACGCCACACTATGCAGCAACAGGGCAACCGTTTTGATGGGGAAAAACAAGACATCATTCTGCGCCTTTCTGCCTTACAGGATGGCAGCAGTGTAGATATTCAAAACACCCAAGGCCGCATCACTTTGCCAGCCAATTCCGATGCGCTTGCAGCCGTTTATCGGGAAAACCCTACAGCCACTCTGATTGCTGGCGCCACAGATGTTGGCTTGTGGGTGACCAAGCATTTGCGAGACCTGCCACATGTTGTTTCCGTAAAATCCGCCAAGGATCTGCATAAACTAGAACAACGTGATGGTGGTTTGTGGATAGGTGCGTCCGTAACGTACACGCAGGCCCTTCCTGCCTTGGCAACCCATCTGCCCGATGCACTGGAAACCATAAAACGTATTGGTTCCACGCAGGTAAGAAACGCTGCCACTGTTTGCGGCAATATAGGCAATGCCTCACCCATTGGGGATGGGCCACCATTGTTTATAGCTGCCGGAGCCGTGCTGCATTTACGGCAAGGCAATACACGACGGCAGATTCCGCTTGAAAACTATTTTCTGGAATACGGAAAACAGGATCGCCGTCCAGCCGAATTCATAGAAGGCGTGTTTATACCAGATCAATCTGCTCAAACTGTTATGCGGGCCTATAAGGTTTCCAAACGGTTTGATCAGGACATTTCTGCAATTATGGCAGCCTTTGCGCTTTGTGTAGATACAGATGGCCACATTACAGAGGCTCGTCTGGCTTTTGGTGGAATGGCGGGCATTCCCTGCCGCGCCAAGAAAGCGGAAAAGGCTTTGGTCGGCCAGAAGTGGGATATTGTAGCGTTGGAAGCTGCCCGCACGGCCATATTGGATGATTTTACACCCTTAACGGATATGCGCAGCAGTGCGTGGTATCGCTCTACAGTATCCGCCAACCTGTTAACGCGCTTTTTTGAAGAAACAGCACCACAAGGAAGCAGTCAACCTATCTGCCTGGAAGGTTGGAGAGAAATTTCCCATGCTTAAAAACCATAAAAGCGAGCAGAAAATTGTTCCCGGTGGGGCAACGCAAAGCCTGAAGCATGAAAGTGGGCAGCTGCACGTTTCCGGCAAGGCAACGTATATTGATGATATTCCGACCCCCGCAAATGTTGTGCATGTGGTGCCCGGTTTAAGCACCAAGGCACATGCACGCATTGTTTCTATAGATCTGGAACACGTTAAAAATTTTCCGGGCGTTTTATACGTTCTGACGGCCCAAGATGTGTTGGGGGAAAACCAGATCAGCCCTGTAGGCGCGGGGGACGAACCTCTTTTGGCCAAAGATGAGGTTTTCTATTACGGACAGCCCATTTTTGCCGTCGTGGCCGAAACGCGCCTGGCCGCCCGCAAAGCCGCGCGTCTGGCAAAAATTGTTTATGAGGATCTGCCTACCGTTCTCTCCATTGAAGAAGCCCGCCAAAAAGGCGGTTCTATGGTGTGCCGTCCGTTAGAAATGGTGCGCGGCAATGCGGCAAATGCCTTGGAAAAAGCTCCTAAACGGCTTTCCGGGCGCATTACGGTTGGGGGGCAGGAGCAGTTTTATCTGGAAGGCCAAGCCGCACTGGCTACGCCGGGCGAAGAGGGAGAGATACGCGTATGCTCCTCTACACAGCACCCCACAGAAACCCAGCACATGGTGGCACACGTTCTTAACCGCCCCAGCAATTTGGTAACCGTAGAAGTGCGCCGCATGGGCGGTGGCTTTGGGGGGAAGGAAACACAGGCAAACGCTCCAGCCTGTCTGGCTGCTCTGGCCGCAGAAATCACCCAACGTCCCGCTAAATGTCGTCTTGACCGTGATGATGATATGATCATGACAGGCAAGCGGCATGACTTTGTCATTGATTATGATGTCGGCTTTGATGCGCAAGGGCATATTCAGGGTGTTGATATGCTGCTGGCCGCACGGTGCGGATGGTCTGCTGATCTATCTGGCCCTGTCACGGACAGAGCATTGTTTCATGCAGATAATTCCTATTATTACCCGGATGTAAGGCTGCGGTCAGAACCATTTCGTACCAATACCCAATCCAACACGGCATTCCGGGGCTTTGGTGGGCCGCAAGGCATTGCCGCGGCTGAACGTGTTGTGGAGGAAATTGCTTTTGCCACGGGGCTAGACCCGCTGGATGTGCGTTTGCGCAACACATACGGCACGCAAGATAGGAACATCACACCGTATTTCATGACCGTGGAAGATTCCATTTCCCGCGAAATCATGGAACAATTGGCCGAGGAGTGTGATTACCGCAAACGCCGTAAGAAAATTCACGCCTTTAACCACACCAGCAAATACATTCGCCGGGGCATAGCACTTACACCTGTTAAATTTGGTATTTCCTTTACCGCCACGCATTTCAATCAGGCAGGCGCTCTGGTGCATGTCTATACCGATGGCTCCGTACAAGTAAACCACGGCGGTACAGAAATGGGGCAGGGGTTGCATACCAAAATGGTGCAAATTGCCATGCGGGAATTTGGCCTACCCGAAAACCGCGTGCGCATTACCGCCACAACCACAGGCAAGGTGCCCAATACGTCTGCCACAGCGGCATCTAGCGGAGCGGATCTGAATGGCATGGCTGTTCTGGACGCTATCAGCAAGATCAAAGGTCGGCTTATCAGCTTTGCTGCCACACACTGGCAGGTGCCAGAAAGTGCCGTGCACTTTGGAAGCAACGGCGTACAAGTAGGGGAAAGCTGCATTCCGTTTGTGGATGTGGTGAAAGCCGCCTACATGGCCCGTGTTTCTCTCTCCTCATCCGGGTTTTACAAAACACCCAAAATTTCGTGGGACCCGAAAACAGGCCGTGGCCACCCATTTTACTATTTTGCCTATGGTGCCGCATGTGCGGAAGTTGCGGTTGACCTGCTAACTGGTGAAAACCGTATGGAACGCGTAGATATTCTGCACGATGCGGGGCAATCTCTAAACCCGGTTCTGGATATTGGCCAGATAGAAGGGGGCTTTATCCAAGGGGCAGGGTGGCTGACAATGGAAGAGCTGGTATGGGATCAAACGGGTCGGCTGCGCACGCACGCTCCCAGCACCTATAAAATTCCAGCTTGTTCAGACAGACCCCCGATTTTTAATGTGAAATTGCTCGAGAATTCCCCGAACCGGGAAGAAACCATCTTCCGTTCCAAAGCTGTGGGGGAACCCCCTTTTGTGCATGGGCTGGCTGTATTGCATGCCATATCAGACGCCATAGCGAGCATTGCGGATTACCGTATCTGCCCTCAGCTAGATGCGCCTGCCACGCCAGAACAGATTTTACGCGCAGTAGAACGGCTTAAAAAACAAAAGGAAATATCTCACGAATAGGAGCTGATGATGCGAGAGGTTGCAAGGGTTCTCCAACACTGGCACCACCATCCAGAACAGCTCATTCTTGTGCGCGTTATAGAAGCCAAAGGTTCTACCCCGCGGGAGACAGGTGCTTTTATGCTGGTCGGCACCTCTTTTCTGGCCGGAACAGTAGGGGGCGGCGCGTTAGAACATGAATGCGTATTACAGGCGCGCCAAATGCTGTGCCAACATGAAAAGCTGCGTGAGCATGAATTTATTCTGGGTGGGCAAAATACCAACCAATGCTGTGGAGGTTGGGCCCGTGTGCGGTTAGAGCGTGTAACGCCAGACATTGTGCGGGAGCTGGAAAACAACATACAGCAAGAGCGGAAATTACGCCCAGTTTTACTTATGTTTGGGGCTGGCCATGTTGGCCGCGCCTTGGCTTATGCGTTGGCACCATTACCTTTGAAGTTAACATGGGTGGACCCCAGAGCGCAGGAGTTTGGCAATGTTCCCGCTGGTGTAGAAACATGCATAACAGACCAATGGGAGCCAATATTGCACGCCACACCGGCTAAATCCGGCGTGCTGGTGCTTACCCCCAGCCACACGTTGGATGCGCTGATTATAGAATCTGCTCTTTTGCGGAATGATCTGTCTTATGTAGGACTTATTGGCTCTGCCACCAAACGCAGACGGTTTGAACACAGCTTCCGCCAGCTTGGCATGGAAGAAGAGCGTTTACAGTCCCTCATCTGCCCCATAGGAGAGCGCGGTATCAGGGATAAACGGCCAGAAGTTATTGCAGCCCTTGTAGCGGCGGAAGTGGTGGAGCATGTGCTCCACCCAGCCCAATAACGTTCAGGCCATTTCCTTTTCTGGCAGGGGTACGCACCCTGCCAAGCCGCTTTTCTTCAACGCCCGCGCAACACTAAACAGCGCGGCTTCCTGCCCCGGAGCCGCAACAAGCTGTAAACCAAGTGGCAAAGAGCCTGTATTTTTCAACGGCAAACACAACACGGGCAAGCCCGGCAAGCTTAAAGGCTGTGTAAACAAGCCTAGATTGGCCCGGGCAGACACGGGTTTGCCATCCACCATAATGGTTGGCTCATCCAGCAAAGGGGCTTCTCCCATAACCGTTGGCGCTATGAGAACATCTGTTTTCTGGAATATCTCGTGGATTTTCTGCCGGAACCAGTTTCTAAACCGCTGTGCCTGCAAATAAGTGGATGATGGCAACAAGGCTCCAGCAATCAAGCGGTCTCGCGTAGCGGGATCATACTCTTCAGCCTGTTTGCGCAGGCGGGACAGATGCAGGTTTCCACCTTCCGCTGCTGTTATCAAAAAGGATGCTGCACGTGCGCTTGCTACTTCCGGCAACTCAACAGTGCTAGAATTTTTCAGGCTGGCGCAAACACGGTTCAGTGCAGTCACAAGGGTAGGGGATAGATTAGATGCAAACCATCCTCCCAATCTGGAAATCCGAAGTGTATCTACGGCTGGTTCTGGCGCTGGAATGCTGCCATCCATCACGTAAAATGTTGTAATCAGATCATCCAGAGAGGATGCAAAACTCCCCACCACATCCAAACTGGCAGAAAACGGATAGGCACCAGCACGGGGTAGGCGGCCAAAAGTGGGCTTTATCCCCCATACACCGCATAATGATGCCGGAATACGAATAGACCCGTTGGTATCAGACCCAAGGGCAAAAGGTAGAAAACCCGCAGCAACAGCCGCAGCAGACCCACCGGAGGACCCGCCAGCCATACGGGCCAGATCATGCGGGTTATGGGTGGTGCCATAATGTGCGTTTACGGTTGCAAATCCGTAAGCAAATTCATCCATGTTCAATGTTGCCACGGGAATAGCCCCCGCAGCTTTAAGCCGCTGTACAATGGCGGCATCTTTTTGCGCTGGCGGTGTATTGCGCAGCACAATAGAGCCTGCCGTAGTGACATGGCCTGCAATATCAAACAAATCTTTTACGCCAAACGGTACCCCCGCCAAAGGGGGTAAGGTTTGGCCCGCCTGCCGCATGGCATCTATTTTATGAGCCTGCTGCAAAGCCTTATCGGCAAAAATATGCGTCACACATCGGATATCGTTATCCTGTGTACGCAACGTATTTAATGTTTCCTGGATAGTGGAAACTGCACTTTTTTTACCAGAGCGAATAGCCTCCGCAATGGCAAGCGCGCTGGAAAAATGGGTCATGGAATGTACTCGTATGCTGGTTCACACGTATCGGGCAGGGTGTGCTGTTCAACCAGTTTGGCATAGTGCGCCAAAAGGGCGGAATTGCTTATCACTCCCGGTAGGCATGAGGGAGAAAGATCAAGCCCTATGGCTGCAGCGCGTGCGCGAACAAGATTTTCCTGATTAGAGGAAGGGGCGGTCATGGGCCTATTTCCTTATAAAGCAGGGCTTTCGGTTTCTGGGCGAGCTGCCATGAGCGAGACATGTGCTGCCAGAATTTTCCATCCATTGTCTGTCCGGATCCATGTCTGCATTTGCCGACCGGTTCGGTCTGAGCCTTCACGCTGAAACTCCAGACTGACAACAGCGCTTTCAGTGCCAATAGCGGTAATGGTGCGCCGCAGGTTACGGCGTGGGGGGCTTCCTCCTTTTCTGGAGCGGCGAAAAGCTGCTATTTCTTCCGCTCCATACAGATTTTCTCCCACGCCGTAGCGCACCACTTCCGGGCCATTCCAGAACAGATCATCCAGAACTTTCACATCATTTTCGGCCAGAGCACGTTCGTAACGGTCTGAACATGCTTCAACCTGCCGGAGTGTTTCTGGATTATTCAGTTCCATTACGCGTCCCCCACTGGTTACGGCCAAGATGCCAGGGCGGCATCCACAGCAGCCCCGCGCGGTGGCTTAAACCCTTCGGCGGCTAAAGCCGCTTCCAATGCGCCCAATGTCAGCAGCACTTTGTGTTTAGCGGCATTGTAACCCATGGTGCCAATACGCCAGATTTTGCCCGTTAGCGGGCCAAAAGCCGTGCCAATTTCAATGCCAAAATCTTCACGTATACGCAGTCGGACTTTATCTCCATCCACGCTGGCCGGAATCCATACCCCCGTTACGTTGGCCATACGATAGGCATCATCACCAAAAATGGTGAGCCCCATAGCACGTAGGCCTGCAATAAGTGCCGTGCTGGCCATTTTGTGGCGGGCAAAACGGTTTTCCAGCCCTTCTTCCAGCACAATACAGGCAGCCTCTCTGGCACCATATAACATGGTGGTTGCTTCGGTATGGTGGTTCAGCCGCTTTTCAGACCAGTAATCCATCACCATAGCCAGATCGAAGTAATTGGATGGAATACGTGGCCGTTGCCCATCCGTAAGGCTTGCATTGCGGATACCGGCCTCTACATGTCGGCGGGTCATAATATGTTCAGCAGCCCGGTCCGAAATAGTAATGGGGGCAGAACCCGGCGGCCCACCCATACATTTCTGCAAACCGCCAGATACCACATCAATCCCCCACCGATCCGTGCAAACAGGCACGCCACCTAGGGTGGCCGTTACATCGGCATAGGAAAGAACATTGTATTTTTTGCACAATGCTCCAACACCATCCAAAGGCTGCGCCATTGTAGTGGAGGTATCACCATGAATACAGGCCAAAACCTGTGGCTTATGTTCCTGCAATGCTGCTTCTATCTGCGCCAGAGAGGCTACTTCACCCCATGGCAGATCCAGCGTGCAGATTTCTGCTCCAACCCGTTCGGCAATTTCAGAAAGCAGCAAGCCAAAGCGCCCGGCACGCACAATAAGAATTTTTGCACCCGGTTCCACCAAGGAAACAAGGGCTGCCTCAATCCCGGCGCGGGCCGTACCATCTACCAGAAATGTCCATTGGTTCTGTGTCATGAATACCTGGCGGTACAGCGCCATGGTTTCATTCATGTATTCTGTCATTTCCGGGTCAAACTGCCCCAGCATATCGGCAGACATGGCACGCAAAACACGAGGGTGCGCATTAATAGGGCCGGGGCCCATCAGAAACCGTTGAGGCGGATCTATCTGCTTAAACATTGGTGGAATCATACGGGTTTGCTCCATGGTTAGATGGCTTTTTCTGATGGAATATTCTGGATGAAATCGCACATGACACGTAAAGCCGTTTCTACATCCTGATCCTGCACAGCTTCGGCAGGATTGTGGCTTATGCCTTTTTCACAGCGGATAAACAGCATACATACAGGGGCCAGTGCCGCCATAATCATGGCATCATGCCCAGCACCGCTTACAAGTGGATAAGCCGTTTGGCCCGTTACTGTGTGGATGGATGCGGCAAGAATGTTGCTAAGTTGCGGGTTACACTGTGTGGCGGAAAGATCATGCTGGAGGGTAAGTTGCATCTCCACGCCGCGTTTTTGGCTGATTTCCTGCAAAGCATGAGTGAGTGTTTCTGCTGCTGTGTTGCGTACATCTTCCGTGCCAGCCCGCACATCAATACTAAATTCCACCCAACCGGGTACAATATTGGGGGCACCTGGCTTTACGCTCATCTGCCCTACGGTTGCCACCAGATCATTCGGGCCGGATTGCGCAATTTTTTCTATACAGCAAATCGCTTCCGCAGCTGCGGCCAAAGCATCTTGGCGCAAATGCATGGGCAATGTGCCTGCATGCCCGGCCATGCCTTTCATCGTCACCTTAAACCGATATTGCGCGGCAATAGATGTTACCAAGCCTACCGCATGGCCCGTACTTTCCAGAACAGGGCCTTGTTCTATATGCGCTTCAAAATACGCGAGAACCTGAGAAGGCTTATAAGCGGCTTCCAGATAGCATGCGGGATCTAGCCCTCTTTCCTGAAGCGCCTGCTGGATGCTGGTGCCTTGAGTATCCTGTACGTTTGGCAACGTGTCTAAAGAGCCCGCCACAGCGCGAGATGTCAGCATGGAAACCGGAAAGCGCGAGCCTTCTTCATCTCCAAACCCAATGATTTCTATGGCGAAGGGAAAGCGCTTTTGTTGTGCATGAAAGCGCGCAATGGCCTCTATGCCCAGAATAACGCCTAATGTGCCATCATACTTGCCTGCGTTTTTTACACTATCAAGATGAGAACCAATAAGCAGGGCAGGAGCGTTAGGGGTAAGGGCCTCATAGCGGCCAATCAGATTACCTGCGGCATCTATCCGGCAGTGCATACCGGCTTCTTCCATCCATGTGCGCACCTGCTTTACGCTCGCCATATAGGCAGAAGAAAGATAGGAGCGGAACAAGCCCTCTGATGTATCTGAAAAAGGAATGTGACCTAAAAAGTCACACCGTTGTACTGCCCTTTTCCCGGACGCATCTGCAACACATGGAACATTGGGCAGGATTTGCATGCAGGCCTCTAGGGTTAGGAGGTCAATAAAAAACGTTACTTCTTGCGCCATATCAAGGGCGAAACAAATTATACGCAGGTTTTTTCTGTTCTCTCAAAAGCAAAAAAAGCAATGTTGCATTGCCAAATTCAGATCAGATAGCGCTCTTAAAACGGCAATAAGAAAATGCTTTTTTTGTTTTTGTGCGATCACTTATATACCTATATATATCGATATCGTATCGTTTTATCCGCCCGCTGCCCGGAGCCTTAATCTCATGTTGGAAGCTTACTCAAAGATCTCTGCCGATTTTCAAATTACGGCTTCTACACAGGTCAATTTGAATAAACTGACCTCCTGTTTCTGCATCATTGTTAAGCTTCCCTGCTGAGGAATTTTCTCATGTCCTTTCGGATTATTGCGCCGTCCCGCCCAGTTTTGTCCCGACTGACATACCGCCAACATCTTGCAACATTGTCCTGCCTTGTCAGTGCTGTTGGATTTTGCGCCAGCCTTTCTACGGCTCAGGCACAAACGGCTACGGCAGCCAAAAAATCATCCCAGCTTACACGGGCATCTTCAACGACTTCCGCAGCGCATGCACGCCCACGCTCCACAAAAGCAATTGAGGCGCATGGGGCAGAAGAAATCTCGGTGGGTTCCACACGCCGCAAGCGCAATGGCGGTGGCGGCATGATGCGGCTTGAAACAGCCCCTCATGCGGTGCAGACAGTCACCAAAGAATATATTGATATGCGCAGCCCCGTTTCCACCGCGCTGGATCTGGTTAAAAACCTGCCGAGCGTGAACGTTACCACGCCAGATACATCGGGCATGCAGGGCGGACAGGTGCAGACACGCGGCCTGACAGACCGTGATATGGCCATTATGGTAGATGGCATTTCTGCCGGGCAGGCAAAATATCTGGCAGAAATTATTGATTCAGAAAACGTGGATGAAGTTAGCATCACCCCCGGCAGTGCCGCGCGTGATCTACCGGTTATGTCTGCCGCTGGTGGGGTAATGAACTCCAAATCCCATGTCGCGTCACATAAATTTGGCGGTATGACGGATTTTTCTTACGGCACCAACAATCTCTCGCGCGAATTTATTCGCCTTGATTCCGGTGATATCGGCAATAGCGGTATCCGAGGCTACTTTTCCTTCTCCAACACGCATGCACGTAGCTGGATGGGCTCTGGCATTAACGAGCGTAAGCATATTGATTTTGGCGCACGCAAGGATTGGGAAAACGGTTCCAACGCCAACCTGTTTATCTCATGGAACTCGGCTGACTGGACCATTGATAACTACCCCACAGAAGATCAGTTCATGCTGTATAAGCACACGGGGCAGGGCTGGGATCGTTCATCCCATCCGGGGAATGCAAACTATTGGAAGAACAATGCTGACCACTGGAACCAGATTTTCCTGAGTGCACCGATCCACACCGTTATTACAGACAAGCTCTCGTTTGATCTGCACCCATACCTCACCTACGGGCAGGGCTGGAGCGCCAAACCCAATGGCGCGGAAGCGAATGCTGCGGGTGATATGCAGAACACAATCGGTTACTTTCAGGAGCATGGTGACCGGGTCGTGGGGGCTACGGCATCCCTCAGTTACGATATTGACAGGCACAACCACCTGACCTTCGGTTACTGGTATAACAACAGCCAGTCAGACCGTAGCTATCCTACCAGCTTTGCTATGCCTGCGGGCGGTGCCCCCAGCCCGAACTGGTCTCAGTATCGTATTGATAAAGGCGATCGGCAGGTTGCTGGGTATGAAATCCATTCGCTGTTCATTCAGGATACAGCCAAGTATCTGCACGACAAACTGCTGATTAACGGCGGCTTCAAGTTTGTTATGTCCAACGCATGGAATAAGGATTACTATGGAAGCCAAGGGCGCAATAGCACGGCGCCATTGCCTCAGCTTTCCATCAGCTACAACATTAACGATCAGAACCAGATCTATGTGAATGCGGAAGGGGATTACCGCCAGCCGACAGAAAACGATATGGGCTGGCTGTACACAAATGTGCCTATCCTGAAAAACCAGTATTCCATCAAAGAAGAACTGGGGTATCGCTACCACAACCGCTACATGATGATGGATCTGTCATTCTTCAACTACAACGTTACCAACCGTGTGGTTGACCAGTATTTGGGTATGAACAACTACCGCCCGTTCTCCATTGGCAGCCAGACCATGCGCGGGCTGGACTTCATGATTGCCGGGCGTGAAATCCACGGTTTCAGCCCCTATGCTTCTGTGGAGTATCTGCACGCCACGCAGGATAGCAACGTGTTCGATCCTTACCAGAACATCATGCTGCATTCCAAGGGCACGCAGGCCATTATGGCGCCACGGGTTATGGCTAACTTTGGTTTGACCTATAAGTATAAAGGCTTCTTTGCCAATGGTTCCGTGCATTACACCGGCCCGCAATCCGTGAGCGTTGCCGGAGACCAGAGAATACCGGGTTACGTGACCAACAGCCTGACGGTTGGGTATCACTTCAAACCATTTGGCTTTGTGAAGTCTCCCACATTCCGGTTGAACTTCACCAACCTTACGGGTTCTATTGTGCGCACAGGCGCCATGGGCGCTGTTTACAGTAAGCATGATTCCGGCACGGTTTATAGCGGTAGTTCCGCAGCATATACTGGTTACGGCAACACCTTTATGGTGGAACCACGTTTCTCCATGACAGGCACAATTTCTACCTCTTTCTAATGCCGTCCTGAACAAACTTAACGCCCCTCTCTTTGACTACAAAGGGAGGGGCTAGGTGTTTTTACCATGTCACGTCGATACTTGCTGAAAAATGCCCTCTGCCTCGTCACAATGGATGATGCCAGGCAAGAATTGAAAAACGGATGGATCGCGGTAGAAGGGCGGCAGATTGTCGCCCTTGGTGGTATGGAAGACCCGCATCCCCCAGCAGATGACGTGCTTGATATGTCTGGCCATGTGGTCATGCCCGGCATGATAAACACGCACCACCACATGTATCAGTCCTTAACGCGGGTTATTCCGCAAGCTCAGGACGCATCGCTTTTCCAGTGGCTGCAAACACTTTACCCCATTTGGGCACGCTTAACGCCAGAAATGGTAAAAGCCTCCACCCGCACAGCTATGGCGGAACTGTTGATGTCTGGCTGTACGACAACCAGTGATCATCTCTACCTTTTCCCCAATGGATGCCGCCTTGATGATGAAATTGAGGCTGGGCTTGAAATGGGCATGCGCTTTCATGCCTGCCGTGGCAGCATGAGTGTTGGAGAAAGCTCAGGAGGGCTACCACCGGATAGTTTGGTAGAAAAAGAAGCCGATATTCTGCATGATACGTTGCGCGTGATTGAAACGTACCATGACCCAGAGCCTCTGGCGATGCTAACTGTAGGAGGTGCGCCGTGCTCGCCTTTTTCTGTCAGCCCAGAGCTTATGCGTGATATGGCAGAACTGGCCCGCATCACAGGCACGCGGCTGCACACGCATCTGGCCGAAAATGAGCATGATGTCGCTTACAGCAAGGAACGCTTTGGCCAAACACCAGCAGAATATGCAGAAGATGTTGGCTGGGTTGGGGCCGATGTCTGGCATGCCCATTGCGTTAAACTAGACACCGCAGGCATGGCCCGCTTTGGCCAAACGGGTACGGGAATAGCCCATTGCCCCTGTTCTAACATGCGTTTGGCATCTGGCATTGCCCCTGTTTGGAGCATGCAGCAGCATGGTGTTCCGGTCGGGCTGGGGGTTGACGGATCTGCCTCTAATGATGGTGCGAGCATTCTGGCAGAAGCCCGACAGGCTATGCTGGTTTCTCGCCTATTATCTGCGCAGGATGAACAGGCCATCATGCTTAAAGCGCGTGATGTGTTGGCTTTAGCTACGCGCGGAGGGGCCAAAGTTCTGGGCCGCACAGATATTGGCCAATTAGCAGTAGGAAAAGCAGCCGATATTATTGCATTTGATATGCGCAAACTGGAATACACTGGCGCATTAAGTGACCCTGTAGCTGCTTTGGTATTTTGCACACCATCTTCCGTTGCCTTTAGCATGGTTAATGGCAAGGTGCTGATACAGGGCGGACATTTCACAAAGCTGGATGTACATGCCGTCATAGAACAGCATAACCGGCTGGCAAAAAAACTGTATGAGGGAAGTTAAACTTCCCCCATATTTATCCTTTACTTGTGTTTTTGCACAAAGTTGGCATGTAAGCGTTGGTAAATGTAGTCTTCCGCTGTGATAGGGGGATATTTACCTTCTGGCCCTTCAATCACAGCCTCCCGGTTTGCCTGGCAGAAAAATGGAACAGACAAGCGTGGGCCAAGATATTCACCCGGTTGCGGCATACGCACACGGTGGAGGGTGGACTTAAGCTTATCATCGCTCCAACGCATCAACATATCGCCAATATTGCAGGTAACGGCACCAGCTACGGGTGTAACTTCTGTCCACGCATTGGATGAAATTTCGTTACCTGGGCAAAGCTGCAAGCCGCCTTCACCTTCGCGCAGATGCAAAAGCGTGAGACAGTCGAAATCTGAATGGGCACCGGCACGCCATTGCTTGAAATCTTCCGGTTTGGCGTTTTCCATGCTCATGTAATGGATAAGACGTAAGGTACACTGATACCCCGGAGAAGATCTTTTACAGCACTCTGCAAAAAAATCTGTTTTAAACCCAAGCTTTTCAGCAAAACAGGAAAGTATTTTCATGGCAAGTTGCCAGTTATCTTCCTCAAATTGCAGAAGTTTTTCCTGAAATCCTGGAAGAACTTGTTCATCAGGCCACAGATTATCCATTTCCGGCAAAGTAATCTGGTAAGATTCCTTGTTATCTGGCGTGCCCGTGGAAGGCCGTACTTGAGAGCAATATTCCCAGCCAGCATTCACGGTTGGTTTCTTTTTGAAAACCTCTTTTTCTGACATGGGAAGAGCAAAAAATCTTTTTGCTTCTGCAAAGGCATTATCAATATCTTCCAAGGAAATACCGTGATTGATAACCTGAAAAAAACCATCTTTTGTAGCGGCATTCCACAGATCATCTGCAATCTGGTTACGCCTGTTCTCGTAATCTGAAAAATCAATCACCGGGATGGATCGGGCAGAGGTTGTGCCCATACTGCCAATAGTAGCCTCGCGCTTAAGCTCCTCCATAGAGTAATTTGGAGTGGTTTTGGTGTTTAGGGTCATGGCGTTTCTCACACACAAATTGCAAACTGGCCTGTAGGGCGTAGCAGTTGGCACTAACCAGCATGTGGGAAAGCATAGTATCTAGCGGCCAAAGCTTTCCCCATGCTGAATAAGACCAACATGGTGGAGCAATGCCCAGAATATTTCCATTCCGACCGCTTCTACTCACTTTCTGTAGTATAGATGAATATATTTCGAATAGTCAACAAAATTGCGCTGGTAACAAAGTCAATTTTCAATGCTGAACGCGATTATATAACACCAGTTTTTTGATGCTACTGGTAGCCATATAGAGCGCAAGACCGGTAAGGGTGATCATGAACAGCGCAGCAAACATACGTGGAATATCCATCTGAAAACCAGCCTGCAAAATTTCGTAGGCCAAACCGGCACTGTTTCCCCCTGTGCCAGCCACAAACTCTGCCACTACAGCGCCAACAAGGGCCAAACCGCTGGAAATTTGCAAGCCCGCCATAAACATGGGCAAAGCGCTGGGTATTTGCAGGCGCAAAAGCGTTTTAAGGCGCGAGGCTTTATGCATACGGAAAAACGCCGCCAGCCCCGGATCAACACTTTTAAGGCCCTGCAAGGTATTGGAAATAATAGGAAAAATGGCAATCAACGTGGCGCAGATAACAAGAGCCAGAAATGTTGTTTTCACTAAAATGATAATCAACGGGGCAAGGGCTACTACAGGCGTTACCTGCATAAGCACCACATAGGGCATCAGGCTGCGTTCGATTAGCGGATGTTGCACCAATACAAAGGCAACCAAAACACCTAAAACCACAGAAACCAAAAGCGCCACCAATGTTACCGTAAGCGTGCTGTACAACGCATGGCACAAGGTGCCAATATTGCTGGCCAGAGAGTGTGCGATATCAGATGGCGCAGGCATAAGGTAAGGCGGAATATGCCAAAAATAACAGACACCCTGCCACAACAGCAGAAACAGAATGCCAACAGCAAGCGGCGCAAAAATGGATATCAGGCGGGCGGGCATAGGCTAGGCCACCTCTGCAAGAAGGGAGGAGTGAGAGGCTTCGATAAGCAGTTTGCTGAGATCCTGGCAGATCATGGCAAAGGTATCGCTTAAGCGAAAATCCTCATTTCTGGGGATAGCAGGATCAATTTTATATTCGGCAAATATACGCCCCGGATGCGCCGCCATAACCATAACACGGGTAGAAAGAAAAGCGGCCTCGTACAAAGAATGCGTTACAAACAACAGAGTAAGATCATCCTTGGCGCATAATGTGGCCATGTCTTCATCCAGCCGATTACGGGTGAGTTCATCCAAAGCGCCAAAGGGCTCATCCATTAAAAGCAGGTTCGGGCGTGTGACCAACGCCCGCGCAATAGAGACACGCATCTTCATTCCGCCTGAAAGCTGGGCGGGAAAGCGCTCTGCCGCATGGGCCAAGCCAACAATTTCCAGCGCATGCTGCACGCGTGATTCTGATACTGCGGGAGAGATACCTTCCAGATCCAGCGGCAAACGCACGTTTTTGCGTACTGTGCTCCACGGCATAAGGGTAGGCTCCTGAAACACGAAGGACAGCCGACGGTTTTCCTTGCCTACTTCTGCAAACCCTTTGTTCCACCACTTCAAATGCCCAGAGGAAGGTTGATGTAAATTGGCAATCAGCTTTAGCAACGTGCTTTTACCGCAACCAGAAGGGCCAATCAGGCCGATACGTTCTTTGGGATGAATATCCAAGGTAATAGGTGCCAGCCCCTGAACACCGTTTGGAAAGGTTTTTTCAGCAGACTGAATGCTGATAACGGTTTCTTGCATGATCCATCCAAACTTTGCAGAAGAAAAGGCAAAAGATTATTCGGGCTGTTGCACGTAAATACACACAGCCAGCATAGTTATAAAAAAGCGGAATGCAGGTTGCTGGCCATTCCATGCTTGTGATTGCCACATGAGAAACCACTCGGCACCTACAACAGAAAAGCCAAAAAACCAGATCAGAAACCCCAGTGCGGTGGCTACGGGCACAAACTTTTTTGCTACTCTAAACGTATCTTGCGGGGCCAGAAGGCGCGCACCCATCTGGCAAGCAGCAATGGCAAAAAGCAAACCCGTTGCAGCTTCCCCCAGAATAATCAGGCCGTAAAACAGGTGCCACAGAACAGGCTGGGATATAGCGCGCCACATCAGGCTGTTCCCACGGAAAGTTGTGTCCATGCTTAAAACATGACGTACAAACTGAAAATTGGATTTATAATCTGTCACGTTGTTCAGCGCGACAATCAGGCCAAACGTACCCAATGCCCCCACCATGGCGGTTTTAGCCAAACGAGAAAGAACAACCGGGGAAGAAAAAGCGGACAGGCGCAACATATAACATTCCTGCATAGAAATGATTTATGCAGTTTAGGCCATTCAATCCTGCGAAGATCAAGGGGGAAATCATTACAAAAAAAGCAATGGCGCGTGCTCTATTTTACAGCTTCCCAAATGCGTACGTTCTGTATGAACATACCGGATACGAAATAATCAGATCGTGCCAGTGCAGGAACTCGGAATGTCTCTTACACGTCGAACATTGCTTTCAGCTGCTGCGGCATCGTCTGTTGCTGCATTTACGCCGTTTAAACGTGCGCACGCCGCTACGCCGGTCAGGCTGCTGCTATCATGGTTTGCGCAGGCAGAAGTAGGCGGATTTTATCAGGCGCTGGCCAAGGGGTTTTACGCGCAAAAAGGGCTGGATGTACAAATAGATATGGGCGGCCCGCAGGTAAATACTATGCAAATACTGGCCGCTGGCCGCGCAGATTTTGTAACAGGTTATGATTTTCAGACCCTACGCGGCATACAGGGCGGCATGCCGTTGCTGACTGTCATGTCCTCTTTTCAGCATGATCTGCAAGGGTTGATGACGCACGATAACATTACCGATCTAGCCCAGCTACGTAATCATCCCATTCTCATTTCCAGCCCCGCCCATGCATCCTACTGGGGGTGGCTGTGCAAGAAGTTTGGTTACAGCCCAGCACAAGCAAAGCCTTACACCTTTAACCTGCAACCATTTTTTCTGGACCCGGAAATGGCTGTACAAGCCTATGCATCGTCCGAACCCTACGAGGCCCAGCAGCGCAACGTGCCTGTAAAATTTTTTCCATTTGCAGATCTGGGCTACCCACCATACGGCACACCCGTGCTGACCACGCACGAATTTGCAGACAAAAATGATGCCACCACGCAAGCCTTTGTGCATGCCTCTCTCTTAGGGTGGCAGGATTATATGCAAGACCCAGAACCCGGCAATGCCCTGATACGTAAAGCCAACCCACGCATGACAGAAGGCCAGATCATGTTTGGCCATAACGCCATGGCCAAAGCCAATGTTGTGGAAGGTGGAGATACAAAAACATTAGGGCTAGGCTGCATGACAGAAGCCCGCTGGCAGGCAACATATCAATTCATGGTGGATAATGATCTGCTGGATAAAACCGTAAACTGGCAATCCGCCTTTACAAGCAAATTCACAGATCTCGCCAAGGTAATGCCCGCATGAATGATCTGGTTATACGCAACGCATCCGGCATTCTCACTGGCCTGAAAGGGCCACAGGAACGGCGCACAGGAGATATCCGCATACGGGCAGGCCGCATTCTCAGTATTGGGCATATTCCCGAACAGGCAGAAGATACGGTGCTGGATGCAAAGGGTGGGGTGATTACCCCAGGCTTGGTTTCCACCCACCATCATTTGTTCCAGAGCATGCTGAAGGGCATTCCATCTGCCATTAATGCGCCACTTGAAAAATGGCTGCGCTTGGTACCCAACACGTATTGGCGTTATCTGGATGAAGATACGCTGCAAACTGCTGCTCAAGTTGGTATGGTAGAGCTTCTTCTCTCCGGCTGCACGACGGTAGTGGATCATCATTATCTGTTTGCCCGCAGCTATCAGTATGATCCTGCCGCTGTGTTGTTTGAAACAGCGGAAAAACTGGGTATGCGGCTGGTTCTGGCGCGTGGAGGCACCACCCGAACCCGCAAGTTTGATACGGATGAAATTGTTCCAGCCCCCACAGAAACGCTGGATGAAATGCTCAAGCGCGTGAGTGATCTGGTCAGTCGTTATCATGATCCGGCACCAGATAGCAGCAGACGCATTGCGATAGCGCCCAACACCCCTACATGGGGCGTCACACCGGATGAGCTACGCGCACTAGCGGAAGGCGCACGTAGCATGGGCATTGGCCTGCATACCCATCTTTCTGAAACGGAGAATTACGTTAAATACTGCAACGAAGTGTACGGCATGCGCCCCGTTCAGTTTGTAGGGGAGTATGGCTGGCTAGGCCCGGATGTCTGGTTTGCCCATTTGGTGCACCTTGATGCCAGCGAAATAGCGCTTCTGGCCCAAACTCAAACAGGCATGGCCCATTGTCCGCAAAGCAACGGGCGGCTGGGTTCTGGCATTGCGCCTGCACCGGCTTTGGAACAGGCCGGAGGGCGTGTTTCTCTAGCTGTTGATGGCGCGGCTTCAAACGAGGCCTGCGATATGGGGGCAGAAATGCATACCGCGTGGCTTTTGCATCGCTTCGTGCATGGCGCAGATGCTATTCGGTGCGAAGATGTGGTGCGCTGGAGTTCTTACGAGGGCGCCCGTATTCTGGGGCTACCAGATATAGGAGCCGTAGCGGAAGGTATGGTGGCGGATCTGGTTGTGCACGATATCAATCACCCGCGTCATGCTGGGTTGGCAGATCCACTTATTGCACCTGTTGCTTCCGGAGCTGCATGTGTTCGGCACGTGCTGAAAGCGGGTAAGCCCGTTGTGTATGATGGCATCGTAAAAGGTGTTGATCTGCCAGAACTCATGCAGCATTCACGCCACGTTGTAAAACGTCTGGCAAAAATTGTGTCTGCATAAAGGGAAGGTGTTTAAAAACAGTTTCCGTTAGTTTTGTAAAATGCCATCCACTGTTGTCACGCACTGGCCGCCAATTGCTATTTGACCATCGGGGGCAATGTGCACCGCAATACGGCCAGATCGCCCAAGGCAATGCCCTTGCGTGGCTGTATAGGCGCTAGGTCTTTTAGGCAGCAGCCCATGTGCTTGGCAAAATATGGCTACACTTCCGTTTCCGCTGCCACATACCGGGTCTTCCTGCACACCTTGAGAACAGGCAAAAGACCGCACTTCTATTTGGGCATCACCTGTTGCATGCGGCCCAAAAACCGTAATTCCGGTAGCGCCAAGGCTGTGCTCAAATGCCACGGAACGTGCAAAATCTGGGCGCAAGGCACGCACTTTGGCTGCGCTGGAAAGTTGCGCAACAATCCAGACCACACCCATATCCACAATCATGGGGGTTATTTTACGCTCAACTGTAGCGCCCAAAATACCCTCCAACCTTTCAATTTGGGCTGGGTTTAACGGGGTAAGCTTTGCTGGCGGCACGGCAAAAGAGAGTGTTCTGTTTACGCCATCTCCATCCACAGCCAGCTTTACAAGCCCAACGCCACATTCCTGCACCACCACACCATTGCGTGGCGCAGCGCGCCCGACTTCCAGCACGGCATGAGCACTGCCAAGGGTTGGGTGACCGGCAAATGGGAGTTCATGCCGTGGAGTAAATATGCGTAACTGGTAATCAGCCTGCGGGTTTTGAGGCGGCAACAGAAACGTGGTTTCAGACAAATTTGTCCAACCTGCAATGGCCTGCATGGTTTTTGTATCCAGCCCATCTGCATCCAGCACAACGGCTACCGGATTACCCAGAAGAGGCGTTTTTGTAAAAACATCTACAACTTTAAACGCACGTTTCATGATGCTACTGTGCCTTTACGGATGTGCGGGATGGATAGAAGATAACAGAGATAAAACCAGATGGTTCAGTGGCACATCAATTCCATGCTTTTCTGCTGCTTGCACAACGTAACCTGTTAAAGCTTCATATTCCAACTCTCGTCCAGCCTGACGATCCTGCAACATAGATGTGACACTCTCTGCCGGTATGGTTTGCAGCCATAAAAGAATATCCTCTACATGCTGCGCAGTCAGTTTTGCGCCTTCAGCTTTCCCAACCTTTATGGCTTCGGCCATAATCTGCCGTGCGGCAGCCTGAATAGCACATTCTTGCATGATGCCTGTGCGGCGGCCTGTAAGCGTGGTGATAGGGTTGGCTGTAATATTAGCCAACAATTTTAACCACAGTGCAGTGGCCATATCTGCTGTTACCTGCACCCGCATGCCTCCTTTTTGCAGAACATCCGCAAAATATTGTGCTGCGGCATCATCTGGCACGCATAAATCATACGCTCCAATACGCTTTAACGTGACCCTGCCGGGGGCAAAACGCTGCGCGTTAAAATAAACAATAGCTGGCAGAATATTGGCGTGTGGCGCATAGGCAGCCACACGCTCTTTTTGCCCAAGCCCGTTTTGTGCAACCAAAAAAGTGGCGCTGGCCCGGTTAAACGCGCTTATCCAAGCGGAGACATCTTGGGTCTGGTGGGACTTCACAGCCAGAATAGCGGTATCGCAAGGGCCAATATCTGCCGGTGTGGCAGCATGTCGGATAGAATATGTGTGGGTATCTGTTCCTTCGGTTTCTTCAATTTGAGGAAACCTCGCCCGCGCTCCACACACCACAACCTGCCATCCAGCCTGCATAAAAGCCGCAGCTAGACAAAGCCCGACAGCTCCAGCACCGATAAGGGCAACGGTTTTAGTGTTTGGAGAAAACTGTGTGTTCATTTTTATAAAAACAATATCGCTCAGAAGAAAGGATTGATGGCTAAAAACGCCCATAGCATAGACATCATTAAAATGAAGCATATTGGCCGTGCACAGCTTTTAGCTTTAACGTCCTTAATTAACGATTTTTATTCGTTAATTTATCTGATTACGTAAAATTTGTTGTTTTATGTGTTTTCTCAATCTACTCGTTCTATAAATGAGATCACCTAGATTACGGAAACATTTATGCAGCCCCCTGACACACGCATATTAAACGCCGGCCCCGATGCGCTTTCTCCCCAGCAATGGAAAGAGGCAACCCGGTTTGATGGCACAGATATTGGCTGGATTGTCATGAGCATTGGCATGGCCATTGGTGCTGGTATTGTATTTCTGCCCGTTCAGGTAGGGCTGATGGGCGTGTGGGTTTTTTTACTGTCTGCTGTTGTCGGGTACCCCGGTATGTATCTGTTTCAGCGGCTGTTCATCAACACGCTGGCATCTGCGCGCGTAAGCCAGACATACCCAGATATGATCTCCAGCTATCTGGGGCGAGGCTGGGGCACCTTGTTAGGTGCACTGTATTTTGTCATGCTGGTTATATGGATGTTTGTATATGCCACCGCCATTACGCGGGATAGCGCATCTTACTTGCACAGCTTTGGCATAACGCCGCATCTGCTTTCCAATTATGCGTGGTACCCGCTTATTCTGCTAACCGTTCTGGTAGGCTTGGCCTCTCGTGGGGAAAAACTGCTGTTCCGCATGTCTTCCTTTATGGTGATCACCAAACTGCTGATTGTAGCGGCCATGGGCATTTTCATGATCCCACGCTGGAACACCGCCAACCTTGGCGCATTACCACCCGTTGGCACGTTGGTAACAAAAGCCGTTATCACGCTGCCTTTTACGCTTACGTCCATTTTGTTTATTCAAACCCTCAGCCCAATGGTTATTTCCTACCGGGCACGGGAAAAATCTCCAGAAGTGGCGCGTTACAAGGCCTTGCGGGCCATGAATATTGCTTTTGCCATTCTGTTTGTAACGGTCTTTTTCTACGCAATATCCTTTACACTGGCCATGAAGCCCAGTGATGCCATTGCCGCGTATCAGCAAAACATTTCTGCCTTGGCCATTATTGCGCAGGTATTTCCGACAAGTTCTATCAGCTTAATTGGCGTTATTCTGAACCTTTTTGCCGTTATGACAGCATTTTTTGGGGTCTACCTTGGTTTTCGGGAAGCCAGCGTGGGTATTTTCAGTTCCATACTGGGGCATTGGGTCAAACCTGGGCATCTGCACCGCAACTGGGTTCAGTATGGCGTTATGGGGTTTGCTATCCTTCTTTCATGGGGTGCGGTGGTTGCCAATTTGCCGGTGTTGTCTTTTACAACATTCAGTAGCCCGATTTTTGGTATTATTGGCTGCTTGCTACCCGTCTGGCTGGTGGTAAAAACGCCTGATCTGCGCAAATATCGCAAGCCCAGCCTCGTATTTATTACCCTTATTGGCGTACTGCTTTGCATCTCACCCTTGTTGGCGTGGATGTAAACACAAAACCGAACAAACCAAAGGGCGCATGTTTGAACATACGCCCTTTGGTTGACTCATCAGGATTTTTTCACGAATTCTGATTTCAGGTTCATCGCACCAAAGCCAGCTATCTTACAGGCAATGTTGTGGCCATCACCCGCATCAACCAGCCGAATGTTCTTAACCTTGGTTCCGCCTTTAACAGCCTGAGAAGATCCTTTAATTTTCAGGTCTTTCAAAACCGTTACCGTATCACCATCAGCAAGCTGGTTTCCGTTGGCATCTCGCACAACGGAGGAAACCTCCGCTTCTGCAGCATCCGCTTGGGTTTCTGCATTCCATTCATGGGCACATTCCGGGCAAACCCACAAATTTCCATCATGATAGGGATACTCGGAACCACAAGAAGGGCACTTCATTTTATCATCCTTTAATTTCTCCGTCTGAAATCCTGAACCCAAAGGGCAGGGGCAGAAGGTGTTTTTGATAAATACCATTTATGATGGAGAACACGAAATACCACGATGCTTATATTTAAGCAGAAATTGTGATGGGTTCACCCTGAACTCTCAATATCAATAGGCAAGTGAATATGGCAGATTACTGCCAGCCTTGATGAACAGGAGAAAATTTTCATGAAATCACGCGCCGCAGTTGCATTCAAACCGGGCCAGCCTCTGGAAATTGTTGAAATTGATGTAGCCCCCCCACAGGCCGGGGAAGTTCTGGTTAAAATCCTAAACACTGGCGTTTGCCACACAGATGCCTTCACTCTTTCGGGGCAGGACCCGGAAGGCCTCTTTCCCGTTGTGCTGGGGCATGAGGGCGCAGGTATTGTGATGGAAGTTGGCGAAGGCGTTACCAGTGTTAAGCCCGGAGATCACGTTATTCCGCTATATACGGCAGAATGCGGTAAGTGTGAGTTCTGCACTTCTGGCAAAACCAACTTGTGTATTGCAGTGCGTGCCACGCAGGGTAAAGGTGTGATGCCGGATGGCACCAGCCGTTTTTCCTACAAAGGTCAGCCACTTTACCACTACATGGGGTGTTCCACCTTTAGTGAATACACGGTGGTAGCCGAAGTTTCCTTGGCTAAAATCAACCCAGAATCTAACCCCGAACAGGTTTGCCTACTAGGCTGTGGCGTTACCACAGGCATTGGGGCCGTACACAACACGGCCAAAGTGCAAGAAGGGGATTCTGTAGCTGTTTTTGGCTTGGGCGGTATCGGGCTAGCCGTTATTCAGGGTGCGCGCCAAGCCAAGGCCGGACGAATTTTTGCTATTGATACTAACCCGGACAAGTTTGAACTGGCCAAGGCTTTTGGAGCTACGGATTTCATCAATCCCAAGGATTATGAAGCCCCCATTCAGCAGGTTATTATTGAAATGACAGGTTGGGGCGTGGACCACAGCTTTGAATGTATCGGCAATGTTGAAATTATGCGCGCGGCCTTGGAATGTGCACACCGCGGCTGGGGCCAATCTGTAGTTATTGGCGTAGCCGGTGCCGGAAAGGAAATTTCCACCCGTCCGTTCCAGTTGGTAACGGGCCGTACATGGAAAGGCACGGCATTTGGTGGCGTTAAAGGCCGTACACAGCTCCCCGGCATGGTGGAAGATGCCATGGCAGGCAAAATTGATCTGGCCCCATTTGTAACCCACACCATGCCACTGGAAGATATCAACACAGCGTTTGACCTGATGCACGAGGGCAAATCCATTCGGAGTGTAATTCACTACACCCCGTAATACACTAACCGGTGCTTACTGATCCTTTGGTTTAGCTGGCTGATCGCTATGCTGGATCGGTTTGTCTGATGAAGGCGCACTGTGCGGGGCATCCTGTGCAGGGGCGTCATCATCATCGTCTCCATCATCATCCTTGTTGAATTGTTCCATATTGAGGGATGACAACGGCACACCACGCAAGGGCGAACGTTCTTCCACTGGAATTTCCGGGCCCTTTGCATCCCACGCATCAATTGGGGGCAGAGGTTCTTGCGAGGGTTGATCTGCCAGTGGATTGTTATCCAACACCTGCCGCGTATTTTGCGGATAGCGGTTCATAAAGCCCACCAAGGTGCCGTTCGTCCAACCAAAGCCAATCTGCATGGGGTATTCCCCACCACCTTTACCGCCTGTTGGGCTGATCTCGGTGGCAGAAACATCGTATTTTTCCAGCAACACACCACTGCGTTCAAAAGTGCCAATCACGCGGGCCATCCAACGGCGCGCAATATCGGCCGCAAATTCGTGGTGCCCATATTGTTCCAGCCCTTTAACGGCCATCCATTCCAACGGCGCCCAGCCATTTGGGGCATCCCACTGCTGGCCTGTTGGATGCTCTGTTGCAGTTAAACCGCCCGCATGCAGCAAGCGGGTTTTAAGGGTTTCAGCCACCGCATCGGCCTGATTGACACTGGCTTGATGCAAAAACAGCGGCATGGAGGTGGCAATGGAAAGGATATTTGTTTGCCGCCCGGTGCGCCAATTATAATCAAAATAGGCACCCTGTTTTTCGTTCCACAAAAACCGATTAATGCCAGAACGTAAAATTTCTGCCTGCTGCGCGTAATAACTGGCCTTATCTTCCTGCCCATTCAGCGCATAAGCATGAGAGAGTGTCTGATCCAGATGTACCATCAGACAGTTCAATTCAATTGTCAGCAGTGATGTGGTTTGGATTGTTGTCAGCGTTTTACCATCAGCCAACCAACGTGATGAAAAATCCCACCCGCTTTCGGCCCCAGCCCGCAAATCACGCCAGACTTCGCCAGAAGGGCGGCTTGTTTCCTGCGCTGTGGCCATATCCTGCGGCCAGCTTTCATCACGCGGGGCGCTGCGTGTATCCCAGTGGCGGAACATGAGGGTGCCATCTTGCAGGCGCACCACATGGTGCCGCGCCATGCCCGGCGGCAGATTGGCCGCACCCAAGGTCCAGTAATCATATTCCTTCTGCAGTTCTGGCAGAAAGGATGTGTAGGCAATCTGCCCATCATGGCTAGCAAGCAAATCCAGCATGAGGGAAAAAAATGGCAGGCCAGAACGGCTGAGGTAATAGGTGCGGTTGCCGTTGGGCATATGCCCATATGTATCTATAAGCGATGCAATATCGCGCACCATATCACGCATGAGATCTACATGATCATCCTCATACAGGCCGATCATGGTGAAGTAGCTGTCCCAGTAATAAATCTCTGCAAACCGCCCACCCGGAACAATATACTTATAAGGGAGGGGCAGTAGGGTAGACCACGGCATGGCCACGTCCGGGTCTCGCGTCAGAACATCCCACATGCCGGAAATGTAATCCCGCACACTTTCATCCGGTTTGCGCGTATAGGCGGCAGAGCGCAGGGCAGGGATAGTAAAATGCTCTGTTACAAAGTCTTTCAGGTTAAAGCCTGGCTTGTCTTTTTCCTGCTTCCATAATGCCACCAGATCGGTAGGAGAGCGATCGGGCACAATGTCTGAAACCACTTTGGGGTCTGTAAACATACGTGTTTGATGAATGGCTGCAAAAAGCCCATCAAACGCAATAGAAGGCGGGCGGATATCCTGTTCCACCGCTACTGGCGTTTCACTCTTGCTTTTGGCCATAACTTCTGGCGCTTTTCTCCCCTCCGGCTTTGGGGCTGCTGGCTGTGCACTCCCCGGCGGTAAAGGCGCCAGACTGAGCAATGGTTGCGCGCCTTCAGCATCCGCGGCATCAGTCATATCCTGCGCATACGCCATAGGCGCTGCGGTGATGAGAGCAAGAAGCGCCACACTACAGAAAGGAAGAGTGCGCTTATAAAGAGAACCAGTAAAACAAGGCATACCAAAACATAGGCATTGCCACTGCTTACCTGCAAGCCGAAGATGATTGAAAAATGCGCCAGACTTTAATCTACTTGCAGGGCTTCGCGCTTCATTTCCAGTTCCAGCCAGCGTTCTTCAGATTCGGCCAGCTTTGTTTCCAGCTTTTGTAAATCAACCGAAATTTTTTCAAACTGCGCTGGGTTTTTGCCATACAGGTCTGGATCAGCCAGTTTTTCACGCAGCGTTGCAGCCTGTGCTTCCAGCTTTTCCATTTCCTTAGGCAGATTATCCAGCGCGAACTGATCCTTATAACTCAGTTTTTTGGCGGGGCCGCGTGCTGGGGCCGCATCCTTGGGTTTGGCAGGTTCATTTTCCACCACGGCAGCGGTTGTAAGTGGTTTCTGGTGCCGTTGAGCCAGCATATCGCTGTATCCACCGGCATATTCTATCCAGTTACCATCTCCCTCCGTTGCCAGAACAGATGTGGCAACACGGTCCAGAAAATCACGATCATGGCTTACAAGCAGCACTGTGCCTTCATAACTGGCCAGCATATCCTGCAAGATATCGAGTGTTTCCAGATCCAGATCGTTAGTCGGTTCGTCCAGCACCAGCAGATTGGAGGGCTTGGCCAAGGCGCAAGCCAGCATTAACCGCCCACGTTCCCCACCAGATAGAGCACTTACGGGCGTGCGTGCCTGTTCCGGACGGAACAAAAAGTCTTTCATATACCCAATAACGTGGCGCTTTTCTGTGCCCACCAGCACCATATCGCCGCCACCTTCGGTTAGGGTATCGGCCAATGTGCGTTCTGGGTTTAAGCTCCGGCGCTGCTGATCCAGCGTAACCATATTAAGAGATGGGCCAAGCGAGATTGTGCCGCTATCGGGCTGGTCCAGCCCTGTGAGCATACGCAACAATGTGGTTTTGCCTGCACCGTTGGCCCCGACAATACCCAGCCGGTCTCCGCGCAGAACACGCAGATCCAGATGGCGAACCACCTGTTTTTCACCCCATGCCTTGCTGATATCTTCCGCTACAGCCACCAGCTTGCTGGATGTTGCGGCGGCCTGTGTGTTCAGGGTGAGGGTACCGGGGGCGCGAATAGCTTCCTTACGCGCGGTGCGCAAATCTGCCAGTTCTCGCACGCGGCGCACGTTACGTTTACGGCGTGCGGTTACGCCATAACGCATCCAGTCTTCTTCTCGCGCAATCTGGCGGTCCAATTTGTGCGCATCGCGCTCTTCCTGTTCCAGAACCTCTTCACGCCAAGCTTCAAACCGCCCAAATCCTTCATCAAGCCTGCGGGTTACCCCCCGATCCAGCCACACAACAGAGCGTGACAGCGTAGAAAGAAGCCGCCTATCATGGCTGATAATCACCATGGCGCAACCAAGGCTCAGCAATTCACGCTCCAGCCATTCAATGGTGGGCATGTCCAGATGGTTGGTCGGTTCATCCAGCAACAGCACATCAGGGGCCGCAGCCAGCGCCCCGGCAATGGCGCAACGTCGGCCCTCACCGCCAGAAAGGTTTTGCGTGTTTTCTTTGCCTGTCAGGCCCAGCGCATCTAGCAATGGCGCAGCTCGCCATGCCATATCCGGGTCTCCTATCTGGTTCACCACGTAATCTGCTGTTGTGGTATAGGCAGTTAAATCCGGCTCCTGCGGTAGATAGCGCAGGGAAGCGCCGGGCTGCACAAAAACAGAGCCTGAATCCGGCTGAATAACACCAGCCGCTATTTTGAGAAGAGTGGACTTGCCCGATCCGTTTCTGCCCACAAGGCACAGGCGCTCACCCCGCCCAACGGCAAAGCCTGCGCCATCCAGAAGTGGGTTCCCCCCCAGTGTAAGAGTGATGTCCTGCAGGTGGAGTAAAGGAGGATGCGCCATGCTTAGAAAAGATAATCCGTATTTATGAAAGAACAATAAAGGCTGATTTGGTTACGCAGCCTGTGTGCGTGCGCTACTGACAGCCTGATACGTGGCAACCGCAAGGGTGAGGGGATCAAACGGCTTGGTAATAACAAAGCTGGGTTCCATGGTTTCCCCAGTCAGCAAGCGTTCGGGATACGCTGTTACGTAAATAACCGGCACATTGAAGGATGAGGTAATTTCTGCCACCGCTTGTATGCCATCCCCCCAGGGCCAAGGTTGATATCTGCCAGAATAAGCCCCGGCTTGGTTTCTTTAGCCAATTTTACCGCATCTGCCTGTGTATGGGCTATGCCTGCCACCTGATGCCCGCATTGCAGCACAAGCTGTTCGATATCCATGGCAATAATGGGTTCATCTTCAATAATCAGCACAGATGTCTGTACATTTTTGCGCAAGCGGCCCTGTGCGTCTTCCAGTTCCAGTTCCGCTTGCTTGGGGGGCACGCCTGTAATCCGCGCGGCCATTTCAACCGGCACTTCTTCCAGCGTGATCAAAAGCAAAAGCTGGCGCTGTGTTACAGAAAGCCCCGCAACATCATATTCCGCGGCAAATCCCTTGCGAGAAAACAGCCCTGAAATTGCCTCATAGAGCTGATAGAGGGGCGTAAAACCTTCCTTCAGCCGTTGCGCAGAAAGGCCGCGCAGGCTTTCAGCCACCAGCAGATCACCTTCTGGTTGGCTGCCTGTCAGCGCCCGCGCGTAACGTCTGCCATAAGGGAGGGCCCGGATCAGGCCGTCACGCAGCGACTCTGACATGGCAAGTCTCCTTCATAATGGGTCATGACAAAAACATGCGAGAACGCGATGATGCACGCGCACCGGCTTTCCGGAAAGGGGATTTATCCTGACTCGCACTCCACATTCCACCCATGTTGCCACGCGGCGCACGTTTCGCACAGAACTTCTTGCAATTATCCCTGCATTACGTGGGTTTGCACGCTTTCTGGCGCGTGATTCCGCCATTGCAGATGATCTGGTGCAAGATACAATTGTGCGTGCTCTGGATAAGGCAGAAAGCTTTACACCCGGCACAAACCTGCGGGCATGGTGCTTTGCCATTTTACGCAATCTGTTTTTGGAACAGCACCGCCAAGGCCGTAGGGAACGCATTGCGCTGGAAGATTACGGGCACCATCCCGCATTAACCTCCGAATCGTCACCGCACGCGCAAACCGAAATGCAGGAGCTGGAAAGCCTGTTGTGGCAGATATCTCCGCTCCTGCGTGAGGCTTTGGTGCTTGTTGGTGCGCAGGAGCTAACATACGCAGAAGCCGCAGACATATGTGGGGTGGAAGTGGGCACTATGAAGGCCCGCGTTTCCCGCGCGCGGGCCGCACTTAAAAAAGTTATGGCCACGCAGGATGGAAAAAATGGACCAGAGGACACACAAACCTAAAGCTCTCGTTTTCGTGAACACTCACTTGTTTTTAAATGTAACCTTTCCACTTCGCCGAACATTGAAGGGGTAAGAGATCCACAAGGCGGAGAACACAAAAATGACAGCCTCTTTCCATGATCAGGTTATCGCTATCCTCCCCAAACTGCGCGTGCAGGCATTGGCGCTTACCCGCAATCGTTCTGTGGCCGAGGATCTTGTGCAGGATACTGTGTGCAATGCTTTGGCGGCGCAGGATAGTTTTGTAATGGGCACCAATTTTGCGGCATGGATGCACCGTATCTTGCGTAACCGTTTTATCTCCGACCTGCGTAAAAAGCGGGAAGTCGGGAACATTGATGATACCCCTCAATCCCTATTGTCTGTAAGCGGGCGGCATGAAGACAGGCTGGCCCTGAAGGAACTGGATGCAGCGCTTGCACGGCTGCCAGACGACCAGCGGGAAGCTTTGGTCTTGGGTGTTCTGGAGGGGATGAGCTATCAGGAACTGGCAGACGTTGCCGGATGCGCTGTGGGTACAGCAAAAAGCCGGGTTTTTCGGGCGCGCCGGCAGCTAGAAGTCTGGCTGATGGGAGAAGACGAAGACGGTGTTTCTGCCAAAACAAGCGCAGAATCCACCACAAGAGTTTCTTCTACCCGACGCAAAACCCGCACGGCCCGAAACACAACGCGTAACGCACAGCAGACGGCATAAGCGCAATGGCGTACGATACTGATGTTAGGGACCCAAAGCCCGCAGAGTCGTGCAAACACAGCACCCAACAGGCCATGCCCGGATGGATGGCATGGCAGAAACCGGAGTTCAGGATGGGAAAAAGGAGAGACGATGCCCACTCCCGAAAGCCGAAAAAAAAGCGGGATAAAGCTTTTGACCTATGGCTAAAGCGTGGCCTGCACCAGATGTTCGATAACGTTGTGAATGAACCCGTGCCTGAAGAGCTGCTTAAGCTTATTCAGGAAGATCGAGAAAAACAGGATTAAGCATTTTGCATATCAGTGGGCGAGGGGAAGGCCCAGCAAGCCGGGTAGCGGCCTCCCTTCTGTCTGGTCTGGGGCGTATTTTTAGCACCACAAGCGCACGAATGCGGCTGCTGATCTGCCTTTCAGCCGTTCCTGTTATTGCCATTGGCGCCGTACTGGCTCTGCATAATTACCGCGAAGTTACTCTTGGCAGTGCGCAGCGTGCTGGCAATGCCATTATGCGGCTAGACCTGCAATTCCGCCATGATACAGACAGATTACGTAGCGCCCTTGAAACCATAGGCCATATGGATCTGACCCCCGATCAGATCGTGCATGCCCTGCGGCTTATGGAAACCATTAGTGGGCAGCGTTACTGCTTTCTTTCCGTGCTGGATGATGAAGGAAAGCCCATACAATCCGTTTCCCCCCAAGGGCGGGGATGTGCGGAGGTAGGGGCGCTTTCTGCCCCAACCGATGTGCATTCCACTCTACTTGAAGCCGTGCAGACCAGTGGTGGGCCGGGTGAAGGTGGCGCTTTTTTACGTATTACCGTACCCGCAGGGTTTCTAGCTCTACCAGAAGCACATGGTTATCTGATGGGTATTCTCCAGATATCTCGGCAAAGGGCATATCTGGGCAGCGCCTCCGGCTGGCAGGTTTTTGCAGAGGACGATAACCCCATACAGGCATGGCTGCTGATGCATAATGGGCAATTACTGCCCGTATGCTCAGATTGCGGGTGGCAACCTCCACCGCCTTCCATTGTGCATGAACTCAAAAACGCGCTGGAAAACAGCGAGCGCAGCATTATCACACTCCCCACTGGGCTGGGGGGCTATGCTCTGGGCGCTATTGCGGGAGGAGCAGATATTCTGGTT
Organism: Acetobacter sp. JWB; assembly: GCF_003323795.1. Lineage (NCBI taxonomy): Bacteria > Pseudomonadati > Pseudomonadota > Alphaproteobacteria > Acetobacterales > Acetobacteraceae > Acetobacter > Acetobacter sp. JWB. The sequence goes on along the minus strand of NZ_CP030871.1, from coordinate 1,364,612 downwards.
TCCACCCAGCGCACATCCATGGAATCTGATGCTCTGCATACCATGATCCTGCAAATTGTAGGGCTGGTGCTGTTGCTGGTTATCGGGCTTGTTGCCGTTACATTGGCCGCCAATATTGTGCTGATAGGCCCTTTGCGCCGTCTCACATACTCCGTGCAGAAATGGCAGATGGAAGGGATTTTTGATGCACGCATCACCCGCTCCATGCCGCTTGAGCTTCAACGCCTTGGGCAGGCTTTTACCCGTGCCACACGCCGCCTCTCCCGCCATGAAGCGCGGCTTAAAAAAGCCATGGCGCATCAGCAACTGCTAATGAAGGAAGTGCATCACCGCGTTAAGAACAATCTCCAGATTGTGGCTTCCTTGCTCAACCTTCAGGCCAATCAGATTGAACACCCGGAGGTGCGAGCAGAATTTGCCCTGGCGCGAGATAGAATTCGAGCGTTGGCAACACTGCATCGGACACTCTATGCAGAAGATGCTCTGAACAGCCTGAACATGTCTGTCTTTCTGCAAGAACTTTGTGAGCAGACACTTCACATTGCCGGAGAATCTGAATTCGGGCGCATTACGCTGGACGTGATTTCAGACAGTTTCTGGATGGACCCGGATCAAGCTGTGCCGCTTGCCCTGATCGTTACAGAAATTATCACCAACTCCATTAAATATGCTTTTCCGGATAGCCAGAAAGGCACCATTTTTGTGCGCCTGCACCGCAGCCACGGGCAACTCACCCTTCAGGTTGGGGATAACGGGGTAGGGTGCGCATGGGAAGAACCGCCAATACATCAAGGCATTGGCCTAAAACTTATTCACGCATTTGCGCGCCAGCTTAAAGCAACGCTTACGTATAAAGGGGAAGGCGGCGTGCAATATACGTTGGTGATGCGCCTGCCAGAAAACCCGCCAGAGGCCAGAAAATAAGGCAAAAAATACACGCTATGCCCAGATTGCAGCGGGGGATGGCTTTCTAAACTGTTTGCGTCTTGCGTCTGTCGGTATAAACGCCTTGTGTTATGAGCAACGAGAAAGCAGCAATCCGCAACTGGACACGGACACAATCGCGTCTGGGGCGTCAGGCAGCGCGATCAGTGGTTGGAGCCGGGCTGCTCTCCAGTCTTGTCGGTATAGGGCAGGTCTGGTGTGTGGCCGTTGTGCTGGGGCATGCCCTGGTTAACTGGAAGATGGCAGATGCCGCAGGCCCTATGCCTGTATGGCCTTTTCTGGCCTTTCCGGTTTTGGCCATTCTACGCGCTTTGGTTATGGTTCAGGCCGATACAGGTGCCGCGCGTGCAGGCATTGCCGCACGCCGCCGGTTGCGTGGTGAGGTTCTGGCCTCCGTTCTTACAGGTGGGCCTGCACTTTTGCGCCGCGTGCATAGCGGGGTGCTGGCTTCCACCATTGTAGATAGGGTGGAAGCGCTGGATGGCTTTTTTGGCCGTTGGATCCCGGCCTCTATTCTTTGGATTGCTGCACCTGTTGCCATTCTCATTCCCATAGCCATTGTGCAACCACATGCAGCACTGGTTCTGGGCTTATGCGGCATAGCCGTACCTTTCGGGCAGGCTCTGTTTGGCATTGGGGCGGCTGTGGCTTCCCGCAATCAATTTCTGGCCATGACACGCCTGCAGGCTCGGTTTTTAGATCGCGTTAAAGGTATTGCCACTATTGTTCTGGCTGGCCGTGCGGAAGATGAAACCCGCAAGCTGGGCGATGCAGCAGAAGAATTGCGCCAACGCACCATGAAGGTGCTGCGGGTTGCCTTTCTGTCTTCCGCCTCTATCGACTGCGCCATGGTTGTTGCTCTTATTGCCATCGCCATTATGGATGGCCGGCAGGCTTTGGCCCTACAGGCGGAAGGAAGCGCCCCTGCATTGGTGCATGCCGTTACTGCGGGGCTGTTTGTTTTGCTAGCTGTGCCAGAGTTTTTTGCCCCCCTCCGTGGCTTGGCCCTTGCTTATCAAGATAGAGCACATGCCCAAGGGGCTGCTACAGCTGTTCTGGAACTCCCTGAAGCTCAAGAGCGCCCTGCGCCGGAGGGCGCCCGCACCGTCAACGCCAATGGCGTGATGGTCTCCTTTGATGATGTCAGTTTTTCATGGGACCCAGCACGCGGTTTAGCGCTAGACCATGTCAGCTTTACTGTGCCTGCGGGTGAAACACTGATTCTGGCTGGGGCTTCTGGTTCTGGCAAATCCACTATCATGGAATTGCTGCTCGGCTTCATTCAGCCCGATACCGGGCGCGTTCTGTTCAACGGTGCTCCGCTAGATAGCATTGTGCCAGACGCACTGGCTCGCATGGTCTCATGGATTGGGCAAAAGCCTGTTCTGTTTGCTGGCACATTGCGTGAGAATATTCTGTTTGCAAAACCCGATGCCAGCGATGCCGAGCTTCAGGCCGCACTAAAATCTGCTGCTGTTGATCAGTTCTTGCCCAACCTGCCCGAAGGGCTTGAAACCCGGATTGGGGAAGGTGGGTTTGGTCTTTCTGGCGGGCAGGCCCAGCGCATTGCCATTGCGCGCGCTTATCTGAAAAATGCTCCGGTGCTGCTGTTGGATGAGCCCACAGCACATCTGGATCCAGCAACAGAAAAAAGCGTGTTTGAAAGCCTGCAACGCTTGGCCGTAGGCCGCACCGTTATTTTGGCCACCCATTCTGCCGCCGTGCATATGTTCAAAGGCCGCCGCATAGATCTGGCCAGCGGCCGCGTTATCAGCCGACAGGGAGCAGCCTGAGCATGACCTCTCTCCCTAACCCACGCCCCACCGGGGAACTGACAGATTGGCAAGCCATCCGTACTGTTTTTGCGCTCTGGCGCAAACAGGGGGTTCGCCTTGCTGGCGGTATTGTTCTGGCTCTGCTGGCCTTGGCTTTTGGGCTGGCGCTCATGCAAACATCTGGGCTGCGGCTGGCCGGTTGCGTTATGGGTGAAATTGTTATTGCCACAACAGCTTTGCGCTGGATTGGTGCGGGCCGTGTGATCCTGCGTTATGCAGAACGCCTGTTTGCGCATGATGCCATGTTCCGCGCGTTGGCTGATTTGCGTGTGTGGTTTTTCCGCTCCCTCGCGCAGGGAGCTGCTGCCGGTCTGGGCTTCCGGCGGGCGGGGGATATGCTTTCCCGCCTTGTTTCAGATATTGGCACGTTGGACGGCCTTTACCTGCGCATTGTGGTGCCGCTTATCTGTGCCTGCGTTACATTTCCGGCCCTCGTTATTATTGCAGGCCATGCCAGTATGTTGCTGGGCCTTGTTGTGGGGCTGCTATTTGCCTGCTCTGCCTTTGTGGTGCCATGGATGATTGCGCGCTCTAGCCGAGCATCTGCCAGCCAGATCGTGCATCATCTGGCCCATTTGCGCATTACGGTGCTGGATCTGGTTGGTGGCCTGCGTGAAATCCGCGCTTTTGGCGCAGAAGGCCGTATGCTGGCACGTGTGCAGGCGGCAGATGCCGCTCTCCTGCAAGATCAGCTCCGTCTGGCGCGGCGGGCAGCCCTTGCCAACGCCATGGCCTTTCTGGCCGGACAGATTGCTGTATTTGCTGTGCTACTGAGCATTGGCGGACTGTTTGCAGAACATATTCCTGCACTGGAAGGCGTGGGCATTCTGTTTTTAACCATTGCTGCTTTTGAAAGTGCCGCGGCACTTACCCGTGCAGGGCTACAGGCTGGTGCAATGGGGGCAGCAGCACGCCGCGTAGTGGAAGTGGCTGAACAACCTTCCGCCATCACCATTCCCACGTCTGAGCAAACAGATGCACCGCTAGATACGCATATCCATGTAGAAGGCGTAAAGTTCCGCTGGGCGGCAAATCGCCCATGGGTGTTTGATGGCCTTACACTGGATATTCCGGCAGGTGCACGCGTGGCCATTCTGGGGCCATCTGGCGTGGGCAAATCCAGCCTTGCAGCTCTCCTTCTTAAAGCTGCCACACCAGAAGCCGGAACAATCACACTGGGCGGGGAAGACATTTCCCGCATTAAGGCAGACTCTTTGCGCCAGCGTATCGCATGGCTTTCCCAAGCCACGCATTTGTTTGATGATACCATCCGCGCCAACCTGCTACTGGGCCAGCCAGATGCTACGGAAGAAGACCTGTGGCAAGCGTTGGAAGAAGCCGCCATTGCAGATGTTGTGCGGAACCTGCCAGAAGGGCTGGATACATGGTTGGGTGAAGGCGGTGTTCGGCTATCTGGCGGGCAAGGGCGGCGTATTGCGCTGGCCCGCACATTACTGACACAAGCCCCCATCATGATTTTGGATGAACCCGCCACTGGGCTGGATGCTCAGACAGAGCAGGACTTCCTACGCACACTCAACACCGTTACAGAAGGGCGCACAGTTATCCTTATCGCACACCGCCTGACTGGCGTTGAAAAGCTGGATCGCATCTGGCGGCTTTCTGCTGGAGTTGCCAAGGCCGCCGTTGCATAAGCAAATCTATGTTGACGTAATGCCCCCGGCAGGGCACCAGTTAGGAAATAATGACATATCTTGATTAGGATATTTTATATGCGCCGCTTGCTTCCTGTTGCTGGTCTCTGCCTTTTGGCTGCTTGTGCTGGCAATGCACCACGCAAATACGTGGTTTTCTTCTCCGCTCGTTCAACAGAGCTGGATGACAATGCTCGCAATGTCCTGTTGCAGGTGGCAGACGAATCCAGAAAGCATCCTTCCCGCATTGTAAAGGTGGAAGGTTACGCACATGCAGGGCAGGATCTTTCTGCCGATGCGCTTTTGGCCATTCAGCGCGCTAAAACTGTTGCCCAGCAGCTAAGCGAAGATGGTGTGGCGGGTGATCATATCGTTCAGACCCCACGCGCACCTTCCAGCAGCGAAGGCATGCAGGTTGGCTCCCGCCGCGTGGAGATCGAACTGGCCAACCCCTGATAGAATGACAGAAACCGGCTCCATATCCACGCCCTCTCAGTTTTCACATAACAGGCTGGAACGGGATCGGTTTGCTGGCAAACCGCCGCAGGAGGTTCTGCAGGCGGTTTTTGGCTTTCCGGGTTTCCGCAGCCTTCAGGCGCAAGCCGTTGAATGCGTTATGGAAGGCAGAGATACACTGGTGCTTATGCCAACCGGCGGCGGCAAAAGTGTTTGTTACCAAATACCCGCCCTGTGCCGCGAAGGCATGGGGCTGGTTATTTCCCCCCTTATTGCCCTTATGGATGATCAGGTTGCAGGCCTGCGCCAACTTGGCATCAATGCAGCGGCCCTTCATTCTGAACTGGAAGGGGATGAAGCCGCCAAAATCAGATCCGATCTGGCAAATGGGCGGATAGACCTGCTGTATATTTCCCCAGAACGGCTGCTTTCATCCGGCACGCTAGACAGGCTTGTGCGCATACCGCTTTCGGTTATCGCTATTGATGAGGCTCATTGTATTTCGGCATGGGGGCATGAGTTCCGGCCAGAATACCGCGCCCTTACAGCGTTGCCACGCCATTTTCCGCATGTGCCACGTATTGCCCTTACCGCTACCGCGGATGAACGCACGCGAGAAGATATTCTAACGGCGCTGGATATGCCGCATGCCGAGGTGCTGGTTTCCAGCTTTCATCGGCCTAATCTCAACATTTCCGTGCAGCCCAAAGCGTCTGAAACCCGCCAGCTTATTACAGCACTGGAACGGCATAAGGATGCCGCCAGTATTGTATATTGTGGCAGCCGTGCCCGCACAGAGCGCATGGCCGCTTCTCTGCGTGAACGCGGGTGGCCTGCCTTGGCCTATCACGCCGGGCTTTCCCCCATAGAAAAACGTGCCGCGCTCCTGCGTTTTCGATCTGGTGAACCTCTTGTTATTGTTGCCACTGTCGCCTTTGGCATGGGCATAGATAGGCCAGACGTGCGCGCTGTCGTGCATCTGGACATGCCATCCTCGCCAGAGGCCTATTATCAGCAAATTGGTCGGGCAGGGCGTGATGGCCTGCCATCTGACACACTTCTGCTGTACGGCGGGGAGGACATGGCTCGCGCCCGTTATTGGCTGGATCAATCCGCCGCACCAGAAAGCGAAAAACGGATTATGCGCAGCCGGCTGGAAGCCATGATCGCACTAACCGAAACCACGGGTTGCCGCACCCGTGCGTTATTGCATTGTTTTGGTGAAGAATTGGCCGAACCCTGCGGCCATTGCGATAACTGCCTACATCCGGTGCTAACATTTGATGGCACAGAAGCCGCCCGCAAGCTGCTTTCTGCTGTGTATCGCACGGGGCAATGTTTTGGTGCACTACATGTTATCAGTGTGCTGCGCGGCAAAACCACAGAAGCCGTTAAGCGTAATGGGCATGACAAGCTGACTGTGTGGGGTATTGGTAAGGATAAAAGCGAGCAGTTCTGGCGCGGCGTGGTGCGTCAGCTTATTGCGCGTGGGGCCTTGCGCACAGAAGGCCAATACGGCGGCCTGATTTTAAACCAGAATGTAGCGCGCCCCATTTTACGCGGTGAGGAAGACATTCACCTACGTGCAGATCCTGTAGTGGAAACAGCCAGCCGCATATCAGACCGCAGCAGCCAAAGCGCAGGCATTACCCTTACGGAAGATAGCAAAGCCCTGTTTGATGCCCTACGCCAATGGCGCCGGGAAGAAGCGCAGGAGCAGGAAATTCCGCCTTACGTTATTTTCCATGATTCCGTGCTGCGCGATATCGCCATGGAAAAACCCTCAGATTTGGATGAACTGGGAGATATCAAAGGGGTAGGGCGCTCCAAACTGGAACGGTATGGAGAAGCCGTGCTGGAGGTTCTTGAGACAGCGCAGGCATGACACAGGCAGTGCAACAACGTCGGTTTCGCATTCTTAAACTGGTGCAGCAACACGGCTATGCAACCAGCGAAGATTTGGCGCGTGAACTCAATGTTACCGTGCAAACCGTACGCCGAGACGTCAACATCATGGCTGCACAGGGGCTGCTGGCGCGCCATCATGGTGGAGCCAGCTCTCTTTCGCCATCAGAAAATATTTCTTATTCCGATCGGCAGATCCTGAATTTGCGCGAAAAGGAAGCCATTGGGCGTAATGCCGCACAGGCCATTCCCAACGGGGCTTCGCTTTTCATCAATATTGGCACAACTACAGAAGCCTTTGCGCAATCTCTCCGCACCCATAAGGCACTGCGGGTGATTACCAACAATATTCATGTAGCCACGCTTTTGGCCCCCGCTCCAGAATGTAGTCTGATTATTACGGGTGGGCACGTTCGCCTGCGTGATGGCGGCATAGTTGGCCCCACAGCCGCCGCCATGATGGAACAATACCGGGCAGATTTTGGCGTAATCGGCATTAGCGGCATTGATGAAGACGGCACATTGCTGGATTTTGATGCAGATGAAATTAGCGCCGCGCAGGCCATTCTGCGCAATGCCCGCACTGTTTTTTTGTTGGCAGACCACACCAAGTTCCGCCGCAGACCCATGGCGCGGGTAGGGCATATTACGCAGGTCAACGCGTTTTATACCGATCAACCACCACCAGCGGGCATTCGCGCGCTGTTAAAAGAACACGATATCAAACTGCATATTGCCCAACCATGATCCATGATTTTCGTAAAGGAAAGCAGGAAGGGCCGTTAAAAACCGCCATCTGGCCATATTGACGCCATTCTTCTTGCGTTTTCTTTTCGAATACGAATAAAAGACAGAAGTTTGCGTTCTGACCGAAACCGGAAGAAACCATGACCACACCTACTGCATCTCCCGCCCGCATTTATGATCTGCTCATTGTTGGAGGAGGGGTAAACGGCGCAGGCATCGCACGAGATGCTGTTGGCCGTGGCGCCTCTGTTCTGCTGGTAGAGCAGGATGACCTTGCCAGCTACACATCATCTTCCAGCACGAAGCTTATCCACGGTGGCTTGCGTTACCTGGAATATTACGAATTCCGCCTGGTGCGCGAAGCCCTTATGGAACGTGAACGCCTGCTGAAAATGGCCCCGCATATTATGTGGCCACTCCGGTTTGTGCTGCCTCATTCCAAACTGGTGCGCCCGGCGTGGATGCTTAAGGCTGGCCTGTTCCTTTACGATCACCTTGCCTCCAACATGACGCTGCCGAAGTCTCGCGGCATTGATTTCCGCACGCATTCATCTGGCGCGGCTCTGAAGCCAGAATACACCAAAGGTTTTGTGTATTCCGATGGTTGGGTGCAGGACAGCCGCCTTGTGGTGCTGAACGCCATGGATGCCGCAGAACGTGGTGCAGATGTGCGTACACGCACACGCCTGATTGCGGCCAACCGCGCCAACGGTGTGTGGGAAGCCACGCTGGAAGACCGCACAACCGGCAAAACCACAACCGTACGCGCCAAGGCGCTGGTCAACGCTGCTGGCCCGTGGGTTGCGCGTTTGCTGGCCGATACGCTGAAAATCCCGAATTCCAAATCTGTTCGGTTGGTCAAGGGCAGCCATATTATTGTGCCGCGTGTGTATGAAGGCCCGCAGGCTTACATCTTCCAGAATCCGGATAAGCGTATTGTGTTCGCTATTCCATATGAACAGAATTTCACGCTGATCGGCACCACCGATATTCCGTGGAAGCAGGAACCGGGCAAAGTGAACATTGCGCCCGATGAAGTGACTTACCTGTGTGAAAGCGTAAACCGCTACCTGAACGTGCAGGTGAAAGAAAGCGACGTGGTGTGGAGCTATGCTGGCCTACGTCCGCTGTATGATGATGCCTCTGCCAACGCCTCTGCCGTAACGCGTGATTACGTGCTGGATCTGGATACGCAGGACGGTGCGCCGCTACTTTCTATTTTTGGCGGCAAGATCACCACATACCGCAAACTGGCCGAACACGCGCTGGAAAAACTGGCGCCTGTTCTGCCCGCAGTGGGTGGCGAAAGCTGGACTGCACAGGAAGTTCTGCCCGGTGGTGACTTGGGAGATGGCGGCTTTGATCAGGCTCTGGCTCGCCTGCGCCGTACAGCCCCATGGCTGCCAGAAGGTCTTGCATGGCGCCTGATGCGCAATTATGGCAGCCGCACCTACGAAATTATTGGTGAAGCCAATAGCATGCAGGATATGGGCGAAGTGCTGGGCGGTGACTTAACATCGCGTGAAGTAGATTATCTGATCTCTCGCGAATGGGCTCGCACGGCAGAAGATGTTCTGTGGCGCCGCAGCAAGCTGGGTCTGCATCTGAGCGATGCAGAAAAAGCCAATGTTGAAGCATATGTCGGGAAGAAACTTGCCTGATATCTGAGAACCATAGATACGTCCTTTCCAACAAGAAAAATAATAATGAGGAAGGTCATGGAAAAAACAGGAAAAGCCCTGCTTGGGGAAATGATAGCCGAATGTCTGGCTGTTATGATTATTGTGACTATAGGGGATTCAGTGGCAGCAATGTTCTCGCTGTATGATCCCAGCCCCTTCAAGCAGGCTTACTGGGGTGTTGCCATTACATGGGGGCTGGCTGTTACGCTGGCCATCTATGTCACTGGTTCTGTATCTGGCACGCATGCCAACCCGGCCGTTACGCTGGCTTTGGCATGCTACCGTGGTTTTTCCTGGAAAAAAGTTGTGCCTTATTGGGTGGCGCAAGTTGGGGGCGGCTTTTTAGGCGCTTCGCTTGTATATGCCCTGTATGGCTCCGTTATCCAGCATTACGCGCTCGCTAATCATCTGGATTGGGTGAATGACGGCGCAGCTTCTGGCGTTTTCTTTACCCATCCCGGTGATTTTGTAACCCCACTTCACGCCATGATGAATGAGGTTATCCTTACCGCTATTTTGGTGCTGGGTATTTTTGCCATTACCTGTGAATACAATACCGTGGCCCCGCAGGCTAATTCCGGTGCGCTGATTATTGGCTTGCTGGTTGCCATTTTGGGCGCATCTTCCGGCTTTTTGGAAGGCTGGGCCCTCAACCCTGCGCGCGATCTTGGGCCGCGCATTTTCTGTTTTGTTGCAGGATGGGGACGTGCCGCGTTTCCTTCCCCCGGCAATTATTGGTGGATGCCTATTGCTGGCCCCATGGTGGGCGGTTTAGTGGGCGCCACACTTTACCAGACACTTCTCCGCCCATTTATGCCCGCAAGGGCCCGGGTGACCACGACGGCGGCAGACTGACCGCAACACGCAGAAGGATACTCCTTAATGAGTAAGCAAGACTGTGTCCTGGCTATTGATCAGGGAACGACATCAACACGCAGCATTGTCTTTGATCGTGATGCGCAGGAACTCGCTGCCGCCAGAGAGGAGTTTGCACAGCATTACCCCAAGGCGGGTTGGGTAGAACACTGCCCGGAAGATATCTGGAAAGATGTTGTTAACACCGCACGCACAGCGCTGGAGAAATCTGGCGCGGCAGACCGGGTGGCGGGCATTGGCATTACCAACCAGCGCGAAACCATTGTGGTGTGGGAACGCGCCACAGGTAAGCCTATCCACCGCGCCATTGTCTGGCAGGATCGGCGCACGGCCAATGTGTGCCAGAAACTGCGTGATGAAGGCGCAGAAACACTGGTGCGCGAACGCACCGGGCTTTTGATTGATCCGTATTTTTCTGCCACCAAGCTGGCATGGCTGCTGGATAACGTGCCCCAGGCCCGTGAGCGTGCAGAAAAAGGCGAGCTGGCTTTTGGCACCATTGATTCCTTCATTCTCTGGCGTCTGACTGGCGGCAAGGTGCATGCAACGGATGTCACCAACGCATCTCGCACCATGTTGTTTGATATCCACCGCCAACAGTGGGATGAAGACCTTCTGCGTCTTTTCCGCGTACCTGCGGCACTTTTGCCAGAAGTGAAAGATAGCAGCTGCATTTACGGTGAAACTGATCCCGAACTGTTCGGCCGATCCATTCCTATCGCAGGTATTGCGGGGGATCAGCAGGCCGCTGTGGTCGGGCAGGCGTGCTTTACACCAGGCATGGCCAAGGCCACCTATGGCACGGGCTGCTTTTTGCTGCTGAATACGGGGGATAAACCCGTAACATCTCGCAACCGCATGCTCACCACCATTGCCTACCGTATTAATGGCAAAACCACCTACGCGCTGGAAGGCTCCATTTTTGTGGCGGGTGCCGCTATCAAATGGTTGCGTGATGGGCTGCACCTGATCACCCACGCATCTCAAACCGATGATATGGCGACACGTGTGCCAGATAGCCACGGCGTTTACATGGTGCCGGGGTTTGTAGGCCTAGGCGCCCCGCATTGGGACCCTGATGCACGCGGACTGATCTGCGGCCTAACGCTGGATTCAAGTGCTGCGCATATTGCCCGCGCTGCTTTGGAATCCGTAGCCTATCAGACGCTCGATCTGGTTACGGCCATGATGCAGGATGGCGGTGGCACCACAGATAGCATTCGCGTAGATGGCGGCATGTCTGCCAATGACTGGTACTGCCAGTTTCTTGCAGACATGCTGCAAGCCAAGGTGGAGCGTCCACGCAATGTGGAAACCACCGCTCTGGGCGCAGGCTTTCTGGCGGGCATTGCAACAGGTGTGTGGGATAGCGAGCAGACCGTGGCTTCCGAATGGGCACGGGGCTCTCTATTTGAACCTAAAATGGAAAATGAACAGCGCCGCACCATGATTGCCGGATGGCATCAGGCGGTTAAGCGCACTCTTAGTACCTATACGGGCAGCTAAAAAACAAGCTCTGGCGGGAATATTTTTCCTGCCAGAGCAACGCTTTGCTGAATAAGGCGTGATCAGTCTGGCTTATGGTCGCTTTCTGCATCTGTGCCTGCATCCTGAACAGGAACAGATACGGTTTTTGAAGATCCACCCATAAATGTAAATGTAAACGGCACGTTCTGATTGGCATGCACGTTATTGGAAAGGCCAAAGCAGAGCAGGTGGTACCCGCCCGGCGGAAACACCAGTGTAGAGTTGCCCGGCAGGGCAAGATGGGTAAACAGCACCCTAGTACCACCTGTGCTTTCCTGATCGGCATGGTGGCCCACCAGTTTCTGGCAAACGGGAGAACTTACCCCCGTAAGCAGATGCGCGGTTTCACTGGCATTGGACAGGGCAAAATAAACTGTTGCCGGTTCTCCTTCCGATGCCAGATGCAAAGATGTGTCAAATATGGTAATATCCTTTTGAGCATCCACCTGCTCCGGCAAAACGGGCTGGGAAGGCTGATTATCGGCCAACGCCTGCGGTAAGGCATAGGCTGAACAAGAAAGAGCTGCACAGAACAGAACAGCAAAATGGCTGCGTTTCATAATTTCTCCATCCAGATGGACCGCCACATGGTATGGACGAAACGGCCCAAAAGAAATAAGTGGTGCCTTTACATACGCGCTCTTTTAACAACAGAAAACGCCAGCCAAAAATGCGCCTGAGGGAAGGTTGATACCACCATGCGTTGCCCTTTTTGCGGGAACCCAGATAGTCAGGTCAAGGACAGTCGCCCCAATGAGGAAGGACTGGCCATTCGGCGGCGGCGTGCATGCCTGTCCTGCGGGCAGCGTTTTACCACGGTAGAACGTGTGCAACTACGAGAACTGGTTGTGGTGAAAAACGATGGCAGGCGCGCGCCCTTTGATCGGGAAAAAATTGCACGCTCCATCCGTATCGCCCTGCGCAAACGCCCTGTTTCCGAAGAACAGATTGAGCAGATTGTTACCGGCATTGTGCGCCAGCTTGAAGGGAACGGAGAAACCGAGGTGACATCCACCCGCATAGGTGAACTGGCAATGGATGCCCTTAAGGAAGTAGATGGCGTTGGATATGTGCGGTTTGCAAGCGTGTACCGCGATTTTACGGAAGCCAAGGATTTTTCGGAAATTCTGAACCTTATGGAATCAGGTGGCGCCCCAGCCCCCGGAAAAGACTAGACCTTAGAACAGAAAAGCGCCATGAAACCCGGCTTTGCAACTGACTGGCCGGGCAGGAGGGATGGATGACAGAACTACAGGACGAACCCCGTTTGAAAGGGGCGCAACGGCCCCGCACGGCAGCACGCGTTGCCGCTGTGCAAGCCCTGTTCCAGATTGACCAGAATGGAGACCGCCCAGAAAACGTTATTGAACAGTTTCTGGTCCATCGGTTTGGCACAACGCTGGATGGCGCAAGTTATGAAGACGGCTGCATTCCAGAGGCCGATACACAGCTTTTCAGCCACATTGTGCGGCTGGTAACCTCCCTACGCACGCAGGTTACGCAGGAAGTTGAAAAAACGCTTCCAGAAACGTGGCCCATTGCACGGCTAGACCCCGTATTGCGCGCATTGCTTCTGGCAGCCGCGGCAGAAGCAACAGAAGGCGATGCACCAGCCCCTGTGCTGATCAACGAATATATGGACGTGGCCCACGCCTTCTTCTCTGGTGACGAACCGCGCCTTGTGAACGGCGTTCTGGATACGCTCTTCAAACGTCTGGCGGCTGAACGGAACCATGATACAGAACAAACCCAGCAACCAGACTGATCTGCCGCAGGAATTTGCGTTTATCCGGCAGCACTTTTCTGCTCTGGCTGGGGCTGCTGCCCTTGAATTGAGGGATGACGCCGCTGTTTTCACGCCGCCCGAAGGGCGAGAACTGGTGATTGCAGCGGATGGTATGGTAGAAAATGTTCACTTTCTGCCAGATGATCCGCCAGAAACCATTGGCCGCAAGCTGCTACGCTGTAACCTGTCTGATCTGGCTGCCATGGGCAGCCGCCCGGAAGGTTGGCTGCTAACATTTGCACGCCCACCTCATACTACCGAACAGTGGGTGGCACAGTTTTGCAAAGGGCTTAAAGCGGATCAGGAGCAATTCGGGCTCCAGTTACTAGGGGGCGATACAACCTCCACCCGTGGCCCGCTGGTCTTATCCCTGACCATTCTTGGCTCTGTGTTGCCGGGGCAGGCTATCCGCCGACAAGGCGCTCAGGCTGGTGATGGTTTATGGGTTACCGGCACTATTGGTGATGGCGCATTAGGCCTACGCGCCCTTAAAGGTGAGATACCTGATCCATCTGGCCATCTGGCGCAGCGTTACCGCCTGCCACAGCCCCGTATTGGTTTGCCCTTATACGGCCTTGCTTCTGCTGCCATGGATATTTCAGACGGTTTGCTCCAAGATGCAGGGCATCTCGCGCGGGAAAACGCGCTGCATGTGACCATCCACGCAGATACCGTGCCTCTATCAGACGCAGTTCGCCAAGCAGGCCCCAAATGGCTGGAAACCTGCCTGACTGGCGGCGATGATTACGAGATTTTATTTGCCGTTCCCACGCAGCATGAAGCCTCATTGCTACGCAAAGGCGCGTTAGATACCGCCTGCGGCCCCATAAAAGTAACCCGTATCGGGGAATTCACGCGGGGATCTACCAGTGTAACGGTTGTAGATAGCACAGGCAAAAGCCTGCAATTCCGTTCCCACGGGTGGAGCCACCTTTAGGCGCTCCACCCGCCAGAGCGCGATTTATTCCACCAGAAGTTTTTCGTACATCCGGTGCCGTTTGTAAGGCGTGGGAGAAATGCGCTCAATCAGCTTACGCAGGCCTTCATGCGTTTCCAACACCCAGCCTAGCTCAATACTGCGATAAGGCAGCACATGGCCACGCTTCATCAGTTCATCAATAATCAGGGCAGGTAGCATGGCGCGCAGGGCGGTGCCGAGATACTTCTTGCGCACACCCAACAGCACCACCCGTGCAGACCGGAAATCATGGCTCATTACGCGAGAGGCCAGCTTGAGCCAGCCCAGCGGAGAGGGCGCACCACCTAAGTCACCGCTGATATCAAACATGTTGGGAATAACCAGCGCAATGGCAGCCGGTTCTCCGGCTACTTCAGCCAGCACATACTGTTCTGGCCGCAAAATGGGCTTAAGGGCCTTTAGCAGGCTTTTGACCTCATCCTGCGTAAGGGGAATATTTCCCCACGTATCAGACCACGCATCATTATAGATTTCACGCAGGATTTCGGCATCTTCATTCACCTTATCCTTACGCAGGCCGCGCATGGTAATCGCACCCAAGCGCTGCCGAATGTTGGCAGGTATCTGGTTTGCACGCTCTGCAGAAGGGCTGGTTTCCATCCGGTAGGATAGCAAATCTACCGCACGCTTAAACCCAGCAGCCTCCACAGCAGGCCCCAGAGTTTTGGGGTGCCACGGTATGCCAATCATGGGGGGCTCATCTTGCCCCTCCACCATAATCCCGGATTCACCATTGCTATTCAGTGTCCACGGGCCACGTATGCGCTCAATTTTGCGCAATTTTAGCCATTGTATCGCGGCTTCAAGCAATGGGGCCACGCATTCCGGCTCCAGCGTATCCAGCGCCCCAAAAAAGCCTGTGCGCGGGCCGGGCTGCTTGAGAGCCAAAGCATCTATCTGGGCAGATATACGCCCAATGGGCTTTCCATTCCGCCACGCAAGAAAATAACAAGCAAAGCCGTGCTCAAAAAATGGCGCATGCGTGGGTGAAAAAATATCCCGCTGCTCCATATCTAAAGGAGGCACATAACTTGGCAAGCCATCGTAAAGAAGGCGTGGTAGTTTTATAAAGAGAGAAAGCTGGCGTGAACCCGAAACAGGTGTAACCGTAATCTGAGTGGGGGAAGACATTGCCACTCCGTTGTGTGAAAGCCAAAAGCCAATGGGTGATGCCTTATTACGCAGCATTGGGAAAGGGAAAAGTGTGAAAGTTGTTGCGAACGGAAAACACACCGCACGCTCTGTTCTGCTGACTGGGGCCACCGGCGGAATTGGAATGGAACTGGCCAAACGTTACGCACGACCAGGCCGGACACTGATACTATGGGGCAGAAACCCGCAACGGCTGACAGAAATTGCCACAACGTGCTGTGCACGCGGCTCTGCTGTTTTTACCCGGCAGATTGATCTGTGTGATGGTGAAGCCGCTCTGGCAGCATTTAAGGCAGATTATGCTGAGCATAAACCTGATCTGGTTATTCTGGGGGCAGGGCTATCTGACATACAGCCATTAGACAGCATGACAGAAGACCCGCAAAAGGTCTTACAGCTTGCGCAGGTTAACTATGCCACGCCTGTAGCTTTGGCCACAGCCGCTGCCCAGAATATGATTCCTAATGGAGGCGGGCATATTGCCCTTATCGGCTCTGTTGCAGGTTTTTACGAACTCCCGTGCTCTCCTGCCTATAGCAGTTCTAAATGTGGGCTGGATTTTTTTGCACGTGCGGCAGGTCTGGCGTGGGAAGATAAAGGTGTGGGCCTTACGCTGATTGTGCCCGGCTTTATAGACACACCTATGAGCCGCAGACTGGAAGGGCCACGGCCATTTCTGGTTTCAGCCAAAAGTGCTGCACGCCGCATTATCCGGGCCATTAACAAAAGAAAGAAAGTTTATATCTTTCCGTGGCCATTTCGGGCGCTGCGCGTTCTTGAGCGGCTGCTGCCTCAATGCCTGCGCGAACGCATTTTACGCAGCCTGATTGTTGGCCAAAAAGAGCGACAATAAGTTTTTCTGGATAGCTTGTGCTGCTTGAAAAAAGTAAAGCACAAGCTTGATGGAGCAGAAAAAACTAACTCTCACCACCCGGTAATCTGCCTTTTCCAACCCATAAGATGAGAGGAGGCAGGAAAAAATAAAATGCCATGATAAAAATAAGATCTCGCACCAGATAAGCCAGATCAATATGCAGGCCAAAATGGCAGATCAGATTAGCCAACCCCAGCATAAAACAGACACATAAAAAAGCGCCTGCGCTGGCATAAATAGTCCGCCCAGCGTTTATCTGTTCTACTTTCTCCAAAAAAACATCAGCAAATTTTTTCTGCACAAGCCAAGCCCTTATTTTACGAAATATTTATACCCGGCATGGCACACCGGAGCCCAAGATATGCGGGCAGCAGCACCTTTTTCAGATTCGCTGCCCGCAGTATCTTTTATTCCGCAAAATTTGGAAGCGTGATGTTCTGATCTTTTGCCAGTTTCTGAATAGCAACCTTGGTCAGGCCCAGCAGATTGGCTGTATCAACAAAAGCAGCATCGGCACTTGCGCCAGGCGTTGGGGGCAGGGTGACCGTTACAGAAAATTCAATATTCTGATCCTGCTTTGTAAAGCACAGCTTAGCCTTGGTGCTTCCGTCCTTCTGCACCTTAACGGAACGCAGAATGCCATTTTGTGCTGTAGTGTCATTACCCACGAGCGTATTCCTTTGCAAAATTATGACAGCGGGAATGTGAACGCAGCAGCCACAAGTAGCAACGCTTCTACCTGCACCCCAGACCACCCAAAATATGCAGACTCCCCAAGAGATTCTGAACACACACTGTAAGCTATACGTGCAATAAGGCGGCTTTTCCTGACAGCAGAAAAATCATCTGCATTCACGCAGGTAAATCTCTTCCGAATCAGCTCATTTAAGTGGGGTTTATTTCGAGGCTTTACGCAACAAATTTCGGCATCTTCCGCCGCATCATTCCATGTCATACGAATAAGAGCTGACAACCGCAGTTTTCTGCGGAAACTGTCAAGCATTGTCTTTTAGTTTCGTAGGGAATTGGAGGTCTGGGCGGGAATCGAACCCACATTCGCGGATTTGCAGTCCGCTGCATCACCATTCTGCCACCAGACCATCGGGTGATGGGGAGCCTTATCTCCTGTTCTGGCGCATTGGTCAAGCCGTTGTGTTGTGCGAATTTTAAATCTGTGTGTCACAAAATGTTTTGCCCTTAATCTGGCAGGCACTGCAAAGGGCATAAACCTTAACCGCAAGGGATAGGAAAACGTGACACTTCAGGCCGCAATACAGCAGAATTCCTACCCAATGCCGTATCCAAAAGATAAAGATATGGAAACAGCTCGTAACCTTATGGTGGACGATCAGCTTCGTCCTTCAGAAATTACAAACCTCTCATTATTATCGGTTATGCGGGAATTGCCCCGCGAATGCTGTGTTATGCCCGATCAGCAATCTGTAGCTTATGCAGATATGACACTCTCCCTAGGGCAAGGGCGTGTATTGCCCCAACCTTTGCTCACAGCGCGCCTTGTGCAGGCCGTTATGCCAGTAGAAAAAGCGCGGGTTCTTGTTGTAGGGGCTGCAACCGGATACACAGCAGCACTTTTTGCCGCCCTTGGTGCCGATGTCACGGCGCTTGAATCAAGCACACGCCTTGCCGAACAAGGGCAGCACTTCTGCCAGCAAGAGTCTCTGAACGTTTCATGGGTTATCGCCCCCCTTAGCGAGGGCATAACGGGCAACGCGCCTTATGATGTCATTTATTTTGATGGCGCCATTCTACGTTTTCCCGCTTTTTGTGCTGCGCAACTGGCCACATCCGGCATCATGGCTGGTGTTATGGCCACCCCCAATAGATTAGCAGAAGCTTTTACGGCCAGAAGAGAGCCAGAAAGTGCGTCCAGTTTTATTGTCACTAACCTTTTTGAAACACAGCTACCTTTACTGCCAGATCTTGCCGCACCCGTTACTTTTGAATTCTAGAAATAAACTTTTAGAAAGATATTATGCCGCAGATGATTACAAACTTGTAGAAATAGGTTCAGTATCGTGGCATGAGCAGTGCCTTAAGCGGCAATACGGTAACTGAATCAGGAGTATCAGATGCGGCGTATTTGCGGAGCAGGGGTGGGTATGGCTGTTGTGCTATGCAGTTCCACTGCATGGGGGCAGAAATACGATGGCAGTGGTTCGCCAACCTTTGTGCCACATACGCTGCAGGAAGCACTTGCTGCGGCCTATCTGACAAACCCGACCCTTCAGGAAGCACGTGCCACCCTACGCGCTACCGATGAACAGGTGCCAACCGCTTTGGCTGGCTGGCGGCCAACCGTAACCGGCACAGTAGGCCTGACATACTATAAGGGTGTGAACGATTATCAGGGTGAGGCAGATCAGCCTTCTACTGGTTATATTCGCCAATATAACACCCCTGGTTATACGGCAGGCGTAAGTGTTAATCAGCCGTTATATACGGGTGGCAAAACCACATCCTCTACACATCAAGCTGTTAACAAAGTTATGGCAGCCCGCGCGCATCTGATTTCTGCCGAACAGCAAGTGTTCAAGCAGGTTGTGAATGCGTATGTTTCCGTTATTGAAGATGAACAGCTCTTGCAGTTGAACATCAACAACGAACGCGTGCTTCAACAACAGCTCCGCGCAACGAATGAACGCTTCCGGGTAGGGGAAATTACGCGCACAGACGTTGCGCAGGCTGAATCTGCTTACGCAACAGCCAAAGCTACCCGCCAGCAATCCGAAGGCACACTTCAAACTGCACAAGCCACATATATGCAGATTATCGGCATGGCGCCGCCGCCTAATCTGGTTCCGCCGCAGCCTTTGGTATTACCTGTTAAAAATGAGCAGATGGCCGCAGCTATGGCGGTTAAAAACAATCCAGATGTCATCAATGCACTCTTTACCGAATCTTCCCAAAAAGATGCAGTAGCCGTTGCAATGGCAGCCATTATGCCAAAAGTTTCCGCCACTCTGGCTTATTCTAGGCAGGTAAACCAAAGCCTGAATAACCAGATTGACGAAAACAAATACGCCATGATCAACTTCAACATCCCGGTTTATCAGGGGGGCTCAGAATACGCAGCTGTGCGGCAGGCCAAGCAGCAGGCGCAAGCAGCACACCGTGAAGTTGATGTGCAGCGCAGAACAGCCGCGCAGGATGCTGTTTCAAACTGGCAGAAACTGGTTGCCTATCAGGCTGCAATCAACAGTAACCGCGCCGCTATTCAGGCAGGCACCGTGGCTCTTGATGGGGTGGAACGTCAGGCTATTGTAGGCACCAGCACAACGCTGGAAGTGTTGCAGCAGCAGCAAACTTTGCTGCAAGCACAGGTGGCTCTTGTTCAAAGCTTAAGCAATATGGTGCTGACTTCGTACAATGTTGCCGCAGCCATTGGCCGCCTAACCGCAGCCGATCTCAAGTTGAATGTTCCTCTTTATGATGACAAAGCTTACTATAACGCTGTAAAAGATCGTCTTTGGGGGCTGAACGATTATGCGGTCAGCCAGCCAGGGCGCTAAAAGCTGAACAGTAAGGGTAAGGGCAGGGGTTATTGTATGGCATCGTCACAGGATCCATCTGAAGGCACAGGTAAATCAGTAGCAGATGTGCTGTCTTCTATACGGCAGACCCTGCATGATGAGCATCTGGCAGCCATGGCTCCCCCTTCTTCGGACACAGACTCCGCAGAGGGTGATGAAGACGATGATATGCTGGTTCTTTCCCCTTCCATGATGGAAGGGCTTGTGCAGGAATCGCAGCCGGATCATCATTCCAGCCAGCCCAATAGTTCAGCGCATCATCCAGTCAATATGGGAGAAGACACGGCTCTTGTGCAGTCATCACCTATCGCTCATGATGACGGTATCCTATCCGTAACTGATCTGAGACAGATCCCGCTAACTGAAAAGGCAGAACACGATATGTCTGGTCCTCTCCCAATCCCCCTGAATGACGAAACCATGTCAGATACATCAAATTCATTCGCTGTTCTGCAGAAAACCCTGCAGGATAAGTATCTAAGAGAGCATGAGGAGAGAAAAGTGGCTATTTCACATGAAGGGTCTCTGACTGTTGAAGATATCGTGCGCCAGGAAGTGCGCGTATTCCTTAAAAAGTGGCTGGATGCACATCTTGCAGGCATCGTGCAGGCTGCTGTCCGTAAGGAAGTGGAACGTCTGACGCAGCGCGGTCTGTAATACCGGAAACCAGACACGCCGTTACTGGGTGAACGCACACATTTCAGTAACGGGTGCTCTGCCAAAAACCGGATGATTGCTCTGCAAAGGCGGAGGCAGTACATGCCTGCCGCCTTTTTTACGTTGTGTGGTGGAATACATATGCTGAACAAGTCTTTTGAGCCGGCCCAGATAGAAACACGTCTGTACGAATTATGGGAAAGCAGAAAGGCATTTTCTGCACAGCCCAACAGCGGCAAAAAGCCGTTTACTATTATGATTCCACCGCCGAATGTTACCGGCACCCTGCACATGGGCCATGCCCTTACCATGACATTGCAGGATACGCTTATCCGCTGGAAGCGTATGCAGGGGTTTGACACCCTGTGGCAGCCCGGCACAGACCACGCAGGCATTGCCACCCAGATGGTGGTGGAACGCACCTTGGCCACCGAAGGAAAAACCCGTCAGGAAATGGGCCGTGATGCGTTTATTGAGCGCGTGTGGGAATGGAAGGAACAATCCGGCGGCGGCATTACAAAGCAGCTGCGCCGCCTTGGCTCCTCTCTCGATTGGCCGCGTGAACGCTTTACGATGGATGAAGGCCTTTCCCGCGCAGTGCGGGAAGTGTTCGTAACCCTTTATAATGAAGGGCTGATTTATCGTGATCGCCGGTTGGTAAACTGGGACCCGGTTTTCCGCTCCGCCATTTCTGATCTGGAAGTGGAAAGCAAGGATGTTGCCGGTAATCTGTGGTATATTCGCTACCCTGTTGAAGGCGCTGGGGATGCAACAATTACCGTTGCCACCACGCGGCCAGAAACCATGCTGGGCGATACCGCTGTAGCCGTTCACCCAGAAGATGAGCGCTATAAAAACCTGATTGGTAAATCCGTTCGTCTGCCACTAACTGGCCGCCTGATTCCGATTGTTGCAGATGAACATTCGGATCCGGAAAAAGGCACGGGCGCTGTTAAAATCACGCCCGCGCACGATTTTAATGATTTCGAAGTCGGCCGCCGCCACAACCTGCCCATGATCTCTGTTCTGGACGATCAGGCCCGCATTGTGCTGGATGAAATCGAGCAAGACCTCAGCGCTGTTGAAGGACTGGCTGACCCAGTTTTTGTGCGCAGTCTGGCTGGCCTTTCCCGCGAGGAAGCACGTAAAACTATTGTCGCCCGTCTGGAAGAAGATGGCTGGCTGGAAAAAATCGAACCCCATCGCCATCAGGTGCCGCATGCTGAACGTGGTGGAGCAGTTATAGAACCACGCCTAACCACGCAATGGTATTGTGATGCTGGCAAACTCTCTGGCCCAGCCGTGGAAGCCATTACATCCGGCCGCGCCAGCTTTATTCCCAAACAGTGGGAAAACACCTTCTTTGCTTGGATGCGTGATATCCAGCCTTGGTGTATTTCGCGCCAGCTTTGGTGGGGCCATCGTATTCCGGCATGGTATGGCCCGGACGAACATGTGTTTGTGGCGCATGATGAAGCCGATGCTCAGGCACAGGCCAACGCCCATTACGGCAAGGTAGAAGTACTACGGCGTGATGATGATGTACTGGACACATGGTTTTCTTCCGCCCTATGGCCGTTCTCCACATTGGGCTGGCCAGATAAAACACCAGAACTCGCCCGGTATTACCCAACTGATGTTCTGGTAACAGGCTTTGACATCATCTTCTTCTGGGTTGCCCGGATGATGATGATGGGCCAGCACTTCATGCATGATGTGCCGTTCCGCAACATTTTCATTCATGGCCTTGTGCGCGATGAGCACGGGCAGAAAATGTCCAAAAGCAAAGGCAATGGCATTGATCCGCTGGAACTGATTGACCAGTACGGTGCGGACGCCATGCGCTTTACCATTTGCGCACTCACCGGTATTGGACGAGACGTCAAACTAGGCCGCAAACGGGTAGAAGATTACCGCGCCTTCATTACCAAGCTCTGGAATGCTGCTCGCTTCTGTGAAATGAACGGCGTTAAACCTGTTGAAGGGTTTGATCCGGCAACCGTTAAATCTCCGCTTGGTCGGTGGATTATTGCCGAAGCGGCCGCTGCTATTACAGAAGCAACGCGTGCGCTGGATTCCTACCGTTTTGATGAATACGCACTCAGTTGCTACCGCTTTGTATGGAACCGATTCTGTGATTGGTTCCTTGAATTCGCAAAACCCGTATTTAACTCTACGGATGAAGCCGAAGCCGCAGAAATTCGCGCTGTAGCAGCTTATGTTTTGGGCGTTATCCTGCGCCTGCTACAGCCTGTTATTCCGTTTGTAACGGATACGCTGTGGCACTCCTTTGGATATGGGGAAGAAGGCAGCCTTATTTCTGCAAGCTGGCCAGAACCTGTTGTGCCAGCCGGTGCAGAAGCAGCTCAGGCAGAATGCGACCAGATTATTCGCCTGATTACGGAAATCCGTACAGTGCGGGCAGAAATGAACGTGCCACCAGCACAGAAAGCCCCTGTGTTTTTGAAAGATGCCTTGCAGCAAACATTGGATCACGCACAGCGGTGGCAGGAAGCCATTGGCCGCATGGCGCGTGTTTCTGAAATTGCGCCATTGCAGGGTGATATTCCGCACGGCTCTGCACAGGCTGTGGTGGATGAGGCAACTCTTATCATCCCGCTGGCCGGGTTGATTGATCTGGATGCCGAACGTGCACGCCTGAAAAAGGAGCTGGGTAAGGCAGAAGATGAAGTTGCCAAAACTGAAAAGAAACTTGGCAACCAAAACTTTGTCACCCGCGCCAAACCCGAAGTGGTGCAGGAAATGCGGGACCGTCTGGAAGTGCAGCAGGGTGAGTGCGTGCGCCTGAAAGCAGCTCTATCTCGCATCGGGTAACAACCGCGCGATCCCATATAGCCTGCTGGCTTAATTGCTGGCAGGCTATATGAGCATACAAGCAGGAGAGAACAGCAGCATGGAAACAGCAATACTTGGCGGTGGATGCTTCTGGTGTCTGGAAGCTGTTTACCGTGGCATGAAAGGCATTCTCTCTATTGCGCCGGGTTATGCGGGCGGCACTGTGCAGCATCCTACCTATCAGCAAGTGTGCACCGGGCAGACAGGCCATGCCGAAGTTATCCGGCTAGAGTTTGATCCTGCCATTATCAGTTATGCTGAAATCCTACGCATCTTCTTTGTTATGCATGACCCCACAACCCTGAACCGACAGGGAAATGATAAGGGCACACAGTATCGCTCTGTTATTTTCTATGAAAATAACCAGCAGAAGCAGCTTGCGGAAAGCGCCAAACAAGAAATTGCGCAGGAAAAAATCTGGGGTAATCAGCCTGTGGTGACAGAAATTCAGCCTCTCACCACTTTCTGGCCAGCGGAAGAAGCGCATTTTGATTATTACGCCCGCAACCCTATGGCGGGGTACTGTCAGGTTGTTATCAGCCCCAAAGTGGCTAAAGCCCGCAAGGAATTTGCGCGTTACTTTAGCCCCACATAAAAAACAAATGGCTTATTCTGAAGTTTCATCTTCCAGAAAAAAGCGGTCTCCTTCTTCATCATAATCAAACAGTTCCGCAAACCGGCCCCAACCAATAATGGTCTGGAGTGTCTGGCGCGCGTAATCGGCAGACATACTATCTTCCAACTCACTACGGAAACGCTCTGCTTTAATGCTGTGAGATGGCCGTTCATCCAGAAGGGTGCAGATCATCCGCACCAACGGCACGTTATGGAGCAACGCGTGGCCCATAATAGCCTTGCGCTCATCCAAATCGCTCAGAACAAAATGCACGCCCTCGTTGGTGAGCAGGATATCTCCATCTTCCAGTTCTGCCAGACGCAAAAGTTCCAGAGATTCCCCTAGTGGGAACAGATCATCCAGTTCAAGCTGAAGCTTTTCTGCCAATACCGGCAAATCCGCTCGGCCATTGAGCGGGGGTGCAGCCAAGGCCTCCATCATTCCAATCATCATGGTAATGGAAACAGGCACCAAAGCGCGGAAGGAGCGGGTAAGGGCCGCGCCTTGTGGCGCGCCTCGGCGTGCCAGATCGGCCTCAGAAACAATAGGGGCACGCTGCGTCATCAACGCGTAAATGTGATCTACCAGTTGGCGGAACTCTGCATCTTCGCGGTTACGCGGGTGTGCAAACGGCACATTCAGCACATGCGCAATGCGCCCAGGGTTGGAAGATGCAATCACGATGCGATCACACATCAACACAGCTTCTTCAATATTATGCGTCACAATCAGCATACATTGAACTGGCAGCTTTTCTTCCGACCATAGCTCTATCAGATCTGTGCGCAAATTTTCCGCTGTCAGCACATCCAGGGCAGAAAAAGGCTCATCCATAAGCAGCAAGTCAGGATGCACCACCAAGGCACGAGCCAACCCTACACGCTGCTGCATGCCGCCAGAAAGCTCCTTGGGCCAAGCATTCTCATACCCACCCAAGCCAATCAGATCTATGGCATCATCAACCAGCTTGTCACGCTCTGCGGCAGGCACTCCGCGCGCATCTAGCCCCAGTGCTACGTTTTCTTCAACTGTCATCCACGGAAAGAGGGCGAAGGACTGAAAGACCACTGCAATTTCCTGCGTGGGTTTATGCAGAGGCTGCCCTTTCCACACTATCTCACCAGAAGAGGGCGGCAGCAAACCAGCTAAAATACGCAGCAGGGTAGATTTGCCCGAACCTGAACGCCCAAGCAGCCCAACTATTTCTCCGGCATGCAAGGTAAGGCTAATGTTATCCAGCACCTGCACATCAGCAGCGCTGTCCTTATGGTAAAAACGGCTGACATGACGTGCTTCTGCCAAAACAGAGCCGGATGGAAATGTTTTTTTCTCTGGGCCAGATGCCATTGCTCTCTATCCGGTTCAGTTCAGTTTTAGGCGACGAGCGACAAAGTCCGACAAAGGCCGCCATACCAAAGCATTGGTGAACATGACAAATATACACATCACCACCGTACCCAACCCAACATTACTTATGTTTCCCAGTTGAGTGCTTTGCGCAACATAAGCGCCTAGGCCGTGGGCCGTTAAGGTTGTTTCTCCCCACTGCGCCACTTCCGATGCAATGGCTGCATTCCATGCGCCACCTGCGGCCGCCATAACGCCCACAAGGTAATAAGGTGCAATGCCCGGCAGTATAATACGCCGCCACCAGAACCAGCCTCTCACTTCCAGATTTCGGCCAACTTCCAACAAATTGGACGGGAAGGAGGACGCCCCAGCAATAACGTTGAACAGGATGTACCACTGCGCCCCCAAAATCATCAGGGGGGTGAGCCAGATATCTGGCGTCAGATGAAAATGTACAATTACCACCACAAACACCGGAAAGAACAGGTTAGCCGGAAAAGCCGCCCCATACTGTGCCAATATCTGCGCCCGCCGGGCGCGCATGGGGTCCAAACCGCACCAGATACCCACCGGCACCCATATTAACGATGCCAGCACCAACATGCTGACCACACGCAGCAATGTGATACCACCCAACCCAAACACATAGGCAATCTGGCCAAACGTGTAATGGGTATGCGCGTAAGCCCACACCTGCCATGAAGCCGCAAGGCAGACAATCAGAAGAAAGCCCCACCACAGCCAATCTGCACCATCACTGTTGTCATCCGCTGTGGCATGCACTGTATCAGGGCGAGCCCCCAGAGGCAGGTAGCTTATACGCCGCCCAACAGAAAGCAGGGCATTGCCCCCCATCCGCAGCAAACGTGTACGGCGCACCAGCCGCAAAAACCATGGCTCCACAACCTGGGCCGTATTAACACTTTCCAGCCTGAAGCGTGTGGCCCACGCGGCCAAAGGCCGAAACAGCACCTGATCATAAACCAGAATAACAACCATCATGGCCACAATGGCTGCGGCTACAGCACCAATATTCTGCTGATCTATGGCCATACCAACATAGGAGCCTATGCCCGGCAGCGTAACATCCGTGCTGCCAACGGTAATGCTTTCAGAATACACCACCATGAACCAGCCACCGGCCATGGACATCATGGCGTTCCATACCAAGGATGGGATAGTGCAGGGCACTTCCAGCCGCCAGAACTTCTGCCAGCTTGTTAGGCCAAAACAACGTGCGGTTTCTTCCAGCTCAGGCGGCACAGACCGCAGGCCCTGATACATGCCCAACGCCATGTTCCATGCCTGACTGGTGAAAATAGTAAAAATTGCCGCACATTCTGCCCCCAGTATACGCCCCGGAAACAACCCCAGAAAAAACGTGATGGTGAAAGACAGAAACCCAAGGATGGGAACAGATTGCAGTACGTCTAATAAAGGTATCAAAATCTGCCCTGCACGCCTGCTTTTGGCCGCCAACGTTGCATATACAAACGTGAACACCAAAGAGCACGCCAAAGCCGCAAACATGCGTATGGTTGTGCGCAGCGCATAGCCGGGCAAATGCCACATATCCAAATGTATGGGCATGCTGGCAGGCGCCACCAATGGCCCCAGCATGTGCCTTACTGCTGCCCCCAGCGCTATTGCCGCAGCCGCCAGACACAAAAGCAGAAGAGCATCTGCGCTGTTCAGATAACGTAAAGGCAGAGAAGACGAACCTTGTGGCCGAGGTACAAGGTTCATCCAGCTTCTGTTCATGGCACTCCGGTTCCCGTGCTGCCAAACCCACCTGCGCCGCGCTGGGTTTCATCCAGCTCGTTACATTCGGCCCATGCCACCCGTGTAACGGGGGCCACAACGGCCTGTGCAATACGCATGCCGCGCTCAATGGTAAACGGGGTTTGGCCAGCATTCAGCACAATTACCCCCAGTTCTCCGCGGTAATCTTCATCCACTGTTCCGGGGGAATTGGGAAGGATTATGCCGTGCTTGAGAGCCAAGCCAGAACGCGGACGCACCTGAAGTTCATACCCACGGGGCAAGGCTATGCGCAGCCCGGTTGGTACCAACACTCGCGCACCGGGCAGCAACACCACGGGCTCTGCTACTGCGGCCAGCAAATCCATCCCCGCAGCCCCAGCCGTGGCGTAGGAGGGTAGGGGCAAACCCTGCGCATGAGGGAGGCGTTGCACCTGCACACTAAGATCAGCCGAAGGAGAAATGGGTGCAGACATCAACAAGCCTCTATCAAAATTTCAAAAACAATCTATCAGGATTCTGTAAACCAATCTGCCATGCGAGAAGCAAGCCTTTGTGCAACTTCTTCTTTTGGCATATGTGGCCAGCGCTCACTGCCTTCGGCGGTTATCAGAACAACCTGATTTCTATCACCCCCCATAATGCCTGTGCCAGCACTTACATCGTTTGCAACAATCCAGTCACATCCTTTGCGTTGGCGCTTGGCGGTTGCGTGCTCCTCCACCTTTTCGGTTTCTGCGGCAAACCCCACAACAAGCATCGGGCGCTGTGGGCCGGGGGCGGAAATTTCGGCCAGAATATCTGGGTTAGACACCAGCCGAATAGGAGCGGGCACATCATCTCGGCTGGTTTTTTTAATTTTTTGCCCCGCTTGCACCTCAGGCCGCCAATCTGCCACCGCCGCGGTGCAGACAGCCGCATCAAACGGAGCTGCTGCCTTAACGCATTCCAGCATTTGGCAAGCTGTTTCGCACGGAACAAACGTAACACCAGCAGGCGCACGCAACATGGTTGGGCCACTTACCAATGTCACGGAAGCTCCAAGATCCGCCAACGCCGCAGCAATGGCATAGCCCTGTTTGCCGGAAGATCGGTTAGCCAGATACCTTACAGGATCCAGCGGTTCTTGCGTAGGGCCCGCTGTTACCAAAACAGACTTACCCGCCAAAGGGCCATTCTGCTGTTGCCGCTGGCGGAAAAATGCTTGCACGGCATCCAAAATATCGGCGGGTTCCGGCATCCGGCCTGCGCCAAATTCACCGCAGGCCATGGGGCCAATAGCTGGCGGCACAACATGTACGCCGCGCTGCTGTAACGTGGCCACGTTATGCTGCGTAGCAGCGTGCTCCCACATTCTCACATTCATAGCGGGAACGGCCATTACAGGTGCATCTGTCGCCAATAAAAGCGTGCTGGCCAGATCATCCGCCAGACCACCGGCCATGCGTGCCAGTAAATTGGCAGATGCAGGGCAAACAAGAACCAAATCTGCCCAGCGGGAAAGCGCAATATGCCCCATTTCCTGCTCAGCCGTTAACGAGAACAGGTCTGCATAAACCGGCTGCTCACTTAACGCTTGCAGGGTAAGGGGCGTTACAAACTGGCTTCCGCCTTCCGTAAGCACGCAGCGCACCTGCATGCCAGCGCCTTTAAGCAGACGTATCAACTCCGGCGCCTTGAAGGCGGCAATACTGCCGCCCACAATAAGCAAAACGGAACGGGAAGGCAAAGCCACGTCCATACCCTTTGGCCTTATACGCGCCAGCCGGAATGAATGGCTGCAATACCACCGGAAAGGGACTGATACCGCACGTGAGAGAACCCAGCCTCACGGAACATATCTGCCAGTGTTTCCTGATCCGGGAAGGTGCGAATGCTTTCCGCCAGATACTGGTAGCTTTCACGGTCCTTGGCGATCAGATTGCCCATGGCAGGCAGCACCTTGAAAGACCACGCATCATAGATAGGTGCCAGTGCCGCCACCTGAACGCGGGAAAATTCAAGGCACAGAAAACGCCCGCCGGGTTTGAGCACACGCCGTGCTTCACGCAGCACAGCCATTTTATCTGTGCAGTTTCGCAGGCCAAAAGCGATGGAAACCCGATCGACGGACATATCGCGCAGCGGAATAGCTTCTGCATCCACAACGCAAAAAGACAGATCGGATACAAAACCACGATCAATGGCCCGATCCCGCCCAACAGACAGCATGCTGCTGTTAATGTCGGTCATAATGGCGGAGCCACCGCCACCCTTCAGCCAGCCAAAGGTAATATCACCCGTGCCACCGGCCAGATCCAACAAAGACATGCCGGGCTGCGGGCCAAGCTCTGTTACAAAAATACGCTTCCATACCCGATGGATGCCAAGGGACATGATATCATTCATCACGTCATACTTACCCGCAACGCTATCAAACACGTCACGAACAAGGTTTTTCTTTTCTTCCTTCCTTACGGAACGGAAGCCGAAATCCGTTTCTTCCACTGTTGCGTCAGAAGAAGCGGGGGAGGGCGTAAAGCTGTTGTCGGTCATGGGGTTCCCCTATACCCTGCTTTTTAGCCATGCCGGAACTCCCTGAAGTAGAAACCGTAATGCGCGGGATGCAGATTGCCCTGCAAAACGGTACCATCAAAGAAGCAATTGTGCGCCGTCACGACCTGAGATGGCGGATTCCTGCCGATTTCTCACAAACAATCGAAGGCCGCCGGATAGAAGGCTTTCGCCGTCGGGGCAAATATATTCTTATGCGCCTGTCTGGTGGAATGTCCATAATCTGGCATTTAGGTATGTCTGGGCGCGTGCTTCTCGATTCTCCAACCACGCCATTATTGCATGAGCACATTGTACTGATTCTGCAAAATGGAAAGCGCTGTGGTTACATAGATCCGCGCCGGTTTGGCATGCTGGATCTGGTTCCAACCGATCAGGAAGATACCTATCCATTGCTGGCAGGCATGGGGCCAGAGCCGCTTGAGCCAGATTTTACCCCCAAAACGCTTTTGGCTGCTAGCAAGAACAGGCGGATGCCCATTAAACCTTTCCTGCTTGATCAGAAGGTTGTGGCGGGGTTAGGCAATATTTATGTGTGTGAAGCCCTGTTTCGGGCTGGCATTGCCCCAACCATGCCAGCCTGCAATCTTACCACCCCCAAAGCCCGCAAATTGGCGCAAGCCATACGTGATGTGCTGGAAGAAGCCATAGAGGCAGGTGGTTCCAGCCTGAAAGATTATGTACGCCCAGAGGGCGGGTTGGGGTATTTCCAGCACGCATGGCGGGTATATGGGCAAACGGGTAAACCATGCCCCAATTGCCCCGGCACACCCGCATGTTCTGGTGTGCAGCAGATAACGCAGGCCGGACGATCCACATTTTTTTGTCCCCAAAGGCAGAAAAACGGGTAAAATCCTAGTGGTCGGCATGGAAGAAGCTTGACGGAAGGCGCTTAGGTGCATTACAGCACCGCTTACTCTTTTGGGTAGCGCGTTCCGGCGTGTCTATCCTATTAATCTTTCTTAAGTGCTGGACAGAATAGAAACTCATGGCGAATATCGCTTCGGCGCGTAAGCGCATCCGGCAGACCGCGAAGCGGACTGCTCGTAACACCGCCCGCAAATCCCGCATGCGTACTTTCATCAAGAAAGTAGAAACCGCAGTTGAAGCTGGTGATCATGGCGCTGCGCGCGAAGCACTGCGCCTTGCTCAGCCAGAAATCCAGCGTGCGGCCACTAAGGGCGTTATCCACCACAACACGGTGGCCCGCAAAATTTCCCGCCTGTCTGCCCGTGTGAAAGCACTGGCTCCGGCCTGAGGAAAGTGCGGGGCCACCTTAATTGGTGGCCATCTGACGCTTTGAGATAAAGCCGAATCATCACCCAGATGGTTCGGCTTTGTTTTTATCACCACCTTGGCTGGATAAAGCGCAAGCAGGGCAGGCAGCATGAAATATTGATTGCTCCATTTGCTCTCACTGCTTTACCTTGCTGGATGGCTTGGCGCTGTTCGGGCTACCTTCCGCAAGATATAAGCAAGCCTGCACCATAGGCCGCCAAGGCCGTTACAGATGTTACACAGCACCGGCAGCACACGTGTCGCCTGTTTTGTGAAAATGCGTGAACCCATTCGCGCCTTAATGACCGCTCGGGAGCAAAAATGACAATCGGAGTGGACGATGACGAAAGCGCCTTTTCCCGGCTTGAAGACGGCAAGGGGCTTGAGGAATCGTGGCTGCGTATCTGCGCCCGCCTGAAGGGCGAAGTTGGCGAAGTTGAATACCGCACCTGGCTGACCAAAATTGCGCTGGGCCCGATTGATGGTGATGAAATCACCCTGCTTTTACCCACACGCTTTTTGCGCGACTGGGTAAGAAGCCAGTATGGTGACCGCCTGAGCGAACTGTGGAATCAGGAAATCCCCAGTATCCGCCGGGTGGAGCTACAGGTTGCCCGCGCCGGAGATCCGGCCCCCATACCTTTGGAAAGTGTGCCAAGCGCCAACGCCGCAACACCCGCGCAGGAAGAGGCCACCCCAGCAGCACGCACCGCGCCAGAAGTGCGGAGTGACTTGGTGACTGCGCTGGATAGCCGCTTTACGTTTGATACGTTCGTGGTGGGCAAGCCCAATGAATTTGCTTATGCCTGCGCCCGCCGGGTTGCAGAAAAACCCTCCAGTGTTGGGTTTAACCCGCTGTTCCTTTACGGTGGCGTTGGGCTGGGTAAAACGCATCTGATGCATGCCATCGGGGCCGAACTGATCCAGAGTGGCAATGTGTCCGTGGCCTATATGTCTGCCGAAAAGTTCATGTATCGGTTTATTGCGGCCATTCGTTCGCAATCTACCATCGAGTTCAAAGAGCAACTGCGTTCCGTTGATGTGCTGATGATTGACGATTTGCAGTTCCTGATCGGCAAGGACAATACGCAGGAAGAATTCTTCCATACCTTTAATGCGCTGGTAGATGCCGGGCGGCAGATTGTGGTTTCGGCTGATAAATCCCCATCCGATCTGTCGGGGCTGGAAGATCGGCTACGCACGCGTTTGGGCTGCGGTATGGTGGCAGATATTCATGCCACCACGTTTGAGCTACGTATTTCCATTCTGGAATCAAAAGCCGCTGCCTCTGGCGTTGTGGTGCCCGGTAAGGTTCTGGAATTTCTGGCACACAAAATCACGTCCAATGTGCGTGAGCTGGAAGGCGCGCTCAACCGCCTCATTGCTCACGCCAATCTGTTTGGCCGCCCGGTTACTCTGGAAGCCACACAAGAAGTGCTGCACGATATTCTCAAAGCGCATGACCGGCGTGTAACGATTGAGGAAATCCAGAAAAAAGTAGCCGAGCACTGGAACATCCGCCTGACAGACATGTCATCCGCCCGCAGGGCCCGCAATGTGGCGCGGCCCCGGCAAGTTGCAATGTATCTGGCTAAGCAGCTTACAAGCCGCTCTCTGCCAGAAATCGGGCGCAAGTTCGGTAATCGTGACCACACAACCGTTATGCATGCGGTAAATCGCGTTACGGAACTGATGGGGCTGGATGCTGCTTTTGCAGAAGATGTGGAACTCCTGCGGCGGATGCTGGAAAGCTGAAAACGTAGAGATTCCAAAGGGATTGACTGATAATGCCCACCTGTTACTTTTCGAGGTGGAAAAAGCAGGTGCCTCTTGCCAAACAGAGGCCCTGTCTTGCAGGAAAGAGGGTTAGATGAAGTTTTCGGCGGAACGTGCAACACTGCTTAAGGCGTTGGCCCATATCCAGAGTGTTGCAGAAAAGCGTAACACCATACCCATTCTAGCCAATGTTCTTATTCAGGCTGCTAATGGACAGCTCAGCCTGAAAGCCACGGACATGGAAATTGAAGTGGTTGAAGGTGTTCCCGCCAACATCACGCGGGAAGGGGCGACAACTGCACCTGCATCTGTTTTGTACGAAATCGTGCGCAAGCTGCCCGATGGTGTGGATGTAGAGCTGGATCAGGCCGATAGTGAAGGCCCACTTCTGCTGCGTGCGGGCCGCTATGCTACCCGTCTGAACGTGCTGAGTGTGGATGACTTTCCATCCATGGGGGCAGGAGATTTCCCATATCGCTTCAAACTGCCCGCAACAACACTGCATTCTCTCATAGACCGCACACGTTTTGCCATTTCAACCGAAGAAACCCGTTATTACCTCAACGGTATCTTCCTGCATGGCACAGAAGTAGATGGCGAACCCAAGCTACGCGCTGTGGCTACAGATGGGCACCGCCTAGCCCGTGTGGAAGCCGATCTACCATCTGGCGCCGCCGGAATGCCGGGGGTTATTGTCCCACGCAAAACCGTGGCCGAAGTGCGCAAGCTGATTGATGAAGCACCAGAAGAAGTGGAAATCGCACTTTCTGAAACGCGTATTCAGTTCACGGCAGGCCCCGTTACACTTACATCTAAGCTGATTGATGGCACGTTCCCTGAATACGAACGGGTGATCCCACGCAACAACACACGCATCCTGCGGGTTGGCAAAAAAGATTTTGCAGATGCCGTGGCACGTGTTGCCGCTATTAGTCAGGAACGTTCTCGCCCGGTAAAGCTCACGCTCGAACCCGGTCTGCTTACTCTGTCTGCCAGCAGCACAGAGCAGGGCATGGCTAAGGAAGAGCTGGATGACAACCGCATTTCCTACGATGCAGAAGGGTTGGAAATCGGTTTTCAGGCACGCTACCTTAACGACATCACAGATCAGGTAGAAAAAGAGGTGGAATTTGCGTTTGCAGATAGCGCATCCCCCACCATTGTGCGCGATGTAGATAGCCCATCCGCACTCTATGTTCTCATGCCGATGCGCGTGTGATCTGCTTTTTTGCTTTAATACTTACGGCCTGCCTGCATTGCCCAAATGCAGGCAGGCCAACAGAAGCAGCGTGGCATGCCCCGGCTTCTTAAACTTACGCTTTCCAATTTTCGCAATTACGAACGGCTTGTATGGTCCCCCAATGCAAGCCTATTGGTGCTGACAGGCGAAAACGGCAGCGGCAAAACTAATCTGCTGGAAGCAGTTTCTCTTCTCTCGCCCGGCAGAGGGCTGCGCGCGGCACCTCTTACACAATTTGGCCGAATGGGCGCGATCAACTGGGGCGTTTCTGCGCGTATTGAAACGAAAGATGAGTTTCTTGAACTCGGCACCGGCACGCAAGGCGGGCAGGAGAGGCCGCGCCGCGTTTTTTTGCTCAACGGTCGGCAAATTCGGGGGCAAGAAGCGTGGGAAGATACTCTTGCTACTGTGTGGATTACCCCACAGATGGATCGGTTATTTAGTGAGGGCGCATCCGGTAGGCGGCGCTTTCTAGATCGCCTGGTTATGGCGGTAACACCGCATCATGCGCGGGAACTGGCCGCATATGATCGTGCCATGACGCAACGCAATCGCCTGCTGCAAACACGCTTTTCCGAACACTCATGGCTATCTGGATTAGAAGCCTCCATGGCGCGTCATGCTGTGGCTGTTGCCGCAGCTCGGCAGGAAACCGTGCGCCAGATTTGCCATTATGCCCAAAATGGTCTGGGCGCTTTTCCTGCTGCCATTGCGACACTGCAATGCGCTATTGCCCAGAAACTGGAAACATCTCCAGCGCTGACCGTAGAAGATTGGCTATGTGCAAAACTTGCCGAGTTGCGAGAAGATGATGCCGCACGTGGGCGCGCCACATTTGGCACACATCGCAGTGATTTTTTGCTGGAAGATCTCTCGTCCAGACAACCGGCAGCACTCGCCAGCACTGGCCAGCAGAAATCCTTGCTTATTGGCATTGTGCTGGCACACGCGCGGCTTGTAACCGACTACCGCGGGCAGCCCCCCATTTTGCTATTGGATGAACCTTTAGTGCATCTGGACGCTGCGCGCCGGGCTTCATTGCTGGAAATTGTGCAGGATTTTCGCACAACTGTGCTGCTTACCGGCACAGATCAGGCACCTTTTGCCCCACTTAAGCACAGCGCTCAGTTCGAAACCCTGAAAAACGGTGCTTTTTTGCCATCTGGGCCATAAAACATACGGCTCAATCTGGCCCCAGAGGCTTGATCAGGGTATAAGAATAAAAGGTTTTTTTGTTCTTTCCTGTACGGAGCGTACCGTTCTTATGACCGACCTCTCTCAGCCCACGCCATCTGCCGTTTCCGAAGAGTATGATGCCGCGTCGATCTCTGTGCTGAAGGGGCTGGATGCTGTCCGTAAACGGCCCGGCATGTACATTGGTGATACGGACGATGGTTCTGGCTTACACCACATGGCGTTTGAAATTATTGATAACGCAGTGGATGAGGCTCAGGCCGGTTTTGCATCGCGCTGCATTGTCACTTTTAATGCAGATGGCAGCGTAAGCGTACGCGACAACGGGCGTGGCATTCCTACAGACATGCATACAGAAGAGGGTATTAGCGCCGCCGAAGTGGTGCTGACCCGCCTGCATGCTGGCGGCAAGTTCAACCAGAATTCCTACAAGGTTTCTGGCGGCCTGCACGGGGTGGGCGCTGCTGTGGTGAATGCGCTTTCTGAGTGGATGGAAGTGCGCATCTGGCGTAACGGACAGGAACACTTCATTCGCTTCCAACATGGTGAACGCGATGCCCCGTTGGAAGTGGTTGGCCCATCTTCCGAACCATCAGGCACGGAAGTAACCTTTAAACCCAGCAGTGAAACATTCCCCAAAACGGATTTTGATTTCACTATTCTGGAGCGCCGCCTGCGTGAGCTGGCCTTCCTGAACTCCGGGCTAGAAATTGTGCTGCGCGATGCACGCGTTACCCCTATGCGGGAAGAAAAATTCTTTTACGAAGGTGGGCTAGAAGCTTTTGTAGATTGGTTGGATAGGTCTCGCACCTCGCTGTTTGCTCCACCCATTACTGGTAGCCTAGAAAATCCGGATAACGGCATTAAGGTCGAGTTCGCGCTCACATGGAATGATAGCTTCCATGAAACTATGCTGTGCTTCACCAACAACATTCCGCAGCGCGATGGCGGAGCACATCTGGCTGGCTTCCGTCAGGCACTTACCCGTGTTGTTGGCAAATATGCCGAAAGCATTGCCAAAAAAGATGCGCTTTCCCTGCAAGGGGAAGATATGCGGGAAGGGCTGACGGCTGTTCTGTCCGTTAAGGTGCCAGACCCCAAGTTCTCTTCCCAAACCAAGGACAAGCTGGTTTCGTCCGAAGTGCAGCCCGTTGTGCATGCTGCTGCGGCAGACATCATCAGCCACTGGTTTGAAACCCACCCCAAAGAGGCAAAAATTGTTGTCTCTAAGGTGCTGGATGCCGCCTCTGCGCGTGAAGCCGCCCGTAAGGCGCGTGAGCTTACACGCCGCAAAGGGGTTCTGGATGTTTCATCACTGCCCGGCAAACTAGCAGACTGCCAGGCGCGAGACCCAGCCAAAGCTGAACTGTTTATTGTGGAGGGTGATTCCGCAGGCGGCACCGCCAAACAGGGGCGTGATAGGCGCTTCCAAGCCATTCTGCCTCTAAAAGGCAAGATCCTGAACGTAGAACGCGCGCGGTTTGACCGCATGCTAGGCTCTGCCGAAATTGGCACACTCATTACGGCTCTTGGCACTGGTATTGGCCGTGGCGAGCCAGAGCAGGGTGGTTTCTCTATTGAAAAACTGCGTTACCACCGCATTGTCATTATGACTGACGCTGACGTGGACGGATCTCATATCCGTACACTGCTGCTGACCTTCTTCTTCCGCCAAATGCCAGAACTGATCGAACGCGGTTATCTGTATATTGCCCAGCCGCCGCTTTACCGTGCCAAACGCGGGAATGAAGAAACATACCTGAAAGACGATGCTGCACTTGAGCAATATCTGCTCAACAAGGCCCTGAACAATGCCAGCTTTGTTTACACGGACAAACGCGTTGTAAGTGCTGAGGAGCTGGCCGCAGATCTTCCGTTCATTCGGCAGGCAGCGCAAGCGATTAACCGCCTTTCCAACCGCATTCCTTCTTGGATTATCGAACAGGTTGCCTTGGCTGGCGCGCTAACAACAGATATTGAACTGCTCCAGCAACGGATGCCAGCACTTCAGCAGCGCCTTGATGCGGCATCTGCTGAAAATGAAAAAAGCTGGAAAGCCGTTGCGAGTGCAGATGGTGTAGAGCTGGCCCGTAATGTGCGTGGGGTAGGGGAAGTGTACCGCATTGACCCAACCATGCTGGCCAGCAACGATGCCCGCTGGCTGACCATGCAAGCAAACCGCCTGCAAAAAGACTTTGCAGAAGGCGTGGCGCTGAAAAACGATACCACCGAACACCAACTGAGTGGCCCGGCTGATCTTTATACCCGACTGCTGGCACAGGGCCGCCGTGGGCTGACAATTAACCGCTTTAAAGGTCTGGGCGAAATGAATGATGCTCAGCTTTGGGAAACCACGCTGGACCCGGCTATGCGCACGCTGTTGCAGGTACGCGTAGGCGATGTGGAAGAAGCTGGCGATGTGTTTACCACCCTGATGGGGGATATTGTTGAACCCCGGCGTGATTTCATTGTCGGCAACGCACTTAAAGTTGCCAATCTGGACGTCTAACCCTGCACAAAGGGGGAGAATTTACCTCTCTCCCCCTTTGGGACTATAAAAAAGCCGCAGCCTGAAAAATCAGGTTGCGGCTTTTTTGTTAGCAAGAATACTGGCTTCGCCTAGTTTACCCTTTAATCAGAGCATCAATCTTCTTGAACTGCTCCAGCAAGGCTGGCAGGCTTTTTATAGGTAACATGTTGGGGCCATCGCTGGGCGCTTGGTCTGGGTTCTCATGCGTTTCAATAAACAGAGATGCCACACCAATTGCCAAAGCAGCACGAGAGAGCACAGGGGCAAACTCACGCTGACCACCAGATGCACCACCTAAGCCACCCGGTTGCTGTACAGAATGCGTAGCATCAAACACAACGGGGTAGCCAGTCTGGGCCATAATAGGCAGGCCACGCATATCATTTACCAGCGTATTATAGCCAAAGCTGGTACCACGCTCACACAGCATGATGCGATTATTGCCCGTAGAAGCAATTTTGGCCGCAACGTGCTTCATATCCCACGGGGCAAGAAACTGGCCTTTTTTCACATTCACCGCAGCGCCCGTTTTACCGGCTGCTAATAACAGATCTGTCTGGCGGCACAGAAAAGCCGGAATTTGCAGCACATCCACAGCTTCTGCAACCGGAGCGCACTGTTCTGGCGCATGCACGTCTGTTAGCACCGGAATATCCAGCGTATTCCGCACGTTAGCCAGAATATCCAGCCCTTCGGCCATGCCAATACCACGCGCACTGGAAATACTGGTGCGGTTGGCTTTATCGAACGAGCTTTTATAGATCAGCCCAACACCAGCCTTCTGGCAGATTTCCTTCAAAGCCGTGGCTGTTTCCATTGCATGTACAGCGGATTCAATCTGGCACGGCCCGGCAATTAGCACAAATGGCTGATCATTACCGATGTACAAAGAACCAAGCTGAAAATCCGAACCCAATGCCTGCGTCATGCTTTTTTAGCCTTTTCCAGCGCAGCCCCCACAAACCCGGCGAACAGCGGATGCGGTGCAAACGGCCGAGACTTGAGTTCCGGGTGATACTGCACAGCAATGAACCACGGGTGATCTGGATATTCCACCACTTCTGGCAAAATGCCATCTGGTGAAAGGCCAGAGAACTTCATCCCGGCTTTTTCAAGCTGATCCTTGTAATGGATATTCACTTCATACCGATGGCGATGCCGCTCACGAATGGACGTTGCGTTATACACTTCTGCCGCGCGGGAGCCTTCAATCAGCTTGGCTGGATACGCGCCAAGGCGCATGGTGCCGCCCAGTTCTCCACCTTCGCTCCGGCGCAGGCGTTCGTTACCGCGTGCCCATTCGGTCATCAGGCCCACCAATGGCTCTTCCGTATAGCCAAATTCGGTAGAAGATGCGTTGGGTAGGTCAGCCAGATTACGGGCACATTCAATAACCGCCATCTGCATGCCAAAGCATATTCCAAGGAACGGAATACCTTTTTCACGCGCAAAGCGAATGGCCTCAATCTTGCCCTGAGATCCACGCTCACCAAACCCACCGGGCACCAGAATGGCATCTACATCGCCCAGTTTAGCTTCCAGTGATGCCGGGTCTTTTTCAAAAACTTCGGCATCCACCCAATCCAGAACAACCTTGGTACGGTGGGCAATGCCACCATGCAGCAGAGCTTCGTTCAGAGATTTGTAGCTATCCAGCAGGGCTGTGTATTTACCAACCACTGCAATGCGCACCTCGTTATCGGGGTGGCGGATGGCATCTACAATTTTTTCCCACCCTGTCAGATCAGGTTCTTCAGCGTGGGGCAGGCCGAAGTAACGCAGCACTTCGGTATCCATGCCTTCTGCATGGTAGGAAAGAGGGCAGGAGTAAATGGTATCTACATCCCGCGCGGCAATAACGGCTTCGGGGCGCACATTGCAGAAATTGGCAATCTTGCGCCGCTCTGTTGGCGGAATAGGGCGATCACAGCGGCACAGCAAAATTTGTGGCTGAATACCCACATTCTGCAATTCCTTAACGGAATGCTGGGTCGGCTTGGTTTTCAGCTCACCCGCAGAAGGTATCCACGGAAGCAGCGTAAGGTGCACAACCATGGTCTGATCCGGGCCCAGATCATTACGCAGCTGGCGGATAGCTTCCAGAAATGGCAGGCTTTCAATATCGCCAACTGTGCCGCCAATTTCCACCAACACAAAGTCCAGATCATCCGTATTGGCAACAACAATGTCTTTAATGGCATCCGTAATATGCGGGATAACCTGCACGGTTGCGCCCAGATAATCACCACGCCGTTCACGGGCGATAACATCTGAATAAATTTTGCCTGTTGTGGTGTTGTCTTCCTTAGAAGCATTTACCCCCGTGAAGCGTTCATAATGGCCCAGATCAAGGTCTGTCTCGGCGCCATCCTCGGTCACAAACACTTCCCCATGCTGGTAGGGGCTCATGGTGCCGGGATCAACGTTCAGGTAGGGATCAAGCTTGCGTAGGCGCACTTTGTAGCCACGCGTCTGCAACAGGGCAGCAAGGGCAGCAGATGCAATGCCTTTGCCAAGAGAGGATACCACACCACCGGTGATAAAAACAAAGCGGGTCATGAGCAGACTTCCTACACGGACAAGGCCGGGCGGGTAAAGATGGACAAACGCAAACTACCGCATGCCACAGGACATGCGGAGCTGAAGGGATGAAAGGGCTCTCTCCTCACACATAGCGGAAAGGAGAGAGAAACCTGCATTTTACGGATGCGCCGGAGTAGCTGGCTGCGGAGCGGGAGCTGTTGTTGCCGGAGCAGCAGGTGCGGGCGCTGTGGCTGCCGGGGGTTGGGCCAGAATATCATGCCCTTCACCCGTAACGGAGCCTTTGTAAAGCATGGCTAACAACAGGGAAAGCAGCATGAACACACCAGCCAGCACAGCCGTTGTGCGCGTAAGCAGGTTGGCTGTTCCGCGGCCGGACATGAACGCACCCATGCCCTGGCTGCTGCCAATTCCAAGGCCACCGCCTTCACTCCGCTGAATTAGCACAACGCCAATCAGGGCTATGGTCACACAGAAATGCAGGATCAGCAGGGCTGTGGTCATGTCAGATTCCAGATCAGAACAGCAAATCAGGCAGCAGATGCTGCGCTGACGATGGAAAGAAACGCGTCCGCCTTAAGGCTGGCACCGCCAACAAGCGCACCCGCCACTTCAGGAATGGGCAGGATGGTGGCCGCATTCCCGGCGTTTACGGACCCTCCATACAGGATTTTGATGACTTTTCCAGCCTCTCCAAACTGCCGCACCAATTCTTCACGCAGGAATTTCATGGTTTCGGCAATCTGATCAGTGGTGGCGGCAAGGCCTGTACCAATCGCCCAGATAGGCTCATATGCCAAAATACCATTAAACCCATCGGGCAAAGAGCCCTTGATCTGCCAACCCAACGCATCAAAGTGCTCACCAGTTTCGCGCTGTTCTTCGGTTTCACCAATACAGACAATCGGGGTCAGCCCGGCTTTGGCGGCGGCCATGGCTTTTTCACGCACGGTTTCATCCAGCTCACCATGTTCCTGACGGCGTTCTGAATGGCCCAAAACAACATAGGACACGCCCAGATCAGCCAGCATGGAGGCAGAAATATCACCCGTATGCGCGCCAGAAACATCCTGATGGCAATCTTGCGCGCCCAACTTTACCGGTGTGGGCTTTAACGCATCTGTCAGCAGTCCAAGCTGGGTAAAGGGCGGGCACACCACCACATCCGCGCTATTGGCGGGCAAGCCGCTGGTGATAGCCTTGACGAGTTCCTGCGAATCACGGCTTAGGCCATTCATTTTCCAGTTGCCGACAATAATCTGTCTGGTCATGTCCTGCTCCTTGCCTGTAGCGCGCCATGCCAGCGGGCACGTGCGTTTATAATATGGTTCTTACATGAAGGCTAAACCATAGACGCCCCCCTTGGGGCAAGAGAGCAGGCGCCTTAATTCTTGCCTGTCTGTCGTGCAGGAGCGGTTATGTCTGGTCAAGCACCGCAGCTACCCTTATGGTGCCGCGCCTGTGCATACCCTTTGTGGTATGATGTTTTTTAAGCATAGCTGTGGATCCATCGGGTCATGATTTCCTATCTACGTCGCGTTTTTGTTGAGTCCTGGCTGGGCCGGGTGACTGCAATTGTCATTTTTCTGGCCTTTGTCGGCTGGGGAATAGGCGATGTTATGGGCTATATGGGGGAAGAAACGGATGTTGTCGCCAAAGTGGGGCAACAGCAGGTTTCTTCCGATGATCTGGCTACAGCCCTGCAATCTGAACTGCCAACAATTGCCCGCCAGATGGGGGTATCAGACCCATCGCACATTCCTTTGGCCATGCAGCGGCAGGTTGCCTACCAGATTCTGCACCGCCTGATTGGACAAGCAGAGCTACTGAATACCGCACAGAAGTTAAAAGTGGCAGTGCCTGATTCGGCCGTACGGGATGAAGTATTCTCGCTCCCTTATTTCAAAGGCGCGAATGGCCAGTTTGATCGCGCCAGCTTCAATCAGAAACTGCATGACCGCGGGCTAACGGAGCAACGCTTTTTGGACATGGTGCGGAATGATCTGACCACACGCACCATTCTACAACCCTTGGCGCAGGCGGGCAGCGTTTCCGACACAATGCTCCAGCGCTTTCTAACCTATGGTGCAAAAACGCGCGTGGTGGATTTTGTGAGTATTCCGTTTGCTGCGCAGCCCACCCCCAAAACACCAGATGATGCCGTATTGCAGCGCTATTACAACAACCATCCGTGGATGTTCCGTACGCCGGAACTGCGCCATGCCAAGATTGTGGTGCTTTCCCCACAAACAGTGGCAGACAGCATCACCATGGATGAAGCCGATATCAAGCGTATCTATGATGAGCAGAAATCTCGCTACAACGTACCAGAAACGCGCGATATCCAGCTTATAACCCTGCAAGATCAGGCACAGGCAACCGCCATTGCAAACGCGTGGAAAGTAGGTGGAAACTGGCAGGCTATCCAGAACAGCGCAAAAGATGCAGCTGCGGTAGAAATGCCAAATGCTCGCCCGTCCACAATTCCTTCTACTACTCTACGGCAGGCTGTTTTCCATGCTCCAGAAGGTCAGGTCAGCGATCCGCTTAAAACCGAAGGTGGATGGGCTGTTTTTCGCGTTACCAAAATAACAGCTCCGCACACCACGCCGTATGAAGATGCAAAAAAAGACATCCTCTCGCAGTATCGGGCTGCTGTTGCGCCATCTGTTGCAGGTGAGCGCAAGCGCAAGCTGC
This sequence comes from Acetobacter sp. JWB, assembly GCF_003323795.1. Lineage (NCBI taxonomy): Bacteria > Pseudomonadati > Pseudomonadota > Alphaproteobacteria > Acetobacterales > Acetobacteraceae > Acetobacter > Acetobacter sp. JWB. The sequence goes on along the minus strand of NZ_CP030871.1, from coordinate 1,321,593 downwards.
AAGATGCGCTTGCAGGCCAAGGGCTAGATGCCATTCCGGCAGATCTGGGTGCGGTTGCTGCAGCAGGCACACTAGATGCTCAAGGCATGACGGCTGATAAAGAACCCGCACCATTGCCAGCATCCGGCAAGCTGCGTGAAGCCATTATCCACCAGATTTTCACCCAAAAACCCGGCGCACGTGCAACGCTTGTGGATGGGCCGGACAACAGCAGCTTTGCTGTGGAAGTGGATACCGCTACACCCGCAGCCCCTCGTACATTTGCGCAGGCACAAACAGATGTTTTGGCCGCATGGCAGGATGAAGCCCGCAAGCATGCAGCAAATGAGCAAGCAACAACCCTGTATCTGGCAGCCAAAAACAAGCAGGCTTTAGGCACAGTAAACGCATCAGGTGCACAACTTACGCGGGATGCAGCTTTCTCCTTCGCCAAGCCCAACAAAAATATTCCGGCAGCACTCATGGATTATCTGCCACGCATGCAGCCGGGGCAGGCGGTTATGACAGAAGATGATGGCCACTTCCTTGTGGCAGTTGTCACAAAGCTGTTCGTGCCCAACCCACCAGCCCCAGCCGATGGCGTACAGCGCCTGAAAGACTCTCTGGCACAGGCAGATAGTGATGATCTGGTTGCCAGTTATGTGGAGGCATTAAGCAAGCGCACACCGCCCCATATTAACGAACGCGCTGTTATGGCCACACTATCTGCCGCCGGATTTGGAGGAGAAGCCACGCCATGAGCATTACCGCACGCATTGCGCCTTCACCCTCTCGCCAGCAGTGTGAAGCCGCTTGGGCGCAAGGCCAGCCTTCTGTTGTGTTTTCTGTAGAAGCAGCAGATTTGCTGACACCTGTTTCAGCCTACCTGCGCCTTGCGCGCTTTGATGGTGGCACCGGCAAAAACACGTTGTTGCTGGAAAGTGTGGAAGGTGGCACATCGCGCGGGCGGTATTCTGTTATTGCCCTCAAGCCAGATATTATCTGGACCTGCCATAACGGGCAGATCACACTGGATGAAAGCCCGGAAAACCCGGATATTGCCCCGCGTATTCTTACAGAAAAGCCATTGGAAAGCCTGCGCGCCCTGATCCATGCCACGCGCATGGAGCTGCCCGAAGGCGTTCCTCCAATGGTTGCGGGTCTGTTTGGATATTTGGGCTATGACATGGTGCGCCAGATGGAGCATCTGCCAGATGCGCCACCAGATGATCTGAACCTGCCTGAATCCATTCTCATGCGCCCCGGTCTTTTTGCTGTGTTTGACACGGTAAGCGATGAGCTGATTCTGGCCGCGCCTGTTCGCCCACAAAAAGATGAAACCGCCGCACAGGCTTGGGATAAAGCGCAAGATCTGTTGCGCCGTGCGCGCGAATGCCTGTCAGGAGCGCTGCCGCCTTTACCAAAACAGCCAGAAAACTTGCCAGAACCGGCTGAACCGCGTTCCTCCTTCAGTAAGGATGAGTTCTGTCAGGCCGTTGAGCGTATTCAGGATTATATTGCGGCTGGCGATGCCTTTCAGGTTGTTCCCAGCCAGCGTTTTTCTACGCCGTTTCCGCTTCCATCTCTGGCGCTGTACCGTACGCTACGACGTATTAATCCAGCGCCATTTCTGTTCCATCTGGATTTTGGTGATTTCTCACTTGTTGGGTCCTCGCCTGAAATTCTGGTGCGCTTGCAGGATGGTACCATGACGGTACGCCCGCTTGCTGGCACACGCCCGCGCGGCAAAACGGCGGAAGAAGACCTGCGGCTTGAAAAAGATCTTCTGGCCGACCAGAAAGAACTGGCCGAGCATCTGATGCTGATAGACCTTGGCCGTAATGATGTGGGCCGTGTGAGTATTCCCGGCACGGTGAAAGTGACAGAACGATTCGTGATTGAGCGTTTCAGCCACGTCATGCACATTTCTTCCAACGTGCAAGGCACACTCAAGCCGGAACTGGAAGCGCTGGATGCCCTTGTGGCCGCTTTTCCCGCAGGCACACTAACAGGTGCGCCCAAAATCCGCGCCATGGAAATTATTGATGAAGTAGAACGTACCCGCCGCGCCACCTACGCCGGATGCATTGGCTATTTTGGCGCTGGCGGCAACATGGATACGTGCATTGGGCTGCGCATGGCCGTTGTAAAAGACGGGCAAATGCATGTGCAAGCTGGCTGCGGCGTAGTGGCAGACAGTGTGCCAGAAACAGAATATGAAGAAACACGCCATAAAGCCCGCGCTGTATTCCGCGCCGCAGAAGCCGCGTTGGAACAGGCAAGGGCAGGGCGTTCTTAATGTCGTTTCTGTTCCATTCTTATTTGACCCCAACAGTACATAAGGTCATCATTCGGCCATGATCCTTCTGATCGACAATTATGATAGCTTCACCTTCAACCTTGTTCACTATCTGGGTGAACTGGGGGCACAGTGTGATGTCCGCCGCAATGATGCCCTAAGCGTAGAAGATGCACTGGCCCTCAAGCCGGATGTCATTGTGCTTTCTCCCGGCCCATGTTCCCCCAATGAAGCCGGTATTTGCTGTGATCTGATATCTGCCGCAGCCGGTAAGGTGCCTGTTTTTGGTGTATGTTTGGGGCATCAAGCTATCGGGCAGGTGTTTGGTGCACAGGTGGTACGTGCCCCTACGCCCATGCACGGCAAGGTGAGCCCCGTTTTCCACAACGGGCAGGATGTTTTTGCGGGCCTACCCAACCCGTTCAATGCCACGCGCTATCATAGCCTTACGCTTGAACCTGCCAGTATTCCGGATGCTCTGGAAGTTACGGCATGGACGGAAGATGGTGTTATTATGGGTGTGCGCCACCGGCAGTATCCCATTTCGGGCGTGCAGTTCCATCCGGAAAGCATTGCCTCGGAATATGGCCATGATCTGATGAAAAACTTTCTTTCCATCGCATCTGCTTGGAAAGAAAAACAGGCTGTTGCCTGATGTCCGCTCCCCTTCATGGCGCTGCATCTCAAGTAGCAGGTGAGCAGTTTTTTTCTACCATTCTGGCACGTGTTGCAGACGGGCAAACACTAAGCGCAGCCGAAGCCGAAGCTGCTTTTGGTGTTATTATGGATGGCCTGATTGCGCCAGAACGCATTGCGGCTTTTCTTATGGCTTTGCGCGTGCGTGGTGAAACGCAGGATGAATTGCTTGGTGGCGTAACGGCTTTACGGGCCCGCATGCACACTGTGCCCGCCATGCTTGCCGATACGATAGACGTATGCGGCACGGGCGGAGACAATTACGGCACGTTGAATGTATCCACCGCTGTTGCCTTTGTGCTGAGTGCGCTTGGTGTGCCCGTTGCCAAACACGGTAACAGGGCTATTTCTTCGCGTTCTGGCGCTTCCGATGTGCTGGCTGCGCTAAGTGTTCCGCTTTCTGCACAAGCCGAGGTTCTGGCGGAGCAGATGCAGGTGCACCGGGTCATTTTTCTATCTGCCCCGCACCACCATCCCGCCATGCGTTTTGCTGCTCCGATACGTAAAACCTTAGGCGTGCGTACGCTGTTTAACCTCATGGGGCCATTGGTAAACCCGGCAGGTGTTAAGCGGCAGCTTGTGGGCGTTTTTTCGCCCGCATGGCTGGAGCCTATGGTCAATGTGCTCAAAAATCTTGGCTCCCAGAAGGTCTGGGCCGCATGCGGCCTACCATCAGACGGGCAGGGCGGCATTGATGAAATTACGCTGGCAGGCCCTACACAGGTTGTGGCGTTGGAAAATGATGCCATCTGCTCGTTTTCTATTACGCCAGAAATGGCTGGCCTTGCCTATGCTCCGGTCAGCTCCATATTGGGGGGAGATGCCCAATACAATGCGCAAGCTCTAGAAGCTTTGCTGCATGGTGCATCAGGAGCATATCGTGATACAGTTGTTTTAAACGCCGCCTGCGCACTTCACGTGGCAGGGCGGGTAACACTCCTGCGGGACGGACGCATTGATCCGCAGGCCTTGCGGGAAAGTGTGGCTTTGGCCGCACGCCCACTGGATGATGGCACGGCTTTGGCAGTGCTAAACGGTTTGCGCGCTTCCAACCCGGATGCACGCGCCTGAGACATGACAGGATAATCATGACCGATACACCACTCGCGTCCTCGGCAGCTTCTGCTTCGGACACTCTTGCCAGCAAGATTGACGAACTGCCGGATGTTCTCTCCCGCATCTGCGCACGCACCAAGCTGGAAGTTGAACATCGCTCCACCCTGATGTCCCTTAAAGAAATCACAGCCAAAGCGCAGGAAACCAAAGAGGCTCCACGCGGGTTTGGTCGGGCGCTGAAGGAAAAAGCTGCTGATCGCGCAGTTGGCCTGATTGCAGAAATCAAGAAGGCTTCTCCTTCCGCTGGTATCCTGCGCGAAACGTATAATCCGGCAGAAATTGCCGCAGAATATGAGCAGGCAGGGGCAGCCTGTATTTCTGTGCTAACGGAAAGCTCCTGTTTTCATGGTGATAATGAAGATCTGGGCAAGGCGCGGGCTGCATGTTCCCTTCCTGTTCTGCGCAAGGATTTTATTCTTGATCCGTGGCAGGTTTATGAAAGCCGCATGATCGGGGCAGATTGCATTCTGCTCATTATGTCTATCCTGTCTGATGAAATGGCGCTGGAACTGGTTGACCACGCCAAAGGGCTAGACATGGATGTGCTGGTGGAAGTGCATGATGAGGAAGAACTGAACCGCGCCCTTGCGCTGGATACCTTCTTGATCGGTATCAACAACCGTAACCTCAAAACGCTTCAGACCAGCTTGGATACCACGCGGGAACTTTCTCCTCTGGTGCCGCCAGATCGGATTATTGTGTCTGAAAGTGGCATCAAAACGCATGAAGATATCGTGCAGCTTTCCGGCATTGGCGTAACGGGCTTTCTGGTAGGTGAATCCCTGCTGCGAGATCCGCATCCCGGTGATGCTGCCAAAAAACTGTTGGGGCTGGCCTAACGTGCCCTCTCCAGCACTCACACATCTGGATGCAGCCGGGCATGCGCATATGGTGGATGTTTCCGCTAAAGCTGCCACGCGCCGTAAGGCTGTTGCCACCGGGGCTATTATTATGCAGCCCCAAACGCTGGAAATGATCCTTTCAGGCGCAGCCCCAAAAGGTGATGTTCTGGCAACGGCCCGCATTGCTGGCATTATGGCTGCAAAAAAAACAGCAGATATTATCCCGCTCTGTCACCCGCTTAGCCTAAGCAGTGTAACTGTGGATCTGGCTCCGAATGATAACAGGATCGAGATTACCGCAACTGTTACAACAACTGGCGCAACCGGGGTGGAAATGGAAGCGTTAACCGCCGTGTCTGCTGCGGCCCTTACACTGTACGACATGTGCAAAGCAGTTGACCGTGGCATGCAGATAGAAAATATAAAGCTCCTTCATAAAAGTGGGGGACGCTCAGGAGACTACAACGCTGCATAATAAAACACGCGAAACAGCAGGCAGTTTTACTGGAGCTTTAGAAACCATCTGAAGGCCCGGAAACGGATGCCGCTGTTGCGCACCATTTATTACGAACTGTTTACATATCGCAAAAGGTTCATCACGCATGGGAACGAACGCCAAACAGGTCGACAAGGCAGGAAATAACGGTCCTTCCTTAACACGAGACCAGTTTCTTAAAGCCTACTATGACATGCTCCTGATCCGCCGCTTTGAAGAAAAAGCCGGGCAACTTTACGGCATGGGCCTAATTGGCGGTTTCTGCCACCTGTATATCGGGCAAGAAGCTGTGGTGGTTGGTATCCAGATGAGCCTGCATGAAGGCGATAAGCTGATTACATCCTACCGAGACCACGGCCAGATGCTGGTGGCGGGCATGACTCCCCGTGGCGTGATGGCAGAACTTACGGGCCGTTCTACCGGGTATTCTCACGGTAAAGGGGGCTCCATGCATATGTTCTCCCGCGAGAAGAATTTTTACGGGGGGCATGGCATTGTTGGTGCTCAGGTTTCTTTGGGTATCGGGCTGGCGTTTGCCAACAAATACCGCAATACAGATGAAGTTTCCGTAGCTTATTTTGGTGACGGCGCCGCCAATCAGGGGCAGGTTTACGAAAGCTTTAACCTGGCCGCTCTGCTCAAACTTCCCTGTATTTTTGTAATTGAAAACAACCGTTACGGCATGGGCACCGCTGTTGAGCGGGCATCTGCCTCGCACGAATTGTACAAAAATGGCGAACCATGGGGCATTCCCGGCAAACGGGTAGATGGCATGGATGTTGCCGCCGTATATGCCGCAGCAGAAGAAGCCGTAAAACATTGCCGTGAAGGCAAGGGGCCTTACCTGCTGGAAATGATGACATACCGCTATCGTGGCCATTCCATGTCAGATCCTGCCAAATACCGCACGCGGGATGAGGTGGATGAAGTCCGCAAAACGCGAGATCCCATTGAACACGTCAAACACATCCTGCTGGATTCTGGCGTGACAGAAGCAGAATTGAAAACAATGGAAACCGAGATCAAGAGCATTGTAAACGACTCTGCAGAATTTGCGCAGACCAGCCCGGAACCCGATCCGGCCGAACTTTATACGGATGTTGTTCTGGAGGCTTGAGCATAAACATGGCGACTGAAATTTTAATGCCCGCCCTTTCTCCTACCATGACAGAAGGCAAACTCGCCCGCTGGTTGAAGAAGGAAGGAGATGCCGTAAATAGCGGTGACGTTCTGGCCGAGATTGAAACCGATAAAGCCACAATGGAAGTAGAAGCCATTGAGGAAGGTATTCTGGGCCGCATTCTAACACCGGAAGGTGCAGAAGGCGTTGCCGTAAACACACCTATCGCCATTCTGGTGGAAGAAGGTGAAGCGGTGCCCGATAATATCGATACACCTAAAAACGTAGCTGTTACAGAACCCGCCTCCGCGCCACAGTCTTCACCCTCTGTTGCCGCACCAGTTTCCACGCCGGTTGAAGAAGAAAAAGACTGGGGTGAAACGCAGGAAATCACTGTACGTGAAGCCCTGCGTGATGCACTGGCCGCCGAATTACGGCATGATCCAGATGTCTTCCTGATGGGTGAAGAAGTAGCCCAGTATCAGGGGGCTTACAAAATCTCCCAAGGCCTGTTGCAGGAATTTGGCGATAAGCGCGTAATTGACATGCCAATTGCCGAACATGGCTTTACAGGCATGGCCGTGGGCGCAGCCCTTACTGGCCTAAAGCCTGTTGTTGAGTTCATGACCATGAACTTTTCCATGCAGGCTATCGACCATATCATCAATTCCGCAGCCAAAACGCTGTATATGTCTGGCGGCCAGATGGGGTGCCCCATTGTGTTCCGTGGGCCAAACGGCCCGGCATCTCGCGTGGGTGCGCAGCATTCTCAGTGTTACGGTAGCTGGTATGCCCATGTGCCGGGCCTGAAAGTGGTTGTGCCTTGGTCTTCCGCAGATGCCAAAGGCCTGTTGCGCGCTGCCATTCGTGACCCCAACCCCGTTGTGGTGCTGGAAAACGAAATTCTTTACGGGCGCAAATTCCCATGCCCGATTGATGAAGATTTCATTGTGCCCATCGGTAAAGCCAAGATCGAACGCGCTGGTTCTGATGTCACCATCGTTGCGTTCTCTATAGCTGTCACCACAGCGCTGGATGCTGCTGCCGAGCTGGCCAAGCAGGGGATTGAGGCAGAAGTTATCAACCTGCGCAGCCTGCGTCCGCTGGATACAGACACAATTGTAGAAAGCGTTAAAAAAACCAGCCGCTTGGTAACGGTGGAAGAAGGCTGGCCGTTTGCAGGTATTGGCGCAGAAGTTGCCATGCAGGTGATCGAGCATGCGTTTGATTGGCTGGATGCTCCACCAGCCCGTGTAACGGGTGTGGATGTGCCGATGCCATTTGCCGCCAATCTGGAAAAATTGGCCCTGCCACAGCCTGAAGATGTGGTTAAAGCCGCACTTGGCCTGATGTGAGGGAATGACAGATGGCGACTGAAATTTTAATGCCCGCCCTTTCTCCTACCATGACAGAAGGCAAACTCGCCCGCTGGTTGAAGAAGGAAGGGGATGCCGTAAATAGCGGCGATGTTCTGGCCGAGATTGAAACCGATAAAGCCACAATGGAAGTAGAAGCCATTGAAGAAGGTATTCTGGGCCGTATTCTTGTTCAAGAAGGTGCAGAAGGTGTTGCCGTCAACACACCTATCGCCATTCTAGTAGAAGAAGGCGAGGCGGTACCAGACAATATCGACACGCCTAATAACGTGGCATCTGCCGCCCCCGCAACGGCATCACAGCCTGCGGCTGCTTCTGCTCCTATAGCAACACAGGCAGCACCAGCACAGCGGGCAGACAAGCCTGTTGGCCGGGTTGTGGCCTCTCCGCTTGCACGCCGCATTGCGCGCCAGAAAAACATTGATTTGGCAGCCCTTAAAGGCACGGGACCAAATGGCCGTATTGTCAAACGGGATGTAGAAGCGGCTCTTAACAAAGCCCCAGACGCAGGGCAGGTGGCTTCTGCCCCGACAGCATCTGGTGGTAGCCGTGCTGTGCCGCACACTACCATGCGCAAGGTTATTGCACGCCGCCTGAGTGAATCCAAATCCACTATTCCGCACTTCTATGTCTCCATAGATGTGGAGCTAGATGCGCTGTTGGCTTTGCGTTCACAGCTTAATGCCATGTCTCCGGCAGAAGGGGCTGATGCCTTTAAACTGTCTGTGAATGACATGCTCATTAAGGCTTCTGCTGTTGCCCTTAAGCAGGTACCGGAAGTGAATGCTTCCTACACCGAAGATGCTATGATCCTGCATGAAGATGCAGATATCTCGGTTGCGGTTTCTCTGGATGATGGGTTGATCACGCCTATCGTCAAACAAGCAGACCGCAAGAGCCTGAAAGACATCAGCCAAGAAGCCAAGGATCTGATTTCCCGCGCCCGCGCTGGCAAATTGAAGCCAGAAGAATTTCAGGGCGGTACATTCTCCATCTCCAACATGGGTATGTATGGCGTGAAAGACTTTGCCGCCATTGTTAACCCGCCGCAGGCTGCCATTCTGGCTATTGCAGCGGGTAAAAAACAGGCCGTGGTAAAAGGAAATGAACTGGCTATTGCCACTGTTATGACCGTTACCCTCTCGGTTGATCATCGCGTGGTGGATGGTGCTGCGGCAGCCCGCTGGCTTTCTGCTTTCCGTGCAGCGGTTGAATCTCCGCTCTCACTCGTTCTCTAACCGCGTGGCTTTCTGAGGATCAGGCATATTATGAGCCAGACTGATTTTGATATCATCGTTGTTGGCGGTGGGCCGGGTGGTTATGTGGCGGCACTTCGGGCAGCGCAGCTTAAGCTTTCTGTTGCTGTGGTGGAAGCCAACCACCTTGGGGGTATCTGCCTGAACTGGGGCTGTATCCCCACCAAGGCATTGCTGCGTGCTTCCGAGATCAACCATCTATTGCATGACCTTGGCACATATGGGTTTAAGGCAGATGGTGTAAGCTTTGATTTTAAAGCAATTGTTGCCCGTTCACGCGCCGTTTCCAAACAGCTTGCCTCTGGTGTTCAGCACCTGCTCAAAAAAGCCAAAGTTCCTGTTTTTAAAGGATTTGGTAAGCTGGATGGCGTTGCTGCCGGTAGTAAACGCAAAGTATTGGTGCAGCCAGAAAGTGGTGCGCCGCTAACCCTCACAGCCAAACACGTTATTCTGGCCACAGGAGCACGCGCACGTGCGCTGCCGGGGCTGGAAGCAGACAGCAAACTTGTCTGGTCTTATCGGGAAGCCTTGGTGCCAGATGAACTACCCAAACGGCTACTGGTCATTGGATCTGGCGCTATCGGCACAGAATTTGCCTCGTTCTACCGCAATATGGGTTCTGAAGTTACGCTGGTGGAGGTTGCGCCGCGCATTCTGCCCGTAGAAGATGAAGAAATCAGCGCCTTGGCGCGTAAGGAGTTTGAAAAACAGGGCATGCGTATTCTTACCAGCGCCAAGGTTGGAGCGCTGAAAAAGGGCAAGAACGATGTTACTGTGCCAGTAGAGGTGGGCGGCAAAACGGAAACCATTACCGTGGACCGCGTTATTTCTGCTGTGGGCATTGTGGGCAATGTTGAAAACATCGGGCTGGAAGGCACCAAGATCAAAGTAGACCGCACACATGTGGTAACGGATGATCTGTGCCGCACGGGTGAGCCCGGTGTTTACGCAATTGGTGACCTGGCAGGTGCCCCGTGGCTTGCGCACAAAGCCAGCCATGAAGCTGTTATGTGCGTTGAAGCTATTGCTGGCAAAACCGTGCATCCTATTGATATTACAAAAATTCCCGGCTGCACATACTGCCGCCCACAGGTGGCTTCTGTTGGTTATACGGAAGCACGCGCAAAGGAAGCGGGCTATAAAGTGCGGGTTGGCAAGTTCCCGCTTATGGCAAACGGAAAAGCACTTGCTATGGGTGAACCAGAAGGCATGGTGAAAACTGTATTTGATGCCCAGACAGGTGAGCTGCTGGGTGCACATATGATTGGCGCGGAAGTTACGGAAATGATCCAAGGCTTTGTTATTGCCCGCACAGCAGAGCTGACGGAAGCCGAGCTGATGGAAACCATTTTCCCACATCCCACCATTTCTGAATCCATGCACGAAGCTGTTCTGGCCGCTTATGGTGGAGCGCTTCACTTCTAGTTTTGGTGTATCATCTCAAGGGTTTGATGTTGCCAGAACACTATATGGCGCGTTCCTGCCTTGACGCCACGGCAGGAGCGTTCCAGTTCTGTGGTAACCCTTGGCAAAAGCGGGCAAAGATATGTCTATTCGCGTTGTGATTGATCATCGAACAGGAGGCAGCAGCCCCAACAAGCTGCGTCATCCAGAAAAAGCACATCGGCCAGACAACCCCATAGCCCGCAAACCGGACTGGATACGCGTTAAGGCGCCCAATCACCCCATTTACCACGAAACACGTGCGCTTATGCGCAGCAACAAACTGGTAACTGTGTGTGAGGAAGCCGCATGCCCCAACATTGGGGAATGCTGGTCTCAACGCCATGCCACCATGATGATCATGGGGGAAATCTGCACCCGGGCCTGTGCATTTTGCAATGTTACTACCGGCCTGCCGCATGCGTTGGATGCGGATGAACCCGCCCGTGTGGCAGAAGCGGTGGCACGCCTTGGGTTGCGGCATGTGGTTATTACATCGGTAGATCGGGATGATCTGGAAGATGGGGGCGCGCACCATTTTGCCCGCGTTATTCATGCTATTCGTGCGGCGGCGCCAGAAACAACCATCGAAATCCTGACACCTGATTTTTTGCGTAAAAAGAATGCCTTAGAAGTGGTTGTTGAAGCACGACCTGATGTTTTCAACCACAATTTGGAAACCGTGCCACGCTTGTATCCGACCATTCGGCCGGGGGCGCGTTACTACCAATCTTTGCGCTTATTAGATCGGGTTAAACAGCTTGATGCGTCCATCTTTACCAAATCTGGGCTCATGCTTGGTTTGGGGGAAGAAAAGATGGAACTCGCTCAGGTCATGGATGATCTGCGCGTGGCAGATGTAGATTTTATTACAATGGGCCAGTATCTCCAACCAACAGCCAAACATGCCCCAGTTGCACGTTTTGTTACCCCGGCAGAGTTTGAGGACTACGGCACAATGGCACGCGTAAAAGGCTTTTTGCAGGTAAGTTCCAGCCCACTTACGCGCTCCTCCTACCATGCCGATGCCGACTTTGCCGCACTGCGTGAAACACGCAATGCCCGCCTGAAGGAGGATCAGTAATGCCACAGCACGCAGAAAAGCGTGTTTTACCTTATCGCCCAGATCAGATTTTTGATCTTGTTGCCGATGTTGGTCATTATCCCAAGTTTCTGCCTTGGTGCGTTGCAGCCAAAGTGCGCACGCGCACCGCTACAGAACTGGTTGCGGACTTAACCATTGGTTTTGGCCCATTCCGGGAAAGTTTTACATCGCGCGTTACGCTAGACCGCCCATCATCCATTACTGTTCGGTATGAGCGCGGGCCTTTTAGGTATTTGCGCAATATCTGGAAATTCACTGCAACGCCCGAAGGTTGCCTTGTAGAATTTTTTGTAGATTTTGAATTCCGTTCGCGCATTTTGCAGGCCGCTATTGGCGTGGTGTTTACAGAAGCCACACGGTTGATGGTTTCTGCCTTTATCAAACGCGCGCGCGAAGTATATGGGCCGCCACAAACGCCCATCACCAACACAACAACAACCTGTACCAGTGAACACCCTGCCACCTGAAAGCAGAGTGGATATTTTCTTTGGTTTATATCCTTTGTTTCGGTTGAAACCCTGCTTATGATGCACGCAGGCAATTTTCTGTAACCTATTGTGGAATATGGGAATTGCCTGTGACAAGGCGATTCAACCTTATTAAGGAATATATCCATATGAAAAAACTTTTCGCAGCAGCTCTGCTGGCCTCTTCTGCAACTCTGGCTGTTGCGCCAGCTCTGGCTGCTGAAACCGCAACGCATCACGGCATGCATGCACATCACCATCATGAACATTGCCTAAAAGGCAAATGTGCCGCGGGTGAAAAATCTGCACAGAACAATGGTGATGCCGAAACAGCTGATCTAAATGCCAAAAGCCTGGCTGCGGCACAGAACAATCAGGTTCCGGCCATTGCTGGCGCAGCACCTGCCGTAACGGCGCCATCCGCACCTGTGCTTACAGCACCTAGTGTGTCTGCTCCTGGTATTCCGGCTCCGGTGGCTGCTGGCACAGGCGTCAAAGCACCAGCTCTGCCTACAGCTCCTACAGCTACAGTTCCAACAAATGCCCCACTGCCGGCACCTGTTCCGGTTCAGTAATGTGAACATAGATACTGCTGCCGACATCTGTTTCGGCAGCAGTATTTTTTTGCAAATTTCAGCTCAAACGCTGCAAAATCAACTCAAACGCATGCTGTGCCGCTTGCGCTCTGACATCTTCCCGGCTGCCAGAAAAAACCTGCTTATCCGAGATAACAGCGCCATTTTTCATGGCCGTTGCAAACCATACAAGCCCTACGGGTTTTTCTGCTGATCCCCCATCTGGCCCAGCTATACCGGAAATAGCCACCGAGATAGAAGCAATGGGTGAAGCCTTTAAGGCGCCTTCGGCCATTTTTTCCACAGTTTGCGCGCTTACGGCTCCGTGCTTTTCCAATACTTTGGCCGGAACCCCCAGCACCTTTTGCTTCATGGCGTTGGAATACGTTACAAACCCACCTTCCGTTACATCGGAAGAACCGGGAAAATGCGTCAACATTGCTGCAACCAAACCGCCAGTGCAGCTTTCCGCTGTAACCATATGCCCATCTACCTGCCGCAAGCGGGAGAGAGTGCGCTCAGCAGCAGCCAGCACAGAAAACTCTGAAAAAGAAGCATTAGTCGCAGACATTACCAAAAAACCTTCCGCTTAGTGTGATGCGCGCCCCACAACTGCACGCACGCCTCTTACACATAACGCGGCCATGGCGCCTGCAATCACGTCATCTCCCATCACACCTATGGCATCGTGCCGTCTATCCAGCACGCCAACCGGGCCGGGCTTTGTAATGTCAAACAAGCGGAAAAAGGCAAACGCCAGCAAAGGGTACATCCAGAACCATTTTTCACGGGCCTGTTCCTCTGTTTTTGGCAGGCAGGCCAGCAAGGCTATCCACATTCCGGCCACTTCATCAATTACAATCCAACTGTGATCTTCGCCTTTGCCGCTGCGTTTTGTGGCCCACCAGCCCACCATAGTTACCGCAGCAATACCTGCCACCAAAAGGCGAGGGCGCTTTAGCAAAGGCAGCCCCACCACTAATGCCGCCAAGGAACCAACCGTACCCGGCGCCCGGGGTGAAAGCCCGCAACCACCAAATGTTGCAATCAGCCGTGCGATGTCCATTTTACTTGTTCCCCAATGCCACATAGATGGTCATGTTTTCCCACACACGCTGCACGTAATTCCGTGTTTCGGAATAGGGAATGCTCTCAATCCAATCGATCATCTCTTCGGCAGAAGCGCCGTTCTGGGCTGGGTTACCGGCTGTGTTTAACCAACGCGCCAAACGGGTAGGCCCACCATTATAGGCTGCGGCCATATACGGCACCACCGCCCCAAAACGAGACTGGATGTGCTCCAGATAAGCTGTGCCCAACTTCATGTTGTTTTCTGGGTCATGCAGCCCGGCAGCCGTTGCCGCAGAGGCAGGTAGGCCCGTTACGCGCAGCATATCTCCCGCAGTGGACGGTTTAAGCTGCATAAGCCCAATAGCATTGGAAGGGCTAATGGCATCGGGATTAAAGTTACTTTCCTGCCGCATCAGGCCGAGCGCCACACCAGCGGGCAAAGTGCTGGATGGCGGCGTATAAGGAAGCGGCCAACCAGAGCGCAGCAGAAAGACACCATCGCGCCCCGCATGGCGGGAGACTGTTACAGCGATATCCGGCAATCCCAACTGAGCAGATAAAGAGGAAAGCGCCAGACGCTGCGGCGTGCTTGTAACCTGCTGTTCAAGCATGTTCATGAAATCTCGCGCATGTGGGCGATCTCCCCATGAAACAAGGATCTGTGCAGCCTGCGCCAGTTCACTGCCAGAAACGTAAACATCTTCCGATGTGGTTGTTTCTGGGTCACGCTCCGCTTTAAGGCGTGTGCGCGTTTCCTCTGGCACATTGGCTGGGTCTAGCAGCACGTTATTGCGGCCTTCCAACGCAGCCGCAGCCATTTGCCCATAAAATGTTCCGGGCAGGGCAGCCGCCTGCTGCCAATTTGCATGGGCTGAAGCGGAATCCCCCGCTGCGGCACGTGCACGCCCAAGCCAGTAAAAGCCACGGCTCCGTGTAATAAGCGCAGTGGACTGAGCCAGTGGACGGAAAAAAGTTTCTGCAGTTGCAGGATCATGCTGAAGGCGCAGGGCAATCCACCCGGCAAGAAACTGTGCATCTAGCCTGTTTGTTGGTGTTGTGGCTGTATCATTTGCTACAGCAAAAGCATCTGCGGCACGCCCAGCCTGAATCAATTCACGCGCCAGCGTATCCCGCTCTCGCCAGAATGAGGCACCATGTGTGCTGCGTTCAGCCTCTGCCCCAGCGCTTTTCCATAGCGCCACGGCTTCATCATAACGCTGTTGTTTGCGCAGCCAGCGCGCATGATCGAGAATAAGGTACGGATCAGACCGCTGGTTAGCGGGTAGGGCAGCGGCCAGTGTTTCTGCTGCTGGGTCATCTGCACGGAAAGCTAAGCGGGCCTGTGCCAGTGGCTGTTTTTGGGCAGAAAGATAGGGCAAGGTTTGCTTGGCAGCCGCTACCAGCCCATTTTTTTCTTCACGATCAAACCGCAACCAAGAACGTTCTGGCGTGATGGCAGATGCAAAATTGCTTTGCAAAGCGGTGGCTGCGGAACTGGCATCGTTGCCATTTGCCCATGCCTGTGCGGCTTCCGTATTCAAACGTTTGCTTAAATCTGCCGAAGCCGGAACCTGTGTGGCACATTGCGCAAGCGCTGGGCCGTATGTCAGATTTTGCGAAGCGCATAGCCGGGCCAGCACTGCCGGATCTGTTTCCTTGGCCAAAGCAAGTTGCATGCGCGATGTCAACAACTGCCAGCGGGGCCATACTGGACGCGTTTGCAGAAAATCAGCATAAGCCTGCGCACTGTTCTGCGAGGATTTCACCAACCCCAGCCAAACAGTCAACCGACTGGCAACATCACTTGTAGGGGGCGTGCCTTGGGCGGCCTGCTGCTCCGTTGGCCATGCCAAACGGTTTTCAGAAGCTCCTTGCTGTTCTGATGAGGGGGACGAGCAGGCGCTCAGCCCCACACACGCCAGAGAAACAGCCGCCACAAGGCGGTATCGGTAAGAAATCGCAAAACGTCTCATACCGCAGAATCAGCGCGTTTCCCGCACGTTGGCAAGTGCTTTCCGCACTGCCCAAAAATCAGTGGGGCAAATGCCCCCAAACTTCGCCACCACCTTTAACTATCAGTTCTATGGCAACAGCCAGAACAATCAGCAGGCCAACCCAGGAAATCCACTTATATTTATCCAGCAAGCGCGCAATAACAGAAGCCGCCAACCCCATAAGCAGTACGGAAAGAGCCAAGCCTGCTATCAAAATAGCCGGATGCTCTCTCGCAGCACCGGCAACAGCAAGCACGTTATCCAAGCTCATGGATAAATCTGCTATCAGGATACGGAAAATAGCCTTCCCCAAACTTCCTGGGGGTGCGGGGCCTGTATCGTCATTTGCGTGGTTTTCCTGCATTTCGCGGTACATGCGCCAGCATACCCAAAGCAGCAAAAAACCACCGGCTAGCGTAAGGCCCACAATCTCCAACAGCCGCACAGCCACCAGAGCCAGCAAAATACGGATAATGGCCGCCAGCCCCACACCGGCAAGAATAGCTTTCTGCCGCTGTGCGCCAGAAAGAGACCGCACCGCCATACCAATAACAACGGCGTTATCTCCCGCCAGTGTCACATCAATCAGCACAACCTGCAAAAAGGCGACAAATGCTGTCAGGCTGAAGGAATCTAGAAAGCCGTTCACGTAAGCTCCGATTCGAAAAACAAGGGGCAAAATGCGCCCGAAAAGGCAGCAGTTTCGGGAAGGAACACAAAAAGTCAAAGTTTTCCGCTTTGCGGGCAGACGAAAGGCACGAAATCCGCTAGAGAGACGCCACCTGTTGGCTTTATTTTTTTGGTTAAGGAATTCTGCGTTATGGTGCCGCGTTATACTCGCCCCGTCATGGCCGCCATCTGGTCTCCCACAAACCGCTATCGCATCTGGTTTGAAATTGAAGCGCTGGCGTGTGAAGCCATGGCTGAATATGGCACCGTGCCCAAGGAAGCCGCCAAGGTGGTGCGCGAAAAGGGCGATGCCGCAATGGCCGCTTTTTCTGATGCCGATCTGGCCCGCATTGATGAAATTGAAGCCGAAACCCGGCATGATGTTATTGCCTTTCTGACATGGCTGGCAGAAAAGGTTGGCCCCGAAAGCCGCTTTGTGCACTTGGGCATGACATCATCCGATGTGCTGGATACTTGCCTTGCCGTGCAGCTTGTGCAGGCAACAGACCTGCTGTTGAAAGATCTGGATGGTGTTTTGGATGCGTTGAAAACACGCGCTTTCGAACACAAACACACTCTCACCATTGGCCGCAGCCACGGCATTCATGCCGAACCCACATCTTTCGGGCTAAAGCTGGCTGGCCATTACGCAGAATTTGCCCGTAACAAAGAACGGCTTGAAACCGCACGCGCTGAAATTGCCACCTGTGCTATTTCTGGCGCTGTTGGCACCTATGCACATCTAGACCCGCGCGTTGAATCCTACGTGGCAGAACGCTTGGGCCTGAAACCGGAAACCGTTTCTACGCAGGTTATCCCGCGTGATCGGCATGCTGCTTATTTCTGTGCTCTGGCTGTTATTGCCAGCGGTATTGAACGTCTGGCAATTGAAGTACGCCACCTCCAGCGTTCTGAAGTGCGTGAAGCAGAAGAATTCTTCCATAAGGGCCAGAAAGGCTCTTCCGCTATGCCGCACAAGCGCAACCCGGTGCTGACCGAAAACCTTACGGGGCTGGCTCGTCTGGTACGGGCCGCCGTTATTCCGGCACTGGAAGACGTAGCACTATGGCATGAACGCGATATCAGCCATTCTTCTGTAGAACGGAACATCTGCCCAGATGCCACAATCGGGCTGGATTTTGCCCTTGTGCGCCTGTCCGGCATGATCTCCAAAATGTTGGTGTATCCAGACCGCATGGCCGCTAACATTGAAAGCCTTGGCGGTGTGGTACATTCTGGCGAAGTGCTTCTGGCACTGGCCAAAGCTGGCCTCTCGCGGGAAGATGCCTACCGGATCGTGCAGCGTAACGCCATGGAAACATGGACCAAACTGGGCACGCCAGAATGCAAAACTTTCCGTGAAAATCTGGATGCAGATCCGGAAATTTCTGGCCGTATCTCTCCAGACGTTCTGGACGCGGCAATGGATAGCCGCCAACACCTGAAGGCGCTGGATACCCAGTACGAAAAAATCTTTGGTGAAACAGGGCCCCGCCAGTAAGCAGGCTCCCTTGTCATAGCAGGATATATCTTCCTACCCGGAAGCCTGCTATGAACCATATTTAGCATATAAGGGGCCGTACTGGCTGGCCCCTTGAATAATAGCCAGTTCTGCCCGAACTGGCTTACCCTTTTTCGACAGGTAAGGATCATCATGGCCCGTCGGCGTCAGCTTTATGAAGGTAAAGCCAAAATCCTTTTTGAAGGCCCCGAACCTGGCACCCTTGTGCAATATTTCAAGGATGATGCCACAGCAGGGAACGGCGCAAAAAGCGGCGTAATTACCGGGAAAGGCGTTCTGAACAACCGTATCAGTGAATTTCTGATGCTGCGGTTGCAGGAAATTGGCATTCCCACGCACTTTATCCGCCGCATCAACATGCGTGAGCAGTTGGTGAAGGAAGTGGAAATCATTCCGCTGGAAGTGGTTGTGCGCAATATTGCCGCTGGCAGCATTTCCAAACGCTTTGATATTCCCGAAGGTGAGCGCCTGCCACGCCCGATTGTGGAATTCTATTACAAGAATGATGCGCTGGGTGATCCTCTGGTTTCAGAAGACCACATCATCGCCTTCGGCTGGGCTTGCCCGCACGATATGGAAGAAATTACCGGCATGGCCATGCGGGTAAATGACTTTCTGTGCGGCCTGTTCAGCGGTATTGGCATCCAGTTGGTAGACTTTAAACTGGAGTTTGGCCGTATCTGGGAAGGCGAAGATATGCAGATTGTGCTGGCGGATGAAATCTCGCCCGATAACTGCCGCCTGTGGGATATGCACACAAACGAAAAACTGGATAAAGACCGGTTCCGCCGCGATATGGGCAACGTAAAAGAAGCCTATCAGGAAGTGGCGCGCCGCATGGGTATCCTGCCAGAAAACGGGGCAGGCGGAGATATGAAAGGGCCGGAAACGGTTCAGTAACCACGCTGGTGGCAACGGGAGCTTGAAAATGAAGGTACGTGTAACCGTCATGCTAAAGGACGGTGTTCTGGATCCGCAGGGCAAGGCCATCAGCCACGCATTGCAAACACTTGGCTTTAAAGGCGTGCAGGATGTGCGCGTGGGCAAGGTGATTGAACTGGATCTGCCCGGCGCTAAAGCCGAAGAAGCCCAGAAAAAAGCCGATGCCATGGCGCGTGACCTGCTGGCCAATCTGGTAATTGAAGATTACGCTGTAGAGGTGGTGGAATGAAGCGCACCCTCCTTGTAGCACTGGCCTTGGCATGTGCGGCACCGGGCTTTGCCCATGCCCAGCGCATTGCACCCATGAAGGCAGGTAACTTTGCCCGCCTGTGCACACGCCCCACCAGCGCTGGCATTTGCGATGCCTATATTGGCGGCCTGACGGATGGTGTCTCTCTTTCCAAAATCAATGATCGGAAT
The DNA here is from genome assembly GCF_003323795.1 of Acetobacter sp. JWB. Lineage (NCBI taxonomy): Bacteria > Pseudomonadati > Pseudomonadota > Alphaproteobacteria > Acetobacterales > Acetobacteraceae > Acetobacter > Acetobacter sp. JWB. The sequence continues at coordinate 1,302,205 of NZ_CP030871.1, read as the reverse complement.
GAGGGTGATCCATCTGCGCCTGCTGGTTTTTGTGTGCCTACCACAGAAACCATGCCCGTAATGCGCTCCAAGGTTCTTGCTTGGCTGAAAGCGCATTCCGAAACGCTGGACAAGCCGGTTGGTGAAAGTGTTTTTGCCGCCCTGCATGCCTCTTATCCGTGCAGTGTGAAAAAATGAAAGCAGCAATTATCGTATTCCCCGGTACGAACCGGGAGCGCGATATGGCCATTGCCCTTAAGCGTGTTACAGGGCAGGCCCCGCGCATGATCTGGCACCATGAAACAGATCTGGGAGATACCGATCTGGTCGTGTTACCAGGTGGTTTTAGCTATGGCGATTATCTGCGCTGTGGCGCTATGGCCGCGCATTCTCCCATCATGGGGGCTATCAAAGCCCACGCCCAGAAGGGTGGCCATATTTTGGGCGTTTGCAACGGCTTCCAGATTTTAACAGAAACAGGGCTGCTGCCCGGTGCGCTGTTGCGCAACGCCAATTTGCGCTTTCTGTCTCAGGACTGCTACCTGAAGGTTGAGGCCGAAAATACGCCTTTCACCCATAAGTGGAAAAAGGGCGATGTCTTCCGCACTCCGCTGGCGCATGGTGATGGCAATTACACGGCAGATATCGCCACGCTGGAACGGCTTGAAGGCGAAGGCCTTGTGGCTTTTCGCTACGCCGATGCCAAAGGCAACGTGCAGGCTGATGATGCCGATAGTAACCCCAATGGCAGCGTTAACAGCATTGCGGGCATTCTTAGCGAAAACAAACGCATTTGCGGCATGATGCCTCATCCAGAAGATCTGGTTGATCCTCTGATGGGCGGTGAAGATGGTCTGCCGCTATTCCAAGGTCTGGTGGAGGCTGTAGTCCGGTGAATAAGCCTGTAACCGTTGATGAATCTCTTGCCCGTGAATTCGGGCTGACATCCGAGGAATACGGTCGTGTGCTGTCCATTATGGGCCGCACCCCCAGCCTGACAGAGCTGGGCGTGTTCTCCGTGATGTGGTCGGAACACTGCTCCTACAAATCCTCCCGCAAATGGCTGCGCACGCTGCCAACCAAAGCGCCGTGGGTTATTCATGGCCCCGGTGAAAATGCTGGTGTGGTAGATATTGGGCAGGGCTATGCCGCCATCTTTAAGATGGAAAGCCATAACCACCCATCCTTTATCGAACCCTATCAGGGTGCAGCTACAGGTGTTGGTGGTATTCTGCGCGATGTGTTCACCATGGGTGCACGCCCCATTGCCAATCTGAACGCCCTGCGTTTTGGCAGCCCGGAAAACCCCGTTACCCGCCGCGTTATTGATGGTGTGGTGCGTGGTATTGGCGGCTATGGCAACTGTGTTGGCGTACCCACGGTAGGCGGGGAAATTAACTTCCATCCGGCCTATGATGGCAACCCGCTGGTAAACGCCATGACGGTTGGCTTGGCCCGTAAGGACCGCATCTTCCTTTCGGCTGCGGCTGGTGTTGGCAACCCGGTTGTGTACGTGGGCTCCCGCACAGGGCGTGATGGTATTCATGGCGCCACCATGTCTTCCGCTGAGTTTGATGAAGATGCACTTTCCAAACGCCCCACAGTGCAGGTGGGTGACCCCTTCATTGAAAAGCTGCTGATTGAAGCCTGTCTGGAACTGATGGCAACAGATGCCATTGTGGCTATTCAGGACATGGGCGCTGCTGGTCTGACATCTTCTTCCGTAGAAATGGCAGGCAAGGGCGGCGTGGGTATCGAGCTTGATCTGGATGCCGTACCGCAGCGTGAGCCGAACATGACGGCTTATGAAATGATGCTGTCTGAAAGCCAGGAACGCATGCTGATGGTGCTGCGCCCTGATCGGACAGACGTGGCCCGCAAGATCTTTGAAAAATGGGAACTGGATTTTGCCATTATCGGGCATCTGACAGACACCGGCCACATCGTCGTTAAGCACAAAGGGGAGCTGGAAGCTGATATTCCGCTAGACCCATTGGCAGAACAGGCCCCCATTTACGATCGCCCAGCAACACCGCCCAAGGCACCAGCTCCGCTGGAAGGCGTGCATGCACCGCTTTCTTTGGATGCCACGCTGCTCAAGCTGGTGGGTTCGCCAGATCTGGCCTCCCGCGCATGGGTATGGAACCAGTACGACAGCACCGTAGGGGGGCAGACAGTCCGCCGTCCGGGCGCTGCTGATGCAGCTATTGTAAAGGTGGAAGATACAGACATTGGTCTGGCCATTACCACCGATTGCACGCCGCGCTACTGTCAGGCAGACCCTAAAACAGGTGGTGCACAGGCTGTTGCAGAAGCATGGCGTAACCTTACAGCCACCGGCGCACGCCCCTTGGCCGTAACGGATAACCTAAACTTTGCCAACCCTGAAAAACCCGAAATCATGGGCCAGTTTGTGGCTGCGGTTGAAGGTATGGGGGAAGCCTGCTCAGCGCTGGACTTCCCGGTCGTCAGCGGTAACGTGTCTCTTTATAACGAAACACGTAACCCAGATGGCTCCACCACCGCCATTCTGCCCACACCCGCCATTGGTGCGTTGGGCGTTCTGGATGATGTGAACAAGGCTGTTGGCCTTGGTATGCAACCAGAATCTGATGTGGTGCTAATTGGTGAAACCAAAGGTGAACTCGGCCAGACCATCTGGCTGCGTGAAATCCTTGGGCAGGAAGCTGGCGCGCCGCCGCCGGTCGATCTGGCTGCTGAAAAACGCAATGGTGACTTTGTGCGCAGCGCCATTCTGGATGGCACCATTACCGCATGCCATGACATTGCTGATGGTGGCATTATGGTTGCCGCCGCAGAAATGGTGATGGCAAGCGGCATTGGGTGTGAACTGGAAAGCCCAGATTCCGGCATCCGGCCAGAAGCTTTCTGGTTTGGGGAAGATCAGGCCCGTTATCTGGCATGTGTGGCAGATGGCAAAGCCCTGTGTGAACGCGCCAAGGCTGCCGGGGTGCCTGCACGTATTATTGCACGCTCAGGCGGAAATGATTTGATTCTGCCAAGCGGCGTCACCATATCCGCAACACGCCTAAAAACAGCCCATGAAGCGTTTTTCCCGACGCTAATGGGCAACTAACAAAACAAGCGGGAAGGAAGCAGACCGATGGCAATGTCCGCCACAGAACTCGAAACCTATATCCGGCAGGCTTTTCCGGATGCCCAGATCAAGATTGATGATCTGGCAGGGGATGGTGACCATTATGCCTGTTCCGTGGTGAGCGAAGCCTTCCGGGGTCTTTCACGCGTGCGGCAGCATCAGCTTGTCTATCAGGCCCTGCAGGGCCACATGGGCGGCAAGCTGCATGCGCTGGCGCTTACAACTTCTGCTCCCTAATCACTTAGCTTTTAAGGATATCAGACCATGACAGACACAGCACAGCAGCGCATCAAGCAGGATATTGAAGCCAACCCCGTCATGCTGTTCATGAAAGGGGATGCTGATTTCCCTCAGTGTGGTTTTTCTGCGCGCGTAGTGCAGATTCTCCAGCACCTTGGCGTTCCCTTCAAAACCGAAAATGTTCTGGCTGATCCGGGCATCCGTCAGGGTATTAAAGATTTCTCAAACTGGCCGACAATTCCGCAGCTTTACGTAAAAGGGGAATTCATTGGCGGGTGTGATATTGTTACCGAAATGTATCAGTCCGGCGAACTCCAAAACCTGTTCAAGGAAAAAAACATTCCTTGTAACGCCCCAGCCTGATTTTTAGGTTGTCAAGTGGGGAAGGGGCTGTATAGTTCCTGAAGAAAAGAGAAACAGGTTGGGATTAGATTAATGAAACGAGTTGCGGTTGTACGTGGCGCTCTTGCTCTTACAGCACTTGGCGTAGGGTTAGTCACCACATCTTCCTCTGCTCGGGCAGAACGCATTATTTCTGATCTGGAAGCCAGCAAGCTGACTTTTGCGGCGCTTACAGCAGCGCCGCCGCCAGTTATGCATCATGTGCGGCACGTTGCTGCGGCCAAGTCTTCACACCGTGTTGTTCTGGCCGCTGCGCAGCATGGTAAAGCCCATAGCATGGTGCGCCTTGTAAGCTACCATCCTGCGCATGCCGTTTCTGCACATAGTGTAAAGCGCCGCCACCGCACCTAATCTTTTCTCTTTTACACCCACTTACGTTTTAAAGGCGTTCCTATTTCAGGAGCGCCTTTTTACATTTGGCGGATAATATCTTCCAACCGTTCCATTCTGCCTGCATCATCAAATACAAACAGATCAAAACGCATTTCTTCGTATTGCCAATACGGATGTTTTTGCAGCAGGCATTCCGCAGCGCGAAACAAACGCCGCTGTTGCGCTGGTTGTAAACTTACCAACGCGTCTTCTATAGAACGCCGTTTTTTTACTTCCACAAAACACAGAACTACTGCTTTACTGGCCACAATATCAATTTCGCCGCGGTGGGTGCGGGCTCTGCGCAAAAGCACAGTCCATCCGTCCTGCTCTAGCCAGTCGCAGGCTTGCTGTTCAGCAGCTACGCCTTGCATGTAAGCAACACTGCCGCTTCTTTGTTTCTGTAAAAATGCTGATCCCTGTTTTGCAGCTACTTTGTTCGGTATCTTATAGCCCAGCCCATTTTGTGTGAGCATTTTACCTATCATGTTGCCAGACTTGTCCATTTCACCCTTTACGCTTGCGCTTACAGTTATCAGGTTTGTGCTGGTTGTTTCTGTCGGGTTGCACATTCTACTTACAAAACGCAACACGGCATCCGCTATTGGGTGGATAGGTGCATGTGTTTTTATGCCGCTGTTGGGCACAACACTTTATCTAATGTTCGGCATCAACCGCGTTACCCGCTTGGCCAAAAAACTGGTAGGAGATCGCTCCCCCCGGCGGTTGGAAACAGAGCAACCTTCATCTTGGAACAGAGAGCTGGAAGGGCAGTTTGCCCCATTGGCGCTTATGGTGGGCAAGCTCAGCAGTCGCGCTTTGGTAGGGGGCAACTCCATTATTCCGCTACATGATGGAGATGGCGCATACCCGCATATGCTGGATGCCATAGAACACGCCAGCAAGAGCATACTGCTGTGTTCCTATATTTTCAGAGATGACAAAGTGGGCGGCCTGTTTGCAGATAAACTGGTTGCAGCCCATAAACGCGGCGTACAGGTGCGTGTGCTGGTTGATGGCATCGGCAGCGGCTATTTTCTTTCACCGCTTTATCATCGGTTACGCCGGGCAGGGGTACCGTGCGCACGCTTTATGCATTCTCTGCTGCCGTGGCGGATGCCTTTTATCAATTTGCGAGATCACCGCAAAATTCTGGTGGTAGATGGACGTATTGGCTTTCTGGGCGGCCTAAATATTGCCGATGAAAACATGGTCTCCCGCAAACCCAAGCACCCAGTATCAGACACGCATTTTAAAGTAGAAGGCCCGGTTGTGCGCCAGTTGGCCGAAGCTGCCGCATGGGATTGGTATTTTACCACGCAGGAGCGCCTACATGGCGATCTATATTTTCAGGAGCATAAAAGTACGGGCGAATCACTGGCGCGTATTGTAACGGCTGGGCCAGATACGGATCTGGAAAAAATAGAATACACCATGTTGCAGGCCATTACGCTGGCCCGCAAAAACGTAAGGTTGATGACCCCTTATTTTCTACCGGGCCAACGCCTGATGTCCGAACTGGGCCTAGCGGCCCTACGGGGCGTGCAGGTTGATTTGGTCATACCCCGCCAGAGCAATCATCTCCCGCTGGACTGGGCCTGTGCAGCCAATATTGCACCTTTGCTGAACGCAGGGGTGCGGGTATGGCTAGCAAATCCGCCTTTCAATCACTCCAAACTGATGGTGGTGGATAGAGCATGGTCTTTTGTAGGCAGTTCCAACCTTGATATTCGCAGCCTGAGGCTGAATTTTGAAATCAATATGGAAATATACGATACCATATTGGCTGAAATGCTGGATGACTTCATTACCAAGCACCGCAACAAACGGCTTACACATTATGATCTGGATAACCGCAACAAAATCATCCAGATCCGCGATGCGTTTGCCAGATTGTTCATGCCTTATCTGTAAAAGTTACAACCCGATCAAAGGTCGCAAAGTAACTGCAATAGGCCGATGATCCGAGGCAAAAACCGGCAGAACACGCGCGCTTAAACACTGCATGCCTTCCACCAAACACCGGTCAATTCTGATAGGCAGAAGATCTACCATCCGATGCGTAGGAGCCTTTGGGCCGACATCCTTAAAGCCCGGCACCAATGTTGGGCCTAACAGGTTGAAGTCCCCCAGAATGGCACATGGGGGAGAAAGCAGTGTGGCCAAGCGCCGCAACTGCTTACGGTTCAACATCTGCCCATGAGACAAATGTACGTTGGCCAAAGAAAAATTTTCATACTCAATAATCTGGGCATGGCGCTTAAACAGTGGGCCAGAAGGAATGGTGCAAGCTCTGGGCGCACGCGCAAACGGAATACGGCTCCAGCACGCCACACCATGAATACGCCCCGGTTGCGGATTACGCGCATAGTGGCCACCAATAACATCTGGCAGCACATCTATTTCTATTGTGGCCTCTTGCATAAGCAGCACATCGGGCTTTTCGGCCTCAATAAGGGCGGCAATGTCATGCACTGTTGCCCCGGTACGCCGCAACAGATTCCAACTGATAATCCGCACGCCCTCCATATCACAGGATACAAAGGAATGGGCTGACTTGCGACGCGCAAACTCAACCAGCCGAGAGAGTGGACGCCTCATGATGTCAGAGTCCTTTTTTCATCCTGCGCAAGAGGTTGCGCGGCTTCATCCGCTGCAAATTCTGTTGTGAGTGTAAAGCCTATAGCCAGCAGAATTGGCCCCAGAAAAATGCCTACACCACCAAAGGCCAGTAAGCCGCCAATAACGCCCAGCACTGTCAGCAAATAAGGAAGCTTACTGCCGCGTGCAATAAACAGCGGGCGAATAAGGTGATCTGCCCCTGATATAATCAAAACACCATAAAGCAGCAGTAAAATGCCTTTTCCTGGGTGGTGCATACCAAACAGCCATAGCGCGGCAGGTATCCACACCAAAGGAGCACCTATGGGAAAAACCGCCAGAAATGCCGCCAGCACACCCAAAATAACGGCTTCTCCAACTCCTAGCAGCCACAGGCCCAAACCTGTGAGAATACCCTGTATGATCGCGGTGCCTAAAATGCCATACACTGTTCCGCGTACTGTGCTGCCCACTATATGCAGATGCCGCCCAGCTTGATGCCCTGCAATACGCACCATAACGGCTTGCACCGTATCCCATAACATGGGGCCGCTCAGCCAGAAAAAGAAGGCAATAAACAGCGCCATAACCAGATGCAGGGCTCCATTGGCCATGCGCATCAACACTTCAAGGAGAGATTGAATAATCTCACCCGCATAGGGGCGCAGCTCATCCCCCACAGAGCTGATGTTGCGGCTCCAGCGTTCCCAATGATGGCTGATATCAGGCCCAAATGCGGGCAGCGATGTTATCCAATGGGGGAGGGGAGGCAGTTCATGAATAGTGCCAACAAACGCCATAACCTGCCGCGCCCAGCGCGGGCCGGATGATACGCAGGCAGATGCCAAAAATGCCAACGGCAACACCACGCCTACAGCGCACAGCACTGTCATAGTCAGGCTGGCCGCATTTGGCCCCATGCGCCGCCGCAAATGCTGGAACAATGGCCACGTTGTATAGGCCAGCACGCCCGCCCATAACAGGGCGGAAGAAAAGGGTGCAAGCACCAGCACGCACCCATACGTAATGCCGCCCAAAAGCAGCAGCCGCATGATGCGTTCGGTAGAAGCGGGCTGACCAGTTGCCATTCCGCCATTAAATCATGAAATCCGGTTTTTGTCTGGTGTGAAAACAAAACTTCTTTATGCACAGCCAACATAACGCACCATGATGTTTTGTTTGCCAGCCAGACAGGGCTGTGTGATCTTGACCGTAGAATATTCAAAATCACAATGGGTCAGGCAGCCGATATGTCACCTCTTATTTCCACACAAAAACTGGCTGAAATGCTTGGTACGCCCGGTGTGCATCTGCTGGATGCCACAGCTCTGTTGCCCGGAGAAACCATTAACCCGCAGCAAAGCTTTGCTTCAGCGCATATTCCCGGCAGCCGGTATTTTGATATCGAACTGTTTTCTGACCCAGAAAGCGCATTGCCGCATACAGCCCCTTCTGCTGCGCGGTTTAGCCACCTGTTCGGCAGGCTGGGCGTAACCGCGCAAGATACAGTGGTTTTTTATGATCAGGGCAATGTTGCATCGGCTTGCCGTGGGTGGTGGCTCACACGCCTGTTTGGGCATGAACGCAGCTTTATTCTTGATGGTGGGTTGCCAGCATGGGTACGTGGTGGGCACCCAACAGAAGCAGCAGCCCCTAGCGCAGCGTTGCCCGCGCCCTATCAGCCACGCACATGCTATACGCGTATTGTAGGGTTAGGTGACGTGCTGGATGTTGTAAAACACAATACACGCCCTATTCTGGATGCCCGCAGCGCTGCCCGTTTTTATGGTGAAACCCCAGAACCACGGCCCAATGTTGCCTCTGGCCACATGCCGGGCGCACGCAGCCTGCCGTATAAAAACCTGCTGAATACAAAAGGGCAGTTTTTATCCCCAGAACAGTTGCACGCTCTATTTGCGCAAGCAGGTATTACGGAATCTGATGCCCCCATAACCACCTGTGGCTCTGGTATGACAGCAGCAGTGCTCGCGGCAGGTCTGGCTATCGCCGGGCTTAATATGGGCGCTTTGTATGATGGATCTTGGGCAGAATGGGGCAGCTTCCCCAATGCGCCCGTAACAGTGGAACACACAGCATGACAGACGAAAACAGGGTTTCCGCCGGTTGGCTGAAATTGGCATCCTCCCTCAGCCATGTTGCCCGCCCACAAGCGGCAGAGGCAGGAACTTATGTAAACCTGCCGCTGGAACGTGGCTCTACCGTTGTGTTTCCGTCCTTGGACGCCATGCAGCAAACAGGCCGCAAACGGTATGAGCATGTGAGTATTTATGGGGCTATGGGCTCTCCCACCCAGCACGCGTTGGAAAAGGCTATTGCAACCATAGAAGGCGGTACAGATACACAAATTGTCTGCTCTGGCTTGGCTGCCTGCACCACACCGCTTCTGGCTTTTCTAAAAGCAGGAGATCACTGCCTGCTGGCCGATAACGTATATGGCCCAACCCGACGCTTTGCAGAAAACATGCTCAAGCGCTTTGGTGTGGAAATTTCCTATTTTCCACCTTGCGCGGATGCCGCAACCATAACCGCCCTGATGCGCCCCAATACACGCGTGGTGTTTACAGAAAGCCCCGGCAGCCACACGTTTGAGGTGCAGGACGTTGCCATGTTGGCAGAAATTGCCCATGCGCATGGGGCCTTGCTATTTTTTGATAATACATGGGGCTTTGGCATTTTTGCGCCATTCAAGCATGGTGTAGATGTTTCCATTCAGGCGCTTACAAAATACCCGGCAGGCCATTCAGATGTCATTGCAGGGGCCATTACCGTTGCGGACACGCGCCTGTGGCATACCTTGCGCGATGCGGCCATTCAGATGGGGCAGGTGGCCGGGCCAGATGAATGTTGGCTTACGCTACGTGGCCTTCGCACCATGGGCGTGCGGTTGGCCCAGCAGGCAAAATCTGCCTTGCAGATTGCCAAATGGCTGCAAACCCGGCCGGAAGTGGCCCGCGTGCTGCACCCCGCATTACCAGAATGCCCCGGCCATACATATTGGAAACGCGATTTTACCGGAGCAGGCAGCCTATTTGGCGTTGTGCTGAAAGCCGATTACACAGCGCAGGATATGCAGCGCATGATTGATGCCTTGAATATGTATGGCATTGGCGCCTCTTGGGGCGGGTATGAGAGCCTGATTCTGCCGACTACTGGCGGCATTACCCGAAGCAGTGAATCCCCCGTGCAGGATGGCCCCGCCTTCCGCCTTCAGATTGGATTGGAAAGCCCGGATGATCTGATTGCTGATCTGGAACAAGGCCTACAAGTGCTACCCGGTAAGTAACCAAGAAAACCATAGCTATCACAGCCGGGGTTAATGAGCAGAACTCCGGCTGCGATAGGTAGCTGCTTCTGCCACATGCTGAGGCTGAATATCTGCTTCAGCAGCAAGATCAGCAATGCTGCGCGCCACGCGTAACATGCGCGTATAGCCGCGTGCTGAAAAACGAAATCTGGCCGCTATAGCTTGCGCCATATTCTGCGCTTCTGCCGATACGCACAAATCTTCCAAAGCGGCTTCTGCATTTTTGCGCACACCTTGCCGCTCTGCTTGCATCTGGCGGGCACACCGCACACGCTCTGCTACTGTTGCACTGTTTTCTCCCGGAGGACCGGCCATATATCCCAGCGGTTCATAGGGCTGCATAGCAAGATGCATGTCTATTCTGTCCAACAATGGGCCAGAAAGACGGTTCATGTAATCCTCACCACAGCGCGGGGCTTTTCTGCATTCCCGGCTGGCGTCACCCAGATAACCGCAACGGCAAGGGTTCATGGCCGCAATAAGCTGAAAGCGGGCAGGGAAGGTGACATGCACGGCAGCACGTGCAATGCTGATCTGGCCAGTTTCCAACGGTTGCCGCAGCGCTTCCAAAGCAGAGCGAGAAAACTCTGGCAATTCGTCCAGAAACAGCACACCCCGATGCGCCAAACTAATTTCGCCCGGCCGCGCACGCGCACCTCCGCCTACCAAAGCAGGCAGGCTGGCTGAATGATGCGGATCACGAAATGGAGGACGTCTGATAGGCCGACCGCCTACCAGCAAGCCCGCCGCGCTATAAATGCGCGAGACATCCAAGCTTTCCGCCACAGAAAGATCTGGCAACAGGCTAGGCAAACGCGCTGCCAGCATGGATTTACCCGCACCCGGCGGCCCGCTTAACAAGAGGGAATGTCCGCCTGCCGCTGCAATTTCCAGCGCGCGACGGCCTGTTTCCATCCCACGTATATCTGACAGATCGGGTTCAGATACTGGCTCATCTTCCTGCGCGGAAAATATTGGGGGAGATAAAACCTGTAGCCCGTTAAAATGGTTGATAAGCGCCAGCAAATCTGGTGCGGCCAGAATGGAAATATCTCCACCACACAGGGCTTCCTGCCCCTGCGCCGCAGGGCACACCAAACCCAGATTCATGGAAGATGCTTCCAGAGAAGCAGAAAGCACACCCGCAACAGGGTTAAGCCGTCCATCTAGGGAAAGTTCACCTAAAGCGGCATAACGCGCCACTTCCTCACCCGGTATCACGCCCATGGCGGTAAGCAATGCCAACGCAATGGGAAGATCGAAATGAGATCCTTCCTTGGGAATATCCGCTGGAACCAGATTAACCAGAATACGCTTGGCAGGCAGCGCAAGCCCAATGGAAGTAAGTGCCGCACGCACACGCTCGCGCGCTTCTGCCACGGCTTTATCCGGCAGGCCAACCATTAAAAAGGCTGGCAAACCGCTGGAAATTTGCACTTCCACCCAAACGGGGCGGGCTTCTATGCCGCAAAAAGCAAAGCTTCGGATGCGGGAATTGAGTATTCCCGCCCCGATAGACACGCTTATTTACCTTTGTAAATCAAGCGTGCGCGGATTGTGCCTTCCAGCCCACGCAATGCCTGCAAAAGACGATCATCCAGTTCCGTGCTGCCGCCGGTATCGGCTTCAATCACCACGTAACCGATTTCTCCATCCGTCTGCAAAAACTGCGCCGTAACGTTGCAATCTGCATTCATGAAGATTTCGTTCAGGCGCATCATCATGCCCGGCACGTTGCGATGCGCATGCATAAAGCGGGTGCCACGTGGGCTTTGCGGCAACTGTACGCCGGGGAAATTCACGGAACCAAAGGTGGACCCCACATCGGAATATTCCACCAGCTTACGCGCCACTTCCACGCCAATGCGTTCCTGCGCTTCCACGGTGGAACCACCAACATGCGGGGAAAGAATAACGTTATCCAGCCCCTGCAATGGTGTTTCCAGCTTGTCGTTCGGGCCTTTGGGTTCCTTGGGGTACACATCAATAGCGGCACCCAGCAGATGGCCGCTTTTCAGCGCTTCTGCCAAGGCATCCAGATCAACCACGTTGCCGCGTGCGTTGTTGATGAGGAAAGATCCTTTCTTCATCGCCTTGATCTGGGCTTCACCCATCAGGTTCTTGGTTGTGGGCAACTGTGGCACGTGCAGGCTCACCACATCGCTCTGCCCCAGCAGGTCTTCCAGCGTTTCTACTGGTAACGCATTGCCGTGGCCCAGTTTGTCCACCACATCGTAATACACCACGCGCATGCCAAAGGCTTCTGCCAGCACAGAAAGCTGGGAGCCAATGGAGCCATAACCGACAATACCCAGCGTTTTGCCGCGCACTTCCCAGCTATTATGAGCGGATTTAGACCATTTACCCTCATGGCATTCCACAGAGCGGGGGAAAATGCGGCGCATGAGCATAACAATTTCGCCCATCACCAGTTCCGCCACGGAACGTGTGTTGCTGTAAGGTGCGTTAAAAACGGGAATACCGTTCATACGCGCGGCTTCAAGATCAACCTGATTGGTGCCGATACAGAAGCAGCCAATGGCCATAAGCCGGTCTGCGCCATCCAGCACGTCCTTTGTCAGCTGCGTGCGGGAACGAATGCCAACAATATGCACACCTTCCAGCGCTTCTTTGAGGGCATCCCCCTCCAGCGCGCCTTTATGACGCACAACGTTTTCATAACCGCTGGCCTTAAGAAGGGCGACGGCACTGTCGTGGATACCCTCCAGCAGCAGAATGCGGATCTTGTCCTTGGGGAGAGACAGGTGCGTGCTTGTGCTCATGTAGAACCGACCAAATAGCTGTTGTGCCGAGCCGCAGACCTATCTCAAAAACCACAAAATTGATAGGGCTGCCGCATGAGAGATAAAGAAATGACGCCGAAATCTAGCGATCTGCCTGCAAAGTTGCCACGGCTTGCTGATGCAGGGGGGCCGAACCAGCAGCTAGAACTGTGCGGTCTCCATCCATCCGCAAGGGCGTACCGTCCCACGCCGTTATGGTGCCACCGGCACCTTCAATAACAGGTACAAGGGCGGCCCAATCCCACGGATTCATGTCACATTCGGCTATCAGGTCAATCTGCCCTAAAGCCAGAAGGCCATAGGCGTAGCAATCCCCCCCCCATGTCATGCGTTTGGCGCAGGCTTTTAGGGTTTTCCAACCTGTATGCGGGGCCAGTTCCAGCATTTCGGGGGAGGTGCAGGACATTTCTGCTGCTTCTAACGCCACGTTCTGGCGTGTAGCAGGGCGTCCGCCCAGAGGTGAAAAAAACTGCGTAGGCTGGCCCTTCACGCCCAACCAGCGCTCATCCAGCACCGGCTGATCCAACAGCCCAAGCACCGGCACGCCATGATGGCAAAGGGCAATAAGCGTACCAAACATGGGCCGCCCCGTTACAAAGGATCGCGTACCATCAACTGGGTCCAGCAACCATTGCCACGGAGCCGCTGCGTTTTCATGGCCAAACTCCTCACCAAACACGCCATGATCTGGCAAGCGCTCGGCCAGAATGGCGCGCATCACCCGTTCCGCACTGCGATCCGCAATGGTTACGGGGCTTTCATCCTTTTTATCGTCCACCGCCACATCCCGTCGGAACCACGGGCGAACAACCGTGCGGGCGGCATCTGCCATCATGGTTGCTACATCTGTAAAAAGGCCGAGTTCTTCCGAATGTGTCATGGTGTGCATCCTGCCTGTGCGGGCGCAGCCTGCCCGCCGAGAGTATGAAGAAATGCAATAACATCTGCCCGCTGGGCGGGATCAGGTATGCCGGTGAGTGACATACGTGTACCGGGCGCAAAGCGGGCAGGGGCCATAAGCCAATCTGCCAGCATCTGGTCTGTCCAGTGTTGGCCTGCATGCTGCTGCAAAGCCGTAGAATAAGTGTAGCCAGCGCAGGATGCCACAGCACGCCCTGCAACACTGGCCAGCGGTGGCCCAGCGTTTTCCGCAGATCCACCAGCCAAAGCGTGGCACTGTGCGCAAACCTGTCTTACGGTTGCGCCACCACGTTGCACATTGGCCTGCGCCATAAACGGAGCGATAGGTACAGGCTCCAGCCCCGGCAAGGAAAAAGCAGGGCGGGCAGGGGTTGTATCTGGCACAGTACTGCGGGCGGCAAACACACATGTTGCCAGCACTCCCACACTTAATAAGGCGGAAACCGCTATTCTGTTCAGAAACCTACCATCCATGCCGGGAGGCACCTCACTTTCTGCCGGTTGCGTTTACCGTGCAGCTTTCATAAACTACGCGCCGCTTTCAACCGGCTATAAGACGAGCCGCTTTTCGGAGCAAGCTGATGGTTTCTTCTCTTGTTGTCATACCTGCTCGGCTTGCTTCCACACGCCTGCCGGGAAAGCCGCTGGCAGACATTGCTGGCCGCCCCATGGTTCTGCGTGTGTGGGATGCCGCCATGGCCGCCAATATTGGCCCGGTTGTGGTGGCCGCAGCGGATCAGGAAATTTATGATGCCGTCACCGCAGCAGGCGGCACCGCGATTCTAACAGATCCTGACCTCCCCTCCGGGTCAGACAGAGTATGGCAGGCCACTCAAGCCTTTGACCCCGATGGCAAATATGATGTGCTGCTGAACCTGCAAGGTGATCTGCCGACATTTGAACCGCAAGCCCTACACGCCGTTATGAGCGTTATGGCCAACCCGATGTACGATGTTGGCACATTGGTCGCACCTGTAACATCGGATGCAGAAAAAAACGCGGCTTCTGTGGTAAAGGTGGTCTGTGATTTTTCAGGGGACGCACAAATAGCGCCCGCTCTTTATTTTTCTCGCCAACCTATTCCATGGGGTGATGGGCCGCTATGGCACCATATTGGTGTTTATGGGTGGCGCAGAGCAGCTTTGGCACAATTTGTAGCCCTACCACCATCCGGTTTGGAAAAGCGGGAAAGTCTGGAACAGCTCCGTGCATTGGAAGCTGGCATGCGTATTGGCTGCACACGCCTTGCATCAGCACCATTTGGGGTGGATACACCAGAAGATCTGGAACGTGCACGCCGTGCATTTGGAGCATAATTGAGGCATGACACAAAAGGTTATCGCCTTTCAGGGCACACCGGGCGCGTATTCTGATCTGGCCTGCCGTAATGCCAAGCCGGGATGGAAAACCCTGCCATGCCGTACCTTTGCCGATGCTATTGATGCCGTGCATCAGGGCCGGGCAGAACTAGCCATGCTGGCGTGCGAAAACAGCTTGGCCGGACGTGTGCCTGATATTCATTCCCTATTGCCTGCTTCTGGCCTGCAAATTGTGGGAGAGCACTTTCAAAGGGTAGAACACTGCCTGCTGGTTGTGCCTGGCACACGTATGGAGCAGGTGCGGCGTGTACATACCCACCCGGTAGCTTTAGGACAAATCCGAAACCTGATTCGTGATTACAATTTGGAACCCGTGGCCGAGTTTGATACGGCAGGAGCTGCGGAACTGGTAGCCCTATGGAAAAAACCGGAAGAAGCTGCTGTGGCATCTGCTCTGGCGGCAGAACTCTACGGGCTGGACATTCTTAAAAAGAATGTAGAAGACGCAGACCACAACACCACCCGTTTTTACATTGCCTCCCACACGGCAGATCGTCCGCCGGTTGAAACCCCTAATGTGATGACGACACTCATCTTCAGTGTCAAAAACCAGCCCGGCGCGTTGTATAAAGTACTGGGCGGTTTTGCCACCAACGGCGTTA
The DNA here is from genome assembly GCF_003323795.1 of Acetobacter sp. JWB. Lineage (NCBI taxonomy): Bacteria > Pseudomonadati > Pseudomonadota > Alphaproteobacteria > Acetobacterales > Acetobacteraceae > Acetobacter > Acetobacter sp. JWB. Next base: position 1,286,462 of record NZ_CP030871.1, on the reverse strand, counting down.
ACATGACCCGGCTGGAAAGCTACATGTCTGGTGAAACCTTTGCCGCCTCCCGCTTTTTGTTGGATGTTGATGGACATCCAGATGATATACGCTTGAGTAAAGCACTGGCTGAGCTTGATTTTTTTGCACAGAACACCACAATTCTAGGTGTCTACCCTCAATCGCCCTTCCGCCAGCATACCTCTGCCGAAGGGCAGGACACGCCGCGCAGTATGCCGGTACATGCCATTTCAGGATAAGTGACTGCCCATGTCTGATACCTTTTTCTCCGGGTCTATTACCGCGCTGATTACCCCCATGAACCGGGACGGCAGTCTGGATTTTGCCTCGTTCGAAAAACTGGTGGACTGGCAGATCCGTGAGGGAACATCTGCCTTATGCGCCGTTGGCACAACGGGAGAAAGCCCAACCCTTTCTCATGCTGAACACCACGCGGTTGTAGAACGCACCATTAAAGTATCAGCGGGCCGCGTTCCTGTTATTGCGGGTGCGGGATCAAACAGCACATCCGAAGCCGTAGATCTGGCTCAGTACGCAGAAAAAGCTGGAGCAAGCGCTGTATTGGTAGTGGCGCCTTATTATAACAAACCCACGCAGGAAGGACTTTACCGGCATTACATGGCTATTGCGGATGCCATTTCCATTCCGGTTATTCTTTACAATATTCCGGGCCGTTCCATTGTTGATATCAGCGTAGAAACAATGGCGCGTCTGGCACGGCACCCAAATATTATTGGTGTAAAAGATGCCACAGCCAACCTTCTGCGCCCATTGCAGGTGCGCCGCGCCGTAGAAAAACGCTTTAACCAGCTTTCTGGGGAAGATGGTACCGCTGTGGCGTTTTTGGCTGCCGGGGGCGATGGCTGCATTAGTGTAACCGCCAATGTTGCGCCTGCTTTGTGTGCCAATGTGCAAAAAGCATGGCAGGAAGGCCGCGTGCAGGATGCCATTGCTATTCAGGATAAGCTTTTGCCTTTGCATGATACGCTTTTTTGCGAAAGCAATCCGGCTCCGGCCAAATACGCTGCCAGCCTGTTAGGGCTGGCTGGTGAAACCTGCCGCCTACCGCTTGCCCCCCTCACCGAACCTTCTCGCGAGAAGGTTCGTGCGGCCCTTGTTGATATCGGGCTACTAAACTGATGAGTTCAAAATCGGGAAAATCTGCCAAAAGTTCCATGATCTCTCATGGCATGGTGGCGCAAAACCGTAAGGCGCGCTTCAATTATAATATTCTGGAAACCATTGAAGCTGGGCTTGTACTAAGAGGTGCCGAGGTTAAAAGCCTGCGTCTTGGCCGTGCCACCATTAACGAAGCCTTTGCTGGCGAACGGGATGGATCACTATGGCTGTTTAACAGCTATATTCCTGAATATCAGGGGGGGGTTCTTTCCCGTTTTGATACGCGTGCGCCACGTAAATTACTGATGCACCGGAAGGAAATGCGTAAGTTTATCGGCGCCATTGCCAAACAGGGCGCAACTTTGGTGCCATTGAATGTGCATTTTAATGAGAGAGGCTTGGCTAAAGTTACGCTTGGCTTAGGCGTTGGCAAAAAAACCCACGACAAGCGGCAGAGCATTGCAGACAGAGATTGGCAGCGTGATAAAGCGCGCTTAATCCGAAATAAGGGGAAAGGGGACTACTAAACGTTCCCGTCCACTTTATAAAAACGGACACAGTCTCAAGCTAGAGCCCATAAAAAAAAACCCCGGCATAACCGGGGTTTTTTCTTGAAACCTAATTCTAAAATCAGGATCAGGCCGGAGAAACTTCAGCAGCTTCTGGGCCTTTCTGGCCCTGAACCACCTTTACGTTTACACCCTGACCTTCGTTCAGTGCGCTCAGGCCAGACCGTTCAAGAGCAGAAGCGTGAACAAAAATGTCCTTACCGCCGCTTTCCGGTGTGATGAAGCCAAAGCCTTTGACAGAGTTGTACCATTTTACGGTACCACGTGTGTCTTCAGCCATGGACAGATCCGGGGCTGGGCGGCCAGCCGGACGGCTGCCAAAACCGGGGCGCGGTGCACGGGGGCGTTCTGGCTGGGCGGTGCTTTCGTCAACGGAAATAACTTCCGCAACCTGGCGACCTTTCGGGCCCTGGCCAATCCGTACAACCAGTGTCGCACCCGGGCTTACACCCTGATGGCCTGCCTGAGAGAGTGCATTGGCGTGCAGGAATACATCACCGGTACCATCTGCCAGTTCAACAAAGCCGAAGCCTTTTTCGCTGTTGAACCATTTAACAGTTGCACCAACTTCCGGCCCGGAAGCCACAACCTGCGGACCACCAGCGCCACGGCGCGGTGCAAATCCACCACGGTCACCGCCACCAAAAGCAGGGCGCTCACCAAAGGAAGGCATGGACATGTAATCGTCATCAAATCCGCCGCGGCGAGGAAAACGAGAGCTGCGGTCGGTCCTGTTACTTTTCAACGGTCTTGATCCTGGAGTACGGAGAAGGCTGAAGCTTCTCCCGATATTGAAAAACGGGCAGTTTGCCGGAATGGGTTGACAGGTTTACGTAATTTGAAGAAAACGCCACCGTTCCCGTTCCTGAAAGCTGCAAATGCGCCCACTGTTTCCGTAGCACAGCCAACAGCGTGCGACTATAGGAAAGCATGAAATTGGCGGGAGTTTCACACACTTTTCTTGATCTCACAGTTATGTGATACCTCTGCGCCCATAGAGGTCTGACGTTGGCATGATAGCCACAGCCAGACAGGATAAGGGGAAACGGGCTTTCTTGTGCGGGTATTATCCATTAAGAACAGCCTAGAATCATGCCCGCACATGGCCAAATGGAAGAAAAAGCATGCCCGTAGTTTTAAAACGGCTTCGCGCACGGCGCCTTGCCCTTGCGTCTCTTATGCTGGCAGGGGCATCCGTGTGTTCTCTTTCTTCCGCCAAAGCGACTCCTGCCTCTGACAACAAAGGCACATGGACCCTTCAGGGTGAAAACGATGCCATCACCACCCTAAAAGGCACATCGGACCAATATTATACCAGTGGCCTGCGTTTTAACTGGACATCTGGCACCAATACGCTGCCCACCCCCATTGCCGCCATTAACAAGGCCATTTGGGGGGAAGGCGTGCAGCGTATTAGCATTGGCCTGCAACAGCTTATCTTCACGCCACGCAATACACAGGTTTCCAGCCCGTGGGCTCCGGGGCAGGCGCAAACTGCGCGTATTAATGACAGGCCTTATTCCAGTCTGCTGCTAGGCACCGTAAATCTTATTAATGATACGGACAGAACCCGCAGCGTATTTGGCATTCAGTTTGGTATTATGGGGCCGGGTGGCTTGGGCGAGCAGCTCCAGAATGGATTCCACGGCCTGATTGGTGATACCAAAAACCAGGGCTGGTCTCATCAGCTTAAAAATCAGCCCATCTTTCAGGTGCAGGGTGGGCGTATCTGGCGTTTGCCTTTGGCGCATGTGTTTGGCGTGGAATTTGACATGCTGCCATCTGCCGCCGCCGCCATTGGTGATTATCAGATTTATGGCCGCATTGGTGATGTGTTCCGGATCGGGCAGGGGCTGGATAGTGATTTCGGCACACCCACCATTCAGGCTTCCGGCACAGATGGTACGGATGCCTATAAATCGCGGCGTCCCTTTTCATGGTACATCTTTGGTGGCGTAACGGGTGAAGCCGTTGGGTATGATGCCTCATTGCAAGGCAACACCATGCGCAGCAATTCCCTACACGTGATTAAAAAGTGGGATGTGGGTGAAATTCATGCCGGTTTGGCCTTCATGTTCTGCGGTTTGCGCATTTCCTACAGCCAGGTTTGGCAGACGCAGCAGTTCACCACAGCCAAGTCTGGCCTGTTTAACTATGGTTCATTAATGGTTTCGGCAAAGTTCTGATTCTTTTTCCTGCACCACAGAAAGTCGTTTGCACAAAAAACAGGCATAAAAATTGTGCGCTTTGTGTGCGTTTGTGTTTTTTTCGTCACGAAGCCTCAAACCTGCCTGCTTTTAAGGCGTTAATATTCGTTTTCTCATAGCGTAGCGCGCTGCAGCTCTTTTACACTCCAAACATCAAGACCGAACCGGGATTGTCAGGGGGATAAAAGAAACCATGCCGCGCACAACAGCATCTTCTCAGCAACACACCTGCCAGATCATTCCATTCCAGATGGAAATCACATCCCGCCAGCAGGCTTACCTTACCCGTTGGGTGCAGGCTGCTCAGCCCATGGGCATTTGCGATGCAGATGTTTTTGTGTCTGAACAGAAGCAGGCCGGCATTTCTGCTGGTTACGTTGTGGTATGGGTGCGCGAAACTCCAGATCCTGCTTACCAGATTTACTGCCACGGCAACCGCTGGATTGTTATGGATGCTATCCGTGATAATAAACTGGGCAGCTTCAACACTTTTGCAGATGCCTTGAACATGATCCGCCCCGTCATGCCGCGCGAACAGGGCATTGTTGCCGCTTAAACACCCCTGTTTAAGTTATGCATTCCGGTTGGCCGCCTTCTTCCCGTCTAAGGGAAGGGCGGCTTTTTTTTTGCCCTCAGCCTTGCACCAAATCATTAAGAAATCCTGTTATTTCCATTTCAGGGATTGCCTCATGGGTTTCTCCTGCTGCAAGGACTACGCAGACCATCACCAGTTCGAGTAGATCTGAAAGGATCCTGAGATGACAAGCCTGACCCTCGCATACCCCGAAACCACCGTGCATGAGGCTACGGCAGCAGCAATCATCCGCGTTCTGGAAGCCAATGATGTAGAGCCGGATATTGTAACCGGCCCCAAAGACGTGCTGACAGACATGCTCAAAAAGGGTGAGGTTGATTTTTACGTTTCTGCATGGCTGCCGGATGAAGATGCGGGCATGCTGGCCCCCGGTATTCTTCCGCTTGGCAATCTGTTTCGTCCCGCAGCTCATTGCTGCATTTCTGCAGAAGATACGCCGCTGACATCTTTGGATGACGTAGCACAGGCTGGGCCAGAACTTTCCCGCACGATTATCACGCCTGAATCTTTGCAAAAACACATGGAAAAAGTGTTGCAGCAGTATGGGCTGGATACCGCCGGCTTCAGCCTGAAAGTGTTACCGGATGAAGAAGCACTGGCAGAACTGAACGCTGCCCTCAAGCGGGAAGAACTGGTGCTGATGCCACTGTTTCAGCCTTGCTTTCTGTTCCACATTGGCGGTTTCCGTATTCTGAACGATCCCAAAAATGCATTGGGGGGCGAACAGGACGCGCGCATTCTGATCCGTACAGAAATCAAGGATGAAATGGAGCAGGATCTTCTGGACGAACTGGATGAGCTGATGCTCAGCGCCAAAATTATCAGCGCCATGGATTACGCCATGCGTGTTGAAGGCATGACAGCCGATGAAGCAGCAGAAGCCTGGCAGCGCGGCAAACTGCTGCCCCGCTAAGGAAAGGCCGCGCCAGCATGACAGATCAATCCCCCGCCGATACGCGCGATTCCAGCCTAGCCGCCCAATATGAGGTGTATCCATACCCAGAAAGAAACCCGCAGGATGAGGCCAAGCGCCTTTTAATAGGCAGCCCCAGCCATTTGCGGGAAATTGACTACTGGGTTTTTGGTGCCAAACGACCGCAAAGCCAGCCTTTGCGGGCATTGGTGGCAGGGTGCGGCACCGGGGATGGTGCCATTATGCTGGCAACACACCTGCAACGTGCCGGACGCCCCGGTGAGGTTGTATGTGTAGATCGCTCCCAAAAGGCGCTTTCCATTGCGCAAGCGCGGGCGCAAACGCGGGAGCTGGCAAATATCCGCTTCATTCAGGGGTCTCTGACAGAACTGGATGCGCTGGATCTGGGGCTTTTTGATTATATTGATTGCTGTGGCGTACTGCATCATCTCCCAGATCCTGATGCCGCATTAGCCATGTTAGAAAAACACCTCGCACCCGGTGGTGGCATGGGGCTGATGGTCTATGCACCTTATGGACGCACAGGTGTTTACATGGTGCAGGATGCGCTGGAAAAAATTGCGCCTCATTCCGAATCTCCTCAAACACGGCTCGATATGGCACGCCGCGTGATGCGCACGCTGCCTGCCACTGCGTGGTTGCGGCAGAACGGCAACTTTGGAGATCACCTTTCTGGCGGTGATGCAGGCTTATACGATCTGCTGCTGAACCCCAGAGACCGCGCTTATACCGTTACAGAGTTTTTGGATTTTCTGGGCAAAGCCGGGCTGGAACCTTCCTGCTTAATGGAACCGGCACGATATGATCCAACCCTGTTTTTGCCAGATCCACGCCTGCGCGCGCGCATAAGCAGCCTGCCGTGGCAACAGCAGGCTGCCATAGCGGAAGACCTTGCAGGTAATATGCCCACTCATGTTGCTTATGTTGTCCGCAAGGGCGCACGCATTACGCCGCCAGACCCCATGGATTTTTCTGCCGTGCCAATCATGCGTGAAATACCGGGGGTAGAATTGGCCAAGCAGATGCAGCCAGACCACACGCTGCCTTTTGCTTTTGGCACATTGGTTGTGCCCATTCCCTTGCCACCACAAATGCGCGGCATCCTGCCCCTGATTGATGGTGAACGTACTGTTGGTGCTTTGGCAGAAGCCGTGGCACCTCGCGGTATTTCAGAAAACAAATTTCGCAAAGTGTGGGCAGAAGGTTTTACTACTTTGGAACGGCTGAACCGCGTGCTCTTGCGTCCACCGGCTTAAAAACATTCTCTGCGGGAAAGAGATTTGAAATGTCAGCACTGCCCGTCATTATTTTTGGTGCAGCCCTCAACCCGGATGGCAGCCCGTCTGTTGCGCTGTTAAACAGGGTGCATTCTGCGCTTATGTTTGGCGCTGCGCATGGGCCTGTTATGTATATTCCCACAGGTGGCGTGCCACAAAATGGCCAGACGGAAGCAGACGTTATGGCCGCCTGCCTGTTAAAGGCTGGTATTGCTCCAAAATGTATTCTGCCCGAGCCCACGGCAGGAGATACGTTTGATTCCGCTGTTGCTTGCACGCATCTGCTACGCCGGGCAGGGTATCTTACGGCTCAGCCCATAGCGGTTGTTTCCAGCCCTTTGCACCTGCCTCGCTGTGTTTTGCTCATGCGTCTTGCGGGGTGGAAAGTGCAGCCCGTGCCATTTTTACGTGCTCAGCCGCATGTTCCCAACATGCGCAAAAAACTCCTACGTATCGCGCATGAATGCCTTGCCCTGCCTTGGGATGCACTGCTTGTTCTGGGCTGGCGTATTGTGCGGCGTTAAACTGCGCCGTATTCTGCCCCCGATTTCCTGCCGGTCTGCGTTTTGCGTGGCTTCCTTTTATGGGCCGCCATATTGCGCAAAGCATAGAAAGCAGCCCGTGCAGTTCATGATCTTGCCAAAGCAGGTGGCTTCCATCCGTTTGGCAAGGAAAAATTTGGAACAGTGAGTATCATGGCCGTTTACGCATTTGTTTTTCCCGGACAGGGCAGCCAGTCTGTTGGCATGGGGCAGGAGCTTGCAGAGGCTTTTCCTGCGGCGCGTTCTGTTTTTGAAGAAGTTGATGACGCCCTGGGCGAAAAACTCTCCAAAATCATTTTTGAAGGCCCGATAGAAAGCCTTACCAGCACAGAAAACGCTCAGCCTGCACTTATGGCTGTGTCCATGGCTGTTCTGCGCGTTCTGGAACAGGATGGCGGTTTGGATCTTGCTGGCAAAGTTACGTTGCTTGCTGGGCATTCTCTGGGGGAATACTCTGCTCTGGCCGCGGGGCGTGCCTTTGGTGTGGCAGAAGCCGCACGCCTGCTACGGCTGCGCGGGCAGGCCATGCAGAAAGCAGTTCCCGCTGGGGAAGGCGGCATGGCGGCCCTGATTGGCGTAACATTGGCACAGGCAGAAGATATCTGCACCAAAGCCTCTGCCAAAGGCGATGTAGAAATTGCCAATGATAACGGCGGCGGCCAGATTGTTATTTCCGGCAAGATTGCAGGTATTGATGAAGCCATTGCTATCGCCAAAGAATTGAAGATCAAGCGCGCACTCAAGCTGCCGGTTTCTGCACCATTTCATTCTTCGCTCATGAAGCCAGCAGAAGATGTGATGGCCGAAGCATTAGCCAAAGCTGACATTACCGCCCCGATTGTGCCCGTAATTGCCAACGTAACAGCCGAGCGCGAAACAGATACCGATACGATTCGGCAAAATCTGGTGCGTCAGGTTACTGGCCGTGTGCGCTGGCGGGAAAGTGTAGCCGCTATGGTCGGCATGGGTGTGGATACATTTGTAGAAATTGGTGCAGGCAAGGTGCTTTCTGGCTTGGTGCGACGCATTGATGCCGAAGTATCTGGTCTTTCTGTGGGCACGCCAGCCGATATCGAATCTTTCCTGAAAACTTTGTAAAAACAGCGGGTAAACAAAAATTATGTTCAAACTGGACGGAAAAACCGCACTGGTTACAGGCGCAACAGGCGGTATTGGCAGCGCCATTGCGCGTTTGCTGCACGCACAGGGTGCAAAGGTTGTGCTGTCTGGCACGCGTGAAGCCGTGTTGCAGAAGCAGGCGGAAGAACTGGGGGAAGGGCGTGCATTTTACGTGGCAGCCAACCTTTCTGATCCAGCAGAAGCCGATGGCCTTATTGCCAAAGCGGAAGAAGCAGCTGGGACGCCTGTTGATATTCTCGTCAACAACGCGGGCCTTACGCGCGATATGCTGGCCCTACGCATGAAAGATGAAGACTGGGATCAGGTTCTAAACGTTGATCTGTCCTCTCCTTTCCGGCTGTGCCGTGCCGCACTTAAGGGCATGCTGCGCCGCCGGGCAGGGCGTATTATCAATATTTCCTCTGTTATCGGTTCCACCGGCAATGCTGGGCAGGCCAATTATGCGGCTGCAAAAGCAGGTATTGTGGGCATGAGCAAATCCTTGGCGCAGGAAGCCGGTTCGCGTGGCGTTACGGTAAATGTTGTGGCCCCAGGCTTTATTGTTACCCCCATGACAGACGTTCTGCCCGATGCGCAAAAAGAAAAACTGCTGGGTGCGATTCCACTGGGCCGCCTAGGCCAGCCAGAAGATGTGGCTTCTGCCGTGCTATATCTGGCATCAAACGAAGCCGCATGGATTACAGGCACCACGCTGCACGTAAACGGCGGCATGGCAATGGTTTAAGGGAGTTCTCCCTTAAATTTGGCCTCTAGAATGTCTGCGCAGAAGAGAGGGTGCAAAATACTTTCAGATGTGGCAGACAGACTATGCAAACACGCGCATAATCAAGGGGGCGGAAGAAAGACTTTTCCGGTTTGCCTTGGCTTGTGATGGAAAAACGTGCTAAGCGCCCGCAACCCCTGTTGCTGGGGAAGAATAACGGAAGCAGTGCTGTTTTCTATTCTTCCACCAATAGGGATTGTGGTAGAGCAGGCACCAGAACAACCTGCCCGCATGTAAAACCGGGCCTATGGGATACAAAGACAGATGAGCGAAATCGCTGATAAGGTTAAGAAAATCGTGGTCGAGCATCTCGGCGTCGAGGAAAGCAAGGTCACACCGGATGCATCGTTCATCGATGATCTGGGCGCTGACAGCCTTGATACCGTTGAGCTGGTGATGGCGTTTGAAGAAGCCTTCAATGTCGAAATCCCGGAAGATGCAGCGGAAAAAATCACCACCGTTAAAGATGCTATCGATTACATCGAAAAGCAAAAAGCTGCCTGATTTTCAGGTAATTTTGCGTTTAACGGAACTGTGGGTCCCTCTACTATTTGAGGGACCATATACGTGCAGAACAGGGAGCGGGCTGGTTTGTTGCAGTCGGCCGGAGTAAATTCTGGACGGAGACGGGTAGTCGTCACCGGAATGGGCATCGTCGGACCTCTGGGTCTGGGTGTTGAAAACGTATGGTCACGTCTGATTGCAGGCGAAAGCGGGATTGGTAGAATCACGCAGTTCGACCCAAGCGATCTGCCGGCCCATGTGGCTGGGGAAGTGCCGGAAGGGCCGACCGCAGAAGGAAAGCTTACACTTTCCGAGTGGATTTCCCCCAAAGACCAGCGCAAAATGGACCGCTTCATTCACATGGGGTTGGTGGCAGCAACGGAAGCGGTGGAGGATTCCGGTTGGAAACCCGAAACCGAAGAAGATAAATGCCGCACCGGTGTAATGATTGGCTCTGGCATTGGTGGTCTTCAAACCATCTATGATGCCTCCATTACCGTGCATGAAGGTCGGGCGCGGCGTCTTTCGCCGTTCTTTATCCCGTCCGCTCTCATCAATCTGGTTTCTGGCCATGTTTCCATCAAATATGGTTTTCAGGGGCCAAACCATTCAGTTGTTACGGCTTGCGCTACCGGCGTGCATGCCATTGGTGATGCCGCGCGCATTATCATGTTTGGTGATGCCGACGTAATGGTAGCTGGTGGTGCAGAAGCAACCGTTTGCCCGTTGGGCATTGCTGGCTTTTGCTCAGCCCGTGCGCTATCTACCGGCTTTAATGACACCCCCGGAAAAGCCTCCCGCCCATGGGATAAAGACCGTGATGGTTTTGTAATGGGTGAAGGTTCCGGCGTTGTGGTGCTGGAAGAATATGAACACGCCAAAGCCCGTGGCGCCAAAATTTATGGCGAAATTATCGGCTATGGCATGTCTGGTGATGCATACCACATTACCGCACCGGCAGAAGGCCATTACGGGGCATACCGTGCCATGCGCGCTGCACTGAAAAGTGCAGATCTTACCCCGGCAGACATCAACTATGTTAACGCCCACGGCACCTCCACCATGGCGGATGACCTTGAGCTGGAAGCTGTTGAACGCCTGTTTGGTGATGATGCCCGTAAGCTGGCCATGTCTTCCACCAAATCGGCCACAGGCCATTTGCTTGGCGCGGCTGGTGCAGTAGAAGCCATTTTCTCCATTCTGGCTATTCGGGACAACGTGGCGCCGCCTACGCTGAACTTGGATAACCCATCGCGTGAAAGCGTGATTGACCGCATTGCCCATACAGCGCAGCAGCGGGAAATCAACGTGGCTCTTTCTAACAGCTTTGGATTTGGCGGCACAAATGCCAGCCTGATTGTGCGTGGCGTCTAAACCAAAAAGAAAGCCTGCAAAACAGCCTACCAAAAAAGGTCGTGCTGCCCTGCAATGGCTAGGGGGCCTGTTTCTTCTTTCTGCATTAGCAGGGGGAGGAACAGGTTTTTTTGCATGGTATAGCTATATAAAACCGGGGCTTTTGCCAGAAGCTATAGATGTTGTTGTGCCACACGGTGGTTACGCCAGCACCTTAAATGCACTGCAACACGCGCAGGTGCTGCCATCTGGCTGGTTCACAGATAAGCTGTTTGTCACGGCCATTTCTCTTACACGTAAAAGCGGCCAGCTACACGCAGCAGAACTGCATTTTCCGCAGCATGTTTCCATGCAGGATGTGCTGTTTATTCTGCGGCATGGTAAACCTGTTTTACATAAGCTGACCATTCCTGAAGGGCTTTCTGCCCGTCAGATCCAAGCTGTTATTGCCTCTGCTCCTTTTTTAGAGGGCGAAACACCCTTGCCCACAGAAGGCAGCATATTACCGCAAACCTATAATTACCTGCGGAATAGCGAACGTGCGGATATTGTAAAACGTGCGCAAAACGCCATGCAAACGGCGCTAGATACTGTCTGGCAAAAGCATGATCCAGCCCTTGATGGCATGATACCATCCCCACAGCTTCTGCTTGTTCTGGCATCCCTGATAGAAAAAGAAACAGCCTTACCTGCAGAAAGGCCCATGGTTGCACGTGTTTTTCTAAACCGCTTGCAAAAAGGCATGAAACTGCAAACAGATCCAACCGTGATTTATGCCATAACACATGGTAACCCGCCGTTGGGCCGCGCACTTACGCGCACTGATCTTGCTACGCCAGACGCATATAATACATATGTTGTTACAGGGTTGCCTCCCGGGCCTATCTGCTCACCCGGCATGTCCGCATTAGAAGCGGCAGCACATCCTGCCAGTGGAGATGCACTTTTCTTTGTGGCCAATGGCAATGGTGGACATAATTTTTCCACCACTCTGGCTGAACATAATCGGAATGTTTCTGCTTTTCGGCAGCATAATACGCATTAAGCGCCTTCCATCCCATAAAGGGCAGAAAGCGCTTAATTTTGTAACCCAGAAAAACTTATCTAGACGGGCTCAGGCTTTCCTGCTTGATACCACCACCGCCAGATGCCCCAACGGTATCTGCTGCCAGAGCATCTGCATCGCTCTGAGAAACCGTATTGCTGTTAGATGCGCGTGAGGATGTAGAAGATGCACTTACGTTTTTTGCCATGGCTGCATAACGCATCAGCACACTCCTCAGGGGGTCTGCATCCGGGTTATTCACACGCATGCTCACCACAATATCTTCCGGCCCAACACTCTGCTTGTAGTATTCACGGTTAGCATCACTGTTCACTGTCAGCTTGCTGCCTCCCAGAGAAGCACCGGCAAATACACCCTGAGATTTCTGGGCAATCAGAATATCTGTATTGCGCGCGCCAGCATTCCCCTTAGCAACTGCCGTGCTCATGCTGGCAAAAGAGGCACCTGCATTGGAAGAAAACTGGAACTGGCTATCCAGCAGAGCCTGCAAGCCGCGATCCGTCATGACAAAGAAAACGATCTCGGAACTCTGCACCCCAAATTGCAAACCGAATGATGCGGTGCTGAGGGTGTAAAATGCCGGATCAGACCACGAGCCGCGCGCATCACGCGCCAGCAGCAGGCAGCCACCATGTGCGCCGCCAAATGCAATAGACATGCGGAACATATCTGGGCACACCATGACAGCACGCGCTTTAGCCAGATTGGTTACCATCGGACTTCGGCTGGTTGCGCCTACAAAAACATCCTGCACGCTCAGGGCTGCCTTATCAACCAGTGCCTGCGGCTTATCAGCCGCCTGAGCCGGCGCTGCAACACACAGAGAAAATGCTGCAGCCAAAGCCAAAGAAGCAGAAGAAAGATGAGTAACCAGACGCATGCCGGAATTCTCCACAATAAGCCGGTAAATATGATCTGCTAGAAAGCACGCTTTTGTGGCCGCAGAAAGGCCCTGCGTGCATGTTTTTCATTTATGCCAGCGGAATGGACACGGCCTCGGAAAGAGCCTGCGCAATATGCGGGTTTGCTGCCATAATTGTAGCTGGCCCTGTCAGCCCGCCTTCCTGCAGAAAAGGTGAAACTCGTGCGCCAGCTTCTGCCAGCAAGGGCAGGGCGGCAGCCACATCCCACAGGTTAATAACGATTTCAATATAGCCATCCAGCCGCCCGCTTGCCACGTCAGCCAGCGCCAGCGCACCACATCCGCCAGAACGCGGCATGGTGCCCATTGCCATAATGGCATCCATTTTTTCCATAAACACAGGCTTGGGCACTCTGTTGCTCCAGCCCATTTCAATCATGGAACTGGCAGGGTCCTTTACCGGAGAAGCCTGAATGCGCTTGCCATTCAAAAACGCGCCATATCCACGCAGGGCAGTATAAACTTCGCCCAAAGCGGGGGCATCAATCACACCCGCAACGGGTTCATCTCCATCCAGCAAGCCAAGAGAAATACACCACCGACAGCGACCGCGTGCATAGTTGGATGTGCCATCAATAGGGTCCACCACCCAGCGCAGGCTGCCTGTGCGTGCCACGCCGCCTTCTTCCCCCTGGAAGCCATCATCGGGGAAAAGCGCTTTCATGCGGTTGGCAATAAAGGCTTCTACTGCACCGTCTGTTTCTGTCAGCCAGTCCTGTGCAGATTTTTGCGATGCCTGCGGCCCACCCGGTGGCGGACGCATAGCCATGGCCATCTGTGCAGCATCATGCACCACAGCCCGCGCGGCTTCCAAACGTGTGGCAAGGGCAGGGCTGGGTGAAGACATATTGCTGTAACTCCTGATAAAATAAGGCATTAAAGGCTGAACACATCATACGCCTTTACAGGCAGCAAGACGAGCGCGCAGGCCTGCATTCGGCCTATGCCTTGCATGCACATGCCCAAAACACTAGGCTTTGCGCTTATAAAGTTCCTTGGGCCAACGCCGGTGTAACCACAGCCAGCTTTCTGGCTTGCGCCTTATCCATGTTTCAAGGCGATCATTAATCATCTGCGCTAATATGTGCAGATCCTGCTTGCGGTCTCCCGTATCTGGCAGGTCCAACGGTGGCTCAACCACAATACGCAACCGGGCTGGGCCAAGGCGCTCTACATAGCCGGGAATAACAGGGCAGCGATAACGTAGCGCCATAGCGGCAAGGGCAGGGGCTGTCATTGCGGGGTGGCCGAAGAATGAGACCTCAATGCCATCATTCATTTTCTGGTCAACCAGCATACCCAGCCTGCCACCCTTGGAGACGTAGGAAAGCGCCTCCCGCGCGCCTTTGGCACCTTTGGCAAATAGCGGCACAGGCGTGTTGCCCATGGCTTTATCACGCAACCGGCGGATCATGCCATCTATTAGCGGGTTGCCTGCTGCGCGGTAAAAAGAGGCAAAAGGTGTGCCATGCCGTGCAACACCGGGGGGCAGCATTTCCCAATTTCCGATATGGCCAGACACAAACAGAACAGATCCACCTTTGCGGGCCTGTTCTTCCAGATATTCTGCACCCTTAACCTCAAAACCGGGGCCAGAGAGCGTGTTTTCCTGCAAGGCCGCTATATGAGGCAGCTCTCCAACCGTGCGGCCGAGATTTTCCCACACACCATGCACAATCTGGCGCCGCTGTTGTGGGTTTAGCTCTGGCATAGCCAGTTCCAGATTGCGATATGCCACCCCAGAAACCGGCAGTTTAGGGCCAATAAAACGGCAAACACGCCCGGCAACATTGGAAGCGGCAGAAGGGCCTAGCCATGTAAGAAACTTTAGCAGACCACTTGCTAAAAGAGCTTCTGCCTGCATCAAAGTGGCTGTAAGGGCTTTGCTGCTCATCCTGCTGATCCATTCAGAAACTGGTTCAACAAGGCCTCAGGCGCGGCTGGATTCTGCCACACCAGATCCACCCCTACGATAAGTACTTTCTGACGGAAATATTCAGGCAAACGCACGGCATCCTTGGGTGTTGTCACCAAACACGCCTGCAGAGAGACAGCCATATCTGCCAGACGCTTTAAATCTTTTTGTTTATAAAAATAATGATCAGGAAAGGCTACGGTCTGCGCTAATGTGATGTTGCAGTTTTTAAGCCCTTCAAAAAATTTTTCTGGCCGCCCCAGCCCCGCAAAAGCTACGCAACGTTGCCCTTGTAACGCGCTAACAGTATCGGACTGTTGAAGTTCTGCCTGCATAACATGTGGTGCCACGTGCCCGAACCGCGCCAGAAATCCTGTTTTATCTGGCCCGATCAAAACTGTGGCCTGTGCACGCCCAAAAGCCTGCGCTGGCTGCTCTCTTAACGGGCCAGCGGGCAATACGTAACCATTGCCCAAGCCTACGCCACCATCCACCACCAGCAAGGACAGATTTTTGTAGAGGGATAGATTTTGAAACCCATCATCCATCAACAAGCAATCTGCGCCATGAGCCACAGCCATACGGGCAGAAGCCGCACGATCTGCGCCAACCCATACAGGGCAAAGCTGTGCCAGCAGCAAGGGTTCATCCCCCACATCCTGTGCGGTGTGTTGTGCCGGGTTTACTTGTGTTGTTGTGCGTAGGCGTCCGCCATATCCTCGCGTGAGAATGTGGGGCTTTTTACCACGACGGAGCAGGCGGGCAGCTAAATCCAATACAACTGTGGTTTTGCCTGCGCCACCTACAGAAATATTTCCGCAGCACAGCACGGGTACCGGAGCTGTCCAGCCCTGCTGGTGCTGCTTGCGTGCCGTTATTGCCGCTACAATGCCCGCAAATGGAGATAACAGGAGCGGCCTTATTGTTGCAGAAGGCTGGCTCCAAAACGCGGGAGCGCGCAGCTTTACCATATTTGTGCTAGAATATGCTTGGCCAGACGTTCCGGCAGATCTGCGTTGGCTGTCGCAATGTGCTGCACATTCTCGCCCAGTTGTTGGCGCTTGGAAGGGTTTGCGAACATGTCCCGCGCCCATACCGCCAGCTCCTGCGCGTTGCTGACAATCGTAACGCCTGCCGCCATGTGCTGGAAGGCATCTGTAAAGTTCTGCACCAATGGGCCAGATGCAATGGCACACCCCAGCCGAGCAGGCTCAAACGGATTATGCCCGCCGCCGCCGCCCAGCACGCCGGGCAGGCTGTTGCCAATAAACACACAGGGTGCCAAACGAAAAAACAGCCCTAACTCACCCAACGTATCGCACACCCAAAGCAGATCATCTTCAGTCGGAATCTGGCCAGCCCCACGGCGTGGCACATACCCCAGCATTACGCTTAAGTCTGCCCCACGCTCTGGGTGGCGTGGAATAACCAGCACCAACACATCCGGGTAATCACGCCGGATAAGCTTGGCTGCCTGCGCAATCTGCTGCTCTTCACCCGGATGCGTGGAAACCGCAGCCAAAATTCTGCGTCCTGCCAAACGTTCTTTCAGGCCTGCCAGTTCGGCTTCATTTACCGGCAAGGGTGGGGCGGCTATTTTTAGGTCTCCCGTTTCAAGCAGCTTGGAGGCACCAAGTTGTTGCAGCCGCTGTGCATCTTCATCAGAACGGGCAGAAACCCATGCAAAACGCTCCAACATGCGCCGTGCCACTCCCCCCATACGCTGCCATCCTTTAAAGGAAGATGCAGACATGCGGCCATTAACCAGCATGACAGGAACATTACGCGTATGGCATAGCCCCAGCATGTTGGGCCACAATTCGCTTTCTGTAAAAACAGCGGCTTTTGGCTGCCAGTAATCTAAAAAGCGTCTGCCCCAACGCGGCACATCCAAGGGCATAAACTGGTGTACAACGCGCGGATTTACAACGCGCTGTGCCAATAAACGTGCAGCCGTTACCGTGCCTGTT
Organism: Acetobacter sp. JWB; assembly: GCF_003323795.1. NCBI lineage: Bacteria > Pseudomonadati > Pseudomonadota > Alphaproteobacteria > Acetobacterales > Acetobacteraceae > Acetobacter > Acetobacter sp. JWB. The sequence goes on along the minus strand of NZ_CP030871.1, from coordinate 1,269,586 downwards.
GTGACCAATACCTGAAGATCAGCTTTTTGCGCCAAGCACGCGGCAACAAGCGGCAGGATGGAAACGGTTTCTCCCACACTGGCGGCATGGAACCAAACCAGATTTCCGCTGCACCGAGGCAGTGAAGGAAAACCCATTTTTTCCCGCACACGGGCTGGAATTTCTTTTCCTTTGGTTTGCCGCCATCTCAGGAAAAAGGGCAAAGCGGGAGAAAGAACAGAGGCTGCCACCTGCCACACGCGCGAAGGCATAAGAGAAAGTGGGCTAAGGGCTACTTTTTCTTGCGAATAACCTGCGGGAGAAGACATGTTGGAAGGCTGTTGCGCTAGGTGCATCATATTATCCAGCGCGTGTTCCAACTGTTGGGTAAAAGTTTCGCTGCTGCTGCTTTCTTCCTGATTATGCCGCCGCATATCTATGGGTGGAGCACATGCCATAGTGCCATGACCAAAAGGCAGCGGAAAAATCATCCGATCCCATGTTTTCAGCCGTATGCCGGTGCATGTTGCGCCCACCAGCACAATGGGTTTACCCGCCAGCTTGGCAAGAGCCAGTGTACCTTGCTGTGCCTGCCTGCGTGGGCCACGCGGCCCATCCGGCGTGATGGCAACAAGGGTGGCATTGCGCAAGCTTGCACGCATCCGCCTAAGCGCCGCAGCACCACCTTTGTTTTTTCCTTTGGAATCTGATGATCCGGCAATGGACCAAATACGCCACGGAGCCACCACATCTGCAATCATGCGGCCATCACGGTTGCGGCTTATCAGCACACGCAGGCGGATATGAGGGTTCTGAGGCTCGGCCCACCACCATAAAGCTGGCGTAAGGGGCAGTATTTCGTGCCAGAAAGCTACGACTGCTGTTTGCCCATTCTGGCTGGTTAACAGCGGCCACGCCTGTTCGTTTACCCGAAACGTCCAGCGCGTGGTTTTAAGTGCAAATCCCAAGTACTGGCGTAAACTCCATACGCCAGCCTTGCGGGCCAATATTTTACAGTCTGTTTTCAGGGTGCGCAGCATAATCACGCAGCCTGATTAGGAGAGAAATCTCCTGAACGCAAAACCTTCCGGCTTTTCGGTCAACACAGAAGGCTGATAGGCGATGGTAAAGCGATGATGTGCTTTTTCCCACACATCAAGTTTGCTGCCTTCAGGAATAACCACCTGATCAACCCCGCAACGCAGCAAAAACTCGTATTGATCCGGCAGGAAATGCCCAGTTACACGGATTTTGCCAGCATAGTGCAGGTGTTCACGCAGGGTACGTGCCTGCGTAAATGCCCGACCATCCCGGAAAATGGGGAATGTGAGGCACACAACATCAAGCCGGGGCAGGGCAGTTTTAAGGTTTTCCACCTGCTCATCCTGTTTGAGCAAAACGCCCAAACGTCCATTGCCATTACGGCCCAGCCCTTCAGCCAAACGCGCCAACGGCACCAGCACATCACCTTCCGGCAAAGGCTGACCATCCTGTGCAATCAGCCATGTGTCTTCAATAATCTGGCCGTTTTCAAACAGGGGCATAAGCTGCATCCTTGAAGGGGGCTGTGCCAAGGCGGCGGCACGTATCAATAAACCGTTCTCCGGCATCACGCTGGGCCAGATATGTATCTATGATGCGCGCCACAGCATCAACCGTTTCATCTTCAGAAAGTGCAGACCCCAGAATCTGCCCAACCGAGGCATCTTCCATCGCGCTGCCGCCCAGAGTGATCTGGAACGCTTCCTCACCCCGTTTATCAACACCCAGAATACCAATATGGCCTGCATGATGATGCCCACAAGCATTGATGCAGCCAGAGATATTCAGCCGTAGGCTACCAATTTCCTGCTGGAGTGTGGCATCGCCAAAGCGTTCGCTCAGCTTTTGCGCAATGGGAATGGAACGGGCATTAGCCAGCGCGCAATAATCCAGACCGGGGCAGGCAATAATGTCTGTCACCATCTCGATATTGGCCGTGCCTAGCCCATTTGCTTTAAGAATCTGCCACAGCTCATGCAGCGCATCCTGCCGCACATGCCCCAACACCACGTTTTGCAAATGCGTAATGCGCAGTTCGCCAAAGCTGTATTTATCTGCCAGATCAGCAAGCAGATCCATCTGGGCGGATGTAACATCCCCCGGAATACCGCCAACCGGCTTGCAGGATATAGTAACGCATGCATAGCCCGGTTGTTTGTGGGCATGCGTGTTGGTGCGTACCCATGTATCAAATGCCGCATCTGCTTTTTGTTGAGCAGCCAGCGCATCAGCCGCGCCGTTTTCTGACTGAAACTCCGGCGTGCCAAAGCGAGCCTGAATGGCTGCAACAATTTCTGGTGGCAGGCGATAGCGCGCCCGATCCATAGCTGCAAATTCTGCGTTCACCTTAGCCAGAAAAGCTTCTGCGCCCAAAGCCTGCACCAGTATTTTAATACGGGCTTTGTACATGTTATCGCGCCGCCCGTATTCATTATAAACACGCAGCACAGCTTCCAGATAGGCAATCAGATCTTCTTCTGGCAGGTCATCTCGTAGCTTTACACCCACAATAGGGGTACGGCCCAAGCCACCACCAACATACACCTCAAACACGGCACGGCCATTTTCACCCTTGCGGGCCAGCAGGCCGATATCATGAAAGCGCGCGGCAACACGATCTTGCTTGCTGCCAGAAATGGCAATCTTGAACTTACGTGGCAAAAACGTAAATTCCGGGTGCAGGGTGGACCACTGGCGCAGGATTTCAGCATGCACGCGCGGGTCCAGAACCTCATCCGCCGCAGCACCAGCAAACTGGTCTGATGTAACGTTACGAATGCAGTTACCACTTGTTTGAATGGCGTGCATTTCTGCATCGGCCAGCACGTTCAGAATATCTGGCGTATCTTCCAGCTTGATCCAGTTGAACTGGATATTCTGTCGCGTTGTAAAGTGCCCGTAATCCCGGTCATACGTTCTGGCGATATGTGCCAAAGCGCGCATCTGGGAAGAACTGAGCGTGCCATACGGAATGGCCACACGCAGCATATAAGCATGCAACTGAAGGTACAGGCCGTTCATCAACCGCAGGGGTTTGAACTCTTCTTCGGTCAGCTCACCAGCGATACGGCGTTGAACCTGATCCCGAAACTGCTCAACACGCTGCTTAAGAAACGTACGATCAACATCATCATACGCGTAACGGCCAACCGAAAGGGCAGGCTGGGTGGAATAAGACATGGCTTTAACTGTGTCCGTCTTGCTCTGCTGGTATCAGGCGCTGGCGTGTTGCGCAGCCTGCCATGCAGGTGTGAACTCGGCATGAACGCTTGGCCCAAGGGCACGAATACGCTCCCGCGTGGTTATGGGCAGCAGGCCAGACGATGTTTGCGCAACCTGCACACCATACACCCCAACCACTTCATCCGCAGCCGCTTTTGCGTTCTGGCGGGCCAGAATCTGTTCCATTTCCGCATTGGGGAAAGGGTGCGCATGCTGGATAAAAAGCTGCCATTCTCCTTGCGCATCCAACCACACAATGCGCCCATCAAGCAGACGGTTGGCTGTTACAACGCTCAGCCCTTGTTCATCCCGCCGATTATTTCTCCGATCCAACGCTTAATCCCTTTCTGCCCCCGTGTGCAGGTTGAGAATTACACAACAGATGCGAGAATATCAATATACCACGAATTAATAACGTATCTTGAAGCATCCCCGGCACCTCAAAATACACATATGCTTTTAACAACCACCTGCAAGGGAAAATAAGGCGGGTATTTTACACCCGCCTTATCAAGCCAGAGCGCAATCAGGACTGCGCACGCGCACCCGCTTTGTTACGCACGGCGTCTTCCACAAAAGTCACCAGCGTTTTTGTGGCAGCCTCTACACTATCCTTACCTGTTATCAGGTGCAGGGCAGGCTTGGCAGGGGCTTCATACGGGGCATCAATGCCCGTAAAGCCACTGATTTTTCCTGCACGTGCTGCGGCATACAGCCCCTTGGGGTCACGCTGTTCACAGGTGCCCAGATCAGCATCTACAAACACTTCCTCAAACCCATCACCAATAATCTGCCGGGCCAGATCACGATCGGAACGCAGAGGAGAGATCAAGGCCACGATAACAACCTGACCGGCATCACGCAGCAGGCGAGCCACTTCCGCAGCACGGCGTACGTTTTCGGTTCGGTCTGCTTCAGAGAAGCCCAAATCCTTGCACAGACCAGCGCGCAGTGTATCACCATCCAGCACTGTTACATCCACACCATCTGCAAACAGACGGGTTTCTGCCGCACGGGCCAGCGTGCTTTTGCCAGAGCCAGACAGACCAGTCAGCCAGAACACAGAGCCTTTATGGCCTTTAGCGCGTTCACGATCCTGCACGGTAACGGTGCTGGCGCTTGGATGAATAACCTTTTCACCATCTGCAATATTGGCCGGGCCAATAATGGGTGCCCCCCCCACAATACGCTGCTGGCGGTCAACCAACACACCACGGCCATCCGTTGTGCCGGGTGTGAACGGGTCAAACTGAATGTTTTCTGCCGCAGACAACACAATTTCCGCAAAGCCTTCGGGCGGAACTTCCGTGCCGGGGTGTTCTGTCAGATCATCCAGATCCACCACTTTATCAATGGCGGTAACGGTAACGGCGTGTTCTGCCGTAGCCAAACGCAGGCGGAAATGCTCACCCACACGCAGCGGCTCCTGACGCAACCAGAACAGACGCACCCGCACGCGGGAAGCTTCCATTGGACGTGCATCCGCATGATGCAGCAGATCTCCACGATCAGGAATCACGTCTGGTTCCAGCGTGACTGCGATGGACTGCCCAGCAGAAGCAGAAACATGCGGCGCTGTATGCCAGCTTTCAATCGATGCAATGCGGGCAGGGGTTTTCTGTGTGCCGATAATAACGGTATCGCCCACGCGCACCCGGCCACGCTCAACACGGCCTGCCACATAACGGGTGTTATCAAAACGGTACACGTCCTGCACGGGCAGACGAAGCGCCAGCTCGGAGCGGGAAGCGGGAGAGGGCACGCTGGCCAGAGCTTCTGTTAGCGTGGGGCCTTTATACCACGGAGAGCGCTCTGAGCGGCTGGCAATGTTATCACCATCACGCGCAGAAGCCGGAACGAACAGGGCCGCTTCCAGCCCCAACTTGTTCAGCAGTTCCGTTACGGATTTTTCGACGGCCTCAACCTTAGCCTGATCGAAATCAAGCAGATCCACTTTGTTCAGCAGCACAATAACGTGGCGAATACCGATAAGGTGCAGCAGCATGGCGTGGCGGCGTGTCTGTTCACGCGCACCTTCCTGTGCATCCACCACCAGTACTGCGGCTTCTGCATCGGCGGCACCTGTAATCATGTTGCGTAGGAACTGGCGGTGTCCTGGTGCATCCACAATCACAAATTCGCGCTGCCCCAAGCGGAACGGAATACGGGTGGAATCAACAGTTACGCCCTGATCGCGTTCAATCTGAAGGGAGTCCAGCAGGAAGCTCCACTCAATCTTCAGGCCGCGCTTTTTGGATGATTCAATAATCTGGGCAACCTTGCCATCCTGAAGGCTGTCCGTATCGTGCAGCAAGCGCCCGATAAGGGTGGATTTGCCGTGGTCAACATGCCCCACAATCACGATTGGCGTGGCGGCATCCTGAGATGAATAAATTTTTTCGCTCATGATATTTTATTTCCAGTCCACGCCGTAATCAGAGGTAACCCGCCACACGCAGGCGTTCAAAAGCATCTTCGGATTCATGATCCATTGCGCGGCCTGCGCGTTCAGATGTTTTGGTTGTTTCCAGCTCTTCAATCACTTCCGCCAAGGTGGAAGCATTGCTTTCTACCGGGAAGGTGATGTCTGAATCACCCAAGGAACGATAGCGCTTGCCATTTTTGGAGAAATACAGATCAACCAGCGGAATGCCTTCACGCTCAATATAACGCCAGATATCAATTTCACGCCAAGCCAGCAGCGGATGCACACGAATATGCATGCCTTCTTCGTGTGGGGTTGCGTACTGATCCCAGAATTCGGGCGGCTGATTGCGGATATCCCACTTATGGCTGGCACCACGGGGGCTGAAAACACGTTCCTTGGCGCGTGTTCCCTGCTCATCACGGCGGATACCGGCAATAACACCCTGTAGCTTATGCTTTTCAATCATAGCGGCAAGGCCTGCTGTTTTACGCGCAGCAGAACGGGCGGCAGGCGGAAGGGAGGGATCCATATCCTCTACCGGCGGGCACTCACCCAACAGCAGATTGAGATCCCACTTTTTGGCGTATTCATCCCGAAATTTGTACATTTCCGGGAACTTCTTGCCGGTATCAACATGCATGACAGGGAAGGGAACCCGGCCCAGAAACGCCTTTTTGGCCAGCCAGACCATAACATTGGAATCTTTACCCAAAGACCACAGCATGGCCAGAGGTTTGAGCTTTCTGTAGGCTTCTCTCAGAATAAAAACGCTCTGAGCTTCGAGTTGATCAAGATGATCCATGTTTCCGTTTCCGTAACCCTGTGTATGACACAATGTGGCTGAGGGTAAAATCAGCCAGAACCCGTTAGTGTTTAATGTGGATACCGCATTCGGTTTTGTTCAACCCGGCCCAACGCCCGGCCCGCGCATCCTGATCACCATTGACTGGTTGCGTGCATGGGGCGCAGCCGATGGAAAGATAGCCTTCAGCCACCAACGGGTGAGAAGGCAGCTCCCGGCGCTGCATTTCCTGCGTGATGTCTTCCGCACTCCAAAATGCAAGAGGGTTCAGCCGCAGTTGCCCATCTTCTCGTAATTCCACAATTTCCAGCGTAGATCTTGTAGCAGCCTGCCCACGTTTACGCCCGGTAACCAGTGCCTCATAGGGCAGAGAAGCCACTTTTAGGGGCTCTACCTTACGCAAGGCGCAGCAGGCATCGGGATCAAACGCCCACAATTCTCCCGTAGGGTCTCGATTTTCCACCTGCTGGGGTTGTGGCGCAATGTCCTGAACGTTGGAAAGATGCAGAAAATCCGCCAAATTCCGCCGATATTCAAGGGTTTGTGGAAAGTGTTTCCCGGTATTCAGAAACAGCACTTTCATGGCCGGATCAGCCTCTGCCACCATTGCCAGAAGCAATGCAGATTCCGCCCCAAAAGAGGAGAGGACAGCCAACCGATCACCCAAAAGCTCACTTGCCTTGCGCAGCAGAAGAACGGGGCTCTCCTGCATGGGCACAAGCTGCTTTGCTATGGTTACTGTATCATCAGAAAGAGCAGTCACTACACACAAACCCGTATGACAGAAAATGTAATTAACGACGTGATACAGATATAATAAGGAACTCACAACCCAAAGTTCAACGCTGCAAGGGTCGCATTCCTCAATTAACCATCATAATGAATAGTTATATACACGATCCCTCATACATTCATGTTTTATAGTCAATTTTGTTGGCATAATATATCTTATGCAATTTATGGCCGTTTGAAAAATATCCCGATCCATCAATCACATCAGCGCCACGTCCTTTCGCATGCTCATTCTGGCGCCCTAAAATCCTAAAATCGATCCACCCTACCGCCTAAAACGCTCAAAATGCCCGATGCAAAGCCCCCTCACGGGTTAAAACGCCCTGCATCAGGCCAAAATTCATGTTCGATCGATCACATTACTTTTTGGGCATCGGATTATCCCTACGGAACAGTTCCCATTCTTCCATCACGCTACCGTCTGGCAGATGGCAGTAGCTGATCTGCCCCTTGTCTGTGCTTTCGGTGCTCAGCGTGCCACCTTTTTTAATACAATAGACTGCGGCCGGATTAGGCATCCGCAACGGCCGCACAGCACGGTTGGCATTTTCTTCATGTTGATCATGGCAGCCACCCAGAATACCGGTGATTGCTACAGCAAGGATCGCGCCGGAAACGCCTTTTTTTGCAGACATTTTGTTCTCCTTCATTCCAGCCGCATCGTGACAAGCTGAATTATAAACATTTAGTATGGCGCATAGCCCTGAATATGTCTTTAACAAGCAACGTGAAAACTGGCCTTGCGTCGATAAAAAGGCTATAAATCACTTTCCTTCTCTATAAATCTGGTTCGGTTTGCACTCCATGCCTGATGGTTCTTCCCCGCTTGCTCACTCTTCTGTCTCATCCTCTTCGGAAGTCCGCCATGATTGGACGGTCGCAGAAGTTCAGGCCTTGCTTGACCTGCCATTTCCTGAACTGATGTTCAGGGCGCAAACGCTGCATCGTGCTACGTTTGACCCCACGGAAATCCAGATTTCCACGTTGCTTTCCATTAAAACTGGCGGCTGCCCGGAAGATTGCGCCTACTGCCCCCAAAGCGCCAAGCATGAACAAGGCGTAAAGGCAGATAAGTTGATGGCCGTGGAAGCCGTATTAACCGAGGCAAAAAAAGCCAAGGCCGCTGGTGCCAGCCGTTTTTGCATGGGGGCTGCGTGGCGCTCTCCCAAGGAGCGCGATCTGGATACCGTGTGCGCCATGATTGAAGGCGTAAAGCAGCTTGGCATGGAAACCTGCGTAACACTCGGTATGCTGGATAACACACAAGCCCACAAACTGCATGATGCCGGGCTGGATTACTACAACCATAATCTGGATACTTCGCCGGAATATTATGGAGAAATCATCAGCACCCGCACCTATCAGGAACGGCTGGATACACTTTCTAACGTGCGAGACGCAGGCATTAATGTGTGCTGTGGCGGCATTGTGGGCTTGGGTGAAAATGAAACAGACCGTGCGGGCCTGATTACAGCGCTTGCCACCCTGCCCGCACACCCTGAAAGCGTGCCGATCAATCTGTTGGTCAAAGTGGAAGGCACGCCGCTGGCCAAAGCGGATGAAGTAGAACCGCTTGACTTTGTGCGCATGATTGCCGCCGCCCGCATTACCATGCCCAAAAGCCGTGTACGCTTGGCCGCTGGCCGCGAAAACATGAGTGATGAAACGCAAGCTCTCTGCTTTTTGGCCGGTGCCAACTCTATTTTCTATGGTGAACGTTTGTTGACCACCCCTAACCCACAAGCCACGCGTGACAGAGCTTTGCTGGATAAGCTTGGCATGCACACAACAGGCATTGGCCTGCCTTCTGCATAATTCATGACGTATTCGGTTAAAGAAATTTTCCTTACCCTTCAGGGTGAAGGCGGACAAGCGGGCCGCGCGGCGGTTTTCTGCCGCTTTACGGGCTGCAACCTATGGTCTGGGCGAGAGGAAGATCGGGCTACAGCCACCTGTCAGTTTTGCGATACCGATTTTATCGGCACGGATGGCATAAACGGTGGCAAGTTTGAAAACGCAGCAGATCTGGCGGCAACCATTGCCAGTTTTTGGCCACAGCCCACGCAGGATGTAAAAGCAACTGGCCAAAAACTAGTTGTTTTTACGGGAGGTGAACCCCTGCTCCAGCTTGATACCGCCCTGATAAATGCTATGCACGCCCAAGGCTTTACCATTGCGGTGGAAAGCAATGGCACAATAGCCGCCCCTAAAGGCATAGACTGGTTGTGCATTAGCCCAAAAGCCGGGGCTGAACTGGTGCAAAAAGCAGGAACCGAGCTAAAACTCGTATTCCCTCAGCCGGGTATTGACCCAGCCTCTGTGGAAAATCTTGATTTCCAACATTTCTGGCTTCAGCCTATGGATGGCCCGCAGCAGGCAGCCAACACGCAGGCTGCTATTGAATACTGTCTGGAACACCCTTTATGGGGGCTTTCGCTCCAGACCCACAAGCTTATCGGAATACCTTAATCATGCCTCTTCCCGCCCGTGATAAACAGGAATCTGCCCTCGTTCTTTTCTCTGGTGGCCAAGATTCCGCAACCTGTCTGGCATGGGCGCTGGAACGCTATGGGCGCGTAGAAACGCTGGGTTTTGATTACGGCCAACGCCATGCGGTTGAACTGGAATGCCGTGCCAGTATTCGCCAAGGGCTTGTCAATCAGAATCCCACATGGGCAAGCCGCTTGGGGGATGACCACACCCTGCCCTTGCACGCACTGGGCGAGGTTTCCGAAACGTCCTTAACGCGAGATGCTGAAATCAGCATGGCGGAAAATGGCCTGCCCAATACGTTTGTACCAGGCCGAAACCTTATTTTTCTAACTTTTGCGGCTGCTTTAGCTGCGCGGCGCGGCATTAAGCACATTGTTACAGGTGTGTGCGAAACAGATTACTCGGGATACCCGGATTGCCGGGATGATACCATCAAGGCTCTACAGGTTGCGCTCAACCTTGGTATGGAATCCCGCTACGTTCTGCACACACCTTTGATGTGGCTAGATAAGGCCGAAACATGGGAACTGGCAGAAGAACTTGGCGGACATCCGCTTGTTGAACTTATTAATAAAGAAAGCCACACCTGTTATTTAGGAGAGCGCGGCATATTGCATGCATGGGGGCATGGATGCGGCACCTGCCCTGCTTGTCAGTTGCGTAAATCTGGGTGGGATGACTACGTAGCCCATAAAAAAGGCACACAGACTCATGCCTGATCTTGTTTTTACCCGCCGTTTTTCTATGGGGCATCGGCTCATTCATGGTGCGAGCGAAAGCTGCGCCCTGCCCCACGGCCATAATGAGTTTGTGACTGTACGCTTAAAACCCACATCTTTTGCGCCTCTGGATGGCAAAAGCAATATGCCGGTATCCTTCCAGAAAGCCAAAAGCACGTGGCATCGCTTTGTGGATGAAAAGCTGGATCATGCCTTGCAGCTTGCAGAAGATGATCCACTGCTGGCGTGGTTTCAAACCAACGAGCCCGCCCGTGCGGCCCGCATTGTCACGACACCGGGAGACCCCACCACAGAATTAATGGTTTGCCTACTTATGGCCAAGATCAACGCTTTTCTGGCAGCAGAAGGCGGCGTTTTGTGGTGTTCTGAACTGAGTATTCAGGAAACACCCACAAATACGGTCTCTTTTTCTGGCAATCCGGCGGAGTTTATCCCTACCCCACGCCCGCCAGAAAATTGTTGGTGGAACCGGGCGGATATGAGCATATCCAACACCGATAGCCCGGTTACCGTTATCTGATAAAACGCAACAAGAGCCTGCCTTATAACAAGCAGGCTCTCTGCGATATCAGGCTTCCTTCAGCCCCAGAACGCTGGTGGTTTTATCAAATAGCTGTGCACACAGTGCCGTATTATCCGCCAGTTTCTGGCCGTAAGATGGGATAATCTGCTTCAGCTTATCTTCCCATTCTGGCAGCTTACTGGCAAAGCACTTCTTCAGCACTGTCAGCATAATTGGGGCTGCGGTAGATGCTCCCGGAGAAGCCCCCAGAAGTGCGGCCACAGATCCATCTGCGCTGGAAATAACTTCCGTACCAAATTGCAGAACACCACCTTTTTTGGCGTCTTTCTTGATAATCTGCACACGCTGGCCCGCTACAACCAGTTCCCAATCCTTGGCTTGGGCATCGGGAATAAAGTCACGCAGCGCCTTTATCCGATCATTGTGAGACTGCATGACCTGTTCGATCAGATACTTGGTGAGCGGCCAGTTATCACGAGCGACCGCCAGCATGGCGCTGATATTGCCCGCCCGGATGGAACGCGGCAGATCCATCAGAGAACCATTTTTCAGGAACCGAGTGGAAAAGCCCGCATATGGGCCAAACAGCAGTGCTGGTGTGCCATCTATCATGCGTGTATCCAAATGCGGAACAGACATGGGCGGCGCGCCAACAGAAGCCTTGCCGTAAATTTTGGCATGATGCTGGGCAATAATATCCGGGTTGGTACAGCGCAGGAACTGGCCACTCACCGGAAAACCGCCAACACCGCGAGATTCTGGAATACCCGTTTTCTGCAACAGCGGCAGGGCTCCGCCACCCCCGCCAATAAAGACAAACCGCGCCTTAACCTCACGCTCGGTATTCAGGCGCGTGTCTTGCACCTTGATAACCCAGCGGCCATCTGAACCCCGGCGAATATCATGCACATCATGCTTTGTATGCAGTGTGCAAGCCGGGGTGCTCACCAGATAGGTAAACAGTAAGCGCGTTAATGCACCAAAGTTTACATCCGTGCCACGCAGGCTGCGGGTAACGGCCAAATTCTGCCCTGCGGGCCGATTACGCATAATGAGTGGTGCCCACTGCGCAATCTGCGCCTGATCCTGCGCAAACTCCATGCCGGAAAACAGCGGATGCGCACTCAGCGCCTTGTAACGCGCTTGCAGGAAGGACACGTTTTTATCCCCCCATACAAAGCTCATATGCGGCACGGGGGTTAGGAAATCTCGCGCAGAAGCCAGAATGTTCTGCTCAACCAGATATGTCCAGAACTGGCGAGAAACCTGAAACTGCTCGTTTACGTTAATGGCTTTGCTAATATCAACGCTGCCATCGGCCTGCTGTGGTGTGTAATTCAACTCACACAAAGCGGAATGGCCTGTGCCGGCATTATTCCAGGCGTTGGAGCTTTCTTCCGCCACGCTATCCAGGCGTTCAAAAATACTGATGCTCCAGTCCGGCTGAAGCTGCCGCAGCAGGGTTCCCAGCGTGGCGCTCATGACGCCCCCACCGATCAGGACGACATCAACAGAAGAAGCGGTATCGGTCGTGGTGGAACTCATCGTGGTCTCCGCATTGTCAGCCGTATTTGCCTTTTGCACCTTACATGCTGGCAGGGCTGGATCCATACCTGCACATGCTCCCAACTTCTTTTGCATGCAAGAAAGAAGTATGCGCGCGCGGCAGGCCTTTAACTGAAAAGCATTATAGGCACATCGTTCCGCTCTCGCCTGCTCATCTCTGCGAGAGCATGGCAGCTTTTCCTGAACCATTCCCCCAGAAAGGCGTTTGGGCTGCTAACCGTTAGAATAGTTTTCTAGCATGCACACATAAATGGAAGGGTTTTTACATGAGCATTATCAAATACGGCACAGCCCATTGGGAAGGCGCTATTAAGGAAGGCAAAGGCACAATTTCTACCGAAAGTGGCGCCTTAAAAGATCAACCTTACGGCTTTAATACCCGGTTTGAAGGCAAACCCGGCTCCAACCCAGAAGAGCTTTTGGGCGCGGCCCATGCGGCCTGCTTTTCCATGGCTTTTTCGCTTATTTTGGGTGAAGCAGGGCTTACCGCCTCTGCCATTGATACACGGGCAGATGTCAGCTTGAACAAAAAGGATGGCGGGTTTGAAATAGATAAAGTTAACCTCACCCTTAAGGCGCGTATTCCGGGCGCCACGGCTGATCAGTTTGAAAAACTGGCCACAAAAGCTAAGGAAGGTTGCCCGGTTTCCAAACTGTTCAAAGGGGCCTCCATTACCTTGGAAGCCACTTTGCTGGACTAAAGGTGAGGTAGGCTTTTTAGCCCATCTGTGCCCGATGGCGCATAAGATGGTCTGCCAACACGCAGGCCATCATGGCTTCCCCCACAGGCACGGCACGAATACCCACGCATGGATCATGCCGCCCTTTGGTGATCACTTCCGTTTCCTTGCCATCGGTGGTGATGGAAGGAACAGGCGTGAGCATGGAACTGGTGGGCTTAACAGCAAAACGCGCCACAATAGGCTGACCGCTGGAAATACCCCCCAAAATGCCGCCTGCATGGTTAGCACCAAAAGTCAGCTTGCCATCTCGGATATATAATGGGTCTGCATTTTCCTGCCCGGTGAGAGATGCCGAAGCAAATCCATCGCCAATTTCTACACCTTTTACGGCGTTGATGCTCATAAGAGCAGCAGCCAGATCTGAATCCAGCTTGCCATAAACAGGGGCCCCCAAACCGGCAGGCACGCCTTCGGCTACAACTTCAATTACGGCACCAATAGAAGAACCCGCCTTACGAATGCCCGCAAGATATTCTTCCCATTCCGCCACCACACCGGCATCGGGGCAGAAAAAAGGGTTACGGTTTACCTCTTCCCAATCCCACCGCGTGCGGTCGATATCATGTGGGCCAAGCTGCACCAAAGCCGCGCGAATACGCACGCCTTCGCCCAGAATCTTACGCGCCACCGCACCAGCCGCCACACGGCAAGCCGTTTCACGCGCAGAGGAACGCCCGCCCCCACGATAATCACGAATGCCGTATTTAAGATCATACGTCAGATCAGCATGGCCGGGGCGATATGTGCGGGCAATATCACCATAATCGCGCGAGCGCTGATCTGTATTTTCGATCATCAAAGAGATAGGCGTGCCTGTTGTCTGCCCTTCGAACACGCCAGACAGAATACGCACCTGATCCGGCTCTTTACGCTGTGTGGTAAAGGCGGATTGCCCCGGCTTGCGCTTATCCAAAAACGGCTGAATATCCGCTTCTGTTAACGCCAGACGTGGCGGGCACCCATCTACAACACAGCCAATGGCTGGGCCGTGGCTTTCACCCCATGTGGTCACACGAAAAAGCTGTCCGAAGGTATTGTAAGACACGGTGCGCCCTCAGTCCCCAGCTACAGAAATATCAGGGGCAGTTGGGTTTTTCATGCCCACAACATGGTAACCGCAATCCACATGGTGCACTTCACCCGTTACGCCGGATGAAAGATCAGACACCATATACAGGCCAGCGCCCCCCACTTCTTCCAACGCCACATTGCGTTCCAGCGGAGAATTGTACTGGTTCCACTTCAGAATGTAGCGGAAATCCCCAATGCCATTGGCAGCAAGGGTTTTGATCGGGCCAGCAGAAATGGCGTTCACACGGATACCATCACGCCCCAGATCTGTTGCCATATAACGCACCGAGGCTTCCAGCGCAGCTTTTGCAACACCCATAACGTTATAATGCGGCATGACACGTTCTGCACCCAGATAGCTCAGGGTAAGCAAAGAACCGCCATTTTTCATCAGCTTGGAGGCGCGCTGCGCAACCGCCGTAAAGGAATAGCAGGAAATATCCAGCGCCTTCAAAAACGCTTCACGCGGGGTATCAACATACCGCCCACGCAGGAACTGCTTGTCTGCCCAGCCAATGGCGTGCACCACAAAGTCCAGTTCACCCCATTCTTTTTCAATGGTGGCAAAAGTAGCATCAATGGCGGCGTCATCTGTCACATCGCAGGGCAGAACCAGGCTGGAGCCTACGCTTTCTGCCAGAGGCTGCACGCGCTTGCCCAGAGCTTCGCCCTGATACGTAAATGCAAGCTCCCCACCCTGTGCCGCAACGGCGGAGGCAATGCCCCATGCAATGGAACGATCATTAGCGACACCCATTACCAGACCCTTCTTGCCCTTCATGAGCGTTCCCTGAGCAGGCAATGTGGCGTTGGGAGAAGACATGCGTGACCTCAACCTATTTCTGTTGTTCAAATATCCGAATGTTAGCTGGTTGGTCGCATACACACGCTATTGAAACAAGAGCAAAGCGACACGCATGCTTCAAACCCGGTGAACGTAGGAGTATGATAACAGGCACAAAGCTGCAATGCCGTAGCTTTACGTAAACGAACACGAATTGAGTCCGAGCATGACGGAAACCTCACCTTCTCCCGCGGCCCTCCCATTAGACAGTCAGCCTTTGATTGATCTGACAGCCAACCCGTTTACGCTGTTTGAGACATGGATGAAGGAGGCGGAAAAGACAGAGGTGAACGACCCCAACGCCATGGTGCTGGCCACCGCCACGCGAGATGGCAGACCATCGGCCCGCATTGTGCTGCTAAAAGGGGCAGACCATCGGGGGTTTGTTTTTTATACCAACATGCACAGCCGCAAAGGGCGTGAGCTGGAAGAAAACCCGCACGTCGCCCTGCTGTTCCATTGGAAAAGCCAGCGCCGCCAGATTCGTATTGAAGGGGCTGTTACCCCTGTAACACCGGAAGAAGCCGATGCATATTTTGCGAGTCGGAGCCGTGTTTCCCGTCTTGGCGCCGTGGCCTCGGATCAATCCCGCCCGCTGGCAAACCGTGCCATCTTTGAAGAACGCCTCAAACAGGTGGAAGAAACATACCCGCAAGACCCAATCCCTCGTCCGGCCAACTGGTCTGGCTATCGGGTAAACCCAGAATATTTTGAATTCTGGCAGGAACGGCGCTTCCGTTTGCATGATCGCGCTGTATGGGCACGCAATGGAAACGATTGGGATGTCACGCGTTTATATCCGTAAGCGCACAGCCACTTGAAACACATTATTTTAAAAGACAGCGGAGAAAAATAAGAATGAAAGACGTTCGTAAAATTCTGCTGCCGCTTCCCAGCACATCTAATGCTGAAGCCGCACTTATCCGAGGCTACAATTTTGCCCGCCGCTTTGGCGCGCATCTGGCTGTACTGCACATTCGCCCAGATGGGCGAGAAATGGCGCCATTGGCTGGGGAAGGCCTTTCCGGCGCTATGGTGGAAGATCTGATGCGCTCTGCCGAGCATGAAGGCGCACGCCATGCGCATGAAGTGCATGCTCTGTTTGAACGCTTTGTGGCCGCGCATCCAGATATTCAGGTTGTGCCCCCACGCGGCCCCTTCCCTATGGATGCGCCAACAATCAGCTTCAACATCATGCGTGGTGCGGAAAGTGAAATTGTGCCTGCACAGGCTCGCTTGTCTGACTTTACACTCGTGCCGCACCCGGATTCCGGTGATGCTGTCTCATCTTCCGAAACCCTGCATGCCGTTCTGTTTGATAGCGGACGCCCAGTGGTAATTGCCCCACGCACACCGCCCAAAGGGCTTATTAAACGCGTTTGCATTGCCTGGAATGGCACGGCAGAAGCCTCATCCGCGCTACGCGGTGCTTTGGCATGGGCGCTTACGGCAGAGGCTGTGCGTGTGCTGCATTGTGGAGATTATCAGCGCCGTGGCCCCACTGCACGGGACGTAGTGGATTATCTAGCCATCCACGGCATTACGGCTGATTGTGTGGAATTCCCGCACGTGGACCGCGATGTAGGCAAAGGGCTGGAAGCCGCGTGTAAGGACTTTGATGCAGACATGCTGGCAATGGGCGCTTACTCCCACTCCCGTCTGCGCCAGCTTATTCTGGGCGGTGTAACCCGTTATACGCTGGAACATGCAGACATTACGGTACTGATGAGCCGCTAAGACCCAAACACAAAACAGAGGGTTTTGCTTACACAGGCAAGCCCTCTGGTGCCTTTATTTCAGGGATCAGCCACTTCAAACACTGCGCCATCCCATGCGGGCTCTACACCTGCGGGAAGATGATCCTGCATCCACTGCCAATCCATATCCGGGCCCATATGGGTGAGTATCATGCGGCGTGGGTTGAGAGCTTGCTGCCATTCCAACACCCGCTCCAACCAAGCATGTGCACTATGAGGCTGCCGTTGGAAGCAATCCACCATCCACGTATCCACCCCACGCAGAATGTCTAGAGATGCTTCGGGAAACTCCACAACATCCGTGCTGTAAACAAAACCGCCACAACGCACGCCTGTTGACCCAACACGCCCGTGTACCTGATTGAAAAAAGTAAACTCCGTGCCGCTTATGGTAATAGGTTGCTCCATTTCTACCGGGTGCGCCTGCACCACAGCACGGAAGAAGTTTGGGGGTGTCCACGGTTTGAACACATAATCAAACCGCCGCTGAATATCTTCTAGCGTTTCCGCTGCACCGTAAGCATGTAGCGGCTTTTGAATTACGCGATTAATGGCGCGCACTTCATCCAGCCCAGAAATATGGTCTGCATGGGCATGGGTAAAGATAATGGACTGAAAATCCTTAATGCCATTTGCCAGAAGCTGGGCGCGCAAATCTGGCCCTGTATCCACCAATACGCCAGCACCGTTTTTTAACCGCAGTAAAATAGAAGAACGGGTACGGGTATTCCGAGGCTCCTTCGGGTTACACGCGCCCCAGATTCCATGGCCATCGGCCCCGCCCACCATAGGCACACCGGCAGACCCACCACACCCCAGAACTGTCACTTTCATACCCGCTTACTCCGCTTTTTCTCGGCAACCATCACACGGCTTTGCGGAATAACCGGTAAAAATTTTCTGTAGTCATGCGGGTGAGATCAGGCAGTTCCATACCACGTTCCTGCGCAATCCGGGCTGCCGTGTGCGCCACAAAAGCAGGCTGATTACGCTTACCCCGCTTTGGCACGGGCGCGAGATAGGGAGAATCCGTTTCCACCACAATGCGGTCTGCCGGAATATCCCGCGCAACGGCCCGTATCTCATCACATTTCGGAAATGTGGCGATACCGGAAAAACTAACATATCCGCCCAGATTGACCACGCGCTGCGCCAGCTCTGGGCCTGAGGCAAAACAATGCAACAAAATGGGAAAAGCCCCTTTTGCATGTTCTTCCTCTAAGATACTGGCCACATCCTCATCTGCCTGACGGGCATGGATGATAACCGGCACATTCAGTTCCCGCGCAGCGCGAATATGCTGGCGAAAATACTCATGCTGGAGCGGGCGCACATCTTCCTTGCCGTGGAAGTAATCCAGCCCGGTTTCACCAATACCTATCACTTCGGGCACATCTGCAATGGCCACAATATCCGCAACAGTAGGAAGAGGTTCTTCCTCCACATGGTCCGGATGCGTGCCAACGGTGCACCATACGCGCATGTCTGGCGTATCCAGCTTGGCCAGCGCCTTTTGTTCTGGCGCACGGGCCAAGCGAGTACCAATAGTGACCATACCACCCAAGCCCGCATCCTTAGCGGCCTCAAGCAGTTCTGGCATTTCCTCGGCTGAGAAATGATCAAGATGACAGTGAGAATCTATCAACCCTGCCAGCTTTGTACTGTCCTCTGTCATCATTATGCCTGTTCTGGCTCAACGTAACGGGGGAAAATGCCCTGTGGTGCCGGAAGCTGACGCCCACCGGGCAATGGTGTTTCCAGCGCGGCAAAGCTGCGTTCTTCTGCCGTAACAGAAAGCTGGTCCAACATGCGTTCCATGCTCTGCGGCATAAACGGCTGGAGCATGGTGGCAATACCGCGCAGGGCATCTACCAACACACGCAACACGTCCTTCATGCGTTCTGGGTCTGTCTTGCGCAACGCCCACGGGGCCTGATGGTCAATATACGCGTTGCAAGCGCGGATCACCTTCCACACATCTTCCAGCGCATCTGTAAGTGCACACCGCTCGATCTGAGATTTCAGCAGATCGGGCAGCACCATCACCTGCCCTAGCAGATGGGTATCTTCTTCCGTTAGCGTACGACGTTCTGGCAGAACACCACCGCAGTTACGCGCTACAAGAGAAAGCGTACGCTGGGCCAGATTGCCCAGATCATTCGCCAATTCCACATTATTGCGCATAATCAGCGCCTTGCGAGAAAGATCACTATCCCCGCCAAAAGGCACTTCGCGCAGCAGGAAGAAGCGCACAGCATCTAGCCCGAATTCTTTAACCAGATCACGCGGGTCCACCACATTGCCTAGAGATTTGCTCATCTTCTGGCCTTCAATGGTCCACCAGCCGTTGGCAAACACCTTGCGTGGCAGCTCAATACCAGCAGCCATAAGGAAGGCAGGCCAGTAAACGGCATGGAAGCGTGCAATATCCTTGCCAACCAGATGCAGGTTGGCAGGCCAGAACGCCATGCGCGGGGCAGAGGTATCCGGATAGCCCAGAGCGCTCAGGTAATTGGCGAGTGCATCAAACCACACATACATAACGTGCTTATCATCACCCGGAACAGGAATGCCCCACTTAAAACTGGTACGGCTGATGGAAAGATCGCGCAGGCCCTGCTTAACAAAGCTTACAATCTCATTCCGCGCACCATGAGGGCCCAGAAAATCCGGATTATTTTCATACAGCTCCAGCAGCCGATCCTGATATTCAGACAGCTTGAAGAAGTAAGAGGGTTCCTTCACCCATTCTACCGGTGCGCCTGTTGGAGCAACTTTTTTGCCATCCGGGCCGGGCACCAGTTCATCTTCACCATAGAAGCATTCATCACGCAGAGCATACCAGCCCTCATACGCGCCCAGATAAATGGCCCCGTTATCCGCCACTTTTTTCCACAATGCCTGCGTGCTGGTAATATGGCGCGGCTCTGTCGTGCGGATGAAATCATCATACGAGATGTTCATGGCATCGGCCATATTGCGGAAATCGGCCGAAACCTTATCCGCAAAGCTTTTGGCATCTATGCCATTGGCCTGTGCAGCCTGCTCTACCTTCTGGCCGTGCTCATCCGTGCCTGTCAGAAAGAAGACCTCATCCCCTGCCAGACGATGAAAGCGGGCCATCACATCCGCAGCAATAGACGTGTAAGCGTGGCCAATATGGGGCGCTCCGTTCACGTAATAGATGGGCGTAGTTACATAGAAACGACGGGTCATTCTCGGCTCGCAATCGTCATAGCTTCAAGCAGGGCTTCCTGTTTATCCAGATTAAAGCGTTCCGTCTCGGTGTGCTTGCGCATGGTGGCTTCCCACGCATTGGCCAAGGCCACACATTGCGGGTTTCCCTGCCGCGCCGCCTGACGAGCTTGCATCTGGAGTGTGTCTGATAACAGGCTGAAAAACAGACTGAAACCATAATCCCTGCGTAAAATGGTTTCTGCAACCTCATAGCTGCGTAATGGCGTAATGCCCTGCACCACCTCGTGCACAAGGCTGGCAATTTCACCGCCCTTATCTGCCAGCAACGCCAGAGCACGCCCCGGCGCACCATGGGCTTCTGCCATAACGCGCTGTATTTCTGTATCCGAAGCTTCTGGAGCCTGCGTATGCAACACGGCAGACATATCTGCCGCATCCAGCGGTGCGAGTTCCAGTTTACGGCACCGGCTACGAATAGTGGGCAAAAGCCGCCCTGGAGCGGAACAGGTTAACAACAATACCGTAGCTGGCGGCGGTTCTTCCAGAATTTTCAGCACGGCATTGGCTGCACTACGGTTCATCCATTCCGCGCCATCTACAATGACAACACGCCACCCACCTTCTGCCGCCGTACGCCGCAAAAAAGAGTTAATAGGCCGCACATCATCCGCTACAATCTCGCTGCGGTATTTCTGGCGTTTTTCATCAAACCCGCGGGCAACAACCAGCAAATCTGCATGCGTGGCGGCAGAAACACGGCGCCCAGCGGGGCTTAGTTCATCCTCCCCGCCCAGCAATATACGCGCCAGCCGGAACGCAAATGTGGCCTTACCAATACCCGGTGGGCCTGTAATCAACCACGCATGGGGCAAGCGCCCACCCTGCATGGCCTGCCGAAATGCCTGCAAAGCGGCCTGATGCCCACGCAACTGCAAAGATGCCAGACGTGGCTCCTGCACGATCTCAGCCCTCGGCATGGGCCAGACGGGTCTGGATATCTTTCAGAATCTGAGCGTTTACCTGCTCTGCTGAATAAACGGAGGTATCTACCACTACCACCCGTTGCGGTTCTGCCTGAGCAATATGCGCAAACCCATCTGCCAAACGCGCATGAAAAGCCTCATCCGCCTGCTCATACCTATCTGTTGGCGCACCACGCGCTGCCAAACGTTGGCGGGAAACGGCGCGCGGCGCTTGCAACAGAAAGGTTATATCTGGCTGCAAACCAAGCTGCTTTTGCAGTATTGCAATCAGGCTTAAAATAGCCGGGTCACCATTGGCGCGCCCGTATCCCTGATACGCCAAAGTGGAATCGGTAAAGCGATCACACAGCACAATCTGCCCAGCCTTAAGAGCGGGCAGAATAACCTGATCAACGTGATCATACCGTGCGGCAAAATGTGTCAGAATTTCCGCCCGGGCAGAAAGCGGATTTTTACCAAACAACAAAAGCTGACGCAGATCTTCCGCACCGGCAGAACCACCCGGTTCACGCGTGGCCAAAACCTTCTGGCCTTGCGCTTCCAGCTTTTCCTTCAAAAGCCGCAGCTGGGTGGATTTTCCCACCCCTTCTGCGCCTTCCAGCGTTATAAACATGCCACAAGCCATCAATCAGAGGTGCAGCCGACGTGCAGCCCGCCCCAAAAAGCTGAGTGCAGGCACGCTCTGCCCGGCTTGCACCGGAATACTGGCCTGCCGCCCACCGGGCAAAGACACTGTAAGTTGGCCTACAACCTGCCCGGCCTGCACTGGCGCAATAATCGGGCCATTGTAATCCAGCGCCAGATGTGTGCCATTGCGCCAGCCATGTGGCAGCAAAATCTTGAAATCCTGCGCAGCCACCAGCGGCACTGTCTGGGTTACACCCATCCATACAGGGGCCTGTTCCAGCACATCGCCTTTGCTGACAATTTGCGCGGTTTCAAAATTGGCGAAAGCCCAGCCCATCAGACGTTCAGCTTCCCGCCCACGTGCTGCGGATGAAGGCAGCCCGTTCACAGCCAGCACAACACGCCGCCCTTCGCGCTCAGAAGAAGCGCATAGGCCAAACCCACCTGCATCTGTGTGGCCGGTTTTTAAACCATCGGCCAAACCTTTAACCACCAGAGAGTTCCGGTTTTCCTGCCTGATTTTGTTAAACAGGAACTCTTTTTCCGAGAAGAAATGATAATATTCCGGAAAATCATGAATCAAACGCAGCGCCAGATAGGCCACATCTCGCGCAGACATGTAATGATTTTCTGCGGGCCACCCAGTTGCGTTCATGAAGTGCGAATTGGTGAGCCCCAGTTTGGTGGCTGTGTCGTTCATCAACGCAACAAACTGTTCTTCCGAGCCGGAAATGCCTTCTGCAATCACAATACAGGCATCGTTACCGGACTGGATAACCATGCCCTGAATAAGATCCTGCACGCTTACGCTTTGCCCCAAGGGCACAAACATGCGTGAACCCTGCATACGCCATGCGCGTTCACTCACAGGCAGCATCTGATCCAGCTTCAGGCGGCCAGATTTGAGCATGCCAAATGTAACATACGCCGTCATCATCTTGGTCAGGGATGATGGGGGCATGCGCTCATCTGCATTTTTCTCAAGCAGTGTGGCACCGCTATTGTAATCCAGAATGCAGGCCCAGCGTGCCTGTGTATCCACCGGCCCCACGGGCGTAGTGGCGGGTGTATCCGCCCCCGGCACAGCAGGCTGGGCCGCCGCAGGTGTTGCACCTTTGGCCGCCGCGCCGTGGTGGCGAGGCCGTGCCATGGCATCAAGCGCATAGGCACCAGAGAAAAGGGCAGCGCCCCCTGCGAGTAAGAACCGTCGAGTCTGCAACATTTTTCCCTATTCGACGACGATATGAGATCCGGTTAAACCAGTAGCAAGTGCTCGCTTAAGGGCGGCATCTGCTTCGCTTATAGTCGTAAAAGGCCCATAGCGCACAGCCCACATTGTGCCATGCCCCAAAAACACAGGCCGAACGCTGGCACCTTGTGCCGCCGCCTGCCGCATGGCGGCCAAGCGAGATGTAAAATCCATGGTTTCCACCCACAGCATGCTGGACACAGGCGCGCCCTGCATAACAGTGGCTGGCAGATCTGCCAGCACTACCTTGCCCGGCGCAGGCGTTTCCTGCGTGGTGTTATCTGCCAGAACTGTAAGGCCCTGCCTATCCACTGCCGCGTTACCTAATGCTGTTTGCTGCACTTTTTCCAGCGGGGCTGCACTAATCTGCAACATGGGGCCACCGGGCAGTACTTCGGCAAACTGCCTGCTGGCCATTTCATCTTCTACCACCTGCACACGCGCAGGCTCTTTGCCCACACCCAGCAAATCTGCGGCACGCGGGGAAAGACCGATCATACGCCCCGGATCATTCGGGCCACGATCATTCAAGCGGATCACAATTTGCCGCCCGTTATCCAGATTGGTCACCCGCACCACGGCGGGTAGTTGCAAGATTTGATGGCTACCTGTCATGCTGGCGGCGCGCCAGACCTCACCATCTGCTGTCAAGTGGCCTTCTGCCTGTGGGGGTTCCCTTACAGCCAAGCCCGTGCCTTGCCACGCAAAGTCTTCCCGCGGGTAAAACCACTTGTTGCCTGCCTGCCATGCCGGCCCAACTGTATAATGCAGATCCTGCTGTGCCACAGGCTGCTGGCGCGAACAGGCCAGCACCGCCAGGCACCCTACAAGGGCGAGTTTTTTCACGTTATTGCATCACCAAGAAGCCCTACACCCAGCGCGTAGAAATCGGAGGGGTTGTAGCGGCGGATCACGTTGAAATTATGATAGACGATAAAGGCTTCGCCCCCCACCCCATCTGGGCGGATAATAGCGCCTTCCTGCACAGCACTTGAAAACTGCCCTGCACGTGGCCGCACGCTCTGCTGCGCCCACCATGAAATAGGGTGCACAGCCGTACGGCCAATTTGTGCCTGCGTTATGGTGTCAGGCAGCAAGACTTCCTCTCCCCACGGCTGTCCGGGCAGCCAATGGCACTTGGCCAAATAATTGGCGATAGAGGCAAAAACATCGGCTTCATTATGCCAGATATCGCGCCGCCCACCTTCTGGGTAGCTGGCTGCGTAACGCAGATAGGCGCTTGGCATAAACTGTGGCTGCCCCATAGCGCCTGCATAGCTGCCCAGCATACCTGCGGGCGTGATGTCCCCTTGGCCCAGAATGCTCAGCGCCTTCATCAATTCTGAGCGGAAAAAAGCCGAACGCCTGCCATCGTAAGCCAGAGTCGCTAAAGCATCGATCACATGGAATGTGCCCATGCGTGTGCCGTAAGCAGATTCCAGCCCCCAAATACCCGCAATAGCGCCTTTATTAACGCCATATGTGGAACTGATACGGTTGAGCAGCGCTGTACGTTGGCCAACAGCAGCAAGCCCATCGGAAATTTTCTTTTCCGTCAGAATCCGATCTTTATATTGCGCCCATGTCAGGGTGAATTCTGGCTGATGCCGGTCTGCCTTAAGCACTTTGGCATTCGGTTGGGTGGTAAGAGCCAGCGCCTGATCCACCACAGAAGCAGAAATACCCTGCCCTATGGCCTCTCGCCGCACGCCAGCCAGAAAGGTGGCATAACTGGAAGATGCAGCAGGGTGCGGAGTAGTAGCCGCAGTTGTGCGGGCCAATACAGGTGTGGCGAACAGAGCAGAAGCCCCACCAACAAGAAGTTTTCTTCGTAGCATTAAGGCTTCACGCTTCTGATCTGTGTAACATTCAATGTCATAGAATATAGTGGAATAAGGCCTTTGTCAGGCCATCTTCTTTATTCCTTATTTTTGGTTCCGAACACGCAGCTCCATACCTGTCTCCGCCCCTTGACAATACTGTCACAAAAGAGCCTGTTGGAGCCCTGCTCACACTCTTAAAACCTTCAAGACCGTGCTGTTCTGGCCGGAGAGAGATTACCTTCTTTGCTGGATCAGTTTCTGGAACTTACCGCCGCTTACCCTCTTGCGCAGGTTATTATTGTTATTCTGGCCACGTTTGTGCTGGAAGATGCCGCCACGGTTATTACGGCCATTCAGGTTAACCTTCACACTCTTTCCCCCATTACAGCACTTGTTGCGTTGTATATTGGCATTGTAACGGGCGATGTAGGGCTTTACGGGTTGGGCTACCTGGCAGCACGCTGGAAACCTGCCCAAAAGTGGGTGAACACATCACAGATGGAAAACCAAAAAGTCTGGCTTTCCAAAAACCTGTTCTGGGTTGTATTTGTCAGCCGCTTTATTCCGGGCACCCGGTTGCCGCTTTACACGGCAAGCGGTTTTTTTAACGCGGGCTTGCCTATATTTACTGCCGCCACATTTCTGGCCACGCTTATCTGGACAACTGCGCTTTTTGCGCTTTCGCTCCATGTTGGTGGGTTTATTCTAGATCATCTTGGCGCTTGGCGCTGGGCTGGCTTGGCTGGATTTGTGCTGGTTATTTTCTTTATGGGCCGTTTGATTGCCCGAGCACAGAAACAGAAGACATGACGACACAGGCCGAAAAACAGCCTTCTCCTCTCTCCCTTTTTGAATTCTGGCCTGGTTGGGTTTTTTACACGCCCGTTGTGGCTTACTGGATTCTGCTTGGCATACGCTATGGGGATGTGACCCTACCCACAGCCGCCAACCCGCGTATTGAAACAGGTGGCCTGTGCGGTGAAAGCAAAAGCAGCATTCTGGATATGGCGGGCAATTATGCCAAACGCTGGATTGCTCCTTACGTAACGCTACCAACCGGCACGCATGATCTTGCCCGCGCCCACGCAGCCATGCAGGCCAAAGGGCTCACGCTGCCCGTAGTGGTTAAACCCGATATTGGATGTAATGGCACCGGTGTAAAACTGGTGCGCACGGAAGATGAGCTGAAAGCAGCCCTTGCCTCCTTCCCGCGCAAGATCCGGCTGGTGATACAAAAACTCATTACATGGAAGCACGAAGCCGGGCTGTTTTATATTCGTCATCCTGACAGCCCTATGGGGGAAATTTCATCCCTCACTTACAAAGATATTCCGGCCCTGCGCGGAAATGGGCGCGATACAGTGCTGCAACTGCTGCAAAAAGATAGCCGCACCAGCAAAGTGCTACACATCTACACGCCACGCCTAACACACTGTCTGCACGAAGTTTTGCCAGATGGGGATGAACTGGAACTGGTATTCGCAGGCAACCATTGCAAAGGGGCCATTTTCCGCAACGGCAAGGCAGACATTACGCCAGAACTCACCCGACAGATTGACGCCATCATGCAGGATATTCCCGATTTTCACTTCGGACGTATTGATGTAAAATTCCGCTCTGCCGAAGCACTGCGTGAAGGCAAGGATTTTGAAATTATCGAAATCAATGGCGTAGGTTCAGAAGCTATCCACATTTGGGATTCCCGCACAACGCTGCGCGAAGCCTATGCAGCCCAGTTCCACCATTACCGGGAAAGTTTCCGTATTGGCGCCAAAAAGAAAAAGGCTGGCTGGTCCCCCACCAATTTGTGGGAAGGTGTGCGCCTCTGGCAGCGCCAGAAGCGGCTTTTGGCATCCTATCCGTTGAACGACTGAATTATTTGACTTTTTCGCGCTGTTCCCGCCCTAGGCGGGAATGGACGTGACCATAAAACCGATAGCTGGCCCACCCTATACCGGCATAAGTGAGCAGAAGCAGCAGAGGTATGGGATCCCCTTTATACAGGGCCAACATCATATCTACACAAAGGGGCGCCACCATAACTGCGCAAAAGAAAATCCCTAAAAGCGGCACATAGCCCAGCCAGATACCGCGTACGGTAAAGCCGCCCCACGGCACACTAAAACGACGCGGAATTTCGGGGGCCTTATTGCGCACCCAGATAACGGTAAAACACACAATGCCAAACGCTACAGCCGTGCCAAGGCTAACCAGATCACCAATAATATCAATCGGCAACGTGGCAGTTGCCAGCGCTACGCCAAGCCCCAGCACAATGCTGCCGATCCACGGTGTTTGAAAGCGCGGATGCAGCTTACTGAACATCGGCATTAGCAAGCCATCTTCCGCCATGGCAAAAAAGATGCGGCTTTGGGCATATAACAGCCCCATCAGCACGGAACACAGGCCGATAACGGCCCCCAGCTTTACAAACAAAGCCAGCCACGGCTGATGCATGGCGTTAACGGCTATTGCCAGCGGGTCTGCTACATCCAGCGTCTGCCACGGCACCACACCAATCAACACGGCAGCCACAATCATGTAAACAACCGTGCAGATAATGAGCGAAAGCACGATACCAACAGGCACATCCCGCCGAGGGTTTTGGGCCTCTCCCGCTGCGGTAGAAACAGCCTCAAACCCTACATATGCAAAAAAGATAACCGATGCTGCGCGGAAAATACCGGGGAAGCCAAAGCGGAAGCCTCCTTCATACTTCGGAATAAAGGGAGACCAGTAAGACGGATGCACCTCCCACACGCCCAGCGCCACAAAGAGCGCCAGAACGCCCACTTTGAGAAAAACAATGAGCGCATTGATTTTGAAGGATTCACGCACGCCCAAAACCAGCAACAAAGAAACGGCCAGAATAGAGAAAGCGCCCACCGCATCTATCCGCCACCCCGCAGCAACATGGCGGGATGCCCCTTCAAACGCGACTTGCAGCGTAGTGGTGGACAGCGCTGATGGCACATGCACGCCAAAATCTTGCAAAAGGCTGACCGCATAACCTGAAAAACCAGCAGCCACACCTGCGCAGGAAATACCGTATTCCAGCAAAAGCAGCCACCCAACAGCCCATGCCCAACGCTCCCCCATGGAAACATAGGCATACGTATAGGCAGAGCCTGAAACCGGCATGGAAGATGCCAGCTCACCATAAGAAAGGGCCGTAAAAAGGCAGGCAACCCCTGCCACAATAAAGGACAAAAGGATGGACGGCCCCGCATAGTTGGCGGCTGCCGTGCCTGTCATAACATAAATACCCGCGCCAATAGTGGAGCCCACGCCCAGCATGGTAAGCTGCAAAGGCCCCAGTGTTCTGCTTAGGCGTTGGGTGCTGTTTTCCTTTTCAATGCGCTGCAAAGACTTGCGCCGCGGCGAACCAGAAATATCTCCCATTAGACTATTTCTGGATCAGTGCATAAAATGGAACAGAATGGTCGCAATACCGCCTACGCCCATGCAGTACCAAGCGAAGGGAGAAAGCGCCCATCTGTCGTGATCACGGAAATACCGCATCAGAAAAGCGGTGCTGAACAATGCCGTCAGGCCAGATACAAGAGCTGCCACCACGGCAATGCGCATCTGCCCCGGCTGTAGCTCCAGATGCCGCATTTTGAAGGCTTCACGCACCGTGGCGGCCAGAATAACAGGTTGCGCCATCAAAAAGGAAAAACGTGCTGCCGTATCATGGTGCAGCCCCCGCAACAAACCACCACAAATGGTTGCACCAGAGCGAGAAAGCCCAGGAAAGAATGCAAGGCACTGGAACAGGCCAATAATGACCGCATCGCGCGATGTCATGCTGGCAACAGAATTAACGTTTTTCCGCACCACACTGCTGCGCAGCCGTTCTACCACCAGCAAAAGCAAACCATTTAAAAACAAGAAAATGGCAGCGGATGAGGCTGAGCCAAACAAATTGCGCAAGAAGTGCTCAAACAGGCCACCCACCACAACAGCGGGAATGGTGGCTACAATGAGCAGCCACAGAATATGCAGGCTTTCCATTTGCATGCGCTGGCCGCAACTGCCACTGGCCCCTTTGAATATGGCCAGCCAATCTTTCCAGAAGAAAACTAGCAGCGCCACAGAAGTACCCAGATGCAGCATAACCAGAAACGGCAGAAATGCCGGATCATGCAGATCGTACGACCAATGGAACAACGCCGGAAGGATAACAGCATGTCCAAGGCTACTTACGGGAAAGAGTTCTGTTGCTCCCTGAAGAAGAGCGATAATGATAGCCTGAAGAAACGACATATGCAGTTACAACCCACGCTGGCACAACTTTGCTGCCTGTCCTTGCACCATGCGCCACCATGCTGCAAGGATTCATGCTAATCTTATGCCACAACATTATTATTCGGGATGAAAACACACCTATGAGCAGGCAAAACCGTGCAGGCGCATGTCTTTTTAGCGGAGCAGTTCTGGCAGCCACGCTGGGTTTTGCTTTTTATGCACATGGCACTCAGAAATCTCCGGGCACAAATAACTACGCTCTCTCTGCCCGCTTTGTCTCGGCCAACGGGCTGGAACGTGGCGCAGATGTAGATATTGCCGGGGTAAAAGTGGGCCGCGTTTCATCCATCGTACTAGACCCAGCCACTCAGATGGCTTTTGTGCACTTTACACTGGATGGCGCACTGCACTTGCCACAGGACAGCACGCTCACAATCAGCAGTGCCACGCTTTCATCTGAAAACGCTTTGATGATTGAACCTGGCACATCCTCCACCATAGCACCACCCAATGGAATGCTGACACATACGCTGGAGCCCACAAGCCTTGAGCAACAGGTCAGCAATTACATTTTTGGCGCCGGAAATCTGGGGCAGTAAGCTCTTATATTCTCTTATCTGATTATTTTTATAACAAAATACGCCAAACCGGGTTGACGGCATCCCGGAGAATCAGGTAGATGAGCGCCATCACATGATGGCGGCGTAGCTCAGTGGTAGAGCAGGGGAATCATAATCCCTTGGTCGGAGGTTCAAATCCTTCCGCCGCTACCAATTCCCTAAAAAATCAACACACTAAACCCACCACATCAAGCCAAGAACTTGTTGTGTTATTTTTGCGTTGCGCGCGTTTTATGGCTGCCTAAACACCTTACACGCAAACACAATTTATACCCCGCCCACCCCGCTCCAGATATCAGAAGCAGGGCAGCAAGGTATCAGAAGTTTTTTAGCCTTCGGAAAGTTCAGGCTGAGGTTCGGATTCTTCCTGAATATCAGGCTGAGGGGCATTTTCCTGCCGGTCTTCGCCATCTTCATTGGTCTGCGCAACGGCACGCTGCTGGCGGGCGGCAAGGCGTTCGGCGCGCTCTTGCTGGCTTTGCTGCGCAGCCTGCGCCATGGCGTTCATGATACGGAAGTAATGTTCGGCATGCTGGAAGTAACCTTCTGCTGCCACGCGGTCTCCGCTGCCTGTGGAATCACGACCAAGCTGGAGATATTTTTCAAAAAGCTGCTGGGCTGTGCCACGTACGCGCACATCCGGGCCATGACTATCAAAAACATGATTCCTGTTCATCGGAATCTGTCCATTCAGTTGTCGGGAACTCCCATTGCTCCCGTTGGAACGATGGTGTCTTGTCCGCATCCGTTTTACGTTCATGGGTTTATCACAGCGCTTTCCTGTTCAGGGCACTTTGGCATAAAGAAACAGTCCTGTATTAAAAAGGTATGCTTCCTGAGTGAAGGCCGAATTGTTTTTTCGGAATGGGCTTTATGTAAGGCAACACATAAATTGTTGCCAAATGAAAGGCCCCCTTGCTGCTTTAATTTCTGATGCAGTGATTTTAGGTTTTTACATCTGCTACAGAAGCAAGCTTGAGTAGTGTAGCAACCCAAGCCTATAAAGCCAAGTTATTTTTCACGCCTGTTTTTCTAGCACCACAGCGCGGGCAATACCTGCCAGATCTGCTTTTACATCTACCACGCGCAAGGCATTGGTGGCTGCCAAGGCGCGCAAAGCCTCTTCCTGCCCTATGCCAATTTCCAGCACAGCCACCCCGCCATCTACCAATAAAAATGGCAGACGACCGCAAAGATAGCGGTACGCACTCAACCCATCATTCCCACCATCCAGTGCGCGCACAGGCTCATGCTCACGTACTTCCCGCATAAGGTCTGCCAGATCTGAAGTCGGAATATAGGGAGGGTTGCTCAGCACCACATCAAACCGCGCATTTGGAGCCAACGCGGCATCCCACTCCGCCGCTATAAATAATGCGTGATCCTGCATGCCACAACGCTGGGCATTCGCATGCGCCAACATGGCGGCCTGTGGGTTGATGTCCACCCCTACCCCACGCGCTTTAGGGTATTCCGCCAAAGCAGCCAGCAGCAAACAGCCCGTACCAGTACCTAAATCCAGAATATTCTGCACGGATGTCTGATCCGGTCGATATTCCAGAAGGCTTGTAATAAGTGTTTCTGTATCTCCGCGCGGCACCAAACTTGCTGGAGATACTGCCAAATCCAAGCTCCAAAACCCTTTACTGCCTGTAATATAGGCAAAAGGTTCGTGTGCAGCGCGACGTTTTACGTAAGAAAAAAAGGGCTCACTGGGCACATTCTCTGTTGGAGAGCGGGCTAGCAGTTGCTCTGGTGTAAGGGAAAGCGCATGAATAAGTAGTAATCGCGCTTCCCGCCGCGGGCCTTCAATACCGGCCTGTGCCAAAAGTTGTGTACCCTCACGCAACAGTTGCGCTATTGGCTGGCAGGGAATTGTTTTTTCTGCTGTACTCACACGCGCAACCTTGATGGATTGATCTGGTTAGACATCAATGCCCCAATTTTTCCGCCGTATCCAGAACACAACTTTTTGCCTGCTTGGCCTTATGGCCGCATTGCCCCTTTCTTACGCCTATGCGGGCGAATTTACGGTAACAGACGGCAAGGCAGATACGGAAATTTCTGAAGTTTCACGCATCTATCTGGATGGCAAACTTGTAAGCGTGATCCGACTGGATGATAAAAATCAGGAAAAAACGGTTAAAGTCACCACCCCTATGGGGCGGTTAGACCACACCTATACCTTATGCGGTGAAATCACCATCCGCTCTCCCGAAGGACGGGTAGAAACTCATGAGGTAGATAGTGATGGCACGCTCCACAACCCCGATGGGCACCATTTTTACGCCTTGGGGTCTGATAACTTCACTGAATTCTTTTTAACTGATCCAAACGCGCCAGAAGCAGCGGAGCATCACCCCGGCCATTCTGGCGTGTGTGCAGCACCTATCAGTTAAAAACCTTCAGCCGCCAGCAGAGCCGCCTGTTCTTCCTGCGTAAGGGCATCTACAAACTCATCCAGTTCCCCCAACATGACACGATCAATTTTATAGAGTGTCAGGTTGATACGATGATCCGTGACACGCCCTTGCGGGAAGTTATAGGTGCGAATACGCTCTGATCTATCTCCCGTACCTACCTGAGAGCGCCTATCTGCCGCACGGTTGGCATGGGCCTGCGCTCTTTCACGCTCATACAAACGTGCACGCAGGATTTTCATGGCCTTGGCACGGTTTTTATGCTGGCTTTTTTCTTCTTGCATAGAAACCACAATGCCGCTGGGCATATGGGTAAGGCGTACGGCACTTTCCGTCTTATTCACATGCTGCCCACCAGCCCCAGAGGCTCGAAACACATCTACCCTCAGGTCTGTTTCGTTAACCTCTACATCAACATCTTCGGCTTCTGGCAGCACAGCCACCGTAACTGTGGAGGTATGGATACGGCCCTGACTTTCCGTAGCGGGCACGCGCTGCACCCGATGCACACCGGATTCATACTTCAACCGCGCAAACACGCCTTTGCCGTTAATTTCGGCAATCCCTTCGCGCAGGCCGCCTAACTCGCTTTCGTCATAATCCATAACGGTAAAGCGCCAGCCGTTTAGGTCTGCATAACGGCGGTACATGTCAAACAGTTCGGCCGCGAACAGAGCGGCTTCATCGCCCCCAGCCGCAGGCCGCACTTCCAGAATAGCACTGCGGGCGTCTGCCACATCTTTTGGTAACAAAGACAGACGCACATCTTTTTGCAGTTGTGGAAGTTGCTCACGCAGCTCAGTCAGCTCTGCTTCTGCCAGTTCCTTCATTTCTGGATCTGCTAAAAGCAGCTCAGCTTGCCGGATACCGTCTTCCACCCCGCGCAGGGCGTTGATACGCGCCACAACGGGTTCGATTTCAGCATATTCTCGTGATGCCTGCGTAAAAGCTTCACCATTTAGCCCGCTTGCTAGCTGCGCTTCCAACTCCAGAGCGCGGCTGACAATCTGGTCTAGTCGTTCGTCAAACTTCATGCTGCAAATACGTCTTGCGCTTTGGAAAGCAACGTATCACGAGAGACTTCCTGTTCGGCCCCTGTTTCCATATTTTTTACACGAAACAGACCTTTGGCTAGTTCATCTTCCCCAAGGAAAAGCACATGGCTGGCGTTCTGCTTACCTGCGCGTTCCATACGCTTACGCAGTGAACCCTTGTAGCCAATTTCTGTTCTTACACCCTGCCCGCGCAAACCCTGCAAAATCTGCACAACTGCGCTTTCATCAGGCGCGCCAACAGGTACCAACACAACAGAGCGCGGCGCCGCAGGCACTTGTTCTAGCAGCATAGACAGGCGCTCAATACCCGCAGCCCAGCCAATAGCTGGCACTTCTGGCCCACCCATCTGTTTTACCAAACCATCATACCGGCCACCAGCCAGCACTGTGCCCTGAGAACCCAGACGATTGGTGACGAACTCAAACGTGGTGTGGTTATAGTAGTCCAGCCCACGCACAATGCTGGGGTTTACAGTGTAGGCAATGCCGAACACATCCAGCTTATTGCGCAAATCCTCCCAAAACGTACGGGCTTCTGGTGTTAGAAACTCTGCCATCATGGGCGCATCAGCCACCAGAACCTTATCGCCTGCATCCTTGCTATCCAGAATGCGCAGCGGGTTCTTTTCCAAACGGGTTAGACTGTCTTCAGACAATTTATCCTTATGGGCCGAAAAATACGCTACCAAAGCATCTCGCCATGCATCACGGCTGGCAGCATCACCCAGCGTATTCAGTTCCAGCGTCACGTAATCTGCAATGCCCAACGCCTTGAGCACTTCGTACCCCATGGCAATGGCTTCTGCATCTGCCAGGGGTTCGGCTGCACCCAGAAGCTCTGCGCCAATTTGGTGAAACTGGCGATACCGCCCTTTCTGGGGCCGTTCATGCCGGAACATGGGGCCTGCATAAAATACTTTCTGCGGCAGAGACTGCGTAAGCGCATTGGTAACCAAGGCCCGGCAAATGGCTGCCGTACCTTCTGGCCGCAATGTTAGGCTTTCACCATCCCGATCACTAAAGGAATACATTTCTTTGGAAACAACATCGGACGTATCCCCAAAGAGCGAGAGAAAACCCGTGTATCTTCAAAAATCGGGGTTGCCCATTCATCAAACCCGTAAACACCTGCAATCCGGCGCGCTGTGTCTACCACATGCGCATGGCGGCGCTGGTCTTCTCCAATAAGGTCGTGCGTTCCTCTTACGGGCTGAATGCTGCTCACGAATACATATTCCCACACCACGGCACCCGTCACCTTGGCTGGCGTGGTGTTTTTTGCTGTTTAAAATGGCACGTCTGCCCCTGCCCGCGCCTTTTGGCGCAAAGCAGAGGAAGAAAGTTGAATGCTTAGTTGGCAGATGCCATGTCTGGCAGTTCCTGCGCTTTACCTTCCTGCTTTTCCTTGGCTTCTTCTGCCTGAATAGCAGCAACGCGCTCTTCTACCAGTTCCACAACATGTTCGATCATGTCTGCCGCAGGCACGGTATGATCCTGCTTGCCACCGGCATACACCATGTGGCGGCCAGAGCCACCGCCGGTTACGCCCAGATCGGTCAGCAGGGCTTCACCCGGGCCGTTCACCACACACCCGATAATGGACAGGGTAAGTGGGGTTTTAATATGTGCCAGCCGGTCTTCCAGCGTCTGCACTGTTTCCACCACGTTAAAGCCCTGACGCGCGCAGGACGGGCAGGAAATAATCTTAACACCACGGTGGCGTAGGCCGAGGGACTTAAGAATATCCCAACCCACCAGCACTTCTTCTTCCGGCGCAGCGGAAAGAGAAACACGCATGGTATCACCCACACCGGCCCACAGCAGGTTGCCCAGACCAATAGAGGATTTTACGGTGCCAGCACGCTTGCTGCCTGCTTCTGTAATGCCAATGTGCAGCGGGTAATCGCAGGCATCTGCCAGTTGCTGATACGCAGCCACCGCCATGAACACATCTGATGCCTTCACGCTGATCTTGAATTCACGAAAATCATGATCTTCCAGAATTTTAGCGTGTTCCAGAGCGCTTTCCACCAGCGCATCTGGGTTAGGCTCACCATATTTTTCAAGCAGATGCTTTTCCAGTGATCCAGCGTTCACACCAATACGGATGGAACAGCCGTAATCCTTAGCGGCCTTAACCACTTCACGCACACGCTCGGCGCTGCCGATGTTGCCTGGGTTGATACGCAGGCAGGCAGCACCTGCCTTTGCAGCTTCAATAGCGCGTTTGTAGTGGAAGTGAATATCGGCCACGATAGGGACATTCACTTCCTTTACAATTTCTTCCAGCGCCTTGGTGCTTTCCTCATCCGGGCAGGACACACGCACAATATCCACACCCGCCATTTCTGCACGACGAATCTGCTCGATTGTTGCCTGTGCATCAGTCGTGAGGGTGTTGGTCATGGTCTGGACGGAAATCGGCGCATCACCACCGACGGCTACCTTGCCGACATGGATCTGCCGAGATTTCCGACGCTCGATATGCTGGTAAGGCCGGTAGCCGCTCATTTTACATCCTTTTGTCGAAAACGACAGTTGAGGGAAGCTGCCGTGTTCGGCCACACGGCGTTCTCCATTGCGTTTGGTGTTTTCCTGCCAAAATCAGGGCCATTTGGCTACACATAATACGCGCGAGGGTGCCATTCTAGTGTGAACCCATGCCCTGAAGCTGGCGCGCATTCAAATCATCAGCGCTTGGTTCTGCTTGCACAGGCGCGGCCCGATGGCGTGTGCGAGGTGCAGTTTCCTTGGGCTTAAGCGCCTGTTCCGAGGCTGCCAGATCTGTCTGCGCATCGGTTGGTATCTCTGATACCGTATTGGGCGTAGGGGCTGCAACATCTGCATGCATCGGCGGTGTGGCAACGTTATTTTGCACGGCAGGTGCGGCCAATATACCATCACGCACACTTTGCGGTGTTAGCAGCATTTTGCGGCGTACAGCACCGTTGCGCCCTAAAGGCGCTGTCAGCACATCCCCCATACGCAAAACAATGCCACCCGCATTGCCTACGGTCAGGCTATAGGGGCCACCCTCCACCGGCACATTCCATTCCTCATCGGGTTGTAAAATGTGATCGTAAACAACCTTGCCGTTGGCATCCTTCACCTGCACCCAACTGGCAGCAAGCGCCTTCAGCACGATCTGATTATCAGCAACCACCTCAGAAGGAGCCGCTGGCGTTGCAGCAGGTAGCGTTTGCGTGTTGGGTTGTTGGGGAGTTTGTGCAGATGTTGCGCCAATATCACCAACTGGCTGCGTTGCTTCCGGTGCTACGGCGCCTTCAGGCGAAGCACTTCCCGCACCTTGTGCGTTCGATGCCGGTTCAGAACCTGATGGCTTAGGCTGCGCAGAGGGTGGCAAAGGTGCTGGAACGGCACTTTTGTCCGGCAAAATGGAAGCCACTTGCGGAGAAGGCGCATTATGCGTCTGCTCACCAGGCAGAAGGCTTGCCACTGGCGGCACACGCTCCGGAGCAGGTGGCGTGTGCCCTGTAAAGTAATACCACCCCACATAGCTGGCCAGAATAACAGCAAGCCCAAGAGAAATGGACACAGCCGGAGGAATACGCCGATCTGGCGGCGGATCTGGAAACACAAGTTCTGGCTGCCGAATAGCGTTGCGCGCTTCCTGCCTGTAACGCTCCACCATAGGGTTTGGATCAAACCCCAAAGCCTGCGCATAGGCCCGTAAAAACCCAAGCGTATATACTTCCGCCGGAAGCACATCCGCTTTTCCGGTTTCCAGCGCATCCAGATATGCATCTCGGATGCGCAGATACGCGGCAACATCATCCAAGGACCAGCCAAGCTGTTCGCGGCGTTTGCGCAGCGCGCCCCCTACCCCGTATGTACCAATATCGGGGAGCGGAGGCAGAGCAGCCGGCTGCTCCTGTTCAGAACTTGGGGCGTTTTCAGCCATCAGCATCCATGCGGCGTTGTTGACGGATCAGCGCTATCACGGCCTGATCTATCAGGTCAGCAATAATCTGGGCCACCGGCTGCACAGATTTTACCATGCCAACAGATTGCCCGGCCATAACAGAGCCTTCTTCTACATCTCCATCAATAACCGCACGCCGCAAGGCACCCGCCCAGAAATGTTCGATTTCCAGTTGCGCATCTTCACGCGTGAGATCACCCGCCTGAAAGCGGCGGATAACATCGGCCTGATGCGCTACAAATTTACGCCCGCCCTCATTGCTGATGGCCCGCACCGGAATAACCGGAAAGCGTTCATCAAGCTGAACCGAGGTCGTAGCATCACGCGCATTGGCCCGCACAAAAGCTTTTTTAAAGTTTTCGTGGGCAATGCTTTCCTCTGCCGCAGCAAAACGTGTACCAAACTGGCCACCAGCAGCGCCCTGCTCCAAATAGGAAACAAGCGCATCACCACGGCCAAGGCCGCCAGCCACAAAAACCGGCACGTTCTGGATATGCGGCAGAATTTCCTGCGCCAGCACAGTCAGGGAAACGGGGCCGATATGACCACCTGCTTCTGCACCTTCAATGACCAGCGCATCCACACCCATCTTGATCAGCCGCTTGGCCAACACCAATGCTGGGGCAAAGCCAATAACCTTGGCGCCACCATCCTTGGCGGCCTTAATGGCGGCGCTGGGCGGAATACCACCTGCCAGCACAATATGGCCCACCTTGGCATCCAGACACACCTGCACCAGCTCATCCAACTGAGGGTGCATGGTAATCAGATTTACGCCAAAAGGGCGATCTGTCAGCGCACGGGTGGCGGCAATTTCCTCAGCCAAACGGGCTGGTTCCATAGCACCACAGGCAATCACACCAAACCCACCTGCATTGGAAATGGCGGATACAAGGTGACGTTCACTCACCCAAGACATTGCCCCAGCCAAAATGGCGTAAGGCGTGCCCAGAAAATCCGTCCCCCTTTGCCACAACTTATCCAACCGCGTGCGGGCGCGCTGCCATTCTTCAGACGTTGGAGCGGGATTCAGGCTGCTTGCAATATCAGACATCATCAAGACCATAGGCCGTGTGCAGCGCACGCACTGCCAGTTCGGCATATTCTGCGGCTACCAGCACGGAAACCTTGATTTCGCTGGTGGAAATGGCCTGAATGTTGATGGAACGTTCAGACAGCGTGCGGAACATGGTGCTGGCAACACCTGCATGAGAACGCATGCCACTGCCCACCACACTCACCTTTACGATATCCGGGTCTGTTTGCAGTTCTTCATACTGCACAGCGCCGCGCACGCTTTCCAGAATGCTTATAGCGCGTGGCAGATCGGTCTTGCTGGTGGTGAAGGTCATGTTTGTGGTGCCATCTGCGCCGGTGCTCTGCACAATCATGTCCACATTCACATTGGCTTCGCTCAATGGGCCAAAAATTGCCGCCGCAATGCCCGGACGGTCAGGAATACGCCGAACCGACAGTTTGGCTTCATCACGGGAGTAGGCAATGCCGGTGACCAGTTTCTTTTCCACGATTTCGTCCTCATCCACCACCATAGAGCCGGGAAGGTGACCTTCCGTAACTGCGGGGCCATCTTCAAAGCTGGAAAGCACCTGCACACGCACACGCTCGCGCATGGCAAGGCCTACACTGCGTGTTTGCAGCACCTTGGCGCCAACAGATGCCAGCTCCAGCATTTCTTCATACGTAATTTTGTCCAGCTTACGCGCCTTGGGCACGATTCTGGGGTCTGTGGTGTAAATACCGTCCACGTCCGTGTAGATATCGCACCGATCCGCCTTAATGGCAGCGGCAAGCGCCACGGCAGATGTATCTGAGCCACCGCGCCCCAACGTGGTTACGCGGCCATCTGGCCCAACACCCTGAAAGCCGGCCACAACCGGCACCATACCATCGGCCATGCTGCCCAGCAGACGCGCGCCATCTATCGAATCGAGGCTGGCCTTGCCGTGCAGGGAATCCGTAAGAATGGGCACCTGCCACCCGGCAAAGGAGCGCGAAGGCACGCCAAGCTTTTGCAAGGCAATAGCCAGCAAACCACTGGTTACCTGCTCACCCGTTGCCACAACGGCATCGTATTCGCGCGCATCATACAAAGGAGAAAGAGACTGACAGAACCCAACCAGCCGGTTGGTTTCTCCTGCCATGGCTGAAACAACCACCAGCACATCGCAGCCTGCGTCTTTCTGTTTTTTGACGCGCTCGGCCACGGCTCTGATACGGTCAAGATCCCCCACGGATGTCCCGCCGAATTTCATGACGATCCGGGGTGCGGAACCGGACATAGCTTTATTCTCCACCAAACAGGCCGTAAAACGCATTGCACCAGCCCTTCCCGCCACCTGCATAGCGGAAAAGACGCATGGGAACGGTTGCGCTGCTTCACAAGCCGCGTCACATACCTCTCCCGGCCCCCTTTCGTCCAGCGGGGAGACCAGCAGGAAAGGAATTTGTTGTATGCACGCCACCCGAGAGGAAGCGCCTTCCTCTGTTTCTTCCGAGGAAATTGCCCGCTTTAGTGCTCTGGCAGACAAGTGGTGGGATCCAACAGGCCCCATGCGCCCCCTGCATGCCATGAATGGCCTGCGGATTGAATGGGCCAGCCGCCACCTGCCCCTGCGTGGCCGCAAATCACGCAAGCCGCATGTGCTGGATATTGGCTGTGGCGCGGGGCTGGCTAGTGAAGCCCTGGCAAAAGCCGGATATAACGTATTGGGGCTGGATGCATCGGCCAATGGTATTGCCGCTGCACAGGCACATCTGGAAGCCAACCCGCTTCCTGCCGGTTCTGGCACGCTCCATTATCGCCAAGGCAGCGCGGAAGAATTGGTGGCCGAACACGCCAAGTTTGATGCTGTAATGGCTTTAGAAATTATAGAGCATGTGACTGATCCTGAAGCATTTATGGTTATGCTGGCGCAGCTTGTAGATGCCAATGGCACAATCATTGTTTCTACCATGAACCGCACCTTGCGCTCCTTGGCTGTCGGCAAGATTGGAGCGGAATATTTGCTGCGCCTGCTACCTGTTGGCACACACGAATGGCGCAAGTTTATCCAGCCTTCCGAACTGGGGCGCTATGCCCGCGCCGCTGGCCTGCGGATGGTTGCCATTTCTGGCATGGCCCCCGGCATTGGCAGCTGGAAAGAAACGCAGGACTTGGGCATTAACTACATCGCTGCCTTCAAAAAAGACTGATACAGAATTTACTTTTAATATCAGTGTGTTGCTGACGCTTTCTTACACAATATGTTAAGCAGGAAGCGTCAGAAACTCAAAGCAGGTTGGGCTGCCGATGGGTGTAAAATCCCACGTAAAGCCAATCTTGCCGGTGGTTTTATCTACCCGGAAAGATGTAATGGAATCACTCCGCTGGTTGGCCACGTATAAATAGCTGCCAGTAGGATCAAATTTGAGCGCCCGCCCGTAATCGGCATGTGTCCAGATTTCATCCACCAATGTTAGGCCACCATCCTGCGCCACCTGAAACACAGCCAGAGAATCGCCCAAGCGGTTAGAGACGTAAAGAAAATGCTCATCGGGTGAGAACAGAATGCCCGCAGCCAGCGTGCTCCCCCGGAAGTGTGCGGTTAAGCTACTTACGGCCTGTTGCGGTGCAATATCTCCTGTTTTGGCATCAAAATTTGCCACCACAACTTTGGAATCCTGTTCGCACAGAATGTACAGCCGCGCGCCATCCGCAGAAAACTGAAAATGCCGCGGGGCGGAGCCCGCTGTCATGGTGGTAAACGGCTTTTTGGCCGGGAACAGACGCCCCGTATCCAGATTGATCCCATACACATACATTCTATCCAACCCGGCATCTGCCACTGCCACAAAGCGGCCGGATGGGTCTGCATGGATCATATGTGGGTGAGAGCCTGAGTGGTCACTTATTGCAAAGTTACCCGGCGGATTATCCGAAGCCCGATCTGGCATACGTGGGCCAGTATTGTGGATGAGAGTTGTCATCGGCCCCAAGGAACCATCTTTTTGCACGCGCAACAGTGCAAAATTCCCACCCGTATAATTGGCCACCATAACGTATTTACCAGAGGGATGGACGCTCAGATGCGCCGGATCTGCCCCACCAGAAGAAACGGTATTCAGCTTTGTTAACGCGCCCGTGCCATGATCTACCGAAAAAGCCGTGACGGCTCCGGTGTTTTTTCCTTCAAAATCATTGATTTCGTTAACGGCGTAAAGAAAACGCTTATCCGGAGAAAATGCGATAAAAGAAGGGCTGGCAACATCTGTAAATGTATTCAGATGGTTGAGAGAACCTGTTTTACGGTTCATTTCAAAAACCGTAATGCCATCCCCATTGCCACCCGGCGGCCCGTGCTGCGTATAGCCGCCTACATAACATAAAATACGCTCTGGCGATGGTGGCGTTGCGGCATCCTGTGTATCGGTTACAGGCGTGTTATTGTCTGCCCGCACATAGGTGCTTCCCAAAAAACCACACGCCAGACCACCCAGCCCGAAAGCACGACGCGAAAACGAGCCGCTCATAATCCTGTTTTTCTCCTTAATGCGCGTATGCTCAGGGCATCTTGCAGACAGGCCCCATTGGCGGCCCGGAATACCGTGTCCATGTCTGGGTTTCACCAAAAATGGGCAGGCCTAGATAACCGCGCAGTTTCAGCACACCAGACTGGGGAGACCAGATCCGAGCGTCATACTTATGGCCACTATCGGGGTCCAGAATATTCCCTTCCCACTTGTTTTTTTCATCTTTCAGCGGACGAAAATCCGTTAGCATCAAGAGGTTACACTCGGTTTTTCCATCATGCCCCTTGGGAACATCCGTGCCATCGTAGCGTAAGCCAATCAATCGGCCACAAACAGTTTCCCCACATTTTTCAATCTTAAAAACGCCGTCATGATCTTGGCTTAGCCAGTAACCCATCAGGCTGCTTTCATCCCCCAAGGCAACAGAATCTGCCATGGCAGGCTGAGAAATTGCAGGAAGCAGCGCGGCAGATATGCCTAATACGGACGAAAGAAAAAAAGCCCTAATTCCGGTTTGAGCGCCGCGCGCCATGAAGTTTTTCATGCTCTCTTTCTCCTTCGCCCAGCCCTGTTGCCAACATATAATTTTTACGTAACCGGCTGGTTTGCCCTGTTAATTTGGGCACCGTAACCCCTGCCTGCCACCCCCAACACTGTTCCGACAACCCCGAAAAATTAGCTGTCGGTCTTGCGTACCCACGGAAGCGGCAGCACATCAACCCCTTCATCTTCCAGCATTTCGCGCTCTGATGCCGTCATATCTCCATAGATACTGCGTTCTGGCGCTTCTCCATGATGAATACGCAGGGCTTCATCCGCAAAATTGGAACCTACGTTTTCGCAGTTTTCTTCCACCGCGGCTCTGATCTGGCGCAAAGCGCTTATCAGATTATCTGACACTACGGGTTCTAACTGTTGCGGTGCAGGTGGCGCTTCGGGTTGTTGTGGCATTTCTTCGGGTTTGGAAGGTTCCATTTGTTTCGGATGCGAGCGGCCCTTTACAATAGCGGGTGCCATGAGGGCCTGCTCTACCTTAGCCGTGCCACAAATGGCGCAGCTCAACAGGTTTTCCTGCTTCAGGCGTGCAAAAGCGGTGCTATCCCGATACCAGCCTTCAAACGTATGCCCATTTGCACAACAGAGCTGATAACAGATC
The DNA here is from genome assembly GCF_003323795.1 of Acetobacter sp. JWB. NCBI lineage: Bacteria > Pseudomonadati > Pseudomonadota > Alphaproteobacteria > Acetobacterales > Acetobacteraceae > Acetobacter > Acetobacter sp. JWB. Next base: position 1,226,732 of record NZ_CP030871.1, on the reverse strand, counting down.
ATCCGCTTTTACCTCCTACCTTTCAGTTTTCACCCAAACCCAGAGCTGCATCCAGCTTGCCTTGGCGCTCTAGTGACATCAGATCATCACATCCGCCCAAGCACCGATCTCCTACAAAAACCTGCGGTACAGTTGTGCTGCCACCAGAGCGGCGGATGGCATCTTCACGTGCCTGCGTGCCACGAGGGGCGTTAATTTCCTTGAACGGCACCTTTTTGCGTTCCAGCAATGTAACGGCCCGCATGCAAAAAGGGCATCCCGGCTGCGTGTAAATTTCGATTTCAGGCATAAACATTTTCCTTCTGTGTGTTGGTAAGTCCGGTTTTTACACCGCACATCTATTCTGGAAGGTTTATATCAACTTCTGGCCGCGCAGGCACCAGCCCCGCCACTAAAAGACTGACATCCAGCACCCCGGCCTGCCTTAATGCCTGCACACAGGCCGTAGCTGTAGCGCCTGTTGTGAGCATATCATCCACCAACACAACAGAACGTCCGTGCAGTTTTTGCTGCCATTTGGGCCTAAATGTAATGGCGCTTTGCATTTCCTGCTGCCGTTCCTTGCGGGAAAATCCAGCTAATTTTGTTGTGGCGCGCGTACGCATAAGGGCATCAGGCAGCACCTGTAAATGCTTTACGCGCGCCACCTCAGCCGCCAGCAGTGCCGCCTGATTGTAACGACGCCGGAGCAACCGCCACCTATGCACAGGCACGGGCACCAGCAACACATCTGGCCGCAGAATATCTTGCCCTATCTGCATCATACGTTGCGCCAGAAAACGAGCGTTTTCTGTTCTATCTGCATATTTTAGCTGTAAAATGAGATCTCTGGCGGCCGCCGTATAAACAAAAGCCGCCCGCGCATGTTGCCATGCAGGATGATGCTGCTCACACGCAGCGCACAACCCCGTATGCCCCAAACTTTCCTGCGAGGGCTGAGGCGCTGCACAAGCATCACAAAATGGGCGACTAATTGATTGTAGGCGATCAAAGCAGGAAACGCAGGCTGCCCCCTGCTGCGCCACGTCTGCCCCACACAATATGCAACTTGGCGGATACAAAATATCCAACAAAACCGCGCCTAGTTTGCGTATTTTCACTTGCATTTCATGGGTTCACACAAAATTTCCCGGCCTCTATCCTTGGCAAACCGTAGGGAAGCACGCACATGTTCTAAAATGGATGTGCCCGTAATTTTTGATCGCAAAGCTGTAAGGCTGCACCGTGAACGTGCAGCCCGCACCCAGCACGCCACTGCCCCCATATTAGAAGCGGCAGCAGATATTCTGCTGGATCGGCTGGATGATGTGATGCGTTCATTTTCCAGCGCACTGGATATTGGGGGCCGGGGCATTATCTGCCAAGGGCTGAAACGCAGAAATATTCCAACCATTACCTGCGATCTTTCAGAAGCACAGGCACGTTGCGCATCCACCCCAAGCCTTTGCGCTGATGAAGAACGCCTCCCCTTTGCCCCCGGCAGTTTTGATCTGGTGATTGCCAGCCTGTCCCTCCATTGGGTGAATGATCTGCCGGGTTTATTCCACCAAATCCGCTCTATTCTGCGGCCTGATGGGCTCTTTTTGGCCAGTATTCCCATTTTACCTACGTTGCGGCCTTTGCGGCAGGCATTGGAAATGGCTGAACTGGCATTAAGCGATGGTGTTTCACCCCGCGTATCACCCTTACCCACGCAACAAAGCTGTGTCTCGTTACTTCAGCGGGCCGGGTTTGCGTTGCCGGTGGTGGATACAGAAACGCTGGAACTACGTTACCGCTCCTTACGGGCATTGATGGCAGATTTACGCGCTGCGGGAGAAACCAATGCGCTTGCCCTACGCTCTCGCATCATTCCGCCACGCTTACTGTTTCCTGCCGCTGCGTATGAACTAGAGGATGAAAAAGCAGAAAGCTTCTGCATGCCATTGCATATGGCAATACTTGCTGCGTGGTCTCCCTCTGGCAATCAGCCGCAACCGCTTACACCGGGGCAATTTACACATTCGTTGCATGATGTGCTGCAACAGCAGCCCCATCCTTTAACCAAACCATAAGCAAACAGGTTTTTACCCGCCCGTAACGCTCATATGCCGTTGGGGGCCAGAAACATCAGCTTCCGATGCGCCAAGCAGGAAATCATGCCCTTTAGGTTTACGGGCGATAGCATCCTGAATAGCTTTTTCCAGCGCGGCATCATTGGCGCCAGCCCGCATCAGACTGCGCAAATCTGCGCCATCCTCCTGCCCCAAGCAGGTATAAAGCCGCCCTGTGCAGGACAACCGCACCCTGTTGCATGTTGCACAAAAATTATGGCTCATCGGGGTAATCAACCCCAACCTTCTACCGGTTTCTTCCACCCGCAAGTAACGGGCCGGGCCGCCGGTAACATCCGGAATGGGCGTAAGCGTCCAACGCTTGGATAAATCAGCTTTTACATCCAGCAATGGCAAATAGCGAGATGTGCGATCTTCCCCCGTGTCTCCCATTGGCATGGTTTCAATCAGGCACAAATCTGCGCCTATTTCCCCACACCATGCCAGCAGCGTATCAAATTCATCATCATTCACACCGGCCATAGCAACGGTGTTGATACGCAGCGCCAGCCCGACATCTCGCGCTGCACGTATGCCTTCTAATGTAGCCGCCAGTTTGCCCCGGCGGGTTATTTGCGCAAACCGGGCTTCATCCAATGTATCCAAACTTACATTCACACGCCGCACACCTGCATCAAACAAGGTTTGCGCATACTGGGCCAAGTGGCTGCCATTGGTTGTAAGAGTGAGCTCTTCCAACTGGCCCCGATTATCTGAATGCTTGAGCCATGTGCCCAGTTCCTGAAAAAACGGGCCAATATCACGGCGCACCAAAGGTTCTCCGCCTGTTATACGCAGGCGGCGCACACCGTGCTGCACAAACACACGGCATAGGCGCAACAGTTCATCGTAATCCAGAACATCTGAGCGCGGCAGAAATGTCATGCGTTCGGCCATGCAGTATGTGCACCGCATGTCGCACCGGTCTGTTACCGATACACGCAGGTAAGAAATCCGCCGCCCGGCAGGGTCCGTTAAAGAGGACAACATTGGTTCTCTATATCAGAAACCAACCCCACATAAAACGACAGTTTGAAGGTTGATCACGGAAAAACACATTGCTTAGATAGCAAAGCGGGCAGCCCTGAAAGAACTGCCCGCTTTACATAACAACCTATACTAAAAACCTAGTGGCCAGAACTGTTACCTGAAAAATCAGGGCGCGGCAGAGCAGAAAGTTCAAGTTGCTTCACCACAGCTTCCTTCAGACGCTCCAGACATGCTTCTGTCCGGCCTTCTGCACGCGCAACCAGAACAGCCTGCGTATTGGAAGCTCGCAGCAGCCACCAGCCATCTGGAGTATTTACGCGCACACCATCAATTTCGGAAATATCCGCACCTTGCTTACGCAGGCGTGCAGCGACTTCCTCCATCACCTTGAACTTGCGATGGTCATCACACTCAAAACGCACTTCCGGGGTGGATGTGGTTTTGGGCAGAAATTCACGGAACACAGAAAGTGGTTCATCCATACGGGCAACAATATCCAGCACGCGCACACCGGCGTACAAGGCGTCATCAAAGCCGTACCATTTATCTGCAAAGAAAATATGGCCAGACATTTCACCTGCCAGAGGTGAGCCCGTTTCCGCCATTTTGGATTTGATAAGCGAATGGCCGGTACGCCACATCAATGGCTTGCCACCAGCGCTTGCCACTTCATCAAATAGCACCTGACTGGCCTTAACATCGGCAATAATGGTGGCCCCTGAATGAGCCTTCAGCACATCACGCGCCAGCAGAATAAGCAGTTGATCACCCCACAGAATTCCGCCTGTGTTGTCCACCACGCCAATGCGGTCTGCATCACCATCAAATGCGATACCCAGATCAGCCTTATTTGCGCGCACAGTGGCAATAAGCTGTTCCAGATTTTTAACAACCGTTGGATCAGGATGATGCACGGGAAAAGTGCCGTCAATTTTAGCGTTTAGCACAATGTGCTCGCCCGGCAGCTTTTTTACCAACATTTCCAGAACTTCACCGGCGGAGCTATTGCCGTTATCCCAGACAACTTTCAGCTTGCGCGGGCCGCCAACATAATCTTTTACAAGACGCTCTACATATTCTTCACGAATATCTACATCGCGTACGGTGCCTTTTTCTTCTGGCACCACATCACCTTTGGCCGACAGATCACCCAGTTCCCGTATCTGGGCACCGAAGAATGGCTTGCCAGCCAAAGTTATTTTAAAGCCGTTGTGATCAGGCGGATTATGACTGCCTGTTACCATAACGGCGCCATCGGCCTTAAGAATAACAGACCCATAATACAACATGGGTGTGGGGCCTCGCCCCACACGCACCACATCCAGCCCGCATGCTACGGCACCGCGCACCAGCGCTTCTTCCAATAAAGGAGAAGACAGGCGGCCATCATAGCCCACAACCAATGTTTTGCCGCCACTGCGGCGCACAACACTGCCAAAAGTGCGGCCAATGGCAAACGCATCATCGGTTGAAAGGGTTTTACCGACAATTCCGCGAATATCGTATTCACGCAGGCTGGTAGCTTCAAACCTATGTGTAAAAAACATTAGGCTCTATCTGTATATTTTTTCAAAAATGCCTTTACGCCATCAGCGAGATCCGGCCGTTCCAGAGCAAAGGCAACCTGCGCTTCAAGGAAGCCAAGCTTATTGCCGCAATCAAAACGGGTGCCTTCATACCGCAGGCCGTGGAAAGGCACCTGCCCAATGGTTTTTGCCATGGCATCTGTCAACTGCACTTCACCGCCAGCGCCTTTTTCCAGCTTGGCAAGATACGGCATAACTTCTGGGGTCAGCACATAGCGGCCAATGATGGACAAGTTGGAAGGCGCGTCTTCTGGCTTTGGTTTTTCAACCAAACCTTTTACTTCCACAAGGTGGCCATCATCCTTGCCGGTATCCAGAATACCGTAACGGTTTGTTTGTTCACGCGGTACTTCTGTAACCGCTACAACGCTACCGCCTGTTTCATTATACGCATCGGCCAACTGCTTCAGGCAGCCTTTGCCGGGTGCGGCCTGCACAACATCATCTGGCAGCAGGATAGCAAACGGGTCATCCCCAATAAAGGAGCGTGCACACCAGATAGCATGCCCAAGGCCCAGAGGTTCCTGCTGACGCACGGCAATAAGAGAACCTGCCTCAATAGAGCTGGGCTCCAATGCTTTCAGGCAGTCAAGCTTATGGCGCTCTCTCAGCGTATCTTCCAGCTCATAAGCAATATCGAAGTAATCAATAAGAGAGTCCTTACCACGGCCTGTAATCAGGCAGAACTCTTCAATCCCGGCTTCACGCGCTTCATCAATCGCATACTGGATCAGCGGCCTGTCAACAACAGGCAGCATTTCCTTTGGCATGGCCTTGGTTGCGGGCAGAAAGCGCGTTCCCAATCCCGCAACAGGCAGGACTGCTTTACGTAAAGGCTTGGGTTTGGACACGAATACAACACCTTAAAAAACGGGTTAAACCTCAACCACTAGAACCACCCTGCCCGCAGAGACCCCCTGCCAACAACACGGCTCTGAAGAATGCAGAAAAACCCACCCAACGCGCAAAAACGCGTGTGCGTGTTTTAGACCACACTCTACATGGCTTTTATTTTACACATCTAAAACCATGCGCCTATTCTAAAAACCGGAAAAGAGAGGCGTGAATATGACAATTCATGCACAAAAATGCAGAATTATACTCTGGCAGAACAGCTATGCACCCAACAGACAGAAAACTCTGCTGTATTTTATTGCTCTGATTTAATTTTGTTTTTGAAGAAATGTGGTGCGGCCGAGAAGACTCGAACTTCCACGGGGTATTCCCCCACAAGCACCTCAAGCTTGCGCGTCTACCATTCCGCCACGGCCGCACGTGACAATCGGCACCAGAAGAGCGATACCGTTGGTGAACAGCCCTATAGCCGAAGCAGGAACGTGCGGCAATGACAAAAGAACAGATTTTATGGGAAATCAGTAAAAAACTGGTTCCATACCCTCAGGCACTCAGCCGCATGGAAAGCATGGCCCGCAGCATACGTGCGGGAGAAACCACAGAACGCGTGTGGTTGTTGGAACATCCACCGCTTTACACTTCAGGCACATCCGCCAAAGCAGAAGACCTTTTTAACCCCGCAAACTACCCCACGTATCACGCAGGCCGCGGCGGGCAATGGACATATCATGGCCCCGGGCAAAGGACTGCTTATGTGATGCTGGACCTACAACACCCCCACGGCCCCGTGCCGGGGAGAGACCTGCGGGCTTATGTGCATGCGCTGGAATCGTGGGTAATTGGCGCATTGGCCCATTTTGGCATTCATGGTGAAGTGCGCGAAGGCCGCGTGGGCGTATGGGTAACAGACCCCAAAACCGGGAATGAGGAAAAAATTGCCGCCATTGGGGTTCGTGTTTCCCGCTGGGTAAGCTGGCATGGCGTTGCCATTAACCTAGACCCCAACATGGCGGATTTTGAGGGCATTGTGCCCTGCGGGATCAGAGAATTTGGCGTAACCAGCTTTCGCAAGCTAGGACTTTCCACCACCATGCAGGAGCTGGATCACGCGCTGGCCCAATCCTGGGCCAACACATTTGGCAGCGTACCTTCCGCCTTGCAGGAAGTGGCCGTTACACAGGGTCCAGACTGATGGAAATAACATGCCTGCGTTCATCCACAATCTGGATGGAGGAAAGCGCAAGCCTGTTTGCCACATCATGAAAAACCAGCGTGACCAACCCCTGTGAAGGATTATCCGTGCGTGTGAGCGAAAGCTGCAACACGCCGGGTTGTTTTTGCACGTTGGTAACAGTCACCTCACCAGACAACACCACAGGGTTTCCCATAAGCAACCCCAGCGGGTTATGGGCCAGACCAATACGGGTTTGAGAGCCCTGCTGGGCATCGGTAAACACAGCATGATGGCCAGAAGCCCGAAGCTCCATTTCATGCGGTGCCGTATAGTGCATGTATAACGATCCGGGTTTATAGGTAATTAACCCACCCCCACGGCTGCCATTGGCCCATGTTTGAAGAAACGGGGTGTTTTCCAGATCCACAGTGCGGAAATAATTTTCTACGCGCGCAACATCGGCATTTTTTACGCCAGATGTACCCTGCATGGCCTGCCCCGCGCAGGCTGCCAACGCCAGAGGGGCCAGCAAGGTAAATGCGCGTCGGTTAAATTTTAAGCCTTTGCGCATTATGCCACCTTCTCGGATTCCTGCGGTGTACGCAGGGTAAGAGCCAGCGCATGCAAACCGCTGGAAAATTCCGGGGCTAAAGCTTCATGCACCATGCGGGAGCGATTCACGCGGTTCACGCCTTCAAAAGCGGCAGAAACCATAAGCACCCGAAAATGCGTTTCCGTGGCGCCTGCCTCTGGACCGCGAACCATGGCTTTATGATGTGCGTGGCGGTGGCTTTCATCCTCAATTTCCAACACAATGGGGTTGAATGTTTTTTCCAGAACATTACGAACCCGCTGCATACGCACACCTTCTGCCTTGGAAAGAGCCGAAGAATCTGAAAGACTGGTCATATCCCTGTTTACCTCTTGCTACAGATGCTTTTGCACCGCACATAACGCTAAATGATTAAACGTAGGAACACCCGCCCCCGCGCGTTCGATCCTGATCCTGATGCACCAGCACGTTGCTGTGACATGCCGAGCTGTCAGGAACAGGCTGGTTACCGTGCCCCTCGCTCGCGCGATGCGCTGAACCAGTATTACTGGTTCTGCCTCAACCATGTTCGGGAATATAATGCGCGGTGGGATTATTATAAAGGCATGAGCCCTGGCCAGATTGAAGCGCATCTGCGCGCAGATATCGGGTGGGATCGGCCAACATGGGCTTTTGGCCAAAGCGCCAAAGGTGCAAAGCGCGCTACACCCAATGAAGAGGATATTCTAGACCCGCTGGATATTCTGGGCCAGAACCGCCGCTCCCGTGCGGAACGCGCACGGGCGCAGGCTTATCAGGAGCGCACATCCGCCCCTGCGGCATTGCGGGAACCTTTGGCAATTCTGGGGCTTTCTTGGCCTGTCAGTATGGAAGAAGCCAAAAGCCATTACCGGGCATTGGCGCGCAAACACCATCCGGACACCAATAACGGAGACCGGAATGCCGAAGAACGGCTTAAAAAAATCAATGTTGCCTTCACGATTGTGAAGACCCATCTCTTAACCGAAAGCCTCGAAAAAGCGCTGTAATGATGTATGCTGCATTTTAAGGCATCATATATTTTCGGTTGCTTTGCCTTTTTTCTTTCCTGTCAGACAAAGAGCGCAGACATATAGCCATGACGGATATTTCCAGCCAGTCCAACGCTTCCGAACTCCCGCCCATTTCAGCCATTTCTGTACCAGATATGGAAGTAAGTGTGCGTGATGTGTTCGGCCTTGATTCTGACATGAAGGTGCCTGCCTTTTCCATTCGCACAGAACATGTGCCAGAAGTGGATAAAGCTTATCTGTTCGACCACGATACCACGCTGGCCATTCTGGCAGGCTTTGCCTTCAACCGCCGCGTGATGGTGCAGGGCTTCCATGGCACCGGCAAATCCTCCCACATTGAACAGATTGCCGCACGCCTGAACTGGCCGTGCATTCGCATCAATCTGGACAGCCACATTTCGCGCATTGATCTGATTGGCAAGGACGCCATTGTGGTGAAGGACGGCCAGCAGATTACCGAATTTCAGGAAGGCCTGCTGCCGTGGTGCCTTCAGCGCCCCTGCGCACTGGTGTTTGATGAATACGATGCAGGCCGCGCTGATGTGATGTTTGTGATCCAGCGCGTGCTGGAAGTAGAAGGCAAACTGACCCTTCTAGACCAAAACCGCGTGATCTCCCCCAACCCGTTCTTCCGCCTGTTTGCCACGGCCAACACCGTTGGGCTGGGTGATACAACCGGGCTGTATCACGGCACGCAGCAGATCAACCAAGCCCAGATGGATAGGTGGAATATTGTCACCTCCCTAAACTATCTGCCGCACCAGCAGGAAGTGGGCATTGTATGCGCGCGTCTGGGCGTTGCAGAAGATGACAAAGCCACACGTGATAAAATTGATAACATGGTGGCGCTAGCAGCCCTCACCCGCTCCGGCTTTATGGCGGGAGACCTCTCCACCGTTATGTCTCCACGTGGGGTTATTGCCTGGGCAGAAAATGACCGCATCTTCAAAGATGTGGCCTTTGCCTTCCGCGTCACCTTCCTGAACAAGTGTGATGAAGCCGAACGCGGCATGGTAGCAGAGTATTATCAGCGCTGCTTCAATGCCAGCCCGCTGCCCGGCCGCACTGCCTGAATCGGATTTCTTCATGGCTGATCGCACCAAAGGCCCGTCTGCTCCCAATACACCGTCTCTCTCTCGGGAGCAGGCGGAAAAACGGGCGGATACTTTCAAACAGGCCACATCTGCCGCTTTACGCGCCATAGGCGGACAAAAAGAGGCAGATGTTTCCTTCCACAGTGGCAACATGCCGCTGGCCCCGATCAGCCTTGGGGAAAAAGTGCGGCTCCAATCTCCCTCTCTCAATCTGAGTGAGGAAGAAAGGCAGCGCATTCGTGGCGCAGCAGATGCACAGGCGCTGCGCCTGAAACACCATGACTTTGCCCTGCACGCTGCCCGCCAACCTGCCGAAACGCAGGCGCGTGATGTGTATGATGCGCTGGAACAAGCTAGAATCGAATCTGTAGGCGCGCGCCACATGAAAGGCGTGGCGGCCAACCTGCGGCATCGGCTTGAACAAGATATACGTGCATCTGGGCTAGATCGGATGACAGAGGCATCTCAACTTTCCCCTGTGGTTGGGCTGGAACTGCTGGCGCGTGAAAAACTGACAGGCCAACCAGTTCCTGAACCTGCGCAGGCCATTTTAGAAAAATGGAAGCAGACGCTGCCACCCAACGCGTTAAGCGCCTTGGATGAAATGGCAAAGCACCAGACGGATCAGGCCGCATATGCACGCGCCAGCCGTCAACTTATGGCTGCCTGCGCCCTGACAGAAGATGACACGGCATCTGAAGACATGGATGCCAACAACGATTCTTCCCAAGCTGCCGATTCGCAAGATGATTCAAACCCACCACCTCCAGATCAGGAAGAAAATACATCTCCTCAACAGGAGGAGCAGGAAGAGGAAATCTCTCAACCTCAACTGATGGCAGGCGGCAGCGAATCTTCTTCAGAGTTTGCAGAAGAAGAACGTGATGCCAGCATGGGAGAAGGTACGGGGGAAGCCGCAGGCCCCGGCCGCCAGCCGGAAAATGAACCCGGCCTGACAGCCAGAGGCTACCACCCCTACACCACCCAGTTTGATGAAGAAATTCGCGCAGAAGAACTGTGTGATCCAGAAGAACTCTCTCGCCTGCGGCACCAGCTTGATCTGCAATTAGCCACCTTGCATGGTGTGGTATCTCGGCTTGCCAACCGGCTCCAGCGCCGTTTGATGGCGCAGCAAACCCGCTCTTGGTCTTTCGATCTGGAAGAAGGCATTCTGGATGCAGGCCGCCTGTCCCGCATTGTGGTCAACCCCATGCTCTCCCTATCCTATAAGCAGGAAAAGGATACGGAATTCCGCGATACGGTTGTAACCCTGCTGATTGATAATTCCGGCTCCATGCGCGGACGGCCTATTTCTGTTGCCGCATCGTGCGGGGATATTCTGGCCCGCACGCTGGAACGCTGCGGCGTAAAAGTGGAAATTCTGGGCTTTACCACTCGCGCATGGAAAGGTGGCCAAAGCCGGGAACTCTGGTTGCAAAACGGCAAGCCGCCTGAACCGGGCCGCCTGAATGATTTGCGCCACATTATCTATAAATCAGCAGATATGCCGTGGCGGCGTGCGCGCACCAATCTGGGCCTGATGCTGCGTGAAGGCCTGCTGAAAGAAAACATAGATGGTGAAGCCCTGCTTTGGGCATGGAATCGCATTAAAAACCGGCAGGAAGCCCGTAAGATTTTGATGGTGATTTCAGATGGCGCGCCAGTGGATGACAGCACACTTTCCGTCAATCCGGCATCCTATTTGGAAGATCACCTGCGCGCTGTTATCGATATGATCGAAAACCGTAGCCCGGTGGAACTCACTGCCATTGGTATTGGGCACGATGTTACCCGCTATTACCAAAAAGCCGTTACCATTACAGATGCGGAGGAACTGGGGGGAACTATGCTCCAGTCCCTTTCCGCTCTGTTTGAAGAAAAACGCCGGCCGCGCAAACGCGCACGTTAAGGAAGAACGCGCCGCCCGCCCGGCTTTTGTTTAGGCCAGCGGGCGGCCCAAACGGGCTTGCGCCAGATCTACCAAGCCAGCCAGCATGATATCTGCATCTTCCTTGGTTGTGCGGTGGTTTACAATAGCCGCACGAATAGCCAACTTGCCGTAAAGGCGCGTGGTAGATGGCGCGGCAATGCCACTTTCCTGAAGATCCTTCACCAGTTCCGCATTAAGCGTATCCAGATCATCCACATCAGGCACATCCACCCGAAAACACACAATATTCAGTGTTACCGGAGCCAGCAGCGTAAGGCCGAGCGTATCCGCCACGCGGGATGCCAGATACTGCGCCACCGTGCAGGATTGCGCCACCACATTGCCCAGCCCTTGGGTGCCAAACCCCGCCAGCGTGAACCATACCTTAAGCGCACGAAAGCCGCGTGAAAGATCTGGCCCCAAATCACAAAACCACGGGGCATCCGCCGCCAACCCACGATCCTCGCGCGAGAGATAGGCTAAGGACTGTGCAAAGGTTGCCGCTTGCCGCCCCTGTTCACGCACCAACACGCAGCCTGCATCGTAAGGTACCTGCGCCCATTTATGAAAATCGAAGGCAAGGCTATCGGCTCGCTCCAGCCCCTTGAGTAATGGCGCATAGTCTGGCGCCAACTGCGCCAACGCCCCAAATGCGCCATCTACATGAAACCAGAGCTTTTCGGCCTTTGCGTAATCTGCCAGATCGTCCAGAGGGTCCACACTCCCGGTATCTACAGTGCCTGCCGTGCCGACAACCAGAAAAGGCTCGTATCCATCTGCCCTATCCTGCGCCACCATGCGGCGTAGCGCCTGCATATCCAGACGAAATGCGGCATCTACTGGCACGCGGCGCAGGGCCTTCATGCCCAATCCGGCCATATCAAATGCCCGGGCTACACAGCCATGTGCCGTTTGTGCGGCGTATCCTACCAGCTTACGGCCTGCCACGCCTTGCTCGCGCAAATCCGTACCATCTGGCACTGCGCGGCTGGCCGTAAGAATGGCAATAAAATTGGCCATGGAAGAACCGGTTACCAGCACACCGCTGGTAGTATCCGGAAAGCCGAACATTTCCGCTGCCCAGCGGATAACCATGCGTTCCACTTCTACTGGTGCATGGTTACGCCCACCCAGATTGGCATTTAGGCCCGCAGCCAACATTTCTGCCAGCATGCCCTGCGCCGTGCCGCCGCCATGCACCCACCCCATAAAACGTGGGTGCCGATTACCGACAGCATAAGGCTGAACTGTATTGGCAAACTGCTCATACAGCCCTTCAAGCGCCTGTGCGCTGTGGGGTAAAGAAGCCTGCTTAAAGTTCTGCCGCAATGTATCTGGCATAGGCTGCCACACGGGGCCTTTTGCCACGTTTTTTATGGACTCAAGCATGTCGTCCAACATGCGGTGGCCTAGTGTGCGCAATTCTTCCCAGTTTTCTGGATCTAACCCGGCCACTTCTGTTTTCTCCAATATCCGTATTCAGGATGCGTGACGTATCTCTGGCTTTTGCTCATGCTGTTCTGCCTGCTGTGTCATACGGGCAAAACGGCGGGCCAGAACAGCGCACACAAAAAGCTGGATCTGGTGATACATCATAAGTGGAAGAACAATCATCCCCACCGATGCAGGCGGGAACAGCACGTTGGCCATAGGCACCCCAGATGCCAGCGTTTTTTTGGAGCCACAGAACACCACGGCAATTTCATCTTTAAGTGGCAGGCCAAAAGCACGACCGGCAAAAATGGTAATACCCAGCACAACAAACAGCAACACAGCATCTACCAGCGCAATCACGCCCATTTCCGTTACCGGTAGCTTGTGCCACAGCCCTTGCATAACGGCATCACTGAACGCTGCATACACCACTACCAGCACAGAGCCTCGGTCTGAAAAAGACAGAAGTTTTTTATTGCGGTGCGCCCACGGGCCAAGCCACGGTTGCAACACCTGCCCCAAAATAAACGGCAGCAAAAGCTGGTAAACAATATCCAGCGGGTTACCGGCCGCGCCCCCATGCTTGCTCAGAATCAGCCCCACCAAAACGGGCGTAATAAAAATACCCAGAACATTGGAGGCCGTGGCCGCACACACCGCCGCAGGCACATTGCCCCCGCCAATGGATGTAAAGGCAATGGAAGACTGTACCGTAGAAGGCAGGCAGCACAAAAACAGCACGCCCATCCAGATTTCAGGCTGCATCAGGTTGGGCAGCAGCGCATGGCCCAATAGCCCCAGCAAAGGGAACAACACAAAGGTGCAGCACAAAATAAGCAGGTGCAGCTTCCACGCAACCAAGCCATCCACCACAGCTTTGCGAGAAAGCCTTGCTCCTTGCAAAAAAAACATTAGGGCAATCAGGCTAATGGAAAGCCACCTAAAAACCGGCACAGCTACCCCATGACAGGGAAAGAACGTTGCCAGCAGCACAGCACTGACCAACCCCATTAAAAAAGGGTCCATTTTCAAAAACCGCACGCGCCTGCCCTTTCGTTTTTCTTTCTGGCTTCTTTCTGGTTGCCTGCCTGTTTTACTTACGGCACCCTTTGGTTGAAATGAAGCAGTATACTTTCCTGTCCCTCTCCGCTCTCGGTGCTGTGAGCATTTATGCCACAGTTACTGCGGCTCCGGCTTTTGCGGCCCCTCCTTCTGGCTGCGCGGTGGTTTCCCGCGCTTCTGGGCAGGAAACGGCGCAAGGCGTTACCTACCAGAATCTGGTGTTACGCACGCCAGACGGTGGCACAACCTTTAAGGCTGGCCACTTAACCCTGCATGGTTCTGGCGAAACGCCTGAAGCCACGCATGATCTGGCAGATGCGGCCTCTCTGCTCCTGATGTCCGCCATGACGGGGCATCACAATGCCGCATGCACAGATTGGCTGAACACACAGGGCAAACGCGTGTTGGCAGGCCTGCAGGCCGGTAAAAGCTATGATCTAACATGGCAAAACGCCACGCTGGCGCACGGGGCTGCACAGGTAACTGTTAATACCGCGCGCTATCAGATGCAGGGCGGCAGTGCGACGGCTTCAGCATCATTGGGGATGGATGGAGTAAGCTTCCATAACGTTGCCAATCAGGATTTGCTGCCCACAGCAGCCCATGCCACGTTCTCACTTCCTGCTGCGGAAGTGCCCGCCCTTATGAGCGCCATTGGTGGCCGCAGTGCCAGCGCTCCGGCTGTGCATGCCACCATTTCCAGCTTTGATGCCACGCAGGGTGAGGCTTCTTTGCACGGCAATGGTGTGGCAACGCTGACAGGCAATGTGAACAACACATCAGCCTCTGGGCATTTGGAAATTACCAATCTGGAAACACTTATTGATAAGGCCCGCACCGCCAAACAGATGAAGCTGGCCGCAGGCATGGTTGTGGCCCGTTTGGTCAGCCACAAACATGGTGAACAGAATACGTGGGATACAAAATGGGAAAGCGGCGTACTCACCGTAAATGGCTTCCCCATTCCGCTTAAATAAACAAAGCGCCGGAGGGGATGCTTTTAAACCCCTCCGGCTCTCTAGGTCTTGTTAGGCCATTTCCATTACTTTTTCGCACATACCAGCCAGGTCTTTCAAAACACGCCGGGCCAGATCTATGCGCTGCACATTCGTCAGTTCGCGCACAACCGCCATTTTATGGTCTGGGCGTAGGCGGACTGTGCCATCCTTCCATTTCCCCATCCACTGCACCAACCCTGCCGGGTTGCGGAAGGTGTTGTTACGGAATTGCAGCACCATGCCTTTAGGGCCAGCCTCTACACGCTCTACCCCGGCCTGACGGCACAGGCGCTTAAGCTCTACAATATCCAGAAGGTTTTTTACCTCCGGCGGCAGAGAACCAAAGCGATCTATCAGCTCGGCTTCCATGGCTTCCAGTTCTGCATCGGATGCCAGCGCGCTGATACGACGGTAGAGCCCAAGCCGGACAGGCAGATCGGTTACATATTCATCCGGGATCAATACGGGCAGACCCATGACAATGTTGGGCGTCCAATCCCGATCTTCTGCGGCACGACGATTTTTATCTGAGCGCAGGTCGGCCACGGCATCTTCCAGCATCTGCTGGTACAGTTCGATCCCCACTTCACGCACATGGCCGGATTGCTGATCGCCCAGTAGATTACCCGCGCCACGCAAATCCAGATCGTGCGAGGCCAGCGTAAAGCCAGCACCCAGCGTATCCAGCGTTTGCATTACTTCCAGCCGCTTTTCCGCAGAAGCTGAAAGCACATGTGTTTGAGGCCATGTAAGGTAAGCATAACCTCGTTGCTTGCCACGCCCCACACGCCCGCGCAGCTGATAAAGCTGCCCAAGGCCAAACATATCCGCCCTATGGATAATCAGCGTATTCACTGCGGGCATATCCAGTCCGCTTTCCACAATATTGGTGGAGAGCAGAATATCGTATTTGCCGTCTGAAAACTCGGTCATCACCCGTTCCAGCTCGGTAGCGGAAAGGCGGCCATGTGCCTGTATCAGCCTGGCATCGGGCACAATGGCCGTAAGCCGTTCGGCCAGCCTGTCCAGATCCTCAATACGCGGGGCCACGCAGAAAATCTGCCCACCACGGAAGCGTTCGCGCTGGATGGCCTCCCTTATCACCACGCTATCAAACGGCATGATGAAAGTGCGCACCGCCAGCCTGTCTGTTGGTGGGGTGGCAATCAGGCTCATTTCCCTCACGCCGGAAAGCGAGAGTTGGAGCGTACGCGGCAATGGTGTGGCGGAAAGTGTAAGCACATGCACATCTTCGCGCAGGGCTTTCAGCTTTTCCTTATGAGACACGCCAAAGTGCTGTTCTTCATCAATAATCAGCAGTTCGAGCGAGGCAAACTGAACCGTTTTGGCCAGCAGTGCATGCGTACCAATAACAATGTTCACGCTTCCATCTGCAATGCCCTTACGCACTGCTGTTGCTTCCTTACCCGTTACCATGCGGGAAAGTTGCGCCACCTTGATGGGAAAGCCCTCAAACCGTGCGGCAAAGGTGCGATAATGCTGCCGCGCCAACAAAGTGGTGGGCACCACAACAGCCACCTGCCCGCCAGACATGGCCGCCACAAACGCCGCGCGCAATGCTACCTCGGTTTTACCAAAGCCGACATCACCACACACCAGCCGATCCATTGGTCGGCCGGAGGACATATCTTCCAGCACATCAGCAATAGCGCGTGCCTGATCATCCGTTTCTACAAATGGGAAGCGGGCACAGAACTCATCCCACTGCCCCTCCGGCGGAACCAGTTCTGGTGCCTCCTTCAACGCCCGCATGGCGGCGGTTCTGATAAGCTCACCCGCCATATCGCGGATGCGCTTTTTCATTTGCGATTTACGGTTCTGCCATGCCGTGCCGCCCAGCTTATCCAGCGCAACACCAGCTTGGTCTGATCCAAAGCGGCTAAGCAGTTCAATGTTCTCTACAGGCAGGTAGAGTTTCTGTCCGCCATCATACAGCAGGCGCAAGCAATCATGCGGGGCTACGCCTACACTTACTGTTTCCAGCCCATCATAACGGCCTATCCCGTAATCCTGATGCACCACCAGATCACCGGCTGAAAGTTCACTGGCTTCGGCAATCAGTTCATCAGCACGACGGCGACGGCGCGGTGGACGACCAATACGTTCACCCAACAGATCCTGTTCAGAAACAAACGCCAGATCATCCGCAACAAAGCCGCGTTCCAAACCAAGGGTCAGCAAACCAACCGGGCCGGGTTTGGCTTTGTGGGCTTGCTCCCATGTCTCATATGTTTGGGTGGGTACGCCGTGCTCTCGCAGTAATGTGGCAATGCGCTCGCGCGAGCCTTTGGTCCATGCGGCTACAAAAGCGCGGCGCTTAACCTGCGCCCATTCCTTTACCTGATCCCCCAAGAGCGTAAACACCTGCTCACGCTGGGCACCGGGTACAATTTTGGAGAACATCTTGCCCGGGCGGCCACCTACATCCACACCTCCGGCGCCCTCGGGTTGTGCATAGGGGCTAAATGCCACCACAGGCACACGAGCCAAGCTGGCATCCCACCCTTTTTCATCCAGATAGAGCAAATGCGGAGGCAGCGGACGGTAAGGTATTTCCCCTTCCCGCACAGGTTGGCGGCGGGCCTGATAGTGATCTTCTATCATTTCCAACCGGGCTTTAAGCACATCCTCTGCCTGATGTTCGAGTGAAACAGCCACATCGGGCAGATAATCAAACAGTGTTTCTAAATGGTCATGGAACAAAGGCAGCCAGTGCTCGATACCCGGATGCCTGCGCCCGTCTGAAATATGTTCATAAAGTGGGTCAGACGTTGCTGCGGGGCCAAAGGCATCACGCCAGCCAGTGCGGAAGCGTGAAATGCTTTCCTTATCCAATGAGAATTCGGAAACAGGACAAAGTGTCAGCCCATCGCGCTTAGCGGTAGAACGCTGGGAACCGGGATCAAACGCCCGGATGTTCTCAACTTCATCGCCAAACAGATCAAGCCGCAGGGGTTCACCCGCCCCGGCGGGGTACAAATCAAAAATACCGCCACGGGTTGCAAACTCCCCGGCTTCCATCACGGTATCCGTGCGGGTGTAACCATTGGCGATCAGCAACTCGATCAGAAAGCCCTGATCCAGACTTTCCCCCGTGCGGATGGAAAGGGATTGCCCCTCAAACGTTTTACGTGGGGCAACACGTTGCACCACGGCGTTCACCGTAGCCAGCACAAGCCGTGGGCGACCTTTTGCAGGTTCCAGCAAGCGCGTAAGGGTGGAAACACGCTCAGCCACAATGGAAGGGTTGGGAGAAACCCTGTCATACGGCAGGCAATCCCATGCGGGAAAACGCAGCACTTCCACATCAGGCGCTACAAAGGCCAGCATATCATTCAGGCGGGCCATAGCGGCATCATTTCGCGCAATATGCAGCACGGGGCCTTTATGATCCCGCGCACGGCGGCCCAGCAAAAGGGCATCATACCCTTCTGGCACGCCCCATACGGTTGCTATCCGCTTTTGTGCGCCTGTTTGTGCTGTCATCCCGGTATCCGCCTGTTCTGCTTAAATACGCAAACCCCGCAAGCCGCCAGCATGCCTGTGCCGGAGCCTGAAGGGTTTATACTAACCGCCGCGCCTGATACGGCTATCTTCCACCATACGGCGTAACATGGGGGTGGCTTTCTCTTCCGGCAATGGCAGGCGGCCAAACAGCCAGTCTGTTAGTTCCGGATCTGGCATTTCCAGAATGTTTTCCATGTCCGTCAGTTCTTCTGCCGTCATGGTATCTGCATTGGCTTCTACAAAGCCGCCTATCAGAATATCTGTTTCAAACGTGCCCCGATGGTTGGCACGGAACTTCAGCCGCCGCCTGCGGGCAGCCAGATTATCTTCCGCCACGCCAGATGCGCTGGAGGAAGATGAGGAAGAAACTGTAAAATTGTCTTGCATGGCGCTGGTATCCTATACCGTTGCTAAACCTGTCTGTCAGCCTGCCAAACAGAGGCTTGTGTATCGCTTGTGTCCAGTCCCCTTTCCTTCACATCCTCTTCGGCTACAGGGCAAGATGGTAATTCTGCCCTAGCCCCATTACTGGCCCCGCTTGAAAGCCTGCCCGGCATTAGCACCGCACGTGCCAAGCTGCTGGGCCGCATTGCGGGCGGGCGCAGGGTGATAGACCTGCTGTTCTGCCTGCCCGAAAGCATTACAGACCGCAGGCTGCGCCCCACATTGGCGCAACTCAGGCCCGATACAATCGCAACCGTTACAGGCGTGGTGCAGGATATTCGCAGCCCCGCCCCACGCACCCGCCAACCGTGGCGCGTGATGATTGATGATGCCACCAGTGTACTGGAAGTTGCCTTCTTTTCCCCCTGGCAGGCCAAGCAGGTTGTAAAGGGAGAAAGTATTGCCCTTTCTGGCAAGGTTGAACGTTTTGGTGATAAACTCACCATCACGTCCCCCGATTATCTGGTGCCAGCAAACCAGATAGAGCGCATTCCGCTGCTAGACCCCGTTTGGCCCCTTACGGCTGGATTGTTTACCGGGCAGGTGCGCATGGCTATGGCCGCCGCTCTGCGCCTTTTGCCGCCTACCCTACCTGAATGGCACGATAAAGCGCTTATCAAGCAAAAAAACTGGCCCGATTTTGCCACAGCTCTAAGCTGGGTGCACTTTCCAGACACCATTCCCGATAGCGCACAAGGTGATGCATGGCACGGCAGCCGCACGCGTGCGCAGGCTCGCTTAGCGTGTGATGAACTGCTGGCAGACCAATTAGCCATGCGCATTGCCCAGCAAGCATCCCGCGCCCGGCCCGGCCGGAGCCTGAATGGTGATGGCACCTTACAAAAGCAGGCACTCGCCAGCTTTGGGCATGAGCTTACTTACGGCCAAAAACACGTTCTGCGCGAGATTGAAACCGATATGGCTACTCCGCACTGTATGAGCCGCCTTTTGCAGGGTGATGTGGGTGCGGGCAAAACGCTTGTGGCTCTTATGGCGATGCTGCGTGCAGTAGAAGCTGGCACTCAAGCCGCCCTTATGGCCCCTACGGAAATTTTGGCCCGCCAGCATGCGGCTACGTTCCGGCGCCTCTCCCCCGTGCCGGTGGCGTTTTTATCCAGCTCTGTCAAAGGCAAGGCGCGCAAACAAACCTTGCAGGATATAGCAGATGGCACTGCCAAGCTGGTGGTCGGCACCCACGCGCTTGTGCAGGACGGTGTAAAATTTGCTGATCTAGGTCTGGCCGTTATTGATGAGCAGCACCGCTTTGGGGTCGATCAACGTCTGGCCTTGGTAGAAAAAGGCCATGAGACCGATATGCTGGTAATGACAGCAACCCCTATTCCCCGCACGCTGTTGCTTACCCGGTTTGGGGAAATGCAGATCAGCCGGTTGGAAGGCAAACCCGCAGGCCGCAAGCCTGTGCACACATCCCTGCACAGCCTTGGTAATTTTGAAGATGTGCTGGCAGGCATTGGTCGCGCTCTAGATAAAGGTGCACAGATTTTTTGGGTATGCCCGCTGGTTTCTGAAAGTGAAGCCATGGATCTGGCCGCTGCCGAGGCCCGCCATGCAGCTTTGGTTGAACGATTTGGAGATAAAATTGGACTGGCACATGGGCAGCAAGATGCCAACGTGCGCGAAGAAGTGCTGCAAGCCTTTTCCAATGGTGAAACCCGCATGCTCGTGGCCACTACCGTCATTGAAGTCGGTGTGGATGTGCCTTCCGCCACCATTATGGTGATCGAACATGCAGAACGCTTTGGCTTGGCACAGTTACACCAGCTCCGTGGCCGCGTGGGACGTGGGGCGGATGCCTCCTTCTGCCTTATGCTGCATGATGAAGGCTTGGGCCTTACGGCGCGCCGTCGGCTTTCCTGCCTGAAGGAAACGGAAGACGGCTTTCTTATTGCAGATGAGGATTTCCGCCTGCGCGGCGGAGGGGAGGCAACAGGCCGCCGCCAATCCGGTCTGCCCGATTACCGTATGGCACCGGAAATGCTGGTGGATATGCTGTTAGACACCGCACATGATGAAGCCACGGAGATTCTACCAGATGGACCACCCACCAGCACACCAGAAAAGAACTTGCGAGTAGCAGCCCGTATTTTGCTGGCGCTGTTTAATAAAACCGATGCCGCACGCATTTTTAGCGGCGGCTAAACGGGGGCTTCTTTAGCCCTCTACGGCAGCCAGCCACGCCTTAACCTGCCCTTCTGGGTCTGGCTGGCGAATAAAGGCCGATACGGCAGAAACGCTATCGGCCCCGGCTTCAATACACGCCCAAGCACGTTCCAGCGTAATGCCACCTATGGCAACCAGTGGCAGGTTGCCAATCAGCTTTCGCCATTCTGTCAGCTTCAACGGGCCTTGGGGGCCGAATGCCATTTTTTTCAGCTTGGTTTCCCAAATAGGACCAAGGGCCACGTAATCCGGGGTACAACCCAGAGCGCGGTCTAGCTCTTCGTGGCAATGGGTACTGATGCCAAGGCGAATACCGCCTTTACGAATGGCAGCCAGATCTGCCGTATCCAGATCTTCCTGCCCCAGATGAATGTAATCTATGCCTTCATCCAGCGCGATCTGCCAATAATCGTTCAGCACAAGGCAAACACCATGCTGCTTGGCGTACGCATGGCCTTGGCGAATTTCTGCCCTTAGCGCATCTTCATCCATGTCTTTCAGGCGAAGCTGAATAAAGCGTGCGCCTGCACCCCCCAGCCTGTCCACCCATATGGCACTATCAACAACGGGATAAATCTTTTGGGGCAGAGCTGTCATGCCAGCATGGCCTTTCCTGCAACGGGAGTAGAAGGAACAGCCATATCGCGCTCTTCCATCGGGTCTGCAATACGGGCCAGTTCCCCTGCCTCTACTGCCAGACGAAACGCACGGGCCATATAAACGGGATCTCCCGCCTTGGCCACGGCAGTATTTATCAACACGGCATCATAACCAAGCTCCAGCGCCTGCGCAGCGTGTGAGGGTACGCCAATGCCAGCATCCACCACCAACGGTACGCCGGGAAAATGCGCCCGCATGGCCCGCAGGCCAAACACGTTGTTCAACCCCTTGCCAGAACCAATAGGAGCGCCCCACGGCATCAGCACCTCACACCCTACGGCCAGCAGCTTTTCCGCCACTACCAAATCTTCCGTGGTGTAGGGAAATACCTTGAAGCCGTCTTCCGTAAGAATACGGGCGGCCTCTACAAGCCCGAACACATCTGGCTGGAGCGTATCCAGCTCGCCAATCACTTCCAGCTTGATCCAATCCGTGCCGAACACCTCCCGCGCCATATGCGCAGTGGTGACGGCTTCTTTAACCGTATGGCAGCCCGCCGTGTTTGGCAGCACAGGCACCTTGAGTTCCTGAATAAGAGACCAGAATGCCTGTCCAGCACGCTCCCCCGCAGATTCGCGGCGGAGGGAAACAGTCACAACGCCCGGCTGTGCCGCCAGCACGGCATCGCGCAAAATTTCAGGAGATGGATACTGCGCTGTACCCAGCATAAGTGGCGAGACAACATCCTGCTCGTAAAATGAAACAGCCATGCCTTAGCCCCCTTGCATAGGAGCGACAATTTCAATTTGCGCACCCTCTTGTAGCTGTGTTCCCTCTCGCGTAGCCTTGGGCACAAACCGACCATTCAGCGCCGTGGCAATGCGTGCGCCGCTATAGCCAAGCTCATCTATCAGGGCCGCCAGTGTTTTGGCGGATACTTCGTGCGCTGTATCGTTAACCACAACTTTCATCGGGCGTTGCTCCTTAGGCTTGTGCGCCAAATATCAAATCCGCCGCCTCCCGCGCCCGAGCGGGGGAAAGCAGAAAACCATGCCGATACATACCGTTGATATAAATGCGTTTTCCATCCTGCACCACGCGCGGCATGTTATCTGGGTAAGATGGCCGTAAACCTGTACCCATTTCCAGAATTTCTGCCTCGGCAAATCCGGGGTGGAGGGTCCATGCCGCGTTCAGCAGTTCCATCATGGAACGTACTGTCATGCTGCCTGCATTTTCGCTTTCAATCATGGTGGCACCTACCATGAACACATGGTCAGCCCTTGGCACAATGTAAACAGGTATACGGGGGTGCAACATGCGCACTGGGCGATGCAGCGTTACGTCCGGGCAACGCAACAGCAGCATTTCACCCCGCACACCTCTCAGACCCTCCAGCTTGTTACGCGCAGCCAAGCCGGTGCAATCCACCACCCAGTCAAACGCAGCTTCATTCGGGCTTATTTCGCCAAACTCGGCACGGCCACTCAATTGCTCCAGCCGCGCCAGAAGGGCCTTTAAGGCTTTACGCGGATCTACATGCCCTTCATCGGGAAAAAACAGTCCTTTATGAAAACGGCCTGCCAGATCTGGCTCAAGCTGGGTAATTTCTACCGTGCCTACAGTCTGAAAATGTGATGTGCGGCGGCCAAAGCGGGCAATTTCACCCACATCTCGCGCAGGCGCCAACACAAGGCTGCCCTCACGCGTAACATCGGGCACGTGCTCCGCCCACCAATCTACCGAATCGATAGATTGAGCTGTTACTTCCTCTGGCGCAGATTCGGCCTCGCACCATGGGGCAAGCATACCGCCTGCCATCCATGAGGCCCCGGCCCCCACGCGGCCTCCGCTGTCATACAGGGTAACATCTCCACCCCGTTCGGCCAAAGCTACGGCGGCTGTCATACCCGCCACACCGGCCCCTTTTACCAGAATGCGCGGTTTGCCGTTCATACTCTCTACCTTGCCTCCGTTACTGGCGATGTGCTGCTACAACTTGGCGTTATAACACGCCTCAAACCCTGCTTCTGCAAGGGGTTATGCCGCTTTAATGTTTAGAATGCGCGCACAAGCAGCACCATCAACAGGCAACATTCCGTTACCGCCGTGGCAATCCAGCGCATGCCCATGTAACCGGGCGGCAACCATCCACGTTGCCATGCCCCACGCTCTGCCAATGCCACCAGCGGGAAAAGCACAGCCAAAATTATCACCCCGGCAAGCGGCACCCATGCATACGCCAGATAAGCAGCAATCCATCCGGCAAAGGCAGGCACAACCCCCAAGACCAAACGCAAATTATCTACTCTGTCTGCCCCGCTGGTTAAAATGGCGCGATCAAGCTCCAGCGCCAGACCCCAATGCACGGCTCCAATAAAGGACAGACACACCGCCCCGTAAATGACCAACGCCATTAACAGATTGGGCACTGGCACGCCGGAATCGAAAAATACAATGCCGCATGTGCAAGCAACAAAGGGCAAAAGCCCTGCCACCATGAGCACGACAGCCAGAAATGGAAGTTTTTTCATGAACGTGCAGCAGGCCTTTACCTGATAATTTCATACCCAATGTGGTTGACAGAAAAGCCCAACAAGCGGCCACTAGCAACCGTAGGCAGATTTACCCTGCCCACCGTGTTCCGCCCGGAACCAAAAAAAAGAACACCGGCTTCTGCCCGCCAGAGGCCAGACAATAAAGGAACGGAAACACCAATGAGTGCCATTGTTGACATTATCGCACGTGAAATTCTGGACAGCCGCGGCAACCCAACGGTTGAAGTAGATGTGGAGCTGGCATCCGGCGCCAGAGGGCGTGCGGCTGTTCCTTCTGGTGCCTCAACCGGTGCGCATGAAGCCGTAGAACTGCGTGATGGTGACCCCAAGCGGTTTGGTGGCAAGGGTGTTCTCAAGGCTGTTGAGAACATTGAAAACGAAATCCTGCCCACGCTACAGGGTGCCGAATCGGCAGATCAGATTGATATCGACAACGCCATGATTGATCTGGATGGCACACCCAACAAAAGCCGTATGGGTGCGAACGCCATTCTGGGTGTATCTCTTGCCATTGCCAAAGCCACGGCAGCCGAACTGCATGTTCCGCTGTACCGCTACATTGGTGGCGTGTTTGCCCATGTTCTGCCCGTGCCGATGATGAACATTGTCAACGGTGGGGAGCATGCAGATAACCCCATTGATATTCAGGAATTCATGGTGCAGCCGGTGGGTGCGCCTACTGTGGCCGATGCCATCCGCTGGGGTTCGGAAATTTTTGCCCAGCTCAAAAAAGCCCTGAGCGCTGCTGGTTACAACACCAATGTTGGGGATGAAGGCGGCTTTGCCCCAGCCCTTAAATCTGCCGATGAAGCACTGGGCTTTATTACCCGCGCCGTAGAAGCCGCAGGCTACCGCCCCGGTGAGGACGTAACCTTTGCGCTGGACTGCGCAAGCACCGAATTTTTTAAAAACGGCAAATACAACCTGAAAGGCGAAGGCAAGGAATTCGATTCCGCTGGCATGGTGTCCTACCTGTCTGACCTTGTGAGCCGTTACCCGATTGTTTCCATCGAAGACGGCATGGCAGAAGATGACTGGGAAGGCTGGGCCCTGCTCACGCAGGAACTGGGCAAAAAAGTCCAACTGGTTGGGGATGATCTGTTTGTAACCAACCCAGAACGCCTGCGCCGTGGCATTCAGGCTGGTGTTGCCAACTCCCTATTGGTGAAGGTTAACCAGATTGGTACGCTTACGGAAACGCTTGAAGCCGTGCAAATGGCCCAGCGCGCTGGTTACACTGCGGTTATGAGCCATCGTTCTGGTGAAACGGAAGATTCCACCATTGCGGATCTGGCTGTGGCTACAAATTGCGGACAGATCAAAACCGGCTCTCTTTCCCGTTCTGATCGGACAGCCAAATACAACCAGCTCATTCGTATTGAGCAGGAATTGGCAACTGCTGCACGCTATGCAGGCCGTACCATTTTGAAAAACGCATAAGCTACAGCGCTTTTGGCGCAACAGACTGCAAAAAAGCTGCCTCCCCACCCGGAGGTGGCTTTTTTCATGCCCTCATGCCTTGGCGCTGCCACACTTCATGGTTTAGACAGAAAGGAAGACCCAGAGGTGCAGGCTAAGCTGCACAGAACCAGAAAAAAGGCAGCGCCAGAGTGCAGATCGGTCGTTTCATTCGTCGCACAGTGCGGGCGGTTGTGCCCCCTTTGGTTTTTCTTGGCATTGCGGGCTATTTTGGCTGGAACGCAACGCAGGGCGATCATGGTATTCAGGCCTATAAGCAGCAATTAGGTCTGCTGGAACAGGCCAAGCAATCCAAACAGGATGCTATTGCTGAGCAAGCTGCATGGCACCGCCGCGTAAATGGCTTGCGTGAGCAATCTCTGGATACAGATATTCTGGATGAACGCGCCCGCGCCATGCTGAACATGGCAGATCGTAACGATATTGTTGTGCCTTACGATAGGCGAGACCCGCTGTTTTAAGCGCCTTCCCCTAAGATCTGTGCTGGATACCGCATTTTTCTGGCACAATCAGGCATAAAAAAACGGCGCCCGAGAGCGCCGTTTTTCGTATCCACATTCCGAAGAATGCAGATTATTTGATTTTAGCTTCGCGGAACACGACGTGCTTGCGCGCAACCGGATCGTACTTCTTGAGTTCCATTTTGCCGGTGTGTGCACGAGCATTTTTCTTGGTCACGTAGAAGTAACCGGTGTCCGCCGTGGAGACGAGACGGATCTTGATAACGTTGGTCTTGGCCATGACTTCCTCAGCAGAGCATGATGTACGGAGCCGCATAAACGGCACCGACGGTGTTCAAGTGCCGGCAAAATGCGCATACAAGTGCAAAAGGTCAAGTATTCTTGCATCAAAGCGGTGCAACAGGCCCAAAAAGGAGGAATTTTTATGCTGGATGTGGCTGTTGCGCGCGCCCGAATTCTTGAAAACCTAAAAACATGCGGGCAGGAAATTGTGCCGCTTTCACACGCCTGTGGCCGGGTGCTGGCCCAGCCGGTGCATGCCCGCACTGCCAACCCACCGGTTTCTGTTTCCGCAATGGATGGATACGCAGCCAAAGCGGAAGATGCGCTGGAAGGCGCAGTTTTACACATTGTGGACGAAGTGCCCGCTGGCCACCCATCCGCCGTTACCGTGCAGAAAGGAGAATGTGTGCGCTTATTTACCGGCGCGCAAATTCCCGCTGGCGCAGATACCGTTATCATTCAAGAAAACGTGCAGCGTGAAGGTGACCACGCCAAGCTGGCGGCTCCGGCGCGCCAAGGGCAGTATATTCGCCAGCAGGGGCAGGATTTTCAGAAAAATGACACGTTATTGCCAGCAGGGCGCAGACTCGGCCCGCGTGATATCGGGCTGGCGGCTGCGGGTGGACATGTCTGGCTTACGGTTTCACGCCGCCCGCGCGTGGGTATTTTGGCCACGGGTGATGAAATTATCCTGCCCGGAGACCCAGCCCCTGCGGATGGCATTTTTAATTCCGCCTCCTTCATGGTGGCAGCGCTTCTGCAACAACAGGGCGCAGAAACAATTATGCTCCCCATTGCACGAGACAATATGGAAAGCCTGACAACCCAGTTTCGCCAAGCGGCCACGCTGGACATGCTGGTAAGCATTGGTGGTGCAAGCGTGGGAGATTACGATCTTGTCCGCCCTGCGCTGGCTGAAATTGGGTTGCAGCAGGATTTCTGGAAAATTGCCATGCGCCCGGGCAAACCGTTGATGTTTGGCCAGCTCGGCAACACACCCGTTATTGGCCTGCCCGGTAACCCAGTGGCTGCCATGGTGTGTTCCATCGTGTTTGTAACCCCTGCCCTGCACGTCCTTATGGGCCTACCCGTTGGCACCGAACTGCAAACAGAACCCGCCATTCTGGGCTGTGATGTAAAAGAAAACGATACCAGACAGGATTTTTTACGCGCAACACTTGCGCCCTCCCCACAAGGCGCTGTACCTGTGGCCACACCTTTTTCCCGGCAGGATTCAGCCCAGCTGAATATTCTCAAGCAAAGCCAGGCTCTGGTCATTCGTGCTCCCTTTGCGCCAGCACAAAAAGCAGGCATGCCCTGCCAGATTATCCGCCTACCCTGATCTCTCCCTTGACATAAAAAGAGAACTTATATAGAACAAGACTAAGATTTTCTTTTCATTACGACAGCCGCTTTTGAGGTGCGATATGCTAACGCGCAAACAGCACAAACTTCTGCTTTTTATTGATTCGCACCTCAAACAGACAGGTTTTTCGCCTTCCTTTGATGAAATGCGTGAAGCCATGGGCCTGCGCTCCAAATCTGGTATTCATCGGCTGATTTCCGGGCTGGAAGAACGCGGTTTTTTGCGCCGTCACCACCATCGGGCACGGGCTTTGGAAGTTATTCAACTGCCAGAAATGCAAGAATTGCCACCCAATGTGGTGCGTGCCAGCTTTACCCGGCCTAAGGCTGAAACCGTAAGAATTCCGCTTTATGGGCGCATTGCAGCAGGCCTGCCCATAGAAGCCGTGCCAGATACCTCCCACGTTCTCACTGTTCCAACAGAAATGCTGGGTACGGGAGATTATTACGCGTTGGAAGTAGCTGGAGATTCCATGGTGGATGCTGGCATTCTGGATGGTGACAACGTGATTATCCGTCGCACGGATCAAGCCGAAAACGGGCAGATTGTGGTGGCGTTGATTGATGAGCACGAAGTGACGCTCAAACGTCTGCGCCGCAAGGGCAACATGATTGCGCTGGAACCTGCCAATTCCAGTTACGAAACCCGTATTGTTCCGGCTGAAAAACTGCGTATTCAGGGCTGCTTGGCTGGACTGATCAGGCAGTATTAAGCAAAGTGCCTGCGTGGTAAAAAACTTCCCCCGTAGGCATCTGTTTTTCTATTCCGGGGAGATATCATCCCATTGCGGAAAAAGCTTTGCCAGTTCGGAAACCACAGCAGGCGTAATTTCCGCACAAAATGGTACTTCTGCCAAAATACGTACCTTGCCTTTTTGCTCTATGGTCTCACGGTTTTCTGCATTAAGCGGGCCGCTTAACACCACACCTGCCACGGCAATCTGCCGTGTGCGTAAGGCTTCCAAACTCAACAAAGTATGATTGAGAGTGCCTAGCCCGCTACGCGCTACTAGCACGACGGGCAAGCCCCAACGCTGTGCCAGATCAATCATCATCAGCTCTGGCGTTGCAGGCACCATCAGGCCGCCTGCGCCTTCTACAACCAATGGTTTGTCTGCTTCACCTTGGGGCAGCATCAGTTGGGCCGGATCAATCTGCATGCCTTCCGCACGTGCGGCAGCATCCGGGGAAAGTGATGCAAGAAAAGCCCCTGCGGGTTTGAAACAAGGCGCATCCCCCGCCAGATGCTTAACCGTAGGGGTATCCCCTTCTTCATCCGCCAAACCGCTTTGCAGGGGCTTCCAATAAGCACCCTGCCAGCGCCGCACCAAACAAGCAGACACAAGGGTTTTGCCTATGCCGGTATCCGTGCCCGTTACAAACACACCCTTACGTGGCAGTTTGCGAAAACAGGCATACCCAACCCGCCACGTAACGGCGCACCCTGCCTGCTGAAACCGCAAGGCAACACGGCGCAACTGAACTGCAGATAATGGTACGGCCCCTTCACGTGGGGTAGATGCACCTGTTGCTTTCAGATGCCTTACAAAATCCATCCCATCTGCAAAAGCCTGCACAATATCCTGTTCAGCCCAACCGCCAGAAAACGCAGCCGGTCGCCAACTTTGTGCATCGGCCAATTCTGGATAAACCGGGGTTGCCGCCTGCCGCCCTTCCTGCTGGCAAGCCTGCTGCCATTCAGCAAATGTACCGTCCAATAATGTTGAAACCGCAAACACACCATCCGGAGCCAAAAGCCCTGCAAGGTTGCGCAAAACCTTTTCTGGTTCAGGCAGCCATTGCATAATCAGGTTGCCACAAATCACATCAAACGGGCCAGAAACATCCGGTGCGGCTGCGTCCATCTGATGGTAGGAAACAGCTTCTCCTAGCCGCATTTTAGCCCGCGCCATCATATTCGGGGCAAAATCTGTTGCCAGAATTTCTGCTTCTGGCCAGCAAGCATGCAGATGCTCTGTCAGCAATCCTGTGCCACAGCCAATTTCCAAAATACGCAGGGGACTTTTGCCCGCCATACTGGTTTGTATGCGCTGGAACAGTTCACGCGCCGCCACACGCTGAACCGTGGCAGCTTGATCATACTTTTCCGCAGCATCAAAACTTTTACAAATACGCGCGGCGCGGGTGGGTGTTTTCATGGTTGTTGTTCCATCCTGTTGCGCAGCATTTCCAAAAACCGAGCACACTCAACCGGGTGCGTTTGAGGAAGCAAATGGCCACCATTTTCTACCCATTTTATATGGGCCAAAGCCCGAAAAGAAGCCTCGGTCATACTGGGGGAAGCAATTTCATCCTGCCGCCCCGCCAATACATTTAATGGGCCTAATGGTAAATCTGCCCGTGCATCTTCCGTGCGCAGAATATCCAACCCATATGCCAGTGCTTCTGGCTGGCAGCGTGCCGCCAAAACGGAAGATGCCCCACAACGCTGGCGAAAGTCATTCACCACAGCAGCAGGTTCGCGCCCCAAGCCACGTATCATGCGTTGCACAATACGCGGTGCCACACCTTCAGGAAAATCTTCTCGGCTGGCAAAACAGGCAAACGTGTTGATACCTGCAAACCTGCTTTCGGCTGGCCAAACGCCCTGCCTGCGTTGCAACATCAGCCACATGAACCCAAGGGAATGGCCAATTCCCAATATGTGGTGCTGACTTTGGCGCAGATCATCCAACGTAACCGTTTTTTCTGCGCCAGTGGTTTGTGGTTTCAAAAAACCCAGATCCAGCGTTACGGCATCTGGCCAATTCAGTTGCATAAGCACAGGTTGCCAGAATTCCGGCCCAAACCCCCAACCATGCACAAACACGGGTAAAAGCCGCGCCATTATGCCATGCCTTTGCTGGCGCGGATAAACGTATCAGCCAAAGCCTCCATTTGCGCCCATGTATGGTTGGCATGAAAAACCACCCGCAAACGGCAGCCCCCCGGTGGCACAGTAGGCGGGCGAATAGCCACAGCAAGAAAACCCGCCTCTGCCATTTTCTGGGCCAGAGTGCGTGCTTGTGCCTCCTGCCCTACCAGAATGGGCACAATCTGGGTGCTTGATGGCCCAGTATCCTGCCCCGCATCGTGCATTTTCTGGCGAAAGCTGGCGGCAAGTGCACCCACATGTGCGCGTTGGGTATCCATTTGCGGCAGCAGATCAAGCGCTGCATCAACAGCCCCCAAGACCAAAGGAGACGGCGCAGTGGAATAAATAAAACCGGAAGCTGCGTTATCCAACCATCTGCATAAGCCTTCAGATGCTGCAATAAACGCGCCCATACTGCCTAAGGCCTTGCTGAATGTGCCAACCACCACATCTGCCAGCCCGTTTGCCAGCCCGGCACCTTCTGGCCCCAGTATGCCGGTTGCGTGGGCTTCATCTACGCACAGTAGCGCATCGTATCTTTGGGCCACCTCATGCAACGCGGCAATATCCGCCACATCACCATCCATGCTGAACACGCTTTCTGTCAGCACAATGCGTAGGCCTGCCCCTTCGATTTTCTGAAGTTGGCTTTCAAGGTGCGCCACATCATTATGGCGGAACCGAATCGGGCGGACACCTGCTGCTGCACAACCATGATACAGGCTGGCATGAATAAGCTTATCCGCCAGAATAACGGCGGGAGCACCACATACCTGCGCAGAAAGCCGCGCCAAAGCTGGCACCAGAGAGGCATTGGCCTGCCAGCCAGAAGAAAACAAACGTGCCGCCTGCATATGCTTTAGCCGCGCCACGCGCTTTTCCAGCGCACAAGCCTGGGAGGATGTGCCCGTTACCAACCGGGAAGCACCACTGCCGCTGCCTTCTACCTGTGCCCAAGCGGATGCGCGCTCACGCAACAAAGGGTGCATGCGCAGGCCCAGATAATCGTTGGACGAAAAATCTATGACCACAACGCCATCTGAACGTTTGAGCAGCGCACCACCCGCATATTGCCATTGCTGACAGGTGCGCAAACGCCCCTGAGCAGACAGATCCGCCAGCCCCTTCTGGAAAAGATTATCAAACCGCGTCATGTAACATGTGGTGCCGCAGCCTGAAGGGCGGGTCAATCATCTATGGGGAAACATTCCATGACAGAAGCTTCCGGCTCATCTTTATCTTCCATGCCGGAATGGTACACGCAGGGCCTGCCCCATATCTGGCTGCCTTATAGCCAGATGAAAACAGCCCCTGCGCCTCTTGCCGCCGCAAGCACGCATAACACGCGCATTACCCTGACAGATGGTCGGGAACTGGTGGATGGCGTGGCGGCATGGTGGACAGCCTGCCACGGCTATAATCACCCGCATATTCGCCAAGCCGTCTGCCGGCAAATGGAAACCATGCCTCATGTAATGTTTGGCGGCATGGTGCATGAACCTGCCTTACGCTTGGCGAGCAGATTATGCGCCATGCTACCGGGAGACCTAGAGCGGGTGTTCTTTACGGATTCAGGTTCGGTTTCTGTAGAAGTCGCCATGAAAATGGCTATTCAGTACCGTTTGAACAAAGGGCAAATCAAACGCACCAAAATGCTGGCGTTCCGTGGCGGCTATCATGGAGACACACTGGCCACCATGTCTGTTTGCGATCCGGAAGAGGGCATGCACCATCTCTATGGCTCTGCCCTGATGGAGCACGTCATCTCCCCACTGCCAGTAGATGCGGCCAGCACGGCCGTTTTTATGAATCTGTTGGCAAAACACGCGCACGAACTGGCCGCCATTATCACCGAGCCTTTGGTGCAAGGTGCTGGCGGCATGTTGTTTCATTCTCCGCAAACATTGCGCACCTTACGCAAAGCTGCGGATGACCATGATGTTCTGCTGATTTTAGATGAAATCTTCACCGGCTTTGGCCGAACAGGCACCATGTTTGCCTGTGAACAGGCTGGTATTGTGCCCGATATTATCACGCTTTCAAAAGCGCTTACCGGGGGCACCATGGCCCTTGCCGCCACAGTAGCACGCCAACATGTGTTTGAGGCTTTCCTTTCTGATAACCCCGAACATGCGTTAATGCACGGCCCCACCTTTATGGCCAACCCACTGGCTTGCGCCTGTGCCAATGCCTCGCTTGATCTTTTTGAAACCGCGCCACGCCTTCAGCAAGTCCAAGCTATCAACGCGTTTCTCACTGAGGCGCTAGAACCCTGCCGCACGCTGCCCGACGTAAAGGATGTGCGCACACTTGGGGCTATTGGTGTTGTAGAACTAGAAAAAATCAGTAACCCGGATGCGTTGCGCCAACGTTTTATTGCTGAAGGCGTGTGGATACGCCCTTTCCGCAATATTGTTTACCTAACACCTGCTTTTACCATTGAAAAACAGGATTTACGCAAACTTACCAATGCTATTTATAAAGTATTATCCTGAAAAACCGTAAGGTCAGGAAGATGAAGGTGCTGTGCGCGTCCATGCCGCCGCAGCATGTTCATCTTCTTCCCGCGCATCCACCCATGCGGTATGGCCATTGGCAAATTCTTCTTTTTTCCAAAACGGCGCGCCGGTTTTAAGCCGATCAATCAAGAACGATGTGGCCGAAAGCGCAGCACCCCGATGGGCCGCAGCCGCCCCAACCAGCACAATGGGTTCGCCCACTTCTAACCGGCCAACCCTGTGTATAAGGGTGCACCCAAGCAGGCTAAAGCGCTGCATGGCCTCCTGCGCAAGTTGGTTGAGAATGGTTTCCGTCATGCCGGGATAATGTTCCAGTGTCAGGCTCAGCAAGCCATCTCCACCACGCACCTGCCCTACAAACAGGCCCATACCGCCAATGTGTTCGGAAAGGTTGGAAAGGCGCAAGGTTTCAGCCCCTATGTCAAAAGCTGCCTGCTGCACCAGAACACGGACAGACATAAGTATCAGCCGCCCGTCATGGGGGGGAAAAACGCCAGCTCATCACCCGGCTGCACGCAGGTATCAAACCCACCCAGCTTTTGGTTGATGGCCACACGGATGCGAGGCGTCGCTGCAAACACCTCATCCAGCTTAGCATCGTGCAGGCGCAGTTCCTGCACCAAAGCCGCTACAGGCACACTATTGGATGGCAGAGTAACCTGCTGGCCTTCACGCCCCAGTTGCTCACGCAGGGCGGCAAAATAAAGAATATTTACTGAGCCTGTCATGGCCTGCCTACTGCGGTTTGAGTTTTCAGCCGTTTCATCTGCCACGCTTCAACCGCGTAGCGGTTAATGATGTACGGTAGAACGGTTATCTTTGATGGTGCTAACGGATCCATCTGGCTGGATCAAGGTAATGGTACCATCATCATTTGGGATTTCAATGGGGGCCCCATTACCACGATGCGCCCCGTATTTGCTGGAAACATCTGGTTCTGCATCTGGCAGTTTACCTGCCGTGCCTCCCCCAATAACACCGTGGCGAATATCTTCTTTTTCGCCAATACTCATTTCCTCGCCATCAGGAAGCTGCGGGCCTGCGGCAGAGTCTCCGCCCAACACGGTGCCAGCACGGTCTTTTTCAACATCTTCCAGCGTAGGCAGCGGCGTTGGTGGGCCGGGCCACATATTACCGCCTTCTGGCAGGATAGGGACATCTACAGCAGACTGCCCCCTGATCCGCCGCATGTTTAAATCATCCCCGGTGGCTGCATTGGGGTTTTCACCCGGAAGCGTTGCTGTATCCGAGACAAACTTGTCAAAGCCTGCACATCCGCTCACGATCATACATAAACCTAGAAGAGCGGCTTTCCGCATGCCCTGACTCCGCAATCATCATCTTTCAACAGCAGGCGAATCATTCCCTGCCTGCGATTGCGGCCTTTTAGAACCGCACCTCATGCTAAATAACGGTTTATCCACCAGACACAAGGCGATGCAGCAAAATGAAGTTATTTTTCTGGAATAGATGCAACGTATTACTAAAATAGTAACAAAGTTTTTTACATTTCAACATGACGTAGGCCGGTTGTTAAATAATCCCAGCCGGTTATCAATGTAAGCACCGCAGAAATCCAAAGTAATACAGCACCAATAAGCGCAACTGGCAGCCACGGCATACCCAATAAAGCGCCTGTGCCATCCCCCGCCAGCAAAAAACCAATAGCTGTCATCTGGAAGCCGGTTTTCCACTTTGCCAAACGGGTTACAGGCAAGCGTGCGCGGCGTTCCGCCAGATATTCCCGCATGCCGGACACCAGAATTTCACGGCACAGAATAATAATGGCAGGCCATAAACCCTGATAAGGCAGGCGCGCAAAACCAGCCAGAACCATTAAACAAGCCCCAACCAGAAGCTTATCTGCAATGGAATCAAACATACGCCCGAAATCTGACATCTGATGGCGTGAACGTGCCAGCTTACCATCAAAATAATCGGTTATTCCCGCTAGAATAAACAGCAGACACGCCAAGGCATCTGTGCGCGGGCTCCCCCATGCAGCCAGAGTGACCACAATGGGTATGGCTACAATACGCGAGATTGTCAGGACATTCGGCAGATCTGTCAGCATTGCGGGATATAGTAACCTATTTCCTGCACTGCTGGAATGGCTTATGCCATCGCAAAGGTGTCAGATACCCAGAATTCTTCTGCAATGCTCATATGCCCATATTTATCCCGGTGTCCAATCCGGGTGAAAATGGCCGTAAATGGCACGCGCTGTTTCCCGGCTGATACCATGAGCGGCTTCCAGTTCTGCCAAACCAGCCTGCTTGATGGCGCGCGCTGAACCAAATGTGTTTAACAACAGCTTTTTACGTGCAGGCCCAATACCGGGCACATCATCCAGTTCGGACTTCACCAGTGTTTTGGATCTACCAGACCTATGGGTGGTAATGGCAAAACGGTGGGCCTCATCGCGCAACCGTTGCAAATAGTACAGTACGGGGTCTCTCAGATCGAGCTGGAAGGGTTCCTTATCCTCCGTATAGAACCACTCCTTCCCGGCATCGCGGTCCGGCCCTTTGGCAATACCTACAAGTTTTACACCCGTTACGCCCAGATCATCCAGCACGCTGCGCACGGCAGAATATTGCCCTGCCCCACCATCAATCAGCAGAACATCTGGCCAGTTAGAGGTATCGCCCTCTTCTGCCTCTTTCAAAGCGCGGCCAAAGCGGCGTTCCAGCACTTCGCGCATCATGCCAAAATCATCCCCCGGCGTGACAGGGCCTTTAATTTTGAACTTGCGATACGCCTTGCGGTTAAAGCCCTCCGGCCCGCCCACAATCATAACACC
The DNA here is from genome assembly GCF_003323795.1 of Acetobacter sp. JWB. Lineage (NCBI taxonomy): Bacteria > Pseudomonadati > Pseudomonadota > Alphaproteobacteria > Acetobacterales > Acetobacteraceae > Acetobacter > Acetobacter sp. JWB. Next base: position 1,190,816 of record NZ_CP030871.1, on the reverse strand, counting down.
ATAGGCGTGCGAGCCCTGAATATGGCTGTTATCGTACACTTCTATGCGTTCTGGCGGCGCATCCAGCCCCAGAACATCTGCCACGCCTTGTAGCAACTTGGCCTGCCCTGCGGTTTCCGCCAGCTTGCGGCTTAGTGCATCCCGCGCGTTGCTCACGGCATGGTCAAGCACCTGCTTTTTCTCGCCCCTTTGCGGCGCAAGAATTTCCACCTTGCGCCCCCGCCGAAGAGAGAGTGCCTCTGTCAGCAGCAAAGATTCCGGGAGTTCATAATTGACCAAAATCTGTGCTGGACAGGGTTTGTCATCGTAAAACTGCGCGATAAAGGCAGAAAGCACATCTGCGGGTGAGGCATCCTGCGTATGGGCGGGAAAGAATGAGCGGCTGCCATTATTACGCCCACCGCGAATGAAAAAGACCTGAATACAGGCGTGTCCGGCCTCCTGCCACAGGGCCAGCACATCTGCATCCTGAAGAGATGCGGGGTTGATGACGCTGGATTCCTGCATTTGCGCCAACGCACGAATACGATCGCGCAATACAGCAGCACGCTCAAAATCCAGCGCTTCTGCTGCCGCATTCATTTCCTGCCCCAAGGTTTCACGCAGCGCCGTATCCTTGCCAGAAAGGAACTCTCGCGCCTGCTCCACCAATTTGCCGTAAGCTTCCTGATCTATTCGATCCACACACGGGCCAGAGCAACGTTTGATTTGATAAAGCAGGCACGGCCGGGTGCGTGCGTTAAAAACCGCATCAGTGCAGGAGCGTAGCAGAAAAACGCGCTGGATCAGATTAAGGGTCTGATTAACCGCCCAAGCCGAAGCAAACGGCCCCCATAGGCTGGCCCCTTTAATGGCCTTGCCACGGTGTTTGGCAATTTGCGGAAACGCATGCGCATCTGTCAGCATCAGCCACGGATAGCTTTTGTCATCCCGCAGCAGAATGTTGAAGCGCGGCTTCATGCGCTTGATGTAGTTGGCCTCCAGCAACAGTGCTTCGGCTTCCGTATGGGTGGTAACAATTTCCATTGCTACCGTTTCGGAAACCATGCGCCGTAGCCGTTCGGGCAAGCGGTTAATGTGGGTGTAAGACGTTACCCGCTTTTTAAGCGCCAACGCCTTGCCAACGTACAACACTTCCCCCTTAGCGCCGAGCATACGATACACGCCGGGTGAAAGCGGCATGGTTTTAAGTGCATGCCGAATGGCCTCTACCCCCTTTACAGCAGGGGCTGCCTGTTCCTGCGCCACAGGCAGGGTATCTGAAGGGGAAGAATCAGCTGTCATCATACGCTCTTGGTCGAAAGGGAAATTTCATCCACCGTTTTTGTGGATAACTCTGTGGAACAGCTGGGGCTGACTCATCATAAACCGCAGAAAGTCAGCCCTTTCAACAGATTGCACAGTTTTTGGTCATTCCCGCCAACTCACTGATTTCAAAAGATTTAATGTGTTGCGGTTTTTTGACACCCTATGATTTTTGAACTTTTTGTTGAAAATACGCGATGTCAAGACAGGAAGTGGACAATTTTTGCAGTTTTTTGTTCTCATACAATCCTGCTTTGTTCTGCCGCCTGTTCTGCCTTTTCCAACACGCGCAGGAAGTTTTCACCCCAGAAAGCCGCAATTTCACTTTTGTCATAACCTCGGCGCATCAACTCGGCAGTTATGTTCACGCCCTGCGTGGCGTTCTGCCAGTCTTCCAACGCGCCACCGCCATCGAAATCTGAGGAAATACCGACGTACTCTGGCCCAAGCCTGCGCACAACGTAATCAATATGATCCACCAGATCAGCCACAAAGCCTTGCCGTTTACCTTCCTCCGGCTTGGGCTTCAAAAACGCGGGCATGGCCGTAATCTGGATAACGCCACCACTTTCCTTGAGCGCATCCAACTGCTCACCATCCAGATTGCGCGGATGATCGCACAGCGTGCGCACACAGGAATGACTTGCCACAATAGGCGTGGTTGAAACCTGCACCGCCTGAAGCATGGTTTGCTTGGAGGAATGAGAAACATCCACCACAATGCCAAGGCGGTTCATTTCTGCAATTGCTTCACGCCCAAGGGCAGAAAGGCCGTTGTGGCGCTGTGGTGCATCCCCAAGGCTAGGGCGATGAATGGCCGCATCTGCCAACGCGTTATGTCCGTTATGGGTGAGCGTAACATAACGCGCCCCCTTGGCCCGAAACTGCTTGAGCAATGCGGGGTCATCCCCCATGCCGTAGCCATTTTCCACAGCCGGAACAACAACCAGCACACCTTCATCAAACGCGGCGCGCATATCTGCCACAGCGGAGCATACACGTGCGCTTATACCATTATGGGTGCCCTGCATGCGGCCTATGGCATCCAGCATAGCCAAGCACTGCGCTTGCGCCTGTGCGTGCCCTTCCCGGTCTATGGCGGCTTGGGCAATGTACGCCACAAAGCATCCGGCAGACATGCCGCCCTTTTGCATTTTAGGCAGATCCACCCGTCTATCTGCCGTATTCTCAAACGCATCATTCCGATCGGGCCACGGAATATCAATATGGCTATCCAGAGTGAACAAGGCGCGATGCAGCGCAACTGCATCCGGAGAAACGGAAGAAGATTGGGTTGTCATAATCTAGAAAATGGCCCTGTTACATGAAATTACAAGGGAACAGCCGGGTTCCATCTGCCCCAGTTATGCGCCTGATTTTGCTTGCCCTGCAAACTGCAATCCGTCATGCCACCGCACATGCGATTAGTAACATGGAACATCAATTCCCTCCGCCTGCGCCTGCCTCTGCTTGAAAAGCTGGTGCAGCACCTCGCCCCAGATGTTGTGTGCCTACAGGAAACCAAGGTGCCAGACCCTCTGTTTCCCGAAGACGGCGTGAAAGCTCTGGGGTTTGAGCACCTGCATTACCGGGGCATGAAAGGCTATAACGGCGTTGCCATTCTTTCTCGCCACCCGTTAAGGCCTGTCACGCAAACCCCAATATGGTACGGTAAGGAAGATTGCCGCCACGTAGCCGCAACCGTATGCACGCCAGAAGGCGAAATGGAATTGCACGACTTTTACATTCCCGCAGGTGGGGATGAGCCAGACCCAGAAACCAACCCAAAATTCGCCCACAAACTGGCTTTTGTAGAAGAAGTGACAGAGTGGTTTCAGTCTCGCCCCCTTAACCGCACGGTATTGGTGGGAGACTTCAATATCGCGCCGCTTGAGCATGATGTATGGAGCCACAAGCAGCTTCTTAAAATTGTCAGCCACACCCCGCCGGAAACAGAACGCCTTAACCGCTGGCTACAAACCGGCTTTGTGGATGCCATGCGCCACTTTGTCCCGCCGGAAGAAAAACTTTATACGTGGTGGTCTTACCGTAACCGGGACTGGAAAAAATCTAACCGTGGCCGCCGTTTGGACCACGTATGGATGACGCCTGACCTCCTACCCAACCTGCATGGCATGACGGTTGTGCGTGAAGCACGAGATTGGGAAGGCCCTTCCGACCATGTGCCCGTTGTGGTGGATTTCAGCCTTTCGGACTAAAGCCTGATTTGAGGCGCTTGTGAGAAAAAGCGCCTCAAATATGCGCCTGAATGCTTAGTAACGATACTGCCACAGCAGCCCAACACTACTGCCCGGATCGTTTTCCGGGGTGGTAAAGCCTGTTACGGTGCCACCTGTGCCCACGGTTGTGTTCAGCTTGAGATGTTTTGTCAGGTCAACCTGCACCTGTGCCTGTGTGCCAGAGCCAGAAGTGGCCTGCTTGGCACCTACGTAAACACCTTTCATCACATATTTACCGGCCTCAACACTGGTACCGCCATTCCCCACGCCAGAACCGCCGCCAATAGCCAAACGATCCAGATGCAAGGTTTTGCGGATAGTGCCCATTGGATCAAACGGTGTAAGCCCTGTAAGGGTGGCAAGCGCCGTGCCCAATTCCACCATCTGTGTGGAGGAGAGAGAGTGCGCATCCGTGCCAAATAACAGCATGGCCAATACCTGATCCTGCGGCAGCGGCGGCATGGATTCAAACGTAATCTTGGGCGCGCTGGCATACCCGCCCACCTTCAGCATAGCCGTTTGGCCCTGCACGGCACGGTCGGCCTCAAAATCCAACGTGGGGTCCATTTTATGGCCAACGCCAGAGCCATTAAAAGCCACCCGCCCCTTGGTGAAGTTAAGTGAAATACCAGCCAGATCAAAGTTACCACGCTTGAGATCAAACCCTCCGCTAACCTGCGGAGCCTGCGTTGTGCCGCCAACTTTCAACTTGCCAGCCATTTCTGCATCCAAGCCATGCCCACGCACAAAGAACTTGCCCGGAGATGTCACGCTCAGGTTCAGCCCGATCACCGCGGCCTTGGTGCTTTCTACTTTGGCGGCTTCCGCCTGCTTTTGCTCATCACCGGGGCGCACAACATCAAGCCGCGCTACGGATGACGGCAAGGAATTGGGAATGTTAATTTCCACACGCCGCAAATCCACTGTGCCATCAACATCCATGCGGGTTTGCACCTGCCCTTTTACGGCAATATCCGCGTTCATCACCGCTGTTAGCAGATCACTGGAAATGGGCCGGGCATCATGGGCCTGCAAACGAATATCCAGCGGCATGCCGGGGGAGCCAATGCCCACAAAGCCGGTGACGCCCAAATTGCCATCACCAGCCTTGGCCGTAAGGTTCTGAATAACGATCTTGTCGTTCTCGCCCACCACGCGGCCATTGATATTGGCCAGATGGAAGCCTTGGGCAAAATCCTGCACATCGGCATCGCGCAGATCCACCGTACCCGTTACACGGGGGAGGACATGGAGCCCGCAACCAGCAGCGCCATTTGGGCTTGCCCCATGGCCTGCCGCGCCTGCGCGCCCAGAATGCCATTGGCAATGCTTAAATCCAGATTGCCATTTACGCGCAGGTTCATTGGCCCGGTTTTGTTCAGCGGGGCCGTGCCAGCCACATTCACGTTCAGCTTGGGCCCCGCACCTGCCGCCACCTGCACCTTGGCAGAACTACCGGCCAGATTGGCTGCGGCATCTAGATGCAATGGCGGAATGGAAGCCGCAGCAGAACTGCCAGCCATACGCAAATCACGCCCGGTAAGCTTAACCTGCCCTTGCGGTGCATTTAACGTGCCCGCCACCTTGGCCTGAACGGAAACCGTGCCAGATGCCTTGAAATCTGGCGCAAACGGGTGTGCCAACGCAGGCGTAAGATTACGAATATCCGCCGTAACAGCCAAAGAAGGCTTGATCTTGCCTGCAACATCAATGGTGGCGGGCTGGCTGCCTGCCGTTACCAACGTGGCCCGCAGCCGATCAACCCCCATAGTCTCCCCAAACGAGACCAAGGCAGGCGCTAAAAGGCGCAATGTTTCCTGCTTGGCCGTGGCATTCAGGCGCTGCACTTTCACCTGTTTGGCAGGCAGGTTTAACAGGGCTGCGGTATCCAGCATCAATGGGCTTCCAGACCAGCTTGCTGGCCCCACCTGAGCGGTCAACGCCATAGCATTATCCGGCCCTTTGGCACTCAATCGCGCCTGCCCGGTTACGCCAGAAGCAGAAAGGCCGCCCAGTTTAAGCGTAAGATCAGCATTAGGGTGAGCCGCCGGATCTTTTACCGTGCCAGCTAAAGCCAGAGAGCCAATTTTCACACTGGGCATAGCCACGTTGCCATCCAGCTTAAGGGCAACCTGAGGTGTATCCGCCACCTGCGTGGTTTTAACAGAAGCTGCCAGCGCGCCAGAGATAGCCTGCCCAATAAGCGGACGAAAATCTGCCAAGCGCCCCACTTTCAGATCCAGCGTGCCCAGAGGCACCACCTCACCTGTAGGAAGAGAAAGCTGCCCCTGCCCGGCCACGCTGTTCCATGACAGTTTACGAATATCAACCTGCCTGTCACCCTGTGCGCTTTGGGCCAAAGCCACATCCAACACCAATGGGGCGCGGTTAAGCGTGCCATTTGCCTGCACCGTGCCTTCTGGCGCAGTTGGCAAGTGTTGCACATTGGCATCCAGCGCTATGGGGCCGCGTGGCATGGTGGCGGTACCGGGGTCTCCCTTCGCATGCAGGGTGGCTGTAAAATCCTGCATCGGGCCTTTGGCCTGCAAGGCCAGCGTGAGCGCCCCACGCAAGGAGGGTAACGCCCGCGCCAGATCTGTCAGCCCCAGATCAAACGCCAGATCCATATCGCGGCCCGTGTTTACCTGCCCGCCCCCTTTAAGATTAAGGGCGCGGCCATCCACACTGAAGTTTTGCAGGTCAATCTGTTTAGCCGCTGGTAGCTTATCCTGCGCAGGCAAGGGCCGCATGGTGGCGGTAAGGGCAAACTTACCATCCGGCCCGATCAGCCCGGCTGCCTGAGGCTGCCCCCCTGTAATAGCCAGCGTGCCATCTGCTGTAAGGTGCGTATCTCCCTCCGGCTTTGCCGGAAGGTCAAACTGTGCGTTCATGCCCGCATGACCGCGCAAAGGCGTACCGGCCATTTCACCAAACGGTAGCAAATCGGGCAGCTTTAACGCTACCGTGCCACGCTGTGGCGCAGCAGACTGCACATTGCCAGAAAGATTCAGCAAAGGATGAGACAGCGTAAAAGCCAGGGGTTTGCCGGGCTTTTGTGGTTCTAACTGCGCATCAAGCTGCAACGGCGCAGATGCCAGCAATGTTGGCGCTTTGCCCGGCAGGCGCACACCATCTGCTGTTGCCACCACATGCAACAGATTGGCCATATCGGCACTGCCATTCTCACCTGAGAACTGAACTTTCAGCGTGCCCACACCAGCGCCAGATGCAGCAAGCTGATCAACCTGCACCTGTGCTGTGCCCAGCGGTGCTGCCATTTTACCATGCAACTGCGCCCCTAAATGGATGCCCCCCCACGCCAGATCGGGCGAGAGAGACATGGCGGGGGCATCTACTCCGGCATTCAGGTTACCAAGCTTTTCAGCCAGCAAATCCAGCACGCCATCTGCATGGGCTTTTATATCCCCAGCAGAAGCAGCAAAACCAAGCACAGCGGCCGAAGGAGGGCCATTGATATCCAGCTTAAGCGCCAGAGGCACCAGTTGCGGCATTTTAAGGCGCGTGGCAGCAAAACCATCTGTGCCCTCGCTGGCATCCAGATGCAGGCCCAGCTTACCTTTGCTGGTGGTGGTTGCCAGATCAATCTGCCCGGCGGCATCCAGCCTTTTCAGATGCAGCGCAATATCCGCACCCGGCAAAGAAGGCAGACTTAACCCATTGATAACCGGATCAATATTGGATAACTGACCGCGCCCAGCCAAGGAAAAACTTGCCGGAGAACCCGCAAGCGCAGCCCCCACGTTAATACGCCCCACTGCAAGTTTGCGAATATCCACCCCCAGATGGAGCGCAGAAGGTGAGCTTTTGGAAGGCGTGGCTGGCTTGGCCGGATCAGACACAGGCAGGCGCGGAATATCCAGCTCATCTGCCGTAACGGCATAAATACGCGCTGTGCGCCCAATTATTGCCAGAGGTGACCAGTTAAGCGCCACGTTATGCAGCGTAAGCCAAGCACCCTGTTTATCGTGAATTTCCAGCGTATCCAGCCGGAAGTTATCGGGGAAACGCCCAGACATGCCCGAAAGCCCGATCATCCCGCCCGTAAGGGAGGATGTCTGGTGCATGAGCATTTTGCGGCCCGGCCCGGTATTGGCCCCCACCAGCAAAACAGCTACGGCAAGGCCCGTTATGCCAAGCAGAGAACCACCGGTTATAAGGGCAACACGCCCTACACGCCGCCACAGTGGGCGTGTAGGTTTATCTGGTGTGCGTGGCAAAATGGGTTCTGGCGTATCGGCCATTAGAATGTCTCCCCAAGGCCGATATACAGATCCCACTTATCACCACGTGGGGCGCGGTTAAGAGGTACGGCAACATCCAGCCGGATGGGGCCAATAGGCGTATAATAACGTACACCCCCACCAGCACCCACGCGCAGCTTGCCCGTAAAGGGCAAACTGCTGCTGCCAACCTGACCGGCATCTATAAAACCGGCCATGCCTACGTTGCCTATAATTCTTTGGCGAAATTCTGCACTTCCTGCATCTAGCGAGGTTCCGCCAATAGCATAGCGCGTATTTTTATACTGCGGCCCCACACCCTGCCAGCGAAAGCCTCTTACTGTAGAACTGCCCCCAGCATACAGACGTTGATCTGGCGGAATATCCCACGTGCTGGCGCCCTGAATACTGCCAACCATGCCACGAAACGCCAGAACACTATTGCCGGGCTTGCTGATGCCCAGATGGTGCAGATCAAAGTATGTAGAGGCCGTGCCGTTCAGAATGGCAAAAAACGAGGTGCCGCTGCCCTTATTCCCCAAGGAAACGGATGGCGTAATGCTCATGCTGGCGCGTACGCCGTGTGTTGCGGGTTCGATAGGGTTTCCAACGCCTGTGTTGTCAAACATGACGGAAAGTGGCGCAGAAATAATGGTGTAATCCCGCGTGACACCAAACTGCTCGATCTTTTCCTGCTCTGCCATCAACCCAAAGCTGCCGTTCCAGTTTTTAGCCAGCGGGCGTGTAATGCCGCCACGGATCAAAAATGCCGTTTGCCGGTAAGACCAGAACAACTGCCGCAGCCCTTCAATACGCGCACTTAGATTCTGATTGCGTTCCAGAAAATCGGGTTTGAAGAAATCTGCATACACATCATACCCCAAGCCTTGCTGGGCCGAGCCACCAAGCCCGGTAATAAGAGCTGTCAGCCGCAAACGCTCTGCATTGCCCAGCAGGTTATAATGTGTCCATGATCCGCCAGCACGCGCGCCCAAATCTGTGGAATATCCGCCCTCTGCCCCCACGGAATGCCGCTTGGCTTCCTTAAAGCTGAAATCCAGCGGCATGGTGCCATCTACCGCATAGGTGGAGGCATCCTGCACTGTTACGTTCGAAAACACCCCAACGGAGGCCAGATCCTGCCGTGCGTTTTCAATTTTAGAAGGCTGATAAAGCTGGCCTTCCTGCACTGTCATACGGCGACGCACGAATTTTTCGTGCACCTGTTTCAGACCGGTTGTGTCTATCTTACCAATATTTAGCACCGGACCTGGCGTGACCGGATAGGTAATATTCAGCGTATGCGTAGTGGGTTCCAGAAAAGCCTTGGGCTTTTCCACTGTCGCCAGTGCGTGCCCATCTTCCCGCAGGGCGTCCATCAGGTTGCTGCCACCATCCAGCACGCTTTTGGCAACGGCTGGCTGGCCCGATGCAAGGCCAAAGGCTTTTTTCTGGGCATCTGTTAAAACAGGTGGTTTGCCAGTTTTACCATCCACCAGCGTAACGGTGCCCAGATGAAACAGTGGGCCTTTATCTACCTTCACCTCAGCCTGAATCTTTTCACCCGTCGGCACGGATTCGATCCATTGAGAAAGGGCGGGAGACATCCCGTCCATCTTCACGGCATCCTTGCCGCCATTCCGGCTGAGGGTGATATGCACTGTACCGGCGTAATAACCACAGCTTTCCAGCGCCGTGCGTAGGCGGTCATATTCATTCCGCACACGCCCGGCCAACGCAAATGGCCCCACCGCATGCGTGGACTGGAGAGACTGCAGATCAGATGAGCTTTTAATAGCCGTATCCAAATCCGCCTCTCCGGTCGGCACCAGTTTGGTAGTGTAAGGCTGTGGATCTGCCGCCCAAGACCAAGACAGGCAGGACGATGCCCCCCACAGGGCGGCACCAGCCAGAACACGATTCGCGGTGAGAGCAAGCCTGTTCAGCATGTTATTCTTGCGTGTCCTCACCGATAATCTGCCTGCCACCTATTTGCGGAAGTTCTGCTTACAAACCCTTTTATGCACATACCATGACAAAAATACGGTGCCGAAGCCGAAAACAGCTTCTGTTGCGCATAAATTGGGAGATGGATTGTCCCGCCAGCTAAAATCGCGGTAAGAGAGCGCATGCTTTTTCATTCCATCTGCGCCGCTGCCGGGCGCGTTTGTCCGACAGAGCTGTGTCTGGCAGAAATGAAACGATGACACCACGCCCGTCTGATCAAACCCATCCCCCTTATGCTTCCCCCAAAAAGAAGCCCAATGGCCTTTCCCCCTTACCTGCATGGGTGGAAGCTTATTTCCGCCGCACGGCAGATTTAAGGGCAGCCCTGCGCCTTGGTGCGCTGGTTGTCTGGGTGCCACTATCTGTGGGTTTTGAAGCGTGCCTGCTGCTTGTGCCCGGCACGCCAAAAATCCGCTGGACGCGGGTTATCTGGGGCGTGCTGTGCCGTATTATCGGGTTGCAGATCCATGTTGTGGGGCAACGTGTGGGCACAGTGGGCGGCCTAAAAGCCCGCCAGCGGGGGGAACGCCCTGTTATCTATATTTGCAACCACATGTCTTGGTTGGATGTGCCTGTGCTGGGCACCATCCTTCCCTCCGTATTTGTGGCCAAGGGCGATATTGAAAAATGGCCCATCATGGGGTTGGTCTCACAAATCGGGCGCACCATTTTTGTCAGCCGCCAGCGCAGCACCACAGGCCGTGAGCGTGATGAAATGATCCGCCGCATGGTGGAGGGGGATAATCTGGTATTGTTCCCTGAAGGTACATCATCCGATGGCTCCCGCGTGTTGCCGTTTATGTCCGCCTTTTTTGCCATCGCAAAATTGCCACGCCTGAAGGAAGGCATGGATAAAAGCCTGCTGCCCATAACGTTTGAACCCGGCATGACGCCCCTTATCCAGCCCGTATCCCTTGTATATGACCGGCTGGAAGACCTGCCCATTTCCCGCCTCCGCCGCCCCGTGTTTTCATGGTACGGAGATATGGATCTTGGCCCCCATGTATGGGCCTTGCTGAAATGGAAGCGTTCCCGCGCAACTGTGTTGCTGCACGAACCGCTAGACCCAGATATGTTCCCCAGCCGCAAGGCTTTGGCACAGGCGGCATGGAAAGCCGTATCCATAGGGGCGGCAGAACTGCGCCAGAACCGTAAACCTACGGTTATCAAAGGCCGGTTTAACCCAGCCACTCTGCCTGCCAATTTTCTGCCGCCTTCTGTCAAGAAAGCCAAAAGGATACTTGACAGAACCGCCTGCTTTTTTGCTTCAATACGTATAAGACTTTAGGCAACAAACTAGGTGGCTGTTGCAAGCCACCAAACCCATAAGGAACATTCGGTCTGTTAACCGCCAGAATACTTTTTGGCCGTTCTTACCTTTCCACTATTCTCGCCTTGGTGAGAAAAGAGGCTTGACCTGCACGCGCTCTGGCCCGATTTCCTCCACCTGCCGCATGGAATGGGCCTGCGGCATAGCGGAGCGCCTGCCATCATGACCGGAACCCCAGCCAACACATCCCCTGCTCGTGGCCTGCACGTTATTACGTGGGGTTGCCAGATGAATGTGTATGATAGTGCACGTATGGGGGATGTTCTGCGGCCACTTGGCTATCAGCCTGTTGCCACGCCAGATGCAGCGGACATGATTATCCTGAACACCTGCCACATTAGAGATAGAGCGGCAGAAAAAGTGTTTTCAGAACTCGGTCGCCTGCGCAAGATCAAGGAAGCGCGGGAAACCGCTGGGCAGCAAACCATTATTGCCGTAGCCGGATGCGTAGCACAGGCAGAAGGACAGGAAATTCTGGCCCGCGCGCCGTATGTGGATATTGTTCTGGGCCCGCAAACCTATCACCGCCTGCCAGAAATGGTGGCCCGTGCGGCCCGTGCAGGTGGCGCGGTTATTGAAACGGATTTTCCAGCAGAGCAGAAATTCGATTTTCTGCCAGAATCCGAAGCCCCGCAGACCGCAGGAAATTACACGGCTTTCCTTACCATTCAGGAAGGGTGCGATAAATTCTGCTCCTTCTGTGTGGTACCTTACACACGCGGGGCAGAAAGCAGCCGCCCCGTGCTTTCCGTGCTGGCAGAAGCACGCCGTATGGTGGAAAGCGGTGTAAAGGATATCTGCCTGCTAGGGCAGAACGTAAATGCCTATCATGGTGAAGGCCCGGATGGCTCCACATGGGGCTTGCCGCAACTGGCATATGAGCTTGCCAAGCTGCCCGGCCTTTCCCGCATCCGTTACATGACATCCCACCCGCGAGACATGGATGATGCGCTGATAGCCGCCCACCGTGATCTGCCGGAGTTGATGCCGTTCCTGCATCTGCCGGTTCAGGCTGGATCTGACCGTATTCTGCGTGCCATGAACCGTGGCCATACAGCAGATGAGTATCGGGATATCGTGCGCCGCCTGCGTGAAGCACGGCCCGATCTGGCTCTTTCATCCGATTTCATCGTGGGCCACCCCGGTGAAACGGATGAGGATTTTGAAGCCACCATGCAGCTTGTGCGTGATGTGGGCTTTGCTTTGGCTTATTCCTTCAAATACTCCCCACGCCCCGGCACCCCTGCCGCAGGCGCTGGCATGCAGGTGCCAGAGGATGTGAAGGATGCCCGCTTGCAAGCTTTGCAGGCCCTGCTGCGTGAACAGCAGGATGCCTTTAATGCAACACTTGTGGGCAAAACCATTCCTGTTCTGTTTACCTCAGAAGGACGGAAACCGGGCCAGATAGCCGGGCGTTCTCCGTGGTTGCAGCCTGTGCATGTTTCTGGGCCCAAGCATCTGATTGGCAAGGAACTGCCCGTGCGTATTGTTGAACGCCTGACCAACTCCCTGTCCGGCGTTTTAGAAGAGGAGTGTGTGTCCGCTTGAGTAGCACGCGTATTTCCGCCTCACCCCGCATGGCAGCAGAAATGCCCCATGCCTCTGCTACCCTACAGTTTGAAGATAACACCCTTCTGGCGCGCCTTGTGGGAGACCACGATAAGCACTTACGCTGCTTGGAAGAAGGTTTGGAAGTGGAGGTTGCCCGGCGCGGCAACCGCATTTCCATTCAAGGTGAACCTGAACAAACAGCCCGCACGCGTGCGGTGCTTGGCGTGCTGTACCAAAAACTGGCAGCAGGCGAAAACGTGGATATCAGCAGCATAGAGGCCGCCATACGCATGTCCCGCCCGCTCCAAAACACCACCAGCATTCTCCCCAACGCGCCACAGATCGCCCCGGAATTGGAAGGGGATCTCCCCCTTATCCGTATGCGGCATGGCAATATCGAACCCCGCTCCCCCGGTCAGGCCGCATATATGAAAGCACTGGCCAAAAAGGAACTGGTGTTTGGCATTGGCCCAGCAGGCACGGGCAAAACCTATCTGGCCGTGGCGCAGGCGGTGGCCATGTTGCAGGCTGGCTCCATTGATCGGATCATTCTTTCCCGCCCGGCTGTGGAAGCGGGTGAGCGGCTGGGTTTTCTGCCCGGAGATATGAAAGACAAAATCGACCCCTACCTGCGCCCGCTGTATGATGCCCTTTACGATATGCTGCCAGGGGATCAGGTCGTGCGCCGCATGGCTTCAGGGGATATTGAGGTAGCTCCGCTGGCCTTTATGCGCGGGCGCACGCTTTCGCATGCCTTTGTTATTCTGGATGAAGCCCAGAACACCACCATTGCACAGATGAAGATGTTTCTTACCCGCCTTGGCCCCGGCTCTCGCATGGTGGTTACGGGCGATCTTACGCAGATTGATCTGCCAGCAGGCACCACCTCCGGCCTACGTGATGCCGTAGAAACGCTTGAAAACGTAAAAGGAATTACTATTTCCCGCTTTGATTCAACAGATGTGGTGCGGCATAAGCTAGTCGCCCGCATTATTGAAGCCTATGATGCAAAGGCGACGGCTGTAAGGGATCCCTCCCATAGCAAGGGCCGTCAGGAGAAAAATGGAACCGCCAAGTAGCCCCGCCCATATCCCTATGCAGGATATGGATGCCCCAGAAAAAAGCCTGCCTTTTCAGGCTGTTTTTTCCGATGAGCAGAACGAAGGCCCTGAAATCCTTATCCGGGATAGGCGCTGGCGCTCTTATGTGCATAACCCGGAACAGTTGGTATGGCGCGCCTTGGCCGCTTGCTCAGAATATGGCGGCCTGCCCGATACTGTTGTTTTGGCAACAGATCGGGAGGTGCGAGAACTGAATGGCCGCCACCGCGGCAAGCAGCGCCCGACCAATGTGCTAACATTTGAACCTCCGCCCGGCATTAACGGCGGAGACATTATTCTGGCGCTGGAAACCGTGGTGCGTGAAGCCCGCAAAGCTGGCAAACCTGTTGCAGACCATCTTGCGCATTTGGTCATCCACGGCAGCCTTCATCTGGCTGGGTATGACCACCACCATCCTGGTGAAGCGCGCGAAATGGAAATGCTGGAATCCCGCCTGCTTTCGCGGCTCAGGGTTCCCAACCCTTGGAAACCCCGATCATGAGCGAACACGATTCCTCTTCAGACAAGCAGGAAGCCAATAGTCGCGGCCTGTTTTCCTTTTTCCACCGCAAAAAACATCAGACAGACCTGCGCAGCTCCATTGCCGCGCTTGTGCAGCAGGCTGCGGATGAACCAGAAGACTCTGCAACAGGTGAAAAACCGGAGCTAGACAGGCAAGAACGCGCACTTATTGCCAACGTACTGCGCCTGCGCAACATTTCCGCCGATGATGTGATGGTGCCACGCGCCGATATTGTGGCCATGCCGGTTTCCATCAGTCTGGACGAAGCATTGGCCATGATGCGGCGGGAAAACCATTCCCGCATGCCAGTTTATCGGGATCAGTTGGATGATATTGTAGGCATGATCCATGTGAAGGATCTGATTGCCTATGTTGGCACCAGCGAGGCCTTTAATCTGGAAGTGCTTTTGCGCCAGCCGCTGATGATTGCCCCCCAAATTCCGGTGCTGGATCTGCTGTTACAGATGCGCCAGCGCCAGACCCACATGGCGCTTGTGATTGATGAATACGGCGGCATTGATGGTTTGGTAACCATTGAAGATCTGATTGAAACCATTGTGGGTGACATTTCAGATGAGCATGATGAGCCTGCCATTGTCATGATCACCCCACGGCCTGATGGGTCTTTCGATATAGATGCACGCTGCCCGATTGAAGAGTTTGAAAAAACCATCGGCCCCATTCTGACCGAGAGTGAAAGAGAGGCCGAAATTGAAACCATTGGCGGGCTTGTGTTCCGCATGGCAGGGCATGTCCCTACCCGTGGTGAAGTGCTGACGCATGAAAATGGCTATCTCTTCCGCGTGCTAGATGCAGATGCCCGGCACATCCGCCGTGTGCGCGTGCGCAAGCTAACCGAACAGTCTGCAACACCTACTCTGGCGGAAACATCTGCTACTACGGATAAATCTGTGGGTTGACGGCAGAGCAAATCTGCCGTCATGCCTTTAACCGCTTATGATTTGCACCCATTAAGGGAGACCGGATTTCCATGTCTTTCACCCGCCGTTCCATTTTAGCTGCCGGAAGTCTGGCCGTTGCCTCCACTGCCCTGCGCGGTATCTCTTTAGCGGCAGATGCCACAGATACACGCTTCACCCCGCGTGAACTGGGCAACCCGAACGCCAAAATTGTTGTGGAAGAATGGTTCTCCCTTACCTGCATTCATTGTGCGCATTTTGCAGAAAACACCTTTCCACAGGTGCAGAAAGAACTGATCGATACCGGGAAAATCCGCTACGTTTTTCATGATTTTCCCACAGATCAGTTGGCAACAGTTGCCGCCATGGTCGCCCGCACCCTGCCACCAGAACGGTATGAGCCTTTCTGCTCCTCCCTGCTTTCCAGCCTAGACCGCTGGGCCTACACCAAGGAAGGCAACCCAAAGGATGAGCTCAAGAAAATGGCCGCCTTTGCTGGTATGCCGGGCGATACGTTTGAAAAAGCCATTGCTGATCAACAACTCATGCAGTTCATTCTAAACCAGCAGACCGAAGCGCAGGACAAATTCCATTTTGATTCCACCCCCACTTTCCGCTTCAACAATAAAGAGCAGGTGTCCAGCGCGCTAACTTACGATGACTTTGCCAAATATTTGGCAAAAGCCAGCTAAGTTTACGCATGTTCTCCTAAGCCCGCGCACCTTACCTGCATGACAGTTCGTTTTGTTCGTCTGCGCATTGTCGGATTCAAAAGCTTTGCGGATCCGGTAACGGTAGAAATCCTACCCGGGCTGACAGGTATTGTCGGCCCCAATGGGTGTGGCAAATCCAATGTGGTGGAAGCCCTGCGCTGGGTTATGGGCGAATCTTCTGCCCGTTCCCTCCGTGGGGGGGAAATGGATGACCTTATTTTTGCAGGCACCACAGGCCGCCCCGCCCGATCTTTAGCCGAAGTAACTGTTACGCTGGAAGGCACCAAGGGTTTTGGCCCTGCCGCCTTTGCAGATATGGACGAACTGCAAATTACCCGCCGGGCAGAACGCGGGTCTGGCAGTGATTACCGCATAAATGGTCGGCCCGTACGTGCGCGAGATGTGCAAACCCTATTTGCCGATCTGGCATCTGGCGCACGTTCTTCCGCCATGGTGAGCCAAGGCCGCGTGGCCATGCTGGTGGGCGCTCGGCCAGAAGAACGCCGTACCATTTTGGAAGAAGCCGCAGGCATTACCGGCCTGCACGCCCGCAGGCATGAAGCAGAACTCAAGCTGCGTGCCACAGAATCCAACCTGACACGCGCAGAAGACCGCCGCCAGCAACTCTCAGACAGACTGGATGGGCTAGCCGAACAATCGCGCGATGCCAGCCGCTACCGAGAGCTTTCTGCTGCGTTACGAGAAGCAGAAACAGAACTTCTGGCCGTATTACATGCACGTGCCCGATTGGCTGTAGAACGCGCGATTGATAACGCCGCCCGCGCCCGCAAAGCCCTAACCGAACATGAGGAAGCCGCGGAAAGCGCGGTGGTTGCCGAGTTTGAAGCCAATAAGGTTTTGCCCGGAGCCAGAGAAAAAGCTGATGCAGCCCGCACCGCGCTGGAACGGTGCCGTGTGCTGGCCGAAGGCGTTGCACGGGAAGAAGAACGCGCCGCCACACAGGCCAATGATGCAGCAGAACGCCTAAAACAGCATGAAGCAGACGCAGACGCGGCCAAAACCCGGCTGGATGATGCCACTGCAACACTTGAACGCCTACAAGCTGAAAAAGCAGAAACAGAAGCCAACATTATCTCACTCCCTGCCCGCACGGCAGAGACAGAGGCAAAGCAACAGGCTCTTACAAAAGAACTGGCAGAAACAGAGCAGAAGCTCACCCAGTTAACCGCAGACCTGAACACCGCACGCGCCGCCCATGAACGCGCAGCAGAAAATCTAACAACCGCACAAAATCACCATGCCCGTATTGCGGCTGCATACACCGCATTACAGGCAGAATTGACATTACTAGAGCAGCAACTACCGGATTCTGAGGCCATTCAAGCGACACAAAAATCTGTCGAAGAAGCCCAAACCGCTTTTCAGAATGCCAAAACCACATTGGATGCGGCGGAGCGCACGCGGTCTGAATGCAATGTGGCGCTTTCCGTTGCGCGCAATAATGCACAAGCAGCAGAACAAGCGCTCACCGAACTGCGGCGCACTCTGGAACAAGCACGCTCTCGGCTGGATTCTCTCAAGGCTGATCTCGCCCAAGCGGAAAAACGTCATGCCGATACGCTGGCCGCTTTGGTTGAAGAAAGCATCCGAACCCAGCTTAAGCAGGAAACCGAATCTGCCTTTCAAGCCGTGCACGCTGCCCGTGAAGCGCTGGAAAAAGCTGAAACAGAACGGCTAACCACCAATACAGCCCTAACTGATGCCAGCCGCGCCGCGCAGGAAGCTGAAGCCCAGCGCCGCAATGCAGAAAACAACCTGCGGGCTGCCGAATCCTCTTTCAAACGCGCAACGCAGGAAGCCCAAACCCTTACGCAAGCGCTGGAAAAGGCACAGGCAGACGCCCCGCCTGAAGATGCGCTCAAGCAAGCGCGGGAACAACGCGCCACACAAGAACAGGCCCTGCAAACAGTTGTGCAGGCGCTTGAAACAACAGAGCACAACCTGCAACACCATCGGCAGGAACAAACGCAAACTCAGCAACAGCTTACCACTCTGCAAGCCGAACTCACCCGCCTTCGTGCGCAAGCTGAAGGCTTGGCCGAAGCACTGGGGAATGAGAAAGAAGCCTCGGCTGAGCCCATATCCGCTCAGATCACCGTTCCCGAGGAATACGAAGTTGCGCTGGCTGTAGCGCTTACAGATGGGTTGGACGCCCCCGCGGCAGACAATGCCCCGCACGGCTGGCATTTGCTAAAAGATGCCGCTACCGCACCTCTGCCCGGCAAAGCTGTTGCGCTTAAATCCGTTATTACGGCACCGCCAGAACTGAACAGAGTGCTGGCATATACTGGCGTTGTACCCGATGGCATAGATGGTACCAGCTTGCAGGCACAACTTTTGCCGGGGCAATGCTTGGTTTCTCGCGCCGGAGATTTATGGCGGTGGGATGGTTTTTACACCCGCGCGGGTGAACCCGATTCTTCTGCCCGCAGGCTGGCCCAGCGCCGTATTCTGCGCGAAACGTCGGCCCGCATTGTGGAAATGGAACAGCATGTTCCGCAAACTGAGCAAAAAGCTGTAGCCGCCCGCGCCAATGTACAGGCCGGGGAAAAGCTGGCGCAGGAACAGCGCATAGAACGCAGCAAGCTAGAACAAAACCTGCAAAAAGCCCGTACGCAGGAATCTGAGCTGGAACGCCAGCACACATCGTTCCGGGCACGGTTAGATGCGCTGCGGCCACAGCAGGAACGCGCGCTTGCCGCCAAAACAGAAGCCGAATCTGCCTTGGCAACGGCCACAGCAACACAACAGAATCTGCCCCCCGCTCACAGCTTTCAACAAGCCCTCGCCACCGCGCGGGAACAACATGCCGCCGCACAAAAAGCGGAGCAGGACTGCCGCACAGCCCTTAAACTGGCAGAACAGACCTTCCAACGTGCGCAGCAAAAGCAGACCCAAACAGAAAACCAGCACACAGCCGCCACAACACGACTGGAAACACTGGCGCCAGAACGCCTACGCCTACGCCAGAATCTGGAAGCTGAAGAAGCCAACGTTCTTGAACTTGAGCAGCGGTTAACATCTGCCCAAACAGAAAACGCCACAGCGGTGGCCCTGAAAGACGCACAAAACAATCTGGAACAGGCGCAACAGGCCTTTCAAACAGCCACATCCACCTTTGCCCAAGCCGAAAAAGCTGCTCAAGACACCATCCAACAGCAGCAAAAAATACAGGAGCAGGCCCTTACGCTGCGCAGCCGAATTGCCGCCCTAACCCCTCGGCTAAAAGAATTGCAGCAAGAACAGCAGGACTCCCAAGATAAACTCACAGCCGCCACACAAACAGAAGCCCAAACAGCCGCAGATCTGCCACAGGATGCCGAGGAAACACTCGCCCAGTTGCACACACAACGCGCGGCTCTTACCCGTCAGCTAGAAGCAACGCGTGAACTGCGCGCCACCCTTCAGGCCGAATCCTCAACGCTGGAAACACGCCTGACATCTCTTGTGGCCGCAGCAGAAGAATGGGGCCAACGCGCCACCACAGCGCGCACAGAAGCCGAGAACGCAGCCCAACGCGTGGAAACAGCACGTAATGAGCACACCAAGGTTTCAGAACTTCCGGCCGAAGCGCAACGCCAGAAACAACAAACCCTTTCAGCACTAGAAGAAGCCGAAGAAGCCTATGCACAGGCGGATAAAATACGCGCTGAAGCCGAAGCCGCATTAAACGCCGCCAATGAACAACGCCGCCGTACAGAATCTGAGCTGAACACTGCGCGTGAAAACCTGCTAAAAGCCGATGCTAAAAGTGAGCAGGCACAGGCCATTCTGGATCAACTTTTGGCCGATACCCCTGCCCCGCCGCGTCAACCCACGGGGGATCTGACAGAAGCGGCTGAAAGCTCCCTACGCCGCAAAATCTCTCGCCTCACGCGTGAACGCGAGGATATGGGGCCAGTCAACCTGCGTGCAGAAATTGAAGCCGAAGAGGCATCTACCCAAGCGCGCACACTGGCAGATGAGATTGCAGATCTAGAAGCCGCCATTAGCCGCTTGCGTGGCTCCATCGGCACACTAAATAAAGAAGGACGTGAACGGCTGATGGCCGTGTTTACGCAGGTTGATCACCACTTCCAGTCCTTGTTCACCCGCATGTTTGGCGGTGGGCGTGCGCATCTGGGGCTTGTGGGCAGTGATGATCCGCTGGAAGCAGGGCTGGAAATTTACGCCCAGCCACCGGGTAAAAAGCTTGCCACACTTTCTCTTCTCTCTGGGGGTGAACAAGCTTTAACCGCATTGTCATTGATTTTCGCGGTTTTCCGCTGTAACCCTGCACCAGTATGCGTTCTTGACGAAGTGGACGCACCGCTGGATGATGCCAATGTAGGCCGGTTTAGCGCCCTACTTGGTGATATGGTAACCGAAGCGGGAACCCGTTTTCTGGTGGTAACCCACCATCAGTTAACTATGGCCCATATGGATCACCTGTTTGGTGTCACCATGCAGGAGCGAGGCGTAAGCCGCGTGCTTTCAGTTGATCTGGCACGGGCTGCTTCCATGGCTGGCCAGAATGATAAGGAAGAACCGAATGTCGCATCCTGAAAAGGCGGCTGACATCTCTGTGCAACAGAGCAGCAAGTCTTCTCGTGGCTGCTTTAAAAAGATCGCTCTGGCTGTTGGGCTGTGCGTAGCCGTGGGCACAACACTGGTTGTGCAACACTCCAAGGCCTATGGCATTATGGCGCGCATCCATCATGGGCTGATTGTTTGCACACCGGGTACAGGGCTTGTAACCACCCCGGTTTCCACCTCCTCACCTCATAATGGCGTGCCCTCCATGCTACGGTTGGAACTTGCCAATGGGCCGGATGGCCGGATTATGGTGGAACCCGGCTCTAATGAGCTAGAAGGCGTGCTGGCCTCTGCCCACCACTCCAACACACTGCTGATGCTGGATATCAACAGCGCCAGTGCCGATAATGTGGTAAAGCTGGTACGCAAAACCCGGATGCGGGATAGGGTTATTCTGGTGCCTTCAGATCATAAGGACACAGAAACCGTTCTGCATGCCGATTCCAAAATTATGGTGGCCATTCCCGTGCATTCCGAGCGCGATGCCTATGCTGCCCACAAACTGGCAGGCCACCATCCTTATGCCGCCTACCTTTCGCCTTCTGCCGCACCGTATTTGTTTGCCCTGACACACCGCGATGCCGAAGCTATTATTACGGATAATCCGGACACACCCAAAAGCTCCACCAGTGAGTTTCTGGCTGAACGCCCTGTGGATATCATGATTACTCAACAGCCCACACAAATGGCTGATACAACCACCAATAAAAGCTAAGCGTAAAAAAGGCTTCTTCCCACCTCTGTTAAAGATGCAGGAAGAAGCCAGAAAAAAGAGGTAGAAAACCTACCTCTTCTTCTTTTTACGCAGGCATCATGGTGCCTGTTTCAATAAACCGCTGATGCCAGGAAAGGGCTTCCGTCAGCAAGTGTGGTGTATGCTTGCCAAAGGAGTTCTTGAGCGCACGGTCAAAGTAATCCTGCAACATGGGCCGGTAATCTGGGTGTGCGCACTTAGAAATAATTTCACGCGCACGCTGCACGGGTGAAAGCCCACGCAAATCTGCCAGACCCTGCTCGGTTACAAATATCTGCGCATCCTGCATGATGTGGTCCACATGCGCAGCCATAGGCACAATAGCAGAAATCTTGCCACCTTTGGCCGTGGAGGGAGACAGGAAGATGGATAGATAGGAACTGCGGGCAAAATCTCCCGAACCCCCAATACCATTCATCATCTTGGAACCCATCACGCGGGTAGAATTTACGTTGCCGTAAATATCTGCCTCAATCATGCCGTTCATGGCAATACAGCCCAAACGGCGGATAATGCCGGGGCTGTTGCTCACATCCTGCTGGCGCAGAATGATCTTGCTCCGGAAGAAATCCATACGGTTATTGATTTCTTCCGCCGCTTCCGGGCTGAGTGAGAAAGATGTGGCAGAGGCAATACGCATACGGCCAGAATCCAGCATAGCCAACATGCCATCCTGAATGACCTCACTATACCCGACCAAATTTTCAAACGGGCCTTCCTTCAGCCCTTCCAGCACGGCATTGGCCACATTGCCCACGCCAGACTGAAGCGGCAGAAGTGATGGCGGCAGCCGGTTCTGTTTGACTTCATGCCCAAAGAAATCAAGCAGGTAGCCTGCAATGGCCTTGGCTGTTTCATCCGGCGCAGCAAATGGGGCGTTTCTATCCCTATCATTCGTGCGCACAATGGCAGCAATTTTGTCTGGGTTTACACGTAAAACCGTACCACCCACGCGCTGGTCTGCCCGTACAATCGGCACAATATCACGCGTTGGCGCACCGCTTACGTTGCCATCCCAGATATCATGAATGCCTTCCAGCGCCGGATTCTGCCATTCATTCACTTCGATAATGACTTTGTCAGCCAGATTGAGGAATGTCTGGGAGTTACCGACAGAAGATGTAGGCACAATACCGCCATCTTCCGTAATGGCTGTAGCTTCCACCAGAGCAATGTTGAACTTGCCGTAATTGCCCTGAATGGCGCGGCCAGCTACCTGCCCCAGATGGTTATCAAAATATTCTGTCTCACCCGAATTAATACGGTTGCGCATGGTGGCATCCGTATTGAATGGTGAGCGGAAATAAACCCCGTTGGCCTTTGCCAGTTCACCATCCAACTGTGGGCCGGTAGAGGCACCCGTAATCAGGCTGATCTGGTATTTCTCACCCCGATCATGCGCAGCCTCCATTCGGCGGGCCAGCGCCTTGGGTACTTCCTTGGGGTAGCCTGCACCAGTAAAGCCACTGGTGCCCACCACATCACCGTGTTTAATCAACTCGGATGCGGTTTCTGCCGGACATACTTTACTGCGCAGCGCGACGTTCCGAATGCGCTCTGTCATGAGAGGGCTTCCTGTTCTTTTTCAAGCTGTTCCGAATTCCCGAAAGCACAGACCACCAAGAAGGCGCGGCTGCAACTGTTTGAAGCCGTTCCAGCACATTCTTCTACCTGTGGCATGTTATCCTTCCGTTTCAGGCTGTTTTTCAAAAACCCGATTGCCCGTATAACGTAAGCGCAAACAGATCGTGCTGGCGCGTCACATACTTGTGCACGATCTGGGGGCAAATGAAAAAAAACTTGCTGTTCCAGTTCCTGTTTGATCTCGAAAAGCCTACATGGAAGTAAGGAAATAACGGATTAAAACACCATGCTTGAACTGCTTCCCCCTGACGGAAACGTGAAAGATACAATGCGAAACGGACTCCGCATTGTGGGGGACGTGCATGGAGATCTGGACGCTTTCCGCCATGCCGTTGCCACAGACCGCTTTGTGATTCAGCTAGGTGATCTTGTAGATTACGGGCCAGACAGCGCAGGCGTATTGCGGCTGATGTTGCAGGTTATGCACGAAAAACGGGGGCTGTTTTTAATTGGCAACCATGATCGCAAACTTGGGCGCGCCCTTATGGGTAAGCGTTTGCGCTCTACCCCTCATTTAGAAGAAACACTGGCACAGCTTTATCAGCCAGAAAACACCGATGTCTTGCATGCCCTTTTGCCCGTGCTGGAAAACGCCCCGGCATGGCTGGTGATGGGCCAGACCGTTTTTGTGCACGGCGCGTTTGACCCACGTATGCTGATGGAACCACCTCCGCCGCCATTAGGCCGCGTTACCTATCTGCTTTCCCGCGCTTTGTTTGGAGAAACAACAAACCGCATGCAGCCAGATGGATACCCCGAACGCACACTAAATTGGGTAAACACCATTCCCGCAGGGTACACCATTTATTGCGGGCATGATCAGCGCTCCACCAATGGCTGCCCGCTGGCCATTCCGGGCCGTTCTGGCGGTCAGGCCATTTTTGTAGATACGGGCGCTGGCAAAGGGGGACATCTGGCATGGCTAGACCTGCCCCCACCTTTTGTGGAAAAAGCCTGAGCAGACTTTACCAACCACAGCGCATTTTACAGGCGCTGGTGCATATTCTGACAGAACCGGAACAGCATGACCGTGACAGACGACCAGTCCATCTCCCCCACTCAGGCCCTTCAGGACCTGCGCTGCAGCATAGACAACATCGATTCCGCCTTGGTTTCCATGCTAGCGGAACGCTTCCGTTGCACCAAGGCTGTGGGGGCACTTAAAGCACGCTACAACATGCCACCAGCAGACCCAGCGCGTGAGGCCCAGCAGATTGCCCGCCTGCGCAAACTGGCAGAAGATGCGCATCTGGACCCGGATTTTGCTGAAAAGTTCCTGAACTTCATTATCCATGAAGTTATCCGGCACCATGAGGCCATCGCACGGCAAACAGCCGAAGCCCCCAAGGCATAAGGCCTACGCATGCGCCGCCTTGTTCTGCTTCGCCATGCTGAAGCAGCTTCCGCCCCGTTAGGAGATTTCAGCCCTGAAGCTGATATGAACCGTCCCCTTACACCTGCGGGGCAAGAGGCGGCACGGCGCTGCGGGCATTGGCTGGCAGCGCACAGCATTGTTCCTGATAGTATTATATGCAGCCCGGCCTTACGCACACGGCAGACATTGGCTGGGGCAGTTACGGCTCTCCCGCCCACTCTCCCTCCACCGGATTATTGTGCGGATATTTACGAAGCCACGCCCGAGGCTTTGTTGGCACACATTCAGCAGGTGCCTGATACAGCTTTTACCGTGCTGATGGTGGGGCATAATCCAGGTATTTCCTTATTGGCCCACCACTTAGATATGCAGGCCAGTGAACTGGACCAGGGATTCGCGCCGGGGGCTGTTGCTATTTTTGAAATGTACGGAAGCAACACATTGCCGGATATGACACACTGGCAAATGTGCGATGGCCAAAGCATGCATTTGCACACATTCGCGCGACCCTAACCCCAAAAAACTGTGGTTTTCCAAGCATACTCCGTTCCGATAACGCTTCGTTTATCGCCAGCAATCTTCCGGTTTCCTTTTGAATAGGTGACAAAGTGGAACGAGCAGGCCGCAGCAGCGACCGTGGCCCAAACATGCAAAAGGAAACACTAATGAGCGCGTCGCAGAAAGAAGGTAAGCTATCTACCGCTACCATTTCGGTTGGTGGGAAATCCGCCGAAATGCCTGTACTTTCAGGCACTCTGGGACCGGATGTTGTCGACATCCGCAAACTTCCGGCGCAACTGGGCGTTTTCACGTTTGACCCCGGTTACGGGGAAACAGCCGCCTGCAACAGCAAAATCACCTTTATTGATGGCGACAAGGGTGTTCTGCTGCACCGTGGCTACCCCATTGCCCAGCTAGCGGAAAATGCTTCCTATGAGGAAGTTATCTATCTGCTTCTGAATGGTGAACTGCCGAACAAAGCACAGTACGATACCTTCACCAACACCCTTACAAACCACACCCTGCTGCACGAGCAGATCCGCAACTTCTTTAACGGCTTCCGGCGTGATGCCCACCCCATGGCCATTCTGTGCGGCACGGTTGGGGCTTTGTCTGCCTTCTACCCAGATGCCAACGATATTGCCATTCCCGCCAACCGGGATCTGGCCGCCATGCGCCTGATTGCCAAAATCCCAACCATTGCAGCATGGGCATACAAATACACGCAGGGTGAAGCCTTCATCTATCCGCGGAATGATCTGAACTACGCAGAAAATTTCCTGTCCATGATGTTCGCGCGCATGTCCGAACCCTACAAGGTTAACCCTGTTCTGGCCCGCGCCATGAACCGGATTCTGATCCTGCATGCCGATCATGAACAGAATGCTTCCACCTCTACCGTGCGTCTGGCAGGTTCTACAGGCGCCAATCCGTTTGCCTGTATTGCCGCGGGCATTGCGGCCCTGTGGGGGCCTGCACATGGTGGTGCTAACGAAGCCGTGCTGAAAATGCTGGCTCGCATTGGCAAGAAAGAAAACATCCCTGCCTTTATCGCGCAGGTGAAGGACAAGAACAGCGGCGTAAAGCTGATGGGCTTTGGCCACCGCGTTTACAAAAACTTCGACCCACGTGCGAAGATTATGCAGCAGACCTGCCACGAAGTGCTGACAGAACTGGGCATTAAGGACGATCCGCTGCTTGATCTGGCTGTTGAGCTGGAAAAAATTGCTCTGAGCGATGATTACTTCGTGCAGCGCAAGCTCTACCCGAATGTGGATTTCTATTCCGGCATCATTCTCAAGGCCATGGGCATTCCCACCAGCATGTTCACCGTGCTGTTTGCCGTTGCCCGCACCACCGGCTGGGTTAGCCAGTGGAAGGAAATGATTGAAGAACCGGGCCAGCGTATCAGCCGCCCTCGCCAGCTGTATATTGGCGCACCACAGCGCGACTATACGCCTCTTGCCAAACGGTAAGATAGGTTAACCCAAAAAGCCGGTTTTCCTTATGGAAGACCGGCTTTTTGTTTGTGCTGTTCTTCAGCGCCACAAAGACACAAGCCACCACTTGGGCATAAAAAAACGCATGCCCTAACGGAACATGCGTCTGATTACATAGGGCTGTACGCCTTAGGTGCGTTAGTTGCAATCACACCCTTTGGTTGGCCCGGAATCCATGCGGACAACATGATGATCAATCCATTCGGACACAAGGCGGCGCGCCTCATTCACTGATGCTTCGGGGTGATGAATACGGTACAAGGTGGTGCAGGCATTAAATGCCGTAACATCCGCTGTCCCAACTTCGCGCAGTTCCTTGTAAGCCGTTATAACGGCCCGCTCACACTTGCGCGCGATACGATTAGCTTCGGCGGCCACGGCATATTCCTTAACTGATAATCAATCTTAACTGGGAATGATTAAACGCTACATCCACCATATAAGCAAGGTGCAAAAATCAATTCTGGGGCTTTTGAACATCACAAGTTTTTCACTCATACGCCGCCCACCTATTTATCTGGCATGCATATGCAGGAAAACTGCCATATCAGGCATAGATTTTCCACGCCTGCGGCGTTATTCCAAACATATATAGACAACCGCCAAATTCAAGGACATGCGCACATGACATCACCCTCAGGCGTGGCCTCTGCCCACCCCGCTGAGACCAGCGACTGGGACCGCGACGCGGCCCTGACCACCGCACGCCTGCTGCTGGAAATCAAAGCCGTAAATTTCCGCCCGGAAGATCCGTACACCCTGACTTCTGGCTGGAAATCTCCCGTCTATATTGATTGCCGCCGCATTATCTTCTTCCCCCGCGCCCGTGCCAAAATTATGGAACTTGGGGTGGAAAAAATTGGCCGCCACGTTGGGTATGAAAGCCTGGATGCCGTTGTGGGTGGTGAAACCGCAGGTATTCCGTTTGCCGCATGGATGGCAGACCGCATGATGCTGCCGATGGCTTATGTGCGCAAAAAACCCAAAGGCTTTGGCCGCAACGCTCAGATTGAAGGCGATGTGCCCGAAAACATGCGCACCCTGCTGGTAGAAGATCTGACCACCGATGGTGGCTCCAAAGTGCAGTTTGCCAATGCGTTACGTAATGCTGGCGCCATTATCAACCACGCATTTGTTGTGTTCTATTACGGCGTTTTCCCCGGTGCGCAGAACACGCTGGCAGAAATGAACGTATCTTTGCATGCCCTGTGCACGTGGTGGGATGTGCTAGAAGCATGCTCTACACGGCCATACTTCTCTGAAGAAGCTGCATCAGAAGTGCGGCGTTTTCTGGAAGATCCTTGCGCTTGGTCTGCTCGCCACGGTGGCGTTGGCACTTTGGAAGAAGCCGCTACATTTAAAGCCAACAAGGATAAATAAAACGGTGCAGATAGATGGCCCTGCCCTTTTTGGCCCCCGGCATATTCTGGCATTTGATTCCGGAATTGGAGGTTTGGGTATTGTAAGGGCCATTCAAGCGCTGGCGCCAAATGTCTGCATAGATTATTTGGCCGACACTGCCATTTTTCCGTATGGCGAACAGGATGACGATTTTCTTATTGAGCGAATCGTCTCCTTGCTCTCTCAGGCTATTCGGCGGCTTCAGCCTCAGGCTGTGGTGGTGGCCTGCAATACGGCCAGCACATTGGCGCTGGAAGCCCTGCGGGCCGCATGGCCAGATATGCCCTTTGTAGGATGTGTTCCGCCCATACGCTGGGCTGCGCGTATCACCCAAACCAAGGTTATCGGGTTGCTGGCCACACGCGCTACCGTGCGGCGGCCATACCTTTCTCGACTCCATGCGCTTTACGCGCCAGAATGCACACTTATTGCCCATGCCGCCCCCGGCTTAGCTGGATGTGCGGAATTAGCCTTCCGTGGACAGGATGTGCCTGATTCTACGATTTTACGAGAAATAGAAGGGCTGTTTGTTCACCCGGATTCTAACAGACTGGATGCCGTAGGCCTTGGCTGCACACATTATACCTTTGTGCTGAACCGCCTGCGTGCGCTCTCTCCACCCGGCCTGACGTGGCTAGACCCTGCGCCAGCCGTAGCGCGGCATACCTGCAACCTGCTGGCTCATTTACCACAGAAAACCCACGCACACCCCTGCGCATGGTTTACGGCCCTACCTGATACCCAGAACGATCAAGCCCTGCTCACACACTTAAAGCCTTACGGGTTCAGTGCCGTGACATTATGGGAAGATATTAATGAGGTAGAAGCCAGCTATTAACCCGTAATAGCCAGCCCCCAATACACAGCCGCTCTTAACGCTCGCGGCTGGCAGAATAGCTGGCCGTTTCCAGCAGCAGGTTTTTCAATGTGTCATCTGGGAACATGGAAAGATTTTCACGTGCTTTAGCCGCGTAATCTTCCGCACATTTTAGGGTAATCCCAATTGCATTTGTTTCTGCAATACGGCCCAACGCGGCTTCCAGATCCCCGGGGTGCTGATCACATTCCTCAATCACCCGGCGCCAGAAAATACGGTCTTCCTCATTCCCGGCTTCGTAAGCTGCCAGAACAGGCAGGGTGACTTTTCCTTCACGGAAATCATCCCCCACTTCCTTACCCAGTGTGGCCTGATCTGCCGCATAATCCAGCGCATCATCAACAAGCTGGAAAGCCATGCCCAAATTGGCACCATACATGCGCAATGCTTCACGCTGTTCTGGCGTAGCTTCACCAATGACAGCGCCAGATTCGCACGCAGCAGCAAACAGCGCTGCTGTTTTGCCGTAGATAACCTGCAAATACTGATCTACCGATGTGGAAAGATCATTCTGCGTGGTCATCTGCATGACCTCACCTTCCGCCAGCGTGGCAGAAGCCGCAGACAGAATCGCCATAACACCCAATGAGGCATCGGCTGTTAGAATCTGGAAAGACCGCGCAAACAGGAAGTCCCCCACCAGCACAGAAGCCTTGTTGCCAAAAATGGCATTGGCGCTTGCCAGCCCACGGCGGAGCTGGCTGTCATCCACCACATCATCATGCAGCAGCGTGGCTGTGTGAATGAATTCTACACACGCGGCAATTTCTACATGCCGCATGCGCCCATCCTGATTATTGTAGCCGCACATTCTGGCCGCAGCCAGAGTAAGCAAGGGCCGCAGCCGCTTTCCGCCAGCCGCCACTAAATGGGCCGCAAGCTGCGGTATAAGTGCCACGGGGCTTTGCATACGGTCTACAATGACCTGATTGCAGGCAAGCATGTCCGACGCAAGATAATCGGCCAGCGCTTTCAGGCCTGCTTCTCCTGGTTTACTCACTGAAACTCCAGATCCATCCTGGCTTGTGGTTCTGCCTGTTTCTGACAGACTGATTGCAACACCCAAACGTTTTATCCCCCAGCCATGGGATGAGTTGACGTTCTTCTATATGCGAGGCACCTGAAAAACGGTCAAGCGCCTACGAATTCAAGCCAGCCAGACACATAGCTCCCATCGGAAACCATGCCAGCTCGTTTTGCCATTACTCCCGGAACGCTTTTGCGTGGCCGTATCTCCTATAGCCAGTTTCTGCAAGGCTATCGCACCGGGTTGGAACCCGTGCTTATGGCTGCCGCTGTACCGGCCCGTAAAGGCCAGCATGTGCTGGAAATTGGCTGTGGCGCTGGAGCCGGGCTGCTTTGCCTGCTCCACCGCGCGCCCACCCTTCAGGGCACGGGCGTGGAAAAAGAAAGTGATACAGCAACCCTGGCCCAGCAAAACATGGTCGCCAACCATCAGCAGAATATCAGGATTCTGAATGCCACATTTCCCGATGTTTTTCTGGAAGATAACCCGCTGCCCGAACAATATTTTGACCACTGCATGGCGAATCCACCGTGGCATGCCCCTTTAGGCACAGCCTCGGCGCACCCGCGTCGTGATCTGGCCCGGCGGATGGGGGCAGATACCTTACCCACATGGATTGCAGGCGCTGCCCGAATCCTGCGCCATAAAGGCAGCCTTACGCTTGCTTTACCCGCGGCATTAGCAGACCAAGCCATTTTCTGCCTGAACAAATCCGGATTTGGGGGTGTTACGCTTTATCCGTTCTGGCCAAAGGCCGGGCGAGAATCGCGCATTGTCTTGGTGCAGGCCCGCAAAGGCGTTAAAAGCCCAGCCCGTGTTTTGGCTGGGCTGGTGCTGCACGAAGCCGATGGCGCTTTCACGCCATCGGCCCGCACAGTGCTGGAAGAAGGCGCCCCGTTGCCAGGGCTATAAGCTGTTTATTCGAACACAGAGTTTTCAAAAGCCTCTTCCCACGTACCGGCTGTGGAAGCACGGCTGTATTCTGTGGAGCGGTTTTCAAAGAAGTTGGTGTGTTCTACGGCATTCAACATATCATCCAACCACGGCAGAGGGTTGGTTGTGGTGTTGTAAATTGGCTCCAGCCCAAGCTGGGTAAGGCGACGGTCTGCAATAAAGTGGATGTAGGTTTTCACCTGCTCCGCATTCAGCCCTTCTACAGCACCCATTTCAAAGGCCAGATCAATAAAGGCTTCCTCATGCTCTACAATGGTGCGGCAGATATCTGTTAGTTCCGTGCGTAGCTGCTCTGTCCACAGCTCAGGGTTTTCCTGAATGAACACGCGGAACAACCGGATAATGGACAGGCAATGCAGTGTTTCATCACGCACAGACCATGAGACAATCTGCCCCATGCCCTTAAGTTTATTGAAGCGCGGGAAGTTTAGCAGAATGGCAAAAGATGCAAAAAGCTGAAGCCCTTCCGTAAAGGCCCCAAAAGCTGCCAGCGTTTTGGCGATTTCATGCTTGCTGTCCACCGTGAACGTTTGCATGTAATCGTATTTATCCTTCATTTCCTTATACTTAAGGAAAGCGGAATACTCGGTTTCGGGCATGCCGAGTGTATCCAGAAGGTAGCTGTACGCTGCAATATGGATGGTTTCGATGTTAGAAAAAGCTGAAAGCATCATCAGCACTTCCGTGGGTTTAAACACACGGCTGTAGTGCTTCATGTAGCAGTTGTTTACTTCCACATCGGACTGGGTGAAGAAGCGGAAAATCTGCGTCACCAGATGCTGTTCACCTTCGTTCAGAACGCGGTGCCAGTCTTTTACATCATCGGCCAGAGGCACTTCTTCTGGCAGCCAGTGCAGCCGCTGCTGCGTCAACCACGCATCATACGCCCACGGGTAGCGGAACGGCTTGTAAACCGGGTTGGCTGTCAGCAGGTCAAACTTCTGTTCCTGCTGCGGCTCCTGACCAGACATATGCTCGCTCATGCTGCCTCCCTTAACGGCAACACGCAGGATGCCGTCATATTTCTTTTATAAACAAATTGTTAGTAGCCAATGCTTACTGACAGGCCAAGCATTCTTCGTAGTCATTCCCGCTTGATGCAGAACCTGACGATGCTTGGGATGAATCCACATTCATCACATCATTCTTGGCCAGAACATTGCTCACTGTATCTGCACGCTGGATAGACAGGCTGCGGCAATAATACAAAGATTTCAGGCCCTTTTTCCAAGCCATGTAGTGGATCTGGTGCAGATCCCGCTTATGCACATCGGCCGGAAGGAACAGATTGACGGACTGTGCCTGACAGATAAACGGCTGGCGATCTGCCGCATGCTCCACGATCCAACGCTGATCCAGTTCGAACGCGGTTTTAAACACGTCCTTTTCCTGCTGGGTCAAAAAGTCCAGATGCTGCACGCTGCCCTTGCTGGTGGTAATGGAAGACCACACCTCCGGCGTATCCTGCCCTTTTTCCTCCAGCAGCTTCTGCAAGTGCCGGTTACGTACGGTAAAGGAGCCGGAAAGCGTTTTCTGCAAGAACACATTGGCCGCAATTGGCTCAATGCCAGGGCTAGCGTTCCCCGCAATAATGGAAATGGACGCCGTAGGCGCAATAGCCATCTTGTTAGAAAAGCGTTCCATAACGCCGTATTCTTCAGCATCCGGGCATGGGCCGCGCAGTTCCGCCAACTTGCGGGATGCCGCATCTGCCTGCTCACGAATATGCTTGAAAATCTTACGGTTCCAGACCTTTGCTATCACACTTTCAAACGGCACATTGCGGCTTTGCAGGAAGGTGTGGAAGCCCATAACACCAAGCCCAACAGAGCGTTCACGCATGGCCGCATATTTGGCGCGGTGCATATCTTCTGGCGCACGGTCGATGAAGTCCTGCAGCACGTTATCAAGGAACAGCATCACGTCCTCAATAAACTGCGGGTTATCCTTCCACTCATCCCATGTTTCCAGATTCAGGGAAGAAAGACAGCATACAGCCGTACGTGCCT
Organism: Acetobacter sp. JWB; assembly: GCF_003323795.1. Lineage (NCBI taxonomy): Bacteria > Pseudomonadati > Pseudomonadota > Alphaproteobacteria > Acetobacterales > Acetobacteraceae > Acetobacter > Acetobacter sp. JWB. The sequence goes on along the minus strand of NZ_CP030871.1, from coordinate 1,158,249 downwards.
TACCGTGATGATCGATCCCGGTTGGCAGCGTAATTTCGGAACACAGGTTGGAGGTTTTGACTTCTAGCCCAGCTAACTTGTGGTGTTCCGGCCGCGCATTGTTCACATGGTCGGAGTAAACAATGTAGGGCTCACCTTGCTCCATGCGGGCCGTAAGAATACGTATCCACAACCCACGGGCAGAAATCTTACGGATAACACTGCTATCTTTAGGGGAGATCAGCGCCCATTCATCATCGCTTTCCACAGCCCGCATAAAGGCGTCTGACACCAGCACACCATGATGCAGGTTCAGCGCCTTACGGTTGGGATCCCCCCCAGTGGGGCGACGCAGTTCGATAAATTCTTCAATTTCTGGGTGCCAGACGGGCAGATACACCGCAGCAGACCCGCGGCGCAAAGAGCCCTGAGAAATAGCCAGTGTGAGGCTATCCATCACGCGGATAAACGGAATAACGCCGGATGTTTTGCCATTGCGGCCAACATTTTCACCAATGGAGCGCAGATTACCCCAATAGGAACCAATGCCGCCGCCCTTACTGGCCAGCCAGACGTTCTCATTCCACAGATCAACAATGCCCTTCAGGCTATCGCTGGCTTCGTTCAGAAAGCACGAAATAGGCAGCCCGCGTGATGTTCCGCCGTTAGACAGAACGGGCGTTGCTGGCATGAACCAGTGCTTACTGATGTAATCATAAATGCGCTGGGCATGGGCTGCATCTGCCCCGTAATACGAGGCCACACGGCCAAACAGATCCTGATACCCTTCATCCGGCAAAAGGTAACGGTTATCCAGCGTGGCCTTGCCAAAAGGTGTGAGCAACGCATCACGGGAGCGATCTACCCGCACTTGGTGGTGGCCGGGCAACTGCACCATATCTTCCATCTTGCCAGCGTTGAACAGATCGGGTTCCCCGGCTTCTGCCCCCCCGGACGAGGAACGACGAATGTCATTTTCCTGTACGTCAATCAGGGTCATGGCTGGGTTACTCCGCTATTTTCTGCGTCAATTTTGGGGTCGGATGGGGGGCTTTGCCTCCGCACCATATCTCGTGCTTGTGCTCTATCTTGCCCCCTATATCTAGTGAATTTTTGCACAGAAAGCTAGAAAAAGGGGCTTGAAATTTTGAAAGTGGCGGTTTTCTCCCGCTTCTGTGGGGTGCTTTTTTATTCGGCCTGAATCAGTCCGGAAAGCTCCATCCGGCGGCGAGATTCGGCAATACCATCTGCCACGGCCAGAGCTGCCGCCAGAGCGCGCCGACCGGCATTTGCGTCCACCACCACAGGGGCACCGTCCAGACACGCAGCAACAAAAGCTTCGTGTTCAGCCATAAGCGAATCATGCTCTTTCCACGTGATGTGCTCGCGCCGGAATCCGCCTGTACCCGGTAAGGGAAGGCCCCGATCACGGCCAATCATTGTCAGTTCCCGTTTTACAAAATCGGCGGACAAGTAGCCTTCCTCAGAAAACAGGCGCATGCGCCGTTCCGTTTTCAGCGAGATGCGGCTGGCGGTTATGGTGGCCACACAGCCGTTTTCAAACCGCACACGCGCATTGGCAATATCTTCATGAGCAGAGCTTACCGCCGCACCCAAGGCATCCACCTGCGCAATAGGGCTATCTACAATAGCCAGAACCAGATCCAAATCATGGATCATCAGATCCAGAATAACGGATACATCCGTGCCGCGCGGCTTGTAGGGGGCAATGCGTGTGGCCTCTATATAAAGAGGGCGGGTGATGCGCTGGGTAATGGCATCGTGCTCGGCAGAATAACGCAGCAGGTGCCCAACCTGACAGACCAACCCGCTTTCATGCGCCAGAGTAACCAGAAAATCTGCCTGTTCCAGCGTGGCGGCTATGGGCTTTTCCACCAGCACATGCTTGCCCGCACGCAGCGCTTGCACTGCCAGTTCAAAATGAAATTCTGCTGGAGCAGCCACAACCACGGCATCACACGCTGCCAGTAGGGTATCAACATCCTGCATAACGGGGCATCCGGCTTCCTTTGCTACCAAGGCCGCGCGCTTGTTATCGGGATCAAACAGCCCCACCAGCGTTTCCCGCGCAACGTGGCGCACTTTCAAGGCATGAAAACGTCCGAAATGTCCGGCTCCAATTACGCCAACCTTAAGTGTTTCAGCCATGAAATCCGCCTTCTTTTTGTGCCCTACAAGACTGCATGCAGGCGTAGCACCCCCGTAGCCGAATGCAAGCGCCCTCAACAACAGGCAGCCTTGCCGCAAACTGATGCAGTTTGGCCACGTACATCTTGGTGTGGCGGCCATACAACAGGTATGAAACGCGAATAATGCAGCACAACGGTTGCATCCCGCCTGCCGGGGCGGCATGTTCCCGGCAAGAAAACTGCAAGCGATCAGGTGAGAATGTATTACAGCCGCCTCAAACTGGCCTCGGTGCTGGGCGTGTGCCTGTTGGGCCTGCTGCTGTGCCTACCCAACGGTATGCGCAAGCCTTTCCCTTCCATACCATGGCGTCAAATCCATCTGGGGTTAGATTTGCGGGGCGGGTCTTACCTGCTGATGCAGGTTGACCTTAAAAGCCTCACGCACGACAGGCTCCAGACCTTGGCAGAAAACACGCGTGATGCCCTGCTGAAATCTCAGCTCGGTTATCAGAACATCAACGTGAATGCCGACAAAAACACCGTCTCCTTCCAACCGCGTGATACGGCTGAAGCAGATAGGGATGTTGCTACGCTGGACAAGCTGCCCCGCGTTGTGCCCAATGAATTCAGCGTTAAAAAGCAGGATGACGGCACAATCGCTCTGGTGCTTTCTGCAGATGCCATTAAGGCCCGCGCGCGGGAGGCTGTGACACAGTCTATCGAGATTGTGCGTCGGCGTATTGATGGCACGGGCGCGGTTGACCCCGAAATCACCCGTCAGGGCGATGATCGGATTGTGGTAGAGCTGCCCGGCATCAGTGATCCAGAACGGATTAAAGCGCTGCTTGGCACCACGGCCAAAATGACCTTCCGGCTGGTAGATTCCAACCCGCTGCACGCCACCTATGCCCCCCCGGGTGTGAGCCTTGTGCCCATGGCTAACCCGGCGGAAGGCGGCCCCCTGCCTGTTTTTGACCATGTGGATGTGGATGGCACAGACCTGACAAACGCAGGCGCAGTGATTGACCAGCAAACAGGCGAATGGGCTGTCAGCTTCTCATTCGATTCAGTAGGCACGCGCGCTTTCTCATCTGTTACACAAACCAATGTTGGCAAACGCTTCGCCATTGTTCTGGATAACAAGGTGATTGAAGCCCCCGTTATCCGCACCCCCATTACGGGCGGTAACGGGCAGATTACGGGCGGATTTGATGCCCAGAAAGCCACGGATCTGGCACTTATGCTCCGCGCTGGCGCACTGCCCGCACCCTTAAGCGTGGTGGAACAGCGCAGCATCGGGCCATCTCTTGGGGCCGATTCCATTCGGGCCGGTATTCTCAGCCTTGGCGTTGGCTTCCTGCTGGTTGTGGTTTTTATGGTGCTGTTTTATGGCCGCTTTGGCTGGTACGCAGATATCGCCCTGCTGGCCAACCTTGTGCTGATGGTTGCCATTCTCTCTCTGTTCGAAGCCACACTTACACTGCCGGGTATGGCGGGTATGCTGCTGACCTTGGGTATGGCGGTGGACGCCAATATTCTGATTAACGAACGCATACGTGAAGAAGTAGCCCGTGGCCGCACCCCTTTGGCTGCCATGCAAACCGGGTTTGAACGCGCCACCTCCACCATTGTAGATAGTAATGCCACGGCCTTTTTGGCCCATGTCATGCTGTTTGTATTTGGCACCGGGCCGGTGCGTGGCTTTGCGCTAACCATTACCATTGGTATTGCCACCACGCTGTTCACCACCCTGCTGCTTTCCCGCATGCTTATGGCCCGCTGGTATGCGCGTACGCGCCCTGCCAGCCTGCCTGTCTGAAGCGAGGCCATTATGTTCGGACGTCCTCTTCTGCGTTTTGTGCGCAAAGACACGCATATCAACTTCATGCGTGGCCGGTACATGGGGCTTATTGTCTCGGCCGTGCTTTCCATTGCCTCTATTATTCTATTCTTCCACCCCGGCCTTACGCTGGGGCTGGATTTTAGAGGCGGCATTGTGGTGGAAGCCAAAACCAGCGGCCCGGCAGATTTTGCCAAGCTGCGTACGGCGCTGGCGGCACAGCATATCTCCCACGCATCGCTACAGGCATTTGGCGCACCCGATGATGTGTTGATACGCCTAGATGCCAGAGATGACCAGAATACAGATGCTGTGGTGGACACTGTGCGCCGCGCGGTTACAGATGCACAGCCCGGCACCACCATTTTGCGGGCTGATGCGGTTGGCGCTTCTGTTTCGGCCGAGCTGTTCCGCAATGGTATGCTGGCCCTTGGGCTCAGCTTGGCCATGATTCTGGTTTACATCTGGTTCCGCTTTGAGTGGGAATTTGCCCTTAGCGCCGTGATCACACTGGTTCTAGACCTGACCAAAACCATGGGCTTTCTGGTTATCACGGGTTTTGAATTTGACCTTGTGATGGTGGCCGCCATTCTGACCATTCTGGGCTATTCCACCAATGATAAGGTGGTGGTGTATGACCGCGTGCGTGAAAACCTGCGCAAATATCGCACCATGCCCCTGATGGAACTGATTAACCTTTCCATTAACGAAACGCTGAACCGTACTTTGGGCACATCCTCCACCGTGTTTTTGGCAGCTCTTCCGCTGGCGCTATGGGGCGGCGCTACGCTTTCCGGTTTTGCATGGACCATGTTGTTCGGCATTGTGGTGGGGACTTCCTCCTCCATCTTCATTGCAGCGCCGCTGCTGCTGTTTATGGGAGAAGGCAGACTAAAACGTGGGGCCAAGGCTGGCCCAGCCCCGGCGCAGCAGAAAAGCTGATACGCTTTTCCTTGCAACAATAAGCCAACAAAAACGGAGCGGGTTATGCACCCTGCTCCGTTTTTTATGTCTAGCGCATGAAACCGGATGTTGGCGGTGGTGGTAAAAGAATGGCGCCAGACAATGCAGGAGAAAGAGGCTGCGTGGGTTGTTCCACCGCGCCAATAAAATCTTCCACCTTCTGGCCCGCCTTCCGCAGCCTGCGCCGGGTTGGTTTATCCCGAAACGCCAGAATAGCCAAAAGCGCGTTTCTGTCTGTTGTAATAATATTGAAGACTTGGGCAGGTGGCAGATCTTCTGTCATTATCCGCCCGCGCGCCATACCATTGGCTATGACGTAACTGTACAGCAATGTGCGCGGTGTTTCCTGCACCTTCAGCCCGCGTGAGCTTTGGCACCCTGCCAGCCCTAAAATGGCCAGAACACCTATTGCTGAACGAAAAAAAACCGGAAAGCCGGATCGGGAGCGCTTCATATAAGAAGCATATCCCATATCCCACTTTCCGGGAACAGATCACACAGCTACCATTTTAAGCCAATGGTGGCTGGCATAAGGCGTATTAGCCCTGATGCGGTGCCTGATCTTTATTGTTGGCTGCCAGTTCATCACGAATCTGCTCAAGCAGAACTTCGGTTTTGGATGGCGGCGGCGGTGCCTTGGGTTCTTCATCTTCACGCACATGCAAGCGTGTCAGGGCTTTAACCATCCAGAAAATAGCCATGGCTACAATCAGGAACTGGATAACGGCGTTCAGGAACAAGCCAAGGTTCAGTGTAACAGCACCTGCTTTCTGGGCTTCTGCCAGAGTTGCCAGATGCGGGCCCTTAAGCGTGATGAACAGGTTGGAAAAATCAATCCCGCCAATAAGCAGACCAATCAATGGGTTGAAGATGTCTTTTACCAAGCTGTTCACAATGGATGTAAACGCAGCACCAATAATAACACCAACAGCCAGATCAACAACGTTGCCGCGCATGATGAATGCCCGGAACTCGCCCACCCAACCTGGGGCATGGACGTGAGATTTAAGGTCAGCCATACAAAAATTCCTGTTTAATACTGAAAAATCCGCCCAGAGGTAGCCGTTTTACTGCTTTTTCCTCAAGCCCCTGTATCAAGATTGACACATTTTTCTTAATATTTAAGGTATTCTGTAACACAAATGCTGCACAAACGCTGTTATTTGCCCTTTATATGCTTCACTTCATTATCATGCCCAACAAGGCAAATGAACGGTTGATCCAGCATACGCATTTCGTTTATATGCACGGCAATCTTGGCCCGGTCGGTATCGGGCCCTTTCTGCTGTAACGAAAGAACCAGTTTCATGAAACCCGGCATTCACCCCGATTATCACGAAATCAATGTTGTCATGACTGACGGCACGGAATTCAAGACGAACTCCTGCTATGGTAAGGCTGGCGACACGCTCCGTCTGGACGTTGACCCCAAGTCTCACCCAGCTTGGACAGGCGTGCAGCGTATGCTGGATACCGGGGGCCAGGTTGCCAAGTTCAACAAGCGTTTTGCTGGTATTGGCACCCGCAAAAAAGGCTGATTTTTCAGTTCTTTGCGTATGCAGAAAAGCCCCGCCTCTTGAAAAAGAGCGCGGGGCTTTCCACGTTCAGGGGTAAGGAAATGCCCGCATATGGGGTTTCCGCCAAAAAATGCTGCCGGGCACGATTGCCTTCGGGGGTCTTGGCAAAACCGGCAGAACCTTGCTGAACGAGGAGGTTCTTACATGAGTTACGATTTTACACCGCTATTTCGCACGGCAATTGGCTTTGACCGCCTTGCACAGGTTATGGATTCTGCGGCCCGCTCACCGGGCAACTCCAGCTTTCCGCCCTACGATATCGCCAAAACGGGAAGCGATAGCTACACGCTTACCATGGCCATAGCTGGCTTTGGGCCGGAAGATATAGAACTGGTGGTGCAGGATAACACGCTTGTTGTATCTGGCCGCGTTAATGCTCCGCAGGATGAAGGAGAAATCCTGCACCGAGGCATTGCCCGCCGTGCGTTTGAACGCCGCTTTGCACTGGCAGACCATGTGGAAGTAACAGGCGCAGAAATGAATAACGGGCTTTTGCGCATTACGGTGCAGCAGATTATCCCTGAAGCGCTTAAGCCGCGCCGTATTCCTGTTAAAACTGTCAGCACCACGCCAGAAGAACGCGCCGTTACAACCGAGCAGAAAAATCAGGTGTCGCAGCAACCTCAGCAATCTATTGCCACAGCCGCCTGATTGCTGAAGTGTTACCAATACACTTCATATAGGCCCAGCAAGGGGGAAACTGCGGTTTCCCCTTTATTTAATGTGTAGAATATTGGGCCGTTATGTGTATTGCGGCTTGACCTGAAGCTGCCACTCCCCCCATATCGTGGCACAGATGCGCGCCGGCAGGCACGCAGGCCTGCGGAACACGTTCCGGGCCGTCAAGTTCCCGGTGCCTGCGCAAGCGCCGCCCGACGACAGGAATACAAAAACATGACGACCCTACCGTTAATGCCCAAAGCAACTGCTGTGTGGCTGATTGAAAAAACTGCTCTCAGTTTTGAACAGATTGCCGCTTTCTGCGGTATGCACCCGCTGGAAGTGCAGGCCATTGCTGATGGCGAAGTGGCACATGGTATTGTCGGGTATGATCCGGTTGCGAATCACCAGCTCAAGCAGGAAGAAATCCAGCGTTGTGAAAAAGACCCCAACGCACGGCTGAAAATTCTACCTTCTAACAACCCTGTGCGCCGTCGCTCCAAGGGGGCGCGTTATACGCCTGTTGCTAAACGTCATGATCGTCCGGATGGCATTGCATTCCTGCTGCGCAACTATCCGCAACTGAGCGATCAGCAGGTTGTTAAGCTGCTTGGCACCACCAAAGATACCATTGCCAAAGTGCGCAACAAGCAGCATTGGAACACCCCCAACATCAAACCGCGTGATCCGGTAACCGTGGGGCTGTGCAGCCAAACAGATCTGAACGCTGCCGTGCACGAAGCCAATATGCGTCTGGAACGTGATGGGCAGGAAATTCCTGCACCCGTAACAGATATGGAAAGCTTTAGCTCTTCCGAAAACTAATGGAATGATGCCCTGAGGCAGAAGATCGTTCTTTCTGCCTCAGAAGCATTTAAGCTGCCAAATACGGCGTTAAACCGAAAGGCGCTCTATTTCTTCCTTTATTCGTAGCTTTTGTAATTTTAAGCACATCAGCACGCGCTCGTCCGGTCTGGGGCGTCCACCTTCGCTCATAATTTTCTGATCAATACGGAAATGGCGCGATTTAAGACTCTCGATCCTTGAAAGGCGTGTCATTTGGGTGCCTCCACTCGATTGATGACCTACAAACGCTAACGTACTGAGGATAAGAAAGTTCATGTTAATTTCATATATCACGCCCTGCTGGCATGCGGGCTGAGCATAGAAGTTTTTTTGTAATCCTGGCTGGCGTCCGGCTCTTACATGGTAAACACTGCTTCGGGCATGCTATTCACTCTGCGGGCCGCCAGACCCGGCGCACGATTCCGCATCAGTGGTGAAGGAGACAGGACATCATGCTGCGAGATCGCGATTTACTGCTTGCCCAACTGCATGAACTGCGTAGTGAACACAGAGATCTGGATACAGTTATCAGCCGGATGGGGCATGAAACCACCTTTATTGATCAACTATATCTCCAGCGGCTTAAAAAGCGTAAACTCCTGTTAAAAGATCAGATCACCAAGGTTGAAAGCCTTCTGATCCCTGATGATATCGCCTAAACCACCCCGTTACAGACTTTAGAAAACCCGGATAGATACCTACCGTGAGCGAAACCGCCCCCCTGCCCTCCGCTTCCGATGCTTTAGATGACAAAGCAGCCTCTGCCCCAGTTGTGGGGATTATCATGGGCAGCCAGTCAGATTGGGAAACCATGCGCCATGCGGATGGATTGCTGACCGAGCTGGAAATCCCGCATGAAACCCTAATTGTTTCAGCACATCGCACACCAGATCGGCTGGCTGATTACGCACGCACGGCAGCCGAACGCGGGCTAAACGTCATTATTGCTGGTGCTGGCGGAGCTGCGCATCTGCCGGGTATGTGCGCGGCATGGACACGCCTGCCCGTTTTAGGTGTTCCGGTAGAATCCCGCGCACTTAAAGGCATGGACAGCCTGCTTTCTATTGTGCAGATGCCCGGTGGCGTGCCCGTGGGCACTTTGGCTATTGGTGCATCCGGGGCAAAAAATGCAGCCTTGCTGGCAGCCTCCATTCTGGCGCTGCACAATCCGGCCCTTGCTGCGCGGCTTGAAACATGGCGTGCATTGCAAACAGCCTCTGTCCCCAACTCCCCCATTACCGAAGATAAATGACCTTCTCACATTCTCCGCTTAAGCCCAATGCCGTTATCGGCATTGTGGGCGGTGGCCAGCTTGGCCGTATGTCTGCCATTGCAGCTGCACGCCTTGGGTTTCGCACACATATTCTGACAACCGAGGCCAATGGCCCGGCGGCTCAGGTTTCTCACGCTGTAACATGCGGCAAGTATGATGATCCGGCAGCACTGGATGCATTTGCCAGCACGGTTGATGTTGTAACTTTTGAGTTTGAAAACATCAGTGCAGATGCGTTAGACCTTTTGGCCACACACTGTCCTGTGCATCCTTCGGGCCATATTTTGCGCATCAGCCAAGATAGACTGGCTGAAAAAACTTTTTTTGCTTCTGCTGGCATCCCATTAGCACCGTGGCACGCGGTCACAGACGTAAAAACCCTACATGAAGCCGCAGAAAAAGTTTGCTTACCGCTGATTCTCAAAACTACCCGCAATGGATATGATGGCAAAGGCCAGCGCCGTGTGCACCATATCCATGATCTGGAAGATGCTTTTAACGCCTTGGCACCACATCCTCTGGTTGCAGAAGGTATGGTAGATTTTGCCTGCGAAATTAGCGTTATGGTGGTGCGCAGTGCCGATGGTACGGTGCGGTGTTTTGATCCAGCGCTCAACCGGCACTGGAATGGTATTCTAGACCTTACACTAGCTCCGGCCCCTATTGATCCAAACATTGCCGCGCAGGCCGTAAAACTGGCCACCACTATTGCAGAAAAACTGGAATTGGTTGGCATTCTGGGCGTTGAGATGTTTGTTGATCGCACCGGCAACCTGTTGGTGAACGAAATGGCCCCTCGCCCCCATAATTCGGGCCACTGGACCATGAACGCCTGCCCACAGGATCAGTTTGACATGCACATCCGTGCAGTTGCGGGGCTGCCTTTGCCCCATGCTGTGCGCCATTCTGATGCCATCATGAAAAATCTGGTTGGGCCGGAAGATATGGCTCTGTTGCCACAAATTATGGCTACTCAAGGCTTTATTCCGCACTTATACGGCAAGAAAGAAGCCCACGTTGGCCGTAAAATGGGGCATGTGAATATTCTGTTCCCCTACGGCGCACTTCCCGGCAATTTGGGTATTCAGGATGCTTTGGGGCCACTGGCCACCAAAACCGCTGCCCCGGAACCAAAAGAAGACACAGCCGCCAGTTAAGACACTGCGTGAAGCAAGATATTTACAGAAGCCCTGCTTCACGCATGCTCAACAGCTTTTCTCCGGCAACAATAATATGATCCCATACGTGGATATTCATAATTTTTGCTGCACCACAAATTTGCGTTGTCATCACCACATCATCGGCTGAAGGCGTTGGGTCTCCGCTTGGGTGATTATGCACCAACACCAGAATAGTAGCTTTGAGCTGCAAGGCGCGTGATACAATTTCCCGCGGGTAAACAGGCGTATGATCCACCGTGCCCTGCCCCATAACATCATCAACCAGAAGCTGGTGCTTTTCATTTAGAAACAATACGCGCACCTGTTCGCGCTTTTCAGGCCCCATAACAGCCCGTAAATACGCATAAAGCTGTGTGCTATCAGCCAATATGCCAGAACGGCGTAATCTTGCGCGTTGGATACGCAACCCAGTTTCACGCGCCAACATCAGCAAAACGCGTGCAGCCTCTGGCAATGCCTTTATGCTTTTACTTGGCTCCTGCCAGCTTATAGCTGCCATTACTGCGGACAGGTTTCCATATTCATGTAATAAGTTCTGTGCCTGTTCCTGTGCTTTAGCATTACGCGGCTGTGCCTGTACTATAAGCCTGCATAGCAGAGAAAAATCCGTTTCTTCCGCCTCAGAAGCTTCTGGCACTGTGCCGCCATAAATTTCGGCTGGAAACGCAATAGCTTCCGCAGTTGAAACATTCAGCCGAAAATGCGTGGCATCAGCAAATTGACTTGTCGCTTTTTTTTCGGGTTTTGTAGGTGGGCGCGTCAAAATTTCGGCCCTGCGTGGTGGTTAAAGCTACGCCATTCACCCCACCCAATGGTAATATGATCATGCACCTCCACCGCCAACAATGGGGCGCTACGCTGCAATTCCCTTACAAAAGGCGCATTTTGCGCAAGGCTTTGATCCAGCGTTTGATTTTCTGCCACTAAATCCACAGTTACCAACGCACAGGCATGCAAAGCCAATGCACGTTGCAAAACCAGCGCCACAGCCTGCCGAATACAGGCCATAGCCTCATGGCTGCTGCCTTCATGCAAAAACGCTGGCACCGTTTCATCGGCAATTAACTGGTTGCGGCTATCCAGAAACAAGGCACGCACCTGCCCTCTGGGGGCATTTGCCAGATAAACATCTGCATATTCTAAAATACTGTCCCAGTTGCCCAAAAACTGGCGTGATTCCTCACCACTTTCTGGCAACCGGTCTGCCACGCAGGCCACATCTTGCAACACTGCGGCACTTGCCCGTGTAACACCACTGATCTGGCGCAGATTTTCTTCTCCTGCTTCCAGCACAGCCTGCAAAGTACCAAACGTATTGATAAGGCTTTTTGCCAAGGGCTTTGTATCTTTACGTGGAATCCCGACATACAACAGCATTTCCAGCAATTCGTAATCAGCCAAGGAAGCTGCGCCCTGGGCCAACACGCGTTGGCGCATACGTTTGCGATGCCCTGTAGGGCCGGTGCTTTCAAAAACAGGCAGGGCACCTTGCGGCGCATTTAAACAACCTTGGGTTGTGTCAGCCTTTACTGCAAAGCTGCTGGGCTTTTTTTGCCTTTTCTGCTCAGCCGACTGTCTCCCCATTCCATTGCTCCGTTTGGCCTGAAGCGCACATGCTTATATAAAGGCATGGTGAATACGTCCGAACACCCCTCCGCCCCGCTTTTTTCATCTCCGTCTGCATCGGGTGACAGTTATCTGGCTCGTCTTAACCCCGAACAGCGCGCTGCTATTGAAACAACGGATGGCCCTTTGCTGGTGCTGGCTGGTGCTGGCACAGGCAAAACACGGGTTTTAACCACCCGCTTTGCGCATATCCTGCTGACAGGCCGGGCCAAGCCATGGCAGATCCTGACAGTAACCTTTACCAATAAAGCTGCGCGAGAAATGCATGAGCGTATTGGGCTGCTTTTGGGCAGTCCGGCAGAAGGGCTATGGTTAGGCACATTTCATGCCCTGTGTGCGCGTATGCTGCGCCGCCATGCCGAATATGTGGGGCTCACACAAAGCTTTACAATTCTGGATACGGATGACCAGCTGCGCCTGCTCAAACAGGTTATGGCACCGTGGCAGATTGATATCAAACGCTGGCCTGCTCCTGGCCTTTTAGGCGTTATTCAGCGCTGGAAAGACCGCGGGCTTACACCAGAGCGCATTACCCCCTCCGAGGATTCGGACTTTGCCAACGGCCACGCCCGCGCCATTTACACCGCGTATCAGGCCCGCCTGAAGCAACTGAACGCCTGCGATTTTGGTGATCTGATGCTGCATGTAACCGAAATTTTGCGCACACGGCCTGATGTGCTGGCACAGTATCATCGCCTGTTCCGTTACATTCTGGTGGATGAGTATCAGGATACCAACACCATTCAATACCTCTGGCTGCGTCTGCTGGCCAAACACGCAGAAGGCCCAGCCAATATCTGCTGCGTGGGGGATGATGACCAATCCATCTACTCATGGCGTGGTGCAGAAGTTGAAAACATTCTGCGGTTTGAAAAAGATTTTCCCTCCGCCAAGGTTGTGCGGCTAGAACGCAATTATCGCTCTACCCGGCATATTCTGGGGGCTGCCGCAGGGCTTATCGCCCATAATAGCGAACGGTTAGGCAAGACACTTCGCCCTGGCAGAGAAGATGCAGAAGGTAAAAAAGTTAGCGTTCTTGGTGTGTGGGATTCGGATACAGAAGCCCGCATGGTATGCGAACAGGCAGAAAAACTACGCGCACAAGGCCACGCTTTAAAAGAAATAGCCATTCTGGTGCGTGCGGGCTTTCAAACCCGCGCGTTTGAAGAACGGCTTATGCAAACTGGCCTACCCTATCGCATTGTAGGTGGCCTGCGTTTTTATGAACGTGCAGAAATACGTGATGCACTGGCCTATATGCGCGTGCTAAGCCAACCGGCGGATGATCTGGCGTTTGAGCGTATTATCAATGTACCCAAACGCGGCGTTGGCCCTGCCGGGTTGCAAAAGCTGCATGCTGCTGCCCGCGCCAACAGCCTGCCCCTTACCGGCGGCACGGAAAAGCTGCTGGAAGATAACGCGCTTAAAGGAAAATCCGCCGCCCATTTACGCCAGTTGATGGAAGCCTTTGCCAGCACACGCGATATTTTAGCGCGTGAAGGCCATGTGGTGGCTGTTGAACACCTGCTGGAAGAAAGCGGGTATCTGGATATGTGGCGGCAGGATCGCTCCCCCGATGCGCCGGGGCGGCTGGAAAACCTGAAGGAACTGACACGTGCGCTGGCTGATTTTAGAACGCTGGGCGAGTTTTTAGAACACGTTGCCCTTGTGATGGATCATGATGAAAACGGGCAGGATGATTACCTGTCCATCATGACCCTGCATGGCGCCAAAGGGCTTGAATTCGATACAGTCTTTCTGCCCGGGTGGGAGGAAGGTGTTTTTCCCTCTCAACGCACGTTGGATGAAGGTGGCCTGAAAGGGCTGGAGGAAGAACGCAGGCTGGCTTACGTGGGCATTACACGCGCACGGCAGGAAGCCATTATCTTTCATGCTGGCCGTCGGCGTATTTACGCCAACTGGCAGCCTTCCATGCCCAGCCGCTTTTTAGACGAACTGCCAGATGAACACGTGGTTCGCCATGATGAAGGCGGTACGTTCCAACGGCAAGGCCTTAACCTTTCCGAATCCGTGTTTGATAACGGCCCCATTATTGCCCGCCGCAGAAAAGACCCCATGCTGGAAGCCGCACCGGCACTGCAACTAGGTGACCATGTACGCCACCCCCGCTTTGGGGAAGGCATCGTTATTTCGGCAGATCGGCACCATGTTGAAGTGTCTTTTGAATCTGTCGGCACCAAACGTCTTCTTTCATCCTTTATCGAGAAAATCTAATGGCTCCTCCTACCCGCCGTCATGCCACCAGCCTTGAAACCATTTCTGTCACTGTGCCGGAAGCGGCGGTGGAAGCTTACGAAAACGCCATTGGCAGCGTGTGCGCCACGGTTGGTATTTTTGAAGCCAACCCGGAAGGCACCCTGTGGCGGGTAGAAGGCGTGAAAGATACCGGACACCGGGAAGATGAACTAACCGCCAGCCTTGTGCTGGCCGAACTGACAAGTGGCGTTACCGCTCCACTGGAACGCACCAGCACGGAAGCAGAAGGCTGGCTGGCCCGCACGTATGAGGCTTTTCCCGAACAGGAAGTGGGCCGCCGTTTTGTGGTGCGTGGCACGCATTTGCCCGATTCTAAAAATGCCACCCGAATTGTGCTCACGCTGGATGCGGGCGTAGCTTTTGGATCAGGCGAGCATGGCTCCACCCGCGGGTGCCTGCGCGCGCTGGAGCGTGTGGCTTACCGTCGCCCTCGCCGGATTTTGGATCTGGGCTGCGGCACCGGTATTCTGGCCATGGCTGCTGCGGCATTGCTGCACCAAAAAGTATTGGCCGTGGATATTGAGCCGTGGTCTGTGCGCGTAGCGGCACAAAATGCCAAGCGTAACCAGCTTGGGCGCGTGCTTACATGCCGCTTGGGCAATGGGTGGCAAACGCCTGCCATCTGGAAGGCCGCACCGTTTGATCTGGTTTTTGCCAATATTCTGGCCCGCCCTTTGTGCCTGATGGCCAAAGATCTGGCACGGTATCTGGCCCCCGGCGGCACGGTTATTCTGGCAGGGTTGTTGCGCACACAAGTACGTATGGTGTTGGCCGCGCATCGGCGGCAGGGGCTGGTTCTTGAGCAGGAATTGACAGAAGGAGAATGGGCCACCCTTATTCTACGCCGCCCGGTTCTTCCTGTTCGAAAAACAGCCTGATCAGCCTTTTCTTTTCCTACGTTATTTCAGGACACAGTTTTCATGACGTCTGCATCTTCCGCCCGGTTGGCTGCGCTACGCACCCTTTTGCAAAACGAGGGGTTGGATGGCCTGATTGTGCCCCATAGCGATGAGTTTTTGGGGGAATACACACCAGCCTGTGCTGAACGTCTGGCATGGTTAACTGGTTTTACGGGCAGCGCAGGCATAGCCATTGTGCTGCCCCATACAGCCGCTGTGTTTTCTGATGGTCGTTACATTACCCAGATGGATCAACAGGTGGACGGTACGTGCTGGCAACGCCTGCATATCAGCCAGACACCTCCGGCCATGTGGCTGAAGGAGCAAGCCAAACCAGAAACCCGCGTAGGTTACGATCCGCGTGTGATGAGCACCGCGGAACTACGCCCGTTTGTAGCCCAAAGCGGCGTCATACTGGTGCCAACATCTCGCAATCTGGTAGATGATATCTGGGCAGATCGCCCGGCTTTTCCCTCTGCCCCAGCCTGTATGCACCCGCTGGCCTTTGCTGGCCGCAGCTCTGCCGAAAAACGGCAGGAAATTGCTGCAATTCTTACCCAGAATGGTCAGGATGCTGCGGTTCTGAGCGATTCCGCCTCTATTGCGTGGCTACTGAATATTCGAGGCTCCGATATTCCCTGCACACCCGTAGCTTTGGCATTTGCGCTGGTGCATGCAAACAACTCAGTCGATCTATTTATAAAGCCAGAAAAAATCCCGACAAACATTAAGGAATGGCTCGGCTCTTCCGTGCGCGTGCATGCACCGCAGGAGATGGAGCAGATTCTGGCAACCCTGAAAAGCAAAACCGTTGGTGTAGATCCTGCCAGCAATGCCGTCTGGTTTGGCCAAACGCTCACCCGCCACGGCGCAACAGTGCAGGAAACACCAGACCCGTGCCTGCTGCCCAAGGCCCGCAAAAACAAAGTGGAACAGATGGGCATGCGTACAGCCCATCTGCGTGATGGTGTCGCACTTTGCCGTTTCCTGCATTGGCTGGATACAAAGGGCCGCAACTGCACAGAGCTTGAAGCCGCTACACAGCTTGATGCCTTTCGTGCTGAAGGGAAGGACTACCGGGAGGAATCCTTTCCCGCCATTTCCGGTTCTGGCCCCAATGGAGCCATTATTCATTACCGCGTTACGCCGGAAAGTGACCGAAAACTTCAGAATAACGAAGTTTATCTGATTGATAGCGGTGGCCAGTACCCCGAAGGCACAACCGATGTTACCCGCACTGTCTGGACAGGCCCTGACGCGCCACCGGCCAGCTTGAAAGACGTATTTACCCGCGTGCTCAAAGGTAATTTACGTTTGGGCCGTGCGCGGTTTCCTGTTGGCACCAAAGGCCACGCGCTAGATGCACTGGCACGGTTTGACCTGTGGCAGGCTGGGTTGGATTATGACCACGGCACCGGCCACGGTGTTGGCAGCTTTCTTTCCGTGCATGAAGGGCCTGCACGTATTTCTAAAATGCCTTCTCCCATTACGCTGGAAGAAGGCATGGTGATTTCCAACGAACCGGGCTTTTACAAACCCGGCGCCTACGGCATTCGTCTGGAAACACTGGTAATGATCTACCGGAATGACATGCCGCATTCCGATCGAGCTTTTCTGGCATTTGAAACCCTTACATTGGCTCCTTTTGACAGACGGCTGATTGACCTCGCCCTGTTAGGCCCGGAAGATACCGCCGTGCTGGACGCGTACCATGCTCAAATCTTGGATCAGGTAGGCCCTCACCTGCCATCTGATGCACAGAAATGGCTGAAAACAGCATGCGCACCTCTCAAGAGGCCGTGAGAGACGGAGTCTTTCCTCTCTGGTCACGAAATTGAGAATCGCATGCACCGTAAAACGGGCGCAAAACAGGCTACGAAGTTGAAGGGAGCTTCTCAGAATGACGACAGACAGCAAGACCATTCCAGCCACTCTTATTGCAGGTGATGGCATCGGCCCTGAAATTGTTGAATCAGTTACCGAAATTCTGGATACCGTTGGGGCCCCATTTGTATGGGATCGCCAACTGGCCGGTATGGCGGGTGTGGACGCGGTAAATGACCCGCTGCCCAAGCAGACAATTGAAAGCATCCGGCGCACTGGCCTGGCCCTGAAAGGCCCGCTGACAACTCCAGTTGGTGGTGGGTTTAAATCCATCAACGTAACCCTGCGTCAGGAATTTGGCCTGTTTGCCAACCTGCGCCCAACCAAAACCATCATTCCCGGTGGTCGGTTTGATGATATCGACCTTGTTCTGTTCCGTGAAAACCTTGAAGGTTATTATGCAGCAATGGAACATTACATTCCGGTAGGGGATGACCCCAAGGGCATTGCGCTAAGCTCTGGCTTTAACTCCCGCGCAGAATGCCGCCGGATTGTAAAGTTTGCCTTTGAATATGCGGTCAAGAATAACCGCAAAACGGTAACCATTGTTCACAAGGCCAATATCCTCAAACTGCTGACAGGCCTGTTCCTTGAAGAAGGCCGCAAGGTTGCAGAAGAATACAAAGGCCGCGTTGAATTCAATGAACGGATTGTAGATGCCTGCGCCATGCAGCTTGTCATCAACCCGTGGCAGTTTGATGTGATTGTAACCTCCAACCTGTTTGGTGATATCCTTTCTGACCTTACGGCCGGTCTGGTTGGTGGTCTGGGTATGGCACCGGGTGCAAACATTGGTGAAAAAGCCGCTGTGTTTGAAGCCGTGCATGGTTCTGCACCAGATATCGCAGGCAAAGGCATTGCCAACCCACTGGCTCTGCTGCTGGCTGCTGTTATGATGCTGCGCCACGTGAACCGTGATGATCTGGCTGACCGTATTGATGCCGGTATCAAAAAGGTTATCACCAACGGTACAGTGCGCACGAAGGATCTGGGCGGCAATGCCACCACAAAGGATCTGACAGCAGCTCTGAAACAGGCAGTTGCCTGATACTCAGCATTACGGCTGTTCAAAAAACCGATTGCGATGGAAAGGGGGCCCTTGTGGCTCCCTTTTCTTTTAACCGCATCTCACATTAGGGTAAGGCATGACCCGTTCTTTTGGTGGCCCATGGCCTGCCCTCCCCCTTTCTGCTTCATTCCGCATTGATGTAGAACCATCACCTCCGGCTGTTCCGGCAGATATCGAGCAGGAAATTACGCATCTCTGGCAGCAAGCCTGTGCAACAACGCCAGCCTTATTTAATGGCTGCGTCTTTTCGGCCTCCTGCGTAACGCGTACCGTTATTAAAGGTTACTGGACAGAGTATCGTCGCGTATTTGCGCAAATGAAGAACCCTGCGCTTTTTCCATTTTTGCGGCTGCAACCATTAGCTGTGGTCGGGTTAGTGCGTACGCCAGATGGATATGTGTTAGGCCGCCGTAACCCATCATCTATCTATCAGGGAAATTTTTGGCAAAGCCCGCCTGCTGGTAGCATTGAAAAACGCACAGATGCCGAAAGTATCAATCTGGCCGAACAGATTTTAGCAGAAGCCACAGAAGAATTGGGGCTGGATGCCAAAAACCTACAGGTTGAACAGCCACTTATGGCAGTGCGGCACCCTCATACCCGCGTGTTGGATATTGGGCTTGTATTAAAAACCCGGCTGACTTTTGAGAAAGTAGAAGAAAGTTGGAGGCAACATGCCAATAAAGAATACGACATGCTAGCCTGCGTACCTGCCAAAAACGTAGCAACATGGCTGGAGCAAAACGCTATTCTGCCAACCAGCCAGTACCTTCTGCAACATGAGCAAAACACTGCGCACCATATGATGCGCCAGCGTTAAATTGCTTATTTAATTTCCACACCAATCTGCTTGATATCATGGAAGTTGATATCCGGGTTCTGTTCTTCCGTACGGCGCATCATAAATGCTGAGGTGGCCAGAAACACCGGATCATCATCCAGATCATCCGCCATGGCGGAGCGATGTGCAGCGGCAAAGGCCTCAATTTTTTCACGCGGGCCGGTAATCCAGCGGGCCAAAGAATACGGCGTGGAATCAAAACCAATGGCTACACCGTACTCTGCTTTCAGGCGAGATTGCAGCACATCAAGCTGCAAAGTACCCACAACGCCAACAATCGGCTGCGCGCCATCTTGCGGGCGGAACAACTGCACCACACCTTCTTCCGCCAGCTGCACCAGCGCCTGTTTGAGCTTTTTGGCCTTCATGGCGTCATCCAGCCGCACGCGGCGCAGAATTTCCGGGGCAAAATGCGGCACACCGGTAAACTGGATATCTTCACCCTCTGTTAGCGTATCGCCAATGCGCAAGGTGCCGTGGTTGGGAATACCCACCACATCCCCAGCGAAGGCTTCTTCTGCCAGATGTCTATCCTGCGCAAAAAAGAACTGTGGCGTATGCACTGCAAAGCTTTTGCCTGTGCGCGTGTGTTTAAGGCGCATGCCACGGCTTAGCTTGCCAGAACAGATACGGGCAAAGGCAATACGGTCACGATGGTTGGGATCCATATTCGCCTGAATTTTAAACACCAGCGCCGTCATGTTCGGCTCCGTGGCCTTTACCACACGGGTTTCTGCGGCCTGATCGCGCGGGGGCGGGCCAAAAGCCACCAGTGCATCCAGCAGATCGGTCACCCCAATTTCCTTGATCGCACTCCCGAAGAACACGGGGGTAAGGTGCCCGGCATCGAAGGATTCTTTATCAAACTCCGGCAGCGCGGCTTCTACCAGCTCCAGTTCCTCACGCATCTGCACAAGGCGGGCATCATCTTCTGGCAGATCAACCGTTGTGTGCAGTTTTTTGGTAAGAATATCGTAAGTACCAACAAACGTGGCCGCGCGCCCCACCGGCCATGTGGCAGGAGATGTATCTAGCGCAAGGGATGATGCAATTTCATCCAGCAGAGCAAATGGATCCTGCGCCTCACGGTCCATCTTGTTGATGAAGGTAACAATCGGAATATCACGCAGGCGGCAAATCTCGAACAGCTTGCGTGTACGATCTTCAATGCCCTTAGCGGCGTCAATCACCATTACGGCGGAATCTACGGCTGTTAAGGTACGGTAGGTATCTTCAGAAAAGTCTTCATGTCCGGGTGTATCCAGCAGGTTGAAAACACAGCCGCCGTAATCGAACGTCATAACCGAGCTGACAACGGAAATCCCACGGTCACGCTCAATGCCCATCCAGTCAGACCGTGTGCGGCGGCGTTCGCCCTTGGCGCGCACGTTGCCCGCCATCTGAATAGCCCCACCTGCCCGCAATATCCGTTCTGTCAGCGTGGTTTTACCAGCATCCGGATGCGAGATAATAGCAAAGGTCCGGCGGCGGGTAATGTCACTGCTAAGAGGGGCGGATGCGGTATCAGACATAAGGGCTCTGTTCCGAAACAAACATGAGTAAAAACGGCAAACGCCGGATGGAGAGAAATCCCTCCACCCGGCGCGGTATAAAACGAACCTAAACGCCGATTAACGGGAGTAGTATTCGACCACCAGATTCGGTTCCATCTGCACCGGATACGGCACATCGGAAAGCTGCGGGCCACGCAGGTACGTGCCCTTCATCTGGCGATGATCCACTTCCATGTATTCCGGCACATCGCGTTCGGCAGACTGCGCGGCATCCAGAACGATAGCCAGCTGCTTGGATTTTTCACGCACTTCGATAACGTCACCATCCTTCACGAGGTAGGAAGGGATGTTCATCTTTTTGCCGTTAACCAGAATGTGGCCATGGCTGATGAACTGACGGGATGCAAACGGCGTGATTGCAAACTTCATCCGGTACACAACGGCATCCAGACGGCGTTCCAGCAGGTTGATCAGGTTTTCAGACGTATCCCCCTTGCGGCGCACGGCTTCCTGATAATAGCGGCGGAACTGCTTTTCTGTAATGTTACCGTAGTAACCCTTCAGCTTCTGCTTAGCCATCAGCTGAACGGAGAAGTCAGACGGCTTGCCCTTACGGCGCTGGCCATGCTGGCCCGGACCATATTCGCGACGGTTAACCGGAGATTTGGCGCGGCCCCACAGGTTTACACCAAGGCGACGGTTAATTTTATACTTGCTCTCAAGGCGCTTGCTCATAGTGCGCTCTTCTCTCTTAACAGGCGGAACATCGGGCAGATGTCCGTCGTTACACCGGTAGTCCCCGTCCACCACGGATCGGAGCGGGCGCAAACCGTATTACCAGCGGGGCGTGCTCCCCTTCTGGCCGATTTGTCCACATTCCCGGCAATGGAGGCAGGAATTACGAAACCCCGGGCGCAGTGTCAACTTTTTCCGTTGCGCTTTCTTCCATTCTGCAGTGCATAGTCGTGCAATCGACCCATAAAATTGAAAAGAAAGGATTACTCAGCATGCCATTTGCTAAAAAATGGGGGCTATTTGTGGCGTTGGGTCTCGCCCTTATTATATTGGGCTTTATTGCCTGTATTGATGCGGTTTCCGTAACCCTTGCCAGCACCATATTTATTGGCGCACTGCTAATTGCTGCTGGCATTATGCAGATAGTACATGCCTTTGCTGTACGCGATTGGGGCGGCTTTATTTTTTCCCTGCTATGCGGGCTTCTCTACGCCGCTGGCGGTTACCTTCTTATAGAAGAACCAGCCACAGGTTCCGTTGCCATTACCATTTTTGTATCTGCCTGCTTTGTGGTTGTAGGCGTGCTGCGCTGCGCTCTGGCCCTGCAAGCACGCGGTATGCCGGGCTGGGTGATTATTCTGGGTAGCGGGCTTATCAGCCTGCTTGTTGGCCTCTGCCTGTACTTTACCTTGCCGTGGTCTGGCCTGTGGTTGATTGGTACATTTGTGGGTGCAGAACTGATTGTAAGCGGCATAAGCTGGCTACAAATTGGCCTTGCCCTGCGCCAGAGCAATTCTGTGCCGCCACCCATTACCCGCCTATAAAATTTACGGCGTATATATACAAAAACGGCGCGGGCCTGTTGGCTCCGCGCCGTTTTTTATGCCCACATCATTAAGGCCGCTTATTCTTTTGGTGTGGATGAAGGCGGCAA
This sequence comes from Acetobacter sp. JWB, assembly GCF_003323795.1. Lineage (NCBI taxonomy): Bacteria > Pseudomonadati > Pseudomonadota > Alphaproteobacteria > Acetobacterales > Acetobacteraceae > Acetobacter > Acetobacter sp. JWB. Next base: position 1,136,001 of record NZ_CP030871.1, on the reverse strand, counting down.
CTGGCTTTTGGGGGCCAACAGCATAAGCGCATCCTTGCCAGCATCATCCTCCACCTTACGGTTTGAGCCAGGCAAAAGAGCAATAGGCCGTTCGCCTGCTTCACGCTTGCGCAGGATGTTTTGAATGTTTTCCAGCACCACGGGGTAATCTTCAATCAAGCGCTGGAAGCGGCTGGCCGTAATCACCATGAAATGCCCAAACTGCACGGCACGGATGGTGCCGGGGCAACGCCAGCCATGCAAAGCCTCCTGCGCGCCTATCAGATCCCCTGCGCCATACAGCACATCGGCCCCCGCAACGTGGCTTTCTGCCAAACCGGCGCTAATAAAATAGATGGCGCCCATCTTGCGCCCTTTCCGGCAGATTACCTCCTGCGGGGCCACAAAACGCAAGGATGTGGTCGTGGCCAGATCATGCAGTTCTGCCCCCGGCAACCCCTTAAAGATGGCTGCATGTTTTAGCCGGTCTTCTATGCCACTGCGCAGATCAAAGCTCATCCGCTTGATCAGACGATGCCTGCGGCGTTCCAGCTCTTTCAGCAGTTCACGGCTAAGTTCATCACTGATGAGGGATTCTGAAAGCAGGGTTGTGTATTCTTCACTTTCCAGGCGCAGGGCAATCTGGCGGAAAATCCGGTTTTCCAGCGCCTCGGCATAGCCATGATAATGCAAGCGCAAGGTTTCCAGCGCCTCATCCAGCAACTTGCGCTGGCGAGAGAGCACCTCGGCCACAATTTCCCCAATACGGCTGCCCAATGTGGGTTCCAGCCGCTCGTGCATGAAACGTGTGAGAGAGATGGAAATGAAATGCGCCACCATCAGCATTTCAAACCGTTCCGCCATGCACAGCATCAGCGGCCGATCCAGATGCAAATGATTATGCACCCATTGCGCCGCCTTGAAGCGCAAAGATGGACTCAACCGTTTACGCAGCGCGCGCACATACCCCAAACGCCCTTCCAGCCGTGCACCATCAATTGCTGCTTCGGAAGACCGTAGCAATGTTTCCATCACCCGGCGAGAAAGCCCCTGCATACGGAACAGATCCAGCAGCATGGAGCGTTCCTGACTGGCAATGGTAATCAGCGCCAGATTAACGCGCTGGATATCAGACAGTGCGCGGTCAAACTCATTAGCTGCCTGTTCTTCCTCTGCCCGGCGTTCTAGATGATCAACAACCGAGCGCGTGGCATCTGCGCTGAAACCAAGTTCATCCCCCAGTTCCTTGGCGCGGTTGCACACATTGCCCAGCCCGATACTCAGCACCTGATGGCGCATGGCTTCATCAATGGGGGACAGACGATCCAGCTTGAGAAACAGCACGAGGGAACGCAGCGTGGTGCCGTTAACAAGCAGCGTAATCAACACGAACCCGGTGGCAATAATACCGATAAAATGCGCAACCGGCGTGGAAACGTGTTCGTTTTCCGTAACGGCCAACGCCAGCGCCAATGTAATGGCCCCACGCAAGCCCCCCCACACCATTGTCACCTTAAATGGTGTGGGCACGGGTGGGGAAAGGCGTGTCCATGCCAATAGCGGCAACATGCCAAACACCACAGCTGCACGTGCAGCCAACCCCGCCACACTGGCAATAAGGATAAGCACCCAATCCCACCGGGTCATGCCCACCAGCAGGCGCGGTACCAGCATGGAGGCCAGCACAAACACCAAGGATCCCGCCCAAAAGACCAATTGCTGCCAAAGCTGGTTGAGAAACAGCCACGTTTGCGGCCGAATGGTGGATGGCCCGTACACAGACAGCGTAAGCCCTGCGGCCGCTGTGGCCACCACGCCGGAAACCCCCAGAATTTCGTCTGAGAGGATGTACACCACGTAAGGCAGCGCCACTGTTAGCGTAATTTCCGCTGCCGAACTGGCAATAGCGGACATCATGACCAATGTGAGCCGCCCGACAACCACCCCAACAATAAGCGCCCCCACAAAGGAGACCACGAAGGAGATCAACGCATCACCCAGATGGATGGCTTTATGCAGCGTGACGGAGGGCAGCAGAATGGAAAAGATGGAAATAGCCGCCGCATCATTCAGCAGTGCCTCACCCTCCACCAGCCGTGTTAGGCGTGTTGCGGCCCCAATATCTCGGAAAATCCCGGCCACAGCGGAAGGATCAGTCGTGGCCACAATAGATCCAAGCAGCAGGCAGACCACCAGCGGCATCTGGGCAAAGGGATACAACGCAAAGCCAATAGTGGCCGTGGCAATAACAACCGCCACCACAGCCAGAAGCAAAACAGTACCTGTTTCATGCGCGAGGCGCCGTACATCAATGGCCAACGCGCCCTGAAACACCAGCGCGGGCAGAAAGATGAGCAGAAATTCTTCACTGTTCAGCGGGAAATCAAGCAGCGCCTCTGCAATGCCATTGAAGGCCGAAGTGTGGGAACTGCGCAGAGCCACATCTGCCAAAGACCCGATGATAATACCCACAATAGCCAGCAGAACCGTTTCAGACAGTTCCAGCTTGCGCGCAATGGGCTGCACGGTGCTCACCACCACCAAAAGCAGCGCAATAACAAGCAGTACCGCTGCCAGACCCGTTACCGCCATGCCACGCTATTCCCTATATCCAACACCAACATCCATACTGCCTGAGCCGTTATCATCATGATAAGGCAAGGAAATGGCAGCTTCCGCATTATATACGCGTTATCCCTAACATGGCATGCACTGCCCTAGCCATATTACCCAAAGCATTGGCCTCATTATTCACGCATTTTCTTGCCATTATGTGAACGCATCGGGCTTGCACGCCACATATCAGCGCCTACCTGCTTTGTTCTTGGCGAACAGGCCCAAACAACGCTATGCTGGAGGTATGATGAAACAGTTTTCTTCATTGCGGCGCACGTACAAGGTCGCCCTTATGTTGCTGGCCGGATTTGGGCTTGCTGCCTGCGCGCATGATCCGCACCGGCACTATTATCACCCCGGCTCAAACCATGGGCGTGCCGCGCCTGGCTGGTACCGCCCCCCTCTTACACCGCAGCAGGGTACCAACCCTTATAAGCACTCCACCACCAACTATGGTGGCGGCTCAATGCGCTATGACCAGTAAATTTGTACGAATCTGCATTATTATCGCCACAATAGTTGTGGGCATAATGATGGTGTCGTCCCTTTACAAAAACCTTAGCACGTTGATGACATCTCCTTCCCCTGAAGCGGCTATGGAGCAGAATTCTGGCCAGTAAGTCTGGCAAGCTGTTTCGCTGTGCCTGTTTTTGTCTGCTGCTTACAGCCAGCACAACAAAAGCAGGTATGGCCGCGCCTATTTTAGATGCCCCTGCCGCATCCGTCCCACATATGGGGGGCACTTTACGCTTGGTTGCGGCCTCTTCTGGCGGCACATTAGATCCCCAGATCAATTACTCCGGCAAATACATTAATCTGTTTGCCAATGTGTATGATGGGTTAACCACCTTCCGCAAAGCAGATGGTCTGGCTGGGGCAGACGTGGTGCCAGATTTGGCTGAAGACCTTCCACACCCCGAAGATGGTGGCCTGACCTACACTTTCCGCCTGCGTGAAGGCATTATTTTTTCCACCGGGCAGCCTGTCACCACGGCTGATGTTGTGGCATCCTTCCGACGGATTTTTCGTGTTGGCAGCCCAACGGCAGGGTCTTTTTACGGGGCTATCAAAGGGGCCGATGCCTGCCTACGCAGCCCGACAGACTGCAAGCTTGAAGGGGTTGTAGAAAACCCTGCCACACGCAGCATTACATTTCATCTCACCACGCCTGATACAGAATTCCTGCATAAACTGGCATTTACGCACGCCGTGATTTTACCGGCCAATACGCCAGACCATGATACCGGCAATGTGCCTTTACCAAGCACCGGCCCCTATCAGCTTACAGTGTATGACCCGAACCGGTTTTTAAAGCTGGCACGCAATCCATATTTTAAGGAATGGAGTGCACAGGCACAGCCTCTCGGCTACCCTGATGACATAGAATACACCTTTGGCATACCGGATGAAGCTGCCGTAACCGCCGTAGAAAACGGGCAGTATGACTGGATGGCAGACCCCATCCCCCTAGACCGACTTGGGGAATTAGGCAGCCGGTTTGCTGGCCAGACACATGTGTTGCGCCACCCGGCCATGTATTTCCTACCCATGAACATGCGGGAGGCGCCTTTTTCTTCCCTCAAGGCGCGGCAAGCCGTCAATTACGCACTCAACCGCAAGGCCATGACCATTCTTTATGGTGGCCCCGGTATTGCGCGCCCACTCTGCGGGATGTTGCCTTCTACTTTGCCAGCTCCCTCTACGCAGTGTTTTTATACTAAAGATGCCTCTCCCGAATCCCCTGCCCCTATGTGGCGCGGCGTGGATATGGAAAAAGCCCGCAATCTGGTGCGTGAAAGCGGAACATATGGCCAGAAAGTCACGGTAATTGCTGCCAATACCAGTGTTGATCTGGCTATGGGCGCATGGGTGCGGGATATGTTGCAAAACCTTGGCTACCGCGCCAACCTACGCCCACTTAGCAGTGCGCTGGCTTTTTCCTACATGCAGAATTCAGATAACCATGTGCAGATTGGCGTGGCCTCTTGGTCTGCCGATTATCCATCGGCTTCCAATTTTTTGGATGCTTTATTGGGGTGTGAAAATATTCATCCCGGTTCAGACAGCTCCATCAATATTCCCGGCTTTTGCAATCACGATGTGCAAAGACTGATGGATAAAGCCAAAACGGATGTTAGCCTGACAGCCCAAGCACAAAACGCCTTGTGGCAAGAGGCCGACAAACTGGTTATGGAACAAGCCCCCGTAGCTCCAGCCATTGAAAAAGATGCTGTAATTTTAACATCCCCACGCCTGAAAAACCTGTTGTTTACACCCGTAAACCAGCTTTTATTCTCTCAGGCATGGGTGCAGTAACTTATCCCGGTTCATACGTTATCCACAGAATCTGTGGATGAAACGTGGGACAACCGCAGGATGAACGCGGGAAGAACCGAATAACCCTGTTATCCGCCTATTTCAGCCGCTCCAGAACGGCATCTCGCACAGTTGCAGGCAATGGCACATAGTCCAGCTCCCGGCTGGCGGCCTCTCCATCCTTCACGCCCCAACGGAAGAACGTTCTTACAGCGTTTCCGTGGTTTGCTTCATTTGCTTCACGCGGCACCAATGCATAGGTGGTGGTTACAATCGGCCAGCTTCCGGCTCCATCTGCATCACAAAGCGAAGCTGTCATGTCTGCTTGATCCCATGTGGCGTTTTCTGCCGCCCGCGTAAAACTGTTAACAGAGGGCACCACAAATTCCCCTGCCCGGTTTTGCAGAACAACGGTGGAAAGGTGGTTGCGTTCCGCATAAGCGTATTCCGCATACCCCACACTGCCTTCTGTATTTTTTACGTAAGAGGCAATACCATCATTCCCGCGCGCACCTGCACCAACAGGCCATGCAACAGACGTGCCGCGCCCCACCTGCTTCTCCCACGTGGGGGAAACCCGGCCGAGATATTCTGTAAACACATAGGTTGTGCCAGATCCGTCTGCCCGGTGTAGCGGAGCCACGGGCAGATCCGGCAACGTGACACCGGGGTTGAGCGCAACAATCTGCGGATCATTCCATTGCGTGATGGAACCATCATAAATAGCTGCCAGAACGGGGCCAGTAAGACGCAACGCACCTTCTGGCACGCCTGGTACATTGGCAATAATAACAATGCCACCAATAGCGGTAGGAAACTGGAGCAAATGCCCAGCCTCCAGCCGCGCATGAGGCATTGGGGCATCGGATGCACCAAAATCCACTGTGCCAGCCAAAACCTGATTCTGCCCAGCGCCAGAACCAATGGTCTGATAATTAAGCTGCACACCTGTTTGCGCCGCAGAATGAGCAGACCATGACTGATACAAGGGCGCGGCAAAGCTGGAACCGGCCCCTGTAATTTGTTCGGCCCGCGCCTGTGGCAAAACGCCACCCGCCAAGCCACACAACAAGGCAGACAGGAAAACAGTTTTCTTCCAACTCATGTTTTCAGCCCTGCCTGCCATGATGCGCTTTTCCTTCATACAACCCAGCTCCTTCTGCTTAACGCAGGGTTGCACCCGTTGCCTTGGTAACAGCGGCAACAATTTTTTCAGATACAGCTTCCAGTTCCGCATCTGTCAGGCTTTTATCCATTGGCTGAAGCGTAACTTCCACACCAATAGAGCGATGCCCTTCTGGCACGTGCGGGCCTTCATACACATCAAACAGGCTTACATCTGCAACAAGCTGGCGCTCTGCCCCACGCACAGCACGCAGCAGCTTTTCACCCGGCACATCGCGCGCCACAACAAATGCAAAATCACGCCGCACTGGCTGGAACGCAGAAAGACGCGGTGCGACTTTCTTTTTGCGTTTGGGGTCTGGCACCATATCTGGCAGCAATTCAAACCCTACAACCGGCACATCAATACCCTCGGCCTGAAGCAGAGATGGATGCAATTCACCAAAATAGGCCAGCACGTTTTTTGGCCCCTGCCGCAGCACGCCAGAACGACCGGGATGATACCAGCCCGGCGCATCTGTGGTGGTGCTCATGGCATCTGGGTTTACACCAAGCTGCTGGAGCAGTTCCAGCGCATCTGCCTTAACCGCCCACAGAGAAACAGGCTGCCCCGCCCGCCCCGGATAACGCGGTGTGTGGCCAGAGCGCACACCGGCTACCACAGGTTGCTGGCTATTTTCTGCAAAGGCTGGGCCAACTTCAAACAGCCCCAGATCACCCCAGCCACGTGCGCTGTTATGCTTAACCGCAGCCAACAGATTGATCATGGGTGTGGGGCGCATCTGGTCTAGATCAGACGCAATGGGGTTGAGCAAACGCAGGGATTCCGGCGCGCCACCAAACCGTTCAGCCTCCTCGTGCGAGACGAAAGAGAAACCGACTGTTTCTGTAAGCCCGCGAGCAGCCAAAAAGCGCCGCGCAAGTGCCAGACGCGCCTGACGAGGCGTAAGTGCAGCTTCTGGCACAACCACCACAGATGGCAGCGGCACCGCAGGCACGGCATCCAGCCCTTTAAGGCGCAGCACTTCTTCAACCAGATCGCTTTCTGATTCTATAGCGGCAACACCTTCCGCAGCCTTGGCGGCAACATCAGCCGGAATACCCTCGCCCTGTGCCAGAATAGGCTTTTGGGCAATATCATTCCGCCATGATGGCACGCTTACACGCACCTGCGTATTGTTACGGTCCTGCACCTCAAAACCCAGTTTTTCCAGCAGGTCCACGCTTTCATCAGCAGGCACATCCAGCCCACCCAGATCGCGCACGCGGGCAAAACGCAACGTGGCATCGCGCTGCCAAGCAGGCTGCGCCCCGGCAGAAACAACTTCGCTGGCCTCACCACCACAGAGTTCAATAATCAAGCGTGTTGCCGCTTCCAACGCCGAAACTGGCAGGGCTGGATCTACCCCACGCTCAAACCGATAGCTGGAATCCGAGGAAACCCCCACACGGCGGGCGCTCAGAGCAATTTTCACGGCATCAAATAGGGCACATTCCACAAATACATCTGTGGTTTCTGCTGTTGCACCTGTGGCCTCACCGCCCATAATTCCGGCCAAAGACTGTACGCCAGCCTGATCTGCAATCACGCAGTCTTCTGGGCCAACTGTATAATCCTGCCCATCCAGCGCCCGGAACTGTTCCCCCTCACCCCGGCAGATTGTCAGCTTGCCACCGGCAATTTTGGCAGCATCAAACACGTGCAGCGGGCGGCCGAGATCGAAACAGAAATAGTTGGTGATATCCACCAGCGCGGAAATCGGGCGCAGGCCAATGCTTTCCAACTTGCGCTGAAGCCATTCCGGGCTAGGGCCGTTTTTCACACCACGAATAGTGCGGCCCAACACCCACGGGCAGGCTTCTGGGTAGGAGATATCCCACACCACGGGGGATTCAAATGTGCCTTCCACCGTTTCTGCCAGCCACGGGCGCAACGTGCCAAGCCCTGCAGCGGCCAGATCCCGCGCAACGCCGCGTACGCCCAGCGCATCACCTCGGTTGGGAGTAATGGCAATGTCGATCACCACATCATCAAGGCCAGCAAAATCAGCATAGGACTGGCCGGGCAGCGTATCTTCCGGCAGTTCTGCAATGCCGTTGCTTTCTTCACCAAGACCCAGTTCACGCAGGGAGCACAGCATACCGCCGCTGGCTTCACCACGAATCTTGCCAGCCTTGATGGTAATATCCAAGCCCGGCACATAGGTACCCGGTTTGGCAAAAATAACAGCTAGCCCTTTGCGTGCATTGGGGGCACCACATACCACCTGCACATCCTGAAAACCGGGGCCCGCATCTACCCGGCACACCTGAAGGCGGTCTGCATTAGGGTGCGGTTGGGCATCCAGAATACGGGCCGTTAAAAATGGCTCAATCGCCGCGCCACGGTTTTCAACGCTTTCAACCTCAAGCCCAATCTGGTTCAGCTTTGCGCAGATTTCTTCCAGCGTGGCCTGCGTATCCAGATGGTCATACAACCAAGATAGCGTGAACTTCATTCCTCACACCCCCTCATGCAGTAGCGCGGGCGCAAGCGGGTCCGACCCATAATAGCGCAGCCAGCGGATATCACTTTCATAAAACGAACGCAGATCGGGAATACCGTTCTTCAGCATAGCCAGCCGTTCAATGCCCATGCCAAAGGCAAAGCCCTGCCATTCATGCGGGTCCAACCCACAGTTGGCCAGCACACGGGCATGCACCATGCCTGCGCCCAGCACTTCCAACCAATCTTCCCCACCGCCGATCTCACCAGTTTTACGAGACCAGCCGATATCCACTTCCAAGGAAGGTTCGGTAAACGGGAAGTAGGAGGAACGGAAGCGCACCGGCAATTCCGGCTTACCGAAGAACGCCCGCAAAAATTCAATCAGGCAGCCTTTCAGGTGCCCTAGTGTAATGCCCTTGCCCACAACCAAGCCTTCGCACTGGTGGAACATGGGGGAGTGCGTGGCATCATGATCGGCCCGGTAGGTACGGCCCGGCACAATCACGCGGATAGGCGGCTTTTGCGCCAGCATGGTACGAATTTGCACGCCAGATGTCTGGGTACGCAGCACGCGCGTAACATCCAGCCCCGGCTGTGGCGGCAAATAAAACGTATCATGATCCGTACGTGCAGGATGATGATCGGGCGTGTTGAGGGCGGAAAAGTTGTGCCAGTCTGTTTCGATATCCGGCCCTTCTGCCACCTTAAAGCCCATGGCGCCAAAAATGGCGGTCATTTCTTCAATCGTGCGGCTGATGGGGTGCAGGTAACCCTGTTCTACCGGTGGTGGTGGCAGAGTAACATCCACCCGCTCGGCAACCAAACGGGCTTCCAGCGCTGCGGCTTCCAGCTCTTTACCGCGCGCTTCAATTGCACGGGTGAGTTCATCACGCAGGCGGTTGAGCGCCACACCACGGGCTTTGCGTTCATCGGGCTGCATTTTCCCCAGCGCTTTGAGCAAAGCCGTCAGCCTGCCAGATTTTCCCAGGGTGCTGACACGCACAGCATCCCATGCTTTCAGGTCTGTGGCGCCAGCCAGTTCGGACAGGACTTCCTGCCGCAGAATCTCAAGATCGTTGCTCATGAAACCTCACGCGAGGAGAAAATGCTTACCGGGCGGATACAATCTCCCGCAGCGGGAGAAAAGCCCCAAGAGGGAAAACCATATCCTCCCTCACCGGCACCAAGCAAAAAGGCCGCCCACGTGGGACGGCCTTTTCTTCAACCTTATCGTATCAGACAGGCAGATCAGGCAGCCAGAGCAGCCTGAGCCTTCTTTACGATTTCAGCAAAGGTTGCGGCATCATCAAACGCAATGGCGGCCAGCACCTTACGATCGATTTCGATACCAGCCTTGTCCAGACCGTTAATGAAACGGCTATAGGTCAGGCCATGTTCGCGCACCGCAGCGTTGATACGCTGAATCCACAGAGCGCGGAATTCACGCTTTTTGTTGCGGCGGTCACGGTAAGCATAGCGCAGTGCCTTTTCAACACGTTCCAGCGCAATGCGATAGTTGGTGGAGGAGCGGCCGCGATAACCCTTGGCCAGTTCCAGAACCTTTTTATGACGAGCAAGGGTGGTAACACCCCGTTTTACACGTGCCATGAATCAGATGCTCCTTATAGCCCGTAGGGGGCCCACTGCTTGACGGTACGACCGTCCTGCGGGGTCATGGTCTGCGTGCCGCGTGCGGAGCGCTTCATTTTCTGTGTGCGCTTAATAAGGCCGTGGCGTTTACCGCACGGACCAGAGAGCACCTTGCCGGTTGCGGTGATTTTAAACCGCTTCTTGACCGACGACTTGGTCTTCATCTTGGGCATTTCAACACTCCTGAAAAACTCTGGATAACGTTACCTTAATTAAAAGGTAACCAACCACGGCCGGGCATGCCCTACAAGCCCGGACGCGTGTGCGAATGCGCTCCCTTAACGGAAAGCCCCATCACTTTCAAGCCTCACATACGCAGCTTTCTTGCTTATGCTGCGTTTTGCCCCAACATTATTCACCAACAGATATTTTAAAGCGAGGTACACAGTTTTCATGATCCCTCTTTCCAACGCCACACTGCATCAGCTTCCTGTTCAGGTTACAACGCCGCGTTATAATCGGCAGAAAACCACAGCAGGCATTGCGCATCTTGGCGTGGGCAATTTTCATCGCGCCCATCAGGCCATGTATATCAACAAAGTTCTGGAGCGTGAGGGCCAGCAAGGCTGGGCCATTGTTGGTGTGGGATTGCGCAACTCCGCGCGGGAAGACAAGCGCGCAGCCATTATGGCGGAACAGGATAACCTGTACACCCTCACCACCTTTGCGCCCGATAGCTCCCATGAAACCAGTGTTATCGGCAGCATTATAGAATATGTGCATGCTGCCAAAGATCGTGCTGCCGCCATTAAACGCCTGACAGATCCGGATATTAAAATTGTCACCCTGACCATTACAGAAGGTGGCTACTACTTGGATGCCAAAGGCAACTTCACGCTGGATCACCCTGATATTAAAGCAGATTTGGCGCGTGATGTACCCGAAACAGCATTCGGGCTGGTATGTGAAGCCCTACGCCAGCGGCGCGAAAGCGGCACCGGCCCCTTTACAGTGCTCAGCTGCGATAACCTGCGCCATAACGGCAAGGTGGCCCGCACAGCTTTTTGCACCTACGCCACAGCGCGTGATCCCATTTTGGGCGCATGGATAAAAGAAAACGTTAGCTTTCCATCCAGCATGGTGGACCGGATTACACCCTCCGTTGGTGAAGCCGATATAACACGATTGGATGCTCTGACAGGCGTGGCCGACCAGATGCCCATTTTTGCAGAAGACTTCACTCAATGGGTTATCGAAGATCATTTCTGCGCGGGCCGCCCGGAACTGGAAACTGTGGGCGTACAGTTTACGGATGATGTTGGGCCTTATGAGCAGGTGAAACTGCGTATGCTCAACGCCTCTCACTCCATGCTGGCACTTCCCGGCGTGCTGATGGGGTATGACACCGTGCCTCATGCCATAGCCGACACCTTGTTGCTGGGGCATCTGGAACGTTTTCTGACCGAAGATGCCTCACCGTTCATTACACCGCCCAAAGGTCTTTCTCTGGCGCAATATGCTCAGCAGGTGCTGCACCGCTTCCGCAACCCGGCGGTTGGGGATCAGCTTTTACGCATTGCCTCCGATAGCGGCTCTAAACTGCCTGTGTTCCTGACAGATACTGTCAATGGTGTTCTCAGCTCTGGGCGCGATCATTGGCGGCTGGCGTTTGGCACGGCTTGTTTTTTAGAATATCTGCGCGGCACTACGGATAAGGGCACGCCCTACACCATTACAGAACCTGCCATCAACGCAGAGCAACTGGCGCTAGCACGCGCAGAAGATCTGGCCGCAGGATTACAGATGACTGTTTTTGCAGGCTGGAACCTGAAAGATTACCCCAATTTTGCAACTGATGTTGTAAAGCTACGCCAGAGCATTCGTGCACAAGGCACACACAAAACCCTTGCCCAGCACGCTGGCTAACCAAGCTTAGGCTTTATATGCCTTAAATTACCGTTGCGCTCCCTACCCTGCCTACCAAACACAGCCAGACCAGAGAGCGCAACGACCCCTTTCATCGCAAAAATATGATTTCTTTCAAGAACTGAGCGCATGGCATACATGCAAAATCAACGCTTAACTATATTCATTGAAATATAGATAAAGATCAAACCCCTGTTTTTCTGCAATATTCTCAGCAGGCAAATAAATCTTATTCAGATTTCACTGTAATACAGTGGAACCTATGCGTTTATTTACATCGCAAATCCAGATAAGAATTGTCCTGAATCAAGAAACGAACCTCAGACGCTGATCCATCGGCTCATGGCGCGTAGGCTTACGTGTTGCCCGCCAGATGGTACGTTTTTCACGGGATTGGGGGTAGAGTGATCAAACGTCTTCTAGCGGGAGTAGCCGCGGCCGGGGTCCTTGGGGGGCTCGGGTTCTTATATTATGCGTGGTATCCACCGATTGCACCAATTGAGCGGCCAAACCCCGCCAGCTTTTCTGCCGAGCAGATAGAACGCGGGCGGATTGTGGCGGCTGAAGGGTATTGCGCCGAATGTCACACCCGCACAGATAACGGCGGCGGCCCGGAACTGGCTGGTGACTATAAAATGGATACCCCGTTTGGGGCCATCTATTCTTCCAACATCACACCAGATGTTGAAATGGGCATTGGTGCCTGGTCGGAAGAGGCCTTCCGCCGCGCCATGCATCTTGGTGTATCCCGCAAGGGCGTGCATCTGATCCCGGCTTTCCCGTACGATCATTTCACCAAGATGACGGATCAGGATATTTCCGATCTGTATGCCTACATCATGACACGCCCAGCCGTGCATATGTCTCGCCGCCCGAACGAACTGCCTTTCCCGCTCAGCCTGCGTATTCTTCAGGCGGGTTGGAAGCTGCTGTATCTGCGCCCCGGCGTGTACAAGCCCGACCCTCGGCATGATGCCCTGTGGAACCGCGGCGCCTATCTGGCCGAAGGCAACGCCCATTGCGGCGCATGCCATACCCCGCGTGACCTTATGGGAGCCGAAAAGAAAGGCTCTGCCTACGATGGCGCTGTGGTGGATAACTGGATTGCGCCCGCTCTTAACGAGCACAACCCAACCCCCACCACATGGACGGAAGACGAGCTGTTCCAGTATCTGCGCTTTGGCGTAGCACCATTGCACGGCCCGGCTGGTGGGCCTATGTCCCCCGTGCCGCATCGCTTCCTTTCCACTGTGCCGGAAGAAGATGTGCATGCCATTGCGCATTACTTTGCGGATGTGGATCACGCTGCCGAGCGTGAAAAGAACGATAAGGCCGCCTTGGCTCGCGCCATGGAAGAATCCAAAACCGATCTGATCGGCCCGAATGTGGACCCAGACGCAAAGCTGTATCAGGGTGCTTGTGCGGCCTGCCATTACAATGCAGCGCCTACGCCTGTTCTTGGCCGCCCGGATCTGGCGCTCAACAACGCACTGTGGCTGGATGAACCCACAAACCTGTATCAGGTTATGCTGCGTGGGCTGACAGCGGAAGAAGGGCAATCTGGCGTAGCCATGCCCAGCTTCTACAATGCGCTGTCTGACAAGGATATGGCCCGCATTGCAGCCTATCTGCGCCGCACCCGCACCACACTGCCACCGTGGACAAACCTTGAGAAAAAGGCCGCCGAAGTGCGCAAGACCGTCCAGCCAGTTCCTGTCAATTCTTCGCACTAAGACGGAACACGGAGCAAGAGATGATAAAATTCAAACTCAATGGCCGTGACGTTTCCGTCGATGTGCCAGAAGATACCCCTTTGTTGTGGGCCCTGCGTGATGATCTGGATCAGACAGGCACAAAGTTTGGTTGTGGCGTAGGCCAGTGCGGTGCATGCACCGTGCTGGTGGGTGGCCGCGCCACCCGCTCCTGCATTACGCCCGTTAGCTCCATAGAAGGCGCTGATGTAACCACGATTGAAGGCCTGCACCCAGAAGGCAAGCACCCTGTGCAGGAAGCCTGGAAGGATATTCAGGTTCCGCAGTGTGGGTACTGTCAGTCGGGCCAGATTATGCAGGCTGTCAGCCTTCTGAAAGATTATCCTAACCCAACGGATGAGCAGATTGATGGCGTAATGGGCGGTAGCCTGTGCCGATGCATGACGTATGTGCGCATCCGCAAGGCGATTAAAAAAGCCGCCGCCGCCATGCAGAAGGAGGAGGCATCTCATGGGTAAGCTAGAACGCATTGCAGCCCGGCAGGATCGGGCCGCTGGCCGTGGGCCTACGCGCCGCGGTTTTCTGCTTACGGCCATGGGCTCGGCCTTTATGTTCGGCTTTGCGCGGCAGGGTAACGCTGCGCAGGTTTATCCGCAGGCTGCAGGCAATCTGCCCGCCGGTGGTGCGTTTGAACCCACAATCTGGTGCTCCATTGCGCCAGATGGCTGGGTGAACGTAAACGTTATCCGTGCGGAAATGGGACAGCATGTTGGCACAGCCCTTGCCCGGATTATTGCCGATGAAATGGAAGCGGACTGGAACAAGGTTCGGATCACCTATGTAGATACAGACCCCAAATGGGGCCTGATGATTACAGGTGGTTCATGGTCTGTCTGGTTGACGTGGGATCAGTTCCGCCAAGCTGGTGCCGCAGCCCGTACCGTCATGGTGGAAGAAGGCGCACGCCTGCTGGGTGTGGCACCTTCTGCCTGTATCGCACGTAATGGGCAGGTTATTGCGGGCAAGCGCTCCATTTCCTACGGTGATATTGTAAGCCGTGCGCACCCCACCCGTACCTTTACGCCAGATGAAATGGCCAAGCTGCCGCTCAAGCCTGCATCTGAACACCGGTTGATCGGGCGTGACGTCAAGGCGCTGGATATTCCTTCCAAAACAGACGGCTCAGCCATTTATGGTATTGATGCCAAGCTGGAAGGCATGGTGTACGCGCGCCCCAAAATGCCGCCCACACGGTATGGCTCCAAAGTGGTTTCTGTTGATGATACGGAAGCCAAAAAGGTTAAGGGCTATATCCGCTACATTGTACTGGATGATCCTTCCAATACGGTGCCGGGCTGGGTTGCGGTTCTTGCTTCCTCCTACCCTGCGGCCATCCGCGCAACAGATGCCCTGAAAGTCACGTGGACACCGGGTAAAACCGCCAACGTGACCGAGCAGGACATTATTGAACACGGCCGCAAGCAGATTGCCGAAAAAACCGGCGGTTCGCGCATCTTCAATGATGCCGGGGTGAATGAAGCGCTGGGCAAAGCCGATAAGGTGGTGGAACGCACTTATACGTGCTCTTCCGTACTGCATTATCAGCTAGAACCCATGAACGCCCTTGCCCGCCTGCATGAAGGCAAGTGGGAAGTACATTGTGGCAACCAGTGGCAAACACTGTTCCTGCCCGTTATTGCCAAGGCGCTTCAGGTTCCCGAATCCGATGTGGTGATGCGCAGCTACCTGCTGGGGGGTGGTTTTGGCCGCCGCCTGAACGGGGATTACGCAGTTCCTGCCGCACTGATTTCCAAAGCCTTGGGCGGCAAGCCTGTTAAACTGATCTTCACCCGGTCTGATGACGTACTATTTGATTCCATCCGCTCACCGTCCATCCAGACCGTGCGCGCGGGTGTCAATAAGGATGGTTCCATCAACGGGTGGGAACACCATGCCTCTGCCGGTTGGCCAACTGGTGTGATGGCTGCCGCCTTTATGGAAAAAGGTGAAGACGGCAAGCCATACGATCAGTTCGCCATTGCAGGCGCTGACCATTGGTACGACGTTGGCCCCATTCTGGTGCGTGCGCTGGATAATGATCTGGCCGATGCCACCTTCCGCCCCGGCTGGCTGCGTTCAGTTAGTTCCGGCTGGACACCATGGGCGCATGAAAGCTTTCTGGATGAACTGGCCCATGATTATGGGAAAGACCCGGTTGATTTCCGCCTTGGATTGCTAACATGCAAAGGCCGCAACGCAGGGAGTGCTCCCAACTCTGTTGGTGGCGCATCCCGCCAGGCCAATGTGCTCAAAAAGCTGGTGGAAAAGTGCGGTTACGGCAAAGTCAGCCTGCCTAAAGATACGGCCATTGGCATTGCCACCACCTTCGGGCAGGAACGCAACATGCCTACATGGACAGCAGGCGCCGCACAGGTGCATGTTGACTGCGAAACAGGTGTTGTAACCTGCCAGAAAATCTGGCTGGTTCTGGATGCAGGCACGATTATTGACCCAGACGGCGCTTTGGCCCAGACCGAAGGCGGCGCGCTGTGGGGCCTGAGCATGGCGCTGTTTGAAGGCACGGAAATTGAAAACGGCAACGTGCGTGACCGCAACCTGAACACCTATACGCCCCTGCGTATTACAGATGTGCCGGATATGGATATTGAGTTCCTGCCTAGCACGGAAAAACCCATGGGGCTTGGTGAACCGGGTGTTACCACCATTGCACCAGCTATTGGCAACGCCATTTTTAATGCTGTTGGCGTGCGTATGCGGCACCTGCCTGTACGCCCGGCTGACATTTTGAAAGCGCTGAAAGAAAAAGGGAACGCCTGATTTTTCAGGCTTCCGCTTTTTTCTAAAGCAGACATAAAAAAACCGGCGGCTGGATTTTTCCAGTACGCCGGTTTTTTTATTTAGAACTGCACCACCTGTGTGCAGGCAGCGCAATTCACATTCTGTTCAGGCCACAGCAGAAGCCGCAACGGAACGAATAGCCCGCGCCATAGCTTCCACCCCGTTGCCTCGGTTGGTGGAAAGCGCCTGCACAAGCCCCAGATCACGCAAAAACTTAGGATCTGTTGCCTGAATTTCTGCCTTGGATCGGCCAGAATATACGCGCAGCAGCAAGGCGACCAGCCCGCACACTATGGCGGCATCAGACAGACCAGCAAAATACAGCTTGCCGTCTTCTTCCTTTTCTTCCAGCCATACTTGGCTTTGGCAGCCAGGCACACGGTGGGCATCATCACACCATTCCTGAGGAAACGGCGGCAGCTTGCGCCCCATTTCTATGATGTACTGATACCGCTCCATCCAATCATCAAAGATTTCCAGCTCATCGCGGATGGCCTCAATAGCTTCTTCTGCCGTATCTTCCTGCGGCGTTACAAATGGTGCTTCCATTACAGAATAAACCTGCTCAGATCTCCCTTGCGCGCCAGTGGCGCGACTTTTTCCTGCACCATTGCAGCATTTACTTCCACGGTTTCGCCCTTACGATCCGATGCCGTGAAAGAGACATCTTCCAACAATCTTTCCAGCACTGTGGCAAGGCGCCGCGCCCCAATATTTTCAACACGGTCGTTAATATCCGCTGCCAGTTCAGCCAGCGCATCTATGGCATCATCTGCAAAGTTTAGGGTAACGCCTTCAGTTCCCATTAGGGCGATATACTGCTTGAGCAGAGAATGTTCGGGGTCTGTTAGAATACGGCGCAAATCTTCGCGGCTCAGAGGCTGCAATTCTACCCGAATAGGCAAACGACCTTGAAGCTCTGGCAAAAGGTCAGACGGCTTGGCCAGATGGAACGCGCCAGAAGCAATAAACAGAATATGGTCTGTGTTTACCGGCCCATATTTGGTGGAAACGGTTGTGCCTTCAATAAGTGGCAGCAGATCGCGCTGCACCCCCTCGCGGGAGACATCGCCACCCTTTGCGCCGCTTTCCGAGGCACGGGCACACACTTTGTCTATCTCATCCAGAAAGACAATGCCGTTTTCCTGCGCATTCGCCACGGCTTCCCGCGTGAGAGCCTCACCATCTAGCAGGCGGTCTGCTTCTTCACGCTTCAGATATTCCCGTGCCACAGAAACCTTGAGCTTTTTCTGCTTGGGGCCACGGTTCATGAAGGCCTTCATCATATCACCAACATTGATGGCCTGCCCCGGCATGGCTCCGGGCATTTCACCGCTTCCGGCAGGGGCCTGCTCGGTTACGGCAATATCAATTTCTTTGTCTTCAAGCTGCCCAGTGCGCAGCATGCTGCGGAATTTGCTTTTTGTATCGGCAGAAGATCCTTCCCCTGCCAGAGCATCTACAATGCGTTCTTCCGCTGCTTGCTGAGCTTTTTCTTCAACATCCTTGCGCCGCGATGTTTTCAGCATGGTGATGGACACTTCCACCAGATCGCGCACAATGCTGTCTACATCACGGCCCACGTAACCCACTTCGGTAAACTTGGTGGCTTCCACCTTTAGGAAAGGCGCCTGAGCCAGTTTTGCCAGCCTGCGGGCAATTTCCGTTTTACCGCAGCCCGTGGGGCCAATCATAAGGATATTTTTGGGCACGACCTCTTCACGCATGCCCTCAGAAAGCTGCGCACGCCGCCAGCGGTTGCGCATGGCAATGGCCACGGCCCGTTTGGCATCCTGCTGGCCCACAATAAACCGGTCCAGTTCGCTTACAATTTCACGCGGGGAAAAATTAGGAGCATCCATTACCGGCTCTCCTGATCTGAGGCTGCCTTAAGTGTTTCCACCCGGACAGAATGATTGGTGTAAACACAGATATCACCGGCAATCTTCATAGATCGCCGCACAATTTCCTCCGCCCCCAACCCATCAACTGTCAGCAGGGCACGCGCGGCGGAAAGTGCGTAATTGCCGCCTGAGCCAATAGCGATAATGCCATCTTCGGGTTCCAAAACATCGCCATTGCCTGTGAGGGTAAAGGAATGTTCGGCATCTGCCACGGCCATCATGGCTTCTAACCGGCGCAGATAACGATCTGTCCGCCAATCTTTTGCCAGCTCCACACAGGCGCGCTCAAGCTGGTTAGGGTAGCGTTCCAGCTTGGCTTCCAACCGCTCAAGCAGGGTAAAGGCATCTGCTGTAGCCCCAGCAAAGCCCGCCAGAATATTATCCTGCGGGCCTATGCGGCGCACCTTGCGGGCATTGCCCTTTACAACCGTGCTGCCTAGCGTGACCTGACCATCGCCCGCCATGGCAACTTCGGCCCCGCGCCGCACGCAGAGAATGGTTGTCCCGTGCCAGCCGACGGGATCATGGGATGAGGAAGCTGTATGAAGAGTATGCATGATCTTCCTCAGATAAGCCTTATTGCGCCCAGAACAAGGGGTTGGCCTATGCAGCCAGCATGGCCTTCACATCTCCTAAAAGCGCATCACGCGTATAAGGTTTGTGCAGCACGGCCACGCCTTGGGGCAAAATGCCCAGATCTGCGTAACCTGTTACAAACAGCACCGGCAGTTCCGCCCGCTCTGCATGAATACGCTGTGCGGCCTCCCCCCCATTCATCCCCGGCATCATCACATCCATCACCACAAGGGCAATATCTGGCCTGTTGCGCACGGTTTCTACAGCTTCTGCCCCGCTGGCAGATTCTAAGACCTCATACCCTGCGCGGCTCAGAAAACCTGCCGTTACGGCCCGCACGCCCGGCTCATCATCCACAACCAGAATAGCGCGGCCCTGTGGGGTGGTTGCCAGTGTGCGGATGTTGGTCGTGGTATTACCAGAAGCCGCAGTGGGCGGGAGAGATGCTGAAAGCTGCGCATCCATGGCCGGGAACCACAATTCCACAGAAGTGCCGCCACCCGGTGTACTTTCTACGCGCACTTCACCACCACAATGGCTGATAAAGCCGTAAATCATGGACAGGCCCAGCCCTGTGCCCTGCCCCATATCCTTGGTGGTAAAAAACGGATCAAAAATGCGGGCACGCATTTCTTCCGTCATGCCCACGCCTCTGTCCGAAACCTGCACCACCACCCATGCGCCAGCATGATCCTTACCAACATGTCGGCCTAACAGCCGGGCAACCTGCCGCACAGAAACGCTGGTGCTGCCGCCCTCCGGCTGCGCATCAATGGCGTTGATGCACAGGCTAAACACCGCCAGCTCAAGCTGCACGGGGTCTGTCCATACAGGTGGCAGAGGTTCTTCGGGCAAGGCAAACTGCACGCTGCTAAAGCGCCCGCTACCTTCTACCAAGGCAGAATCCAGCGCATCCCGAATATCTTCTGGCACCTTGCCCTGCTTCATGAAGCCTTGGAGGTTTTGCATTACGTCCTGCACCTCCACGCGCTGGCATACCAAATGGCGTGGTCGGCTGAAGTCTAGCAACTTGCGCGTAAGTGTGCCCCCTCGGCGTGCAGCTTCCATGGCGTTCTGGTACAGGCGCGCCACACCCGGCTCCCGCGGGGGTTCCAGATCCTGCACCAACTCCAGTGACCCCTGAATGGCGGTAAGCAGATTGTTAAAATCATGCGCAATGCCGCCCGCCAAGGTGCCGATTGCCTGCATTTTCTGGGCCTGCCGCAAGCGCTGTTCCAGCCCCAGCAGGTCTGTCACATCCCGATCAATCAGAATGGAATAATCGGACAACAAGCCCGAACGCACAGGGGCGTTGCGCAAGCTGTCCAACCGCACGCGCGTAAGATCATGCCAGCGGTTTTGCCCATCTGGCCCCGGAAGCTGCAAGACCTGCTGATCCCGGCCAGATGTTTCCAGTGCCTGCTGTGCTTCTTCCAGACTTTCATGCCGTGGGCCATTTACCAGATCTTCTTCTTTCTGGCCCAAGCATTCGGCAACGCTACGGCCAAACTCCCGCGCCATCTGCTGGTTCAGGCGGATAAAGCAACCGTTCTGATCCTTGAACGCCAGCCCAAATGGCAGGTTTTCCAATAGCCCGCGTAGCAAAAGCTGCTCACACTCCAACTCTTTTTCCAGAAAATAGCGCGCAGCCGCCTGCCCTACCATGGAAAGAAGTGTTTCATCATCCCACGGTTTATAGGCGAAAAAGGAGATCTGCCCTTGGTTCAGCGCGGCTTCCACGGCAGAGATATCGGCATATCCTGTCAGCAAAATAGCCCCTGCACCGGAAATATCCCGCGCCTGCGCCAAAAAGACATCACCCGTCATGCCCGGCATGCGCTGGTCCGAGATAATAACCGCTACATCTGGGTTTTCACGCAGCAACGCCAAACCCTGTTCTCCCGATGAGGCAGAAAGAACATGATAGGCCCCTTCCAGCAGGTCTGTCAGCGCAACCAGAATCTCCGGTTCGTCATCCACCACAAGCACGATGGGACGCTGTTTTAGGTCAGGCAACGTTATCACCGCGCCTCTCCTCTCCTGCTCTGTATGGCACGCGGAGGGTGAAACAGGCGCCCCCCAACGTGCTTGCATTGGTTACAACAACATTGCCGCCGTGGGCCTGCACAACACCGTATGCCGTGGCCAGCCCAAGCCCCGTACCAGACCCTACAGGTTTTGTGGTAAAAAACGGTTCAAAAACACGTTCCTGCAACTCTTTGGGCACACCCGGCCCGGTATCGCTTATCTGGATCACGTATTCTTCACCTTTGCCGCTTTCGGCTTGCTCCAAAAACGAGGTGATAAGGATACGATCTGCACGTGGAAGCGTAGGCTCGGAGCTTTGAATCGTCTCGCGCCGTGTGTCCAAAATGGCATCTGCGGCGTTGCTTACAATATTCATAACCACCTGATTTACCAGCGCCGCCTGACACACCAGTTCTGGCGGAGCCTCCAGCTTGCAGGTGACCTCAATATCCTGCCCCAGCTTGGGGGCAAGCAGCGTAAGCACCATGCCTATGGCCTCTGGCACATCCAGACGGCGAAACTCCCCTTCCTCCAAGCGGGAAAAACGGCGTAAACTGGCCACCAGATCCCGCATGCGTGAAAGACCGATAAGAGAGGCAGATAGGCGTTCGCTCCCCTTTTGCAATGCGGTTTCTGCCGTTACCATATCTTGCGATCTCACAGCATGCAGGGCCTTCACCATGCTGCGTTTGACCGTGTTTTCATGCGCCAGCACAAACGCCAATGGGTTGTTAAATTCGTGCGCAATACCGGCAGCCAGTTCCCCCAATGATGCCATTTTGGCAGACTGCACCAGTTTGGCCTGCGCCTCTATCAGCTTGCGATTGGCCGCTGCCAGATCTGCATTGACGCGCCGCAGAGCATCGGCCAGCGCCATACGCGCACGAGCACTTTCTATATGCGCTTCTTCCCGCCGGGCTTCATCTTGCAATGTCTTGCGCCGCACAAGGCTGCCAATGCGGCTCACCAGCAAATCTACTGGCGTATCGGCATCTAGCAGATCATCTATACCGGCATGAAATGCACGGGCCACTTGCTCACCAGATAGGCCACCGTGCTCCACCATGCCCATAATACGCGTGCACTGGCGGCTGCGCCTACGAAAAGCCGCTATGGTGCGGGCAAGCGCCAAGCCATCAAATGCCGGGCAGGCTAGATCCACCACCACACAATCCGGGCAGGCGCGGCTGCCGGCGATACCGGAAAGATCCAGCTTTTCCGGATCTTCCACCAGCAGAGCGTCTTCCCCATTTTGTTGCAGAAGCTCCACCAGATAAGGTTGGCCGCCTCTGGCTGGCTCAAAATCTGCGGGTTTTTGCCTATCAGACCACGCCCACAATACGCCGCCCGGCGCTGTCATGATAACAATGCGCGGCTGGCGAAAAACCACGCCCTCTCGCCCGGCAAGGTCTTCATCATATTCACGCAGCAACGCGCAGATACGAAAAACAAGTAAAAGCGGATTATCCGCCATGCTGAAGCAGCAATCTGCCCCGCGCTCCAGAATTTCGGATTCCTGCCTGCTGTTGGCTTCTGGCAACACCACCACTACAGGAATACCCCGCGTGGCCGCGTTTAAGCGCAACCGCTGGCAAAGTTGGGTGGCGGGCATATCTGGCAAGCGTGCTGGCACAACCAGAAGATCAGGCAGATCTTCATCAAACCCGGCAAAGGCAGAACGGCCATCCGCCACGCTTTTTACACGCAACCCACGCGCCTGCAGCAGAGTTTCAAGATGTGCCTGCCAAGCCGCGTCCACCCCAGCAAACAGGATGGAGCAGGAAAGAAAATCCATAATTTTACCGGCCACCGGCATAAAAGCCGCTGACATGCCCTTCCGAGAGGTCAGTGTAAAAAACGTATTCTAACAAAAATCTTCCTGCACACCCTCATCGCGAATGCGTTACCCATATAAAAACATGCTTTGCATGCGCCATATGGCTATCCATTGGCATGCTTTACCCTGTGCCTGTATATAGATGGCAAGAATAGTCCGCCTGCGCGCTCTGTGGGTTGGATACAGCAAAACCACTCGGCCCTGTTACTGCCGACAAGGAACGATACCAATGGACACGCGCATGCCCCTTTCTTCCCAGTCTTCTGCTGCCTCTCGTTCTGGCACTTCCAGCTTTGCCCTTGTGCGCACAGCCATTTGGTCTGTCTGTTATTTTGCGTTCTATTTTGTGCAACAGGTTGCCGAGCTGTTTGCCCCACTGTTGCTGATTGCTGGTGTGGCATGGGCCGCCCTGCCCGCGCTGGTTAGCGCACTTTCCAAATCTGCCGCATCGGCAGACCCGCAAGCGCGAGATGCCATTGCCAATGTGGCTTCCGCCATTCCGCATCATCTTGCCATTGCTGGGCATGATCTAACAGCCAGCGGCCTGATCTGGGATGGTATTATGCTAATGGCTTTGGCTGCTGCAGGCGCTACTCTGGCAACACTGGCCGGGCGCAGCATGTAAACGCTGCGCAAGCCTACTCTATCCCTAGCAAGCCACGCGCGTCTTTTCGTATCAGGTATTAGCCTGCACGATGCAGGCGCGCCGCAGCAGGCCATGCGTGCACAATGGCATTCCACCAATGCCAGATAGCCACAAAACCGATAACAGCCAGAACAACGCTGATAATCCAGGCTATTTTCCAGAATTTTTCCGTTAAAATCAGCCCACGCACATCCAGCTTGCGCGCCAATTGCGCTTGAGGTTGCGCAACATGCGCCGCCGCACTTTGAGCATAGGCCTGTGCAACTTCCGGCCGCACTTTGGGCATTCCCATAGGCCGCGGCGGGTTTGCAGCTCCTGCTTCTGGCGCAACACGTGGTGCGGCAGATTCCGCAGCGGGTGATGCCTTGCGCAAAGGCTCATAACGTTGGCCCGTTTGTGGTGCAGGCTCTCTGATCTGCTGCTGTTCTGGTGCTGCTACAGGCGTAGGCGCAGCAGAAGGTTTTGCTGCCGCCGATAGCGTTGGCTCCACATGCGGCTGAGCATACGGCGGAGGTGTTTGTTTAACATGCACCTGCCGCACAGTTGTGGGCTGCGGGGCTTCCGAAACAGGCGGCGGCGCAACTGGCTTTTCTGGCTCTGGCGCAGGAGAAGATTTCAGCTCTGCTACAGGCGTCGATTCAGTAACGGGCGCACTTGGAATTTCCGGGGCATGCTGCTGTGGAACAGGCTGAGGTTCCGGCGGGGACTGAACGGCTTCAGGCGCCAACACTTCTTCAACCTGCGCAGATGCTTCGGCTGTTTGCGTAGCGACTGGTTCTTGAACAGGTGCCTGCGGTACCGGAGGTTCTGTTACGGGTGGTGGAAGCTCCGAATCCGGCCTATCGGCAGCAGGAGCTTCCGAAGGTGCCGTGGGAGAATCCACTTTTTTTTGTGGCGCACTTTCTTTCGACGCGCTGTGTGGTGCTGTTGCTTCTGGCTGTGCAGATTGGGGTTGAGCGTGTTCATGCGGCACAGGTTCCGCAACAGGTTCTGGCTGAGGCTGCGGGATCTGAACCCGCCATTTAACGCCACAGGCAGAGCATTTGAGCATTTGCCTTTTGGCAAGAAGAGCCTCTGGAACCTGATAGGCCACACCGCAGGAAGGACAGACGATCTTCATGAACACTCTCTTGATAAAGGCTGCCTTCCTCCCTGCGCCTGCTGCACGCAGATGCGAGGCTAAGGCATCGAACGGAAGAACAGATTTGGCATCCCCCTTAGCACAGGTAACGCCCGTTCGCGCCAGACATCGCGCCAAAAAGATGGAACAGACCGTTTATTAAGCAGTATGTTGTGTCTTTCAATCGACACTTCCCCCGCCTGTCGGTTACACTACATACATGCAACAATCGCTCCGCTTTACGCCACTTCCGCCCTTTATGGTTCCAGCATGATCCGTCTGGAAAACGTTTCATGGCGGCGGGGCAAAAAGCAGAATGCGCTGGTATTGTCCGATCTTTCCTTCTCTATTCCGCAAGGGGGATTCCGCTGGCTTCTTGGCCCATCGGGCGCAGGTAAAAGCAGCCTGCTCAGCCTACTGCACCTTGAAACACTGCCCACGCAAGGGCGTATGCTGCTTTTGGGTAAACCTGTTTCCAAGGCGGAAAAGCGTGCGCATTTTGTGCGCCTGCGGCAGAGAATCGGCATGGTGCATCAGGATTACAAACTTATCCCCGGCTTGAGCGTGGCGGATAATGTGGCCCTGCCTTTGCGCCTGCAAAAACGCCCTGAAGATGAAATTCAGGATGAAATCCAAGCCATTCTTAAATGGGTAGGATTGGGTGAGCGCCTGCATGCCCCCGCATCCAGCCTTTCTGGCGGGGAGCAACAGCGCACAGCCATTGCCCGCGCCATTATCCACCGCCCCGGCCTGATTTTGGCAGATGAACCCACCAACGCGCTGGAAGAAAGCCAAGCCCACCGGTTGCTGGATATGTTTGCTGAACTCAGCGACATGGGTACCACCATGGTTGTGGCCACGCATAACGAGGCCCTGATACGCAGGCTGCAACGCCCTGCCCTCTATCTGGAACGTGGCAGACTGGTGCAGGATGAAGGGGCAGATATATGATTTTGCCCTTTTCTGGCCGCAAGGATGGCTTATCTGTTTCCGAAGCCCTACCAGACCGCAGCCTGTTTGCGCTTGTAGCCATGATGAGTTTTTTGGCAGCCTTAACTCTTGCTGGAGCAACAGGTGCGCGTGCGCTTTCTGCCCGCTGGGCCGGAGGTGCTGCCCAGCTTGTTACCGTGCAGGTGCCAGACCCAGATCAACCTCTTACCCCTACCAGCAAAAAAGAACCCGCAGGCCCCACCCGCGCAGAAGCCGTTTTGGCAGACCTCAACACCTTGCCCCCCGGCTCGGTGATGCACCGTCTGGATAAAGAGGAACTGGCACGGCTTTTAGAACCTTGGTTGGGTGAAGCGGATAATTCGGCCCTTCCTCTGCCAGCCATTATCCGCATTCGTCTGCCAGACAATGCGCAGCTCCCTAATGATCTGGAGCAAACCCTTACCGCGCATGTGCCCGGCACCATTGTTGAGCATAATGCAAGCTGGGGAGAACGTCTGAGGGCACTGGCAAACAGCCTTTTGGCCTGTGCTGGTTTGGCATTGCTAACCGTTGGTGGCATTGCCACGCTTGTAACCGGCCTTGCGACACGGGCAGGCCTTTCAACCCGGCGCGATATTATTAAAATCCTGCATGGGCTGGGTGCATCCGATGGCTATATTGCCGGTCGTTTTGCTTGGCGCACAGCTATGTTGGGGCTAGGTGGCAGCTTGGCAGGCACTGTTTTGGCTATGGTGCCTTTGCTGGTTCTGTTCAGAATGGCAGCACCTTTTGCCAATATCTCACTCCAGTCTGACACGCTGTTGCTGCCAGATTGGCACACTCTGCAAAGCGTTATTCCAACAGATATGCTGGTTGCCTTTGCTGCACTGCCATTCGTTGCGGCCTTTATCTGCTGGGTTACAACACAAAGCATGGTACGCCTATGGCTACGGCGGCTCCCTTAATCCCTCACCACAAACCATCCGGGCCACGCCCTTCTGGCCCGATCATGCTTTTTTTGCGGCTTTTACTTCGGCTGGCATTGCTGGCCTGTTTTGCATTTGCTGGTGGATTTGGCTGGTTTGTAAATGATGCCCTGCGCCCCCCGGGCTATTTGCCCCATGCAGATGGTATTGTTGCGCTTACAGGTGGCGCGGGCCGCATTGATACATCGCTTAATCTGCTAGCGCGTAATCAGGGTGAAAGACTGCTGATTTCCGGCGTGGACACCCAAACCACACTGGCCGCACTTTTACCCTCCACCGCGCCTCCGGCTTTGGCAGAACGTATTACTCTTGGCTATCAGGCACGCTCCACCATTGGCAACGCAACGGAAACAGCCGTTTGGGTTGCTGATAACCATATTACTTCGCTCATTGTTGTTACAGCCAGTTACCACATGCGCCGCGCATTGCTGGAACTCAGCCGCACATTGCCTGATGTCACCCTGTACCCCTATCCGGTGTTGCCTCCAGCCATGGAACATCCTCTGCGTCGTTCATCTTTGCGGCTTCTGGCTTTGGAATATCTCAAATGGTTGGGCGCACTGGGCGGATTTACCTCTCCCAGCCTGAGCCGCACCCTCCATTCCTGAAAAATTTAACCCACTTTCAAATTTTCTGCATGGTGGCGCAAATGGTCTGCCGCAAAACTTTGTACAAACCAATAGGAATGATCGTACCCCGCGTGCTGGCGTAGGTTCAATTTTTGCCCCACCTGTTCCGCCACCTGTTGCAAGTGCCACGGCTGAAGTTCGCGTTGCAGAAATTGGTCTGCCTCACCCTGATCAACCAGAATGGTATTGGGGTGTTTGTGGCCATCTTCCAACAAGCACACCGCATCATACCCCCGCCACATGGCCGCATCTGGCCCCAAATACGCGGTAAATACCTTTTTCCCCCATGGCACAACCGCCGGATGCACAATAGGCGCAAAAGCGGATATGGATTTCCAGAAGGTCGGCGCACGCAAACCATGTATCAATGCACCATGCCCACCCATGGAATGGCCCATAATGCCACGCCGCGCACTATCCAACGGTAACGCCTGCTCCACAATTTCTGGCAGTTCCTGCGCGATGTAACTGCCCATACGGTAATGTTTGCACCAAGGCGCTTGCGTGGCATCCAGATAAAAACCGGCGCCGGTGCCTAAATCCCAGTCCTTATCTTCTTCCGGCACGCCTGCACCGCGTGGTGATGTATCCGGAGCCACCAATGCCAGCCCCAAATGCGCAGCCTCTGCCAGTGCAGTGGATTTGATCAGGAATGTTTCTTCCGTGCAGGTTAGTCCAGCCAGTGCATAGACAACCGGTACCTTCTGCCCCAGACATGCAGCGGGCGGCAAGAATACACCAAACCGGGCAGCAAGCCCCAGAGTATGGGAAAAGTGCTCATAAAACTGCACTTTACCACCGTGGCATTCATGCTCCTCACGCAGTTGCAAGCTGGTTGGTTGCGTATCCATTTCTGCCCTCCTGATCCTTCAAAAATCCGCACTCATGCTGAAAAATATGAAATAAATATCTGTATTGTTAAGAAACTCCTTTTTTCGTGCCATGTTGATATAGGTTCAGGCAAGAACGCTTTTGTGACACGCGAGGATTTGTGAATGATTGTTGACCAAAGGGTCGGGCTACGCATTATCGGAAAAGAAATTCTAGGTGTTATCCTGCTTATGGCAGGGTGGGATTTAATTGTAGTTGTGCTTTTTCAGGTGTTCCATCAGGAGTGGATGGAACAGCCCAGCCTGCCGGTTTCCCTTATTGGTTCTGCACTGGCGTTGTTCATGGGGTTCCGCAGCAACAGCGCCTATGCACGCTGGTGGGAGGCCCGCACGTTATGGGGCGCCATTACCAATAACTGCCGCTCCTTTGGCCGACAGGCGGGCACATTGCTGGGAGACCGGCATGATCTGATGTACGCCATTGCCGCCTACCCCCACGCCCTGCGCATGGCATTGGGAAAGGAAGATGCCTCGGCCGATATCCAGCGCCTGCTTCCGCCTTATATGCAGGATGCGATTGTTCATTATCGCAACAAGCCCAATGCTATTTTGTATCAGATTGGGCTGGGCGTTACGGAAGAAGTTAATAAAAAGGGCATTGATGGCGCGGTGCATGGACAGATTGACCGCATTTTGTCCGACATTGCCAACGCGCAGGGTGGTTTGGAGCGTATCCGCAATACGCCTTTGCCCATGCAGTTTTCAGCCTTGCCGCGCACATTGGTAAATATCTTTTGTATCGTGCTGCCCCTTTCCATGGTGCAGACGCTGGAATGGATTACGCCGCTGGGTTCATCACTGGTGGGCTGCCTGTTTCTGGTGCTGGATAAAAGTGCGAATGACCTGCAGGAACCTTTTTCTGGCACACCGCATGCGCTGCCCATGGCAACAATGGCACGAAATATTGAAATTGACGTCACCCAGCCTACCGGAGACCCAACAGCCCCACCACTTGGCGCTGTAAACGGCGTACAATACTGAATAGCAGAACCGCGGTTTTCTCTTTTACAAGACAACGCTGCGGTTTTATGCTATAAGCTATAGCTATGAACACGTTCAGAGCACCTCCTAAAGGCGGCGTGACAGACGCCATGGCACGCACCGCTGCAGCTGCTACGGCAGCCCAAGCAAAAACAAAAGTAAAGGATGAAGATCCTTTTGAGGAAGGCGATGCCATTGTCTATGCCGCCCATGGCGTGGGGCGGGTAGACCGGATAGGGGTTGATGAAATTGCCGGAACGAAGCTGGAAGTAATCCAGATTTCCTTCCCCGGCAACCAGATGACACTGCGCATCCCGCTCAGCAAGGCCCGTAAGGCTGGCCTGCGCAAAATTGTCTCGCGCGAGATTGTAGATAAGGCCATGGCCATTATCAAGGGTAAGCCGCATGTTAGCAAAGGCATGTGGGCCCGCCGCGCCGTGGCATATCAGGAAAAAATCAACTCGGGTGATTTGGTACAGATTGCCGAAGTGCTGCGTGATCTACGCCGCAACGTAGATAGCCTGGATGGCAGCTTTAGCGAACGCAAGCTGTTTGAAGCCGCGCAGGAACGTTTTGTAGCCGAAGTGGCCGTTTTGGAAAAGAAAGACCCGACTGAAGTTCTGGAATCCCTGACAGCAGTTATGAAAGCTGCCTGAACCTTTTACATTCCGTTACTTTAGACATTCAGGTTCATCGCCCGGCATGATACACTATCGTGTCGGGTTTTTTCTTGCCTACACATTGCCTGCCTCGTGTTATTCATTCATCTGTTTTAAACGATATCTAATGCCATCATGAATACTCCTGCTGCTTCTGCCCCTACCCTGCCCGATCAACTGACGTTGCGGCGCGCACGTACAGAAATTATTGCGGGCCACTTCAACGAAATGCTTGCTGTTCTGGAACCATTCAGCACCAGCAATAATGATCTGGCCAAAACCCTGTATGCATATTGCCTTGCAGGCACTAACCAGCCGGAAGAAGCCGCAGAAATTCTATGCGATATTGCATCCCGCCATGCTGGCACGGAGCATCCGCTACAGGCACTGAGTGATCTGCTAGCAGAACTGGACAAACGCCCCTTAGCCGAAGCTGTATGCCGCGCTGCTCTGGAGCGCACGCCGCAGGATGCCCGTATTTATGATATTCTGGGCAATTTGCTGGTGCAATGCGGACAGTTTGATGAAGCTATCAGCCTGTTACGCCATGCTGTTGACCTACGGCCCAACAGCATGCACTCCCACAACCTGCTGGCCATGGCGCTTCTTGAACAAGGCCGTTTTGATGAAGCTTTGGCACACCTCCAAAATGTTTTGGAAACGCAGCCAGATCATGCTGGCACACTTTCAAACATCGGATGTATGCTGGCAGGCAAAGGGCGGCTGGATGAAGCACTGGATTACTATCGGCGTGCCATTTCTCTGCGTCCTACAGAACCGCAAATCCGCCTGAACCACTCCATTACACTGCTTAAAGCCGGGCGTTATGCACAAGGTTGGGCAGAACATGAATGGCGTTTGCGCCTGCCCGGCCATACCAGCCTGCCGCCAAGCACTCTTATGCCTTCGCTTGGGCCGAATACGGATATCCGGGGTAAACGTATCCTGATTACGCAGGAAGAAGGGCTTGGAGATACTTTAATGTATCTGCGTTACATCAAGCCACTTTCAGACCGGGGGGCCATCCCACATTTATGGGTACCAGAAACACTGGGCGAACTCTGTAATCGGGTTGTTGGCGCACAAATTGTGCAGGTAGGTGGCACTACCCCGCCGTTTGATTGGCATTGCCCGTTTATTAGCCTGCCCCGCGTTTTTTCTGCCACGCCAGATGCCATGGGTGCGCCCGTGCCCTATTTGCGGGCAGACACCATAAAAGTGCGCGAACTGGCAAAATTTCTGCCTGAAAATGATAACCTGAATGTGGGGCTGGTATGGGGCGGTGCACCACGGCCCAATACAATTTCAGCCCATATTGTAGACCGCAGGCGCTCCATAAACCTGCACACTCTCTCTCCATTGGGAGATGTAGAAGGCGTTAATCTCATCAGCTTGCAAAAAGGCCCTTATGCCGAGCAGATGAATGACCCACCGCCCAACATGGTATTGTATGACCCCACACATCTCCTCCACAATATGGATGATACAGCGGCCTTCATCATGTCTTTGGATGTTGTGGTCACGGTAGATACCTCTGTGGTGCATCTGGCTGGCGGATTAGGTAAGCCGGTTTTGCTGATGGATCGGTATGATAACTGCTGGCGCTGGCTGAGTGGGCGCACAGATAGCCCATGGTACCCTACGTTGCAGATTATTCGCCAGACCACCCCGCGAAAGTGGGATGATGTGGTGGAACGTGTTGCGCAGGTTTTAACCATTCTGGCACAGCACAAAAAATAATTTCTTTTATGCACAGCAAATAAAAAGGGCTGCCTGAAAATATATCAGGCAGCCCTTTTTAGCTTTTATTACAAATACAACCAGATCAACCCGATATTGCATTGGCCTTTGCTGGAGCACTCTGCATTTTGGCAGGGCTACCGCCGCCAATCACTTCAAACACACCCAAAGCACGACGAACACGCCCATCAGGCAGCAGCGTAAACGGACCATTGACGCCAGAGAACCCTTCAGACCGCGTAAGTGCGCTGGCCGGATACCCAGAAGCACCACTCTGCGCCACGGTTTTGGCCACATTGGCAGCATCGTAAGACAAATCGGCCAATGGCTTGGGCATATGGTGGTTAACCGCCATAAAACGCGTAACAAAAGCCTGACGAGACGTAGGATCTGGCGCGGCATACCATGCGCCTTTAATGGCCCCCAGCTTAGTGGCAAAAGCAGCCCACAGGCCCGGCCCCATAATACGCACGGATGGCAGGCTGATCTGGGTTTCGTTCAACGCCACAATCACGTTTCTCAGATTCAGGCCGGTATCACCCAGCAGTAGCGCATCAAAAGGTGGCGCTTCTAACTTGGGAGTCTCTGCCTTGGGCGTATCTGTTGGCGCTGCTGGTGCGCTACCATCTGTGCCCAATGCTGCCGCCAGATTAGAAGGCAGCTTGTCTGCCGTTTTAGCGGCATCTGCATCTGGTGTGGCGGCATCTGGCGTATAAGGCGCTGGCTCACTGCTGTTGCCTTTTGCAGTCTGCAAACGCGTATCGTAATTGGAAATATCACGCAGGCTTTGCGAAATACTGGCCGCCGTGCCGGAGTGATACACAATTGTGGGCTCTGGCAAACCCTGATCATGGCAAGCAGACTGCAAGCCATTCCCCAGCGCATGGCCTAGCGGGTTGTTGGGCAAAAGCGCCGCAAACTTACGCCGCCCATCATGGCGTGCCTGTTCTACCAGACGCTGCACCTGATCTTCTGGCGTGATACCCATAATCCACACACCAGAACGAGCCTGAGAAATATCACTGGTGAACGCCAGAACCGGAATACCGGCAGACTGTGCGGCGGGTGCCGCAACTGCGGTATCACCACTGGTAAGCGGGCCAAGCAGCAGGCCATCCCCGGCACTTACAGCAGCAGTAGCCGCGCCAGATGCCCCACCGGCTGCGGCTGTATCATGCACATCTAACTGCAACCCTGTTGGATCCGTAGGTGCTGTGTTGCCAACTGCAAGCTGCGCACCCGCCAGCAGTTCGTGCCCCAGCCCGGCATTTGGGCCACTAAGAGGCAGCAGAACCCCAATTTTGTGGCTGGCTACAGGCTTAGAAAGCCCACCACCAGCAGAGGGAGATTGGTCTGCACAGCCAGCCAAAGCCATGCCGGTTATGCCCAAAGCAGCCAGACCGGCCTTGCGCCATGTCTGTTTTCCCGCCAGACCTTGGCTGGAAAGTCCAGACAGGAGCGAACATGCACGCGTCATCATCAAGATCGTCCTCCACAAACAACCGGCCTGATGAACACCGCGACCGGACTTCCCCCCTCCATAGCGAAGGAAAGCCGCCAAGTCATGCGCCTTCTTGCCCCGGTCTTACGTTGGTTGCCACCCCCATTGGCAATCTGGGGGACTTCAGCCCGCGTGGTGCCGAAGCACTGGCCAGTGCAGACCTGATTCTATGTGAAGATACACGCACCACCGCCCGGCTGCTAACAGAACGCAGTATTTCTGCCCGCACAGAAGCACTGCATGAACATAATGAGCGCCAGCGTATTCCCGGCCTGATTGCCCGCTTGCAAGATGGCGCCAACATTGCGCTGGTTTCTGATGCCGGCATGCCCCTGCTATCAGACCCCGGCTTCCGCCTTGTGCGCGCGGCCATAGAAGCCAATGTGCCCGTTACAGTCGTACCCGGCCCAAACGCTGCATTAACAGCACTTGTGCTTTCTGGCCTGCCACCGCACCCGTTTATGTTCATTGGCTTTCCGCCGCCGCGCTCATCAGCCCGCAAGGAAAGTTTTGCCAAGCTACATGCGGCGGAACGTGCAGGCCTGAGCGCAACCCTAATCTGGCACGAAGCCCCGCATAGGCTGGCTGAAACTTTGGCTGATATGGCGGAAATTTTTGGCCCCACACGCCCCTGTGCTGTAGCGCGGGAACTGACCAAAAAATTTGAGGAAGTGCGGCGTGATACCGTGGGTGACCTAGCCGCCTTTTACGCCACCACACCCCCGCGCGGAGAAATAACCGTGCTCCTTGGCCCGGCCGAGCCGGAACAGACATCTGAAGATGATCTGGACACCACCTTGCGCAGCCTGTTGGAAACACATTCTGTTAAGGATGCCGCAGCACTGGCGGCAACAGCAGCGGGTTTGCCAAAGCGCACCGTTTATACGCGCGCTCTGGAGCTGGCTGCCGAAATTAAAGCTGCAAAAAGCTAAAACCTATACAGCACGAAACTGCGCTGCGGCTTCCCCCGCAGCGTGGCCACTGGCCCATGCCCAGTGGAAGTTATAGCCGCCCAACCAGCCCGTAACATCCACAGCCTCACCCACCATAAACAGGCCGGGTACAGCTTCTACCTGCATGGTGCGAGAAGACAGTGCGCGTGTATCCACCCCGCCACGCGTCACCTCTGCTTTGGCAAAGCCTTCTGTGCCTGTGGGGTAAAGTTGCATGTTCTGCGCACGCTGCGCCAAGGCCTGAATATCTTTATCGGCCCATTCCGCCATAGGCCGCTCAGATGCCTTTTGCGCTGCCAAGGCAGCGGCCAAACGCTGCGGCAGCCATCTGGCCAAAGCTGCTGGTGCCTTGGCTTTGGAACCAGCTTTTTTCAGCCCCATCAGCAAGGCTGCCAAATCCTGCCCCGGCAGCATATCCACCTTTACAGCCTGCCCCGCCTGCCAATAGGAAGAAATCTGCAACAAGGCTGGGCCAGAAAGCCCCCGATGCGTGAACAGCAAAGCTTCATCAAACGCTGTTTTGTCACACGTCACACGCACGGGCAGAGAAACACCAGCCAGCGTTTTCAACCACCCATCCTGCGGCTGATCAAATACCAGTGGTACAAGGGCCGGCTCTGGTTTGATAACGGGCACATCAAATTGCCGCGCCACATCATACGCAAAGCTGCTGGCCCCCAATTTGGGAATGGAAAGCCCACCCGTGGCCAAGATAACGGCTTTTGGCTGAAACTCACCGGCAGAGCTTTCTACCCGAAAGACATCACCAGAGCGGCTGACGTGGCGAATGCGTGTATCTGTAAGAATACGCACGCCTGCTGCGCCACATTCTGCCAACAGCATGGAAACAATATCCCGCGCTGAATGATCGCAAAAAAGCTGGCCCAGCTTTTTCTCGTGCCATGCAATGGCATGTTTGGCCAACAGGGCCAGAAAATCTTCCGGCTTATAGCGGCTGAGCGCTGATTTTACAAAATGCCGGTTGGCAGACAAAAACCGGTCTGCCCGTATTTCTGTATTGGTGAAATTACAGCGCCCACCACCGGAAATAAGGATTTTGCGCCCTACTTCCGGCCCGTGCTCCACCACAACAACGCTGCACCCACGCTGGCCTGCCGTTATGGCAGCCATAAGCCCTGCGGCACCGCCGCCAATAACCAGCACATCTGGCGCGTGCCACGCCGTTTGGTGTTTCAAAAGATCAGAAATCCAGATTGGTGTAATATTCAGGCGGCGTTATGCCAGAAACCCGATCAGCCAGAAGCGGACGGAAACAGGGGCGAGACTTCATGCGTGCGTACCAGTCCCGCACAGCTGGCACCTTGCTCCAATCAATATCGCCAATAAAATCCAGGCAGGACAGATGCCCAGCGGCCGTAAAATCTGCCAGAGACAGAAAATTACCAGCAAGCCAGTTCCGGTTTTCTGCCAGATCATTCACGTATTTCATAAGCGGGCGCATGGCGGCATAGGCCTCACGCAGCGCGGTGCCATCTGGGTTGCCGCGGCCGCTTAGGCGCTTCATCACCCGCTCATCAATAAACCGGCCAGAAACTTCGCGCGCAAACAGCGTATCAAACCACGCCATTACGCGGCGCACTTCCACACGTTCTGCCAGCGTGCGCCCCAGCAGCGGCGTATCGGAATATGCTTCTTCCAGATATTCGCAGATCACATACGAATCCGGCACAATCAGCCCATTATCTTCCACCAGAACCGGCACATCACCTGCTGGGTTCATGGCCAAAAATTCGGGCCGGTGTTCCCATGCCCGTTCAATAATGGCCTCAAACGGCAGGCGCTTTTCCGCCAGTACAAGCCGAACAGTACGGCTGGCAGGAGAGAGGGGAAAATGAAAGAGGGTACGCATACCCGATGATTTATGCCATTGCCTGCCCCAACGCCAGAGGGAAAACAGCATGAAAGCACATCAAATTCCCACCATCCCCTTGCCTTCATGCATCCAATGCGTAACAGACACTTCCCAACTGCACTGTAACGCCATTATCCTGTGCATCTGTTATTCCTGATCTTTATTTCGAGAGCGGCTGTTCTTGTCCGGCACACATCCCCCACTCCCCCGTATCCGTATGTCCGGGCGCTCTTTTCTGGCGCTCACCCTCACGCCGGAAGCCCCGCTGGAAGATTGGCTGGTGGCGCTGGATCATCAGATCACGCGGTCTGTTGGCTTTTTTGCTGGCAAACCTGTTATTCTTGATCTGAGCATGATGCAGGCCGATACGCCCAACCTTGCCTTTTTGCTGCCTGCGCTCAAAGAACGTGGCATACGTGTGCTGGGCATAGAAAACGGTGATCGCTCATGGCCTGCCGTAGCAGATTGGGAATGGCCTGAAAGCCCGGTGGGAGGCCGCTCTTCGGGCCCAATTACCGCACCAGAAGAAGAACCCGAAGGCCCACCACCCCCCACAACCCTGCTGATAGAAGACCCTGTACGCTCCGGCCAGCATATTGTCTGGCCAGATGGCGATGTGGTTATTCTGGGGGCTGTGGCCTCTGGGGCGGAAGTTTCTGCCGGGGGGTCTATCCATATTTATGGCGCCTTACGCGGGCGGGCCATTGCAGGTATTGGCGGGCACGGCAATGCCCGGATTTACACCCGCAATCTGGCCGCCGAACTTGTGGCCATAGATGGATTCTATGCCACGGCGGAAGAAATGGACCCCGCCTGTACAGAAAAGCCCGCACAGGTTCTGCTTTCGGGGGAAGCACTTTTGTTCCGTCCGCTGCCGTAAGAAAATAAATAAAAAGAAAACTAAGACTAAATAGATATTGGCAGTTTTCTTTTTAGGTGCAGCTTGTCATGTTATCGCCATACAAGGTCATCATGGCTTCATCCGTATGACCCCGCAGAGATATAAAAAGGAATACTGATGGCAAAGGTTCTGGTCGTCACGTCAGGCAAGGGTGGTGTGGGTAAAACCACAACCTCCGCA
The DNA here is from genome assembly GCF_003323795.1 of Acetobacter sp. JWB. NCBI lineage: Bacteria > Pseudomonadati > Pseudomonadota > Alphaproteobacteria > Acetobacterales > Acetobacteraceae > Acetobacter > Acetobacter sp. JWB. The sequence goes on along the minus strand of NZ_CP030871.1, from coordinate 1,099,056 downwards.
GCCTTGGGAGCCGCACTGGCCAAAACCGGCCAGAAAGTCGTGCTGGTAGATTTTGACGTCGGGCTGCGTAATCTTGATCTGGTTATGGGGGCGGAACGCCGCGTGGTGTTTGACCTGATTAACGTTATTCAGGGTGACGCCAATCTGGCGCAGGCGCTTATCAAGGATAAGCGGATTGATACCCTCTCCCTTCTACCAGCCTCCCAGACGCGGGATAAAGATGCCCTGACCACAGAGGGCGTTGCCAAGGTTATTGAAGAACTTCGTAAAAAGTTTGACTGGGTTATCTGTGATAGCCCCGCCGGTATTGAGCGTGGCGCACAAATGGCCATGCACCATGCTGATATGGCTGTTATTGTCACCAACCCGGAAGTTTCCTCTGTGCGAGACAGTGACCGCATGATCGGGATGCTGGATAGCACAACGGAAAAGGCCAAAAGCGGCAAGAAAATTGATAAGCACCTGCTGCTGACACGTTATGACCCGCAGCGCGCCGCACGCGGTGACATGCTGGCTACGGATGATGTGCTTGAAATTCTTTCCATTCCACTGCTTGGCATTATTCCAGAAAGCCCGGATGTTCTGAAAGCATCCAACGTGGGCGCCCCTGTTACGATTGCCGAACCGGAAAGCGCTCCAGCCCGCGCCTATGCAGAAGCAGCGCGCCGCTTGTTGGGTGAAAAAGTGGAAGTTACCATTCCAACTGAACGCAAAGGCCTGTTTGACTGGCTGTTCAAACGGAGAGTCTCATGACCTTCCTCTCCAACCTCTTTAAACGCCGCTCCTCCGCCCCTGTTGCGCGGGATCGGTTGCAGATTTTGCTGGCGCATGAACGCATCAGTGTAGGTGACGGCAAGGATGACCTGCTGGCTCAGCTACACCGCGAGATCATGGAAGTTATTAAACGGCACGTTGCGGTTGATCAGGACAAGGTTCAGATCAAGCTGGATCGTGGCGCGCATTGTTCCATGCTGGAAATTGATGTGGAAGTTCCGGGCCTGTCAGACAAAGACAAAGCGGATAACAAGGCCAAAGCTGCGACATCTGGCAAACCTCCGGCTGGTGGCAAAACCAAACCAGCCTAAACCTGCCTGACTGCGGGGCTTTGCGCCGCGCACAGATACACAAGCCTGACCGACCCTTTCCGGTCTGGCAGGCTTGTGTATTTTTACTTCAAATTCAAACTGTTACCGGCTGTTCTTCTGGCAGCAAAGGTTCCAGCCATTCTCTAGCTTGCAGAAAATCACGCTGCAATGCATCTGTTGCGGCCTCAACATCGCGCTTTTCAAACGCGGCCAGAATTTGCAGATGCGGGTGGTTTGGGTCTGCTGGGCTCATTGTAGGCAAGCTGTTAGCTGCTGCATAAATTGGCCCCATACGTGCCCACAACCCGCGAATAATCCCTACCGTAAACAACAAGCGGGAAAAACCTGCTGCCGTGCTATGGAAAATAGCATTGGCCACAGCGGTCTTATGTGGGTCTGCGTTTTCATATGCCACAATAAAATCCCGATGCTTTTCGCGCAGCACCGCAATCTGTTCTTGGGTAATGTGCGTAACCAGATCTCGGGTAAGACGGCCCTCCAGATCTCCCCGCACACCATGAATTTCTAAAAACAGTGCGCGCGTGGTGGTCGGCACACGGGCTGTATTGCGTTCATCCAGTTCCAGCGCCTGTTCTGAAACCAAGCGCAACAGCGCCTCGCGCACTGGAGTTGGGCTTAACTCCAATGAAGCCGCAAGCGGGCGCAAAACCAAGCGCTCACCACCTTGATAATGACAGTAAATCAGCCTGTCGCGTATCTGCTGGTAAGCATAGGCTGCAAGTGCACCTCGTGCTTCGCCCCGCCCTTCGGGTCGCAGGTTTTTCCACGCCTGTGGTGTTTGTATGATTGTCATTATGCGTGTGTCATCTGCCTGTTAAGAAACTGCCGATACGGGCCATCCTGCTGTTCAAGCTGCGCAGGAGAACCATCCTCGATAATCCTGCCTTCCTGCATCACAACGATTCTGTCAAAGTTTTGTAAGGTGGAAAGCCGGTGCGCCACAGCAATAACCGTGCGCCCAACCATCAGCCTGTCTAGTGCTTGCTGTACGTGTTGTTCGCTTTCCGTGTCCAGCGCGCTTGTGGCTTCATCTAAAATAAGAATAGGGGCATTGCGTAAAAAGGCGCGTGCAATGGCAATACGCTGGCGCTGCCCGCCAGACAGTTTTACGCCCCTATCTCCTACAATGGTAGCAAACCCTTCAGACAATTCGTCGATAAATGCGGCACACCCGGCAGCGGCTGCTGCGGCACGCACTTCTGCATCTGTGGCATCTGGCCTGCCGTAGCGAATATTTTCCATAACAGAGCGATGCAACAAGGAGACATCCTGCGGCACAATGGAAAGGCAAGCCCGCAATGCATCTTCTGTAAGATCGCGAATATCCTGCCCGTCTATCAACACACTGCCAGACTGCACAAAGCGCATGCGCTGCAACAGGGCCAGCACCGTGCTTTTGCCTGAGCCCGAACGCCCCACCAACCCTACGCGGGTGCCTGCCTGAATATGCAGGTTGAAGTGATCCAGCACTGCGGTGCCACCAGGATACGCAAACACCACATCCCGAAACTGCACATCGCCCAACACTGGGCCTTTCATCGGCACGGCATTTTCAGCATCTGGCATATCATGCGGCACAAGTAGCGAGGAAAGCACTTCGGACAACCGTGCGTTATGCTGGATGGTTTCCACCATAGACAAAGCCAGATCCCGCGTGCCGTGCAGAATGGCAAAGCCCAGCGTAATAATCATGACCACCTGCCCAACGGTTGCCTGCTGCCATTGCCACAGCAACACGGCCCAAATGAGCAAACCCGTAGTGAGCACCGCAGTCAGCAACGCATGGATCATGCGCAACTTTTCCATGTAACGCAGAGACTTCAGGCGTTCGCCCATTTCCCGTTGCGTGAGGGCATTAAAACGCTCGCGCTCACGGTTGCGCATGCCAAAGGCCCGCACCAGCGCAATGTTGCCCATAACATCCAGCGTTTCACCTTCCAGCCCGGCGGCTGCGGCTGCGTAATCTCCGTGCAGAGTGCGGCCTCTTACGGCCAGACGGAACATCAGCAAACATAGCCCAATGGCCAGCACTACTGTCACGCTGCCCATAATGGTGCTGACAGACAACATCAGCACAACAGAAAGCAGAACATTCAGACTAGGGGGCAATACGCTCCATGCCAGCAAGTTTTCTATGGTGAAACTCACATTGCCAGCGGTAGCGATACGTGCAGCAAGCGATGTGGGCATACGGTCTGCAAAATAGGCGGGAGAATGGCCTGTTAGAAAACGGAACAGATCCTGCCGGATATCCCCCGTAACCGCTACAAAAGTGCGGGCAGCAAACCACCCGGCAATACGCCACGAGATATTGTCTGCCACAATCAGGCCAATCAGCACCCCAACGGCAGACCATACGGCCATAACATCCCCCGTAGGGGATGTGCCTGTCATGAGGTCCACCAGACGGCGGATACCGTTAGATGAAAGCACAATACAGCCAATAGCCAATCCAACAGAGCCAAATACCAACGCATGCCCCACAGGCCTATGCCGCATGTAACGCACTAAAAACGCCACGGGCCGCCCGGCATAATGTGGCAGTTCCTCATCCGGCACCGTTATAATGGGCTCAGCAGAAAAAGCTTGCTGCTGAGCGCTGTGTGGCCAAGCCTGACTGTGTTTTTCTTTTTCCGCCGACACTGTGTTTGCTTTCGTTACTGATTTGGCAGAACCACTTGCCCTGCCCGGCTAAGTTTAAATTCAAGACACCAAAATGTGCTGTGCGGCGCGAACACGGCGGCATAATGGCAAATTATGATGCAAAGTACTGCAATTACGGGGAAATTTTCGCACCCTTTTACGTCGCCAATCAAAAACACCCTCAAGAAATGACGTAAATTCTTGTTATAACAATAAAAATTCCGTGATGAGTGGAACTTTTGTAAGCACACTTTTCTTCACTTTTTGTGCTGTATATATAGCATTTTATCGTCAAAACTGCTTACGTCATTTTTAATTCATACTGTTTTTCATTCTGCTTCCAACGCAAAAAATAATCGTCTATTTCCTTGATATTAAAGAATTATATTTATCCCATTCCATTGTAAAACCAATACGTTTTGCTGTTTACGCAGCATTGTAGAATGGGGAGTTTTCTACCAATGCGTTCGGTTTTGCTGCATCGTTGCCCTCTTGGCTTACAAAGCTGCTGCCTTTTTACGCCGTATTGACGGCAGGAAATCTGATCCACAGTAAGAGAGAGCAGGTTTTTAGGGGAGCACAGTTTTATGGCATCGGGAAAAAAGGCGCTGGTTGCCACGGTTATGGCCGCATCGGTTGCTGGTTCGCCTGCCATGCTGCCCAAAGCTGCTCTGGCTGATGATTATAGCGATCTGCTGGATGTGCTGCGCGCCAAAGGCAGCCTAACCAAGCATGAATACGATACGCTGCTCGCCAAACACGTGCGCCACGCCGCTCCAGCACAAACCGAGCGTGCATCTTCAGGCGGCAGAGGTGGTTCAGGCTCTGGCCGCACGGCAGCGGCTTCGGGCACACGGCACCGCATGGTGGCCCATGCCGGGCATGGGGCTGGCGGTGATGAATACGAACCCGGCATCAAGTTTGACCCCGGTGCAGAAGATTCCGGCATGCGGGCCGAAAGTGCCGCAGAACGCGCAGAAGCCAGCGCCCGTTCTGCCGAAGAAGCCGCCAAATCCCTTAAAGGCGACGATGTGGTGCGGGTGGCAAAATACGTGCCCGGCAAAGGGCTTACCTTTATGGCGGGCCCCATCAACATCAACCTTTCTGGCTTTGTGAACGGCTTTTACACCTACAACAGCCCCGCTGGCGGGCAAGCCGTGGCTGGGGGTGTTTCCACCGGTTCCAGCGGGTTTGATTCTTCTGCTGTGCGTAACGGTCTGCTCCCTGCTGGCTTTGTGCTCAAGCTTAGCACCGTGCAGCGCGGTATGGATATTTCTGCCGTTCTGGGCATGTATCCGGGTATTGATAACGCCAAAAACGGGGCTTTTAACGCCAACACAGGGGGCAGCCCCGTTGGGCTTGGCACTGCTGGTATCGATCTGCGTCAGGTTTACGTTACGTTTGGCAACAAGAATATCGGCACATTCAAGGTCGGGCGTGATCTGGCGCTGTTTGGCTCCGACGCTATTCTGAACGATGCCACGCTGCTCAGCGTCGGTGCTTCCGGCAACAACGCAGCTCCGGGCAACACATCTCTGGGCCGCATTGGTGTGGGTTATGTGTACGCAGACTGGATTCCGCAGATTTCATACGCCTCTCCCACAATCCACGGTTTTCAAGGCACTGTCGGTATCTTCCAGCCGCTGGATGAATTTAATTTTGCCGGGGGCAATCTGTCTGCCTCATCCGAGCATCATTCCTCCCCCATGGTGCAGGGCAAGGTTACGTATGATTTCAAGGTTGGCGAGGTGCAGACACGCATCTGGGCCAGCTTCCTTATTCAGCATCAGCAGGGCCTGCAAAGCACTTTGCTGAATACAGACAGCCGCAAGGGCGCAATGGCAGAAGCGGGCGATATTGGCACCAAAGTTACTTATGGTCCGCTTGAAGGTGTCGCCTACTACTATCGCGGCAGCGGCTTGGGTACCACCGGGCTGTTCTTTGATGGCGTGGGGCAAAATGGCCGCAAACGTGCATCCGAAGGGTATTACGTGCAGGGGGCCTACCACGTTACCAAAAGGCTCAAGCTGGTGGGCAGTTACGGCGTAAGCAACCTGTATCAGGCTCCGGGAGAAAACAGCCCTACCCTTGTGCGGCGCAACCAGTCTGAAGTTGGGGCTGTTTTTTACAAGCTGACAGATTGGCTGAATCTGGTGGGTGAATACACACATACATCGTCTGCCGCCCACGGCCCTTACAAGGAAAGCGACAACACGGCTGCTGGTGGTGTGATTCTTCTATTCTAGAAATTCCGCAAAAAACGAAAAAAGAAATTGCGGAATTTTGAGAGTTTGCGCCAATAAAACTGTCAGTTTTCAAGAAAAACCACACCGGAGCAACATGCTTGCACCTGCTTTATGCATGATAAGGCTGTTGCCTCCCGCACAGGTGAAGTAGATAACAGACGTATGACCGTCCGTTCACTTCAGTCTTGGCTGAAATCGCGTTTCCTCACGCTGGACAGGTATGTGTTCCACCAGCTTCTGGTGGCACTGCTGGCAACCACCGGGGGGTTGGCCGCGCTCATCTGGCTTATGCAGTCTTTGCGCTTTGTCTCTCTGGTGGTGGACAGAGGGCTTTCCCTGCGTGTGTTTATTGAACTCACAAGCCTGCTCATCCCTTCCTTTGTGGCGGTGGTGCTGCCCATTACCACTTTTGTGGTCAGCCTGTTTGTGTATCAACGGCTGGCGGGAGACCGCGAACTTACGGTTATGCAGGCGGCGGGGCTTTCACAGTTTGCGCTGGCAAAGGCCGGGCTGGGCTGTGCGCTTATGGCCACCATAATGGGCTTTTTGCTGAACCTGTGGATTGTGCCCACATCCTACCACGCCTTCCGGCAATACGAATTTGATATCCGCAACAAGATGGCGGCCTTCATGCTGCAAGAGGGCGTGTTCACCAAGGTTTCGGATGCCATGACGGTCTATATCCGTTCGCGCAGCCACGATGGCACGCTGCACGGCATTATGGTGGAGGATGATCGGCAACCGGGGAATCAGGCCACAATTCTGGCCAATCATGGGTCCATGATGATCGTGAATGATACCCCCCGCGTGATCCTGTACGATGGTTCCAGACAGGTGATCGACCATAAGACAGGTCGCCTGAACATGCTGGTTTTCAAGCAGGATTCCATGGATTTGTCTTCCGCACATCAGGAAGACGCCCGCTTTCGGGATGCTGCTGAAATGTCTTTGGGGGAACTGCTGCACCCAGATCCACAACAGGTTTCTGTGCGCGATACAGGCAAGTTCAAGGTAGAAGGCTGGCGCCGCCTTACATCCCCTCTTACCTGCTTTTCCTTTGCCATGGTGGGGCTGGTTGCCGTGCTGCGTGGAGCTTTTTCACGCTACGGCAATATCAAGCGGCCCCTTGCTGCGGTGCTAACTGTTGTGGGGCTGTTGGCCATTAACCTGTTGTTGCAAAACCTGGCCAGCCGAAACATGGCCCTTATCCCGCTTATTCCGCTTGTGGCATTACTGCCGGGGCTGATATGCGCAGGCATACTATTCATTCCGGAAATGCTGGCAGACCGCGCCTCTGCCCGCCTGACACAGAACTGAAGGGGCTTCCGGCCTGATGATTGTTGCCGTTACCCTCTCCCGCTATATTGCGCGGCAGTTTGTATTTTCCGTTGTGGCGATGATTGCCTCCCTAACCGGCATTGTCTGCCTGTTTGATTTTATTGACCTGTTGCGCCGTGTCGCCACCAAGCCAGATGTTTCCACCAATGTGGTAACAGAAATTGCAGCGCTTCATGTGCCTTATTTTGCCACGGAAATCCTACCTTTTGGCATGCTGCTGGGCGGGATTGTCTGCTTCTGGCGGCTTACGCGTTCTTCCGAACTGATTGTGGCGCGCGCTGCTGGTATTTCCGCATGGCAGTTTCTTACCGCTCCGGTAGCCTGCGCCATGCTGATTGGTGCTCTTTTCACCACCCTGATTTCTCCGGTGTCTTCATCCATGTATCGCCGGGCGGAAGAGCTGGATCAGCAATATCTGCGTACTGGTGGTGGGCCGCTCAGCCTGTCCAGCGGGTCTTTATGGCTACGGCAATCAGATAGTCAGTACGATCCGCACGGCGTTGCCATGCTACATGCGCGTGGCGTGCAGCTTAAGGATGGCTTGCTCCGTATCCGTAATGTGAGCGTGTTCCGTCTTGATCATCAGGACAAGCTGATGATGCGAATCGAAGCTCCCGAAGGCTATCTGGGAACATTGAAATGGATTTTAAGTGATGCCTCTGTGGTGCGGCCCAATGATTTGTTGCACCACGTTGGCCAGATCGATCTGCCTACAGATTTAACGGTTAACCGCGTGCAGGAAAGTTTTTCTTCCCCCGAAACGCTTTCTGTCTGGGCGCTGCCGGGCTTTATTTCCTTGCTTGATCGCTCAGGTTTCTCATCTATTCGCCATCGTATTCATTTTCAGTCCCTGCTGGCATTGCCCATGCTGGCGGGCACGATGGCACTGGTTGCGGCGGGGTTTTCCATGCGTCCATCTCGGCGCGGGGGCGTTGCCCGCATGATCGGGTCTGGCGTTGCGGCGGGTTTTCTGCTTTTCACCGTATCCAAGGTTGCAGAGCAGTTCGGGAATTCGGGGGCACTTCCGCCGATGCTAGCTGCATGGGCCCCTACGCTGGCCGGGTTATGTCTGGCTGTTTCGTTGCTGCTTCATTTGGAGGATGGCTGATTGACCGTGGCTCGCCGGCCTTTCCGCAACCCTTTGTTGCGCCGTCGTTCCACCCTCAGTGCGGCCACCGCATTGGGGAGCATGGCCGCGTGCCTTCTTTTCAACCTGCCCAAACATGCCCACGCGCAGTTCCGCCCGCAGGTGATGCACCTTGATACCGGCCGCCCGACATCTCCCGATGAACCGGCAACCTTTCAGGCCGATAAGGTTGACTACAACGATGTTGAGCACACCGTTACCTGGACTGGCAATGTCCAGGTCTGGCAGGGCGACCATGTGCTGCGAGCAGACCGCATTGTGTATGACCGCGATACCGGCGTTATAGCCGCACGCGGAAATGTAGCCACCATTCAGCCAGATGGTTCCGTGCTGTACACCCATTATGCCGAGCTTTCGGGCGGCATGAAGGATGGTATCATGATGCACGTGAATGCCACCATGCAGGACAACGCCAAGCTGGCAGCCAACGGCCTGCGGCGTACAGCAGGCAAGATTAACGTCATGAGCCGCGCCGTTTATACGGCCTGTGAAATCTGCGAAAAAGATAAAACCCGCGCGCCTTTCTGGCAGTTCCGCGCTTATGACGCCACGCAGGATCTGGAACACCAGAAAATCGACTTCCGTGATGCGTATCTGGATATTCTGGGTATTCCGGTCATCTACCTGCCCTACTTCTCCATGACGGACCCTTCAGCCAAGCGGCACAGCGGGTTCCTTATGCCCGGCATTACACCGCATGACCGTTATCTGGGCACGTATTTCACTATCCCGTATTACTGGGTGATTGATGATCAGTCCGACATGACCGTGCAGGGCCTGTTCTCCACCAAAACAGGGCCACAGATCAGCGCGCAGTACCGAAACTTCTTTAACTTCGGCAAGATCAACATTCAGGGCGGTCTGGCTTACGATACGCATCGCAGTAACAGCTACACCAACGGCTTTGGTGATGATGTAGGCCGTGGCGGCAACCATGGTGTGCAGGGCTATCTGTTTGCCCGTGGCCAGTTCTCCATAAACAAGCACTGGCGCGCCGGAGCCAACATCAATCTGGCCACCTCTGCTGACTATATGCGCGATTACCGTGTGCAGGGTTATGGGTCTGATACCCTAAACTCCAACGCCTATATTGAAGGCTTTGGCACAGGTTCTTACTCCCGTATTGATGGGCAGTACTATCAGGGCCTGAACAAAGGTGTCATTCACAACACCGATCTGCCGTGGGCGCTGCCGCGTTATACGTATAGCTTTGTTGGCCAGCCAGATGCCTTGGGCGGCCGCACCAGCGTAAACACCACCGATTTTTACGTATATCGTGAAAACGGGTCTGCCGATCAGCGCGGTGAATTGCAATTAAACTGGGATAGGCTGTGGCGTTCCCGCCAAGGGCAGCAATTCCTGCTGACATTGCGGCTTGATTCCATGGTCTACCGCGCCCGCAAGCTGTACCAGCAGCCCAACTACTACAAAACAGCCCGTACAGTTGTAAGCGGGCAGGTTCTGCCTACCATTGCGTTAAAAACCAACTGGCCGTTTGTCCGCAGCTTTGAACATGGCCGCGGCACGCAGTTGATAGAACCCATTGTGCAAGCCATTTACGCCCCCAATACTGGCATGGGCGCAACGGACATGATTCCGAACGAAGATAGCATGTCCTATGAATTTACGGATTCAACGCTGTTCTCTCTTAACCGCTATCAGGGCACAGACAGGCTGGATGGCGGCCTGCGCGGCAATATCGGGGTGCATGCCAACTGGACATGGGATGGCCACGAAGTGGATCTTCTGGCCGGTGAAAGCTTCCAGGAACATATCGAACATGACCGCCTGCCCTATTCTGGGCTAGACCATCATGCCTCAGACATTGTGGCGCGTGCCCGTGTAGCACCAAACGAGTATTTTGATTTCAACGCCCGTATGCGGCTTGATCCCTATACCGGCAAATTCAACTTTGGTGATGCCCTGTTCAGCGCCGGGGTGCCGCATTTCCGTATCCGTGGCGGGTATGTGTATGAACCCGTTACCCCCTATTACTACTTTGCCACCAACTATCGCTCCTATAGCCCGAACCAGCTTTACACTGTACGCACAAACGAAATCAGTGGCGGTTTCTCCTCCGACTGGGATAACTGGCATCTTTCCGGGTTTGCGCGCCGCAGCCTCTCCCGCCGTGAATTTGTCTCTCTGGGTGGAGATATTGGATATACGAATGACTGCTTCGGCCTCGATTTCATGTATCTCAAGCAGTACACCACCATTGGTGGGCAGCAGCGTAACTCTACCTTCCTGTTCACCCTTAGCCTGAAAACGCTTGGGTCTTTCGGCCTTAAGTAAGAACTGCTTCAAAAATGCCTCGCGCTCCGGTATCAGGGAACAGAGTTCCCGATCTGGCAGAAAGCTGAAAGACTGTTCCGTATGCGCCTGCGTTCCCTTGCACTGGCCTGTTGCTCCCTTGCCGCGCTTAGCGTTCCGGCCATTGCTGGCGCACCGTATGCGCAGGCAGCAACACGGCACACCTCCAGCGCGGCAACGCAGCAAACAGCAACGCCTGCCCAGCCTGAACCAGATGATATGATTCTTGCTGTTATCAACAGTATTCCGCTTACCAAGCGCGATGTTGATAACCGCGGCAAACTGTTTGCCCTTTCTACCGGCCTGCCCCTTACGCCAGATCTGATGGCGCGGCTGCGGCCCCAAATTATCCGCCAGCTTATTGATGAACGCCTGCGCACGCAGGAAATTCTTAGCCGCCATATCAATGTGCCGCCCGAACAGATTGCAGGCGCCATTACCAATATTGAGCGGCGCAACGGCATGCCCGAAGGCACCCTGCGCGAGCATCTGGCACAAGATGGCGTGTCTCTTACCACATTGATCGACCAGATCCGGGTGCAAATTGGCTGGATTCAGGTGCTACGGCAGGAGCTTGGTGCGCGCTCACGCGTATCTGCACAGGATATTGCCCAACGTCAGGCCGCGCTCAAGCGCGAAGAAGGCCGTACAGAATACGAACTGGCCGAAATTTTTGTAAAAGTGGAAGATCCCCGGCACGATCAGGAAGAGCTGGACTTTACCAACACCGTTATTCAGGAACTGCGTAAGGGTGCGCCCTTCCCCATTGTGGCAGCTCAGTTTTCCCAAAGTCAGACAGCGCTGGATGGTGGTTCCATGGGCTGGGTGCAGGAAGATGAGCTTGACCCCGCAGTGGTTCAGGTGGTGCGGCAGATGCCTGTGGGCGTTGGAGCTATTTCTAACCCCATCAAAGTGCCGGGCGGGTATGTTATCATCACCCTTAATGGCAAGCGTGTTATTGGGCACGAAATGGGCCACCTGATTACCATTCGGCAGGTATTCCTTTCCTTTGATACACCGCTAGACCCGCAGCACATTACGCCGCAGCAGGAATCTACCCTGCAAAAAGCCATGCAGGTTATTCAAAACACTCATAGCTGCACGGAAATGGAGGCCCTTAACAAGGCCGAAGGCGAAAAGCGCCCCACAGATCCGGGTGAAATGCCGCTGGAACGCCTGAACCCACAAATGCAATCTCTGCTGGCTGATTTGCCCGAAGGCAAGGTCTCCCGCCCTCTGGTCTCGCGCGATGGGATTGATCTGCTGATGGTTTGCACCAAAAAGGAAAAGAACTTTTCCAACCGCTCACCCAGCGAAATTGCTGACCAGTTGATGAATGAACGCGTGGAACAGGCCGCCCGCCAGTTGGATAGTGACCTGCACCGCCGCGCTATTATTGACAAGCACATTAAGCTAAAGGGGGTATAAGGCCCTGTCTGCCCCTCTGGAAAGCCTGCGCGATGTTATCCATCGGCATGGGCTGGATGCACGCAAAGCCCTCGGCCAGCACTTTCTGCTTGATCCGAGTGTTACAGAACGCATTGCAACACTGGCAGGTAACTTAAAAGGCCGCCACGTTGTGGAAGTTGGCCCCGGCCCCGGTGGTTTAACACGCGCTTTACTGAATGGCCCTGCGGAATCTGTAACCGCAGTGGAGCTGGATAGCCGCGCCGTGCTGGTTATTCAGGAACTGGCAGGCTTTTACCCCAACCGCCTCAAGGTAGTGGAAGCCGATGCGCTAAAGTGTGACCTTACAGAGCTTTGCGCCGCACCACGGCAGATTATTGCCAATCTGCCTTATAATGTGGCCACACCTTTGCTTATTGGCTGGCTACGACAAGGCAACGCGTGGGAACGGCTGACACTCATGTTCCAGTGGGAAGTGGCTGAACGTATTTGCGCCGCGCCCAACAGCCAACATTACGGACGCTTGGCTGTGCTGGCCCAATGGTGTGCAGAGTGTGCGATTGTTATGAAGCTGCCACCGGGTGCGTTTTCACCACCCCCAGCCGTATGGTCTGCGGTTGCCAGCATTACGCCTCATGCCCAACAACCCGCGCCTGCTCTTTTTAAAGCAATGGAACGCGTAACGGCAGCAGCCTTTGGGCAGCGGCGTAAAATGCTACGCGGAGCCTTAAAAGGCCTGAACGGTGATAAGCTTTTGGCAGCAGCAGAAATAGATGGCACGCGCCGCGCGGAAACTCTGGATATTGCAGAGTTTGACCGCTTGGCACGTGCGCATTTTGCGCTATCGGCTCAATAAAGCGCCTTATTCTTTTTCTGCTGCGGCAATGTAATCCCGCGTAAACGGCACGGCAGAAATAGAACGAGAAAGCTGGAGCTGGAAGTTCATGTGCCCCTGCACACGGAAAGCCAGTTCTGCGGCGTTGAGATAAAACTCAAACATCCGGGCAAAGCGTTCATCATACAACGCAACCGCTTCTGCACGTTTTACCGCAAAACGCTCACGCCAGATGGCAATTGTTTTTGCGTAATGCAGACGCAGGATTTCACAATCAGTCACCCACAAGCCTGTAGGCTCAACTGCGGCAAAAACCTCGCTTAACGCCGGAGAATACCCACCGGGGAAAATGTATTTGTTAACCCACGGGTTTGTTGTGCCCGGCCCATCACTCCGGCCAATAGAATGCACAAGTGCCACGCCATCATCCACCAGTGCGTTTTTGATGACATCAAAAAACTGCCGGTAATGCCCTACACCGACATGCTCGAACATGCCAACTGAGACAATGCGGTCAAACCGCCGATGTAGGTTGCGGTAATCCAGCAACTCAAACCGCACACGTCCTTCCAGCCCTTCATCCTTGGCGCGCTGGCGTGCAAAAGCCAACTGCTCCTGAGAAAGAGTAATGCCGGTAACAATAGCACCGTAATCCTTGGCCAGTGTAAGGGCCATACCCCCCCAACCGCACCCAATATCCAGCACTTCCAAATCCGGCCGATCTAACAGCAGCTTGGCGGCAATATGGTGTTTTTTGGCGGCTTGTGCCTCATCCAGCGTTTCTGTGCCATGCCGGAAATAAGCGCAGGAATATTGCCAATCTTTATCTAAAAACAAAGAATACAGGCGGTTATCCAAATCATAATGATGCGCCACATTCTGCTGTGCACGCTTGATTGGGTTAAACTGTATCCACCCCCGGCGCACATACCGCAGAGCCGATGCCAGACGTTCCGCCACATGGCCACCCGGGCGCATGGCGTTAAGCATGAGCACATCCAGCAGATTGTAAAGCGTGCAATCCAACGGATCGAGGTGAGACTCCATATAAGCTTCACCAAAACCCAGCCCCGGGTTTATCACCATAGCCCGCACGGCAGCCTGATTATGCAGTACTACGCCAGCTGAAGGGCCGGGATTGCGGCCTTTATAAAGGCTTGTGCTTCCATCTGGCCAGCGCACCTGCAACTGACCATCTGCGATAAAGTGTTGCAGAATGCGATCAAGAACTTGCTTCATCCCGCGTCTCCTTCAGAAAATTGATTGCAGCATACGCGCAAAAAAAAAGCCCGGAAAAGAATTTTCCGGGCTTCTTCCGCATGAAAATGCAAACAGCAATTAAGCGTTAGCTTCTGCCGGTGCAGCTTCTGCTTCAGCAATTTCTGCTGGGTCGGTAATGAGTTCGCCTTCAACAACGGCATCATCACCAGCAATTTCAGCTTCTTCTTCAAGAGAAGCAGCTTCACCACGTGCCTGACGTTCTGCTTCTTCTTCAGAACGCGCCACGTTGATGATGACCGGCACAACCACTTCCGGGTGCAGCGCAATTTTCACTTCATACAGCCCCAAAGACTTAATGGGGTGCGCAAGGAAAACCTGCTGACGGGAAATGGTAAAGCCTGCTTCCGTAACAGCCTGCGCAACATCGCGCGTGCTGACGGAACCATACAGGCTGCCGCTATCACCAGCCTGACGGATCAGGATGACAGCCAGACCTTCCATCCGTTCGGACAGACGTTCAGCTTCTTCACGGCGCTTGATGTTCTGTGCTTCCAGCTGAGCGCGTTCACGCTCAAAACGGGCACGGTTATCATCGTTTGCACGAATAGCCTTGCCCTGTGGCAGCAGATAGTTACGGGCAAAACCCGGACGTACCTTCACCACATCGCCCATCTGACCCAGATGTTCGACGCGCTGAAGCAGGATTACTTCTGTAGCAGCCATTGATCGCTCCCTCAGCTTACAACGTAGGGAAGCAGAGCCAGGAAGCGGGCACGCTTGATAGCCTGTGCCAGTTCACGCTGCTTCTTTGCGGAAACCGCCGTGATGCGGCTCGGCACGATCTTGCCACGTTCGGACAGGAAGCGGCTGAGCAGACGCACGTCTTTATAATCGATCTTCGGCGCGTTGGGGCCGGAGAACGGGCAAGACTTGCGACGACGGTAGAACGGACGACGCGCACCCACAGCCGGGCGACGGGCGGCGGGGTTTACTTCCATTGTATCAGACATTCTGGATTACTCCGCTGCTGCGTTGTCAGCTGGCTGTTCGGCGTTGCTGCGGTCTTCACCACCGCTGCGACGGCCACGGCCACTTTCAAAACGACCACCGGCCTGCTTGGGGCCACGGAAGCCGCCACGGTCACCACGGTCATCGCCCTTGCGGGACAGAACCGGAGACGGAGCTTCGTCGATTTCTTCAACGCGCAGTGTCAGCAGACGCAGAACGTCTTCGTTCAGAGCGAGCTGGCGTTCAATTTCTTTCACCAGTTCAGAACGTGCTTCCAGACCCAGAAGAGCGTAGTGGCCCTTGCGGTTCTTTTTGATACGATAGGCAAGGCTACGCAGGCCCCAGTACTCGCGCTTGCGCACGGCACCGCCATCGGCTTCAATCTGGGCGGCAATACCATCAAGAATGGCATCCACCTGCTGCTGGGAAATATCATTCCGCGCAATCAGCACGGTTTCATAAAGTGGCATGTTGACTCCCTTCGGATACAATCAACCCACCCGTGCCGAACCCTTCCGGCCTACGGTGCTACAGAGTTTTAAAATCTGAAGCTGCGGGTATAGCCGGGCCAATGCCATGAACCCGGCAGGGAAAGAGCAGTCTCAATCATATTTACGCGGCAAAAGCAAGAGAGATTCACACGCGCAGATGCTGCGGAACGGGAATGCCAAGCCGATCCGGCACATCCCATACCTCTTCTACACGCCGCATAACCTTGAAGCCTGCCTGCTGATACAAAGCCAATGCACGTGGATGATCTGCCGTGCAGGTGTTTACGCGCACAGAATGTGGCCTGCCACGCCACGCCAAACGCAGCACGTTATCCAGAAAAGCGCGCCCGACCCCTTGGCCAATCGCCTCGGGAAACAACCCGAAATAAGAAAGGTTTACAGATTGCGGATCTGCCAGATCCAGCTCAAAAAAACCACGGATCTGCTGTTCTTGCCGTAAAAGGCCAATGTTTACGGGTGCAGTTTCTAAAAAACGGGCCAGAGTGGCATCTGATGCCGCCTGCCGCATCCACCAACAATATTCCCGCCCCACCCGATCCTGCAAAAGCCGATACCCAGCCACATCGGGCTGAAGACGCTCCTGCACGTGCCATCCTTCAGGCAAAGCCAAAGGTGTGTGTTGCGGCGGAGAAAACATGCGCATGAAGGTAACAACCACCTTCATGCGCGTTGTGGATTCGGCGTTAAAGTTTAGATCAGTTATCATCCAAG
The DNA here is from genome assembly GCF_003323795.1 of Acetobacter sp. JWB. NCBI lineage: Bacteria > Pseudomonadati > Pseudomonadota > Alphaproteobacteria > Acetobacterales > Acetobacteraceae > Acetobacter > Acetobacter sp. JWB. The sequence goes on along the minus strand of NZ_CP030871.1, from coordinate 1,082,569 downwards.
AAGGAACGCAGCTTACGGCTACGGCTTGGATGTTTAAGCTTACGCAGGGCCTTGGCTTCAATCTGGCGGATACGTTCACGCGTCACGTTAAACTGCTGGCCAACTTCTTCCAGCGTGTGATCGGTGTTCATGCCGATACCAAAGCGCATACGCAGCACGCGTTCTTCACGCGGGGTGAGAGAGGCCAGAACGCGGGTTGTGGCCTCACGCAGGTTGGTCTGGATAGCAGCATCCAGCGGGATAATAGCCGTTTTATCCTCGATAAAATCACCAAGATGGCTATCTTCCTCATCCCCAATCGGGGTTTCGAGGGAGATGGGCTCCTTGGCAATTTTTAGCACCTTGCGCACTTTTTCCAGCGGCATACCCAGCTTTTCAGCCAGTTCTTCCGGAGCAGGTTCACGCCCGATTTCATGCAGCATCTGGCGGGATGTACGCACCAGTTTGTTGATCGTTTCGATCATATGCACAGGAATACGGATGGTACGCGCCTGATCCGCAATGGAGCGCGTAATAGCCTGCCTGATCCACCACGTTGCATAAGTAGAGAACTTGTAGCCACGGCGGTATTCAAACTTATCCACCGCCTTCATCAAGCCGATATTGCCTTCCTGAATCAGATCAAGGAACTGAAGGCCGCGGTTGGTGTATTTTTTGGCAATGGAAATAACCAGCCGCAGGTTAGCTTCGATCATTTCCTTTTTAGCGCGGGCAGAATCACGCTCACCACGTGCAACCGTTGCATACACACGGCGGAATTCACCAATCGGCAAACCCGTTTCCTGCGCCAGTTGCGCAACCTGATCACGCAGGTCAACCACTGTGTTGGCGTGCTTGGCCACAAAGTTTTTCCATGAACGACCAGACAGGGCGGAAACCATATCCATCCAGCCCGGATCAAGCTCACGCCCACGGTATTTCAGCAAGAAATCTTCACGCGAGACACGGCAGCTTTCTGCCAGACGCAGCATGCGCCCTTCCAGCATGTTTAGCTTCTGGAACATCTGTTTAAGCTGGGCAACCAGATCTTCAATCCGGTTATTGTGCAGGTGTACCTGCTCTACCTTGCCCACCAGTTTTTCACGCAGGGCAACGTAGTTTTCTTCAAAATTCCCATCAACATCTTCACCAGATGTCAGGGCTTCAATCCGTTGAACCTGCAACTTACGCAGAGCTGCATAAAGCGGTTCGATCTCATCAAAATGCGCCAGAATCTCCGGCTTAAGCTTTTCTTCCAGCGCAGAAAGGGAAAGGCCGCTGCCTTCGCTTTCAATATCACCCTCGCCCTCGGTTTCTGGCTCTTCTGCCTCTTCCGAGTCCGAATCGGATTCGGCTTCGTTAAACGTGCCGTCTCCGCCTTCTTCTAGCGGGTTGCCCCCGCTTTGCATGGCTTCCAGATCCACAATGTCACGCAGCAGCATTTCATTGTTACGGATCATCTCATGCCAGGAGATGATGGCGCGGAATGTCAGCGGGCTTTCACACAAGCCGCCAATCATTTCATCGCGGCCAGCCTCAATCCGCTTGGCAATAGCAATTTCGCCCTCGCGGGAGAGCAGTTCCACCGTGCCCATTTCGCGCAGATACATCCGCACCGGGTCATCCGTGCGGCCTACGCTTTCAGCATTTACATTGCCGGTTGGGCTTTCGGCTTCAGCTTCGGTCTCAGCCTCTTCCTCCGCATCTGCATCTTCGCTTTCAGCGGCGGCTTTTTTGGGTTCAGCTTCTTCGTTGTCGTTATCTTCGTTTTCGACAACCTGAATACCCATTTCAGACAGCACAGCCATAATGTCTTCAATCTGTTCAGAAGACATCTTGTCCTGCGGGAGAACGGCATTCAGCTCATCAAACGTAATGCACCCGCGCTCACGCCCTTTGGCAATCAGTTTTTTGACTGCAGAAGACCGCGTATCAAGCAGGGTGGTATCCCCATCCTGTTCCTGCGCTGCGTTGGTTGATGCCGTTTTTGTCGCCATGCCAGACCTGCTCCTCCCCGCCCGCATCCGAACAGAATGCAGAACGACCAGTTTACTATGTACTGCTCTCTTTTCAGGGCGGGCAGGACGTGGGATATCCTGCGCGTGAAGTCAAGGGGAACACGCCCTGAACACATTCGTTGTCTTATAGCTCGGTGTCGTCCACACCGCCGCGTTTCAGGCGCTCCATTGCCTCTAGCCGCGCCTGTAACCGTTGCCATTCAGCGGAATCTCCGCCTTTTTCAACAAAACGCGCAATCTCACGATTTACTTCCTGAATAAATTGCGGCCCGTAGAGCAAACCATAAAAATGCCACCACTGTGTTCTTGATGCAACAGTGTGTGCCGGGTCTTCTGCATCACTTTCCGACATCGCAGAGTAGCTTTCACGCACAACAGCGCGAATGGTTTCCTCCGCCCCTTGTGCCTGCAACCATGCATATAATGCCGCAGCATTATCTGGCAACTCACCCTCGGCAGAAAGATCAAGCAAAAGGGCGCGCACCTCGGCAAATTCTTCTGGCAAATCAAGCCGACATAGTGCCTCTTCCACCTCTGGCACCAAAACAGGATGCAACAGCAGCAATTCCAGCATCAGGCGCTGGCGTTCGCGCGTTTGATCCATATTTACTGGCACAGCACCGGGCACAGAGGCAGGAGCGTTGGCCTTACGGCCCTGCGGCCCGTTCCATTTGCCGCCACCGCGCCGGAATGTCGTAAAAAACCGATCCAGCAACGTGGAGCGATATTCAGACGCCAGCGTTTTATCTGGGATAAGGCCTGCAACTTCCGTCAGCCTACGCCGCAAGGCTGCACGTTCTTCTGGCCCCGGATTATTGGCGCCAGCGCTGAGCAAATCAAACAGCACTTCGGATAAAGGCTGCGCTGCGGCAAACATTTCCGCTACAGCCTGCCGCCCTCGTGTGCGTACCAAGCTGTCTGGGTCTTCTCCATCAGGCAGCAAACAGATACGCAGGGAATAATCCTGCTTGAGCAACGGCAGACCCGTTTCCGCCGCTTTAACCGCTGCCCTCCGCCCTGCTGCGTCACCATCAAAACACAGAATGGGCGCACGATCGACCTGCCACAACGCCTCTAACTGCTCAGGCGTGAGCGCCGTGCCCAGTGGGGCAACTGCCCCTGTAAAACCGGCCTGATGCAGGGCAATAACATCCATATACCCTTCCACCACCACCAGATCCGGCGCCAACACACCTTTGGGGCGTGGTGCACGCACAGCAGCGCGGGCACGATCCAACCCAAACAAAAGCCGCCGTTTGGAAAAAACTGGAGTTTCCGGGCCATTGAGGTATTTCGGCTGCCCATCCCCCAGAATACGCCCACCAAAGGAAACCAGACGCCCTTTGCGATCCCGGATGGGAAAAGTGACACGCCCCCAGAACAACTCACCCTTGGGGTGGCCTTGCTCATCCACCCGCATCAGGCCTGCTTCGGCCATCATGTCGAGTGTAATGCCTTTGGGCGCGAGGGCAGAAACCAGATCTCCCCGCTTCTCACTTGCCCAGCCTAAACCGAACGTTTCCAGCGTTTCCCGCGTGAGGCCGCGCCCCAGCAGATAATCCAGTCCAGCGCGCCCTTCTGGCTTGTATAAGGCGTGAGACCAGATTTCCTGCGTCGCCGCCAGCACATCTTCCAGCGAGCGCACATGCGCCACTTCTTCCTGCGTGCGGCGCGTATCCTTTGGCACTTCCATGCCTGCGCTGGAGGCTAACTCCTCTACAGCTTCGGGGAAGTTTTTGCCTTCCATCTGCATGACAAAGGAGATGACATCTCCATGCACACCGCAGCCAAAGCAGTGGAAGTGATCATCATACACATAAAAGGAAGGCGTTTTTTCACCATGGAAAGGGCAACACCCTTTCCAGTTCCGCCCGGAGCGGGCCAGCTTGACCCTGCGCCCGACAACGGACGCAATGGGCGTGCGGGCCCGCAATTCATCCAGAAAAGCTGAATCAATCGCCATTGACTGTCCGTTTCATCAAGCAGCCCGATTGGGCGGCATAAACCACCTCAGATCGGGCTGATACTTATTTCAGCAAATATGATGTTTAAAAAACGCTTAGCCCAGACGCGCTTTTACAGCAGCACTGGCCTTGCCCATATCCAGCGCCACGCCAAACTTGTTTTTCAGTTCAGCCATCACCTTGCCCATGTCCTTCAGGCTTTCTGCCTTTACGGTGGCAACAGCTTCATCCACAGCAGCTTTCAAGGAAGCTTCATCCATTTCTGGCGGCAGATAGCCACGGATCACTTCGATTTCTGCTTCTTCCTTTTCCGCCAACTCGGGGCGGCCGCCTTCTCTGTACATGCCAGCAGATTCCGTGCGGGACTTTACCATCCCACGCAGGGCCGCAATGGCTTCATTTTCATTCAACCCTTCCTGCCCTTTGGCGCGGCCTGCAATTTCCACGTCTTTCAGCTTAGCCGTAATCATCCGAATTGTGGCCACGCGGGCGCTTTCGCCTGCTTTCATGGCTGTTTTCAGGTCTGCCATCAGGCGTTCACGTAATGTCATTTCCATATGCTCCGCTCTTTCTGTGCTGCAATCGGGCGCACCATATCACCCAGATTCACAAAAAAACATCACACGGCAAATAAAGAACCTCCCCACCCCTGCGCGGCACGCATGCAACACTGCGGGAAAAAACTTCCCACCCCCTTACAACACAGCATCTTGCAGGTGGGAAATTTCTTCCCACCTTGGAAATCGAGTGCTAGAAGACGGCTTCGGGAGGCACAAGCACGCACATGCCCTTGTCCATAGATACCATTATCGCCCGGATTGGCGGCCCAGACGCCACAGCCAAGCTGACAGGCGTTGGCACAGAAGCCATCCGCAAATGGCGGCAGGCGCAGGCCATTCCGCCCCGCCACTGGCCCGTTATTGCGCAGGCCACAGGCCTTTCCCTGGAAGACCTCCAACCCATTCCGACAGACCGACCCTCCCCCCATGCGGGAGACAGCAAGACAGGATCATCCATGCCCGACGCCCGCCCCGATGGCGCCACCGCCGCGCTTGTTCTCGCAGATGGAACCGTATTGTGGGGGAAAGGCTTTGGCGCTTTCACCTCCAAACCCTCCATTGGCGAAATTTGCTTTTCAACCGGTATGACCGGGTATCAGGAAACACTTACTGATCCATCTTTTGCCGGGCAGATTATTACCTTCACCTTCCCCCATATCGGCAATGTGGGTGCGAATGCAGAAGATGATGAAGCTACAAAAGTGTTTGCCCGCGGCCTTGTGGTGAAGGAAGACCCCACAGCACCAGCCAACTGGCGCGCAACGGAAAGCTTTGATGCGTGGCTGAAGGAACGCGGTGTGTCCGGTATTGCCGGTGTGGATACCCGCTCCCTCACCTTAAAAATCCGAGACAAGGGTGCCCAAACGGCTGCGCTGGTTTTCCCGCAGGATGGCAAGTTTGATCTGGATGCCATTTTGGCAGAAGCCAAAGCATGGCCGGGCCTTGAAGGCATGGATCTTGCCAAGGAAGTAACATGCGCCGCCCCTTACGCATGGACAAAAAGCGTGTGGGAATGGCCCAATGGCAGCAAGGAAGCCCCCACAAACCGGCGCAAGGTTGTTGCTGTAGATTATGGCGCAAAACGCAACATCTTGCGCTGCCTTGTTGCTGCCGGGTGTGACGTAACCGTTGTGCCCGCCACCACCACGGGTGAAGAAATTCTGGCCCTTAAGCCAGAAGGCGTGTTTCTCTCCAATGGCCCCGGTGATCCGGCAGCTACGGCCACATATGCTGTGCCCGCTATTAAAGCTGTGCTGGATGCTGGCGTGCCGTTGTTTGGCATCTGCCTTGGGCATCAGCTTCTGGCCCGTGCGCTGGGCGCCAAAACCTACAAAATGGAACGCGGCCACCGCGGAGCTAACCAGCCGGTGCAGGATTTGGCCACCAAGCGCGTGGAAATTACCAGCCAGAACCACGGCTTTGCTGTGGATGCTGATACCCTGCCTGCCGATGCGCACGTCACACATATCAGCTTGTTTGATGAATCAAACGAAGGCTTGGCATCAGACAAGTATCCGGCGTTTTCCGTCCAGTATCATCCCGAAGCCAGCCCCGGCCCGTCTGACAGCTTCTATCTGTTCAAACGCTTTGTCACCCTGATCGACCTTAACAGCGCCAAGAAATAACGGGAACGAACGTATCATGCCCAAACGGACAGACATCCGCTCCATCCTCATCATCGGCGCTGGCCCTATTGTTATCGGGCAGGCGTGCGAGTTCGATTACTCTGGCGCACAGGCCTGTAAGGCCCTGCGGGAAGAAGGCTACCGGGTTATTCTGGTAAACTCCAACCCGGCCACCATCATGACAGACCCCGGCCTTGCGGACGCCACTTATGTGGAACCCATTACGCCGGAAGTGGTGGAACGCATTATTCTTAAGGAAAAGCCAGATGCCGTGCTGCCCACCATGGGCGGCCAGACAGCGCTGAACACCGCTATGGCGCTGCATGCATCAGGCTTTTTGACCAAGCATAATGTGGAGCTGATTGGCGCAGACGCCGAGGTGATTGACCGAGCCGAAGACCGCCAGAAGTTCCGTGAAACCATGGATGCCATTGGCATTGAAAGCCCCCGTAGCTTTATTGCCCACACGCTGGCAGAAGCGCACGATGCGCTTAAGCAGATTGGCTTTCCATCCATTATCCGCCCCTCCTTCACTATGGGCGGTTCCGGCGGTGGCATTGCCTATAACCGTGAAGAATTCGACCAGATCGTGCTTTCCGGGCTGGATGCCTCCCCCACTACGGAAGTGCTGGTGGAAGAATCTGTTCTGGGCTGGAAAGAATATGAAATGGAAGTTGTGCGCGATAAGGCGGACAACTGCATTATCATCTGCTCCATTGAAAACATTGATCCAATGGGTGTGCATACGGGTGATTCCATCACCGTTGCCCCCGCATTAACGCTGACAGACAAAGAATATCAGCGCATGCGTGATGCCTCCATTGCCTGCCTGCGGGCCATTGGCGTGGAAACCGGTGGGTCCAACGTGCAGTTTGGGATTAACCCCAAAGATGGCCGCATGGTGGTTATTGAAATGAACCCCCGCGTGTCCCGCTCTTCTGCGCTGGCCTCTAAGGCAACGGGCTTCCCCATTGCCAAAGTGGCTGCCAAACTGGCCGTTGGTTATACGCTGGATGAGCTGAAAAACGACATCACGCGCACCACTCCGGCTTCCTTCGAACCCACCATTGACTACGTGGTGGTGAAGATCCCGCGCTTTACGTTTGAAAAATTCCCCGGCGCACCGGCTCTGTTGTCCACCTCCATGAAATCTGTTGGGGAAGCCATGGCCATTGGCCGCTCCTTCCCCGAAGCGCTGCAAAAGGGCCTGCGCTCTATGGAAACCGGCCTGCATGGGCTGGACCCTGTAGAACAGCCCGGCGATGGTGGAGAAGATGCCTTTCGTGCTGCTCTCTCCCAGCCCAAGCCGGAACGTATCCTTATGGCCGCGCAGGCGCTGCGGGCTGGTCTTTCGGTGGAAGACATTCACGAAGCCTGCAAGTTTGAGCCTTGGTTCCTGCGTGAAATGGAAAAAATCATTCACGCAGAACGGGAAGTGGAAAACCACGGCCTGCCCAAGGATGCCCAAAGCCTGCGCCGCCTGAAAGCCCTTGGCTTTTCAGATGTACAGCTTTCTCGCCTGTCCGGCACGCAGCCTGAAGAAGTGGCCAAATTGCGGGCAGAAGCTGGTGTAACACCGGTTTACAAGCGTATTGATACCTGCGCGGGTGAGTTCGCATCCTCCACCCCGTATATGTATTCCACCTACGAAGGGCAGTTTGCCCCGCCAACCTGTGAATCCAACCCAACAGACCGGGAAAAGATTGTTATTCTGGGTGGTGGCCCCAACCGTATCGGGCAGGGTATTGAGTTCGATTACTGCTGCGTTCATGCCGCTTACGCCCTGCGTGAAGCCGGTTATGAAACCATCATGGTCAACTGCAACCCGGAAACGGTTTCTACCGACTATGACACTTCCGACCGTTTGTATTTTGAACCGCTCACGGCTGAGGATGTCATTTCCCTTATCCGTTGCGAACAGCAAAAAGGCACGGTTAAGGGCTGCATTGTGCAGTATGGTGGGCAAACACCGCTTAAACTTTCCCGCGCTCTGGAAGCCGCAGGCATTCCGCTGCTAGGCACCCCGGCTGATGCCATTGACCGGGCAGAAGACCGTGAACGCTTCCAGACCATGTTGCACAAACTTGGCCTGCGTCAGCCAGAAAACGGCATTGCCCGTACGCCGGAAGAAGCCGAAGCCGTGGCCGAAAAGGTTGGCTATCCGGTTGTGGTGCGCCCTTCCTACGTGCTGGGTGGCCGCGCCATGGAAATTGTGTACGACCGTAATGGCCTACAGCGCTACATGCGCGATGTGCTGACAATGGCCGGCCACGATATTTCTTCCGGCCCGATCCTGCTTGATCGTTACCTGAACGAAGCCATTGAAGCTGATGTGGACTGCATTGCAGACGGCACAGATGTGTATGTGGCTGGCGTGATGGAACACATTGAAGAAGCAGGCATCCACTCTGGTGATAGCGCCTGCGCTCTGCCGCCCTATACCCTCTCCCCCGCCATTGTAACTGAGCTAAAAGCCCAGACAGAAGCCATGGCGCGAGAACTGGGCATTGTGGGCCTGATGAACGTGCAGTACGCCATCAAGGATCAGGAAATCTTTGTTCTTGAGGTAAACCCACGCGCATCCCGCACCGTGCCGTTTGTGGCCAAGGCCACAGGCGTGCCGGTAGCCAAAATTGGTGCACGCGTTATGGCTGGCGCCAAGCTTTCGGGCTTTAATCTGGATGATCGGGCCGTGGTGCCGCATGTTGCGGTAAAGGAAGCCGTATTCCCCTTCAACCGCTTTGCGGAAGTAGACACCATTCTGGGGCCAGAAATGCGCTCCACGGGTGAAGTCATGGGGCTGGATACATCCTTCGAGCGCGCTTTTGCCAAATCCCAGCTTGGGGCAGGTGTTAAGCTGCCAACCTCCGGCACGGTGTTTCTTTCCGTGCGTGAAAGTGACAAGCCCCAACTGCCGCCGCTAGGCCGCCTGCTGGCTTCCATGGGTTTCCGTATTATGGCCACCCGCGGCACAGCCAAAAAGCTGCGCGATTCCGGCATTGAGGTAAACCTTGTAAACAAGGTGCTGGAAGGACGCCCACATTGTGTGGATGCCATTCGCTCTGGTGAGGTGCAGATGGTTATCAACACGGCGCAGGGTGCGCAGTCTGTAGCGGACAGTTTTGATATCCGCCGCTCTGCCCTTGTGCTGGGTATTCCGCACTACACCACCATGGCTGGCGCGCGGGCTGCAATTCATGCAATTGCGGCAATGCGTGAAGGACCGCTTGATGTTGCGCCACTTCAGTCATACTTTAGTGGAACATTCTAAGCTAAAGGTGCAGGCATAACCTGCCTGCACCCCCTTAGCCATGTTCGGGTGGCAGCCTGCTTTTGCGGGTTATGCCTTGCCCGTGTAACTGTTTAACTTTTGCGCCGGAACCCGCTGGTTCCGGCTGCTTTTTTAAGTCTGGGGATGCGTCTTGCAGAAAACTCCAATGACGGGCAAGGGCCTGCTGCAGCTAGAAGATGAGCTGCGCAAGCTGAAAGCAGAAGAACGTCCGGCAGTTATCCGCGCCATTGCGGAAGCCCGTAGCCACGGCGATCTTTCTGAAAATGCGGAATATCACGCAGCACGAGAACGACAGTCCTTTATTGAAGGCCGTATTCTGGAGCTGGAAGAACTTATTTCCACCGCAGAAGTTATTGAGCCCACCTCTCTTTCCGGCAAGCAGGTCAAGTTCGGGGCCACTGTGTGCCTTGTGGACGAAGATACGGACAAGGAAATTACGTACCAGATTGTTGGCCTGCACGAAGCAGACATCAAACAGCACCGCATTTCCATTTCCTCCCCACTTGCCAAGGCACTGATTGGCAAGGAAGAAGGCGATACCGTTTCTGTGCCCGCACCGGGTGGAGATCGGACTTACGAAATCCTTTCCGTCAAATTCATCTAATATGATCACGTTTCAGGATGTCACAGTCGCGGCAGATCGTATCCGCGGCAATGTGATCCGTACGCCCACCATTGCTTCCCACGCGCTTTCCAAAGCAACTGGGGCTGATATTACCCTTAAGCTTGAAAACCTTCAGGCTGTTGGGTCGTTCAAGGAACGTGGTGCCGCCAACAAGCTGGCACTGCTCTCCCCCGAAGAACGCAGCCGTGGTGTCATTGCCGTATCTGCTGGCAACCATGCGCAGGGCGTGGCGCGCCATGCCAGCCTGCTGGGTATTGATGCCGTTATTGTCATGCCCAAGTTTACACCGGCAGGCAAAGTGGTGCGCACCCGCAATTGGGGGGCGCGTGTTATTCTGGAAGGCGAAAGCTTTGCAGAAGCCCTGATGTTTGCAGAAGACCTGCAAGCGCGTGAAGGCCGCACCTTTATCCATCCGTATGATGATCCCGCAGTTATGGCGGGCCAAGGCACCTGTGCGCTGGAGCTTTTTCAAGACGCAGGGCCGCTGGATGCGCTGGTAGTGCCAATTGGTGGTGGTGGCTTGCTTTCTGGCTGTGCCGTGGCAGCCCGCGCCATGCGCCCGGATATTAAGCTGATTGGCGTGCAGGTGGAAAAGTATGATTCTCTGTGTGCTTTCCCCGGCCCGGCCACGCGCCCTAATGGTGGCGCCACCATTGCAGAAGGTATTGCCGTTCTGCAAATTGGCCGCCAAACGGATGAGGTTATCCGCAAGCTGGTTGATCAGGTTCTGGTTGTTTCTGAATCTGCTATTGAAAACGCCATTACCCTGCTGGCTGAGGGCGCCAAACAGGTAAGTGAAGGCGCAGGTGCTGCTGGGCTTGCCGCCCTGCTGACTTACCCGGATATGTTCCGCGGTAAAAAAGTTGCCCTACCTATTTCTGGCGGAAACATTGATAGCCGTATTCTGGCCAACACGCTGCTGCGCGCCATGCTGCGTGATGGCCGCATTTTGCGCCTGATTATGGAAATTCCAGACCGCCCGGGTGTTCTGGCCGATATTTCCAAAAGCATTGGGGAGGCTGGCGGCAATATTATTGAAGTTTCGCACCAGCGCCTGTTTGCTGCCCCTTCCGTGCAGGCTGCTCAGTTGGAAGTAATGATAGAAGCGCGAGACCCGGAACACGCTGCCCTTATCACGCAGGAACTGGGTAAATCTTACATTGTGCGCCGCGCCTGAAAACTTTTAGGCGTTAAGGCTTTTACAAGGGCAGCTTCTGTATGGGGGCTGCCCTTTGTGTTTGGGCATGCGCGCACCTGCTGCACTTGCCCTCTTTGTCTTCATGCAATTTGGTGGCATTATTCACGCATAAACAAAAACATAAAAAGGTTTAAACCTATGACCTCGACATCCCAGCCACAAAAGAGACCAGTTATGCTTGTCATCCTTGATGGGTTTGGATGGCGAGAGGATCAATCAGATAACGCGGTACAAATTGCCCGCACCCCCAATTTTGACAAGCTGTGGCAGAACAACCCGCACAACTTTGTACGCACCAGTGGCGAAGATGTGGGCTTACCTGAAGGGCAAATGGGCAACTCCGAAGTTGGTCATTTAAATATTGGGGCTGGCCGTGTGGTCATGCAGGAACTGCCGCGCATTTTCACCGCCATTCGGGATGGTAGCCTTGCCCGCAACCCGGTGATAGAAAACTTTATTGCCACGCTAAAAAAAACCGGTGGCACCTGCCACCTGATGGGCCTTGTTTCTCCCGGTGGCGTACATTCTCATCAGGATCATGCCGCAGCTCTTGCACACATTGTTGCGCAAGCCGGCGTGCCGGTGGCGTTCCACCTGTTTACCGATGGGCGCGATACCGCCCCGCGCTCTGCGCTGGAGTTTTTGAAAAAACTACGGGCTGATCTGCCTTCTTCCACAACGCTCGCCACCATTTCTGGTCGCTACTACGCCATGGATCGCGACAAACGGTGGGACCGGGTGGAAAAAGCCTACAACGCTATTGTAAGCGCAGAAGGCCCAACGGCTGCAACACCAGAAGATACGGTGAACAACGCCTATCAGGCCGATATTTCAGATGAATTTATTGTCCCCACCGTGTTGGAAGGCTACACCGGCATGAAGGATGGAGATGGCATTCTCTCCTTCAACTTCCGTGCAGACCGTATCCGCCAACTGATGGATGCCTTGCTGGAGCCTGATTTCAACGGCTTTGCACGAGGCAAGGTTGTGCAGTTTGCTGCCGCTGTGGCCATGACACATTACAGCGATACGCTTTCCAAACGCATGTCCATTCTGTTCCCGCCAGAGGAACTGACAAACCTGTTGGGCGAGGTTGTCTCCCGCGCTGGCCTTAAACAGATGCGCATGGCGGAAACGGAAAAATATCCGCATGTCACCTACTTCATGAACGGTGGACGCGAAACACTGTTTGAAGGGGAAGATCGTATTCTGGTACCATCCCCCAAAGTAGCCACCTATGATCTTCAACCCGAAATGTCCGCCCCGGAATTAACAGACAAAGCCGTAGCCGCCATTAAAAGTGGTGAATATGATTTGCTTGTTCTCAACTTTGCCAACCCGGACATGGTCGGCCACACGGGCAAGCTGGATGCTGCCGTAAAAGCGGTAGAAGCCGTAGATACCGGCTTGGGCCGTATTGCACAGGCCATAGCAGAACAACATGGTGCGCTGCTTGTAACGGCAGATCATGGTAACTGCGAAACCATGAAAGACCCCAAAACCGGCGGGCCGCATACATCACACACACTTAACCTTGTGCCCTTTATTGCCTATGGCTCGGGCGCATCTGCCCTGCGTGATGGTGGCAGGCTGGCAGATATTGCCCCCACGCTACTGGCTCTCCTCAACTTACCCAAACCTGCGGAAATGACAGGCTCTTCCCTGCTTGAACGCTGAATGAAACATATCCGGCCTTTTTCTTCTTCTATCTGCCCGTCTTTCCATTGGGGGAAACTGGCCGGATATACGGCGGTTCTGGTTGCAGCACCTGCTTTGCTGGTGGGCTATCCGGCAATGCCTTTGCAGGCTGCAACCACACATCATAAAAAAATAGCAACAGCACATCATTCCACGCAAACTGCGGCCAAAACCTCTGTGCGGGAAAGCAAGCCCCGCAGCACACATACGCGCAAAAGCAAAAAGCCCGCAGAACCTTCCGTGATGTCGGATCGTTCTGTGCGAGAAGCTCAGGCTGCCGTCAACGCAGCCCATGCGCAGCACGAGGCCATGGAGCAGGAAAAAGCCCGGCAAGCCGCTGCTGTTGCACAATCCCGTAGCCAGAATGAGGCTGCGCAGGCTGCCGCGGCAGAAGCCAAAAACCGCGCACTTGCGCTTTCTGCTGCAACAGTTAGCGCCACATCGCAACTTCAAAGCACAGAACAGCAGCTTTCTGATCTGCAAGATCAGATCTCGGATGTAAAAAAAGAGCAGGCTTCGCTTCAAGCCGCCTTAGTGCAAGATGCCCACGCGCTTGCCCCTATCCTTCCCTTGGCAGAACGTCTTTCTCTTTATCCGTCTGATACTTTACTGGCTGCGCCCATGCCGCAGGGTGATGCCATTACCGGCTTTTTGGTTTTGCGCGGGCTTTCCCGCCAAATGGAGCAGGAAGCCAAAGGCATGCGCGCCCGTCAAACCCGGCTGACGGCACTCAACACCACGCTAACAAACAAGCTGGCTGAACTGAACCAGCTTGAACAAGCCCAAAGCCACCAGCGCGATACCGTGCGCCAACAGGCCGCCCTTGCGCGAGAAGCCCAGAAGCAGGCGTCTGCCACTGCCATAAACACCAACCATCAACTGCAAACTGCAACACAGCGGGCTGCCAGTTTGCAGGATGCCGTTTCTAAACTGGATGCCCTACAGGCACAGGCCGAATCTGCCCTGCAAAAAGAAATAGCTGCCGCAGAACGCGCGCATGAGGCCGCGCGGGCTGAAGCTGCACGCCGTAAAATGGCCGCTATGGTAAAAACACAAGGGCCGGGGCTTACAGAGCATCCTTCTGCTGGATCTGGCCTGCGGCCCGTTGCAGGCACACTTATTTCTACTTGGGGCTCTGCTACCGAATCTGGCCCGGCTACGGGCATGACATACCGCACGCCCCCCGGTGCCAGTGTGCGCGCCCCCTGTGCTGGCACGGTAGATTTTGCAGCCCCTTTCCGCACTTATGGGCAAATGCTTATTCTGAATTGCGGCCGCCATTACCGCTTTATCATGGCGGGCCTAAGCGGACTGGCCGTAGATATGGGCCAGAGTTTGACAAAGGGCGCACCTATAGGACAGATGAGCAGTTCCGGAGGCTCTGGCACGCTGTTCATTCAGTTGCGCCATGGGCAGAAAACCATCAATCCCGCGCCTTTTCTGTAATGGCAGAAAACACGCTGGCTCTTTGCCAAGCAGGATCACAAAGGTTACTCTGCCCAACCAGCGCCAGAACATCTGGTTATGCGCGTAAAACCTTGGCCGCACCCCTATTGTGCTGGCTGAAAAGACAGGAAGAACACGCACGGGCCACATACAGCCCTGCGACAGGAGAGACGATCGCATGAAGTTCCGCACAGGTCTGATGTTCGGCGCCACTGCCTTAACCGGCCTTGCCCTGGCTTTTCATCCGGGCCATTTTTCTGGCTCCGCCCTTGTTGCAGCCCCTGCGCAGGCTGCCACGGCGCCAGATGCCACGCCCACCACAAACCACGCTGAAACATACCGACTGCTAACGCTGTTTGGCACGGTTATGGACATGATCCGCCAACAGTATGTGGAACCTGTTTCAGACCGTGATCTGATTACCAATGCGCTAAACGGTATGCTGAGCGGGCTAGACCCGCACAGCTCCTACATGACGCAAAAACAGTATGATGACATGATGGTACAGATGAAGGGCGAATTTGGCGGCCTTGGTCTGGAACTTCAGCAGCAGGATGGGCATATCCGCGTTGTTTCCCCTATTGATGGCACACCGGGCTTTAGGGCTGGCATCAAGCCGGGTGATTACATTATTGCCGTAGATGGCCACCCGATTGACGGCACCCCGCTGGATGAAGCCGTGAAGAAAATGCGCGGCAAGGCCAACACCAAAATTACCCTGACACTGGTGCGCGAAAAAACACCTAAACCCATTGTGGTAACGCTAACGCGTGAAGTGATTCACATCGATGTTGTGAAATCTGCACTGTATGATCGGGTAGGTTACATCCGCGTAGCACAGTTTAACGAAACCACGGAAAAAGAGCTGCTGAAAGCTTATAACAGCCTCAAGCAGCAGGCTGGCGGTAAGCTGGCCGGGCTGGTGCTGGATCTGCGGAACGATCCGGGTGGCCTGCTGGATCAGGCTGTAGATGTTTCTTCCAACTTCATCCGTTCGGGTGAGATTGTTTCCACCCGCTCGCGCAACCCCAAAGACAGCCAGCGTTGGGATGCGCACGGCACCGACATTACAGATGGCCTACCTCTGGTCGTGCTGATTAACGGTGGCTCCGCCTCGGCTTCCGAAATTGTTTCTGGTGCATTGCAAGATCATCACCGTGCGGTGCTGATTGGCACGCGCTCCTTTGGTAAGGGCTCTGTGCAGTCTATTATCCCCATTCCGGGTAATGGTGCCGTACGCCTAACCACTGCGCGTTACTATACGCCTTCTGGCCGTTCTATTCAGGCACTGGGCATCACACCGGATATTGTGGTGAAGGAAACGCGGGAAGATCCGGCCTTCAGCCTGCGCGAAGCTGATCTGGAGCATATTCTGAAAAATCAGGGCGGCAACCAGACCAAGGCACAGCCGCGTACGGATCTGCCAGCCATTGCCAAGGATATTCCAAACGAACCACCGGCAAACTGGCCGGAGTTTGAATACGATAAGCCTGCAACAGACTTCCAGCTTCAGGAAGGCCTGCGTATTGTGCGCTTTATGGCTGGCCTGCCTTCTCCAGATCCAGCTGCATCTCTGCCGCCTGCCAAGCAACCCGCTAAAACGGATAGTGCAACGCACCACTAAGGGCGCGAAAGGGAAAGGCCATGCACACTCCATCGCTCTGGCAGCAACTGCCCTCTAACGGGCGCACCTTTATTCGCTTTTGGGGCGGGTGCGCTACAGCCGCCGTGGCGCTGGCCATAGGGTTGGAGGTTATGGGGCCGCCCGGCCTTTCCATTGAGGGGCAGGATATTGATGTTTCGGCAGATTCCGCTGCCAAACAATCCTCCCCCATCCAGCGCACCACCATTCCCGGCCCGCAAGCTGATCTACTGGAAAGCAAGAATGGCCCGGGGGGCTTTCCGCTTCCCAAAGTGGGTGCACATGATCGCACACCTAAAAAGGTTTATGCCGCACCTGCTGTGGATGTGCCGCCCGGCACCCCCATGGTGGCTTTGCTGATTGATGGCATAGATCAGACAGATGATCTGACAACAGAAGCCATAAACTCCCTGCCCGGTCCGGTTTCTCTGGGTATTTCACCCTATGCCGCCAACCCTGAAGAACTGATGAACGCAGCACGCCAACATCGGCATGAAACGCTGCTTTCTCTCCCCATTCAGGATAACGCCAGCAAGAATACAGATGCCGGGCCCAAAGCGCTTGGGCTGCTACTTTCCCCCCAACAAAACATGGATAATCTGAACTGGGCGCTTTCTCATCTGGCGGGATATGTGGGGGTTACCAATGCCTTTGCAGGGCAAAATGGCGGTAGCTTCCCGCAATCTGAAAGCTTTAAATCTTTGGTAAAAGCCATAGATCAGCGCGGCCTGCTTTATCTGGATGCTACACCGGGCACGCAAACCGAAGGCGCCAGTAGCGCTGCTACCGCGGATGTTGTGGTGAATACGGATACCGATATTGTAAATATTGATATCCAGTTGCTGAAACTTCAGCAAATGGCACGGCAGAATGGGCGCGCCATTGGCATTCTGGGGCCATTACGGCCAGTGGCCATGGCCTGCCTGCGCGCATGGTTACCACACCTGAAAGATATGGGCATTGCCTTGGTGCCAGTTAGCCAGATTGTTCTACCGCCGGACATGTCCGCCTATGGCCCTGCCGCCGCAGATGGCAGCATGCATGTCAACCTCTCCAACCCACGGGTGCAGCAGCAAGGCCAACCGCAACAATGAGAGATGCAAGCGCCACGCCTCTTCCGTATCGCCCTAATGTTGGGGCCATGATTTTTCATGCTGATGGGCGCGTTTTTATTGCTCGGCGTACGGATATGCCCGGCGCTGGCGGCCCCTTGAATGAAGGCACATGGCAATGCCCTCAAGGTGGTATTGATACCGGAGAAGCACCAGAAAAAGCTGTGCTGCGCGAAGTGGCAGAAGAAATTGGCACAGACAAAGTGCGTATTTTGGCCGAACATCCTGAATGGATTACGTATGATCTGCCCCAGCACCTTATAGGGCGTGCATTGGGTGGCAAGTATCGGGGGCAGACCCAAAAATGGTTTGCTCTGGCTTTTGAAGGCACAGATGCCGATATCCGGCTAGATGCCCAAACCCCTGCGGAATTTGACGCATGGCAATGGATAGATCTTGCCACCCTACCCCAGCAGAATGTGGGGTTTAAAAAACCAATTTATGAACGCTTGGTGCAGGATTTCGCACAGTTTACAAAACCGCGCTCATAAAAAATAACGCGCAATAAAAAAGCGCCCTGACCGCCTATAGTCAGGGAGCTTTTTTGTATTGGCTTTTTGCTGCGCTTTTTAGTGTGCGCCAGTCGTCTTGCCGCTGCCTGTAATGGCAGAAAACAGGAAGCAGAACGGCACACAAAGAAACGAACCTATACCCAAGATCATGAACACTTCATTGTAAGACAACATAGCCACCTGCCGAGTGAATTCCTGAAACAGGGTGTGCTGTGCAATGGCCTGTGCCGCGCCGGGGGCGTATCCGTGGGCTGTGGCAACACCCCTGGCCTGCGCCAGATAATCATTATACGGCTGATGGTAGGGCGTCATCCACTGCACCATGTAGGACTGATGCGCCTGCCGCCGCTCTGTAAGCAGTGCCGTGGCACCAGAAATAGCCAAAGACCCCAACACGTTACGCGCCATACTGAATAATGCCGAAGCATCTGCATTCAGTTTTTCCGGAATGGTGGAATACGCAATGGTGGAAAGCGGCACAAACAGAAAAGCCAAACAGGCCGTCTGGCTCATGCGGAACAGCATGAGATGATGGAAGTCCAGCAATGGCAACAAATGGGCTGACCAAAACAGAGCAATACCCATAAGCCCAAAACCAAGCGCAATCACATTCCGCACAGGCATGAGCGTCATAAGCTTACCCACTATGGGGATCAGAAAGATAACGGCAATCCCCCCCGGAGAAAGCAGCAAACCGGAAATAGTGGCCGTGTACCCCATAACTTGCTGGGCAAACTGCGGAACAATGATAGCGGATGCATAAAGCAGCGCCCCCATTGCCCCCATAAGTGCTGTGCCCACCGCAAAATTACGATCCTTGAACACACGCAAATCCACTGCCGGGTTTTTGGCGTGCAACAGCCACAAAACAGCGCCACCAATGCCCAAAAACGCCAGCACACCCATAATGCGAATGAAGGTGGAGCCAAACCAGTCTGCATCCTCACCACGGTCCACCATCACTTCAAGGCTGGCAAACCCAATGGTAATCAGGCTGATACCAATGGCATCCACTGGGGCTTTTTGTTTGCGCGCCCATGGTGGATCTTCCACCAACGCCATAACGCCAACGGTTGTTAAAAACCCGAATGGCACGTTGATGAAGAAAATCCAGCGCCAAGAGAAGTTATCGGTAATCCACCCACCCAGCGTTGGGCCAATAACCGGCCCCACAACGGCTGCAATGGCGGTAAGGCCAAACGCTGCGGCACGTTTTTCGGGCGGAAAACTATCCAAAATAATGGACTGCTGATTAGGCTGGAGCCCTCCGCCAAAAAAGCCCTGTAACAGACGAAAAACAACCAGCTCTGCAAGGCTGGTGGCCGTACCGCACAAAAACGACGATACGGTGAACATAACAATGCAGATAAGAAAGTAGTTTTTACGGCCAAAAACCTTACCCAGCCAACCGGAAATTGTCAGCACAATCCCGTTGGCCACCAGATAGGCGGTCAATGTCCATGTAGCGTCATCATACGTGCTGGACAGGCTCCCTGCGATATGTGGCAGGGAGACGTTCACAATGGTTGTATCCAGAATTTCCATGAACGCCGCCATGGTTACAACAAAGGCGACTGTCCACGGATTATGCTTCGGCTTCCACCCGCCGGGGGCTACTTCGGCCTGTGTGCTCATTGCGCAACCGGGGTTGCTGGTTCTGCCCCATCACGCGGCGGCGCATCAGAGTGCCCTTCTGTATCAACATGCACGGTGGGCACCACGGACATACCAAGTGCCAATGGCTGGTTGGGGTCCAGCCCATCATCAATCAGGATTTTAACTGGCACGCGCTGCACAATTTTTACGTAGTTGCCGGTTGCGTTTTCTGGCGGAAAGGCACTGAACTGCGCGCCTGTGCCTTTTTGCAGTGAATCAATATGCCCATGCACCTTAAGGGATGGATAAGCATCTACCTTGATATCCACCTTCTGGCCGGGCTTCATACGGGTAATCTGGGTTTCCTTGTAGTTGGCCACTACCCATACTTCCGGCTCCACAATGGACAGTATATTCTGCCCCTGCTGCACATAGTTGCCCTGTTCCAGATTACGTTGGGAAATCCAGCCATCATGCGGGGCACGAATTTCTGTCCATTCCAGATTCAGGTTTGCCGTTTCCAGCCGGGCCTGTGCGGTTTTAACTGCGGCCTCTTCCTGAGTGATCTGGATAGCGGTGTTCTGAATATTGGGTTGCACAGGCATGGCCATCTGCACGGCACCCTGTGCGGCTATCACACGAGCCTTGGCAGCATCCAACGCAGCACGGGCTGAATCTATATCCTGCTGCGAAGTTGCTGCACGTTCCACCACATGCTGGCGGCGGAAATCTGTTTGCGCCTTAAATTCCTGAGCCTTGGCGGCTTCTAGCTGGCCTTTTGCCTGCAACAGCTTACCGGGAAACTCCAGCATAGCCACCATGTGCATCATGTCACTGGCGTTCTTAGATGCCTGCGCGCTTTCAACCTGTGCAGCAGCCTGATCTCGCGCGGCTTTCCAGTCTCGCGGGTCTATACGCGCCAGAAGCTGCCCTTTGCGTACAAACTGGTTATCGTTCACCAGCAGTTCTGTCACATACCCGCTAACATGCGGCGCAATGGTAATGGCGCGCCCGGCGGTAAAAGCATCATCGGTTTCAACTTCATTGCGAGTCATAAACCAGTAAACACCGGCCCCCACAGCCAGCACGGCAATAACACCAGTGAGAATAATCTTGCGGCGAGGATTCTCTTTTTTCTTTTCTTCTGGCTTGGCTGGTGCGCCGGTATTTGCGGAAGACTGGTCGTTGTGGTCGTCTGTCATACTGTTCCCTGCCATCTCAAACGCACGGCGCATACCCTGCTTTTTCGGTCAATTCATCTCTGACCGAACTGGTCGGTCAGTTTTGTGGCATGTTCACAAGCAGGCATCAAGTCGCACATGGCATTCAGCACACATGCAACCTGGGTTTTTAATGTTTTGCTGTAAAAAAGACGCAGTTTGCCACGCCCAATCTGCTGCGCTGGCCTTAACGTTCCAACCCCTGCGTTCTAACCAGCCGCGCATATAGGCCGTTTTGCGCCATGAGTTCATCATGGTTTCCGCATTCCACAGCATGGCCTTCCTGCATGACCACCACCAGATCTGCTGACCGTACGGTGGAAAGACGATGCGCTACCACAAGCGTTGTACGCCCTTTACGCAGGGTCACCAAAGCGTCCTGCACTGCGGCTTCGTTCTCACTATCCAGCGCGCTTGTCGCTTCGTCCAGCAGCAGAAGGCGTGGGTTGCGCAGTAGAGCGCGCGCCAAGGCCACACGCTGCCTCTGCCCGCCAGAAAGACGCTGCCCACCCGGCCCCACTATGGTTTCATACCCTGCGGGCAAGGCCAGAATAAACTTTTCGGCTGCGGCTGCCTTGGCCGCTGCCTGAACCTCCTCTTCCGTGGCGGTGGGGCGGCCTATCAGAATGTTGTCGCGCACAGAAAGGTCAAACAGCAGCGGATCTTGGCTGACATAAGCGATGGCATCTCGCAAGCTGGCCAGTGTGAGATCCCGCAGATCTTGCCCATCCAGTAAAATGCAGCCCGATGTGACATCATGCAGCCGCGGCACGAGGGAAAGCGCCGTGGACTTACCTGCACCAGATGGCCCCACTAGCGCTACGGTAAAGCCCGGCTTGGCCTCAAAATTAAGGCCGGAAAGACCAACGCGACCATCTGGGTAAACAAAGCCGACATCTTTAAAAACCAGATCACCCTGTCCGGCACCAAGAAGCACAGCATTGGGGCTATCTGCCACGGCGGGTTTTTCATCAATAATTTCAAAAATACGCACAAGTCCGGCCAACCCTTCCTGCAAGGCGGCGTTCAAGGCCCCTAATGCACGTAAGGGGCGTGCTGCCAGCAACAAAGCCGCCACAAAGCCGGAAAAATCCCCTAATGTGGCCCCGCCCATAGCGGCCCGCCACCCTGCAAAACCTAATACCGCAGCCACGGCAGAACCACCCAGCGCTTCTAACAAGGGGTCAACACGTGCACGACCGCGCGTAATACGCAGCATGGCCTGATGCAGATGATCGAAGGAAATGGCCGCGCGTTCTTCCTCGCGCTGTTCAAGCCGATACACGCGCACAGTACGAGCCTGGCTAAAGCTTTCTGTTAGAAAAGCAGCGGTTTCCCCAATCCGTTCCTGCATGCCACCAGAAGCGCGCCGCACGCGTTTGCCCAGCTTTTGAATAGGCACTGCGGCAATGGGGTAAAGCAGACCGGCTATCAGGCTGAGTTCCCAATCCATGTAAAACATGGAGGCAATCAGCCCCACCACGGTCACAACATCACCCAGCGAGTTTACTGCGCGGATCATGGCTTCACGGATAGAAACGGCATCCGTGGTAAAACGTGCTGCCAGTTTGGCCGGAGCCTCACGCTCTACATCGGTAATATCCGCCTGCATCAGATGCGCAAACATCTCGCTTTGCAAACCACGAATAACCTTAAGCACCAACCCCTGAGACGCCAGCGTTTGCGCGTATTGAGAAATAGATTTGGCAACCGTAATCAGCACCACCAACAGCGGCACCTGATACAGAATGCGGGAATCATGGCTGGAAAACATATCCAGCGCACGCTGAATAACCAGCGGGTACAATGCAGTAAGCCCGGCTGTTAATACCGTAAGCAACACAACAGCCGTAAGGTTACCGGGAAAATGGCGCACCTGCTGCCGCCATAACCGCCTCAGAAGCACGCGGGTATCATCCGGCAATAAATCGCGGGAAGAACGGGACGAACGGGTAGAGGAAGCAGATGCTTGTGACGTCATGCGTCTTCTCTAACAGCCTCCCCCCCTTTCGCGTAAGAGGCTGACGCATGGTTTTATTATGGCAATGCTTTCACCAGCTCTAACGCATAGGCCAGACAAGCCTGTTTATCTGCGCTGCAACCACCCTGTTGCCACCAGTTACGCACATCTTTCAGCACCTGCCCAACGTGCGGCCCCGGCTGGCAGCCTGCCTCTAGCAAATCTCGCCCTGCTATCGGAAACACAGGGATTTCAAGCCGCGCTAAACGTTGCCGCAGTTCTTCGCCCAAAACATCAGAATACCGCGCCTGATGCAGCCAACTGCGTGCAGCCAGAATATCTGGCGGAGTATCTGCCAATAAATGGCGTAATTGCGCATCGGACATCTTGGGCAAAGGCACGGGTTCAGCCTGCATGGCTTTGAGGCGTGCGGCTTCAGCGCGAGAAAATTTGAGGCGGCGTGCCATATCCGCGCTTTTATTCGGCACCAAAGCAGCAAGCCGCAGCAGTGCATCTGCTGGCGGGTTAAACGCCATCAACCGTGCAAACAAAGGCACATTTGCACCTTCTGGCAACAGAACAGGCAGAATACCGGCCTGCTGCATCAAATACACAACATCCTGCGCCTTCGGCCCAGCCAGAATACGTTTAAGTTCAGACCATACCCGCTCAACAGACAGGCCGTTCAGCAACGCCGCCTGCGCAGTAATGGCCTGCATGGCCTGTGCATCTGCCCGCCCCTGCCCATAGCGCCCCCAAAAGCGAAAAAACCGCAGAATACGCAGCGCATCTTCCTGTATCCGCAGCGTGGCATCGCCTACAAAACGCACAGTTCCTTCTGCCAGATCTTGCTGGCCGCCAAAATAATCATGCACAGCACCTGTGCTGTCACAGGACATGGCGTTGATTGTAAAATCTCGGCGCGCGGCATCTTCCTGCCAGTTGTCTGTCCAACACACCACGGCGTGCCGTCCATCTGTTTCCACATCGCGCCGTAGGGTGGTAATTTCATAGGGCGCGGAATCGATAACCGCTGTCACCGTGCCATGCGCCAACCCAGTAGGCACAACTGTAATGCCCTGCGCCTTCAGGCCTTGCATAACCTCTTCGGGCGGTTGCGGCACTGCCAGATCAACATCTGCAATAGCGCGCCCCACCATCAAATCACGCACCACACCGCCAACAAGCCGTGCTTCAGGCAGCACGGCCCATATCTGCTCCAGCGCATGCAAACGTGCAGGAGCCAGCCGGTGCAATAAAGTGCGGGTCATGCGTCGCAATCTGTGCCGGATGATTGCCTGGCAAGCGGAAAAAAGCACCCGCAGCTCCACACGCCCATGCAGGGAATACCTTGGCACATGCCTGGTTCTGCCAAAGCCGCCAGCTCGTACCACACTGGGCGAGACAGACGCGCTTCTAACGGAAAGCGCCTATCATCCCCCTCTCGCAAGCGGATATAGGGTGGGCAACTCTCCGGGCACGCTTCTGGCGGCATGTTCCAATCTGTCCGAATCGGGTGCTCTGGCCCAGCCACCACCACTTCATCCATATTGGTGCGAAAACACAGACGCTGCATTCTGCCGCAGCCTGTCCAATCCAGCTCTACCGCCAGAAAAGGCACGTCTTCCACTTCAATATACCCGGTCTCAAAAGGAGAGCGTAGCAGGTATGCCCCTTTTTCATCCCGCGTGAGCATGGAGCCAAACATGCACAGCATGGCCTTACGTTTTATGGGCGTGCCCCTATAAAGCCACACGCCATCGCGCCGCACCAGAAAAGGCAGGTATCCCAAGTCATGCCTTTTTCTTTCCGGGCTTTCCTGATGCCCCGAACAGGCAAGACTGTCGCCACTCACTGCGTGTTCGCCTTTCACTGGCCTATCATCCTGTAATACGTGTCCATACCGTCATCCTGATGATATAGGGATGATACCCCGCTTGATGTAAGCCCCGTATGTGCTTCACACTGGAACCATGACCGCATCAGACGCATCGCAGCCCGCGCAACAGCCCTCCTCTCCTCCCGAAGTGCGGGAGGCAGACCGTATCTGCGAACGGCTGCAAGCCGTGCAGCAGGAAACCTCTCGCATTGTTTTTGGCCAAAAACAGGTTATCCGCCAAACGCTTGCCACCATTCTTGCTGGTGGCCACGCGCTTTTGGTGGGGGCGCCCGGTTTAGGCAAAACATTGCTGGTCACAACTTTGGGAACAGTGCTGGGGCTTGATTCGCGCCGCGTGCAGTTTACGCCAGACCTTATGCCCTCCGATATTACGGGCAGTGAAATTCTGGATGAAGATGCCTCTGGCCACCGCAGCTTCCGCTTTGTGCCCGGCCCGGTATTCTGCCAGTTGCTGATGGCGGATGAAATCAACCGCGCCAGCCCCCGCACACAGTCCGCTCTGCTGCAAGCCATGCAGGAACACCGCGTAAGCGTAGCCGGAACAGAATACCCTTTGCCACGCCCTTTTCATGTTCTGGCCACCCAGAACCCTATGGAGCAGGAAGGCACCTACCCGCTGCCAGAAGCGCAGCTTGACCGCTTTATGCTGCAAATTCCACTCTCCTTCCCTGATGAAGCAGCAGAACGGCAGATGCTGCTAGCCACCACCGGCGCACAAACAGAACAGCCCCAAACCCTTATGGATGCCGCAAGCCTGCTGGAAGCACAGGCACTGGTGCGCCGTATTCCGGTAGGTGAAAAAGTGCTGGATGCCATTCTCAACCTGGTGCGCAACGCCCGGCCAGAAACCACGCAAGATGCCACCTTGCGTGAACAAATTGCTTGGGGCCCCGGCCCGCGGGCCGCACAAACGCTTATGCTGGCCACCCGCGCATGCGCCTTGCTGGATGGCAGACTTTCCCCCAGCCTGGATGATGTTGCGGCATTGGCCCAGCCTGTTCTGGCCCACCGTATGGCGCTGACTTTTGCCGCCCGCGCTGAAGGTGTGCAAATTCAGGATGTAATCTCTCGCCTTCTGCAACAACTGGGTTAAAGCCATTGCGCGGCCCCTCCTTTCTTACCGCCGCATTCCGCCGCAATAAGGCTGGCACCACACAGGCTCCGCATTTTGCCGCGCTGGCAGATAGTTCTGCTGCCATCGGGCAACCTGCCACGCTTACTCAACAAGCACAGGCCTTGGCGGCACGCATGCCCGATTTAATTGTGCAGGCCAATCGCACCGCCGCCACACTGGCGGCCGGGCAGCACCCGCAACATCGCGCGGGGTGGGGAGATACCTTCTGGCAATATCGCCCAGCCCAGCCGGGAGAGCCCGCTGCGCATATAGACTGGCGACAGTCCGCCCGCAGCACCCATGCTTATGTGCGCGAAACAGAAGCCGAAAGCGCGCAAACCATTCTGTTGTGGTGTGATCTTTCTGGCTCCATGAACTGGCACTCCCGCACCAACATGCCCACCAAGCTGGAAAGCGCCATTCTGCTCACGCTGGCAATGGCCGCTGCTCTTGCTCGTGGGGGAGAACGCATTCGGCTGCTTTCTTCATCCGGTATGGTGCATCTACCCTCTGGCGGCAGCCTTCTGGAGCGTCTGGCATTGGCTTTGGTGTTTCAGGCTTCCTCGCCGCAAAAAAATACGCTGCCTGCCGCTGTCGCGCTGCCCCGCCATGCACATTTACTGCTGACCAGTGATCTGCTGTGTGAAACAGAGGCCCTGCGCGGCCTGCTTCATCAATGTGCAGCGCGGGGCGTGCGTGCGCATATTCTCCATATCGCAGATCCGGCAGAGCTTTCCCTGCCCTATGAAGGGCGCGTTGAGTTTACGGGGCTGGAGCAGGAACCGCCCATTGAGCTGCCCCATGTGCAAACATTGCGTGCAGATTACACCCATCTGGCATCTGCACGCAGCAGCCAGATGGAGCAAATGGCTACAAGCCTTGGGCATGATTATATTTGCCATGTTACCGATACTCCAGCCACGCCCACCTTGCTGGCCCTGCATAATTTGATGGGCCGCCGGGTATGATTTTTCTGGCTCCCCTTGCCCTGCTGGGCCTGCTTACGCTGCCGTTGGTGTGGTGGCTTGTGCGTGCAATACCCCCGCGCCCACGCCAACAAGTGTTTCCGCCTGTAAAACTGTTGGCCAGCCTGAAACCACGCCAGACCGAGGCTGCACGCTCTCCGCTGTGGTTGCTGCTCCTGCGTCTGCTCGCTGTTGCTTTGTTGGTTCTTGGCCTGGCCCGGCCAGTGCTACCGGGGCACAATGCCGCCCAGCAAGGATCTGGCCCGGTGTTGCTTATTATAGATAACGGCATGTTCAGCGCCGCAGACTGGAACGAACGTTTAGCCGCTGCCCAGAATTTTCTGGATGATGCCGAACGCGCCAAACGTCCCGTGCTGTTGCTTACCACCGCGCCGGAAGCCGAAACATCTGTGGCAGAAAGCCTCGCCCCCTTGCCAGTTGCTCAAGTGCGGCAGCATCTGAACGCGTTGCGCCCGGAACCTTGGCAAGTAGACCGCTTAGCTGCCGCCCACACACTGGAACATCTAGCGGCACAAACATTTGGCAGTATTCTGTATCTGGCGGATGGTGTTGCCACCCCCAGCGATGGCGCGTTTACGCACACCCTGCAACGTTTGGGGCGCGTGCGGGAAGTGCGCTTTCCGCATCAAAACGCTGTGGCTCTGGCTCCGGTGGTCGATAAAGGCAATAACGTCATGGCACGGCTGGTGGCGATGCCTGCTGCGGCTCCACGTAGTTTTAATGTTATTGCGCATACGCAAGATGGGGGCACGCTGGCCGTTGTACCCGTAACCCTGCCCGCACAATCTGGCCACGCCAATATTGCTGTGAACTTGCCTGCCGCCGTGCGCAACCGCATAGATACGCTTACGCTTGCAGGCACAGCTAGCGCTGCCACCACAGTGCTAATGGATGAAAGCAGCCGCCTGCATCCGGTAGGGCTTCTGGCTTCCGGCGGAGCGGATACACCTTTAGTGGGGTCTTTGTTCTATTTGCGCCGCGCTCTTGCCCCTTCTGCCGAATTGCATGAAGGCACGCCATTGGCGCTTTTAAGCCGCCCGCTTTCTGTTTTAATTGCGCCTGATGGCACATTGGCAGACCCGGAAACACGAGAAAAAGTGCGTGAATGGGTTAAAAATGGCGGCACACTCATCCGCTTTGCAGGGCCAGCCCTTGCCGGTGCCCAGCATGATGATGCGACTGAAACCACCGAGAACGACAATACCCAGCAGACCATGCAAGATCTGCTTCCCGTCGCTTTGCTGGATGGTGCACGCCAACTCGGCGGCTCCATGACATGGGGCACCCCGCAAAAACTTGCCAAGTTTGATGCCACCTCCCCATTCGCTGGTTTAGTGCCTCCTCATGATGTCACAGTCTCTCGGCAGGTTCTGGCACGCCCCTCCGCCACACTTACTGAGCATACATGGGCACGGCTGGCAGATGGCACGCCGCTGGTTACACATGCCGCGCTGGGCAAAGGTGAAATTGTGCTGTTCCATGTCAGCAGCACAACAGATTGGTCTAACCTGCCGCTTTCCGGGTTGTTTGTCTCCATGCTGCAAAGGCTGACAGACCACGCAAACGGCGTAAGTGTGCCAGCGGATGATGCCATATTGCAACCAGCCCTTACGCTGGATGGTGCAGGTATTGCTGGCCCTCCGCCACCTTATGCGCGCGGCCTAAAAGCTTCCGCCTTTGCCAGCACGGATGTTTCCCCCGCGCACCCCCCGGGCCTGTATGGCCCCGGTTCTGGCCGCCGCGCCTTAAATGCAGCGGACCACGTTGCCACGCTGCATCCTGAAAGCGCCGTGGGTCTTATTACAGATCCGGCAGGACAACAGCCGGATGTGCCACTGGGGCGCTTCTGCCTTCTGGCAGCCATTGTTCTGCTGTTGCTTGATGGCGCTGTGGTTCTGCTGATGCGCAAAGGGCTTTTGGTTACCAACCGCGCTCATACGGCTGCATTGGTTATAGGCGGGCTGCTGTTCGGCATGGCCGCTCCGGCCCATGCAGCAGATACACAACCGCCGGTTCCTGCACAACAAACCTTACCCTCCGTGCCCGGAGCAGCACTTGAAACACGTCTGGCCTACGTGTTGACCGGGCATGAAGATGTAGATGAAGCCTCGCGCCAAGGGCTTCAGGGTTTGGCGGATTTTACGAATGCCCGCACATCTGCCGTGCTGGGCCACCCTGATGGCGTGCACCCCGAAACGGATGATCTGGCCTACTATCCATTGCTATACTGGCCGATTACGCCAGATGCCCATACCTCTCCCGCCATGATAGCCGCACTCAACCGTTTTATGGCGCATGGTGGCATTTTGCTCATTGATACCCAAGGACAGGACACGCCAGACGGCACCACAGATGATGCCAGCTTTGCCGGAGATGCTCCGGGCACGCGCGCCGCCCTGCGCCGCGCTACAACAGGGCTAACAGTGCCGCCCCTCGTAACCATGAATGACCACCACCTACTGGCGCATACTTTTTACCTGCTGCATGACTTTCCGGGCCGTTACGCTGGCCAGCCCATCTGGGTGGCGCGGGAAGGCGATGCCGGAAATGATGAAGTCAGCCCCATTATTATCGGCTCGGCAGACTGGGCACACGCTTGGGCGGTTGATCCATCTGGCAATACGCCCTTTGCGGTTATTCCTGGTGGCGCAGAGCAGCGGTTACTGGCTTATCGCTTTGGACTAAATATTGTCATTTACGCGCTTACCGGCAGTTATAAGGCAGACCAAGTGCACGTGCCCATGCTGCTGAAACGGCTGGAAGACCGGCCATGATAAACAATCTAATGCAATCCATTGGTTTTGCGCCACTTCTGCCTTTATGGCTGCTGGCTCTACTAGGCATTGGGGGCCTGATACTTTGTGCGTGGAGCCTGTATAACGGCGCGCGCGGGGCCTTGCTGCGCCTGGCTGCTCTTGCCTCGCTTCTGTTCTGGCTGGCGGGCCCGCAGCATCTGCGTGAAAGCTGGCATAGCCTGCCCCAAACCGCCCTTATGCTGGTAGATCAATCTCCTTCCATGTCTATCGGACAACGGGCAGCTATTGCCCGGCAGGCGGCAGATGCATTGGCCCATATGCAGGTGGAAGGGCTGAATATTCGTACCGTTACAGTGCGCCAGAACGGGCATGACGGCACCCGCCTGTTTGAAGCCCTGGATCAGGCTGCAGCAGATATTCCGCCTGATCAGCTTGCTGGCGCCATGATGGTTACAGATGGTCAGGTTGCTGATATTCCGGCCAGCCTGCCAGATCGCCTGCGCCCGCACACTGCTGCAGGAGAACAAACTCCCCTACCCCTGCATGTGTTGCTGACCGCCAAAGATGAGGAAACAGACCGCAAGCTCCAGATACTAGAAGCACCGCCCTACGCCATTGCCGGACAACCCGCACATTTACGCGTATTGGCCGAAGATTCCGGCCCCGGCACGCATACTGGCACACCAGCGGAACTTACCTTACGCGTGAATGGGGAAGAGCCTGTGGTCATCCCTGTTGTTACAGACACGCCGCAAGATATCAGCATCCCTGTTGCACGGCCGGGGCAGATGCTTATCAGCCTTTCGGTTTCCCCTCTGTCGGGGGAAATCTCACAACTGAATAATCAAAACATCACCCATATTATGGGTATTCGGGATAGGCTGCGGGTTTTGCTGATTTCCGGCACCCCCAACCAAGGGGAGCGTGTCTGGCGCCGGTTGCTGAAAGCAGACCCGGCAGTGGATCTGATCCACTTCACCATTCTGCGTCCACCAGAAAAAGATGATGGCACGCCGCTATCTGATCTGGCGCTCATTGCTTTTCCCGTAAAGGAACTGTTTCAGGACAAGATCAACCAGTTTGACCTGATCATTCTGGATGGTTTTGAAAACCGCAGCATTCTGCCCCACAGCTACCTGGAAAACATTGCCAACTTTGTGCGCCGTGGTGGTGGGTTGTTGCTAACCGCTGGGCCAGAATTTGTAGGCCCCGGATCATTACAGGAAACCCCTGTAGGTGATGTGCTGCCCGCGCATGTGCCGCCAGAAACAGGCATGGTTGAGCGCCAGTTCCGCCCTCGGTTAACTGCGCAAGGCCGCCAACACCCTGTTACGGCAGCTCTTTCTGGTGCGCCCGATGCCAACGTGCCAGATAGCACCACAACCATTGCAGGCGCATGGGGGCCTTGGTACCGCGCTCTCAAACCAGACAGCACACATGGTGAAGTGCTGATGAGCGGACCAGATGCCGCCCCTCTGCTGGTTCTAGACCGAGTGGATCAGGGCCGTGTGGCCCTCCTGCTTTCTGACCAGATCTGGCTTTGGTCTCGCGGTGAAGGTGGTGGCGGACCGCAAGCGGAATTGCTGCGCCGGATTTCCCATTGGCTGATGAAAGAGCCAGAGCTGGAAGAAGAACAACTGGCTGCCAGCATTACAGACAACGTGTTAACCGTAACGCGCCACAGTATCAGCACCGAAGCCACTCTGCCCGGTATCACCATCACGGCGCCTTCGGGCACGCAAACATCCCTGCGCCTGCATGCTGCCCCACAGGATGGCAGCCAGACAGCAACCATGCCCGCCAATGAAGCAGGAATCTGGCAGGTAACAGATGGCACCCACACCGCCTACGCAGCTCCAGTGCAAAGCGATATCCGTGAAATGACGGATTTACGGGCCACGGCCACCAAGCTGGCGCCTATTGTGCAGCAGTCTGGCGGTGGTGTGTTCTGGCTGGGTACGCCCGGACATTTGGCCATACCCACCATTCGGATGGCAGAATCCTCCACCCTGCACGGCGCAAATTGGCTGGCCTTCCCGCAACGTGGCGCGCATATTGTAACGGGCCAAAGCGCAGAACCCTTATTGCCAACATGGAGCATGCTGCTGGTATCCCTCGCCTTCCTTTTTGCAGGATGGTGGCGTGAAGGCCGGAATTGATAACAGCAGGGAAAGAGTGGGGGGTGCGGTCTCTCCACTTTCACACCATTATGCGGTGTGATAGCATGACGCATACGTGTAATGATGGACAGACAATGACCCGTTTCTGCCGCCTTGCTTCTTCTGCCGTGCTTATGGGCAGTTTTGCCTGCTTTGCCACCACTCCTGTCTGGGCGCAGGCACAAGGGGGCGATGAAGCTGCTGCTGCTGAAGACGCCAAAAAGGCGGAAGCCGCGCAGGCTGCCAAACAGGCTGCCCCGCCCACCAATATTCCCGGTGCATCAGGCTTGGATGAAGATGACGGGGATAAATCCAATAAGGATGTGGAACCCACAGCCGCCCTGTTTGATGCCATTAACCGTGGCAGCATTTCTGCTGCAAAAGATGCCATTAACCGTGGGGCGGATCTGAACGGGCATAATATTCTGGGTCAGACACCTCTGGATATGTCTATCGACCTCAACCGTAACCCCATTACCTTCCTTCTGTTGTCCCTCCGCACTCCGGCAGATAACCCGCGTTCTTACGGTGGCAGCATGGATGGTGGTTCGGAACCTGTTGTTTCTGGCGGCATCAACAATGCCCGTTATGAGCAGGACGAACAGAAGCAAATACAAGAACGGCGGTACGATAGCACAGGCGGCACCGCACAACCTTCTGTGGGCTTTTTGGGCTTTGGCGGCAGCTAAAACGCTGCCTTTTTATATTCTGTTTTTAAAGTATTTTCTTACACCTTAGAAAACAGCGCAGTTATGCCTGCGCTGTTTTCTGGAGTGTTTCCTGCCGCAGCACATCAAGCTGCAACAATTCCCCTGCCCGTTCAAAATACCAGAATGTCCAGCCATTGCAGGAAGGAGCATTTGTAAGCTGCGCACCCAACTTGTGGATAGAACCGCGCTTGGTGCCATTTACCAACGTACCATCAGGCGAAACAGTCGCATGTACACGGCGTTTTTTGTCACACACTACCGTACCAGCAGCAATAACCCCTTGCTCCACCAATGAGCCGAAAGGAATACGCGGGGCTTCACGCTTATCCTGAGTGGTCTGCACGGCATCGGCTTCCAGCGGCGTTTCAGCGGCCACACGCGCCATGGCAGCTTCTACATAATCCGGGTGGCGTTCAATACCGATGAAATGCCGCCGCAAACGGCGCGCCATAGCAGCCGTGGTGCCTGTGCCGGAGAATGGGTCTAGAATAACATCATTTACCGTGGTGGAAGCCAGCAGCACGCGGTGCAGCAGGCTTTCTGGTTTTTGGGTCGGATGTAGCTTCAACCCGTGTTCATTCCGCAGGCGCTCATTGCCTGTGCACAGGGGCAGATACCAGTCTGAGCGCATCTGCACATCATCATTCAGCGCCTTCATGGCCTGGTAGTTAAAGCGGTACCGGCTATCCTGCCCACGTGCGGCCCAGATAAGGGTTTCATGTGCATTGGTAAAACGCCGACCACGGAAATTGGGCATGGGGTTGGATTTACGCCACACAATGTCATTGAGAATCCAGAAGCCCAGATCCTGCAAAATGGCGCCAATGCGATAGATGTTATGATAGGAGCCAATCACCCAAATTGTGCCATCCTTATGCAGCACACGGCGGGCCTCTGCCAACCATGCACGGGTGAAGCGGTCATATTCTTCCAGATCAGAGAATTTGTCCCAGTCATCATCCACACCATCCACCAGCGTATCATCTGGGCGGCGCAGCTCCCCACGCAACTGGAGGTTGTATGGTGGATCTGCAAACACACAATCCACAGAACCAGAAGGCAGGGAACGCATGGTTTCCACGCATTCACCACGGAGGATCTGATCAATAGGGAGTTCCATGGATGCTGATTTTGCGCCGCTCATACCTGCTTCTCCGCCGAATAATGTTCTTCTAGCTGCCGGCGCACTGTGCCGAACGTTTTTCTATGGTGCGGTGTAATGCCCACGCTGATCAGCGCCTTGCGATGAACAGCCGTGCCGTAGCCCGCGTTTTTCTCCCAGCCGTAATCAGGCCAGCGCGCATCCAGCCGAGCCATAGCGCGGTCTCGCACCACTTTGGCCACAATAGATGCCGCAGCAATAGACAGGCTTACCCTGTCTCCGCCCACAATAGCCTGTGCAGCGCAGCCAAAATCCGGCAGCTTGTTGCCATCCACCAGCACGTGGTCTGGCAGGCGCGGCAGGCGGCCTACCGCCCTTTGCATGGCCAGATGGGCTGCATGGTGGATGTTCAGCTTATCGATTTCCGCAGTGGAAGCTGCCCCAATGCCGATTTCAATACCCGGCACTTGCGGCAGACGTTCCGCTATGGCTTCGCGCACAGCTGGTTTTAATTTTTTGGAATCATCAATAACGGCGGCAAGATCAGCAGGTACACCAGCACCAAACACCACGGCGGCAGCAACCACGGGGCCTGCCAGCGGGCCACGGCCCACTTCATCCACCCCGGCCACTCGGCCACCCAGCTGCTGTTCCCGCGTAAAGTCCGGCATTGCTTCTCTTTCCATCCATTTGATGCGACTCGGCTAAATTAACCGAGTCGCATCAACTGCGACTCCGCAGGGAAGGAGAAGCATTTTTTTACCTAGGAGCGCAAGAGTCCCGGTAAACTAATTTTTCAAGAACGCTTGCGACGGGGGAAGATCAGCCAGCCCAGAACAAGGCCAATAGCGGATACAATACCCAATGAAAGCAGGGGCTTATCCCGCACAAAGGTTGCTGCCTTTTCCAGCACGCCTTCACCTTCTTCGTACAGATCTGCAAAATCCTGCTGCATGTGGCCAGCAAACTGATCGAACTTACCTTCGGCCTGCATGCCAATATTACCTGTCAAACCGCCGATGGCATCTTTAACATGGCCTTTGGCATCTGTTGCTGCGCCTTCAACCTTGCTTTCAACATTCTTGATTTTATCTTCAGCCATGACTTTTTCCTTAAACTTTGAGTGCAATCCCACCCGCCTGCTTGCCGTAACAAAACAGTGCTTGCAGGATCATAGGTTGCATCAGACCGCAAAAACACGTTTCTGACTAGGCATGCCACGCCCGACCAAAGCGCAGTTCACCGCCCTGATCGTTGCCTCCATGATGTTTATGGAACAGCTTGATGGCACCATTCTGGCAACAGCTCTGCCTTCTATTGCTAACAGTTTACACGTTGATACAGTTGCAACCTCTGTTGCACTCACATCCTATATTATTGGGTTAGCTATTTTCATACCGGCTTCTGGTGCGTTGGCAGACAGGCTGGGCAGCCGTTCTGTGCTAATGGTGGCCATTTGCATTTTTGTCACCAGCTCTCTGTTTTGCGCTCAAGCAAACTCCCTTCCCTTTCTGGCCTGCATGCGCACGCTGCAAGGTATTGGCGGCGCCCTTATGGTGCCCATAGGGCGGCTTGTGATTATCCGCAGCACACCGCGTGATCAGCTTGTGCGCACCATGACGTGGATGATGTTGCCCGCAACGCTTGGCCCTTTGCTTGGCCCGGTGGTTGGTGGATTTATCACCACATGGTTTTCATGGCGGTGGAATTTTTACCTCAACATTCCTATCGGGCTGATCGGGCTAGGGCTTACATGGCGCTTTATTCCACAAATTCGCGAGCCCTCACCTGCGCCGTTTGATTTAAAGGGCATGGTGCTGGCCGGGGGTGGGCTGGCGCTGCTTTCTGTTTTTGCAGAACTGTTCAGCCACGCAGAAGGTTCAATAACTTTGCGCGTGGTTATGCTAGGCGCAGGCAGCCTTCTGATGGCCCTTTACTGCATCCATGCCTTCCGCATTCCCGCGCCATTGCTAGATTTCCGGCTTATGCGCATTCCCACATTTCGGATTTCTGTTTTAGCGGGCGCGGCCTCACGCGTGGCTGTGGGCTCGCTGCCCTTTCTCATGCCATCCTTTCTGCAAATCGGCATGGGGCTCAACGCTGCCCAAAGCGGGCTGGTCACATTTACAGCCCCCATTGGGGCGTTAATAACGCGGCCCTTTGTACCCGCCATTTTGCGGCGCTGGGGCTTTCGGAAGGTGCTAATGTTCAATGGCATTTCCGCTGCTGTCGTTTTTACACTGGTAGCGAGCTTTCGGCTACCGCATGCCTTGTGGCTTTTTTCGCTTATTTTAGCATGTGCCGGAGCTGCGCAAGCTATCCAGTTTTCCGCTTACAACACCATTGCCTATGCTGATGTGCCAGCAAGTAACATGAGCGCTGCAACCAGCCTGTATTCCACCATGCAGCAGATCATGCTTTCTGCTGGCATATGTATTGCTGCGGGCACACTTACCGTGCTGGGGCAAATATATGGCCACACAACACCCACTTTGGGCGATTTTTCCGCAGGTTTTCTGGCAACTGGGGCTGTATCTCTTCTGGCTGTGCCATTTGCGGCAAGCCTTGCACCTTCTGCCGGGGCCTCCATGAGCGGAAACAAACGTTAAAAAACGTAACAAGCCCTTCCCATATCCATGTGGTACGTTTTACGGTGAAAGCAGAACTTCCTGCTTTCCGGCTCCCATCACTTCTCTCAGATGGATTATAAAACCTTATTCTGGCCTTTATTTTCCTGTCTGAACCAATATTCCTTATTTTTAGGTAATACGCAGCGCGCCACATGGATGAACATCAGCCAGCCTCTCCCGTTTCTCCGTCTTCACCATCTCCGCGCCCTCCCCGTAAAAAACGGATGTTACTTGCAGGCATAGCTCTGGCAGGTGCATGCGTGCTGGC
This sequence comes from Acetobacter sp. JWB, assembly GCF_003323795.1. NCBI lineage: Bacteria > Pseudomonadati > Pseudomonadota > Alphaproteobacteria > Acetobacterales > Acetobacteraceae > Acetobacter > Acetobacter sp. JWB. Next base: position 1,046,497 of record NZ_CP030871.1, on the reverse strand, counting down.
CTTTGCCTTCCTGCGCCCGCATGGAGACACCAGCAGCGGAACGCATAAAAAGGGCAAACACCACACGGCTGATACATCTCAGGCGCAGCCCGTTGCCGTACAAACGGTACATAGTGGCTCCATGCCCGTGGTGTTTACCGAGCTGGGAACGGTTATCCCCATTACCAACGTGACCGTGCAAACCCGCGTGGAAGGCTACCTGATGAACGTGCTGTTTACGGAAGGGCAGCACGTACATAAAGGTGATCTGCTGGCGCTGATAGACACCCGCCCTTATGAGGTGTTGCTAGCCCAATATGAAGGCCAGCTTGCCGCAGATAAAGCCCAGCTTGCACAGGCACGCGTAGATAGCGCGCGTTACCAGCGCCTGATCCGACAGGACAGTATTGATGCTAAAACGGCCAAGGATCAGCAGTTTATCGTGCAGCAACTGGAAGGCACGGTAAAATCCGATCAGGCTTTGGTGGATAACCAGAAGCTCCAGATCACTTACTGCCATATTATTGCACCTGTAGATGGCCGTATTGGCATACGTGCTGTGGATAAGGGTAATTACGTTACGGCGGGTCAATCTGGCGGGTTGGCTATTCTAACGCAGATGCAGCCTATCTCTGTTATCTTCACACTCCCGCAGGATCAGCTTCCTGAAGTAGCGGAAGAGCTACGCACTCAAAAATCCCTTTCCGTAGAGGCATGGAACAGTTCCAATACGCAAAAAATTGCGGATGGCACCGTTAGCACGTTGGATAGTGAAATAGATACCTCCACCGGCACTGTGCGCCTGCGTGCCATCTTCCCCAACACGGATGAGCATCTATTCCCCAACCAGTTTGTAAATGCCCGCCTGTTGGTTAAAACACTTAACAATGTGCTGCTACTGCCCACAACAGCAGTGCAAACTGGCCCCAATGGCCTATTTGTTTACGTTGTAAAGGCCGATAACACCGTTGAAGTACGGCCCGTTACCACTGGCACATCAGATGGCACCAACATTGTTGTTCCCTCTGGTCTGAAGGATGGTGACAGAGTGGTAACAGATGGCACAGACCATCTGCGTGCCGGCATTAAAGTCACCATTCCTGCACAAACCACTCCAGCATCGGATTCCGCGGCAAAGTGAACCCCTCAGCCCTTTTTATTCGCAGGCCGGTTGCCACTACTCTGCTTATGCTGGCCATTTTTATGGCTGGCCTGCTGGGCTACCATTTTCTGCCCGTTTCCGCCCTGCCGCAGGTAGATTATCCAACCATTACGGTTGAAACATTCTACCCCGGCGCTGGGCCCGATGTCATGTCCACCTCTGTAACTGCCCCGCTGGAAACCCAGTTTGGCCAGATGCCGGGGCTGGACCAGATGACATCACGCTCATCTGGTGGGGCATCGGTTATTACCCTGCGTTTTGCGCTGGATACTTCCATAGATGTGGCGGAGCAGGAAGTTCAGGCTGCCATTAACCAGGCCAACTCCCTGCTGCCAACAGATCTGCCAGCCCCTCCGGTTTACGCCAAGGTAAACCCGGCGGATACACCTGTGCTAACACTGGGCATTACATCTTCCACCATTCCGCTGCCAGAAGTGGAAGACTACGTGGATACGCGCCTGGCGCAAAAAATCAGCCAGATTTCCGGCGTGGGGCTGGTAACGCTTTCTGGTGGCAACCGCAAAGCAATTCGGGTGCGGGTTAACATTCCCAAGCTTACATCCTACGGTATGGATCTGGACACGTTGCGCACCACCATTGGCAACGTGAACGTAAACTCCCCTACCGGTACGTTTGATGGCCCGCAAAAGGCCGCCACGTTGCAGGTGGATGGGCAGATTACCAGTGCGGATGTGCTGCTTAATCAGGTTATCGCCTATCAGAACAACGGCCCTATCCGCCTGCGTGATGTCGCAACGGTAGTTGTCGGTGCGGAAAACACGCAGCTTGCGGCGTGGTCCAACCTTACGCCCGCGCTGATCATGAACGTGCAGCGCCAGCCCGGCGCCAACGTAATTTCCGTGGTGGACAACGTAAAAGCCACCCTGCCTGCCCTGCGGGAAACGCTGCCTCCGGGTATTGATATTACCCCGCTAACAGACCGCACCACCACCATTCGTGCCTCTGTTTCCGATGTACAGGGCGAACTGTTTTTATCCCTCGCGCTGGTTGTAGCGGTTATTTTTGTATTCCTGCGCAATATCCCTGCCACCATTATTCCCAGCCTGTCTGTGCCGCTTTCCATTATCGGCACGCTGGCAGTGATGTATCTGCTGGATTTCTCGCTGGATAACCTTTCGCTTATGGCGCTTACCATCGCCACCGGCTTTGTGGTGGATGATGCCATTGTCATGATCGAGAACATCTCCCGCTACGTGGAAGCGGGAGAAGACCGTATGACAGCCGCCCTGAAAGGGGCCGGGGAAATTGGCTTTACCATTATCTCGCTCACCATCTCGCTGATTGCGGTGCTCATTCCACTGCTGTTTATGGGCGATGTTGTGGGCCGCCTGTTCCATGAATTTGCGCTTACACTGGCCGTTACCATCATTCTGTCTGCTGTGGTTTCGCTTACACTGGTGCCGATGATGTGTGCGCGTATTCTTTCTGAACGTGTGCATGATGCCAGTTCTGCCACAACAGCATTCCAGCGCTGGTCTGCCCGGATGGAAGACTACACGGAAAAGCTGATTGCCGGATATGACCGCATACTGGATGTGGTGCTGGCCCACCGCGTGCTAACCTTGTGCGTGGCCGTAGGTACACTGCTGCTTACAGGTGTACTGGCGTGGGTTATTCCCAAAGGGTTCTTTCCCGCGCAGGATACGGGGGTGATTCAGGGTATTTCTGTTGCCTCACAAACCATCTCGTTTGAGAGCATGAAAGAGCATCAGCAAGAACTTGCCAAAGTGCTGCTGAAAGACCCGGATGTGGTCTCGCTTTCTTCCTTTATCGGGGTGGATGGGCAGAACGCCACGCTTAATCAGGGCCGGTTTCTTATCAACCTGAAACCGCATGATGACCGCACAAGCACAGCGGCGCAAATTGCCCGGCGGCTGGCCGATGAAACCTCACAGGTAGCCGGTATCAAGCTGTATATGCAGCCTATTCAGGATCTTTCTCTGGATACAACAGTTACGGCTACGCAATACCAGTTCCTACTTGAAAACCCAGAATACAGTGCCTTTGAGACATGGGTGCCAAAGCTGCTGGATCGCCTGAAGCAGGAACCTGCGCTTTCTGATGTCACATCGGATTTGCAGGCATCTGGGCTGGTGGCAAAGGTTACGCTGGATAGAGCCACCGGGGCACGTTATTCCATCACGCCGCAAACCGTTGATAACGTGTTGTATGACAGCTTTGGTCAGCGGCAGATTTCTACCATCTATACGCAGTCCAACCAGTATCGCGTTATTCTGGAAGCAGACCCCAAGTTCCAGACCAACCTTTCCTCACTCTCCCAACTTTATCTGCCGGGTATCAGCGGCAATTCGGGGGAAAGTGTTTCTGGCCCTACGCGTTCACCCACTTCCGGCATGGTGCCGCTAGATGCCGTTACCACCGTTACGCAGGAAACAGCGCCCCTGCTTCTCACACATTTTGGGCAGTTCCCCGCCACCACCATTTCCTTTAATCTGAGCGATGGCTATGCGCTGGGGGATGCCACGGCCGCCATCCGCAAGGTGGAAAAAGAAATTGGGCTGCCTTCCACCTTCCAGACATCATTCCAAGGCACGGCAGCCGCGTTTGAAGGCTCACTCAGCAATGAGTTGTTCCTTGTAGCTGCGGCGTTGATTGCCGTGTACATCGTGCTGGGCATTCTTTACGAAAGCTTTGTGCATCCGGTTACCATTCTCTCCACCCTGCCTTCCGCCGCCATTGGAGCGCTGTTAACGCTGATGATTGCGGGCGTGGATCTGGATATTATGGGCATTATCGGCATTGTGCTGCTGATTGGCATTGTTAAGAAAAACGCCATCATGATGATCGACTTCGCACTGGAAGCCGAACGCGTGCATGGCATGGACTCCCTTCAATCCATCCGCACTGCCGCCACACTGCGTTTTCGCCCTATTTTAATGACAACCCTTGCCGCCATGTTGGGTGCTGTGCCCATGGTCATCTCTCATGGCACGGGGTCCGAGCTGCGTTACCCTCTGGGGCTGAGCATTATTGGCGGGCTGGCACTTTCCCAATTGCTTACGCTGTTTACAACGCCGGTTGTTTATCTGGCGCTGGATACGCTGGCCCACAAGTTCAACGCCATGCGGCACCAGCACAGCCAGCCTTCTGCCCCACCTCCGGCTGATGGACATTCCACACCATGAGCATAAGCCGGCTGTTTATTGACCGGCCCGTGGCCACCATTCTGCTTACGGTGGCCATGTTGCTGGGGGGCATTTTAGGCTACCGCACCCTACCGGTATCTGACCTGCCGAATGTGGATTTTCCGGTGATTATGGTGCAGGCCACGCAGGCTGGCGGCAGCCCGGAAGAAATTGCCAGTTCTGTAGCAGCCCCGCTGGAGCGGCATTTGGGGCAGATTGCGGATGTGACGGAAATGACGTCACAATCCTCGCAAAACACCACGCGCATCATGCTGCAATTCTCGCTCTCGCGCGATATCAACGGCGCTGCGCGAGATGTGGAAGCCGCTCTTCAGGCAGCCCATGCGGATATGCCGTCCTCCCTGCGGCAAAACCCGACGTACCGCAAAGCCAACCCTAACGGCGCACCTATTCTGATTTTAACCCTGACATCAGACACCCATACGCGCCCACAACTTTATGATTACGCCACCAATGTACTGGTGCAGCATCTTTCATCTGTAGAAGGTGTTGGTCAGGTAGAAATCAGCGGGAGTGCGCTGCCAGCTATCCGTGCAGAAATAAACCCTCTGCCGCTTTACCGCTACGGCATCAGCTTTGAAGACGTGCGCGCAGCCTTGGCCTCGGCCAATGCCCATACCCCCAAAGGTATTATTGACCAAGGCGGCATGCGCTTTACCCTGGATACGAATGATCAGGTAAGCAAAGCGCAGGATTATCGGGATCTGATTATCGCATGGCGCAATAATCGGCCCGTGCGGCTGGCGGATATTGCCCAAGTGCGTGATAGCGTGGAAGACCTGCGCAACGCCGGATATTACAATGGCCAGCCCTCGGTTATTGCCATCGTGTTCCCGCAGGCTGGGGCCAACGTGATCCATACGGTGGATCAGATCAACGCTAAGCTACCCATGCTCAAGGCCGCTCTGCCCGGCGGGGTGGATTTGCATATTGGGCTGGATCGTTCCCTTACCATCCGCGCCTCTCTGGCCGATACACAGCTTACACTGGTTATTTCTGTGGTGCTGGTTGTGCTAATGGTGCTGCTGTTTCTGCACTCTGTTAGAATGACGCTTATTCCCGCCATTGTGGTGCCAGCTTCTATTGTGGCCACATTTGGGGTGATGGCGCTGCTTGGCTATTCGCTGGACAATATGTCCCTTATGGCGCTTACGGTTTCCACCGGCTTTGTGGTGGATGATGCCATTGTGGTGGTGGAAAATATTGCCCGCTACATAGAACAGGGCCTTCCCCCGCGAGAAGCCGCCATAAAAGGTAGCGGCGAGGTAGCTTTTACCGTTTTCTCCATTTCCATTTCGCTGATTGCGGTTTTTCTGCCCATTTTGCTCATGGGTGGCCTTGCGGGCCGGTTGTTCCATGAATTCGCCATGACGGTCAGCATCACCATCATTATTTCCATGGTGCTATCTCTCACGCTTACCCCCATGATGGCTGCTTACCTGTTGGCCCCACGTGCGCCCGCGCTTGAAACGCAGGAACACGCACCGTTTTCTGCCCGTGTAGCGGCACGTATTACCCGTGCGCTAGATAAACTTCAGGCTGGATATGCGTATTCACTCGATGTTGCGCTGCGGCATAGCAAGCTGGTGTTGCTGAGCCTGCCCTTTACGCTGGCGCTGATTGTCGCGCTGTTTATTCTCATGCCCAAGGGCTTCTTCCCGGTAGAAGATACGGGCCTGTTGATGGGACATTTGCAGGGAGATCAGTCTATCTCGTTTGGCGCACTCAGCAAAAAACTGGCTGATGTGCAAAAGGCTATTCTGGCGGAATCAGAAGTTAAAAGTGTCTCCTCCTTTATTGGTGGCCGCGGCTCTTCCAACCAAGCCAATCTGTTCTTGCAGTTGCAGGACAAAAGCGAGCGTTCGGATACCCCCACAGACCTTATCAACCGTATCAGCACACGCCTGAGCAAACTGGTGGGGGCTGATTTCTTTCTGATGGAACCCGGCGCCGTACGTGCGGGCGCCCGGCAGAGCAACGCCTCCTACCAGTACACATTGGAAGGTGAAAACGCATCTGAGCTTTATACATGGACAGACAAGCTCCAAAGTGAATTACGCCGCCACCCACAGTTGACCGATCTTTCATCCGACGTGCAGCAGGGTGGTTCCGCCATGAGCGTGGATATAGACCGTGATACCTCCGCACGTGTCAGCATCACGCCGCAGTTGCTTTCCAACACACTGTACGATGCCTTCGGGCAACGCGCGGCCTCTGTCATCTACAACAGGCTCAATCAGTATCGCGTGGTGATGGAAGCTGACCCGGTGCTGTGGTCCAACCCCCACAGCCTGATGCAGGTGTGGGTCAGTGTGGCCGGTGGCACAGCGGGTGGTGGCACACAATCCAACACCATACGTGTGCGCAACACCAGTGGGCTGGATGAGGCCGGAAGCAGTTCAGCATCTTCCCTAAGTTCGGAATCCTTCAAAAACCAGATTGCCAACGCACTGGCGGGAGGCGCCGGGGCTTCCAACGGGTCTGCTGTCAGCACATCGTCAGAAAGCATGGTGCCGCTTACGCTGGTTTCTCAGATTGTGCAGACACGTACACCCCTTTCGGTCAACCATCAGGGTATGGCTGTGGCTTCCACTATCTCCTTCAATCTGGCCAAGGGTGTTTCGCTTAGTACGGCAACGCAGATTATCAACACCGCACAGGTTACGCTGCATATGCCATCCACCATCCACGGTAGTTTTGCGGGAAATGCCGCACAGTTCCAGAAAGCCGTGAATGATGAACCCCTGCTGATACTGGCCGCCTTGGCTGCCGTGTATATTGTTCTGGGTATTCTGTACGAAAGCTATCTGCACCCGCTCACCATTCTTTCCACTCTTCCTTCTGCTGGTGTGGGAGCACTGTTGGCGCTGCAACTGGCTGGGGAAGAATTCTCGCTTATCGCCATGATCGGGGTGATTCTGCTGATTGGCATTGTAAAGAAAAACGCCATCATGTTGGTGGATTTTGCCCTTGTGGCAGAGCGTGAACATGGCATGTCTTCGCTTGAGGCCATCCGTACAGCCTGCTTGCTCCGCTTCCGCCCTATTATCATGACATCCGCTGCCGCAGCGCTGGGGGCGGCCCCGCTAATGATCACCAATGGCTATGGGGCAGAACTACGCCACCCGTTGGGCATTGCCATTGTGGGCGGGTTGCTCGTCAGTCAGGCTCTTACACTTTACACCACCCCTGTTATTTATCTTACGCTTGATACGTGGCGGCTGCGTGTTCAGAAAATACGCCTGCGCTCTTTCTTTTCTCGCACCTCCCGGCAGGATAGCTGATGGTTTCGCCTTCTTTTTCCAGCATGATGCTCAAACACAAAAAACTGTCCCGCCGCGCTGCCAGCCTTATGGCACCACTGGCGCTTATGGGCTGCATGGTTGGCCCCAATTATAAACGCCCTTCGGCCATTATCTCTCCGCAGTTCAAGGAGTTACGGCCTGCGGCTGGGTGGAACTATGCACAGCCCAGCTTGGCGGCCATTCCCAAAGGCGCATGGTGGACGCTTTATAATGACCCGCTGCTGAACCAGCTTGAATCTCAGGTGGAAATTAACAACCAGAACGTCGCACAGTATGAGGCCAGATACCGCAATGCCCGCGCCGCCATTAACGCCATACGAGCAGAGCTGTATCCTACATTAAGCGGTGCCCTCTCCTTCAACCGGCAGAGTTCTGGCCGTGGCTCGCGCTCATCAGGCACGATTATTAACTACGGAGATACAACGTCCTCCATTGCCTCCAACACCACAGAAAATACCTATGCAATGGGTGCTTCCGCCTCGTGGGATCTGGATTTGTGGGGCAATATCCGCCGTCAGATTCAGGCTCAGGTAACAGAGGCTCAGGCTTCTGCGGCTGATCTGGCCAATGCCAAACTCTCCTATCAGGCGCAGTTGGCAACAGCTTATTTTAACCTGCGGTATCAGGATAGCTTGCACGATCTGCTACAAAAGAACGTAGATTTTTACGAACGCTCCTACCAGATTACCAAAAACCAGTATGATGCAGGCACGGCTGACCCCACCACACTGATGCAGGCCAAAACCCAGCTTGAGCAAACACGCGCCCAAGCCACCGCAACAGATGCCGCCCGCGCAGGGTACGAACATGCCATTGCCATTCTGATGGGCAAATCTCCGGCGGATCTTTCCATTCCCCACGGTGCGCTTACGCGGGATATTCCGGCCATTCCTGTTGCCGTGCCCTCAGAGCTTTTGCAGCGCCGCCCAGATGTTTCTGCCGCAGAACGCAGGATGGAGGAATATAACGCCCAGATTGGCGCAGCACTTGCTGCATTTTACCCGGACGTAAAATTAACAGCCAGCTACTCCTACAGTGGTGACCCGGTGGGAGCACTAGTGCAGGTAGCCAACCGTATCTGGGCGCTAGGTGCTTCCGCTACGGAAACCCTCTTTGAGGGGGGCGCACGTACCGCCGCTGTGCGTGAAGCCAACACCAATTATAATTACTACGTAGCCGCCTACCGCCAGACCGTGCTGACAGCCCTGCAACAAGTAGAAGATCAGCTTGCCAACCTGCGCGTACTAGCAGACCAGGCAGACCAGCAGGCTGTTGCTGTAGAAGCCGCCAACAAGGCTGTGCAGATTTCCTTCAACCAGTACATGGCTGGCACCCAGATTTACACCACGGTTATTACGGCGGAAGTAACAGCTCTTTCCAACGCGGAAACTGCACTGCAAATTCAGCAAAGCCGTATTCTGGATTCCGTCACGCTTATTGAAGCTCTTGGTGGTGGGTGGGATGCATCCTCGCTGCCTAGCAAGGATTCCATGCAAACAGACAACCCGCTTCTGCCATCCTTTATCCAAAAGGATAAAAACTAGGGCGGCCTGCTTTTTAGCTGCACAAACAAAAAAACCCCAGGCCTTTTCAGACCGGGGGTTTTTTCATGCTCTGGTTATTCAGAAGCGGTTATTTTGTAATGGCACGCCCAGCCAACAGGGCCACCACCAGAAAAACAACGAACAGAATAATTGCGATAAAGAACAGGATTTTTGCCATTCCCGCGGCTGCGGAGGAAATGCCACCAAAACCGAATAGTCCCGCAATAAGGGAAATAACTAGAAAAAACAGTGCCAGCTTCAGCATGTAATCATCTCCTTCACACCTTCAGGCAGAGTTTTCTGACTGAAAATCTATCAAAATTTTAACGTCGCCGCCGGAGCAGGCCACCAACAATAAAGCTGAAAATTCCCACAACAGGCAGAATCAGGAAGGGCTGGTCAATCACCACATCCCGAACAGCTTCCGTTGCAGCACAACGCTTGGCCGGGTTCATTTCATCATAACTGGGGAGCTGGCTGAACAAGCCTTCCGCACCATCCTGAACACGGCCAATACCTTCTTCCAGCGCGTAATCCTTTGTGTTGTCATCGCTCATGCGATGTCTCCCCATTTTGTTGCATGTGAACGCACGACACCCCAGAAAGGATGCGTGTGACTTTTATTTATATGCTTTTCAACTAAATTTCAGCAGAACGCCAGTACGGAGCACCACCGGGGTCTTTTTCCCCCGCAATCATGGCGCGCAAACGGGCCGCATAGGTTCTAAACACCGTGCTTTCGGGGTTTCTTTCATCCATCGTAATGGCAATTTCACCCGTAATACCTGCTGGTGGGCCGCCCGCAAGCACCACTACACGGGTAGCAAGGCGCAAGGCTTCCTCAATATCATGCGTTACAAACAGCACGGTTTTATGCGTTTGTTGCCAGATACGTTGAAGCTCCTCTTGCAAGCTGCTGCGTGTAATAGGGTCTAGGGCACCAAAAGGCTCATCCATCAGCAGCAGATCAGGGTTGACTGTAAAAGCACGCGCAACCCCTACACGCTGCCGCTGCCCACCAGACATACGGCGGGGCCACCTATCTGCTGCTTCCTCCAGCCCTACCAGTTTAAGCGCATCCATGGCGCGTGTGTGCTTTTCCTCACGCGTTAGGCCCAAGCCTTCCAGCCCGAATTCAACATTTTTCAGCACAGAACGCCACGGCATCAGCCGCGCATCCTGAAAGACCAAGGCCCGCCTACGCCGTTTGGTGCCTGTTTCCTCTGCATCTGTTATGCAGGCCGAACCACCCACTGTGCCTTCCGTAGGCTGCATGAGCCCCATAAACACGCGCAGAAGCGTGGATTTCCCCACACCAGATGGGCCTAAAAGCGCAACAAATTCACCCTGCTCCAATGTGAGGCTCACATTGCGCAACACAAAATTAGCTCCGCCATCGTGCGAGAGGCCGACATTATCCAAGCTGGCAACGCTGTGTTTGTCGCTCATGGTTGCCACCTCAGCACGCGTTTTCTTACAAACCCGAACAGAAAATCAGTTACCGCATAAAGCAAAGCCATGGTGAGCATATAAACAACCACAACATCGGTTGCCAACAAGCTGGATGCCTGCATCATACGCGCACCAATACCGGGAACGCCAAACAGTTCCGCCGCCACAACAGACATCCAGCCCTGCCCCAAACCTGTGCGCAAGCCAGACATAAGACCGGGAGAAGCCGCAGGCAGCACCACCTTGAACAAACGCCCCAAAAAGCTGCCATGCCCAAAAGCGGCTGCCAGTTCATACAGTTCTGGGTCCACTCCGCGCACGGCACTGTGGGCCGCGTAAAAGTTGATCCAGAAAACTGAAATGGCAATCACAAAGGTGGCGCCCGATGTGTTCAGGCCAAACCACAAAATGGCAAAAGGCACCCACGCCAAGCCCGGCACAGGCCGCAGCAGCCGGACAATACCTTCCAGCAAGCCATCCACAACAGCCGCCATGCCGCACAGAATGCCTAAACCAGCACCCAGCACGGAACCAATAAGCAAGCCCAACAGATAATGGTGCAGACTGTCTAAAATGGCCTGCTGCCAAAAGCCCCCGCGCACTTCATCCAGCCAGGCTGGCCCTAGTGAACTGGGAGCAGGCACCATACCAGAAGGCAGCAATCCTGTTCGGACTGCTGCCTCCCACCCTCCAAAAAAGACGATAAGCCCGATAAGACCTAACGCCCATTTTGTTGAAAACGAAACTTTATCCCTCACTGCTGGCTCTGCTTCCACATCTCCAGATCAAACAGGCTATCCACTGGCTCGGCCTTACGCAAAAGCCCCTGTTCAACCTCAAAATCCTGTAACTGCCGCACGCCTTCTACAATACGTGCAGGATCACTCACAAAATGCTGAGCAGAACGCGCAAGGGCTTTTTGCAACACTTCTTCCTTCAGCATACCGCCACCCAGTGCTGTGCGCACGAAAGGAGCTGCTTCATCCGGATGCTGAGACACCAAGGTGTTGGCTTTAACAAACAGGCCTGTAAGCGTTTTTGCCCATGGCACTTCTGTTGGCTTTACAATAGCCAGAACAGAACCCGGCTGATCGGGCAGCATATCATGCCCCGTGGCCAGAATTCTGGCTTCCGGCACACGCATTTTTGCAACTGTTAAAGAAGGTTCGCGCAATACGGCGGCATCTACCGCACCAGCCAGAAAAGCCTGCTGTGCGGCATCAATATCCACACCGGCAATATTGATAACAGAGGCAGGCTGCGCAATATTAAGGCGTTTTTGCAGCCAGTAACGGAGCATGATATCCGGCACGGAACCGGCTGGCTGTGCGGCAACACGCGGCAAATGCCCCTGTTCCTGCTTGAACTTGGCAAAGCCATCCTTAATGACCTGAGCAGACAGACCACCTTCCTGCCCTTCTGGCACGATCTGAGCCAACGGGCCACGGGCCACCAGCTCCAGTTCCTCCACCGAACCAGAAGCCACAACCTTAACATCCACACCATGCGCACGTGCCTGCAACAACGGCAACACACCTGCCACGTAGGCATCAATACGCCCAGATACCAAAGCCTGAATAGCCTGAGGGCCAGAACCAAAGCGCACAAGTTGCAGATCCAAACCAGCCTGCCTGGCCCAGCCTTCACCATCCAGAACAAACAGGGCGGATGAACCCAGAACAGGAATATACCCAATACGCACCGGGGTTCCGGCCCGTGCCTGCTGTGTCAGCCCTACAAAAAGCAGGCTGACGACCAGCATAATCCGCAGAAAAACTTGCCTCATAATGCCACCGTGTTTGTTTGCGCCATTCATTTTGCAATTACTAACGTGCCAGAAGGCTATATTGTCAATATACCATGTTGAAATGGTGTAAATTTTCCAGCCAATTTCACGATATAAAATCGCACCACTCATGCAATTATGAGAGCATAAAAAAAGGCCAGCCCATTTCTGAGCCAGCCTTTTTTCTAAAAACCAGATACGTGGCTTATGCAGCCAGATCCTGCTTTTCTTCTGCTTCCGGACGTGGGCCGCTGTCCTGCCCTTTGGCAGAAACATCGCGATCAACCAGTTCGATAACAGCCATAGGTGCGGCATCACCATAACGCACGCCAGCACGCAGAACGCGCGTGTAACCGCCGTTACGAGCCTTGTAGCGTTCTGCAATAGCAGCAAACAGCTTTTTCACGATCACATCATCACGCAGCATGGCAAAAGCCTGACGGCGCGCATGCAGATCGCCCCGCTTACCCAGCGTAATCAGCTTTTCAACAACCGGACGCAGTTCCTTAGCTTTAGGCAGCGTGGTGGTGATCTGTTCGTGTTTGATCAGTGCAACAGCCATATTGCGAAACATGGCTGCGCGGTGAGAAGAAGTAACGCCGAGCTTTCTGCCGGCAATCCCGTGACGCATAGTTCAGTTCCTACGTATCGTGTGAAAAGTCAGATCAAAACGGCTCATCAAGCCGCTTTGCCAGCTCTTCAATATTTTCCGGCGGCCAAGCCGGCACATTCATACCCAAGGACAGCCCCATAGAAGTGAGAACTTCCTTGATTTCGTTCAGGGATTTCCGGCCAAAGTTCGGAGTACGGAGCATTTCCTGCTCGCTCTTCTGCACCAGATCCCCAATGTAGATGATGTTGTCGTTCTTCAGGCAGTTTGCACTACGAACAGACAGTTCAAGTTCATCCACCTTACGCAGCAGATTACGGTTGAACGGCAGATCATCTTCAGGCTCTTCAGCCTGCACAGGGCGCGGCTCATCAAAGTTAATGAACAGCTGAAGCTGATCCTGCAGAATACGTGCAGCCAAAGCCACAGCATCTTCAGGTGTGACAGCACCATTGGTTTCAACCGTCAGCAGCAGCTTATCATAGTCTGTTACCTGCCCCACGCGGGTAGGCTCAACTTTATAAGACACGCGCTTTACGGGGGAATAAATTGCATCCACCGGAATCAGGCCAATTGGTGCATCTTCCGGGCGGTTAGCCGCGGCAGGCACATAGCCTTTACCCATGTTAACAATAAATTCCATGCCCAGCTTAACGCCATCATCCAGCGTGCAGATAACAAGATCGGGGTTCATGATCTCGATATCATGGCCGGTCTGGATCTGGCGGGCGCGCACTTCGCCGGGGCCCGTGGCCGTCAGCATCATACGCTTTGGCCCTTCGCCATGCATACGCAGTGCCAGCTGCTTGATGTTCAGCACGATGTCCGTGACATCTTCCCGAACGCCCGCAACAGACGAGAACTCATGCAGCACGCCGTCAATCTGCACAGCAGTAACAGCCGCACCCTGAAGCGAGGACAGCAGAACACGCCGCAGCGCATTCCCCAGTGTCATCCCGAACCCGCGTTCCAGAGGTTCTGCAACCACGGTTGCGATGCGTGCTGGCTCCACACCGGATTCGACCTCAAGCTTTTCAGGCTTGATCAGAGATTGCCAGTTTTTCTGAAGGACCAAGGTACCGGCCTTTCAATACGAAAAACCACTGCAATCGCAGCGATTTCTCTGAAGTGGACACAACAACCGGAAGACAGCTTAAATTGTAAGCTGCCTTCCTGCTCAGGACTTAGACGCGGCGACGCTTACGCGGGCGGCAACCATTATGCGGAACCGGCGTCATATCGCGGATGGAGGTGATGGTGAAACCAACAGCCTGCAAAGCACGCAGTGCGCTTTCACGCCCTGACCCAGGACCGGAAACTTCGATTTCCAGAGTTTCCATACCATGTTCGCGAGCCTTGCGACCTGCGTCTTCCGCCGCAACCTGCGCCGCATAAGGCGTAGATTTCCGAGACCCCTTAAAACCCTGCGCGCCAGCGGAAGACCAAGAAATGGCATTCCCCTGTGCATCAGAGATGGTGATCATGGTGTTGTTGAACGTGGAGAGCACATGCGCCACGCCAGAAATAATGTTCTTACGCTCTTTTTTGCGAATACGCGGAGTTGCGGCTTTCGCCATGTCTTTTCTACCTCAGTCCCTGCCCAGAGCCTGCCGCAGCAGGGTTAGACATCCTAACCAGTTGGATTAGCGCGTTGCTTTTTTCTTGCCTGCAATCGCCACAGCCTTGCCCTTGCGCGTGCGAGCATTGGTGTGTGTGCGCTGACCGTGCACAGGCAGACCGCGACGATGGCGCAGACCGCGGTAGCAGCCCAGATCCATCAGACGCTTGATGTTCATTGCGATTTCACGACGCAGATCGCCTTCAACGCGATACTTGCTGTCGATCAGTTCACGCACCTTCAGGATTTCGTCGTCGCTCAGCTCGTTTACCCGCTTTGCTTCTGGAATTTCCAGAGCCTTGCAGATTTCAGCAGCCTTAGTTGCGCCAATCCCGTAAATATACTGAAGCCCGATAACAACCCGTTTGTTGGTCGGGACATTCACGCCGGCAATACGTGCCACGCCTTATACTCCTGTTCGCCCGCCTTAACCACGAACGCTCATAGCCCTTGGGGCAGATTTCACTTGGTGGCCGCGAAATATACCGGCCACCGCCACAAGTCAACGAAAACGGATCACTTTTTCGTGATCAACCCCTCGCTGGCAAGCGCATCTTCGATTTCGCCTGTCACTTCAGGGGCCGACAGCATGCCGTTTATTTTGTGCAGCCGTCCGGTTTTTTCATAAAACGGCAGAATCGGTGCCGTCAGTTTCCGATACTCTTTCAGCCGTTCAACAACGGTTTCCCGCTTATCGTCCGCCCGGCGCTTGAACTCATGGCTACCGCAAGAATCACAGACCCCATCCACCTTGGGTGGGTTAGAGACCTCGTTGTACGTCTTGCCGCAGTTGCCACAAGTAAAGCGACCGGAAATCCGATCTGCCAGAATTTCTTCGTCCACATCCAGGAAGAGAACAGTATCAATTTTCTTCCCATCTGAAGAAAGCATGCCATCCAGCTCTTCAGCCTGTGCCAGCGTGCGCGGAAAACCATCCAGAATGAAACCATTCTGGCAATCTGCCTGCGCAATCCGGCTTTTCAGCATTGCAATAATCAACTCATCAGGAACCAGTTTCCCGGCATCCATAAGAGCTTTTGCCTGCTTTCCTGTTTCAGATCCCTTAGCCACTTCTGCGCGCAGCATATCGCCCGTAGAAATCTGAATCAGCCCATACCGCTCTTCAAGAAGTTTGGACTGTGTACCTTTTCCCGCGCCGGGAGGGCCCAGAAAAATAATATTCATCGTCTGATGATCCTCTGCTTCCTACCGCCGCGCGATTTACGCATAAGCCCCTGATATTGATGCGCCACCAAATGAGACTGAATTTGTGTGACCGTATCAATAGTTACAGACACAATAATAATCAGACTCGTTCCACCAAAATAGAACGGTACGTTGTAGTGACTGATCAGGATCTGAGGCAACAGACAGACTGCCACCATATACGCTGCACCGATCGTGGTCAGGCGGGTGAGAATTTTATCAAAATACGATGCTGTAGAAGCACCCGGGCGCACACCAGGGATAAAACCACCCTGCTTTCTCAAATTATCGGCTGTTTCCGTCGGATTGAAGGTAACGGCCGCATAAAAGTATGAGAAAAACACAATCATGACAGCATAAAACAGCATATACAGTGGCTGCCCCTGCCCAAGTTCCTGCCCCAGAAAGGAAAGCCAGCCCGGCAGTGATTTGCCATTCATAAAACCAGCAATCGTTACCGGAATCAGGAGCACTGAAGAGGCAAAAATCGGTGGAATAACGCCAGCCGTATTCACTTTCAGTGGCATATGGGTTGTGTCCCCCCCAAACATCCGCTGCCCCATCTGGCGCTTTGGATATTGGATAACAACCCGACGCTGCGCCTGTTCCATGAACACAATAAACATGATGGTAAGCGCTGCAAGAACCAAGAAAAGCAGCACAAAGAACGGCGAAAGCGCGCCCGTGTAACCAAGCTGGAAGAGGCTTGCCAATGCATGCGGCAGGTTTGCCACAATACCAGCAAAGATAATGAGCGAGATCCCATTACCCACACCACGCGCGGTAATTTGCTCACCCAGCCACATCAGAAACATGGTTCCGCCAACAAGCGTGGTTACGCATGAAAGCAAAAAGAACATACCGGGATGAACAACGGCAGCGCCTGCAGCGCTATGCACGTTCTCCAGCCCCACAGCTATCCCATACGCCTGAAACAGCGCAATAAGGACAGTCAGGTAACGTGTATACTGATTAAGCTTTTTACGCCCCTGTTCACCTTCCTTCTTGAGAGCCTCTAGAGAAGGCACAGCTGTAGACATAAGCTGCACAATAATAGACGCAGAGATATATGGCATGATGTTCAGCGCGAACACGGTCATACGCCCAAGCGCACCCCCCGTGAACATATTGAACATGCCCAGAATGCCACCCTGATGCTGCGCCAGAAGCTGCCCCATAACTGTGGCATCCACCCCCGGAACCGGGATGTATGTGCCCAAGCGGTAAACAATCAGCGCACCCAGTGTAAACCAGATTCGCTTTTTTAGTTCAGTCGCTTTGGCAAAAGAGCCTACATTAAAGTTGGCAGCCAGTTGTTCGGCCGCGGAAGCCATGCATCCGTCCTTTCATACAAACAGCGCCACCACGGCTGTGGAGACGCTGGCACAATCGCCTGAAAAATTCAGACAACATTCTGAGAAGGAACAAGAAAGGAGAACAGTGCGAACACTGCTCTCCTTTTTGCAACATCAGGAAGCGCTGGCTTCAGCAGCTTTAGGCTGCAGCAGCTTAACGCTACCTCCGGCTTTTTCTACTGCAGCAACAGCAGAAGCTGATGCACCAGAGACTTCAAACGTAACAGCTTTTGTCAGCTCACCTTCGGCCAGAATGCGCACGCCAGCATATTTGCCAGTGCCAACCAGACCAGCTTTTTTCAAAGCTTCTTCAGTAACAGGTGTGCCTGCTGCCAGTTTGCCATCAGCCAAGGCTTTTTCCACCGCACCAAGGTTTACAGGAGCATAAACCTTGCGGAAGATGTTTTTGAAGCCACGCTTAGGCAGACGACGATAGATAGGAAGCTGCCCACCTTCAAAGCCGTTCAGGGAAACCCCTTCACGTGCTTTCTGGCCTTTTACACCCCTACCAGACGTCTTACCCTTACCAGAACCAATACCGCGCCCAAGACGCTTTTTCCGGTAACGGGAACCTTCGTTATCACGAAGTTCGTTGAGCTTCATTTCAATCCTCCACCTTCACCAGGTGGGCCACTTTACGTACCATACCCCGGACAGACGGAGTATCTTCTAGAACGCGTTCACGGCCAATCTTGTTCAGACCCAGACCGATCAAAGTTGCCTGCTGTCCAGGCTTACGTCCGTTACCGGACGCAATCTGCACAACCTTAAAGGTTTTTTTATCAGACATCAGCGGCCTCCGCAGCAACAGCCTGTTCACGCTTACCGAAGATTTCAGCAACCTTCTTACCGCGACGGCTAGCTACAGAACGTGGGCTTGCACAACGTGCCAGCGCATCAAAAGTTGCCTTAACCATGTTGTGCGGGTTCCGGGTACCCAGAGACTTCGCAACCACATCGTTAATACCAAGGCTTTCGAATACAGCACGCATAGGACCACCAGCGATAATCCCCGTCCCTGCTTCGGCAGACCGCAGCACAACCTTACCGGCACCAAAGTGACCAGCAACATCATGATGCAGTGTACGGCCTTCCTTCATCGGGACACGGATCATGCCACGTTTGGCGCGTTCCGTAGCCTTACGAATTGCTTCAGGAACTTCACGCGCCTTACCTGCACCGTAGCCAACACGCCCCTTCTGGTCACCAACAACAACCAGAGCAGCGAAAGCAAACCGACGACCACCCTTAACCACTTTCGCAACGCGATTGATGGTTACCAGCTTATCGACCAGTTCATCCCCTTCGCGTTCACGCTCACGGCCGCCTCGACCGCCTTCTCTTGGTTCACGAGCCATTCCGTGATCCTTTCCTCAGAAGGAGAGACCGCCCTCACGGGCCGCCTCTGCCAGGGCCTTGACGCGCCCGTGATAAAGATAAGACCCCCTGTCGAACACGACCTGAGATACACCTGCAGCAACGGCGCGCTGTGCAACCAGCTTACCGACAGCGCCAGCGCCTTCCTGCGTGGAACCTTTTTTCAGATCCGTCTGCAGCTCCTTATCCAAGGAGGACGCTGAGGCCAAAGTACGGCCCTGCGCATCGTCGATCACCTGAGCATAAATGTTCTTGCCAGACCGGAAAACAGACAGACGCGGACGCCCACCTGCCTTGCGGCGCAGCTGAAAACGGAGACGCGCCCGACGGCGGTTCCGCAATTCCTGCTGAGTGCTCATTATTTCTTCTTGCCTTCCTTACGACGAATGGTTTCCGTTTCGTACCGAACACCTTTGCCCTTGTAAGGTTCAGGCTTACGGAAGCTGCGGATATCAAGAGCCACCTGACCCACCCGCTGCTTATCGATCCCCTCCACCACAATAGCCGTCGGACGCGGCGTAGAAATCTTGATGCCTGCAGGAATCGGATACACAACATCATGGGAGAACCCAAGGTTCATCACCAGATTAGAACCCTGCACAGCTGCACGGTAACCCGTGCCGTTAATTTCCAGAGCCTTGGAAAAACCTTCCGAAACCCCTTTAACAGCCGTTGCGATCAGAGCACGTGTTGTGCCCCACATCATACGAGCCTGAGCAGCAGTGCCCACTGGCTGCACAACAACCTTACCATCCTGCACATCAACGGAAACATGTGAAGAAAGCGGCAGAGCCAGCTCCCCCAATTTTCCTTTGGCCTTCAGAACACCATCTGCGATAGCGATGGTTACCCCTGCCGGCACTTCAACAGGATACTTGCCTACGCGTGACATTTACCCCTCCTTAGAAAACACGGCAGAGGACTTCACCGCCAACATTGGCAGCACGAGCCTCAACATCGGAAAGAACACCACGCGGTGTGGAAAGGATAGAAACACCCAAACCTGCACAAACGCGAGGAAGTTCCTTAATTTTGGAATATACGCGACGACCAGGGCGTGAAACACGCTGAATTTCGCGGATAACCGGCTCACCGTCGGTGTATTTCAACTCAATATGCAACTGAGCAATACCCTTACGGACGTCTTCACGCTTATAGCCACGAATGTAGCCTTCACGCTGCAGAGCTTCTAGAACACTCACGCGCAGCTTAGAGGCCGGAGCAACACAAGCATTGTGACGCGCACGCTGAGCATTACGAATACGGGTGAGCATATCACCCAAAGGATCAGAAAGTGACATCTCGCGCCCTTACCAGCTTGCTTTAACCACGCCCGGAATCTGGCCTTCAGATGCCAGATCACGGAAAGCAATACGGCACAGCTCAAACTTGCGGTAGTTACCGCGAGAACGACCTGTCAGTTTGCAACGCAGACGAACCCGCACGCGAGAACCATTGCGCGGCAGTTCAGCCAACTTCAAAGACGCATCAAACCGATCCTCCACGGGAAGAGAACGATCCATAACGATATTTTTGAGAGCTACCCGCTTCTCTTTATCCCGTGCCGCCATGCGCGCGCGCTTTGCGTTACGCAGAATGGCAGAAGTCTTAGCCATACAAATTACCTCCGGAACCCTTCGAAAACCTTCGACGGTTTTCCAAGATCACACATTAAAACACCCAGCAGGGTCTGTATCACCCCACGAAGGGAAGATCAAACGCCTTCAGCAGGGCCTTGGCTTCTGCATCTGTCTTTGCACTGGTTACGAACACCACGTCCATACCGCGGATTTCATCTACCTTATCGTATTCGATTTCGGGGAAGATGATCTGTTCTTTCAAGCCCAGAGCAAAGTTACCACGACCGTCAAAACCTTTGGTAGCCGGCAGACCGCGGAAATCGCGGATGCGTGGCATAGCAATAGTTACCAGACGATCAAGGAATTCATACATCCGTGCACGGCGCAGAGTGACCTTACAGCCAATCGGCAGACCTTCACGGATCTTGAAACCAGCGATAGCTTTCTTCGCCACTGTTTTAACAGGCTTCTGACCAGCAATAAGCGCCATTTCTGCAACAGCAGCATCTAGCTTCTTCTGATCGCCAGCAGCCTCACCCACGCCCATATTCAGGACGATTTTTTCGAGGTGAGGCACCTGCATTTCATTTTTGTAACCAAACTGCTTACGCAGGTTGGCACGCAGTTCGCTTTCATACCGCTGCTGAAAGCGCGGCAGGGAACGACCTTCCTGTTTCGCACTCATTCGTAGCCCCTCAACCTTCAATAGCTTCGCCGGTCGCCTTAGCGATGCGAACTTTTTTGCCGTTTTCCAGCACTCGGAAACCAACTCGTGTCGGCTTTTTAGAGGCTGGATCAATCAGCTTCAGGTTAGAAAGGTGAATGGGCGCTTCACGGGTAATAATCCCGCTTTCTTCACCCATGCGGCGCGCACGCTGATGACGCTTAATTAGCGCCACACCACGCACAACAGCACGGTTTTCGGAAGGACGAACCTCCAGAACTTCTCCCTGCGTCCCCTTGGAGGAACCGCTGATGACGACAACCGTATCGCCTTTTTTAATACGGGCAGCCATTACAACACCTCCGGCGCGAGAGAGATGATCTTCATGAACTTCTTCGCACGCAATTCGCGCACAACCGGTCCAAAAATACGCGTACCAATCGGTTCCTGCTGCTTGTTAATCAGCACAGCTGCGTTTTTATCGAAACGGATCGCGCTACCATCAGGCCGACGGACTGGATAGGAAGTCCGCACGATAACAGCCTGGTGAACGTCGCCCTTCTTCACTTTCCCGCGGGGGATAGCTTCTTTGACGGAAACGACGATCACGTCGCCGACCGAGGCGGACTTCCGCTTGGAGCCGCCCAGCACCTTGATGCACTGCACCTGACGTGCACCAGAATTATCGGCGACGTCAAGGTTGGTCTCGGGATGGATCATAACCTAAATATCCTTACGTTAGGCCGATGCACCGGCTTCCGCACCAACGACTTCGCCGTTGCGGGAAATCACAGTCCACGTCTTGCGGCGTGAAATAGGCGGACATTCAACAATCCGCACGGAGTCACCAACCTTGCAGATATTTTCTTCATCATGCGCCGCATATTTTTTAGAGCGACGAATGAATTTCTTATAGAGCGGATGCATGACGCGACGATCAACAAGAACCGTAATGGTTTTGTCCATCTTATCGCTGGTCACACGCCCGGTCAGGACGCGCCTTGGCATCGGCTAACTCTCCTCAGGCATTGGCAGCAGATGTTTTTGCACCTGCTGCAGTCTTTGCATTTTGCACCGCAATCGTCTTGATTCGTGCAATCTCACGGCGCACCGCACGCATACGGCTCTGCGCTTCAGTCTGACCCGTGGCCTGCTGGAAACGCAGATTAAGCTGCTCACGCTTCAATTCAACCAGACGAGCTTCAAGCTCGTCCGGAGTCTTGGTGCGCAAATCGGCTGGCTTAGTTGCCTTTACCATCTCACGCATCTCCAATTCGGGTCACAAACTTGGTCTTGATCGGCAGTTTTGCTGCACCCAGAGCCAACGCTTCACGCGCCAGTTCAGGGGGCACACCTTCGATCTCAAACAAAATGCGACCTGGCTTCACACGGGCCACCCAGTATTCTGGGGAACCCTTACCGGAGCCCATACGCACTTCTGCAGGTTTTGTCGAGACCGGAAGGTCAGGAAAAATACGAATCCAGACGCGACCTGCTCGTTTCATGGCACGTGTGATAGCCCGACGGGAGGCTTCAATCTGGCGTGCCGTAATACGTTCCGGCTGAAGAGCCTTCAGTCCAAACGTACCGAAGTTCAACGTGGTGCCACTTTTTGCAAGACCGTGGATACGGCCTTTGTGGGCTTTACGGAATTTTGTCCGCTTCGGGGAAAGCATGTTGTTTTATCCCTCTCCTCAGCGCTGAGGAGCCTGTTCGGCCGCCCGGCGATCCTGAGCCATCGGATCATGAGCAAGAATTTCGCCCTTAAAGATCCAGACCTTTACACCGCAAGTGCCATAGGTGGTCTTTGCTGTTGCTGTGCCATAATCGATATCAGCACGCAGGGTGTGCAGAGGCACACGACCTTCACGATACCATTCGATACGTGCGATTTCCGCACCGCCAAGACGACCAGAGCAGTTGATACGAATACCCTGTGCGCCCAGACGCATAGCAGACTGCACTGCACGCTTCATGGCACGACGGAAAGCCACACGACGTTCCAGCTGCTGAGCAATGTTTTCTGCAACCAGTGTAGCGTCGATTTCTGGCTTGCGAATTTCAACAATGTTCAGCGCAACTTCCGTGCCAGCCATACGTGTCAGCTCCTTACGGAGCGCATCGATGTCCTGACCCTTCTTACCAATCACAACACCCGGACGGGCGGCGTAAATGGTTACGCGGGGCTTTTTGGCCGGACGTTCAATAACGACACGAGACACACCAGCGCCAACCAGCTTGCGACGCAGGAATGCACGCAGCTTCAGATCTTCATGAAGCAATTTTGAATAGTCGGAATCGGCATACCACCGGCTATCCCACGTGCGGTTGATACCGAGCCGCAGCCCGATTGGATTGACTTTATGTCCCATACCTCAGGCCGCCTTCTGTTCGGAAGAAGCTGCTTCAGGCTCAGCAGCCCGTTCAGCTACAACAATCTTCAGGTG
Source organism: Acetobacter sp. JWB (assembly GCF_003323795.1). Classification (NCBI taxonomy): domain Bacteria; kingdom Pseudomonadati; phylum Pseudomonadota; class Alphaproteobacteria; order Acetobacterales; family Acetobacteraceae; genus Acetobacter; species Acetobacter sp. JWB. Next base: position 1,023,224 of record NZ_CP030871.1, on the reverse strand, counting down.
ACTGAAAAACTTTTCAACACGAGCAGAACGCCCACGACCACGGGCATGAAAACGCCGCATGACAATGGATTTTCCAACTTCAGCTGTTTTCACCACCAGCTGGTCAACGTCCAGCTGGTGATTGTTTTCAGCATTAGCGATTGCGCTTTCCAGCGTCTTTTTCACTTCCTGAGCGATACGGCGCTTAGAGAACGTCAACGTTGCAACTGCCTGGGAAGCAGGCTTGTTGCGGATCAGGCCGGCCACAAGGTTCAGCTTGCGGGGGCTAACCCGGATGTTGCGCGTAACTGCCTGCGCTTCTGTTTCCGCGAGTGTGCGCGGATGCTTCGGCTTGCTCATCTCTGCTTAGCCCCGCTTAGACTTCTTGTCAGCACCATGCCCATGGAATGTACGGGTCGGAGAAAATTCGCCGAACTTATGTCCGACCATGTTTTCCGTAACCTGTACGGGCAGAAACTTCTGACCGTTATAAACACCGAACGTCAGACCGACGAACTGCGGAAGAATTGTAGAACGACGAGACCAGATCTTGATCACTTCGTTACGACCCGACGCGCGGGATACCTCAGCTTTATTCAGCAGATACCCGTCGACGAACGGGCCTTTCCAGACGGAACGTGCCATCTTCTATTGCCCCTTACTTGCCGGTCTTTCGACGACGGATAATCAGACTGTCCGTCCGCTTGTTGACCCGAGTTTTGTACCCTTTGGTTGGCTTGCCCCATGGCGTAACCGGATGACGGCCACCAGAGGTACGACCTTCACCACCACCATGCGGATGATCAACAGGGTTCATCACCACACCACGGTTATGAGGACGACGCCCCAACCAACGGGAACGCCCAGCCTTACCCATATGCTGGTTCATGTTATCCGGATTGGACACGGCACCAACGGTCGCCATGCACTCACCACGAACAACACGCAGCTCACCAGACTGCAACTTGATCTGGGCGTAACCGGAATCCTTACCAACGAGCTGGGCATATGTGCCAGCAGAACGTGCGAGCTTACCACCTGCACCCTGCTTCAGTTCGATGTTATGGATAATCGTTCCCACCGGGATGGAAGCCAACGGCATAGCATTACCAGGCTTAATATCCACGCGTGCACCAGCGATGACATTGTCACCAACTTTCAGACGCTGCGGAGCCAGGATATATGCAAGCTCGCCATCTTCGTACTTCACCAGCGCAATAAATGCGGTGCGGTTCGGATCATATTCCAGACGTTCCACCGTACCCAGAACATCAAACTTACGACGTTTGAAGTCTACGTAACGGTAAGACTGCTTATGACCACCCCCACGGAAACGGGAAGTGATACGGCCATTATTATTACGACCGCCTGTCTTATTTTTACCTTCGGTCAACTGTTTGACCGGCTTACCTTTCCAAAGGTCAGCACGATCAACCAGCACCGTACCACGCAAGCTTGGCGTGACAGGATTAAAGTGCTTCAGAGCCATGAATTTCTACCTTCGGTCACGCCAGCTTGGCGGTAAGATCAATGGACTGACCTTCCGCAAGCTGAACGAACGCCTTCTTCACGTCAGAACGCTGCCCAACACGCCCTTTAAAGCGTTTGGTTTTTCCCTTCTGAACCAAGGTGTTGACACCAACAACCTTGACCCCGAACAGCGTTTCCACCGCAACCTTGATTTCAGGCTTCGTAGCGGACATTGCCACTTTGAAAACAACCTGGTTCTTTTCAGAAAGCGCCGTAGCTTTTTCCGTAATTACAGGAGTACGCACGATGTCGTACATTGCTTCACGGGAAAGACGCTCGGCTTTCTTGCGAATGGCAAGAATATTCGTCATGCCAGGCGCTCCTTCAGTCCTTCAAGGCCGGCCTGCGTAATCGCAAGCACCTCGTGGTTCAGAATGTCGTAAACATTCGCACCAATGGTCGGCAGAATGTCGATCTTGGGCAGGTTACGGGCGGCACGACCGAAGCTCTCATCTACAGCAGCATCCACGATCAGAGCAGATGTCCAACCCAGAGACTTCAGTTTCTTTGCCAGTTCGCTGGTCTTATCAACGCCAGAAGCAGACTGCAGCACAATAAGCTTACCGTCTTTTGCCTTCTGAGAAAGCGCAGAAATCAGACCAAGGCGGCGCACTTTTTTCGGCAGATCGTAACCGTGGTCACGCACAACCGGGCCATGCACTGCCCCACCGGTACGATACTGTGGCGCACGCAACGAACCCTGACGGGCGCTACCTGTGCCTTTCTGGCGGTATGGCTTTTTGGTGGTGCCGGACACTTCGCCCATGCCCTTCACCTTATGCGTGCCTGCGCGGCGCTTAGCCAGCTGCCAGTGCACAACACGAGCCATGATATCTGCACGCGGCGCAACGGCGAAAATTTCGTCCGGAAGCGTTGCAGAACCAGCGCTGCTGTTATCTAGCGTCTTGATTTCGATTTCCATGACCTCAGCCCTCCGCCTTCACGAGGCCGGCCGGATAAGGCGCGTCATCATGGCGGGCTTTTTTAATGGCGTCACGGATCAGAACAACACCGTTCTTCGCTCCTGGCACGGAGCCACGAACCATGATCAGATTCTTTTCCGGATCGACCGCTGCGATTTCCAGATTCAAGGTGGTCACGCGTTCATCACCGAGATGACCAGCCATCTTCTTGTTCTTAAAGGTCTTGCCGGGATCCTGGCGATTACCAGTCGAACCATGCGAACGGTGCGAAATAGACACACCATGCGTGGCTTCAAGACCAGCAAAATTCCAGCGCTTCATTGCGCCAGCAAATCCCTTACCTTTGCTTACACCTGTAACGTCAACCTTTTGGCCAACAACAAAGTGAGAAGCTGAAAGGGTAGCACCAACCTCAAGAGCGGCATCATCAGCCACACGAAATTCGCGAAGCGCCTGCTTGGGCTCCACTTTCGTGCGAGCAAAATGCCCACGATTCGGCTTGGTTACGTTTTTCACCTTGGCTTTACCCATACCTAGCTGAACAGCTACGTAGCCATCCCGCTCCTGGTTACGGACATCAACCACCTGCACATCATCAACATGCAGGACGGTAACAGGCACATGCGTGCCATCTTCCTTGAACAGTCGGGACATGCCCAACTTCTTTGCGATCAATCCGGTGCGCATCGTCTGGACCTTAGAGTTTGATCTCGACATCAACGCCAGCGGCGAGGTCGAGCTTCATGAGAGCGTCCACGGTCTGCGGAGTGGGCTCAACAATGTCGAGCAGACGGCGATGAGTTCGAATTTCGAACTGCTCGCGGCTCTTTTTATCAACGTGAGGAGAACGGTTAACCGTAAACCGTTCGATATGCGTAGGCAGCGGGATAGGACCCCGAACCCGCGCACCCGTACGCTTCGCCGTATTCACGATCTCTTTCGTGCTGTTATCCAGCACCCGATGATCGTACGCTTTCAGGCGAATGCGGATGTTCTGGTTGTCCATTTGTTTTTTAGTCCAACACTTTACTTATCCGGGGAATCCCGGCCGCTAAGTAAGACCCCGACCAAAATCAATCGGTCGGGGCCACTTAGGCTCATATCCTCTATCGATTACTCGATAATGGAGGAAACAACGCCAGCACCAACCGTGCGGCCACCTTCGCGAATAGCGAAACGCAGACCTTCGTCCATGGCGATTGGAGCAATCAGCTCAACTTCCATAGCGCAGTTGTCGCCCGGCATCACCATTTCGGTGCCTTCCGGCAGATGCACAACACCCGTCACGTCAGTCGTACGGAAGTAGAACTGCGGACGATAGTTGGTGAAGAATGGCGTATGACGGCCACCTTCTTCCTTCGTCAGGATGTAGGCTTCTGCTTTGAACTTCTTATGCGGCGTAATGGAGCCTGGCTTTGCCAGAACCTGACCACGCTCCACATCTTCGCGCTTGGTGCCACGCAGCAGAGCGCCGATGTTGTCACCAGCTTCACCGCGATCAAGCAGCTTACGGAACATTTCAACGCCGGTTACGGTTGTCTTCGTGGTCGGCTTCAGACCAACGATTTCAATTTCGTCACCAACATTGATCACGCCACGTTCCACACGACCCGTTACCACGGTACCACGACCAGAGATGGAGAACACATCTTCGATCGGCATCAGGAACGGACGGTCAACCGGACGTTCCGGCTGCGGGATGTAGGCATCAACTGCGTCCATCAGATCGCGAACGCGGTTTTCACCGATTTCCGGATCACCATCTTCCAGAGTTACCAGAGCGGAACCCTTGATGATCGGCACATCGTCGCCAGGGAACTGATAGGAAGACAGAAGTTCACGAACTTCCATTTCAACCAGCTCAAGCAGTTCCGGATCATCAACCTGATCAACCTTGTTCAGGAAGACAACCAGAGCCGGCACACCAACCTGACGAGCAAGCAGGATGTGTTCGCGGGTCTGCGGCATCGGGCCGTCAGCTGCGGACACAACCAGGATTGCACCGTCCATCTGCGCCGCACCCGTGATCATGTTCTTCACGTAGTCAGCATGTCCGGGGCAGTCAACGTGCGCGTAGTGACGCTTGTCGGTTTCATATTCCACGTGAGCTGTGGAAATGGTGATGCCGCGAGCGCGTTCTTCCGGAGCAGCGTCGATCTGATCATACGCCTTAAATTCAGCGCCACCCTTTTTTGCAAGCGTCTTGGTGATCGCTGCCGTCAGAGAGGTCTTACCATGGTCAACGTGACCAATGGTGCCGATGTTGCAGTGCGGTTTATTCCGCTCAAATTTAGCCTTAGCCATTTTTTACTCCATGCCCCAAAAACCATTCGGGATGCAGTTGTTATAAGCCCTGCAAACTCACTGCAAGAGGAAATGCAGCAGCTTCTTTCATTACCAGCGATAGTGGCTGAATGCTTTGTTAGCTTCCGCCATACGGTGGGTATCTTCCCGCTTCTTCACTGCTGCGCCACGATTGTTGACGGCATCCAGAAGCTCATTGGAAAGCCGATCCTGCATAGTGTTTTCGCCACGCTTGCGCGCAGCATCAATCACCCAACGGATCGCCAACGCCTGACGGCGGTCTGCGCGAACTTCAACCGGCACCTGGTAGGTTGCCCCACCAACACGGCGAGAACGCACTTCAACAGCCGGCTTTACGTTATCCAGCGCACTGTGGAACAGCACCACTGCATCCGCACCGTTACCGCTACGACGCACCATGGCATCCAGCGCACCGTATACGATTCTTTCTGCAGCAGACTTCTTACCATCGTACATCAGCGCATTCATGAAACGCGTGACAACGATATCTCCGAATTTCGGATCGGGAAGGATCTCGCGCTTTACTGCGCGATGACGGCGACTCATACCTGTTCTTCCTCTTATTTCGGACGCTTGGCGCCATACAGCGAACGACGCTGACGCCGCTTGGCAATACCCTGCGTATCCAGAACACCACGAAGGATGTGATAACGCACACCCGGCAAATCCTTCACACGACCGCCGCGGATCAGCACAACACTATGCTCCTGAAGGTTATGACCTTCACCCGGAATATAGCTGACCACCTCATAGCCGTTCGTCAGACGCACCTTAGCGACTTTACGCAGTGCGGAGTTCGGCTTTTTTGGCGTCGTGGTATAAACGCGGGTGCAAACACCGCGCTTTTGGGGGCATCCTTGCAGCGCGGGCACCTTGTTGCGCTTGACCGCAGGCTTGCGCCCCTTGGCAATGAGCTGGTTGATGGTCGGCATGCGCCTTTCCCGATCCTTACACAGTTCGGCCGGCCGCCATTATTTCTGACTGCCGACTTTCATTAAAAAAGATCCCATCAGGCATTTGCCTGTATGGGGCTATGTTGGCATCCGGCCCCGCTTCCACCCCGGAAGCCAACCGCATGCTAGACTCACACAGAAAACCTAATTGCTCTTTCTATCCACAGGGATATCCAGAGCTGAGGGCTGCTACCTAACCCTCCCCCCGCTGGGAGTCAAGTTTTACCCTGCGATTCTTAAAGAATTGCGTACGCTGTACATGAAAAAAGGACCAAGGTTTCCCCTGATCCTTCCTTCATGAAGCATATTTGCAACGTTTATTCGGCTGCAGAACGCCCAACACGTTGGCGATCCTGCTCTGCGGCAATAGCCCGCAGACGCTTCATAACACTGCCCGTACCTGCTGGAATCAGTCGCCCAACAATTACGTTTTCCTTCAGGCCCATCAACTTATCCACTTTCCCTGCCGTAGCAGCTTCTGTGAGCACGCGTGTAGTTTCCTGGAACGATGCAGCAGAGATAAAGGACTGCGTCTGCAGAGAAGCCTTGGTGATGCCCTGCAGCACCGGCATACCCTGAGCTGGCCGCTCACCTGCTTTGAGGCTCTTGGCATTTTCAGCCTCGAACTCAATACGGTCAACAGTTTCGCCAATCAGATATGTCGTATCACCCGGCTCCAGAATTTCTACCTTCTGAAGCATCTGACGCACGATAACTTCAATATGCTTATCGTTAATCTTCACACCCTGAAGACGATACACATCCTGAATTTCGTTGATCAGGTAATCAGACAGAGCCTCTACGCCCATCACCTTCAGGATATCGTGGGGCACCCGCGGACCATCGACCAGCGGATCACCTTTTTCCACAAAGTCACCTTCCTGAACGGAAATGTGCTTGCCTTTCGGGATCAGGTATTCCTGCTCCTCGCCCGTTTCATCGTTCTTCACGATAACACGGCGCTTGGATTTGTAATCTTTCCCGAATTCAACGCGCCCTTCCATTTCCGCGATAATAGCGTGGTCTTTTGGCCGACGTGCTTCAAACAATTCAGCAACGCGGGGCAGACCACCTGTAATATCACGGGTTTTGGAGCCTTCACGTGGCAGACGCGCCAGAACGTCACCGGCATTTACTTCTGTACCGTTTTCAACAGACAGAAGCGTTTCGGGAGAGAGGAAGTAACGGGCATCTGCACCGTTATCCAACTTCACCACATCACCGTTGGCATCCTTAAGCTGCAGACGTGGGCGCAGATCCACACCTTTACCTGCCTGCTTATAATCAACCACCACTTTGGAGGTCAGGCCTGTTACTTCGTCCATACGCTCAACAAGCGTGATGGAGTCAATCAGATCCAGGTATTCAACCTTACCGGCTTTTTCCGTGATAATCGGAAGGGTGTACGGATCCCACTCAGCCAGTTTCTGACCGCGAGCAACTTTTGCCCCTTCTTCTGTCAACAAACGGGCACCATACGGCACACGGTAACGGGCTTTCTCCACACCGTTTTCGTCAGACAGAAGAATTTCACAGTTACGTGCCATCACGATCGGCACGTTCTGACTGTTATGCACAACGTTACGGTTACGGATTACGACCTGGCCATCACGAGAGGCTTCGATCATGGACTGTTCCGCACCACGCTGCGCCGCACCACCAATATGGAAGGTACGCATTGTCAGCTGTGTGCCGGGTTCACCAATGGACTGAGCGGCGATAACACCCACGGCTTCACCGATGTTAACCGGTGTGCCGCGTGCAAGATCACGACCATAGCAGTGACCACATACACCAACGCGGCTATCACAGGTCAGGACAGAACGGATATGAACCGTTTCCACACCAGATTTTTCAATCCGCTCGGCATCAGCCTCATCAATCAGATGATTGCGCGGAACGATCACTTCGTTGGTGCCTGGCGCTACCACATCGGAAGCAACCGTACGGCCAAGGATACGTTCGGACAGAGAGGCTACAACTTCCCCACCATCCATCACCGCACGCACCGTCAGGCCGCGTTCACTACCGCAATCTTCTTCGATAATGATGCTGTCCTGCGCCACATCCACCAGACGACGGGTGAGATATCCGGAGTTAGCGGTTTTCAGCGCGGTATCAGCCAGACCTTTACGTGCACCATGGGTAGAGGTGAAGTAATCGAGAACCGACAGGCCTTCTTTAAAGTTGGCAATAATCGGCTGCTCAATAATTTCACCAGATGGCTTGGCCATCAGACCACGCATACCGGCCAGCTGTTTCATCTGAGCCGGCGACCCACGAGCCCCGGAGTGGCTCATCATCCACACCGAGTTGATCTGCTTACCAACTTCCTGACGAGAAATTTCTTTGGTCATGGCCGCCTGCACTTCGTCTGTGCAACGAGACCACGCATCCACCACCTTATTGTAGCGTTCGCCAGCCGTGATCAGACCATCCTGATACTGCTGTTCAAACTCTTTAACTTCGGCAGCCGTGCGATCAACCAGTTCTTTCTTTTCAGGCGGGATGATCATGTCATCCTTACCAAAGGAAATACCAGCCTTAGCAGCATGACGGAAACCCAGAGCCATCAGACGGTCACAGAAGATAACTGCTTCTTTCTGACCGCAATGACGATACACCGTATCAATAACGTCAGACACGGCCTTTTTGGTGAGCTGACGGTTGATAAGGGAGAACGGCACGGCTTCATGCTGCGGCAGGATCTGTGCAATCAACACACGGCCAGGCGTGGTCACGGCTGTTTCGTAGGTGACCTTGCCATCTGCACCGACCTTCTGGAAGCGTGCGCGAATTTTATCATGCAGCTTCAGTGCACCGGCGCTGAGTGCGTATTCCACTTCACCAATAGAAGAGAAAGATGGCGCACCTTCTTTGACCAAAGCACCTGTCTTCTCATCATATTCACAGCGATCTGGCGTAACCTTGAATTCAGGTGTTTCGAGGCTGAGGTAATACAGCCCCAAAACGATATCCTGAGAAGGCACGATAATCGGCTTACCATTTGCTGGGCTGAGGATGTTGTTGGTGGACATCATCAGCACACGTGCTTCAAGCTGGGCTTCAAGGCTCAGCGGCACATGCACGGCCATCTGGTCACCGTCAAAGTCTGCGTTAAACGCGGTGCAGACCAGCGGATGCAGCTGAATGGCCTTACCTTCAACCAGCACCGGTTCAAACGCCTGAATACCCAGACGATGCAACGTAGGCGCACGGTTAAGCATAACCGGATGTTCGCGGATAACTTCTTCAAGAATATCCCAAACTTCTGGACGCTCTTTTTCCACCATCCGCTTTGCAGCTTTAATGGTGGTAGCATGACCGTATTTTTCCAGCTTGGCGTAAATGAACGGCTTGAACAGCTCCAGCGCCATCTTTTTGGGAAGACCACACTGATGGAGCTTAAGCTCCGGCCCCACCACAATAACAGAACGACCAGAGTAATCGACGCGCTTACCAAGCAGGTTCTGACGGAAACGCCCCTGCTTACCTTTAAGCATATCGGAAAGAGATTTCAGCGGGCGCTTGTTAGCACCCGTAATCGCACGGCCACGACGCCCGTTATCGAACAACGCATCCACAGCTTCCTGCAGCATACGCTTTTCGTTACGCACGATAATATCGGGCGCACGCAGTTCCATCAGGCGCTTCAGACGGTTATTACGGTTGATAACACGCCGATACAGATCGTTCAGGTCAGACGTTGCAAAACGACCGCCATCCAGCGGCACCAACGGACGCAGATCCGGCGGAATAACCGGAACCAGATCCAGAATCATCCATTCTGGACGGGAACCGCTTTCTGCAAACGCTTCAATCAGCTTCAGGCGCTTAACAAGCTTTTTGCGCTTGGCTTCTGAAGTTGTTTCCTTAAGTTCCTGACGCAGTTCTACCTTTTCGGCATCACAATCAATGCGTTCCAGAACCTTTTTAATGGCTTCTGCGCCAATGCCAACTTCAACACCTTCATCGCCATATTCATCCATGGCATCAAGGTACTGTTCTTCCGTCAGCAAGGAATACTGCTTCAGCGGAGACGTGCCGGGTTCCAGAACCAGGTAGCTTTCAAAGTAAAGCACCTTTTCCAGATCTTTCAGCGTCATATCAACCATCAGGCCGATACGGCTGGGCAGAGACTTCAGGAACCAGATATGGGCAACGGGGCTGGCAAGCTGAATATGGCCCATGCGCTCACGACGCACCTTGGCCAGCGTAACTTCAACACCGCACTTTTCGCAGATAATACCGCGGAATTTCATCCGCTTGTATTTGCCGCAAAGGCATTCATAATCCTTGATCGGACCAAAAATACGCGCACAGAACAAGCCATCCCGCTCTGGCTTGAACGTACGATAGTTGATGGTCTCGGGCTTCTTGATTTCGCCATAAGACCAGGAACGGATTTGTTCGGGCGATGCCAACTGAATCTTAATCTGATCAAATGTCATCGCCTGGCCGGTCTGGCCAAGAATTTTCATGAGCTCATTCATGTGCCGAAGCCCCCAGCGGGAAACGGGGAGCCGAGGTTTCTACCCCGGCCTCCCCTTTGAAATAAGAACGGATGGTGGTGGCGAAATTCACCGTCACTCGGCCCCCTGCTCCAGTTCTACGTTCAGACCCAGAGACTTCAGCTCTTTGATCAGAACGTTAAAGCTTTCCGGAATACCGGCCTCAAAATCATCCTGCTCACGCACGATGGATTCATAAACTTTGGTTCGACCAGAAACGTCATCCGACTTCACAGTCAGCATTTCCTGTAGAGTGTAAGCTGCGCCATATGCTTCCAGCGCCCACACTTCCATTTCCCCAAAGCGCTGACCACCAAACTGCGCCTTACCACCCAGAGGCTGCTGTGTAACCAGCGAGTATGGGCCGATAGAGCGTGCATGGATCTTGTCATCAACAAGATGATGCAGCTTGAGCATGTAGATGTAGCCAACCGTTGTTTTACGTTCGAACGGTTCACCCGTGCGCCCGTCAATCAACTGAGACTGACCAGATTTATTAACGCCAGCTTTTTCAAGCATGGCTTCAATATCCGGAATGGAAGCACCATCGAACACTGGCGTTGCAATCGGCACGCCTTTGCGCAGGTTATTGGCCAGTTCAATCAGCTCATCATTGCTCATATTGGCAATGTCTTCGCTGTAAACTTTATCCCCGTACACATCTTTCAGACGGTCCAGCAGTTCCTGACGTTTTTCGCCATTACGCTGGTATTCATCCACCATGTCACCAATGCCACGGCCGATTTTAGCACAGGCCCAACCCAGATGCGTTTCTAGAATCTGCCCCACGTTCATACGTGAAGGCACACCTAGCGGGTTCAGCACCAGATCAACAGCCGTGCCGTCTTCCAGGAACGGCATGTCTTCAACTGGAACAACGCGGGAAACCACACCCTTGTTACCATGACGACCGGCCATTTTATCCCCTGGCTGCAGCTTACGCTTAACAGCCACGAAAACCTTGACCATCTTCATCACGCCAGGTGGCAGTTCATCACCACGCTGAAGTTTTTCAACCTTGCTTTCAAAACGTGCCTGAATACGTGCAATAGCCGCATCAAATTCACGCCGCAGAGTTTCCAGCTCCGCCATAACGCTGTCAGAAGCGACAACAATCTGACGCCACGTGGCACGCGGATGTTCATCCAGAACGGCATCTGTAATCTCGGTTCCAGAACGAATACCCTTGAACCCAGCGCCAGCAACCTGCCCCAGAAGCTTTTCACGCAGACGACTATAGAAAGAGCGTTCCTGAATAGCGCGTTCATCATCACGGTCTTTGGCAAGACGTTCGATTTCCGCACGCTCAATGGCCATGGCGCGTTCATCTTTATCCACACCACGGCGGGAGAACACACGCACATCAACAATTGTGCCAGATGTGCCAGGCGGCAGACGCAGAGACGTATCACGCACATCGGAGGCTTTTTCACCAAAGATGGCACGCAGAAGTTTTTCTTCTGGTGTCATTGGGCTTTCGCCCTTTGGCGTTACCTTGCCGATCAGAATATCGCCCGGATTAACTTCAGCACCTACATACACAATGCCGGCTTCATCCAAATTCCGCAGGGCTTCTTCACCCACATTCGGAATATCACGCGTGATTTCTTCCTGACCCAGCTTGGTATCACGGGCCATGACTTCGAATTCCTCGATATGGATCGAGGTAAAAACGTCATCCTTGGCAATCCGTTCGGAAATCAGGATGGAGTCTTCGAAGTTGTAACCATTCCAAGGCATAAACGCGACCAGCACGTTACGACCCAGAGCCAGTTCACCCAGCTCTGTGGAAGGACCATCGGCAATAATATCGCCTGCCCGCACATTGTCACCCACATGCACCAGCGGACGCTGGTTAATACAGGTGGACTGGTTGGAACGGGAATACTTACGCAGACGGTAGATATCTACACCCTGCGTAGAACCTGCCGCATTGGTTGCACGCACTACGATACGGGCACCGTCAATCTGATCCACAATACCTTCGCGCTTGGCAACAATTGTTGCACCAGAATCACGCGCCACAGCTGCTTCCATACCTGTGCCAACCAACGGTGCATCGGAACGCACCAGCGGCACAGCCTGACGCTGCATGTTGGAACCCATCAGTGCACGGTTCGCGTCATCGTTTTCCAGGAACGGAATGAGCGCCGCAGCAACGGAAACGAGCTGCTTGGGCGAAACGTCACACGCCGTTACTTCCGTTGGCGGAACCAGACGGAAATCACCGTTACGACGCACAGAAATCAGATCGCTGGTAAGCGCACCCTGATCATTCACCTTGGCATCGGCCTGCGCAACAACCAGCTTTTCCTCTTCCATAGCGGAGAGGTACTTCCAGCCGTCCTGTAGCACGCCGTCCTTCACCAGACGGTAAGGTGTTTCGATAAAGCCGTATTTGTTCACTTTGGCATAGGTTGCCAGAGAGTTGATCAGACCAATGTTCGGGCCTTCCGGCGTTTCAATTGGGCAGATACGACCATAATGCGTTGGGTGAACGTCACGCACTTCAAAGCCTGCGCGCTCACGGGTCAAACCACCTGGGCCAAGCGCTGAAAGGCGACGCTTATGCGTCACTTCAGACAGCGGATTGGTTTGATCCATAAACTGGCTGAGCTGAGAAGAACCAAAGAACTCACGCACAGCAGCAGCAGCAGGTTTGGCGTTGATCAGATCATGCGGCATGACCGTATCAATATCCACGGAGCCCATACGCTCACGGATAGCGCGCTCCATCCGCAACAGACCAATGCGGTACTGATTTTCCATCAGTTCACCAACCGAGCGCACGCGGCGGTTACCAAGGTTATCAATATCGTCAATCTGACCGCGACCGTCTTTCAGGTCGCACAGTGTTTTAATGGTGCGCAGAATATCTTCTTTACGCAGCACACGCACTGTATCTGGCACGTCCATATCCAGACGCATGTTCATCTTCACGCGGCCAACAGCGGAAAGATCATAACGGTCGGGATCAAAGAACAAGCCATTCAGCATGGCTTCGGCTGTTTCAGCCGTTGGCGGCTCACCGGGGCGCATTACACGGTAGATATCAATCAGCGCTTCATCACGCGTGCTGTTTTTATCTACTGTGAGCGTATCGCGGATCCACGGCCCGTTAGCAGCGTCAATTGCCAGCAGGGGAAGTTCCGTAATTCCGGCTTCTTCCAAAGCAGCAAGACGTGCTTCAGTGATTTCCTCACCAGCTTCGCCATAGATTTCGCCAGTCTGCATATTGACAATATCATGGGCAATGTAACGGCCAAGCAGATCGATCTCACCCACCAGCACTTCACGCGTTTTTTCCGCGATCTTGCGCACCATGCGGGCTGTCAGCTTGGTTTCGGCTTCCGCCACCACTTCACCGGTTTCTGCGTCCACCAGCGGCGCCAGCAGCTTGAGACCACGGAAGGAATCCGCGTCAAACGGGCGGGCCCAGCCTTTGGCTGTTTTTATGAATGTGACAGCATTATAGAAGTAGGAGAGGATTTCATTGGCATCCATCCCCTTGATTTCCATAGAGTCAACATCACCGCCTTCAGCCGCTTTAGCTTTGCGTGCAGCTTCAGAAGCTGCACCTTCAAGCGCATACAGCAGCGTGGTGACAGGCAGCTTACGCTTACGGTCGATACGAACGTAAAGCAGATCTTTGGCGTCAAACTCGAAGTCCAGCCAGGAACCACGGTAAGGAATAACACGCGCAGCAAACAGGTATTTGCCAGAAGAATGCGTTTTACCTTTATCATGATCAAAGAACACACCGGGTGAACGGTGCATCTGGCTGACGATAACACGCTCCGTACCGTTGACGATAAAGGTTCCATTGTCTGTCATGAGCGGCATATCGCCCATATAGACTGGCTGTTCCTTAATATCGCGAATGGAACGAGACCCCGTATCTTCGTCCACATCCCACACGATCAAGCGCAGAATAACCTTCAGCGGTGCGGCATATGTCAGACCACGCTGAATGCATTCTTCCACATCATATTTAGGCTCTTCAAATTCGTAACTGACGAATTCCAGACGCCCCCGCCCCGCAAAATCATTGATGGGGAAAACGGAACGGAATACCTCCTGCAAACCTGTTGGAGTACGTGCATCAGGCGATACATTTGCCTGAAGAAATGTCTCGTAAGACGCACGCTGCACGTCAATCAGGTTCGGCATCGGGGCGATTTCGGGAATCCGCCCGAAACTTTTGCGAATCCGCTTCCGTCCTGTGAACGATTTAGTGATTGCGTTCATCGTCGCTCCTGCCCCGCCCATTTATCTCGGACCATCATGCCCGTGGTCATCCCGCGAGCCTGATGGTCCGACCTAATTTTGGTCTCAAGCCCATACCGGGTTTTACCCGGCTCCTGTTTCAGATCAACCCGAAACAGGCAAACGGGCAGAGGCACAGCGCCCCTACCCGAAAACCTTTTTTCCATTTCCCTGATGCCATGCATCAGAAATTTGGCAAACTTACTTGACTTCGACGGTTGCCCCGGCGTCTTCAAGAGCCTTTTTGATCTTGTCAGCTTCGTCCTTGCTGACACCTTCTTTAACGGTCTTCGGCGCACCTTCAACCAGATCCTTGGCTTCTTTCAGGCCCAGACCGGTGATGCCGCGGATTTCCTTAATCACGTTGATCTTCTTGTCGCCAGCGCTAGCCAGAACAACCGTGAATTCGGTTTTTTCTTCAGCCGGAGCAGCAGCAGCACCAGGTGCAGCAGCAGCAACTGCTACAGGAGCAGCAGCGGAAACGCCCCATTTTTCTTCGAGCAGCTTGGAAAGTTCAGCAGCTTCAAGAACGGTCAGAGCGGACAGTTCGTCAACAAGCTTAGCAAGATCAGCCATAGTTTGACTTCCTAATATAGATACTGGTTAGCAGAACGCAACCTTCAAGCACGAAGGCAGCGCAAAATTCTTTAACATTCCTTCATGCAAAGGAATGAAATCAGGCAGCTTCACCCGTTTTGGCATAGGCCCCAAAAACACGTGCAAGCTGGCCTGCCGGCGCCTGAGTAACGCTGGCGATACGCGTAGCTGGCGTGGAGATAAGACCCACGAGCTGCGCGCGCAGCGCATCAAGAGACGGCAGCTCGGCCAGAGCCTTGATTCCATCGGCGTCAAGCACCTGAGAACCAAGAGAACCACCAAGCAGCACAAGCTTGTCATTTGTTTTGGCGAACTCAACGACAGCCTTAGCCACAGCCACAGGGTCTTCAGACCACGCAAGCGCGGTCGGGCCTTGCAGCAGCGGCGCGATGCCGTTGAACTGGGTCCCATCCAGGGCGAGAGTTGCCAGCCGGTTTTTAGCGACCTTATAGTTCGCACCCGCTGCACGCACCTTACGCCGCAGTTCCGTCACAGCAGCCACAGTCAGCCCGTCATTACGGGTGACTACAACCATGGACGTCTGGGCGAAAACGGCGGCCAGAGAGGCGATAAAGGCCTTCTTTTCCGTACGGTTCAAATCCCGTCTCCGTCTTGTTCCATTAAGCTTGCGCCCAACAGAACGGGTTGCCCTTTAGGTTCCGTTATACATAACGGAACCCGCTCGCCTGTCCTTGAAACGGAATATCTGGCGTGCCGTAAATACGACCTGTAACCAGCATTCCCGTCTTACCGCTCGCCAACCCGAAGGCTGATTAAAACCGAAGTTGCGCACGGTCTCGGACAGGAAGAAGGAGCAGCCGTAACCACCCCTTCATGCACCGCACCAACCCGAAAGCGAGTGCGGCGTCATTCTTTCTCAGCCAGCGAAGGCAGAGAGATCCAACTGAACGCCAGGGCCCATGGTGGAGGACAGAGCGCCCTTCTTCATGTAAGCACCTTTTGCGCCAGACGGACGGGCCTTCTGCACGGCATCAATAAATGCACGTACGTTTTCAGCCAGCTTGTCTTCACTGAAGGAAGCCTTGCCAACACCAGCATGCACAATACCGCTCTTTTCAGCGCGATATTCAACCTGACCAGACTTAGCCGCTTCAACAGCGCCCTTTACGTTCATGGTCACGGTGCCCAGCTTGGGGTTCGGCATCAGCCCACGCGGGCCGAGGATCTTACCCAGACGGCCCACCAGAGCCATCATGTCAGGCGTAGCAATGCAGCGGTCGAAGTTGATTTCGCCAGCCTGCACTTTTTCCATCAGGTCTTCTGCACCCACGATGTCTGCACCAGCAGCCTGAGCTTCTTCAGCTTTCGGGCCACGTGCAAACACGGCAACGCGCAGGGTTTTGCCTGTGCCATTCGGCAGGGAAACAAAACCACGAACCATCTGGTCTGCATGACGCGGGTCAATGCCCAAGTTCAGTGCAATTTCAACGGTTTCATCAAATTTAGCTGTCGCATTGCCTTTTACCAGCGCGATAGCTTCATCAATGCCGTAAACTTTACCAGCTTCAATCTTGGCACGTGCAGCAGCGATACGCTTGTTCTTTGCCATGATATTAGCCCTCCACCACATCAATGCCCATGGAGCGGGCAGAGCCGATCAGCATGCGCACTGCGCCATCCAGATCGTTTGCGTTCATGTCCTGCTGTTTCTGTTCAGCAATTTCACGAAGCTGGCTCATGGTCACCTTACCAACGCTACCACCCTTGCCAACTGTCTGGCTGCCTTTGGAAATTTTGGCGGCCTTCAGCAGGAAGTAGGTGTTCGGCGGGGTTTTGGTGATGAAGCTGAAAGTACGGTCTGCATATGCGGTGATAACCACCGGAATCGGCATACCCGGCTCAAGACCCTGGGTCTTGGCGTTAAATGCCTTACAGAATTCCATGATGTTCAGACCGCGCTGACCCAGTGCCGGACCAACCGGCGGGGAAGGATTAGCCTTACCAGCGGGGATCTGAAGTTTGATGTAGCCAACAACTTTTTTGGCCATATCCGGGACTCCTCAAAATGAACCCGAACCGCGGTTCTCTCGATTCCACACCACGCACAGGGCGCAGACAAGAATCTCCCGCGTTCCGATCAGAAGTGCCGCGCTTACCGGGGCGCTGGCTGCGTGTCAAGTGGTTGTGTATTTTTCATGCCGCCTGTCAGATCATTGGAAAGCGGATCTGTCTGAGTGCTAATGCCACCCAAAGGCGCTGCATGGCGCAGGTTTTCATACTGCAAGGGCTTGAAAGGCATGATGGTTTCCTCACCGTGCGGCAATTGGCTACGAGACCACCCACCACCAAGGGCACGCACAAGCTGCACACGCGCATCCACCTGTCGGGTTTGCGCCTGCACTAATGAAATGCGGGCATTCAGCGCCGCTACCTGCGCCACCACAACATCCAGATAATTGGTTAGGCCGCCAGTATAGAGCGCCATAGTCATGCCCTGCGTGCGCAAGGCGGCATCTACGGCGTTGCTTTCCTGCTTAACCTGCGTTTTCAAACGATTGGTGCGCGTGAGATTGTCTTCCACTTCCTGAAAGGCATCTAACACCGTGCTGCGGTAAATATCTTCCGTTTGCCGATAACCCGACCACGTGCGCTGCAATTCTGCACGCCGCAAACCACCTTGGAACAACGGCAGCACTGCTTGTGCCCCAAACTGATACATAGCGTTGTACAACGAAGCCAGATCGAACCCGTTATCCATAAAGCCCGTCATGGCGTTAAACGTAACGTGCGGATAAAACGCGGCGCGAGACACACCGATGGCTCTGTTTGCTTGTGCCATGCGCCGTTCTGCTGCGGCAATATCTGGCCTGCGTTCCAGCAAAGTGGATGGCAGCGCTATAGGTGGCTCTTTTTCCTCAAACGTAAGCTTTGTAACCGGCGCGATATGGAATGAGGCCGGAGCCTGATTAACCAGCACGGCTATGGCGTGTTCCATAACATCACGCTGGGTGCGAATATCGGTTTCCTGCGCCTGCGTGGTATAAAGCTGAGCTTCTGCGCGGGAAACATCCATACCCGGCGCAATGGCCCCTGCCAGACGCATGCGCGTAACTTGCACGGCTGTCTGATAATACCGGATAGAATCCTTATACACCGCATCCTGCGCATCCAACCCACGCAGAATAACGTAATCCGATGCCAGTTCTGCCTGAAGGCTTAAGCGTGCAGAGGCATAATTTGCGGCATCTTCCTGCACACCCTGCTTGGCCATACGGATACGGTTGCGGATGGCAGACCAGAAATCCGGCTCCCACGTTGCGGTGGCCGAATACTGCTCGGACGACATATACATCGGCCCGGTTGCCCCAGCCCCACGCCATAGCCGGTGTTGGGAGCCTTTATATTTTGCCCCACTCGCCGCCCCATTTAACTGCGGGTAAAGGTGGGATTTGGCTTCCGCTGCCATATCGCGCGATTGCATGAACGCCTCTGCCTGCGCCTGCAAATCCGGGTTCAGGCGCATGGCCTGATCTTCCAGCCGGTTGAGTTCCGGATCACCCAGCATTGTCCACCAATCGGGCCGAATGGCATCATCCGATGGGCGGGCGGGCTTCATCACGCCCTGCCCGCTCCAGTTATCGGGCAGCACAAATTGCGCAGGCTTATAGCGGGGTGCCATATCGCAGCCCACCAAGGCCGATGTTGCCACCCCTACCAACAGAATATGTGTAACTTTACGCGGCAGAATGTTCCCTTTCCTCATGGGCGGGCCCCAGCTTCAGACATATCCGCGTTATCATCAGGCATCGCGCGGGTGTCATCCCCATCTTCCCCTTGGGATGATTTGGTGGGAGGGGATGGCTTTTTGGGTTCTGCTTTTTTAACGGCTGGCGGCGTGCTGGGCATGTTATAGCCGGGTGTGCCTTTAACAATGCGCACTTCCTGCCCATCCAGCAGCCCAGCAGATGGATTGTTGATCACCCGATCCGTTTTCTTCACACCACGCAGAATCTGCACCGTAGTTCCGAAGTTGGTGCCTAGAGTAACATTCACCAGATGCACGTGGTTGGTATCATCCACCAGCGCAACCTGCGTGCCTTCCGCCCTGAACACAATAGCACCCAGTGGCAAAATCAGCTCTTCCGTATCACCGGGGGCATGGAACGTGGCTGTGGCGTAGGAATTGGGCCAGAGTTCACCAGATTTATTGTCCAGTGTAAGTTCTGTTGTAACGGTACGGGTAGATGCATTAAAGGCCGAAGCCGTGGCCAAAAAATGTGCCCGGAATGTGCGTTCAGGATATTGCGGAATACTTAAATCTGCCTCCAACCGCGGGGAGATAATATCTGCATAATCTTGCGGCACGGCTACAAACACACGCATGGCGTGCACATCCGCCACACTAAACAATTCGGTGGCATTGCCGTGAGCATCTACATCCCCACGCCCTGCGTTGACGTAATCCCCCACATCCGCCAAGCGCGATGTCACAACGCCATCAAAAGGCGCAACAATTTTTTTGAACGCTTCCAGCGCAGCATAACGCTCCACATCATGCTGCGCTGCTTCTACCTCGGCCTTTTGGGCTTCTGCATTGGCTGCCTGCACATCCACTTCCTGCTGAGAAACAGCTTGCGTGCCTTGCAGGGCCTTCCAGCGTTTTGCTGTAATCTGGGCCAGCTTATACCGCGCCAACGCCACATTCAGGTTGGCTTTAGCTGCGGCAAATTGAGCATCTAACCCCGGTGTATCAATTTCGGCCAGCACATCGCCCGCCTTCACCTTGGCACCGAAATCTTTGTACCACATTTTCACGTAGCCAGAGACCTGCGCATAAATGGGTGCCTGATACCATGCTGCTATATTGGCAGGCAGGGAAAGAGTGCGTTCATCCGGGCCCGGCTGGGGGTAGATAACCTGCACGGATGGAATAGCGTTATGTGCCGTTTCGTGCGCCAGATTAACGTACTGCGTATGGCGCTGAACAATACCCACCACTGCCAGCAGGATGGCAACCCCGCCAACAGCCACAAACCCGATTTTGCGCTTACGTGTGCTGCCAGCCGGTGTGGGAGATTGAGGCCCTGAAGCGTCTGGATGCTCTTGGGTCATGCGGCAGCTTCCTCTTGTTCGGTTTCATGCGGTTTTTTACGTGTGTGCAGCATGGCAAAAACACAGGGTACGAACAGCAGAGTGGCAACTGTTGCCACTATCAGGCCGCCCATAACGGCCTTACCCAAGGGTGCGTTTTGCGAGTTACTTAAAGACATGGGCAACATGCCGATAATCATGGCGGAGGCTGTCATCAGCACTGGGCGAATACGCTCAAACCCAGCTTCCAGCGCGGCCTGAATGGCATCACCATGTTCTTCCAGACGTTCACGCGCAAAAGCTACAACCAAAATAGCATTGGCCGTGGCCGTACCCATGCACATAATGGCCCCTGTAAGGGCTGGCACGGAAAGCGTGGTGTGCGTTAGAAACAGGCTCCATGAAATACCAGCCAGTGCGCCGGGCAACGCGGTGATGATGATGAACGGGTCCAACCAGGACTGAAAGTTCACCACAATCAGCAGGTAAACCAACAGCACAGACATGGCCAAGCCACCTAGCAACTGGGCGTAAGCGCTGTTCATGGTAACAGCCTGCCCCAGCACACTGAGGGATGAGCCATGCGGCAGGTCACCCTGCACTTCGTCTACAATACGCGACACCTCGCGTGAGACCGTGCCGAGGTCTATCCCCTCATTCGTGGCGTAAATATCAAACACCGGCATGATATTGTAATGCGCCACCTCCGCCGGGGTGCCGATCTGATCGATCTTGCTCAACCCACCCAAGATTTGCGGATCTTGGCCAGATGGGTTGCCATCCCCTTTATCAACAGGCGTGATTTCCAGATCATTCATGGTCTGGAGGAAGGGCGCTGGCGTTTGAATATCAATCAGATGCGAAACACCGGTTTTGGTATCCAACCAGTAAACCTGCCCCACCTGAGAACTACCGGACAGAGAAACCAGTGCGTTATTGGCAACATCGGATTCTGTAATGCCAGTTCCCAGCGCATAAGTACGGCGGGTATTCACCATAAGTGTGGGGGTTGTCATGGGCTGTTGCACAAACACGTCTGTCAGGCCCGTAACATGGCGCAGACGTTCTGCCAGACGGTTCGCAAATCGGAAATTGTCCGCCAGATTACGCCCAACCACCTGCACATCAATAGGTGATGGCAAACCAAAGTTCAGGATTTTGGCTGTCAGATCCCCCGGCAGGAAGGAAAACTGTGTGCCGGGGAACTTCATGTTCAGGTTATGGCGCAAAAGCCGCCGATATTCGGCCACAGGAGATGCCGGATTTTTAAGTGAAACCGTAATATCGCAATCCTGCGTGCCCACTGTTGGCGTTGGAATATAAGCCTGATTCAACGGGCTGAAGGGCAGACCGCAGTTATCAACCAACCCTTCTACCTGCCCCGGCAATGTACGTTCGATCTCATCATTCACAAGCTGGGAAATCTTGCCGGATTCTTCCAACCTTGTGCCAATAGGCGCACGCATATGCAGGGCAATGGCATCTGAGTTTACTTCGGGAAAGAAATCCTGCCCCACAAAGAACAGCAGCCCCAAGGAACCAAGCGAGCACAGCACAAACACCGGCACAAACGTACCACGCGTTGCCACCAGATGAGACAGCAGCTCGTGATAGCGATGCCGGAACTGCTCGAACTTATGCTCAAACCCACGCTGAAAGCGGCCAAAAATGGTTTTGGGCTCCTGCGGGCCATGTGCATGTGCGGCCACCTGTGCCGCCAGCATGTATTTGGCCATGGTGGGCACCAGTGTTCGGGACAGGATAAAGGAGGCGATCATGGCAAAAATGATGGCTTCTGCCATGGGCATGAACAGCCAGCCCGCAACACCCGTAAGCTGGAATAGCGGCATCCACACAATGCAGATACACATGGTGGATACAAAGGTGGGGATAACAATCTGGTTTGCGGCATCAATAATGGCCGTTTCCAGATCCTTTTCCATCTCAAGATGCGCGTCGATGTTTTCGATCATCACCGTGGCGTCATCCACCAAAATCCCCACGGCCAGCGCCAAGCCGCCCAGTGTCATGACATTGATGGTCTGCCCGGCCCAACCCAACCCAATAACCGAGCACAGCATGGCCAGCGGAATGGAGGTGGCAATAATAACGGTAGAACGCCAAGAGCCCAGAAACAGCAGCACCACAAGCCCGGTGAGACACGCAGCGGTGAGCATTTCACGCACCACGTCCTGCACGGATTCCTTCACAAAGGTAGAGGCATCATTCAAAATCTTGATGCTCACGCCCTCTGGCAGAGTTTTTACAATGCCCGGCAGCAGCTTTTTAACCCCCGCCACAACATCCAGCGTAGAGGCATCGCCACTTTTCATAATAACAATCAGAACGCCCTGCTGCCCTTTAACCAGCACAAGGTTGGTTTGTGGCGGGCCGCCTGCATGCACCCATGCCACATCCTGCAACCGCACCACAGCATCCCCCACCTGTTTGATGGGGATCATGTTCAGCTCTTCCATGTTTTTGGGAGAGGCGTTGGTCTGCACCATCCAGTCAAACGGGCCAATACGCTGATCCCCCGCAGGCAGCACAATGTTCTGGCTGTTCAACGCGCGCGAGACATCAACCGGGGAAAGCCGATGCGCCAGCAGTTTTACCGGGTCCAGATCCACCATGATATTACCTGGCTGCCCGCCGTACGGGTTGGGAATGGCAGCCCCCGCCACGGAAACAAGCGCCGGACGGATAAGGTTGGAGGACATGTCGTAAATTTGTGAAGCCGTCATGGAGGTGGAAGACACCTGCAACGTCACAACCGGCACAGAGGATGCGTTATAAGCCAACACCAGCGGCGGTGTAGAGCCCGTGGGCATCTGCTTGATAACTGTCTGCGATACCGAGGTAATCTGGGTTTGCGCCACAGATGTATCTGTACCGGGCTGGAAGTAGATCTTCACAATCCCGCGGCCATAATACGATTGGCTCTCGATATGCTCGATATTATTCACGGTCGCGGTGAGAGCGCGCTCGTAATAATACACAACGCGGCCAGACATATCCTCTGGCATCAGGCCCGTATAGGTCCAGACCACTGCCACAACAGGAATACGAATGCTGGGAAATACGTCTGTAGGCGTATTGAATATTCCCCTGATTCCGAACACCAGAATCAGGATGGAAAGCACCACAAACGTATACGGCTTTTTAAGCGCGGTAACGACAATTTCGTTCATGCGCTCCAACCTTGCACAGTTAGAGACGCTGCATTGCAGACAGGCAGATTTGGCATGGTTTTATCGTTACATACATATCTGCGGCCCGCCAACATCATTACGTGCAATCTTCAACCTTTTGTAAAAAAGCGGATGGAAAGGTAATTCTGAAACAGGTGCCAACACCCTCCGCCCCTGTTTCAATGGTGACATGGGCTTCGTGCAGATGCGCAATGGCACACACAAGGCTAAGCCCCAGCCCACTCCCCGGTACGTGGCGGCTTTTGTCCGACCGATAAAAGCGTGAAAGAACAGCTTCTCTTTCAGCCGGTGCAATACCTACGCCCGTATCCGTAACAAACAGAGATGCCGCACCGTTGATGCGTTGCGAGCCAAGCATAATGCGCCCACCTTCTGGTGTGAACTTTATGGCATTATCCACCAGATTGGCCAAAAGCTCGATCAACAAGTGCCGATCCCCCCATACAAAGCAGGGGGCTTCCCCCTCCTTTGTAACCAGCACTTTATCTTCCATTTCAGCTATGGGTTCATACAAATCAAATACGTCTGCCACCAGATCGGCTAAAAGCACTTGCCCAAAGCCTGCTTTTCTGCGGCTGTTTTCTATTTCCGCAATACGCAGCAACGCAGTGATAATACCCATGCACTGATCCAGATCATCTACAGCACGCCCTACGGCCGCCTCCAGCGCCTCTGGCTCTGTGCAAGCAGAAAGAGCCCGCTCCAATCTGGCACGCATGCGAGAAAGCGGGGTGCGCAAATCATGCGCAATATCATTCCCTACTTCCCGCATATCGTCCATCAACCGCTCCAGCCGATCCAGCATACGGTTTACACTACCGGCCAAGCGTTCCAGATCATCCCGCTCCTTGGCAGCGGGCAAACGTTCATGGATATCTCCGGCCATAATGCGGTCTATGGCCTCGTGCATTTCCTTCACGCGGGAAAGAGCACGATGGCTGAGCACAATGCCCAGAAACAACGCAAACACAAAGGTAGGAATAGCCGCCACCAGCATGGTGTGGCGCAGCATGAGCTTTTGTTCGGAAAGCAGATGGAAGCTGCGCCCCAACACCAGAATGGTGCCATCTGGCAGTTTTTCCGCCAGCACACGCAAGGGGTACGAATCCCCTTCTTCGGGGTAAATTTCTACATTGTGAGGTTTGCCATCTGCCTTTAGGCCCTTGGGCCAAGTGCGCAAATCCCCTGCGATAAGAGCATGCCCGGAATCAAACAGCCCAGCACTGTTAATAATCAGCCGCAGATCATCCGTGGCACGGCGGCGGATAACGTATTCCAGATGCTCGGGAGACATCTGGGCCAGCAGTTCGGCCTCACCTTTCAGCAACTCGGTGGAACGGCGCGATTCCACGGCCTCAAGCTGCGCGTAAACCAGACCAAACTGCATGACCATCACCCCCGCCATGGCGGCCAGCGCCATAAGGGTGATGCGGAAAGTAGCTGTGCGAAAAAGTTCAGTCAGGAACACGCAGCCGGAATCCCGTTCCGCGAATACTTTCGATCAACGGTTCCTCTCCCGGCCCATCAATTTTGCGCCGCAACTTGCCAATATGCACATCCACCAGATTGGTGCGCGGAATAAACCGATATTGCCACACATCCTCCAACAACATGGAACGTGTAAGCACCTGCCCCGGCCTGCGCATAAGGTATTCAAGCAAACGGAACTCACGCGGCAACAGCTCTATTTCCCGCCCATCGCGCCAGACGCGGCGTTCTATCAAATCCATATCAATGGGGCCCAGATGCAACTTGGTGCTGCGCGTATCATCCGGCCTACGCAACAGGGCTTCTATCCGGGCCACAAGCTCTTCTATGGCGAAGGGCTTGGTCAGATAATCATCGCCCCCAGCCTTAAGGCCTGTTACCCGATCATCCACCGCAGAAAGGGCAGAAAGCACCAGTACAGGCAGGCGTATGCCCTGCTGGCGCATGGTTTCTATAACGCTTAAACCATCCAGACCGGGCAAAAGACGATCCACCACCATAACGTCTGCTTCTAACCGTAAGGCAGCTTCCAGCCCGGCATCACCTGTGGCTTCGTGCAGCACTTTAAAACCGCGGGCTGTCAGTTCAGCTGCAATTTCCTCGGCTATGGTGCTGTCATCTTCTACCAGAAGCACCGCTTTCCCATTGGGTGAGAAAAAATCGGCATCTTCCTTAAGCATATCCGCTGTTCCATTCATCTTTTACACTGATGCCGCTCCATTTGAATCAACACCAGTAAATTCCATTTCAGACTCTTCTATTCCGGCGGCATTGTCTTCCGGTTCATCCAGTTCACGCAACTTGCGGCTAACCGAACGAGTGCGCCTACGGGCTTCCTCGATAGAAAAAGACATGGCCTGTGCATTTCGTGCCAGTTTATCCAGCACGCCATCCATCTTGATCATTTCCTGCCGCGTGGCCCCCAGCAGGCGCGCAATGGTTTCTGTCCGCTCTTCCAGCGCAAGTGTAACGTACCCCAGATGGATTGTGCGCAACATGGCTGGCATAAGAGCAGGCCCCATAACCATAACCCGAAACTGCCGCCCCAGTTCATCAATCAGCCCCGGCATACGTGCCACTTCTGTATATAACCCATCTGTGGGCAGATACAGTACGGCAAACTCCACCGTTTTGGGTGGGTGAATATATTTGCTGGAAATCTTGCGCGCTTCCACCCGCATGGTGTTTTCCAGAGATTTACGCGCAGCTTTTTCTGCCACTGCATCACCTTCATCCGCAGCGTTGAGCAGCCGCTCATAGGCTTCTGTGGGAAATTTGCTATCCACAGGCAAAAGCGGAGGCGTGCTGGATTTAACAGGCATGCGGATGGCAAATTCCACCACATCGTTTCCGTTGCCAATCCGCACATTGCTTTCATACGTGCCGGGTGGCAGTACATCATCCAAAATGGCACGTAGCTGGGCTTCCCCCCAGCCGCCACGGGTTTTGACATTGCTGAACAGGCGCTTGAGGTCTCCAATCTGGCCCGTCATGGCCCTTACTTCGCCCATGGCTTTTTGCATGGCGGAAAATTGCTCCAGCACACGCTGGAACGAAGTTTGCATCTGCTGCTCTACAGCTTCGTGCAGTTGCTCCGTAACCGCGTGGCGGATAGAGGCCAACTGCTGGGCAGATGTATCCGCCAGATTGCGCAGGGCTTCGGCCTGAGCAGCACGGGCCTCCGCCTGTTCTCGCCCCAGACCTCCGGCCAATGCACCAAGCTGTTCCGCCAGCTCCGTGCGCATGCGCTCAATACGCCCACCCATGGCGCGTTCCATTTCCATCATGCCATTGCGTTGCGCGGCACTCTCGGAACGTGCCGTCGCGCTCTCATGCTCTACCAGAACATACAGCCGGGCCAGCAAATCTGCATCCGTGCCACCTCCTGCTTTAGGGCGCAGCACCACAACAAGACCCGCCCCCAACAACAAGGCGCACACAGCAACACTTAAAAGAACAATTACAGAACTCATGCCCCGTTTTGTCTTATGTCAGCAACAAGAGCAAGCACCAGAAACGCATAGAATGCCCACCAGAACAGCTTTATCGCGGCACCGTAATGACAATCGACCACCGGCAATGGTATGACCTACCCCTTAGCCTGCCCTGCGCGTAGAACATGCGCTGTATGGCAGGCCAATAAAAACACGTCAT
Organism: Acetobacter sp. JWB; assembly: GCF_003323795.1. NCBI lineage: Bacteria > Pseudomonadati > Pseudomonadota > Alphaproteobacteria > Acetobacterales > Acetobacteraceae > Acetobacter > Acetobacter sp. JWB. Next base: position 996,234 of record NZ_CP030871.1, on the reverse strand, counting down.
TCAGGCCGCGGATTTAAATAACACCGTGCCCTTTCCGGACAGGAGAACAATAGAGTGAACACGGCACAACGCATCCGCGGCATTGTGGCAGGTTCCGCAGGCAACCTGCTGGAATATTTTGATTGGTATGTTTATTCCTCTTTCACCATTTACTTTGCGCATGCCTTTTTCCCGCACGGCAACCCCACGGTCGAGCTGCTAAATGCGGCTGCGGTATTTGCTGTGGGCTTTTTTATGCGCCCTGTGGGTGGGTGGCTGTTGGGTATGGCGGCAGATCGGTATGGCCGACGCAGCGCACTCACCATTTCGGTGCTCACAATGTGTTTAGGGTCTTTGGCCATTGCCGTATGCCCAACATATGACCAGATCGGCCTTGCCGCTCCGCTGCTCCTGTTAATTGCCCGCCTGTTGCAAGGCCTAAGCCTTGGGGGAGAATACGGAGCATCCGCCACCTATCTGGCAGAAGTAGCCACACCCGATCACCGCGGATTCTGGTCTGGTTTTTTGTATGTTACGCTGGTTATGGGCCAACTGCTCGCCCTTGTTTTGCTCCTGCTCATGCAATACGTGCTGCTTACACCCCAGCAGATTGCAAGCTGGGGCTGGCGTGTGCCGTTTCTGATAGGTGCTTTGGGGGCTGTACTTGTGTTCTGGCTACGCCGCCAGATGACAGAAAGTGACAGCTTTAAAAACGCGCATACAGAAAAAGAAAAAGGCGGCATTCACGTTCTTCTGCACCATTGGCGGGCTGTATTAACGGTATGTGGCCTTACCCTTGGTGGCACCGTAGCCTTTTATACCTACACCATTTACATGCAGAAATATCTGGCCAACACGCTGGGTTTTCCTAAGGAAACAGCAACCCTTATTTCTACTGCCAGTCTTGTGGTGTTTGCCGCCATGCAGCCTGTTTTTGGGGCTCTTTCAGATAAAATTGGCCGCAAGCCATTGCTGCTGTTTTTTGGCTTTGGCGCAACATTTGGCACCATTCCGCTGCTGCATGTGCTTGCGGGGGCCTCATCCCCTTGGACGGCTTTTGCCCTGATTGTTACGGCGCTGTTTATTGCCTCTGGCTACACATCCATTAACGCCATTGTAAAAGCAGAGCTCTTTCCCACCCGTATTCGCGCTTTGGGTGTGGCCCTGCCTTATGCGCTTACGGTTTCCATTTTTGGTGGCACCACGGAATATATTGCCCTGTGGTGTAAACAGATCGGGCACGAAAACTGGTTTGCCGGATATGTTTCCATCTGTGCGGCCGTAACCCTGTTTACGGTTTTGCGTTTAAAACAAACAGACCGCATTACCGCGCCAACCGATGCGTCTGCACGCTCCTGATATTCGGTGCACGGCATGTTGCTCTTTGTTAAAAAAGCAGCATGCCCATTTCGGGTAATCAAGTACGGGCCTTGTTGTTTCATAAAATCAGATTGCAAAATAACGCCGCGGATACGCCTTTAATTTGCCATAAGACGCGCCATTATTTGAGATGAGACAAAGAACGCAGGTGTAATCCTGTTTCAAGGAGGCTCATTTCATGCGCCAGATTACCAAACTTCTTATGGCCCTGCCCGTTATTACGGGCCTTGGCTTGGCAAGCGTGCCGATGGCGCAGGCACAACCCGGCCCACATATGATGGGCGGCCCAGGTTGGGGTGGCCCCAGAGGTGGTTATTACCATCATCGTGGCCCCGGTGGCGGTGGCGGTGCCATTGCAGGTGCCCTTATTGGTGGCTTGGCCGTAGGGGCGTTGGCTGGCGCCACAATAGCTGGTGGCCCACCTGTAGTTTACGCACCACCGCCGCCCCCTCCGCCGCCGCCAACAGCTTACGTGGTGCCCGCTGTGCCAGTTATGCCCGGCCCCGGTTACGGCTATTACGGCCCGCGCGGGTATTACCAAGCATGGTAAAAGAAGCTACAGCCTGAAAGTAAAAAATCAGGCACTGCCCGCCAATGTGCGGGCAGCTTCCAGCACAGCTTCAACATGGCCCGGCACCTTAACCTTGGGCCAGATATGCGCAATTTTGCCATCCGCCCCAATCAGGAAGGTTGTGCGCTCAATACCCATATACTGGCGGCCATAATTGGTTTTTTCCACCCACACGCCATAGGCCTCTGTCACGCTGCCAGATTCATCTGATGCCAAGGGAAATGTCAGATCATATTTGGCGGCAAAGGCATCCAGCTTTTTAACCGGATCGCGCGAAACGCCAAGAACGGTTAGTCCGGCTTTATCAAAATCCTTTAGGGCCTCGTTAAATCCGCAGGCTTCTTTTGTGCATCCGGGTGTATCTGCCTTGGGGTAGAAATACAGAACAAACGGCTTGCCCTTAAAATCTGCCAACGTCACCTTACGGCCACCGCTTGCTTCCATATCAAACGCAGGCGCAGCATCACCTACCTGAAGCGTGTGTTTTTCCGTCATGCTTGTTTTCCTTCTTTTAAAATCTCTTACGCCAAAGTGAACGTGCAGGATCTGCAAGCTGTTCCGGCGCCAAACCTACCTTATTCCACCGGGCCAACCAGCCGGGCAAAAACTGCATGCACATCACGCGCCAGAATATTCGCCTTTTCAATCAGATCTGGCAGCGTTTCCAACTTCATGGCTTTCAGCAGCACGTTTAACGATGCCGGAGCCAGATCACGCTCCAGATCAACAGGCGGCGTGGCCCCACACAGCAGCCGCAACACAGCCTGAAGCTGGCGCCAGAACAGTTCAGCCTGCTTTAAAAACTGAGTATCCTCGGCACTTAGCAGCCCTGCCTTTTCCAGCCGCCCCAGCGCCAAACGCGTGCTCACATCCCGCACGGTACTATTTGCGCCAATCAACTGATAAATCTGGGCAATAAATTCTACATCTATCAACCCACCCAGCCGCCGCTTCACATCCCACACAGAAGATGCAGGCAGATCGCGCGCCAAGCGTGCGCGCATGGCGCTGGCATCTTTGAGCAGCGTTGCGCGAGATGCTGGCTCGGCCCGTAAACGCCCATCCAGAATGGTATCCAGATCCTGCCTTAAAGCATGCTTTAATTCTGCTGGAGCGGCCACAATACGGGCACGGGTCAGGGCCATACACTCCCATGTCCATGCGGATTCCGTGTGGTAACGCAAAAAAGCAGGGCGCGAGACAGCAACCGGCCCCGCCGCACCAGAAGGACGCAACCGCATATCTACCGCATATAAGGGCCCTTCTGGGCCTGGTGCTGTCAGCGCCGCAATAAAGGCGTGGGCCAGCCGTGTGTAATATTGTGCGACCCCCACAGAACGCGGGGCAGAAAACAGCGGACGCTCTGCTTTTGTATCCGCCTGCGGTACCTCGCTGGCCTGCACATCTTCGGGGTGATCAAACACCATCAGCAAATCAAGATCAGACCGCGGCATCATCTCGCGCGAACCGGCTTTGCCAAGTGCTACAATGGCCATGCCACCACCCGGAACATGCCCGTACCGGCGTGTGTGTTCTATTTCCACCGCCTGTTTTACAATGGTGATAATGGTATCCGCCAGCACCGTGCGCTGCTTTTCGGCCTCGTTTTCCGTTATGCGGCTTTCCAGCAGGGCAACAGATAGACGGAACTCCTCCCCACGCAAAAGTGGGCGCAAAGCCGTTACCAGCTCTTCAACATCTGCCATTTCTTCCGCTAGATGTTGAAGGCGGGCGACAACCGTACGCCCTTCTTCTGGCGCGGATTCCAAAAGCCCTTCCAGCGCAGAAGGTTTGTCTGCCAGATAATCTGCCAGAAAAACGGAGGCATCAAAAATATTGGCAATGCGGTCTACTAATGCCGGATTGCGTTCAAACAGGGAAAGAAGCTGCACCCCAGCATGTTGCCGCGCCAGCAACGCATCAAACCGACGTAAACAGGCCAGCGGATTGCTGCGCACACCAAAGCTGGCCAGCAATGTGGGCAACAGCACACGCAACAACGCATGCGCGCGCTCAGACCGCAGCGCCCGCAAGCTGTTGCCGCGCCAACGGGTAAGAACCTGTGTGGCTTCCTGTACCTGTTCGGGCGGAAAACCGTGCTTTTGCAAGAGTTCCGCCGTTTGCCCATCTTCCGGCCCCGGCACCAGCACACTGCCTTCCACTTCTTCGGGCTGAGCGGAATGCAGCACAAAATGTCGCTCGAAAATGCGCCGTGCCTCACGCATACGGGGCAACATATCCAGCGCCAGAACCTCGGCATCCGGATAGTTCATGAAAATGGCAAAGGCCTCGAACCCTTCCCGCGTGTCTGGCAGGCTGTGGGTTTGGTGGTCTGCACGCATTTGCAAACGGTGTTCGGCATCACGCAAAAAACGATAGGTGCGGGCCAGAACCTCGGCTTCCTCTCGCGGCAGGCGGCCTGAGCCTACAAGCTTTTTAAGCGCACCAAAGGTGGTTTTATCTCGCAAGGTAGGCTCACGCCCACCCCAGACAAGCTGCATGGCCTGCGCGATAAATTCAATTTCACGAATCCCACCTTGCCCCAGCTTGAGGTTATGCCCCAACAACCACTCTATGCTGGCGGAAGGATCTGCCAGCACGGCATCTGGTAGGTTACTTAAATCTGTCCGGCCCGCCTTACGGTAACGATCTATCCGGGCCTTCATGTCATGCAGATCATCAATCAGTGCAAAATCCAGATGCCTGCGCCAGATAAACGGGCGAATAGCCACCAGAAAACGCCGCCCCAGTGTGAGATCTCCCGCCACAGGACGCGCTTTTGTCATGGCCGCACGTTCCCACGTTTGGCCGAGGCTTTCATAATACAGGATGGCGGCCTGCACCGTTACCGCCGGAGGGGTGGAAGATGGATCGGGCCGCAGCCTTAAATCTGTGCGAAAAACGTATCCGTTGGCATCTCGTGCTTCCATCAGGCTGACAAGATCGCTAGTCATACGCACGAACACACGCCGCACTGTGTCCGACTGAGGGTACGCTGTGGGATCATACAGCACCATCAGGTCTATATCGGATGAAAAATTCAGCTCCCGCGCGCCTAACTTGCCCATGGCCAGAATTACAAAGCCGCAGCCCTGTGCGGGGTGTTCCGGGTTGGGTAAAGCCAGTTGCCCCGCCTGAAAGGCACACCACAATAAATGCCTGACAGCCAGATCCAGCGCGGTATCAGCCAAGCGGCTCAGGGCATGTGTTACTTCCTCCAAAGACCAGAAGCCACCCAGATCCGCCACAGCACAAATAAAAGCTATGCGTTTTTTTGTATGCCGCAAAAAAGCCGCGACACACTCTCGCCCCGATGTTGTGTCAAATTTTGCGCATGTTGCAAACGCATCCTGCACACACATATCCGGCCCCTGCTCCAGCAGGGCCGCAAAGGCCAGAACGTCTTCTCGCGCCAGATCTGCCAGATACGGACTGTTGCCCCCAAGACACGCCAGCAGTTCCCGCGCGCCCGGCTGTATCATGACAGATTGCGCAACACCTGCTTCCTGCGCCAGAACCAGCATGTCCTGCGTAAACAGATCAGCCGCACGTGTATCTGCTGGGGCGGGCCAGTCTGCATCTGGCCACATGCGAGAACCGTGCCCTCTAGGTTGCCTTACGTCTCGAAAAAGGGAATGGTCTGCCTGCGTCATGATCTGGCCCGTGCTGTGAACAATAAAGGCTTGCTGCGTTGACTTCCAACGGTCAAGACACCACGCGCCCACGGCGCACAAAAACCCGGCAATTTCTGGTCTATGGTGCCTATGGCATGGTGGGGCTGCCTGTTGTGGGCACAGTTTTGCTGTTTGCGCGCATGGCGCTTGGGCCAATAAATGTTACGCCGTTGGTGCGTCCTTTTTTGCCTGTTACCGTTATTTCCGGCGGCAAAAAACAGCCTCCGGTCGCTACGCTGGGGTTAAGGCGCGCCTATCTGGAATGGAACGGCCTGCGCGATGGGTTCACATCTCCGCTCATGCTTGCGCTGCATGACATTGCCGTTAAAGGGCCGGATCGCACAGTAGTTGATACCGTGCACGAAGCCCATGTTACGCTGGATACACTGGCCCTGCTACATGGTGGCATTGCCCTGCGCGCTGTAGAGTTAGAAGGCGTAAACCTTGCCCTCCGGCGCGGTAAAAACGGTGCTGTGGGGTTTGATTTTGATACCCCTCCGACCGTTGGCGCAAGTGATAGCGGAAGTGTAGATACCGCCGGACTGGATCGTGCCGTAATCTCCCACGCTGTTGTGCGTATGAATGACCAACTCACCGGCACACATTGGGTGGCTTCTCCGCTAGATGCCACACTGCATATGGCATCAGCCCAAGGCAAAAAGGGCATAACGGGTGCCGTGCAATTTGCCGTAACGGGGGAAGAAAACCCTGATTGCCACATAGAGGTAAAAGCCAACAGTCTGCCAGATACAGATGGCAAAGGTATTGTATGGCATCTGGCAACCAATGCCGTTAAGCCAGCCAGCTTTTCCCATATCTCGCATGATCTGCAACATATCAGAACACCCATTACGGTGACATCCGATGTCAGCTTTCTGCCCGCACCGGGTTCGGAATGGCTGATGCCTGGCGCGATGGAACTGCATGCAGATGCACAAAGCGGCAAGGTTACTGCCGCTGGAGCACGCTATTTTTTAAATGGCGGCTCTGCCAATATTACCCTGCGGCTTGACCATCTTAAGGATGGCAACACGCCTGCACATATTATTGTGCACAACATCACTGCCAACCTGCGCAATCCAGACCACCCGGAAGATGAGGCCAGAGGGCTTCATCTGGCTGTATCCGGGCAAGTAGATGCCACAGATCTGATAAACCCCACCACGGTTTCCGGGCAGGTTACAGCCGATATTCCGCAGGTGTACTTTCCCGATCTGGTTTATTATTGGCCAGACAAGGCCGCCAAAGGCGGCAAAAAATGGGTAACCAAGAATATTACAGATGGCGTGGCCTACAACCTGCACACCACTGTTTCTTTATCCAGCAAAACAGGCTGGAATGGTGTGGATGTTAGCAACATTGCTGGCGGGCTGGATGCCAAAGGGCTGACCATCTACTGGCTGCGGCCTATTTCCCCACTAAGGGGCATGGATGCCCATATGGATGTGGACGGACTGGACAAGCTAAGCATCAAGTTTGACCACGGCTACCAGCTTGTTGACCGTGCCGGAAAAAACGTAGGTCAAAGTGGTATTGGCCGCATTGCTGCTGGCCCCGGCAGCATGGATATTGTGGGCCTGACCAAAAAAGACCAGACCGGTATTATCAACACGCAACTGGATGGCAAATTACAGGATGTGATGGCTCTTTTGGCCGAACCACGCCTGCACCTGCTTTCTCGCCACCCGCTGGATCTTCGCAACCCACGTGGGCGCGCCAAACTTCAGCTTATGCTCAGCCTCCCTTTGAAAGACGATGTCAGCATTGATGACATGGACATTAAGGGCCATGCCGATATCACGCAGGCATCACTTGATAATGTGGTCGCCGGGCGCGGTGTAAGGCGCGCTGATATCAAGCTGGATGCCACGGCAGACGGCCTTTCTCTTGCCGGGCATGGCGTGTTGGGTGGACTGCCCTCCAACATCTCCTATTCAACAGATTTCCGGCATGTACCGCCGACCGGGCTTTTGGAACAGGCACATCTGACATCCCGCATTACCCCACAAACCGCAACAGCCGCCGGTTTTGCAACGGGAGACCATTTTGGTGGCTCTGCTGATGCCGTGGTGGATTACCGCCAATATGGAGATCACCACGGGTTGGTGGATATCAACCTCAACCTCAAAAACTCCCAAATCCGCATTCCGCTCTGGCATAAGGCACCGGGGCGGGCTGCACAGGCCACCGCTACGCTGGGGCTAAAAAACGGCCAGATTGTTGCGGTAGATCGTATTTTGGCTACAGGGCCGGATTTGGATGTACGTGGCAAGGCCCGCCTACGCCCCAATCATGCGCCACAACTGATTATCTCTTCCTTCCGGGTTGCTCATTCCACCGGCCATGCCATGCTGGAACTGCCACAAAAAGGCGTGGCAGGCTCGGTTATTCATGTTGGCGTCTATGCAGACATGCTGGATCTTTCCCCTTTGGTAACGGGTGATCCATCAGACCCCAAACCCGCACAGCCCGCCAGCACTGGCTACCACGTGCCAGAGGCAGCAACAGGCAAGCTACACGGCCCTCCGGGTACAGCATGGGCTATTGATCTGACAGCCAACACATTGCGCTACAATCCCGACAAACCATCTTTGAAAGCTGTAAAAGCCTATTTTGAGGATAACGGCCAACGTCTGGAAAAAATGTATTTTGCCATGCACGGGCCAACCCCCGTAAGCATGACACTTACCCCCAAAGGTGCGGGGCGAGACCTGCGCGTTTCTATCCCAAACATGGGCGCGTTTCTGTCTGACTTTAAAATTGTGCCAGATGTAGAAGGTGGCCATGCCGTTTTAAGTGGATCTTTTGATGATACGGAGGCTTCCGCCCCGTTTAACGGCCGCATAACCGTAACGCCCTTTGTGCTCAAAAAAGCCCCAACAGCCCTGCGTATGGCACGGAATATCTCATTTTACGGCTGGTTGGCCGCACATAATACATCGGAATTTACTGTTACACATCTTGTGCTACCCGTGACCTTCAAAGATGGCGTGCTGAATATTCGTGATGGCAGAACAGGCAACAATGCACTGGGCGCAACACTTGAAGGCGACGTTAATCTGGATAAGAACAGCATAGATTTACACGGCACCGTGGTGCCTATTTTTGCTATCAACAAACTGCCCGGAAAGCTGCCGGGCATTGGCTGGGTATTTAGCCCGGAAAAAGACGGGGGGCTTGTGGCCATAACCTTTGGTGTGGCCGGGCAGATGAGCAACCCTTCCCTGCACGTAAACCCCTATTCCATCTTTCTGCCAGGGGCCTTGCGCCGGATTTTTTAACCCGGTTGCGGCCCCTTTGCAGGGGCCATATTATTTATCATCAATAGCTGGATCTTCTCCATCCGCATTAGGGGGAAGATCAGCCGCCCCTTCCATCAGAGATACAGCATCTGTTAGCGGGCTGCGCACAGTGGCTGTAATGCCCCCTGCCCGCACGATATCCCGAAAAGATGCGCCCTCATCATCAAAAGCAGTATCCAGACCGTTGCCGCTGACTTCCCCTATGGCATGAAACACCACGCCAGATTGCACGGTTACGGGGGAAACCAGCCAATGCCGTGTGTGCGAGATAACGGAGGATGCATCTGCATCCATACACGGTTGCATATGGGTAAGGGTAACAGTTTCTGTGGTAACCAAGGCTTCGTTTTCTTCCCCAGCCTTAGGGCCACCGGCTTTGGCTTGCGCAGCAAACACGGTGCCAGATGCCACCACCTGCATGGCTTGGGGCGGTTGTGCAATATCCGCACGCAAACATACGGAAACCGTGCCGGAACTTCCATCATCCGCCTGCGCAAGAGCTGGCAGGCTTACCCCAGCAAGAAACAGATAGAAAATTACAAAGCTGGGGCGAATTTTCATGGCGACGTTCTCTTTTTCCGTTTTCTGCCGCCCGAAACATCAAACCTTATGGGTGTGCAGGGGCTTCCCGCTTCAGCCCGGACGGAATGGCAAACACACTATCTGGCTGGGTGGCGCGGCTTACACTTACTGCGCGCACCGTAACCTGCCCTTTCTGTGCAACCTGCAAAAGCAGGCCGTCTGGCGTATAGCATGCATCTGTTGGATGCCCCTCGGCATCCGTTGTGCGCCACAATGTGCACTGTTCACCCGCCACAACGGAATTCCCCAATCGTGCATAGGTGCCAGCCGCTGCGGGCTGCCCTGGGGGGGTAATCTGCTGTGGGCCCGGCACAGGCATCACGCTGGCCCGCTTGCGTGCGGTATCCACCACTGTAAGGGTGTGATCTGTCCATGATGTAATCATGAACACATCAGAATTCTGCGGGTCCAGCCGCTGGCGCAAGGAGCTAACCTGCCAGCGCATACGTTGCTGGGTGGGGGCATCCCCTTGGGCGGAGTTCAGCTCATACAACACATCCGCATCAACAGATGGCGTTACCACCGGCGCATCTGTGGGGCTTATTTGTGTTGGCTCTGGCGTTTGCGGCTGTATCTGGGCATGGGCGACACCACCAGAAGCTACAGCCCCCAACAACACAAACCCCACACCGGCAAGAAAGCGTTTTGCAACCATCTTACGGTGTTCCTTCCGCGCTATTTGGAGCTGGGGTAGATATCATTGGCCCTACGCCAGAAGGCGCAGCAGGTTGTGCCGAAGCGCCACCCGCTGAACCTCCGCCGTTTTTATTGCCACTATGCGGGTTAACTTCCTGAAAGCCTGCAGGCGGCTGAAAGACGCTATCGGGCACGGGCTCGTAAGACACTTTCATGGCGCGGATACGGCCATTTAGCCCATCCACATCAATACCGGTTTGGGAAAGAATAAAGCCATCATCCGTGACGCAAGCCGTAGCCTGCCCTTGGGCAGATTGTGCGGCCCAGACGGTGCAGGGTTGCCCGGCCACAACATCACTGCCCTTGCGCGTAAACTGCATGGACAGATCAAGCAGAAACGGGTTGCGGATGCCTTCCTGCTGTACAAGGCGGGTGTAGATATGCCGATCATTCAAAAGCACCAACACTTCCTGTGAAGCGCGGTTGATAATTACAGCCCCGCGGCTATCATCCCCTTCCATGCTGGTCATGTAATTAATGCGCATCAACCCGCCATCGCCAGAGAACATTACCTGCACATGGCGCGTTGCTATGGGGGTGTCTGGCTTAACACCATTTTCCAAATCCTGCGCTGTGGGCTGGGGCTGAAAGCTGTAATCAATAATAGCATCACGCGCGGGCGTTAGGCGTGGATGATCCAGCGCAACCTGTGCCTGTGCCTGCCCAGAAAACACCGTGCCCAGCACAGGCACAGCCGCCCCCAGAACACCCATCAGGCAAAAAAAACGCATACGACCATACAGGCGTGTGCTCATGATATCATCCATTCCAGTCATTCAAATTACAGGCCCGCACTTGGTTACCACCTTGGGCGCAAGCAACATGCTGCAAGCCTAAGGCATGCCACGGGCCGGAATATGGCAGTTACTTACATGTTTCGGATTTCTGCTTCCAGCACATCAGCCGGAATATTCTGCTGCCAGCGCGGCTGCATGCTTACGGCCTTTTCCAACATGGCTTTATATTCGGCTGCTGGTATTTCCTCCCCCCAAAGCGGGCCAGGTGTTCGGTACCAAATTGTGTGTCCAGCACAACAAATCCACACACGCGCAACCGTGCCACCAAATGCACCAAAGCCACCTTGGAGGCATCTGTTGTGCGGCTGAACATGCTTTCTCCAAAAAAAGCACCGCCAAGGGCTACGCCGTACAGCCCGCCAACCAGATTACCATTTTGCCAACACTCCACACTGTGGCTGAAGCCCATGTTATGCAGAGCACAGAACAAGCGGTAGATCTCGCTATTTATCCATGTGGTTTCGCGCCCCGGCGCGGGGGCGGCACATGCGCGCATAATAGCGGGAAAATCCCTGTCCACACACACATCAAACTGGCCAGACAACACAGTACGGCGCAAGCGGCGCGGAAGATGAAAACCATCAAGCGGCAAAATACCGCGGGGGTCGGGGTCATACCACCGCAGGGTCGTATCCGTTGCATCGGACGCCATAGGAAACAGCCCCGCCGCATATGCACCCAGCATGATCTGTGGGGTAAGTTCCTGTACCATCTGCTGCATGTTCCTTTCCTGCAACCCATCATCCCGCAAGCCAAGGCAACCTCTGGCTTTGCATTCCGTTATGGAGTGTCATAGCCCATATGTTGTCTGACCCTGCTTGATGCCAGCCCGCATTGGGCACAAACTTGTGCCAGACAGCCACCGACTCACCAGCCTACGGAGTTGCCTGTGAGCACAGAAGCACCTCGCCTTATCCGCTCCATCCGCCTGTTAGATGCTGCGGAAGATCGTATTAAAACACAATTTACAGCCCCGCCTCCGCCAGAAAAAAGCCTGAACACACAGGCCCTTCTGGAATTAGCTAAGGCATTTCAGCCTTTTGCTGTTGTGGTTACCAATAACGCACCTCTTAAAGGCAAGGATGTAGAAGCTCTGCCAGAATGCGTAAAACTGGTTTCTACTGTAAGCGTTGGGCTAGACCATCTGGATCTTCCCGCCCTACATGCGCGTGGTATTGCGGTTTCCAACACCCCAAATGTGCTGACAGATTGTAATGCTGATTTAAGCATGATGCTGATTCTGGCCGCCTGCCGCCGCGCTGCCGAATATTATACGCTCATGAAAAAAGGCTGGCACCACGGCATGGGTATGGGCGGCATGTTGGGCCACCGTGTTACCGGCAAACGGCTGGGCATTGTGGGTATGGGCCGTATTGGGCAGGCTGTGGCAAAGCGCGCGCGTGGCTTTGACATGACCATTCTGTACCACAACCGCAGCCGCCTTTCCGCCGCGGAAGAAGCCGGTGCCACCTATTTTGAAAAGCTGGAAGACATGTTGCCCCATTGCGATGTGCTAACATTGCACATGCCGGGTTCACCTTCTGCGCCCCCCCTCATGAACAGTCAGACATTTTCTCTGCTGCCCAAAGGGAGCGTGTTTGTAAATGCGGCGCGCGGGTCTTTGGTGGATGAAGATGCGCTGATAGAGGCTCTGGAATCTGGCCATCTGTTTGGAGCTGGGCTGGACGTTTACCGGCAGGAACCCAACCCCAACCCAAGGCTGACAGCCTTGCCCAATATCTTCATGACACCACACGCAGGCAGCGCCACCATAGAAACGCGCACCGCCATGTGCATGTTGGCGCTAGATAATGTTGAGGCTTTGGCAAAAGGCTTGCCCATGCCCTCTCCCGTTACGGTGTAAGGAGCAACCTTTGCCATGAACATGCGCCTGTCTTGCCTGATTGGTATTGTAGTGTGCTTTGCCGTGAGTATGTGGGCGCCGCATTACCATTTGGCGGCCAAGGTTATTGGCATCACGCTGCTTGGATTTGCCATTCTCACTACGTTTCTGGAGGGTGAACCTCCCCGCAAGATCACGAAAAAAACCGCCTAAGCAGCAAAAAGGCCAGCCCATAAAGGTGCTGGCCTTTTTTGCATCTCTCTTACTTTGACAAAAAGCGGTTTAGGCTTCCGCCCCACGTTCGGCCAGATCTTCACGCATAGACATAGCGGTATCACGCACAACCGGCCCGTGTTCACGCTCCAAGCGCCGAATGGTGAAATGTGCACGGGCAAGCGCACGGTAATGGTTGAAGAACGCCGTATTCAAAGAAGCCCCACACAGCGCACCTGCCACAGGCATAAGCTGGAGAGAAATTTTCTGCCCCAGCGCCAAGCCGTAATGCGAGGCCACTTCAGCAATCAACATCACAACCGGGCGGCCACGCAACACGGCACGGGCCGAAAAATAGCCCAGTTCGCTTTCTTCGCCCGCTCTGCTGTTCGGGAAGGCTTTAAGGGCAAACACTTCCAAACATGCACGGCGGGCATCGGGGTCAGACAGGTCTTCCCCTTCTTCCCGCGCAACGCGTGCAATTTCGCGCATGATTGTAAGCGTTGTAAAACCAATATCCGGGCCCAAACCGGCCAAGCCGCTAAACCCACCAACTGCACCAGAAACAGCTACAGCGGCTTGCAGTGCCGGGCCACGCCAACGGGCTTCTGCCATCTGGCTATCTGCGCGGCCTTTCATGCCCACAATGGCAACATCAAACGCACGTGCAATGGCAGTTTCTGCCAGCCCGCGCATTTTTTCTTCCATATTGGGGGCCATGCCCAAACCACGCAGCCCCAAACGTGCAGCATGCCCCACGGCGCCGCCCATAAGGTCTGCCAAACGCACCAGAACGCCCCGGCCAGATTCCACATCAGCCAGAGCCTGTTCCAGTTCTGCCAGTTCGTGCCCATCCAAAAGCATGGGGGCCAGGGCATTCCCTGCTGTTTTTTGTGTGCTCATCCGTGCCTCTCCTGCCTGCTGCATGCCACGCCCGTTTGCGAACGAAGCAGCGACGCACTCTGGCGCCTTATTTTTCTCTATTCCGTTGTAATCATAACAGGCACAGAGCACGAAAAACAGCACCCAGCACCTTATCCACCCTGCATACGCGGCCCGCGCCGTTGTAAGGCTTGCATAAAGCCCTTACACACTCCAAAGCAGAAATACCGTTCTCCACCCAGGCGCACACCTTATTGCGGAGTATCCTGACATGACCGATCCTTCACCCACCCAGCGTTCCGTGCGACGCTTTCTGCGGCTGGCGCCGCTGGCTGCCCTTGTTGCAACCGCTGCCTGCGCCACCCAGCAGCAGCAGACATATGAAACCCGGCTGGCTGAAGCGCGCACTGCACCAGATCTGTGCCAGTCTGACCGTTTCCACATTCTGGTGGCGAAAGCATGGGAAAAGGCACATGAAGCCGGTGGTGCAGATGTAGAAGATGCCTCTCCCAACCCCAATACGCCTGCACCCGCCATACAGGTACAGGCTTCTTCCGCCATGCCGGATGTAAGCTTTCCGCCTTATTCACAACGCTCTTGCCGCATGACAGTTCAATCTGGCACGGCTGCGCCTGAAACAGGCTTTTTTACGGTGGCTTACTTTATGCACAACGGCAAGGTGGATACCTCCGTGCCATTGTGGGATTCTGATAAAGAGGTTTCCGACTACTATAATGAGCTGAAAGAAAAGATCCGCTCTGGCGTGGATATGAACAATCCAACCCTAAAATCCTGCATGCGGCATTACCCAGACCTGCACCCAAACAGCACAGATCCAGCCGTACAGCAGGCTGCTATCAGCCTGCGTGCTGTGTTGGTGCGCCACTGCCTGGCAGACCATGCTGCATTAAAAAACCTGTACTCAGACATGTACTTCATTCACCGCTAAACAAATATCCGGGCATACCCGCTTTTGGGTCTGGCTGCTTTGATCTTGCATTCAGCCCCAAAAGCCGCATTGTACGGCAGTTCTTTTTAGCTTTCAGGATACCTATTCCCATGCAGTATCATTCTGTTTCCCCCGATTTTGCCGTTTCCCCCCAGATTACAGTGGATGATATTCCGCTTATTCATGGTGCAGGGTTCAAAACCATTATTTGTAACCGCCCAGACGGTGAAGAAGCTGGCCAGCCATCTGCTGAAACCATTGGTGAAGCTGCACGCAAAGCGGGCCTTTCCTTTATTGCCATTCCCGTTTCTGCACCGCTCACACCTTCTTCCGATGCCGTGATTGAAACGCAGGAAGCCATCAACACCCTGCCTGGCCCAATTTTTGCCTATTGCCGTTCTGGCAACCGTTCCGCTCAGGCATGGACACTGGCAACACAGAGCTAATTTTTACTCTGCATTGCTTGCAAAAAAGGCCGCCCTTTATGGAGCGGCCTTTTTTGTTTGTGTGTAATTTGCCCAGCACTACAAAATATCGTGAACACGGGCTGTGTTTCAGGCAGGTTCTTGCCACCCACCCATCTCACACAAAATCTGCCAGTGTGCTGCCGATACAGGGCAGACAGATAAGCGAGACTGCCGCACCAAAGCCAAATCTTCCAGCGTAGGTTCGGCCTTAATCTGCGCCAGTGTTACAGGGTTAGGCATGGGGGCTATGGCTTTCACATCCACACATACCCATTTATCTGTTTCTGCCGTTGGGTCTGGATAACCTTCACGCACCACTTCCACCACGCCAACAATGGCGCGCTGCACGTTGGAATGGTAGAAAAAAGCGCGGTCTCCCGCCTTCATGGCCGCAAGGTTCTTTTTAGCCTGGTGGTTGCGCACACCTGTCCATGGCTCTACGCCATTAGCCACCTGCTCATCCCAGCTAAAAGCATCCGGCTCACTTTTCACCAGCCAGTAGGCCATGATTATTCTGCCATCTGGCCATCACGGAACACGGTCCGCAACGGG
Source organism: Acetobacter sp. JWB (assembly GCF_003323795.1). Classification (NCBI taxonomy): domain Bacteria; kingdom Pseudomonadati; phylum Pseudomonadota; class Alphaproteobacteria; order Acetobacterales; family Acetobacteraceae; genus Acetobacter; species Acetobacter sp. JWB. Next base: position 980,347 of record NZ_CP030871.1, on the reverse strand, counting down.
CGAATAATCACGCTTTCAAACAGATTAACCTTTGCGTATGGGTCTGCCGCAGCAAAACCTTCTGCCGTGGCGCGATCTGGGGCTTCCAGCAGAACAAGGCTGCCACAGGGGGCGCTATTGGCATCCAGTTGCGGGCCTGCAAAAAGGATACCGTCTTTATGGGCTTCCAAAAATGCCAGATGCTGCGCACGTGTGGCCTTGCGCAATTCCAGCGCGCCGGGACGATCCGTACAGGTAATGGCAAACAGCATAATTTCCTCCGTTGTGTTGTGCGGGCAAGACGCCCATGAACAACTGCATCGTGTCAAGAGGCACGGAATGTTGTAAAAGGGGACACAGGTAGTCCTTTTCCCACTTCCACAATGGCGGTGAAAGAGGAAGACCACAGGATTGAACCAGATACAGATGGAACGGACTGACTTTTGAGCGCCTCTCCGACCTTTGTCGCGCGTACCGGCAATTTTTTCCATCGGTATGCCAATCCCGGCCAGTTTCTTAAGCTGGGGGCACGCCTACAGCCGTGGCTAACGTGGCCTGCCATTATTCTTACCCTTACGGGGTTGGGCTGGGGGTTGTTTTTCTCCCCCGCAGACTGGCAGCAGGGCGATTCCGTGCGCATTATGTATGTGCATGTGCCTGCCGCCATGCTGGCTTCTGCCGGGTATGCTGGGCTGGCCATATGCGGCCTGCTCTCACTTGTATGGCGGCACCCCCTGGCTGACTTGGCAGCGGTGGAAATTGGGCCTGTTGGGGCATCTATCACCGCGCTTTGCCTTGCTACGGGTTCCCTTTGGGGTAAACCCATGTGGGGGACGTGGTGGGTGTGGGATGCACGGTTGACCTCCGTTTTAGTGCTGTTTTTCCTGTATCTGGGCCATATTGCCCTTATTCGGGCGTTTGATGATCCGCAGCGAGGGTACAAAGCTGCCGCTATTTTGGCCCTTGCTGGTGCGGTAGATTTGCCCATTATCAAGTTTAGTGTGCAGTGGTGGAATACCCTGCATCAGCCAGACAGCATTACCCTTACGGGTGCGCCCACCATGTCTTCCTCCATGCTGTGGCCTTTGGCTTTGTCTGCCTTGGGCATGGGGCTTGGGTTTGCCGCCATTGTTGTGGCCCGCACCCGCGCCGCCGTAATGGAAAGCCGCATTCGCGCCCTGCTGTCCTCCCCCCGCCGCAGAGGCAACGCTGCATGACCCATCTGCCTTATATTGCCGCCAGCTACGGCCTGTTTGCCATTATGGCGCTTGTGTTTTCTATTGGTGCTGCCCTGCGCCTGAAGCGCGACCGCATCCGGCTGGCCACCCTTGAACAAAAAGCCCCCCGCAAGGCAGGAGCCGCCCCACAATCATGACCCGCAAAACCCGTCGCCTTTGGCTTGTCATTGCCTGCGTGGCGTGCCTTGGCACCGCCGCAGCTTTGATCCTGCGGGCTTTTTCTTCCGATATCGTGTTTTTTGTCACACCTTCACAGGTTATGGCTTCTCCCCCACCTGCGGATAGAACCGTTAAGCTGGGCGGTATGGTGGTTGCTGGCTCTGTGCACCGTGAACGCAAGGGTGAAACACCTGTGGCCACGTTTAACGTCACAGATGGTCAGGCCGCTGTTACCGTGCATTACGAGGGCATTTTGCCAGACCTGTTCCGTGAAGGGCAGAGCGTTGTCGCCATTGGCACCGTGCAGCCTTCGCACGATTTTACCGCTACCGAAGTGCTCGCCAAGCATGATGAAACCTACATGCCCAAGGAAGTGGCCGAGGCCCTGAAAAAGGCCGGGAAGTGGGATCCACGTTTTGGCCCGCCCCCCAGTGCGGATAGCTGGAACAAAATGACGGTGCAGGATGCCCGCAAAAACACCGCCACCCAGCCTGCCACCAACTAAATACAGACCTGAAAAAGCGGGAGCCTACCCCCTGACATGCTGAGCCCCGAACTCGGACACTACGCCCTTGCGCTGGCCTGCGTGCTTGCTGCCATACAAGGTATTCTCCCCCTTATGGGTGCACGCCGCCGCGATGTGCGGCTGATGGCATTGGCCCCCGGCCTTGCCATTGGCCAGCTTATTGCACTGCTAACCTCTTTTCTCTGCCTGGTTTACGCCGCTGTTACGGATGATTTTTCTGTCCAGAACATTGCGGCCAACAGCGCGGTTTCCAAACCGCTGCTGTATAAAATTACCGGCGTGTGGGGGAACCACGAAGGCTCCATTCTTTTATGGGCGCTTATTCTGGGCTTATGCGGCGCGGCTGTTGCTGCTTTTGGGCGCAACCTGCCTTCTGCCCTGCGCGCCCGCGTTATTGGCGTGCTGGGGCTGGTGGCCACCGGGTTTGAGCTGTTCTGCCTTACCACGTCTGATCCATTTGCCCGTATCTGGCCTGCGCCTATGGATGGACAGGGCATGAACCCCCTGCTGCAAGACCCCGGTCTGGCTTTCCACCCACCTATTCTCTACACGGGTTATGTCGGCTTTGCCGTGCCATTTGCTTTTGCCATTGCCGCTTTGCTGGAAGGCCGGGTAGATGCCGCATGGGGCCGTTGGGTGCGCCCGTGGGCCGTGGCCGCATGGTGCTTCCTAACCTGCGGAATCGCAATGGGATCTTGGTGGTCTTATTACGTGCTGGGTTGGGGTGGTTACTGGTTTTGGGATCCGGTGGAAAATGCCTCGCTCATTCCGTGGCTAACAGGCACCGCCCTTATTCATTCCGCCATTGTGGTGGAAAAGCGCGAAGCCCTTAAAATCTGGACAGTGCTGCTGGCTATTGGCACGTTCTCGTTCTCGCTTTCCGGCACATTCCTTGTGCGTTCGGGCATCCTGAACTCTGTGCATGCCTTTGCGAATGACCCTGCACGCGGGGTGTTTATTCTGGGCCTGCTGGCTGTAGTGATTGGTGGCTCTCTGGCGCTATTTGCTTATCGCGCGCCTTCGCTTACCTCCGGCGGGCTGTTTGCCCCGGTCTCACGCGAAGGGGCATTGGTGCTGAACAACATTTTGCTGTGTTCACTCTGCGCCGTGGTGCTAACGGGCACAATGTATCCGCCGTTTATGTCCCTGCTGTTTGACCGCACCATTTCTGTGGGCAAACCGTTTTTTGATGCCACCACCATTCCGCTGGCTCTGCCGCTTTTCATCTTCATGGGGTTTGGCCCCATGCTGCCGTGGAAGCGTGCGCAGCTTTGGCCCATTTTGCAAAAGCTATGGATTGCTGCTGTTATCACCGCCATTGCTTGCGCCGTTGCAGCCTTTCGCCTTTCTGGCGTTCTGCCAATTCTGTGCGCCGCAGCTTCTATCTGGATTATTACATCCACCATCACGGATGTAGTAGAACGCGTGCGCTTGTTCCGTGCGCCGCTTGCCACAAGCATTCAGCGTGCACGTATGTTGCCCCGCGCCATTATTGGCACCGCCATTGCACATATTGGCGTGTGCATTACGGTGCTTGGGCTTTCCGCCATGTCTCAGGCCCAGCATAAAATTGTGGAAGTGCCCATTGGCACTACAGAACGTCTGGCTGGGTATGACTGGACACTTACAAACGTAAAGCAGGAACCTGGGCCAAACTACACCGCCATGGTGGGCACGTTAGAAGTGCGGCGCAACGGGCACCTTATAACCGTTATGCACCCTTCCAAACGCAGCTTTAATACGCAAAACCAGACCACAACCGATGTTGCCATCCATACCAACCTGCTGGCAGATCTGTACGGTGTGCTGGGTGACAAACATGGGCCGGATAGCAACCCAACCTACGTACTGCGCTTACACTATAATCCGTTAGCTCCTTGGATGTGGCTGGGTGCGCTGGTTATGGCTTTTGGTGGCGCGCTTTCCCTATCTGACCGGCGTGTGCGTGTGGGTGCGCCGCAGCGTGCCAAATCTTCTGCCGAAATGAGTGCAGCATCATGAGCAATTCAGAAACACCCCCCAATGCTTCCCGCCGTCGGCTGCTTATGGCTTTGCCATTGGCAGGGGCTGGCGTAGTTGGCGTTGCGTTTTGGAAAATGCTTTCCGGTATGGAGCATGGCTCCTTCAACCCGCATGATATCAACGCGCCAGTGCTTAACCGGCCCGTGCCAGATTTCACGCTACCAGATCAGCCCCCTATGCAGGGCTTTAACACGCAGGACTTACGCAACCTGACACAACCTGTGCTGGTGAACTTTTTTGCATCGTGGTGCATTCCCTGCCTTGCGGAAATGCCAACCCTGATGACACTCAAAGACAAGCTGACCATGTGGGGCATTGCCTACAAGGACAGGCCAGAAAATGCGGAAAACTTTCTTAAGCATTCCGGCAACCCGTTCTCCCGCCTTGGGAGTGACCATGAAGGCCGGGTGGGTATCGAATGGGGTATTTCTGGCGTGCCAGAAACATTCCTAATCGGCCCCGGTGGTGTTATCCGCTGGCACACCGCAGCCCCCCTTACGGATGACATTCTGAGTCAGACACTTCTGCCTTTGGTTGAAAAGTTGAAAGCGCCATGAACATGCGCCGTTTTCTGGCTGCCTCCTGCGTTGGGTTCTCCCTTATTGCGGCACCTGCTCTGGTGCTGGCGGTGGATGACCCCATGGAAATGCTGCCCAACCCCCAGGATGAAGCGCGGGCTGAAGCCATTGGCTCCCAACTGCGCTGCCTTGTTTGCCAAAACGAATCTATCGAGGACAGTAGTGCTGGCTTGGCGCGAGACCTGCGCCGTGTGGTGCGTGAACACGTTGCCAAGGGTGAAAACAACCAGCAGATTATGGACTGGATGGTAAACCGCTATGGCAACTTTATCCGCCTGAAACCTGCGTTTTCATTCAGCACCTTGCTGTTGTGGTGCATGCCAGTTCTGGCGCTGCTGCTGGGGCTTGTATCGGCCCTTATCTTTTATCGCCGCCGCGCGGCTGCTCCGCCCTCTCCACCACCACTCACAGAAGAAGAAAAAGCCCGGCTGGCCCAGCTGACAAAGGATAAGGATAACGCCCCATGATCTGGCTTTCCATTGCCCTGCTCAGCCTGCTGGCTCTGGCCCCCGCCTGCGCCACATTATGGAAACGCACCCGCACCGTGCGGGATGAACGCAGCGCCGCTCTTGCCCTACACGAAGCCCAATTGGCGGAAGTGGATCGCGACCTAACAATCGGGCTGATTGCCCCAACTGAGCACGAAATTGCACGGCTGGAAATTCAGCGTCGCATTCTGGCGGCAGATAAAGCACCATCCTCCGCCGATAACTCTCGTGCCGCCACAGCAGGTTGGATTGGCCTTGGCCTTGCACCTGTGCTGGCGGTGGGCCTGTATCTGACAAATGGCGTGCCTTCCCTGCCTGCCCAGCCACTTGGCCCACGCCTTGCGGCCGAGCATATGCAGGACACAAAAAATGATATGCTGGTTGCCCGCCTGAAGCAGACATTGGCTACCCTACCACCGGGTGACCCTGCGCTACGCCAAGGCTATCTGCTTCTTGGGCAGGTTGAAGCCTCCCGCGAGCATTATGCAGAAGCCGCAGATGCGTGGAACCATGCTCTGGATATGGGTTTTGATGCCGAACTGGCCGCCCGCACGGCAGAAGCCATCACGCGCACTAACCATCAGGTTACACCGCAAGCACTCGCACTTTTCCGCAAGGCGCTGGATGCGGCCCCACAGGATGCCACATGGCGCAGTGCGGTGCAGGCACGCATTGCGCAAGGAGAGCACGATCAGGATAATCCCTGATCGGCGTTCCTCATATTATTTTAAGCGTTAAAGGCCGCTACCTTCTGGGGCTATAACACGGCCCCAGATTTCTTCCTTCGCCCGCCGCTGGGGCGGACGGGGCTGGCAGGAAATAAAATACAGCCCAACTACAAAAACAATATTAGAAAACGCATTAAACCACATGGCCGAACTGAACGTTACCGGCGATGTAATGGCTTGATAAATCACGTAAAATGTAAATGGAATAGAGATAATGCGCACGCTAATCAGCATGTAACGCAAAGGATTGGCCTTGCCTGGCTGCACCAATACGCGCAGGCGGCTCAACCCTATAAAAAATGTAACGCACAATGCCCATACCAGCACGTTAAAGATCATGTTTCCAAAATCGTTCATGCCGGTTACAACAAACACGGCAATAATGGAAACAGCAGACAGCAACAAAGAGCCGAGCTGGCAGCTCATCCCCACTTCAAAAGCGGTTAGACGTTCTGGCAATTTATCTGCCAAGGGCTGGCAGACTTCATCCAGCAGCCAGCTATCCATGCGTTTAATACGTTCGCCCAAATCCATGGCGTAATTCTACCGGATTCATACGCAGGATGCACGCCCTCAACACATGCGCATTTCAGGCGTGCAGAAAATGTTACGCCTGTTTGGTTTCTGCTCCGGCTTCTGGCAGCACGCCCTGTGGGGTTTGCTTATCCACTGCGGCAGGCAGAAAATGTGCCAAAGCCGTCAGCACCGTATCTGCAGGCAAGCCTGTTTTTGCGATCAGGTTATGCACTATATCGCTACCCAGAATGGTCTGAATTTCATCTGGAGTAGCAGGCACGTTGCCACCTTGGCTAACCCATGAACGCACTTTATCACCCAGCCCGGCCTGATCTGCCCGCGTAAGCAGCGCCTCCAGATTCTGCGGCTGTAGCAAAGACTGCAACTGCTGCTGCAATGCCCCCTGCACATCCACGCCCAAAGCGCTTTCTACTTTACCAAGAATGTTTTGAAGGAAATCAGACATCGCGCCTACTTTCGTTTATCTTACCGCAACTGCGAACATAATATTCACAGTATTTTTCTATCTGGGAACATGATAGCTTATATGCGCAAGATTTATAAATAATTTCTGATCCCACGCGCGTTCATCGCCGGAAGACTGATAGCTGATATGCGTCTGAACCCACAAGGAAAAAGCAGGGAATCAGGCTACCCTGTGCGGCGTTCCTCCCTGTTTTTCGTTGTCAGGATAAAATAGTCGCCGTGCCCAGTCTCCCTATGTTTATCCTTGACCGGATCGGCCCCCTGCGCAATTTCCGCCCCCTGCACCGGCCGGGTGAACGCGGGAAGTTGCCTCTTGCCTGGTTGATCTCTCCTACACCTGCCGCCATCGGTTTTGCCGTGCGCACCACTGCCGCAGCCCTGCTTGCGTTGGTGATTGCGCTGTGGATGGAACTGGATGACCCGCAATGGGCGGCCATGACCGTATGGATTGTGGCGCAGGGCTCTCGCGGGGAAAGTCTTTCCAAAGCCAGATGGCGTCTGGTGGGCACGGCCATAGGGGTGGTGATGTCCATTACCCTTATTTCGGCCTTTAACCAGAATGCATGGCTGTTCTTCCCCATTCTGTCTATTTGGGTGGGAACATGCTGCACCATGGCCACATTGGTGCGTAACTTCCGTTCCTACGCACTGGTGCTGGCCGGTTACACCACAGCCATTATTGCCATTGGCGCCATTCCGCACCCAGAAAACGTGTTTATGACGGCCATGTCCCGCGCATCTTATATTGTGCTGGGCATTGTGTGCGAGGGCACGCTGGCAGGTCTGTTTGCCCATAATCTGGCTGAAACAGCCCGCCGCAATATGCGTGATAAACTGCGTACGGCACTTTCCAACGTATCTACCTCTGTTTCTAGCCTCTTGGCGGGGGATGAGGAAGCACTGGTGCGTTCGCGCGCCATGTTTGGCCCGTTGATTTCGATTAATGACCAGATCGAATTCTCCGAAGTGGAAATGGGCCCGCACGGGCATGAAGGTGACCATGCGCGCGCTGCACTGGCCGCCGTTTCTGTGCTGCTGTCACGCGGTTTGGGTATGGCTGTGCGCCTGCAATATGTGCAGACAGATCAGCCTGCTTTCCGTGAGACAGCAGCCCATGTGAGCGAGTTTCTGACCACCGTTCCCAACCGGCTTGATTCTGATGAAAGCGTGCAGGAACTGTTGCATGATCTGCAATTGCTGCGCGCTGAATGCCATCAGCGTGTGGTCGATGCGCTTTCGCAGGAAATTGACACGGCGTTTGATGACAACCCCGCAAATGATACGGACATTCCCGCCCTGTTGGATGGCCGCATTCTGCACAACGCGCTGGATGAACTGCTGGGTGAACTGGAACAGGCCATCCGGGAATATGATGCCAGCCAGCACTTTATCCGTGGGGATCACTTCCACTTCCGTTTGCAAGCCCACGTAGATAAGCGCGAGGCCATTTATAATGGTGTGCGTGCCATGGTGGCCATTACGGCTGCCGGGCTGGTGTGGGAATGTACAGCGTGGCCCGCAGGTTTGGGCTTTATTACCTTTGTGGCCATTGTTTGCGGGCTGTTTGCCACGCGAGAAAACCCGGTTGTTGCCTCATCACAATTCATGATCGGTGGCATATGGGCGGCTATTGTCTCATTCTTTCTGGTGTTTCTTGTACTGCCGACACAGGCAGATTACGAAATGCTGGTGGGCACGCTGGCCCTGCCCATGATTGCAGGCGGCCTGGCAGCCCGTAACGCGGGCACAGCTCTGCATTCTGCCGCTTATACGCTGTTGCTGCCAAACTTTGTGCACCCGCTCAACCAAGGCCGCCAGAACGAAGTAGCGTGGTTTAACTCCACCGCGGCCGTGTTGTTGGGCGTGTTTTTTGCCGTGCTGATTTTCCGGGCCGTGCTGCCCTTTAACAATAATGCAGAACGCTGGCGCATGCGCCGCACTATGCTGCATGATTTGCGCACACTGGCATCTGCCGAGCCCATGCCTGAAACGCGAGACTGGATTGGCCGCAATATTGACCGGTTTGCCCGCCTGATCCGCCATGCAGGCCCCACGCCTTCCCCCACCATTGAAGGCTGCTTGCAGGGCACGCTGGCTGCCATGACTATCGGGCTCAATATTATCCGTTTGCGCACGCTGCTTAAACGCAACCAGATTCCACCAGCAGCCAAACGCGCCATTGAAATTGTTATGAAGCGTATGAGCGGCTTTACCGGCAAATATGGCCACACGGCACACGCAGCAAGGGTTGCAACATCTGCCCTGCGCCGCATGGAAGCAATGGAGCCCAACATTTCTACCCGCATCGAGCTTACACGCGCCATTGCCTACCTGATTGTGGTCTCGCACGAGTTGGATGCCAACGCTGTATTTTTGGATGCTTCCAAGCCCTACCGCGCTGTGTAAACGCACCTATAATCAAGCTGTTAAAGAGCCGGGCTTTTGTTCCGGCTCTTTTTTTGTCAGATGCTCAAGAAGTTGTTATAACAATATCTTCAATCTGGGGCGTCTGGCTGCGTGGTTTCATTTTCATTTCCATTACAATGGTATCGCGGCCTGCATGCCAGAATACACAGCGGGTCTTCCTTCCCGCTATCATGGCTTATTGCCCCAGCCCCGGCTGATCTAGGCTTTGCCCTGCGCACCACCGTAGCGGCATTTATTGCTCTTAGCTTGGCATTGTGGATGGAAATGGACAGCCCCCAATGGGCCGCCATGACCACATGGATTGTGGCGCAGAACTCTCGCGGGCAAAGTGTTTCCAAAGCCAAATGGCGGTTGATTGGCACTTGTATTGGCGCTGTAGCTGGTATTGCATTTTTGGCTGCTTTTCCGCAGGAGCCGTGGCTTGTTTTTCCCTTTCTGGCCATATGGGCTGGTGGTTGCTGTGCCATTGCAACATTTCTGCGCAATTTTCGGTCTTACGCGCTGGTTCTTGTGTCCTTCACTACCACTATTATTGTGCTGAGCGCCGCCAACCAGCCTGACAACGTGTTCATGATCGCGCTTTCCCGCACCACCTATATTACGCTGGGTATTGTGTGCGAAAGCCTGCTGGCTGCCTTGTTTGCCCCACGCCTTGAGCACGTAGCCCAGCAGGAAATGCGAGAGCGCTTGCTAGGTGCCTTGCAGGGGGCGTGCTCTGGCGTGCAAGGGCTGCTGCGCAACCAGCCCGATGGGCTACTACGCTCCCGCGCTTTGCTGGGCAGTATTCCATCGCTGGCAGATCAGACAGAGTTCAGTGAAATTGAAATGGGCCCTCACAACCATGCGGGAGACCACGCACGCGCCAGCCTGAACGCTGTTTCCGCCTTTTTGGCCCGCGGGATGACACTGCATATTCACATGCAAGCAGCCTCCCCTGTACCACCAGATTTTCAGCACGCTATTGATGATATCTGCACGCTTCTCACGGTATTACCGGCAGAACTGCAACAAGATGCCACCATAACGGCAGCAACACGGGCACGCGCCCAAATCCGGCTTTATCGCACCCGCAGCCAACAACGTGGCATAGACCGGCTGGTGCGGTTCCAGCTTCTGCAACAGCAAGATGCCCCCACCACCCAACAGCAACAGCGTGATTTGCTTGAAGGGCGTATTCTGGAATCTGCCTTGGCCAAATTGTTGATGGAACTGGATCTTGTTCTGGAGCATTTTATTGCCACCCAAATCCCCAGCAAGTCTGATCACTTCCGGTTTGACCGTCATCCTGCAAAAGATGTGCTTCTAGCCACCAATAACGGCATCCGGTCTGCCGCAGCCATTTGCGCGGGTGGTTTGTTATGGGAAGTTACGGCATGGCCCGATGGCTCTACCCTTGCCATGTTTGTGGCTGTTACCAGCACGCGCTTTTCTTCTTTTGAAGATCCGGTACATGCGGCCAGCGGCTTTTTCCGTGGCGCGGTATGGGCGGCTGTTATCTCCTTTATTCTTTGTTTTGTGGTGTTGCCGCAGCAGTCTGGGATAGAAACGCTGCTGGCATCACTCTTTTTCCCCATGCTGGCCGGTGGGCTGGCCTTGCGCGCCCCCGGCAGCATTGCAGGCACAGCAGCGGCCTATAATAACTTCCTGCCCTTTATGGTGGGGCCAGCCAACCATAACCGCATGGATGAGCTGACATGGTTTAACACCACCCCTGCCGTTGTTCTGGGTATTGGGTTGGGAATATGGGTTTTTCGGCTTGTGCTGCCATTTGATGCGGCCGCAGAACGCTGGAGGCTGCGCCGCAAAATGGTGCGTGATTTACGCCTGATGGCCAAAGGCCGCCTGACATTTACCTCTGCCCAATGGATAGCACGTTCGGGAGACAGGCTTGCGCAGATTATCCGCCACGCTGGCACCCACCCGAATGCCCTGGTGGAAGCCTACCTAACAGGCGCCATGAGCGCGATGACAACTGGTTTGCTTATTTTGCGCCTGCACAATGTGCTGTCTCACAAGCTTTTATCTGCCGATCAGGGCCAGCAAATTGCGCATGTGCTGGAAACAATCAGCCACATCAAAGGCTACACACAAGCCCCGGCCCTTGCTGCTGCCCACGCCATGCAGGCCCTTTTGCCAGCGGCTATGGTTGAACGAAACCTATCCCAACAAATAGACCTTGTGCGGGCCATAGGAGCGCTGGAGGTGTTGCGGCATGAGTTTACAGCCCATGCCACATTTATGGATATCACCCAGCGCTTTCACCTTGTTGACGCCCCGGAGCGACTGGCAGCCTAACCCCCCTTTAGTGCTGCTCCACATCATGGAAGCGCGTGTAATCCACCGCAATGCGGCCATCTGGGCGAGAGACCACAATATCTACAAACCGATGGTTATTGCGCACACGGTCAAACCTGTAAGCTGTTCTGGCAAACACTGTTTGGCCCAAGGCCTCATCCGTGCCGGTAACTGTTACAATAATTTCGGCTTCCTCGGTTTCCAGTTCCGCCATTGTTTTACCGTGTAAGGGGCTATCCGGCCCGATCACATGCGCCATTACAAAGGCAAACCGCAGCACGGGCACATGAGATTGCACAAGTAATAGCTGGTCAAACTTGCGCACCAGATGTCCATTTTCCCCCATAACCAAGCGGGAAAGTGCTACTTCTACATCCACAGAAAGAATGACGCTGACACGCAAATTGGCAATACGAATACACAGCGCGGGAATACCACTTTCACTACTGACAACAGCAGTATTACTGAACATGATGCGAGCACGTGGCCGGGCAAAACGGGCAAAGAGCAAGCCGGTTGCCACGGCTGTTAACATCATGCCGATAAACACTTCCAACGAGACAATGGCATTGGCGTAAATGCCAACAGGTGTCATGCCCCCGTAACCCACGGTGGAAAGTGTTTGCACACTGAAAAAGAACAGTGAAAGCAGAGTATGCTGGCCGTCGCTCGTAATCTGGTTTGGTGCCACCATATACAGCAACGCAAATATAAAATTGATAAGCAGGTAAGAAAACACAGCCACAGCCGTAAAAGCAGGCCAGCTTGCTGTAAGGGCGTGATGGTACAAATCTGTCCATACGCTATCCTTCAGCCCCACACGTACAACATCGTGGCGGCCTTTTTCTTCCACCAGCGCATGCGCTCTAAAACGCTTAGCGGCTTCACACGTGCTTAAAGAAAAACGCCTGCTTTCCTTCTTTTTCTGCGCTGCAGAAGACCCACCCACATCCTCTAACGGTGTATGGCGAATTTCCTTATCTATCTGGCTTTTCTTCCTGTAATTGCGCAATAGTCTTTTCATAATCACCGCTCCACGCACCGGCCCGGTATGGGGATGCGCCCTCTGTTGCGGTGATACACGGCACAGCGTTAGCGTGCCTCAACAATTCTGCATGGAACCCCTGCAAAATCCCGCCAAAAATAGATAAAAACGCTAAGTTTTTATGAAGAGCGGGTTGCGTTTAGAAAACGTGCAGTTTTGTAGATAATCTTTTCAAAAAAACCGTTTTGCGCCCTCATGCCGCTGGGCGTGCCTATCACTTCTACCTGATCCAGATGCAGCACTGTGTGCCCAAGGGCTTGCACACGCACAAAACGCGCCATAACGGGTTTGGGCAAAACCACACGCAAGGGCGCAGAATCCGCGCCGCCAAAATGCGTATCATCCCGTTTGGTAAAAACCGTATGCCAATCTGTGCCGTTATGAGAGACAAGAATATTCAACTGCACACAGCATTCTTTTTGATCTAGCCGATTGTACAGCACAACGTCCTGCACCCTGCACATCTGCTCCAGATCAACCTGCCACCACGGATCATCTTCAAAATCTGTATGAAAACCGTATCCGCCGTTTATCAGCCCATCGTTCCCACCAGAGGCTTCGCGCGCAGCATCATGAGACCATGACCATTGTGATACGGTGGACAACATGGCGGGCCGATGGCGGGAAAGAACGTGCCCGGTATCCTTGTTTAAATGAAACAGAGCCTGTTCCAGCCTATCAAGCACCTGCGCACTGGCTTGCGGGGGCGCACAAGACTGAAACGCACATACTTCTGGCCAGTATTGCGGATACTTTTGCTGCACATAAGCGTAGCCCTGCCGATAAAGGTCTGCAAAGCGGCTGTCCTGATAATCCAGATACGTGCCTTGCTGCGTGTAACCACCATAAGACCACGTAGCCCCTACCACGCCCAAACCTGCAATAAAGCGAAAATCATACTGGCTGATTTCGCCCAATGCGGAAGATCTCTGCTGCCCTACTGGGCGTGTATGTTCTACTGGGCTGGCATCCATAACCCATATATCGCGCCAACCCAGCATCATGGGCCAAAGCAGATCCAGCCCGAAGCCTGTGCCTGCGCGTGAAAAGCGGAAAGTGGGCAGTGCCTGATGCAAAAAATCGCGCTGCATGCATGGCGCCATAATTTCTGCAAACGTAGAGGCGCGCGCCACAAAATTTTGATTCTGCAAAGTGGAAAGATGGCTACAAAAAGAACCAGGCGTAAGTGCCGGAGCCGCCAATTTGGCTTTATACTGCCTGCACGCAGCAAAAAAATAGTTCCACGTTTCTGCCGTAGCCAACAGATCATCATCCGGTAAACAGATATAATCGTACTGCTTCCAGCCATCCCACTCTGTTAAAAAACGATACAGACCATCCCACTTATGGCCCGGCACTATCTGGCCGGGAAGACCTTGCATATCCACTGGCTGAAACGGGCATAAAACCAGATCCCATTCCGGCACGGCCCCTTTCAGCCATTCTGGGTGCAGGGAGCGAGCACCACAGCGTGCAATAATCAGATTTCGCTGCATTACCCCAGCCGTTTACGCCTTACACGTTTTACTGTGCGTCTTTTTCTTCAAACGGACGCAGGGAAACACCTCCGGCATCTCGCGCCCAGGCTGCGGCATCATCCTCTGGCGGCACGTAATTGCCTTTGGTGATGGAACCATGCGCCAGTGTTTGCACATCCATCCGGTTCAAGCCGCTAGACTGCGCTGCCGCGCTTTGCGCTGCACGTTCCCACAACGCATGGGCTTTTTGCTGATCCCCCTGAGCAGAAGCAATACGTGCGGCAAGTGCAAGTGCCCGTGCCATATCACGGTAAGATCCATCATTACGCCGCAGATCAGCCGCCTGCACAGCTAAGGCTTCTGCCTGCTGTGGTGCGGATTGGCGTAACACACGGGCCTGAATTTCCGCCTGATCTGCCTGCTGTGTGGCAGAAAGCGGCTTTTTAAGGCTTGCAAGATAAGCCGCAGCTTTTTGCAGATTTGCGCTATCAGATTGCGCATCCGCAGCAAGCCCCAGCACCAAGGCAGCCCTGCCCGCCAGCGCACTATCGGATGACTGCATGGCCTGTGTGGCGGATGATATGGCAGAACTGTAATGGCCCAGCCTGTAATGTGCAGCGGCTTCTACCAGATCAAGCGAGTACAACTGTGTTTGCCCACGCACACCAGCGGCCTGCCGTGTAGCCTGTGCGGTTTGCAAAGCTTTATCCGGCGTGTTTGCTGCCAGTTGCGCTACTGCCAGATCATACCCAGCCTCTGTTATCGCGCTAACATCATCCCGCAGCAAAGCCATATCTGCCGCTTTGCGATACTGCGTAACGGCCACAGTATAACGCCCCAGCTCAAAGGAATCTCGCCCGGCTGTCATGGCCTGATCCCATGCGGCATCATCCTGTGTGGTGGGTTTATCCTGCGCTGCACCGCCGCACCCGGCCAATAAAAGAGGTAAACACAACACAGCCGCAGCGGGAGAAAAATACCTCATGGCCGCACCTGCTTAGGTGACAGACGGTTATGCCGTATCACTTTTTGTCCCCCCAGTAGCCACATGCCCCGTAGCTGGTCTGTTAGTTTTTCCAGCCCGTAAAGTGTGGTTTGCGCCTGCGCCAGCAATGCTGGCAGATCTGCGGTGCTGGCATCCAGATTAGCCGCAATACCCGGCAGATGCGGTGTTGCGCCCTTTAAATCGCGCGAGGCCCCTTTCAGGTTTGCCACTGTGGCATCGGTTTTGTTCATGATGCCAGAAATCTGGTTTTCAATCGGCTTCAGGCGGTCAATCACCCCATTGAGCGAAACAATAGTGGCTTCTGCCTGTTTGATCAGTTGATCATTCGTCATCAACTGGCCAACTGTGCCCTTGCCTGCGTGCATATCACTAATGGTGCCATCAAGCTGTGCCATCATGTGCCGTGCACTTGCCAGTGCGGGCATGATTTCGGCCTGAATGCTGTTGAGCGTAGCGGTAATCTGGTCTGCTGGATTAGGCGCTGGCGTTGCGCTTACAACTGCATAGCTCCAATCCATTGGCTCCCCATGTCCGCGGCTGAGATCCAGATAAGCGGCACCTGTTACAATTAACTGTTTGCGGATAATGGCTGAACTATCGCGCCGGATAAACGGCTTGGCCTGTGGGTCCAGATCCACCAGCGCATACATGCTGCCAGACGGGTTGAGCTTAATGGAACGGATGGTGCCTGCATGCGCACCCATAAGTTGCACATCGCCCCCAACCGTAAGGCCACCCACGCCAGAAGCTGGCAGCACCACGCGCAAGCGCGCTGGCGGGGTTAACCAATCTCGCAGCACACCGGCTTCAATCACCGCGCCTGCAAAAATAACAAGGCTGAGAAGAACAAGAAATCCAACCCATTCATCTGCATAACGCAGAGAAATAAGAGGTTTCACTTTCTGTCTTAAGCGGAGCTGGAACATTATGCCATCCGTACTGCTACTAGGCCATCATCAGCAAGACGCCATGTGGAGGTAATACCCTGCCGGTAACTTTGCCAAACGGCATTGCTGCGCACCAGCCAGATTACGCCTGCCCCTCTATCCCGCGCTTCTGTTATCGAAGATAGGAAAGAGTTGTACAGTTCGGGCGGGCCACCCTCCAGCGGGTCTTCCAAAAGCAGCAAATGCGGCTGCCCCATAAAAGCCCGCACGCATGAAACGCGCGTAAGATCCGTATCAGAAAGCAAGGATGGGCTAATTGTAGGCACACCCGGCAAGCCAAAACTTTCTGAACGTCGCACAGCCTCTGCCACCAGATCATCCAAAGTGCGGGTGGTATGGTGCAACTGCTGCAAAATAATACCCAGATGCGTGGGCATAAACTCCGCCCAACTGGCCCGACGTGTAATGCGCCCGATACGCCCGCGCAGTGCGTTCAGTTCCCGATCTTTCAGGTTTGCCCAATCCAGCCCCATAAAGCTGACCTGCCCACTTTCCAGCTCCACCATACCGCTGCACAAATCTGCAAACATGGTGGCGCGGCTTGGGTCTCGCGCTTCCACAATCATACATTCACCGGGCATCAGCTTCATGCTGAAGGGCACTGGCGGCAGGCCGCTATCCTCAAAGGAAGGCACCGCCTTGTTTAATTCCAGAAGTGGGCCTGCTGAATACGCCTCCATCTTACAGATCCAGACTAAACAGAACGCTCACCATCATCACAATCAGCATCCCGCGGGAAAAGCCGCGTGGCAGCAAGGTGCGTAGTGAATCTTCATTGGTGGCGGTTAGGCCCGTCAGGCAGCCGCCAAGCCCCACAACAAAACCAACCATGATAAATTTAAGCGGAATAATGGCATAATCGGTTACAGACATGGCCGCAGCCACATCATCCAGAAATGTCCAGATCGGGTTTGTAATCACGCCAGAAATACGGCTCATGACATACCCGGTTATCAATGATGACATGGAAAACAGAATGCCCAGCGTAAACCCAGCCACGGTAAACGCCAGCGTGCGCGGCAGAACCAGCAACAGAAACGGATCCATCCCGACAGACTGCATAGACCGCACCTGCCCGCCAATGGTCAGCAACCCTAGCTCTGTAGCGGACAGCATGCCATTGCGCCCCAGCAGCAGAATACCCACCAGAATAGGTGCTATTTCACGGATAACCACATTGACCAGAATAGAGCCTGTCATTTTGGCAAGGCCGGTAAGACCCAACCAGTAAATAACCTGAGAAACGGCAGCCACCCCCGTAAGCATACCGGCAAACAGTGATGCACTCACACCCCCGCCGATAATGTTGTTCATGGTGGTTACAAATTCGTACCTTACCGTGCGGCGCCATGCGTGAGAACGAAAGCTCTCAAAAATAACGCCCCAGCCTGCCCCCAGAACAACCAGAAAAAACCGCGCCTGCCTGCGCACAAGCCGGCCAATCCATGCCAGCTTTCTGCGTATCCATTCGTGCAGCGGAACACGCTTGGCAGGTTTATGCGCATCTGTTTGCAGGATCAGGTCTGGTTCATCATCCGACGGCAGATTGGGGCCGCCTGTTTGCTGGCTCCCGCTCATCGCCTTGCCGCCAATGTATAGGCACGCCCCAGCCCCAGATGCGGTGCAAAAAAGGAGCCACGGCTCCGGAACAGATACCTGTCACGCAACACGCCATAAACACGCTCTGTAACCTGAATAGTGCCGGGATCTGCCGCCCCCTGTGCCATCAGCTCAGCCAAAGAGACGGTTTGCCCCCACAGGTTAAACACCTTGGGTTCATTCCCAACTGCGCCACCAAATGCCGGCCCATAATCAATGCCCATGGTAAACACTGGCTCCAGATCTGCTGCGGCCAGTGACGCCATGAAGATTTCACGCATTTTAAGCGCAGCATCTGCAATACGAACAATGGCTGTAACATCTGGAGTTGGCAGGCAACCTGCCATGCAGATCATGCGATGGCCCGCTACTTCTACGGCAAACAGTTTTTCTTCCTGCGCGACAGACTGCACATCTGTCGCCAGTTGGTTGATAAGCGCGATCAGGGCCTCGGTTTCTTTTTCCCCTTCCACTACGGGGTCTGAGAATGTGATGACCAACACAGCAACAGACGGATAAATACTGGCAGAATTAACGGCTGCGGCTTCTGGCGCCTTCATCAGTATATTATCAGATTTAGGTGCTGGCACATCCAGGGTGGCAACCTGCTGCCCGGCATCTACAATCTGGCTGGTCTGGTTATTGAGCAGTTGCACCTGTGCGGCAAAACGCAGGGCCGCTACTCCGGCCATAAGATCAAGGAAGTAAAGCAGATGCGGCTGAAGATGCGGATCTTCCAGCATAATCGCACCTTCCACCCCATGCGGGCCATGCACGGGGCACACAGCCAATGCTTTTGTGCCCAGTTCACGCATGGTTAAACGTTCAAACCGCGTGGTGCGCGGGTCTATGGCTGCATTTTCAACCGAGAACGCATTTCCTTCCTCTATCGCGGAAAAGAACGGCCCCAATTCTGTGCGGGCCATTTCAAAACCACCGGAATGTGTGTTTTGCGTTTGGTCATACGCATCTTCACACACCATAGCTGCACCATCATGCAGGAAACGCCAAAGCGTGGCACGCCGGGCACCTGTTACAAGCGTTAACTGCTCTGTCAGGCTAAGTGGTTCCACTGTGGGATCAAACAAACGCGGCGCAACGGCCACCTGCTGCACAGCAGAACTTTCGCGCTGGATCTGCTCTTTCTGTTTCCCCAACAGGCGCGTGCTGTATTCTGTCCGCCGCACCTGCCGCACCAGCAGCCCTGCAAGCACAAGAGAGAAAACCGTGATAATGGCCAAAAACTGCAAGCTCTGGTGGCTGCTTTGGCGTGCGAACGACCCGAAATCACTTTCGGGCGCGGCCATCAGCAAAATCCAGCTATCGGAATAGTGCGGCAAAGCTGCGGCAATGGTGATGTAATCCGTGCCATCCCACGTAACATGCCGTGGCCCAACACCACGCACTCGGTAATGATCATACCCCAACGCAAAAACCGGATAGGCATTGCGGTCCAGCACCATTTTATCTGGATCCCACCCCGCGGCCTTGGCCTGCTGCGTGAGATTTTTACCAGCAATAAACAGGCCCTTGCTATCCACAATCATGGCGGAGCCAGTTTTACCAACTTTGATCTGATCCAGATAAGAGCTGAGCTCGTTCAGGGAAATATTGGTGGCAAACACCATTGTATGGCCAGCGTCTGTCTTGAACCGCAAAGAACTGGTCATGACAAACTGGCTGGTGGTGGGGAACAGGTGTGGCTTTGTCCACGTTACTTTATCTGTTGCGGCAGTATTTTTATACCAATCCCGCGTGCGTGGATCATACCCCTTGGCATCTTCTTCCGTTTCGGAAATTTTCTGCCCGCTATCATCCCAAAATGCGTGATGGAAATATGTGTGGCCGTTTTTTTCAATCAGGCGCACATGCTCCTGCACGCCTTTTTGCGCTGCACGGGCGATAAGCATGAAGTGCCCATCATCATCCGCCAGATAGAAAGACTGCAACTGCGGAATTTTCCGCAACATGGTGCTGCCGTAAGAATAAAAAACCCTGTCTGCCACCTGCGTAGGGGCATGCTCAATCATGCCCGAAGCAATCAGATTACCGTTTGCGGCAGGCTGAATATAATCTGTAACCTGCTGCACAATATACTGCTGCACAGCACCCATAAGCTGGTGCGTAAGGGTGGAAACACCTTCCTTGGTGGTACGGTAGGAATTTACGCCCACCAGCGCAATGGCCAACACGGCCATAACCGTAACAACAAATGGCAGAACAAGGTGCAGCAGAACCCTTCGGACAGAAGCATCGTGCTGGACTGTGGGATCTATGATCTCTTCAGAAGACACGAGATAAGGTTCCGCTGCTTGACCGGTTATTCAAAACCTGATTCTGGCCGACAGTTACAGCAAGCCGCTAACCAACCGCGCTACTGCACCATATCAGGATGTATAAACCGTAATGTGCCCCGATAGATGGGGGTTGTCCACCCCGCACCTGTATCCTGTTTAGGGCATATCAGCCGACCAATTCAATCTCGAAACGTGTTGCAACACCCAAGGCTTGGCCCAGACGTTCCAGCCCGCGGCGCACGCTCTCGCCTTTTACGGCCACACGGGTAGATGTCAGGATCAGCACCAGCGCGTCTTCTTCCCATTCCAAGGATGTGCCTTCCAGCAACCGCCCCGCACCGCCGGAGAGAGAATAAGCCAGCCGCAGGGCCAGCCCCAGCACTACGGCGCTCTTCCAGTCCTGCTCACTCAATAATGCGCGAGACGTTGCCAGAAAAAGTGCCTGCTGATCTGCTGCGTAACGAATAGCCAACGCCAACGCCAACCATGCGCGGGAAGGATGGTCAAACCCACCACTCTGCACGCGCAAGATACGCCAGTACGTTTGCTCCGCCCGATATTCAGGGTGATCGTGGCTGCCGATATCAGACAGATAACAGGCCAGATGCCGCAGGTATTTTTCTTCTGCCGTTTCCTCCGGCCGCAAAAAATCTGTCCACTGCATCAAGGCATACGGAAGTGAATTGCTACGCCCAAAACGGGCACACATTTCACGCGCCACCACATCCATCGGGTTCTGGGCCAGAATATCTGGCGCAACCTTAAGCATGTACCAGCCCTCACGCAGGCCATCCACGCAAAAGACAATTTTATCCGGCTGCACCTTTTTCATCAGCCGCCGCAGCACCATGGCTGCAAAAGGCGTATCATCCAACCGCTTGCGTGGTGCACCGGGCAGACGTTCCAAACTACGGCGCGAACTGTTTTGCAGCCAGCCCGTCATCTCCCGCGCTTCCTGCACATCCATTGTATAATAGTGCACGATGTTGAGCGGATATTGCGTGCGCGCAATCTGGAGCCGCGCCAACGCACGAAAAGCTCCGCCTACCAGATAAAGTGTGCTGCCTTTTACCTTGGGCAACCACTCTACGCCGCCAATATCCTTATCTGCCAGCGTTTTGGCTTTATCCAGATCTCGGCCAGAACGATCTGCAAGCCGGATCATGCCCAGTGGCAGGGTTGTGGCATCATGCCGCCCCTGTGGCGTAAGGCGAATAAGCTCCAAAGACCCACCGCCCACATCGGCCACCAGACCGGAAGCGCCGGGAATACCGCACATAACGCCAATAGCGGAATGATCGGCTTCTTCCTCACCAGAAAGAATGCGGATGGGCACGCCGGGCATGCTTTCACGCAGGGCTTGCACAAAAGCGGGCCCATTGCTGGCATCCCGCACAGCAGCGGTTGCCAGAATTTCAAACGGGTCGGCCTTCATGGCGCGGGCAATGGCATGGAAGCGGCTGAGCACTTCCTTTGCCATTTCCACGCCTTCTTCATTCAGCTTCCCGGTTTCTGTCAGCCCGCGCCCCAAACGCAGCACGGCTTTTTCGTTAAAAATGGGAAGCGGATTGCGCGAGCGCCCTTCAAAAACCACAAGCCTTACAGAATTGGAGCCAAGATCCACCACTGCGGAACGGCACGGTTGATCAGCTTCCATTAAAACCCCCTCCCCGTTTGCAAAAACTGGCTGCACAGTTTGGAACAACGGGGATGGGATAATCCCAACGCAAGAAAAAAGCTCATGATTTCAGACATCAATCTATCAGCAAGTCCTGTGAAGAGGTCAAAGACGCCGGGGCGCGGATTGGTGTGTCATGCGCGGCTGAGCCCCGTCCGGAAAGTGAAGGATGTGTCATAAACCACTCATGTGCGGAAAAAGGCCGGTTTCCGGGGTTTACGCGCCGCCATTCTCCGTTCTGCTCCAGCATCCATGATTGTAGGGTATCACGAATGTTGGACACCATGATCTGCCCCAAAACCTGTGCATGCACCGTGGGGTTGGTAATGGGCACCATGCTTTCCACGCGCCAATCCATATTTCGCGTCATCCAATCTGCCGAAGAAATAAAGACCTTGGCATAGCGCGATGGCAGACGATGTTCGTTACCAAACACAAAAATGCGCGAATGTTCTAAAAAGCGCCCGACAATAGATTTAATGCGGATGTTTTCTGAAAGACCGGGAACTCCGGGGCGCAGGCAGCAAATGCCGCGCACAACGCCCACAATCTTCACCCCCGCGCAGGAGGCTTTGTACAGGCAATCAATCAGATCCGGGTCCACCAGCGCATTCATCTTCAACCAGATGCTGCCGGGCTTACCCGCTTTAACGTGATCAATTTCTTCCTGAATCAGTTCCTTCAACGTGCTGCGGATGGTGATGGGGGAAAAGGCAATTTTCTCCATCTGCGCAGGCATGGCGTAGCCTGTAACGTAATTGAACAGGCGTGCAGAATCCCGCGCCAATGCCGGATCACACGTAAAGAAGGAAAGATCTGTATAAATACGGGCCGTAATGGGGTGGTAGTTGCCTGTGCCAAAATGCGCGTAAGAGCGCACAAGCCCCCCTTCTCGCCGCACCACAAGGCTGAGCTTGGCGTGGGTTTTTAAATCCGCAAAGCCAAACACGACCTGCACACCCGCAGCTTCCAGCGCGCGGGAAAGGCGAATATTGGCTTCCTCATCAAATCGAGCGCGCAATTCCACCATGGCAGTAACGGATTTACCGGACTCCGCCGCCTCAATCAGCGCCTTTACAATGGGTGAATCGCGCGATGTGCGATACAGCGTCTGCTTGATAGCAATCACGTTGGGATCCAGCGCTGCCTGCCGCAGAAACTGCACCACCACATCAAAACTTTCAAACGGGTGATGCACCAGCAAGTCCTTGGCGCGGATAGCGGCAAAGCAATCACCGTTAAAATCCCGGATACGCTCAGGAAAGCGCGGGGTATAGGGCGGGAACAACAGGTCTGGCCTGTCATCCACAATCATCTGCTTGAGATCCACCACGCCAATCATGCCGGAATGCACGGCAATTTCGTCGGGCGGCAAATCAAGATCCGAGGCAATGGCTTCCGCCAGTTCCGTCGGCACCCGCTTTTCCATATCCAGATGGATAACAACCCCACGGCGGCGGCGCTTTAGAGCCGTTTCGTAGGAACGGACAAGGTCTTCCGCCTCATCTTCAAATTCCACGTCGGTATCGCGCACCACGCGCAACACACCGCTTTCACCCACTTCCAGACCATCAAACAGACGGTCAATAAACAGGGTAATCAGGTCTTCCAGACGGAAGAAGCGCACCTTTGGCGGGGTTGTCGCATCTGCTGCTGGGGCAGGAGATGGCAAGCGGATAAAACGCTCTATCTGCGCAGGCAGCAGAATAAGAGCGTTCATGGCGAACAGGCCCGTATCTGCGTAAAGCAGGCGCAAACCCAGTGCCAACCCCATATTGGGGATAAACGGCAGCGGATGCGCAGGGTCCACGGCAAGAGGTGTGAGAACCGGGAACACCCTGTCCATAAAGATTTTGGCCAGATGTTCCTGATCAGCCTCTGTCAGCGCATCTGGTTCGCACAGCTCTACGCCTGCTTCTGCCAACAGGCCGCGCAGTTCTGTCCAGATTCGCTGCTGTTCACGCAGCAGGCGGGCGCAGCGTTCGCGCACAGCCTCAAGCTGCTGGGCGGGGGTGCGGCCATCGGGGGAAAGTTTGGTTAACCCCTCACGCACCTGCCCGACAAGCCCGGCCACACGCACGGAATAGAATTCATCCAGATTGCTGGCGCTGATAGATAAAAAGCGCAGACGTTCCAGCAGGGGGTTGCGGGCGTTATCGGCCTCTTCCACCACGCGCTGGTTGAAATCCAGCCAAGACAGCTCGCGGTTGATAAACCGTTCCGGCATTTCCAGAGTGATCTTCCGCTCTGCCGTTTTTCTGCTCTGCCGAGGTGGGCGGGTAGAAGGTTTTCTGGGCGCTGCTTTTCGGGCTGGTGAACGAGCTTTTACAGGGGCCTGTTCTTTTTTATCCTGCGCCGTCACGTTTCTTCCTTTCCTTGTGCTGCATCATGCGCCCCGTTTCCCGCCTTGGGGCAAGCAAAGCTTTACGCAAACGTAGGCAGCGCGAAAAGTTCAGCTCATCAATCTGGTGATGATTGTCATAAAACTGAAACATCACAACAGGCTTATAGCGCATATGTTCACTATTCTTCGCGCGCCAGCAGGCTTTCCAGCACATTGGCGGCCAAGTCACGTGTAATACGCCCGCCCGATTCTAATGCGGCTTGATCCAGCATGGCTACACAATCGCGCATGGCACTTGCCCGGCGCGGCAGGCGGCGCAACAGCCACTCCGTTACCTGTGCGCCCACCACAATCTGGCGTTCAGCCAATAGCCGCAGCAAAAGGCGGTGTAAAAGCCCTTCCTCCGCCGGGCCTAACGGCACAGAAGCCGTGGCTCGTAGCCTGCTTGCCAGATCTGGCAGCACAACCGGCCAACGCGCAGGCGGCCTGCGGGCGGCCATAAGCAAAGCCACCCGCCGTTCCCGCGCCAGATTGATAAGGTGCAGAAGATCTCGCTCATTGGGCACCTTATCGGCATTATCCAATGCAGCGGCCCGAAACCCGCCATCTTCAAACAGCATTGCGGCTTCATGCGTGTTCAGGCGGCTGCCTTCCATAATGGGAGCGCCATAACGGCCTGCCCAAATAGAAAGAAGGTGCGTTTTGCCCGTACCACTTTCCCCCCATAGGGCCATGCGGCCTTCTGGCCAACGCGCAGCGGCCTCGGCATCCAGCACCCATGCCCGTGCTGCGGCATTAGAGGGTGCCGCCACAAAGTCCGACCTTCCGAATCGGGGGCGATGCGCAAAGGGCAAGGCAATCTGTTCTGCCTCGGTAGCCTCATTTTGGCGCTTTTGCCCGCCCGAAGGCGCGTTTAAAGGGCTTTTTGTTTCATCAATCCGTGTCATGCCGCTTTGCGCGCCGCTTCTCCTGCCGTAAAGACTGTGCTCGAGCGGGAATCCTAACCCACCCTGTCCCGCACATCGACCCTTATTCTCATTCGGACCAAGAGCACGCGCATGACGTCTTCACCTAGCACCCCTTCCTCCGGCCTCACTTACCGTGATTCCGGCGTGGACATTGAAGCAGGCGAAGCCCTTGTTGACGCCATTCGCCCGGCGGCCAAAGCCACAGACCGCCCCGGCACAATGGGGGGCCTTGGCGGATTTGGCGCACTGTTTGATCTAAAGGCCGCAGGCTTTAAAGACCCCGTGCTTGTATCCTGCACAGATGGCGTAGGCACCAAGCTGACACTGGCTATTGATAATGACCTGCACGAAACCGTGGGGATTGATCTGGTAGCCATGTGCGTGAACGATCTGATTGTGCAGGGTGCGGAACCCCTGTTCTTTCTGGATTACTTCGCCACGGGCCGTCTATCTGTTAACAGTGCGGCCAAGGTTGTGCGCGGCATTGCCACCGGGTGTGAACAGTCTGGCTGCGCGCTTGTAGGCGGTGAAACAGCAGAAATGCCCGGTATGTATGCCGATGGGCATTATGATCTGGCTGGTTTTTCCGTTGGTGCGGCAGAACGCGGCGCGCTCCTGCCCGCTGGCATTGCAGAAGGTGATGCCCTTATTGCGCTGCCTTCTTCTGGCGTGCACTCCAACGGCTTTTCTTTAGTGCGGCGCATTGTGGCAGATGCCCATCTGGCATGGACAGACCCGGCAGCCTTTGCACCGGGTAAAAATCTGGGTGAAGCCTTTTTAGAACCCACACGCCTATATGTGCGCCCGGTTCTGGCGCTGCATAAAGCTGGCCTGCTGCATGGCGCTGCCCACATTACCGGCGGCGGCCTGCCCGGCAATCTGCCCCGCGTGCTGCCAAATGGCTTGGATGCGGTGATTGATCAGGAATGGCCCGTAGCACCTGTGTTCAAATGGCTGGCCCGCACCGGCAATGTGGATACAGAGGAAATGCTGCGCGTGTTCAACTGCGGTATCGGCATGATCCTGATTACGCCAGAACCCGATGCTGTTCTGGCCCGCCTGCATGATATGGGTGAACCGGCTGTGCGCATTGGGCATATTGCCAAAGCAGCTTCCTCCACTGCCAAGCCTGATCTGAAAATGCAGGCCACTCCGGATTTTCGCGCAGCATGAGCGTTGAAAAAACACCCATTGCCATTTTGATCAGTGGCCGGGGCAGCAATGCCACGGCCTTGATCCGTGCGTGTGAAGATCCTTCCTTTCCTGCCCGCATCTGCCTTGTTTTAAGCAACAACCCGGATGCACCGGGGCTGGAAATGGCAAAAAAAGCAGGCCTACGCACGCTGGCCATCAACCATCGTGATTTTGGTAAAGACCGTGAAGCGCATGAACGCGCCGTGCATGCTGCTTTAACGGCAGCAGGCGCTCAGGCCATCTGCCTTGCTGGCTATATGCGCTTGCTGACTCCGTTTTTAACCGGCGCATGGGCTGGCCGTATGCTGAACATCCACCCCAGCCTGCTGCCTGTATTCCCCGGCCTGCACACGCATGAACGTGCGCTGCAAGCAGGTGTGCGTGTGCATGGGTGCACCGTGCATCTGGTAACAGAAGGCATGGATGAAGGGCCTATTTTAGGCCAAGCTGCTGTGCCTGTTCTGCCGGATGATACCGCAGATACCCTTGGGGCTCGCGTTTTGCGGCAGGAACACCAGCTTTACCCGCAAGTGCTCCGCCACTTTCTGCTTCAACGCCCTGCTTTTGCTCCGGCAGAGTGCGCCCTGCTTGTTGGCTAAGGCGCTTTTTCTTTTCTGTTTTCCTGAACGGTTCTGACAGTCTTATGAACACACCTGCACGCGCCCCCCGTTCCCCAAAGCGTGGAAAAGGCCGCCCTGCCCCTCCGCAGCCTGATCCTACGCGCGATATCGCTTTTGATATTCTGTGCGGCGTGGTGGAACACCGGCGTATGCTGGAAAACAGCCTGTCTCGCTCTGCCGAAGCACATAAGGCCGAACCACGAGACAGAGCCGCAGCGCACCGCTTGGCCGCAGCCACATTGCGCCATCTGGGCACACTGCGCACTGTGCTAGAACCGTTTTTACGCAAAGAACCACCCGAACCCGTACGCGTGGCGCTTATGATTGGCTGCGCGCAACTTCTGTTTTTAGAAACACCTCCGCATGCTGCCGTTGGCACCACCGTTTCCCTCCTGCGTCGGCGTAAGCTGGCCCCATTTGCCGGGTTGGCCAACGCCGTGCTGCGCAAGGTGGCGGCAGAAGGGCAAAACGTGTTGGAAGGTCTGGATCAGGCGCGGCTAAACATTCCTGCATGGCTATGGAGTTCATGGAGCGTGCTGGGCCGTGGTGTGCCCCGCGCGATAGCTGAAGGCATCAGCCACGAAGCCCCGCTGGATATTACCATGCGCCCCGGTGCCACAGCACCGGAAGGCGGTATTGTGCTACCCAATGGGTCTGTACGTTATCCGGCAGGCACCCGCGTTGCTGAACTGGCCGGGTATGAGGAAGGTGCTTTTTGGGTGCAGGATGCGGCAGCTACATTCCCTGCGCGTTTGCTCAATGTGCAAGCAGGCGAAAAAGTGGCAGACCTATGTGCAGCACCGGGCGGCAAAACTGCGCAGCTTGCTGCAACCGGCGCGCATGTCTCTGCCATTGAGAATAACCCCAACCGCATGGCTCGGCTAAAGGAAAATCTGGCACGCTTGGGCTTTACCAACGTTACCACCCTGCAAGCAGATGCTGGCACATGGCAGCCCGATGCCCCCCTTGATGCCATTTTGCTGGATGCCCCCTGCTCTGCCACGGGTACAGCACGCCGCCATCCAGATGTTTTGTGGGTGAAACGCCCGCGTGATCTCACAACGCTAACGGCTGGGCAGGATCGTTTGCTAGAAGCTGCCAAAAACATGCTGCGCCCCGGTGGCCGCCTGGTGTACGCCGTGTGCTCCTTGCAGCAGGAAGAAGGGCCAGACCGTGCCCGTGCGGCAGAAGCCATGGGGCTGGTGCCAGACCCGTTTACACCTGAAGAACTCGCCTTTCTACCAGAAGCCAGAACACCTGAGGGATGGCTGCGCACTCATCCCGGAATGTGGGCAGATAAAGGCAGCATGGATGGATTTTTTGCCGCCCGCTTTACCCGCGCATAACATTTGCAAAACTGTTTGAAAAAATAGCAAACATACTGTTGCGCACGGGCGTAGGATTGCCGATAAACAGGGTATGCGCCCTGTATCTTACCCCCTTATCGCTCCAAGTGTTCTCGCTGCCGATTTTACCCGGTTGGGAGAAGAAGTTTCAGCACTCAAGCAAGCTGGGGCGGATTGGGTGCATCTGGATGTCATGGATGGGCATTTTGTGCCCAACATTTCGTTCGGGCCAGGTGTGGTCAAGGCGCTCCGCCCCTGTTCCGACCTGCCTTTTGATGTGCATCTGATGATTGCACCGGTAGATCCGTATCTGGAAGCCTTTGCACAAGCCGGGGCAGACCAGATTCTGATCCATATTGAAGCCGGGCCACATACTCACCGCTCCTTACAGCGTATTCGGGATCTAGGAGCCAAGCCGGGCATTGTGCTGTGCCCTGCAACACCGCCGGAAGCCATTGGTGAAGTGCTGGATCTGGTGGATATTGTTCTGGTTATGACTGTTAACCCCGGCTTTGGTGGGCAGAAGTTCCTGTCCAGCCAGCTTCCCAAAATTCGGCGTATTCGGGAAATGATCACCCAAAGCGAGCGTGATATCCGGCTGGCGGTAGATGGCGGCATAGATGCCTCAACCGCTCCTCTGGCCATAGATGCTGGCGCAGATGTGCTTATTGCTGGCAGCGCCGTATATGGAAAAAAAGATTATGCAGCCGCCATTGCTGCATTGCGCACACATGTTGCCAAGCCAAAATAAAGCCACATCCGGCAAATAAATCATTCTTCACATGAATATTCTGCCATAAACCGATCACACCTTAATTTTCTGCACCTGCCTTGATGGAGTTCTAAACTTCCAATGCCCCTGCGTCGCTGGACCCGCGGAGCCCGCCTTGCCTATGCCATGCGCAACCCGTTGGGAGGGTTTGCCCGCGTACCGGCAGCCCCTGCCGTTGCTTTACGGGATCTGTGGTCTGGAAACGCTGCTGGGGGTGAACGGCTTGTTCGCAACCAGACACTTTTTGAAGGCACCCAACGCCCTCTGATTGATGGGGAATGGGATAACTCCCAATGGCCAGAAGCCTATCGCCGCTGGTTGCAAGGCTTTACGTGGTTGCAGGATCTGCGCGAGCTGGGGGCTGAATCTGCCCGCATCAAGGCCCGCACATTGGTTGCCCAATGGATGGAGCAAACCCCGGCGGAGCGTCCTATTTCAGACCCATCCATAACTGGTGCCCGCTTGGCGGCTTGGCTTGGGTGTTACGAATTTTTTGCGGCCTCGGCAGATGATTCCTTCCGCCAGCAGCTTATGGCATCGCTGATTATGGAAGCACGCTCCATAATGGCGCTGATGCCGGAGGAAACCACAGGCTGGCGTGCCCTTACGGCCCTTAAAGGGCTGTTAGCTGTTGCGGTTTCCCTACCTGATTATCCAGAATTTCTTACACGTTATTTGCGCTTGATTGACGCCACCATCAGCCAGCAGATTTTGCCCGATGGCGGCCACATTACCCGCTGCCCGGAAGACCTGTTGCAGTGCGTGCGCGAACTGGCAGAAATGCTATATATTTTACAGGTTGCCCGCGTACCCTTACCCACCAGCGTACTGGATGCCGCCAACCGCAGCGCCCCAGCCTTGCGGGCCATGCGGCATGGTGATGGCGGGTTGGCCCTCTTTAATGGCAGCAGTGAACAAAACCCGCAATTTATTGAACACGTGCTCAACCGCGCATCCCGCACGCGTGTTGTGGCGGCTGGCCTGCCAGAATCTGGCTTTGCCCGCCTGAACAATGGGCGTGCCTTGCTGATTGCTGATGCCGCCACGGTTGCCCCTGCGGGTTATGATAGCAGCGCGCATGCGGGCATGTTGTCCTTTGAATTTTCATCCGGCAGGCAACGGTTAATTGTCAATTGCGGCAGCAGCATCCAACGTGGTTGGGCAGAAGCCTTGCGCTACCCGGCTGCACATTCTGTTCTGGAACTGGCAGACCTTACCCCCATGCGGTTTGATGCCAATGGTGGTATCTCGCAAAAACCACAGGTCACACGCCAAATGTCTGTGCAAGACGGTGTGCATTGCCTGAGCATGACGCATGATGGCTACAAGCCCCAAGGTGGTGGCCTGTATTCTCGCAAGATTTATCTGGATAAAGACGGCACAGTTCTACAGGGCATAGAAAAACTGGAAGATGTAAGCATTCCGGTGCCACTTTGCATCCGCTTCCACTTGCACCCTGATGTGAACATTGAGCAGGAAGAAGATGGTTACTTGCTACACACGCCCGAAGAAACATGGTTCTTCTGGTCTGACGCTGATATTGAAATAGAAGAAAGCGTTTATCTGGGGCAAGGACAGCACCAGCCTACACGGCAATTTGTGCTCACCCCGGCTGTAGCAGAACAGCCTGCGGAAGAAGCACACGATCCTTTGGATACGCACCCCGCAGAAGAAGCTGCTTTATCTGCGGAAGCTATTTCCCCCATGGATCACACTTCAGAAGTGCCAGAGGTGGGAACCGGTTTACTGGCAGAACCTTCGGGCCCCGATGCCAATGGCTTGGAAAACACGCTGCTACCACCGCCCCCGGTGCCGCAGGCTCCAAGCAAGCCACCTATCCGTTGGTCGCTCTCCCTCAAAAACGCGTAATGGGCTGACGTGAAGATTCTGGAAATTACAAACGTCGATTTTTCACTCACCCATTTTCTACTGCCCCTTATGCGAGAATTAAAGGCAGAAGGGCATGAAGTGATAGGCGTTTGTGCGGATGGCCCTTTGCTTCAACACCCCAGAAACGAGGGGTTTCGGGTTGAAACACTGCCCTTTGCCCGTTCATTTTCTGTGCCCGCGCAACTTCGGGCCTTTTGGGCTCTTGTTCGGCTTATAAAAAAAGAAAAGCCGGATTTGGTGCATGCACATATGCCTATCAGTGGCATTCTGGCGCGGGCAGCAGCCAAGTTGTGTGGCGTGCCACGCATTGCCTATACGTGCCACGGTTTTTTATTCAACCAACCCGGCTCTCACCTACGGCGCGGATTGGCATTGGTGCTGGAAGTTCTATGCGGGCGCATGACTGATATTTATCTGACCGTCAGCCGTGAAGAAGCGCAGGATGCCAAACGCCTGCATGTTCACCCCCACCCCGTTGCAATTGGGAATGGGCGAGATCCAGCCCAGTTTCACCCAGATGCGCAAGCCAGAACACGTATCCGGGCAGAACTTGGCACATCCGCGCAAACGCCTGTAATTATTGTTGTCTCTCGCCTTGTGCGCCACAAAGGGTATCCAGAACTCCTGGCCGCCATGGAGCGCGTGCCAGATGCAGAATTATGGATTGTGGGAGAAAGACTGGCATCAGACCACGGTGCCAATATGGATGAATACCTTGCTAAAGCGCGAGCTGCACTTGGCCCGCGACTAAAATGCCTTGGTTATCGGGCAGATATTCCGGCTTTATTGGCCGCAGCAGATATTTTTGTGCTGCCCAGCCATTTTGAAGGCCTGCCTATGTCCATTATTGAAGCCATGTTGTGCGGATTGCCAGTTGTGGCCACCAATATTAGAGGCTCGCGCGAGCAGGTTGTGCCGCATGAAACAGGGCTACTTGTGCCCCCCGGCACTACGGCAGAACTGGCAGAAGCCCTTACAACGCTGGTGCAAAACCCAGCTTTATGCCAGCACATGGGTGCTGCCGGGCTAAAACGTGCTCTACGTTTATTTGATGAAAAAACAATTCTACAAACCACCACACGCCTGCTGACACATTAAGCCATCAGGCGTGGGTGTAATGTATTTAGTGAGCTGACTTCTGGGCAACCGGCGCTGTTGTAATGGGTGTGCCTGTTTTATCCAGCAAATGAATTGTCAAACGCGAGGGTGATGCCGCAATACGGCCCCCAGAACGGCATTCATCTAACCGGATGCGCACGCCGTCATTATTTTCCATCAGCAGGCCGCCAACACCACGGCCCACTGTGGCCTCACCCGAAAGCGCCCAGAATGTGCCTTCAAAGTCTTCAATACGCTGAAGGTTGTACACCTTGCCTACGCTGTGGCCAGAGGAATACCCAACAGCAATAGCGGAAGCACCCTTGATTTCAAACGGATACTGGCGGCCGCCATATGTCAGCACACCCCGGCCCCATGTATATCCTACACCCAGATCCGCCGAACGCGTATTAAATGTAACTGTTGCCGTAACCGGGCCAAGCATGGTTTCTGCGCCCGCAGGCATGAACCATGCTCCGCACAGCGCCAAGGCAGCAGCAAAATGGCGGGATGCAGAACGCATCAAAGGGCTCCCCGAATTCATTGAAACAACTTACCTTTTCCGTTGCGTAAAAAGCGGTGGAAACGGCTGACAAAACATTTTTGTACGTTTTGTCACGTTTTGTAGAATCAAGGATGGCATACCCACCCGCCCCTGCAAAGCCCTTTTCGCAAGATTTCACTACACGGTTTCAATGTGCGGTCAGCGTTCCCAAATCGGCTCTTTCAGGCCCGCAACAAATGCCGCATGTGCAGCCAGCTCTTGCGGTGTTGGCTGCACACGCACAACCTTACGGTTCACCGGGCCTTCATACATCACAGAAGGCAGTTGCCCATCTTCCGCCATCAACCCAAGACCGTGCTGGCGGCCCCCCATAAGCTCCACATACACATCGGCCAGCAGTTTGCAGTCCAGCAGCGCGTTATGGGTGGTTCGGGCAGAAAGATCTACGCCAAAACGGCGGCACAAGGCATCCAAACTGTTGGGCATGCCGGGAAAGCGCTCACGCGCCATATCCAGCGTATCCACCATGCGGTCCAAACCCAGCGTTTTTTTGCCTGCGCGTTTGAGCTCCGCATTCATAAAACCAAAGTCAAACCGGGCATTGTGCGCAATGAGTGGATCATCCCCCACAAAGGCCAGGAAGTCATCCGCCACTTCAGCAAATTTGGGTTTGCCCTCCAGATCCGCCCGCGTAAAGCCATGCACGCGGGAAGCCTCCTCCGGCACATCGCGCTCCGGGTCTATAAGCTTATGAAAAGTGCGCCCTGTTGGTAGGTCTCCTACCAGTTCAAGGGCTGCAATTTCAATCACCCGGTCCCCTGTTGCCGGGTCCAGCCCTGTGGTTTCTGTATCAAACAGAATGGATCTTTTCATGCCCTCAGGCTCCTGATGAACTGGCGCACTTGCCGTTCTGTTTCCCGCATACTGCCACCGGTGCGAATAACCTTGCCCGCTTGGCGCACGCGTTGGGCATCTGGCATTTGCCGAGCAATCAATTTGCAAGCCTCGGCTGGAGGCATCCCGCGCCTTTTGGCCACACGGCGTGCTTGTACCCAATATGGGGCAGATACCACCAAAACATCATCGCATTCTCGCTGAGCGCCTGTTTCATAAAGCAGTGGAATATCCAGCACCACACAGCGCGCCCCACGCAAACGCTGTGCACGCAAAAACTTTGCCCGTGCAGCCCGCACCATGGGGTGAATAATCTGCTCCAGTTTTTTGAGCAGCGCCGGTTCTTTTATAACGGCTTGCCGCAATACGGCTCTATCCAAATGCCCGTTCTGCACAGCATGCGGCACCAGTTGGGCGATAGCTGGCAAGGCTGCCCCATGATCTGCCTGCAATTGGCGCACTTCGGCATCTGCATCAAACACCGGCAAACCTGCATGCTGCAACAACGTGGCTACAGTGCTTTTGCCCATACCCATACCGCCGGTAAGGCCCAGAATTTTCATGCCCTTACCGTAGCCCTTAGAAACTTTCCTGCACAAAATCTTCCGTTGCGGCATCCACTTCCGGGTTCACGCCGTACCATTTCTGAAAACCCAGCCGCGCCTGATGCAGCAACATACCAAGCCCGCCCAAAGTACGTAGGCCAGCAGATTGCGCCTCTGCCAACAAAGGCGTTACGCGTGGTACATAAACGATATCTGCCACCACCAGCGCCTTGGCCGCATGTGCCAGAGAAGGACGAAACGCAGCATCCGGGCCGCCTTCCATCCCCAAAGAAGTGGTATTTACCAGCAAACTATACGCGCCAAGGCGGTCTTCCCACATATTCCACGGCAACACGTCCAGCCCCGGCAGGGCTTTTGCCAGTTCTTCTGCCCGCCCTTGGGTGCGATTGGTCACGGCAACACGTAGGCCACAATCCTGTAACGCGGCAGCAACAGACCGCGCAGCACCGCCAGCGCCCAACAGCAGAACCTGCGCTTGTTCAGGCAGATTGAACCCAGCCGATTCCATGCTGGCCACAAAACCTGCGCCATCGGTTGAGTAACCGTGAATTTTGCCGTCATCTTCAAACACAAGTGTATTCACTGCACCTGCACGCTGGGCGGAATGATCCAGCACATCGGCAATTTTAAAGGCGGCTTCCTTGTGCGGAATGGTTATATTTGCGCCCCGAAAGCCCGCAGCCTGTAAGCCCAGAACGGCTGCCACAAACGCATCTGGCTCAACCGGCAGCGGCACATAGGCACCATCTACCTCATAACGCCGCAGCCAGTAATTGTGCAGAACCGGAGAACGCGAATGCGCTACGGGCCAACCCAGAACACCTGCCAGCTTTGCCTTGCCTGTAATAATCTGCGGCTTGGCTATATCTGTGGCGGTCATGCGTTTTCTCCATACTGTTCACAAAACTGGCGCCATGCCTGTGGCAGCAAACGGGCCAGACGATTAGCCCATTCGGTCTGCCCGGCATCATCAGCAATCAAATCCTGCCGAATTTCAATTTCAATATGTGGCAGTTCACGCCGTTCACCATGCTGGGGAATGGTGTAGTCCGATGTATCTGTGAGGGCGTAGGGTTCATTATCCCCCACCACCAAGCCATCCTGTTGCAAAAGTGCAATCATGATCCGGGCCAGCCGGGAATCATGATTATGCAAAAGTCCGGCATGCCACGGGCGCTGTTTGCCATGCATAAATGGTGTAAAACTGTGTAGCGCCACAACCACCGTCTGGCGGCCTGCGGCCATATGGGCATCCAGTTCCTGCCGGATACGGGCGTGATAAGGGTGCAGAATTGTCTGCTCCCGCCATGCCCGATCCTGCGCAGAGATATTCTGGTTGCGCGGCACTGTTGTGCCATCACTTACCTGCACGATAGAGGTTGGATGGCCGGGGGCGCGGTTACAGTCAATCACCAAGCGGGAATATACCTGCTCAATCAACACAGCAGGCAGCAGGTCAGCCAGTTTACGGCCTACGCCATCTATGCCGATATCCCAGCCAATATGGCGCGCACGTTCCTGCGCACTTAACCCCAGATCACCCAATTCAGGCGGAATGGCACGGCCTGCATGGTCACTTACCAGCACAAAGGGGCCACCTTCATCCCGGCCATGCACCACAAAACTTTCTGCCATCAGCACCTGATCCACAGACATGCTTTTCCACCTCCTGCATCGCACGGCATGGCGGAAAGATCGGCACGCATTGCCTGCCCTTTCCGCCATGCAGCAGAACATTCTTATTCGTGTTTGAAAACTTATTTGGCGGAAGATACCACGACCGCAGCCAGATCAGCCTGCGCGCGCACCTGCCCTGCGTCTTCCCCCGTCAGGCCTTCTGCATCCAGCCCACTATCATCCAGCTCGTACACCAGATAGGCCGGATCTGCGCCATCCAGCGATTCTTCGCCGCCAACATCGTAGCTACGGGCTGCCACATATTCCGGGCCGCGCATTTTGCTTTCCAGACGCTCAACAGCCACAACCGGGCTTTCTGCGCGAATAACTTCCAAAAGCACATTCGGGCCGGGATCGATTACGGCAAAGGTTGTAAGCTTGTGTGGTGTTGTCATGTTCATGAACTCCCTGAATTTCACTTGCTTTTAAGCAGAGAAATGCCGCTGGGCACAGCCCTTTCCCGCACTGCAATGCACAGAACAGCCCCGCCGCAGGATCGGCTCTGCCACGCTCTTTGCCAAAACCGGCATTTGCGCCCTAGGGCGCGCAACATTACTGTGGCATCTTTGCATCCGCGCCGCGGCAGTATAAGCCAACGCCTGAGCACATCTTACGCAGCAGGACGGAATTAGGGCCTAAAATGTCTCTGAACAGCCAGAACAGCACGGAAACGGAAAACCAGAAAAACGCCAATGTCCAGTGGGGCGGGCGGTTTGCCGGTGGCCCTTCTGAGATCATGCAGGCCATCAATGCCTCCATTGGCTTTGATAAGGTAATGTGGAAGCAGGATA
Source organism: Acetobacter sp. JWB (assembly GCF_003323795.1). NCBI lineage: Bacteria > Pseudomonadati > Pseudomonadota > Alphaproteobacteria > Acetobacterales > Acetobacteraceae > Acetobacter > Acetobacter sp. JWB. Next base: position 944,190 of record NZ_CP030871.1, on the reverse strand, counting down.
TTTCTGGCTCCCTCGCCCATGCTGCCATGTTGGGGCATGTAGGCATTATCTCCAAGGATGATGAAGCCACAATCCGCAAGGGGCTAACAGAAATCGGGCAGGAAATTGCTGCTGGCAACTTTCCCTTTTCCGAAGCGCTGGAAGATATTCACATGAATATCGAAGCCCGCCTGTCTGACCGTATTGGTGAGGCCGGTAAGCGCCTGCATACTGCCCGCTCTCGCAATGATCAGGTTGCAACGGATTTTCGTCTATGGGTGCGGGATGCCATTGATGGGCTGGATCAACAGGTTGCCGCCCTTATGCGCTCCCTTGCCCGCCGGGCGGAGGAACATGCCGCCACTCCCATGCCGGGCTTTACCCACCTGCAAACAGCACAGCCTGTAACATTCGGCCATCATTTGATGGCGTATGTGGAAATGCTGGCGCGTGACCGGGGCCGTCTGGCAGACACACGCAAGCGCCTGAACGAATGCCCGCTGGGTTCTGCCGCGCTGGCTGGCACATCCTTCCCCATTGACCGGAAGATGACTGCCGAACTGCTGCATTTTGACCGCCCCACCGCCAATTCTTTGGATTCTGTATCTGATCGTGATTTTGCGCTGGAATATCTTTCTGCACTGTCCATCATGGCCATGCACCTTTCACGCATGGCGGAAGAAATTGTCATCTGGTGCTCCTCACCTTTCTCTTTCATCCGCCTTTCAGATGCGTTCACCACCGGCTCTTCCATCATGCCGCAAAAGCGTAACCCGGATGCCGCAGAACTGGTGCGTGCCAAAACTGGCCGCATCACCGGCAGCCTTGTAAGCCTGCTAACTGTTATGAAAGGCCTGCCGCTGGCCTACGCCAAAGATATGCAGGAAGATAAGGAACCCGTGTTTGAAGCCACGGATGCTGCTGCCCTCTCTCTTGCCGCATGCGATGGTATGGTGCGGGACATGACAGCCAACACCGCCCAAATGCGTGCACTGGCAGGTTCTGGCTATTCCACCGCTACAGATATTGCAGACTGGTTGGTGCGCGTGCTGAAAGTGCCATTCCGCACCGCGCACCACGTAACAGGCCGCCTGGTTGCCAAAGCCGAGGAAAAAGGCGTGGGGCTGGCAGATCTGACATTGCAGGAAATGCAGGCAGAAGAACCCGGCATTACGGATGATATCTATTCGGTTCTCAGTGTAGATGCCTCCATTGCATCTCGCACCAGCGAAGGTGGCACCGCATCCGGCAACGTCAGCGCACAGGCTCAGCGCTGGCTGAAGGCTCTGGGTGCAGAACCCACCACAGCAGAGCAGTAAAACCATGAACTACCGCCTGATTTTTGGCCTTGCGCTGGCTACTATCCTGTTTCTGCCTCTGGCGGCATGCGGCAAAAAGGGCACGCCGCATCAGCCCGGCCCGCAAAACAAAATTTCTTACCCGCGTATGTATCCGCCGGATGAATAAGACCACAGTGCGCACTATATGGGTTTCATAGCGCACCGCACTGCATAACCTGCCATGCCAAGAGTTTCTTGGTGTGGCTCCCTGCTTCTTTTTTACAATCAGAGCCTTTACGCCTCATGGCCGAAACACCTGTTTATACCGATGCCGACCCAACACTGGCAGAACTGTTACAAACGCACCCGCAGCTTACGGTTAGCCCTACCTGTGGGCTGATGCTGGAAGGCGTGGCCCTAAACGCCATAGCTGATTCTGTTGGCACACCCTGTTGGGTATTGGGGGCGGGTACGCTGCGCACGCGTATGCGCCGGATGCACGCTGCCATGCGGGATGCCGGGCTGGATGTTTCCATCCACTATGCCGTGAAAGCCAATGATCATCTGGCCATTCTTACCCTAATCGGTCAGGAAGGTTTTGGGGCGGATATTGTAAGCGGTGGTGAACTGGCGCGCGCCATAAAGGCCGGTATTCCAGCAAGCCGCATTGTGTTTTCCGGCGTTGGCAAAACAGATGCCGAACTGGAACAGGCCATTAGCCACGGCATTGGCCAGATTAACGTGGAAAGCGCAGAAGAGCTGGAAGCTATTTCAGCCATTGCCACCAAACTGGGAAAGCAGGCCACTATTACCCTGCGCATAAACCCGGATGTGGATGCCAAAACCCACGCCAAAATTACAACCGGGTTGGCTGCCAATAAATTTGGCATTCCATTTCAAGATGCCGCAGCACTTTATGCCCACGCGTTCACCCTCTCTGGCGTGCGGCCTGTTGGTTTTGCCACCCATATTGGTAGCCAGATTTTAACCACCACCCCTTATCGTGCAGCCTATGCCCGCGTGGCGGAACTGGTGCGTAGCGTGCGTGCCGCTGGCAATGCCGTAAGCGTAGTGGATTGTGGCGGTGGCCTTGGCATTTGCTACCGCAATGAAACCGAAGGTCAGCCCGAAGCGCTAGCTGGCGCCATTAAGGCAGAACTGGGTGATCTGGGCGTAAAGCTGGCAATTGAGCCGGGGCGTTGGCCCATTGGCCCGGCTGGTGTGCTGCTGAGCAGCGTGATCTTGCGTAAGGAACAAGGCATGGATGTGCCTTTCCTTGTGCTGGATACGGCCATGAACGAACTGCTGCGCCCCAGCATGTATGATGCGTGGCATGGCATTTTACCACTTGCACCGCAGGCGTTCAGCCAACCTGTTTCCTTGGCCCATGTGGTCGGCCCTGTGTGTGAAAGTGGAGATACATTTGCGCGGGATAGGCTTTTGCCCCCGCTGGCCCGCAATGCACGTATAGCCCTGCTGGATACAGGCGCGTATGGTGCGGTTATGAGTTCCACTTACAACAGCCGCCCGCTTGCTGCAGAAGTTCTGGTTGAAGATGGCCAATGGCAGGTGATACGCCAAAGGCAGAGTGTTGAAGAACTGTGGCAGGATGAAACTGTGCCCTCCCACCTTGCCAAAGCCACATGAACCAAGGCGGTCTGCACCAATCCCTGACCGCCTCCACCGCTGAGGATGGAGCGCTGGCGGAGCGCCTTGCCACCGCACGCCGCCATGCCGCCATTGTTTTGCGGATAGAACAGCTGTGGCCTGCGCTTCAGCCCACTTTTGCCCTGCTGGGGGTTTACTGCGTAGCCTCTTTGCTACGCATTCCTCAGCATCTGCCAGATGGCATCCGGCTGCTGCTGGTGGCCGGATGGCTGAGCCTATGCGGCTGGCGACTGCACAAGGATATTGAAAACCTTGCGCCCCCCACCCCAAGCGAAGTTGACCGGCGAATTGAACAGGCATCCGGCCTACACAACCGCCCCCTCGCTACACTAACAGACCATCCCGCAGGCACATCCTCGCAAAGTTCCACCACCCTATGGCAGGCGCATCAGCAGCGTATTCTGGCATCACTTGGCAGGCTGCGGGTGGGTTGGCCGCGCCTTTGGCCGCAAGGCCGCACGCGGCAGATTGGGGCATGGGTATTGATTGCAGCCCTTGCTGGCACAGCCGGGCTTGCGGGTTCCTCCGCGCCGGGGCGTATCCTTGCCGGGTTTATTCCGGGGCGGGATGATCCTGATGTCCCCTTCCCGCGTGTAGAGGCATGGATAACCCCACCTACTTACGCGCCAGATGCCCCTGTTTTTTTGGGCAATATCAAAACACCCCCACAAACGCCGCAAGGGGCCCATCTTACTGCCATTGTCACGGGCTTGGCCTCACACCCCACCTTGCGGGAACAGGGTGGCATGGTGCTGCATGATGCCACACGCCACAAACTGGATGCCCATAGCTGGAAGCTGGATGTGGTGCTGGAGCATTCTGGCACCGTACGCCTTACAGGCCGCGGTCGAACATTAGCCCAATGGCCCGTAACCGTACTGCCAGATGCAGACCCCAGCGTGAAATGGGGGCCAAACCCTGGCTCTCCCCGTAAAGAAGAATGGCGCACTCTTCTGCCGTATGAGTCCAGCCATGCTTATGGGCTGGCATCCCTTAAGGTAGAGCTGCATCTGGCCCACGCCAAACACGGGTCAGAACGTACACTCACCATTCCCCTTCCTCTTGTTGGGCATCCCAAATCTGTAAAAGGTGCCATTAGCCCCGATCTGTCGGAAGATCCGTGGGCAGGAGAAACCGTAACCGGCCGTGTGATTGCCTCGTCCGTAAGTGGGCATGAGGGCAAAAGTGCCCCCGCCACGTTCCGTATGGGCGCACGTGTTTTCCATTCCCCCATTGCCCGCGCACTGTTGGACGTGCGTAAGCGCTTCGCTTTGGGGCAGGAAAGCCGACAGGATGCCGCATTAGATCTGGAGGCACTGGCCGATGCCCCCGGCCCGGTGCGTGAGCATACCGGTATGTTGCTGGCGCTCAGCAGCGTGGTGGCCATGCTGGATAACAACCTGACGGACACGGCCACCGCCCGCGCTGGCGCCACAAACCTGCTGTGGGATCTGGCTCTGGATATAGAAGACCGCCGCACAGGGGATGATGCCAGTGCTCAGGCATCCATTGATGTGCGCGCAGCCCAAGCCGCCGTAGCGCAGCAGCTCCAGCACATGCACGAAAATGGGCAACAAGGACAACAGGCCCAGCAGGAACTGGAAGAAAGACTCAAAACCCTGCAAAGCGCCATCAGCCGCAAAATGCAGGCACTAGCAAATCAGGCCATGAAAGATCACACGGTTATTCCTGATCTTCCGGGTTTTACCAGTGCAGGGAATCAGGCCTTTTCACGCCTGATGCGCCAGCTCCAGTCCGATGCCTCCAATGGTCATGCAGATGAAGCGCTGAAGCGTTTGCAGGATATGGAAAACGCCACCGAGCGCATGCGCAACGCCACACCACAGGATATGGCAAACTTGGCGCAGCAGATGGTGGCGCAACAAAAAATGCGCGAACAGACTGCCGCCCTACATGATCTGGCAAGCAAACAAACCGCCTTGTTGGACCATGCACAATCTCGCCTTGATGAAAACCTGAAAGCGCAGGCCCAGAAACAAAGTGATCTGGCAGACGATGGTGATGGTGAGGCCGATTACGCCAACATGCCCACATCCGAGCTGTTGCGCCGTTTGGGCCTGCCCATGCCTCCGGGTTCGGAAGGAGCGCAGCCTGCACCCCCACCTCCGCCCTCGCAGCCTGAAACACCGCTTATGCCTGACCCAGCAAAAGCAGAGGCACAAGCCGCAGCCCGGCGTAATGAGCGCGCCACGCAGCATGCGTTGGAACACGCGCTGGATGAGTTGAAAGACGAATTTAAGGATCTGACAGGCAAAACCCCCGGTGCTTTTGATGAAGCCCGCAAAAGCATGCAGGATGCCCGCAAGGCGCTGGCCGATGGGGATGATGCCGCCGCCGCCAATGCTGAAGAAAAAGCACTGGAAGCCCTACGCAAAACACGCCAGCAAATGCAGGATGCCGTTAAGGGTAACGGCAAAAACAGTATCCCCAGCTTTTTGCCCGCTCTGGGCAGCCCGTCTGATGGATCTTCTGGTTCTGGCAGTGCATCCGATGGCCAGAATGGTTCTGCCCCCCCTCTGATTCCTCAGAAAATCAGGAGGAAGAAGACAAACAGGGCGGCAAGCGCGATCCGCTGGGCCGTAAACTGGGTGAAGGCAAGGATCAGACCGAAGATGATTCTACCCACATTCCAGATAACGTGGCCCGCCAGCGCGCCAGAGAAATTGAGCAGGAACTGCGGCGGCGTGATTCAGACCGCACCCGCCCACAGCAGGAACTGGATTATCTTGACCGTTTGCTTAAGCCGTTCTGAAGCGGAAATGAAGCGAACTCTTTCCTGGACTTATCAGCAAGATAACCGGGTATGACTTTTTACATTGCACGGAGCGAAAAGAGAGTATGGCTCGTTTTCTGGTAACCGGTGGCGCTGGGTATGTTGGCAGCCACGTTGTTCTTGCCCTGCTGGATGATGGGCACGACGTTGTTGTGCTGGACAACCTGCGCACTGGCCACCGCGCCGCGGTGCCAGAACAGGCGACCTTCGTGCAAGGTGATATTTCAGACATTGATTGTCTGGATAAGGTTCTTTCCTCCGGCACGTGGGATGGCATTCTGCATTTTGCAGCCCTCTCCTTGGTGGGAGAAAGCATGCAAAACCCCATGATGTACATGACAGCCAATGCTGGCTACGGTTTTGGGCTGATTGATGCCTGTGTGCGCCACGGTGTAAAACGCTTTGTGTTTTCCTCCACAGCCAACCTGTTTGGTTCTGCTGGGGAAGGCCCGATTAACGAGGATGCCCCCATCAACCCCGGCTCTCCGTATGGCGAGAGCAAATATATGGTGGAACGCGCCCTGTACTGGGCCGACAAAATTCATGGGCTGAAAAGTGCCTGCCTGCGTTATTTCAACGCCGCTGGGGCTGATCCGGCTGGCCGTGCGGGGGAAGACCATCGCCCTGAAACGCATCTGATCCCGCTGGTTATTGATGCTGCCCTGAAGCGTCGCCCAGCCCTTACGCTGTTTGGTGAGGACTATCCTACGCCAGATGGCACCTGTATTCGTGATTATGTGCATGTTACAGATCTGGCACGCGCCCATCTGGCTGTGCTGCCGCTTCTGAATGATAAAAGCGTGGTGTTTAACGTTGGCACAGGGCGCGGCAATTCCAACCGCGAAATTATTGATGCCGTTGGCCGCGTGAGCAATCTGGAAGTGCCTTGGCAGGCAGGCCCACGCCGCGCGGGTGATCCGGCCAGCCTGGTGGCCAGCCCAGCGCGCCTGATGGCAGCAACAGGTTGGGCGCCAGAATTTACGGATATTGATCGGATTGTGGAAACAGCCTTTAACTGGCGCAAAAACCACCCGCAGGGTTATGGCGCGTAACCTTCTTTTTTCCTGCATGGTGGCCTTTACCGCTGCCATGCACGCCGCCTTGGTAAGCCATGCCGCCAACGCAGAAGGCCCAGCCTATCGCACGCATCTGGCTGGCGTAGGGCTGCAAGACCCACGCCAAAAAGTGGATGCCATGCAGCCGCCTTGGTCTGCCGTGGGGCGTGTGCAAACAGAACTGGGCAGCAGATGCACCGGCTTTTTAATTGCACCCAACGTGGTGGAAACTGCCGGGCACTGCCTGTGGCTGAGCCATGTGCGTGGGTTTGTGCGGCCTGAAAGCGTGCATTTTTTGCGTGCTTATACGGGTGACCATTACATGGCCCATGCCCGTGCCGTGCAAATTATTATCCCCCCGGTTACAGAACAGATCAGGAAGGCAATAGTGGCGGGTTAGACCATGCCACGCTTATTCTGGATCATGCTATCGCCAAGCCGAACGAGGTTTTCCATATCGATACACCTCTACAGGCCCTTACACCCGGATTGCCTGTTGTATTGGGCGGGTATGAGCAAAACCAGCCTGATATTATTACCGCTGACCAAAACTGCCATTTTTTGAATATGACACAAGATGGGGGCGGTAACACGCTACTGGTGCATAATTGCGCGGGCACACATGGCAGCAGCGGCGCACCTTTATTGTTTCATGATCAGGGCGGGTGGCACGTTATTGGTGTGCAGGTGCAGGCATTCACCAATGGTGCCGGTGGCCGTGCTGTGCCACTTTTAAGCCAGAACTAGCAAAAACCCTGCTGCAAACTGCGGCAGATCAAAGACATCTCACTTTCTGCTGCGCAGGATATCTTTCATTCTGGTAGAAAATACCAAGGTTTGATACCGCAAAAAGGAAGCCTCCCATGTTTGCCATGCGTCTGCACCAGCCCAAAACGCCCCTGCAATGGGAGGAAGTGCCAGACCCTGTGCCCGGCCCCGGTGAAATTCGGGTAAAAGTGTTGGCCTGTGGTGTATGTCGCACAGATTTACACGTGGTGGATGGAGACCTTACACACCCCAAACTACCTATTATCCCCGGCCACGAAATTGTCGGGCGGATTGACCAAATTGGCTCTGGCGTTACCTCTTTATCTGTTGGGCAGCGCGTGGGTATTCCGTGGCTTGGGCACACATGCGGACACTGCTTTTATTGCAGTGATCATCATGAAAATCTGTGTGACCATCCCGTATTTACCGGATATACGCGGGATGGCGGCTACGCCACAATGGCCGTAGCAGATGCCCGCTTTGCTTTTCCATTGGGGGAAGAAGGCTCTGATGTAGAAGTAGCGCCCCTATTATGTGCTGGGCTTATTGGCTGGCGTTCCTTGGCAAAAACCGGAAATGCACAAAAAGTTGGGCTCTATGGTTTTGGGGCTGCTGCCCATATTATTGCGCAGGTTCTGGTGTGGCAGAAAAAGCAGGTTTACGCCTTTACCCGCCCCGATGATGCCAAAACGCAAGCTTTTGCGCGTGAATTAGGAGCAACATGGGCCGGAGGTTCGGATGAGCTGCCGCCAGAACAACTGGATGCCACCATTATTTTTGCACCCGTAGGTTCTTTGGTGCCAACAGCGCTCAAAACCCTGCGCAAAGGTGGCCGTGTGGTATGTGCTGGTATCCATATGAGCGAAATACCTGCCTTTTCTTACGATACCTTGTGGGAAGAGCGTGAAATTGTTTCCGTTGCCAATCTTACGCGTCAGGATGGGTTAGATTTTCTGTCCATTGCGCCAAAAATCGGCATCCACACCACCACAACCACATATGCCCTAAAAGACGCCAACAAAGCGCTGGATGATTTACGGCATGGTCGGTTTGATGGTGCCGCCGTACTGGTGCCCTAAACCCATAGGTGAATATATCAGGCTGGTTGTGGAACAGGCATTTGCTCTTGCTCCGCAGCAGCCAGAATGGCCGCCAGCAGGCCGGGAAAGCGTGCTTCCATATCCTGCAAACGCAAGCTGTTCATGTGGGTTACGCCCACAACTTCCGTGCGTAACAAACCAGATTTACGCAACACCGCAAAATGGTGGGAAATAGAAGATTTGGGCCGCCCATCCTGCAATGGCGCACAAGCCTGAGGCTGATGCTGCACAAGCTTACGCACAACAGAAAGCCGAAAAGGATCTGCCAGCGCGTGCAGAATATCCGCCAACTTGAACGCTTCGGGCGCAGGATGATCATACTGCTTCATGGGTTGCGCTTGAGCCCTTAACTCTTGCCTACAGGATTAGTTCGATTATAGTCGAACTAATGGTCGTGCAGACCTGATCCGTAACGGAGACTACGCATGCCGACACTGTTTGATACTTATACCCTTAAAGATATTACCTTACGCAACCGTATTGTGGTTGGCCCCATGTGCCAATACACAGCACATGAGGGCGTGCCGAATGATTGGCATGCCGTGCATTATCCTACTCTCGCCCGCGGCGGTGCGGCTCTTGTTGTTGTGGAAGCCACAGCCGTTTCCCCCGAAGGGCGCATTACCCCCGGCTGCCTTGGTTTATGGAATGATGAGCAGGCTGCTGCCTTTGCCCCTATTACAGCAGCCATAAGCAAAGCCGGCGCCGTGCCCGGCATCCAGCTTGCCCATGCCGGCCGCAAAGCCAGCGCACACGTGCCGTGGGAAGGTGATGACCATATTCCAGAATCAGACCCAGCAGGTTGGCAACCCATTGCGCCCTCACCTGTAGCATTTGGAGCCAACCTGCCCCGCGTGCCCACGGAAATGACGTTGGATGATATTGCCCGCGTAAAAGCCGATTTTGTGCGCGCCGCAGAACGTGCCCGAGATGCCGGTTTTAAATGGCTGATGCTGCATTTTGCGCACGGTTATCTGGCACAAAGTTTTTGGTCCACCCACTCCAACAAACGCACGGATCAATACGGTGGCTCGGCCGAAAATCGTGGCCGCTTTTTGCTGGAAACGTTGGAAGCCGTGCGTGCTGTATGGCCTGAAAACCTGCCCCTTTCCGCCCGCTTTGGCGTGATTGAATTTGATGGGCAGGATGAACAAACGCTGGCGGAATCCATTACCCTTGTTCAGAAAATGAAAGGGGCAGGCTTGGATTTTCTGGATGTCAGCATCGGGTTTTCCACCCCCACAGCCAATATTCCGTGGGGTGCCGGGTTTATGGCGCCTTACGCTCAACGCGTAAAACAGGAAGCCGCGCTGCCTGTCACAACCTCATGGTATATTAGCGAAGGCCGACAGGCAGATGCGCTGATCCGCACAGGTGCGCTGGATCTGGCAACACTTGGGCGGCCATTCCTTGCCAACCCGCACTGGCCGTATGAAGCCGCACGCGCTTTACACGTTAAAAATGCGGGAAATGTGCTGCCGCCTTCTTACGGGTGGTGGTTGGCCCGTTATCAGTAACACGGCGTTACCTTTGTATTTCCAGTATTCCGGGTTCACTCTAAAGTGCCCGGAACACTGGAAGCTCTTATTTTTTCTCTGGCATTCCCACACATTCAGCCGGGCCAGGAAAACTACGATTGCGCACGGCTTGAGCATATGCGGCGGCGGCTTGCTCAACTTCCTTGCCCAGATCAGCAAATTTTCTCACAAATCTGGGTGTGAAATCAGGAAACAGCCCTAGCATATCCTCTGTAACCAGCACCTGCCCGCCACACGCGGGAGAAGCCCCAATGCCAATAGTCGGAATATGCAATATCTCGCTGATCTTGCGGGAAAGCGGTTCCATTGTGCTTTCAATCACCACCGCCCATGCGCCAGCATCCTGCACAGCGCGTGCATCTGCTAGAATCTGTTCGGCCTCATCGCCTCGGCCAACGGTGCGGAAGCCGCCATGCGCGTGCACGGCCTGTGGTTTAAGCCCGATATGCCCCACAACCGGAATGCCGCGCTGCACCAAAAACTGAATGGTCTCAGCCATTTCCTGCCCGCCTTCCAGCTTTACGCTCCCGGCCCCTGTTTGCGCCATAATCTGCGCCGCCACCCGGAACGCCTGCTGCGGGCTTTCCTGATAACTACCAAAAGGCATATCCACCGCCACACAGGCCTGCTGGCTGCCACGCACAACAGCCTGGCCGTGGGCTATCATCATTTCCGGGGTTACGGCCAAAGTGGAATCCATACCGTACACCACCATGCCTAAAGAATCCCCCACCAATAGCAGATCACAATGCGCATCCAGCAAGCGGGCCATAGGGGCCGTATAAGCGGTAAGAGACACGATAGGAGCATCCAACGCCGCTAAAGATCGCGGTGTGTGCCGCTTGACTGTTTGATGTCGGCTCACGCGTATTCTCTCCTTGTTTCAATTCAGGATCATGGACCAAAAGTGAGGGCAGCTTTCCTGTATCCTCCTCTGCTGTCCAGCCCTGCCACGAGCCGAAGCAAAGCAAAACCACAAAAAGAAAAAGAATACCCTTCAAAGCATTGACAACACTCCTCCAACCCTTTAGATCACGGCTCAACAAATCGGAGGGATGCCCGAGTGGCTAAAGGGGGCGGACTGTAAATCCGCTGGCGTACGCCTACGTTGGTTCGAATCCAACTCCCTCCACCATTTTTCTGAAAAATATCCAGTAAAAACAAAAAGATAGCGGTCGCTTATTGAGCGTTACCCCTCTTACTCCTCCTCTTAAAACAATCACCGTAAACACTCACAAAATCAGTATCTTATATTTTTGCATGAGAGATATATATTTATTAAATAAATGCGGACACCTATAGAATTGAAGCCTGTAATGCTGTGCTTGTGTAACCGCGCCCCATACAAAAAAGGGACCTCCATGATGGAAGTCCCTGTCTAGCTTTCCTGCGTAAGACCTATGCCGCTTGCTCGTTCTGCGGCTCAAACATCAGTTCCGGATAATCATCAGTTAATTTAGGGCCTCCTCCAATCATACAACTTGGATGCGGGTCTTCCCTGTCGAATGGATAGGGAGCCATAAACCTGCGGCGATGCTTATCCCATTCCCAGCCTTGCGCCATTAACCATTGGGAACTGGGGTTCCCAAACACATGCAGCTTGCCCGTCTCCATATCTCTGCGGATGCCAGATCGTTCTTGCTCTATGCCCTCCATTCTCTCCGCACTATGAGCAGCCTGTTCTTTCAGATGCTCAATAATGAGTGCCCTATTTTCTTTGAGGCGCACTAGTAAATCGGGAGAGATTACGGATCGGTCACCTCGTATAACCGGCTGCTCATCAGCAAGAACAATATGCGCCCCCAAACTTTCTATTTCCTTGACCAAGAAGCTGACTTGGAATGGATCGCTATCCCTAGCAAACAGATCACGAAGAACTTGGCTCACCACACGAAAGCCCTCCGGGTATATGTTTTTGCGGTGTTATCGGTGTTACTGGTGTTACCATGCGTAAAAATGGCTGTTTTCCGCCTATTTTCATGAAGCAGCGCGGTAACACACTCCCTTTTCCTCCGTGTTACCGGTGTTACCAATCGACTGATCATCATCGGTCACCTCCGATAATGTCTCCGCTAACAATATAGAAACGGCCGGTTTTTGATGTCCCGACCTCCCGAGCTATTTCAGCAGATTTAACCAACTTGGATGCTTTACCGTCCGGGCTGGGGATAAGATAACCCGCCGCGATAAGAGCTTGTGCTGCGCGCTTGGGATCAATGCCCTTGCAAACCACTTCACGCCATGATGTCGGGAAAATGAGATATTCCCACTTATTTCCCTCTGAGGTAGCCATGGTGCGGCGGTAGCCTACGCGGTTCAATGTCTTGCTATACGCATCCTCTTGACCTTCATTGCCGCCCAGCAAGGTAAAGCGACTTTCTCCATGTTGTTCTATGAACAGGCGCACCTGCTCAACTGCTTCCTGATCTTCCCCAGCCTGCGTTCCGCCACGATCATCCAGCCATGACATAAAACAGGCTTTCGCAGCCCGCGTAGCTTCTCCTGATGGCCACGGCAGAATCTTGTAAGCCACGGCCATTTCACCAGCCGCAGCCGCCAACCCAAAACGGCGCACAACAGAACGCACCTGCCCGCTTGTTGCTATGCCATTAGGTAGACAGTCCGCCTCAAACCGATCAACAAGACTCTTGATACCGGATGCAAGGCCCGCTTCATCGTCAGCCCGTTCTTTGACAAGAGCATCAAGATAGGCGCGACTGGCCGTACCATAATGGGTGCGCGCAGCCCTGCGGATATGGTCAGCAAGATCCCCGGCGCCAGGCATTCCGTGCAGATTTTCAAACAGCCCCATACCGGCTCCGGCATCTGCTTGAATACTGACAAGACGCACCTCCTGCCCCGCCATAACCCGACGGCCAGCCTCTCCCATCTTGGTAGCGAGAGTAACTTCACCCGTTGATAGAAACAGGGACCTCCATGTCTTGCGGGCCCGTGCTTCCCCGTTCCGTCCTGCGCGCTGCTTGCCGGTATTGTTGGCCAGCATATAGGTAATGTCCCCGACCTCGCGCCCATCTGCCGCCCCCATCTCATCCAGAATCAACAAGGTGTCAGAAGTCTCGGCAGCGATGCCCTCTGTCCCATTTGTCGTGCCACGCCATGAGCGTATCTGCCCGTCCCTATCGCCCTTGCCCCAGACAGAGCCCGCCGCGAACAGGGCCGTAGATTTACCGGCCTGGCTGGCGCCAACAATATGAAAGCCGCCGGACTGCTCACCCATGATATCCAAAAGCGGCCCACTGAAAGCCACCGCCAAGGCGAATGCCAAACGGCTGTTTCCCACGGCGTAGACAGCGAGGTCGTTCTGCCAATCCTCCAGCTTGCCTGCCGTGGCATATTCCATGCCAGCAGCTGCGCGCGTTGTCTGAAACGCCACAGCCCGACGGCCCTCCCCCAATGTCATGCCATTGGGCAACACAAAAGCCGGTCCATTATCCGTCCTGTGCCAACCTGAATTGGTGACACAGCGCAGACGACTTTTGGTATGAACGGAAGCAATGAACTGACGAAGCTGTCGGGTAGCAGAAATATTGCAGTTCAGGCCTGCATCTTCCAGTTCACCCGCAATATCCTTGCCTTCCCCGTGCACCATTTTACGCGGAATGGACCATTGATGCGCGCGCCGGTCATGATCTCGCCAGTTGATCAGCAATCCCCACCCTGTCCCGTTTTCATCTCGTGTTTCAGCAACAACATCAAAAGCGGCACAAACCCATATGGCTGGTTTGGGAAGGCCATCTTCTCCTGCTTCTGGAGTGTAATAGAGGCCCCGGCTTGTCATACTGTAACCGGGCGGCATCTTTACATTGGCTTCTGCCTGTGGCGCGGCATCAATGAACGGGCGGAGGGCTTCCGCCACAGAGACCGCATCGCCTCCCGTCATTTCAAGGGGTAGATCATCCGCCAAGTCCCATTTGGGCGGCAAGGTATCGGGAAGCATGACCATTCGCACAGACGCAGCCCCGGCATCCCGTAACGCCTCAATAGCATGCTCAGCATATTTCTCACCGGCCTCGTCATTATCAGGCCAGATCGTGACATCCCGGCCTGCCAGTGGCGACCAATCAGCGCTTCGGACGGATGTGCTTCCTCCGCTGGTGAGCACTACCAGATCGGGAAACAGGTCACCGGCCGCGTCAGCCGCTTTTTCACCTTCCACCAGAAGAACCGGTGCATCGGGCTGGGCTGCAATTTTATCTAGGCCATAGAGAGGCAACGGCTTGGCTGGTTGCTTCCAATGCCATCCGGTAACGTCTTGATGTTTCCCATTGTTGTCTGCCCAGACACGGCGGCCATACGTCAGCGGGCGGACTTCCTTTTTCGGAATACCATCTGCACCGGGTTTGCCGTCGTACCGAAAACGAGCGAACAAAGGCCGCCCCTCTGCATCCCGGTACACCCACATATCTGTGGCATTGCGGGGCTTCTCCGGTTCGGAGGGAGCTGGCGTCATCGGCTCCCACATTTCTGCATCATGGGTATCTGTCGCAAGCCCACGGGCTGCCTGCTTTTCCAGATCTGTCAGCGGTTTGAACAGACCGTTTTCATCTATGCAGGCCATGGCTGGAATATGCTGGGAAATGCTCATTGCGCACCTCCTGCCAGCCCAAGCATTTTTGCCAGCATCACAGCGGCTTCATATTGAGAACAGTCCGCCAGATAGGCGGCAAGGGAGACTACATCCCCGCCCCGCGCATCGGCCTGCGCAAAGTCTGCCCACCGGCCCGTGTTCAGGTTCACACTAAAAGAACCGGGTTTCCTGTCACTCCGTTTGGGATTGCGCGCTACCCACTCGTGACCCTGCTTCTTGCCGTCTGGCAGCCAACGGCCCAGCAGCGCAGGAAGAATACCCATAGCGGCACGATTGACAGTTTGAAAGTCTATTGCCCTACCCAGATGTACAGAGTCCGAGCTTGATGGCATTTTATCAGCCATAATTATACGTCCCAGTCTAGCACCAGACGTCATTTCTTATTGGACGAAAACTCATCTTTTCTGTACAAGGAGAGAGCGGTTTTCTTCTTGTACAGAATGATAAGCAGCCACCTCTCAGAAATGACAGGTGGCTGTTTTATTTCGTGATGATTTCAGCATCTGGCAAAGACGCAAGCCAAGTTAACCCGGCCTGAAAATCTATAACCGTTTTGCGTCCAATCTTTTTCCCATGCAAAGATCCATCGCCTAGCTTGCGATATGTGTCCGTGCGGGACATCCCTGTACGGGTTATCCAGTCGCTAACCGACACATATCGTATATCGGCACGCGGAACCTTTTGATCCATGACCGCCTCCATCAGACGGCAGGAACTGCTGCACGGCGGCGGCGCCCAAGCGGTAGACGAGACGCAATAAGCGGCAAATCAGAACGACGTACAAAATAAGCACGTCCTCTTCGTTCAGTCGGAATACGGCCTGCCGCAGCAAAGCCATAAGCAGTTGACTGGGCATAACAAGCCGCAGTTGCGTCCTTCTCCAAACGAGCCTGATTCAATTCAAGAAGTGCATCAGCCAGATGCACCCAGTCATGTTTTTCTTCGGTCATATGACACCTGTCAAAACGAATTTAGAAGGTGTCGAACGAAAAATACGACAGTCATCAGGAATGAAAAACGATGTCTTTAATCGTTTTTGTCTTCCCAAAACAAAGTCAGTACGCATACAAAGACTACAAAACCGTTACCAAAGGTTTTTGTTCGTCTTCGTTCGTATAGATTGACCCACGAAGTCATATCTATTCGTTCGACAAAGGCGTTTCATCATCGGAAAGCCGCTCTCGGTGTTGGCGCACCTTGGGCGGTTTTCTTTTGAATGTGGGGCTCCCGATCGGAGCCAACACATCTACCTAATATTCTTCAATAAAAGATCATTCGGCATTGATCACGCCTTCTCCATTTGTTCTATCTGATAAAAATCTGCGCTACCAGTGCCATACGCTTCGTTTCTCTTAAAATACGCCCTATATAAGCGCTTCATTCTGCGCGCATTGTTGTGACCACAGACCAAACAGAGAGCCCTCAGTGACGATTTATGAGGTTTTTACGGCATAAATAATGATCAATGAGCTGAAGGCATGATTAAGAAGACCAAAAACAGGGCCTTTCTGGTGCTCCTATCCATGCTCATTATGCAAAACCAGCTTTGCTTTCCATTTTCTCAAAAAGTCTTCACAGGAACGAAAAGACTCGACCGAAACATAGCCCTAATTTTCCTCACAAAAGACATCATCCTCATCCAACCAATTGCTGATATCGGCTGCCCAAAATCACCTTCGAGCCCACACATTTTTTTCACCAAGCATGATGCAGATATCGGAGAAGTCAGAGCATTTTGCTTCCATACTTCTCCGAATCGCATGCTTATTGATCGATGTCAGTGCTATCTCGCCACCGCTCCAAACCGTTCCATAAGCCTTTCATGATGACGGGATGCCCAATAGGAAGCGGCTCACTATTAGGTGCCCGCTCGGCCCTGATATCGCTTACCTTCAATTGAGGAGACGTTTCTGCTGCACTCTTATGGGGCAAGCAGGAATCCCCGCTTACCTTTTCGCCAGTGTAGCGCTCATACTGAAACCGACACATTGTATCAGACCGGCCAAGTTTACGCGCGATTGCCCGCCATGCATGGCCTTGAGTGCGCAGGCCCACCACAAGGTCAATTTCCTCCTTTGTCCAATTTGAACGCCCATCCGTCACGATGCTGCCTCCGCAATGGCTGCGCATCGGCGTTCCATTTCACCGGATAGCCATTCCAGAGCCATGCCCACAGCACCCATGCAGGGGCCGCTTTCTTCCGATCCCGTAAGCATGCCGTTGCTCATGGCCTGAAGGCATATCCCGATGCAGGACAATTCGTTGGTTGCGTCCTGAATGACGCTCAGCCGATCAGGTGTGACCACAGGGGTTTTGCGCCGTTGTGATGCAGAAGTTTGTTTCTGGCTCATGCTCTCACCCCCGTAAGTGCCAGCACATCCCGCGCCAGACTGGCTTCCATACTTCTGTCATCTTCGGACACCAGAAGAACCAGACGGGCCTTACATTGCAGATCCTTGATGTTCCGGGCTTTGGTGTTCGCAACAGCGCGACAGGCCTGCGTGAAGCGACGGCTTTCCGTTTCTCCTTCCTTGAAATTATGAGCTTTCCAGCTACGACGATCAGAATTGATGGCAGCGACCGTGGCGGCCTGTATTGGAGTGGTCATGCCACTTCCTCCGGCTTGGGGTCGGGCTTGATGTTGGCTGCATGCAACAGGCTCCACCTGCGGGTTGCCTGTTCTTTGACTATGGCAAGACCAGCCTTGAGCTTACTGGGTTCCATGCCGCCAAAGACTTCCAAGGCAGTCTTGTGCATAGCCCGCATTTCTTCTTCAAACTCGAAGTGGGTGAACCCATCAAGGAACAGGTGATCTGTATATTCCCAGCCTGCACCCCAGAGCGGCGAAGGTTCTGGATGTGTGGTTTCCAGCCATTCCTTTGTGCCTTTGAGATAATTGGAAATCTGTTCTCGTGTTGATGCAAGGGTTAGTCCAGGTGGGGCTGGACGCGTCCAATCCTGTATTGGCTTGTCATGGATTGCAGAAAGGCTGGCACATATCTGGCGGGCTTTGGTTATGTCACCATCCTTTGCCAATGGGTGCCATGTATCATCTTGGAAATGGACGCAGGGCCAGAACACCCAGCCTTCCTTGTCATCTCCCAATTCCTGAACAAAAACCCCGCGCACATGCTCCCATGCGATGAAAGCAGTCGGGTTCTTGAGATTGTCCGGCATATCCTTGGCGCTGCTATACTTTGGCATCACGCATGCCCTCCGGCTTCTGTTTCCATCAGGATTTGACCCAGAGTAAGTTCCTTCCAGCGCTTAATACCGGCCTCTGAAATTGTCTGTGCCAAAGCAGCAGTTTGCTGTGTTTGAACTCTGCCATTCTGGTAAGCAGAAAACCCAATGGCGTAAGCGGCACCTGTCAGATAGTCAGCCAACTTTGCGGCACCTTCTCCATCATGAAAGGTCTGTTCGGCTATTTGCTGCCCGATGAATTGCAAATCGATATTCAAGAGTATGGTTGTCTTACTCATGCCACTTCCTCCGGCAGCATCCAGCCGGGCACGTCTTTCGCGCCTGTATGTGCTGCCAGCAGATCCAGATGATCCCGCAACCGATGGCTCAGCCAATGGAGAGCTTCGGGATCGGTGATGTCGCATTCATCACAGCTCCATCCGGCTGTCACTTCCACTATAAGGGCAGCCATCATCCGTGCGTCTTTCAGGACAGCCTCCTGACTCCGCATGTTCTTGACAGTTTCCTGTTCGAAACCTGTGAGAGGCTGGTTATTCATGGCCACCCCTCCGCACACTATAGCCGGTCACATTGCCGAGGCGTTCCAGCGTTGAGCAAAGTTCGTCCGCCAACCAATAACGAGCAGCCGGAAAAACCACTTCGTTCTCTGGCTGGCTTAAATCATGCAGCGCCTGTGCAATTTTCTCAGCTTTGTCGAACAGCAAGCGTGGGTTTCTATAGTTGGCAAGATGATCATGCTCGGCTTCTGTCATGGCCGGTGTCGGGTTGCTCATCGCGCTGCTTCCCTCGCTTCAGAAGCCACAGCCTGCTTCAAATTATCCCGAACATTTCCAACGGAGCGTGCCAGCCAAGACAGACCATCACCCCAAGCCGCTGCATTTGCATGTGTGGGGGCTGGGTCGCTCTGTTCATCCATGCGCTCATACAGTTCACGCATCATCATCAGCATGGCGTTCTGGATTTCACCCAGACTGGCTGCTTGATCTATGAGAACTATATCTGTTGGCATCTTGCTCATCGCACAGCCTCCAGCTTCTGGGCTGCGTGGCCAGTTACGACAGGATCAGAAGCGCCCATTCCCAACAGCGCCAGAGCAATAAGAGCTGGTGCCACCAATGCGGGAAGGCTTGTACAGAAGATATGGAATGCCCATGTGTGTATGGGCGTGCTATAGGCATGTGTAGCCATTGCCGAATTCATCCTTCGGTTTGTGGTTAGGCCAAGCCATGTGAGGACCAGTCACAGGCTTGGCCACTATTGTTTACAATGCCATCAAATGATAACATTGTGCTAATATAAAAGCTTCGCATAATAATTTTGTCAAGGTGCCAATATGATAACAGGGACACAATTAAGGATGGCCCGAGCTGCTCTAAAAATAGGAGTTAGAGAACTCGCCAAATCTGCCGGTGTGTCTCCCGCTACTATTACGCGTATTGAAAATGGTCATCCTGCCAACGTGTCTACGTTGATCCGCCTTGAGTCGGTTTTAGGGATGAAAGGAGTAAATGCTGATATAAACAATGATGGAAGTATCACTGTAAGGGTATTAAATAACTCCCTAAGCGAAATAGAAAATACGATTATTCAAACTGAATTAAAAAATCAAAGAGAGCATGAAGAGCGGAAACAGGAAGCAAGAGAATGGATAGTAAATCGGGATAAAGAATGGCGTAATAAAAAAGGACAAAAATGCTAATTTAATAATTATATTTACGCAAATACAAGATGTAGGGTTTTAAAAGCCCTCTTTCCTGCATGTGATACCTATCACTAAGCTATAAAGCTGGTAGTAGCTTTATAGGAAACTACCAATCCCCTACCGCCGCAATGCTACCATGTTATCCTCTAAAGCATCTGCGCCAGAAGCTGAGCACGCGCCATCGCATTCGGGCCAGTGAAACGTGCATTCCACGAAAACCGGGCCGGATCGTTTCCTAAGCGGTCAACAATCTTGGTGCCTCCCGGCAACCAGTGCACTTCCAGTCTCTGCTGGCCGCCATTGGTCAAAACGTCAGGAATTTCCATGCCATACAAAGGCACGCTGCCCAGAGTAACAGGCGCAGTTGTCCCGTAACGTCCTATAGAGCCAATGACATTTTCAATGCTAAGTAGGCTGACCATGGCGCTAACAAAAAAAGGCCGCTCCTTACGGGGCAGCCTGACATATTATCCAGAGAGAAGAAAAAGACGCAATTATAGCGCCGATATTTTTATCGGCCTTACAGCCAATTCTTGCAAGCCCTATTGCACAACGCCCTGATTTGAGAACGCAGGCCATTTCTGCAATAGTTGCGTGGAAGTGCGCGGTACGAAGAGCCTATGCTTCGCGTTGATGTCAGGATCTTCGGCCATCTGCTGCAATTCCGGATCAGAACGCAGATCCAGCAGCAATGGCTGAGCCGTGAAAACAGAATGCGTGGCAAGATTTTCAACGCGCCCACATACACTCGCCGCCATATCAAAATTAACAGGAAGCAATGGCATTGCTTTAGCAATCTCATATTTTGGGTGATTGTACAAGAAAAAGGCGACCCACAAGCCGCCTTGGAAGCAATTCACTAATGTTTAGAGAGGAGGAGTATTGAGGCATTTTCCGCCAAGAAGATTAGGCTCCTTCTAATGCTTCATTAACTATTAACAATCTTGCTTAAAGCTTTTTGCTTTAGTTCATAATCACTCTGCGTTTCGAAGGAGATTGCCATTACTAACGCAGCAACCCAACCAATCAGCGTCCAACCAAAAAAGAAATTAACTGCAAAAACAGCGCCTTTCTTCGTAGTATCTCGAATGCAAGCAATCGCAAAAGGCAGAAAGTAAAGTGTAAAGCCAAATATAATAACCAAAACCACAATCCAGATAGCTAGACCGAATAACTGCGAAGGTTTGGCGTGACTTTGGACAGAAGGTGCAGGAGACGGCGCAGGTACTGTTGAGATTGAAGGGGCAACATTTGACGCAGGCACAGAAGGAGTGGACGTAGATGCTGCCGATGCCGCCGGCAATAACGCATCGGCATCAGCATTGGAAATAAAACTATTAACTTCTGGTCGACCGGCAACGCGTTGCCATGTCCCAATAGCAATTCTGGTACTTTCTCCATATACACCATCGGCCATACTACCCGCAGGCAAATATCCTAAATCTATAAGCTTCTTTTGCAATGCAATATGGGTGTCTATTGGCCTAGAGGCCTCTTCCAAAGCCGCCCCGCTAAGCCTGCGGCGATATTTTTCGGCTAAACTATCCATCGCGCTAATATAACAGGCAGCACCATTGGTCGGGATAGATTGATCGGTCACCCCCGGGATAGGCAAACCACAGCTTTCGTTTGCCGCATTCTCATCTAAAATAACTTCCTGCTTGAGAAGCTTCCATCCATCTTTGCCAACGACCTGCCGCAAAGCATAATAAACTTGATCGAACTCCAACTCATGCTTTGCAGCCAAGCTATTTTCGCACAGCATAACTGCTACACCATTATGCTCTGGTGGAGGCATGCAAGAAAAATCTGGGTTGTAATGGCCGGCTGTGTTTTCCGAAACAGATTGAATGGAAGGCACTAACGGTACACTCTTTGCCTGATCGTCTGTAATATATCCATTTTTTTCTAGGAACAGCGCTAGCCCCATCGGGAAAGGTAACGGTGATTGTTCATCTCTTGTGCATTCCTTGTGATTACCCGGCTTAAAATCACAAAGAGAAACACCGAACATGCTATCTTTTTGCATATCCATGTTCGCGAGCATGTAATGCCAAGCTTCAGAAAATTGTCCTAAATTGGCCTTTGTCGCAACGTAATATGCCAAAAACCCATTTGGCTCAGATTTTCCATATTGGATCCAATTATTCTGAGATTCTTCAAGCTGTTGCTGTAAATAGAATTTATAAACAGCATCTTTTGTAACATTTTTCAGGGTACCGCCCTGATATTTTTCAAGTATAACCGGCGGATAAGATCCAGCGTGAGATGAAAAAGTATAAAGAAAAGACTGATCGAAGGTAACGATTTCTGCCGAACCATTGTGCGCGGCATCAATAACTTCTGGGGGACTACCACCATCATACGAGCCTAAAGGAGTTTCCTTCCAAGCCCCGTCTGCTGCAAGACCAAAAATTGAAGTAATCTCGCAACAATGAGCGCCGCCTGTATAAGCTGAAACCATAATTTGCGGCGCAGAAGATGACGTATCGAGGTGATACATAGACATCGTTAAATGATTGACTGGGCCTTCTGGCCCGTATGGGGAAAGAGCAAAAGAAACTTCAGGGGACGATGGATGCGCCAAGTCCTTAATGGTTAGATAAGCAACCTGACAAGAAGCAGGTGCCTGTGGATCCACATTCTGCCATACCATGCGTGCGCCACATTGGCGTGATGGCGTTACTTTTAAGGTTGCTGTAATGCCATCCGACATAATTTGCGCATGCGTGCGGTCATCTAAGCTCGCGCTCGCTAATGCGGGGATGTCGTAATCGGCAGCGTTCGCACGCTCATGTAGACCTAAAAAAGCTACCAGTGAAAAATTCAGGCCCAAAATGACCCGCATTGCAATCTTCATTCCCGACCCATTTGATCTTGATTAAATTAACAGCGCCAAATTCTTTGGCATCATCTTCTCTGTGAGTCGAGTAATAGAAAGCCTCATTGATTCCTGGGGGCACAAAAGCACAAATAGAAAATATTGTGCAAAACTGATGCGTAAAATGCTCACGGATGCTGGCTTAGACGAAAAATCCTGGGCTCCGAGTAAGTTAGGTGATGAGCGTTATCTTGCCGATCCCGCCGATGCTATAATCTCCTTCTAGCCCCTGACTCCCCAACTCTATCCCTGTACAAGCCATGCACAGGAGACTTTAAACAAACCCCGTTCTGCCGCAGGGCAAAACTAAATAGGAATTTCAGCGTCAACCTTTAAGGAAAAGGCAGCTTCCACGCTTGCGCCTTAACTTGCGCTGAGACAGCTGGGAACGGGTCAATACCGACATTCCTTATAAGTGTTGCGACCGTAATCTGCGTGCAGTGTGGATGCTGTTGCGCGTTTTTACACACATACGCCGATGCTTTGTTCTTGCTGGGCGAATAAACCGCTTTCCACGTTGAGGACGGCACGAACACGCGATCATGTCCCATGGTCTGAATGGGCCGCAAATGAAAAGCGGGGCCTGTCACCACATACAGCTCACGCATCATCCCAGCCTTGTCATCCGCCTCTTAATATTCCCCACCGTAGTAGGCGAAACCCCTGCCATCTGGGCAATTGCTCGAAGTGGCATGCGCATCCCCTCCGAAGTTTGCAGGATGCGCACAACCTCCGCCCGGCGCTTTGTAGCAGTGTCCAAATTGGACGGAGAGGTGGCGCGGTTTTTGGCGTCACCCACTTTCCCGACAGAGGCGGCCGAAAATCCTCGGTCTAGGGGAATATCCCCTGCCCCACTAATTCCGGGTTTGAGGCTTTCCTCAGCATGCAGCCGTTCCAGATCCCGCAGGATGGCGTCACTGTCATTGTAAGTGCCCTGACTGGCTTCCTGAAAGCGGAGACGGATAATCACGTCCGAGATATTGCGGGCCTCAATCTCTTTGTCGATCAGATCGCCCAAGGCCCAGTACCGGAAGTCAGCACCTTGGCTGAGGTAATTATACTGGTTGTTGCCGTCTGCGATGTTCCGGTCATCATGCAGCTTCTCCCAATACTCATATTCCGCAATGGCATCGGGAATGGTGTCAGGCCAAGGCTTGACTGTAGCGAGGGCTGCACGAACCTTTGCCGTAGGGCCGAAGTGCTCGCCATCCCATGTATCACACTGCCCAGCCTTTCCTTTCTTGTGGAAGGGTTTGATCGCCGCATCATAAGCTTTCTCTTCTGCCGTATGCGCAAACACGGCCTCTTCTGAACCATAACGTGTCAGCACTTCATCAATCTTGGCACGGTTGGCCATGCGCCATGCAGCCTGCCTCTTCCGTTCGGCCCTTGCATAAGCGCGTTGATGCGCTGGATTGCTCATATCGCAAAAGGTGAAACCACCGGCGGAGGGCTCCGGCTCATCATCAAGATACTCCTCCGTCAAAAGCAGGTCAGGCACATCTGCCAATGTGTAACCATGGGGCTTAACCAGCGCCTCTGCCCGGTTGCGTGCTGCATCTCGCTCTCCTTCAGTTCCCTGCTCTGCCAGAGTCCATATCTTGTTCAGAAGATCGAGATTGAGTTTCTTTGCCATTTCACCTGCCTTTGTCCAAAATGGACAATATCAGTGAGCAGGGTGCGGTACAAGGAAGGCTGTCCAAATTGGACAGCACGCGCTACATACGGAGCATGCCGCGCAAACCTGAATTTATCATGCCGTCAGATGAAGAAGATGCCCTAATCAATCAGGGCATCTCTCAAGACGCGAGCAATCCAGAGTTGACTACTGATGATTTTCTCAACGCCGAACCTGCATCCGTAGCAGTGCCGGAACTAGCAGCGTAACGTAAGGTTACGCGGGGTGTTTACAGACAAGGCCGCTTCAACCTCCCTTTAGAAAGCTTGCCAACCTCATCACGAATTTTCTTCTGAGGTAGGCGCATAGAGAGTCATGCTGATGACAACACGCATTCTACTGGCCGGTGTTACCGGCCTCGTCGGACATTTCGTTGAGACCGGCCTTGCCGCGCGTCCTGATACTGCCGTCACCAGTCTGACGCGCCGGAGATTATGAACAGAATGGGTGTGCTCTATCTCCATTCCCACTTGCCACAGGGAATAGTTGCCGCACCGGAAAAACAGTGCCTACTATTTGAAAGAACTGGCGCACATTCCGTGAGTAGAACATGTTTTCTTGGCTAAAGCGTATTTTCAGTGGTTCCGAAATTCCGGACACAACCAATAAGGCAGCCAGGAAAGAGACTGTCGCCTCGTTACCTGCGCACGGGCACTCTTCTCATGCCCAACGTGTATTTCCCAATGATGAGGTGAAATCAGCGCCGTATGGACAAGCACGGAGCCACAAGAAAGACGATGCTCACTGGGCGCTCCCCGGCGAAAAAGTGACGGTACATGGCTTCGAGATTGCTGATGGCATGGTCTATGTCGGCAACTTTTTGACGGCAGCGCCTGACGGAGGCTGGAATACCGACACTCCAGCGCCTTGTCTTATCAGACCATCACTCAAGGTCGCGTCCGGAGCGCCACAAACGAACCTGGATCTGGGCTATTGGCCCTCTTACACTGATATCACCCTCAATCAGCGATTGACTTATCTGCATTGGCTGGCAAGCGGAAAATCCGACACGAGCTACCCAATGGGCTATCCCTTTCTTTACTTCTATGGGCTTGAACGTCGCTTGGTCGCCGATAGCCCTCCGATTGACGAAGAGGCGTTATTGATAGCCGAAGTAGAACGCCTGCGAAGCCTATTCCGAAACAACAATTCTTTTGTAAATTACAGCACTGAGTTACTCAATTTTATCGAAATGAAGCATGCTGTGACGGATATACCGAGAGTGGAGGCATGGAAGCCAGATCTCGCAGCTTTGGGAGATCATATGTCTCCATTGCTTCAGGTTAAATTAGGTCTACACGTATTGAGAGGTATGCCGCTTGATGTCGATCTCGCCATAGCAGGTATTCTATCTTTACCTCCTCACTTAACCGGCTTATGGCCGCGCATTGCAACGACGCGCGCGCGTCCGGAGTTCATTGAACTCATGCGACATCGTTTTAATCAGAAATTTCCTAAAGGTTTCCGACTCAGAGATAAAAAAGAGAGTCGACTTAATCTAAGTTATCGGTCGGCGAGTCAGTATCTTCATGCTTCAATAAAGTTTGATGGCTTCGATCGCCTTCCTGATCCAGCGCAATTGACGTGGACCAAAATGATCAAGCTCTGCGAAGGAGTTCGTGAGGATCTGACTGCATTTGCCAAGGTCGTCGGCAAGAAACGTGAACGTGCCGACAGCATGGCCGCCGCCCTGATGCTGCCTGTGGAACTTGGGGAAAGAGAAACTGTTCGTTCTTTCAGAGCCTGGCTAGGTGATTTACCTCAACCTCTTGCCAATGTGCCGCTTGAAGAGCTCGGTCTGCGATGCTTTGGTTCTGGCAAGACAGCCTCGGGTCTTCGGCAAGCTTGTGACATGTCCGCCATGCTGGCAAGAGTAGGTTACGGCATGGAGCCGGATCCAACCTACGGTGGGACCAGACCAGGTGAGAATATAATTCTATTCCGTATTGGCGATACTCAAGGCCAGCTAACACCGGTCGGTGCTGATTTCTGCACAGCCACCCTGATCATGACCGCCATCGGCCCGGCAGCCAAAACCCTGACTTTAAGGTCAAAGCTGGTCGATGATCTCACCACACGGCTGCGGCTCACTCCGCATGAAACGAAACGACTGACAGCCCGTCTGCAGCTGCTTCCGGAACGCTTGCCAACGCTTGGGCGCCTCAAAACCATCGTAGAGAGTGTAGAACCCGAGCAACGAACCGCTATTGCTTCGCTGGCAGCTTCTGTCGCCGTAACGATAGGCGAGACAGATCAAGGCATGATGGTGGCTTTGGAGAGGCTTTACGAAGCCTTTGGTCTCGGCCGACAGGAACTCTACACTGTCTTGCACCAGAGTACTGCTGCTACGGCATCCTGCGCTGCGGAGCCGATCGTGGTCGAGGATGGTAAATCGCGGAGACGTGGTCACCGAATTCCAGCACCTCCCTCGAAAGCGAAATCCCAAGATGGTATCGTCATTGACATGAGCAAGGTCGACGTCATCCTGCAGGAGACTAAGGAAGTCGATGCAATTCTCGCGCCAATCTATGAGGATGAAGCCTCTGAAATTCCGATTTCGGTAGCCGTTTCTCCCACTTTGGAACAGGGAACGAAGTTCGTCGGACTTGGCCCTGAGCAGGCCCGCCTGCTTGAGGCCCTGGTCAACCAACCGGAATGGACACGCTTCGGGTTTGAGGCCAAGGCGCGCGAACTCGGGTTGATGCCGGATGGCGCGCTCGAAGCCATCAACGAATGGGCCTATGATACGTTCGATGAAGAACTTATCGTGGACGGTGACCCTTTGATCATCAATATGGCGCTCCTTGCTGACGCGCCGGGAGCATCATCATGACCAACCTCAGTATCGCAGCTTCAGACGGCACGCGCACTGCGGAGAAAATTAAGCCCAAGGACCGTGATGGCGTCATTCAGGCGCTTCGCGCAGGTGTCGTGCCACGGTCAGGCATCCAGTTAGTTCAGGTCGGTCGCGCAGGCGAAGTCAATCAGGTGGTGCAGGACGTTAAACGCATCGCGGACGGAGGTTCTGCGGTTCGATTCATTATTGGTGACTATGGAGCAGGCAAAACTTTCTTCCTTAACCTGGCCCGCTCTATTGCCATGCAAAGCAAGCTGGTGGTGGCTCACGCAGATTTATCCCCCGATCGTCGCTTGCAGGCCAGCGGGGGCCAGGCCCGCAGCCTTTATGCAGAACTCATGCGTAACATGGCCACCCGCACCAAGCAGGGTGGAGGGGCTCTGGCAAGCGTAGTCGAACGTTTCATCATGGAGGCGCAGGCTTCAGCCAAGGCGTCAGGTCGCAAGATCGGAGACATCATCCAGGAACGGCTGCTCCCCATTCAGGAACTCGTTTCCGGCTATGACTTTGCTACCGTCATCGAATGCTACTGGCGAGCTTTCGAAGACGGCAGCGAGAGCGGAAAGGCGGCGGCACTTCGCTGGCTCCGTGGTGAGTACGCGCTCAAAACTGAGGCTCGGGAGGCGCTTGGCGTACGTTCCATAATCGACGATGCCTCGGTTTACGACTACCTGAAGGTCATGAGTCGCTTTGTGACCCTGGCAGGCTATTCGGGTTTTCTGGTCATGCTCGATGAATGCGTAAACCTTTTCAAGCTGGTCAGCGCCCAATCACGCAACGCCAACTACGAGCAGATTCTCCGTATCGTGAATGATGTGCTCCAGGGCTCGGCTGAATCTCTCGGCGTCTACTTCGGTGGTACGCCCGAATTCTTGATGGACAGCCGCCGGGGCCTCTATTCATACGAAGCGTTGCGGTCCCGCTTGGCTGAAAACAGCTTTGCCCGCAATGGTCTGGTCGATCTTTCCGGCCCGGTTATTCGGCTTCAGAGCCTGACCCCCGAAGACCTCTACATTCTGCTTAGTAAATTGCGGCATGTCTTCGCTTATGGTGACCAAAGTCGTTACCTGGTGCCGGATGAGGTTTTCAAGGCCTTTATGACTCACTGCAACCAGAAAATTGGTGAGGCTTATTTCCGGACGCCCCGTAACACTATCAAGGCCTTTCTGGATCTGCTCGCGATCATGGAACAGAACCCGCAGGCTCAGTGGCAGGAACTGGTGGACCAGTCTGAGGTCGCGCCGGATGCGCCCTTGGCGGGCGGAGATATT
Source organism: Acetobacter sp. JWB (assembly GCF_003323795.1). Classification (NCBI taxonomy): domain Bacteria; kingdom Pseudomonadati; phylum Pseudomonadota; class Alphaproteobacteria; order Acetobacterales; family Acetobacteraceae; genus Acetobacter; species Acetobacter sp. JWB. The sequence continues at coordinate 915,806 of NZ_CP030871.1, read as the reverse complement.
GTCGATAACGACAATAAAGATACGCCTAGTGCGACCGGTCCCTCAACGACCGGCTCCACTCAGACCTCGCCCGATGATGATCTGGCGGACTTCAGGCTTTGAACGACGCGCCGTCCGACCCGTTCGGGCAAGCCTCAAATGACGGCGCATCGACGTCTTTCAATATGCTGCACGAGAAAGTCCGGCGCTGGATATGGCGTCAGGGCTGGACGGAGCTGCGGGATATCCAGGAACGATCCATTCCGGTTCTGCTGGAAAGACAGGGAGATCTCATTATCACGGCCGGGACAGCAAGCGGAAAAACCGAGGCAGCCTTCCTACCGATTGTTTCGCGACTGGCTACAGATGAACGCAAGCCCGGTGCCGGGTTTGAAGCCATTTACATCAGCCCTTTGCGTGCACTTATCAATGACCAGTTCGGTCGCATGGAGATACTTTGCGAAGAAGTGGAGATTCCTGTCTGGAAGTGGCACGGGGATGTGGCCAGCAGCGTCAAGGAAAGAGCACGTAAGCGGCCCCAAGGGATACTGCTGACCACTCCAGAAAGTCTGGAAGCCATCCTCGTCCGACGAGGAAATGAAGCAAAGCGTCTGTTCGGTGCGCTAAGTTACATGGTGATCGACGAGATGCATGCTTTTATGGATGCAGAGCGCGGACGCCAGCTTCAATCGCTGCTCAATCGTATCGAGATCGCCGCAGGGCATCCTGTCGTTCGAGTGGGCCTTTCGGCCACCTTGGCCGACATGAGGACCTCAGCTGCTTTCCTACGGCCACTGAATCCGGATGGCGTGGAGATACTGGAATCTAAAATGGGTAGCCAACCCCTGAAACTTCAGGTTCGCAGCTATATACAGCCACGTCTGAAGCAACGTGACGAGAATTCAGACAAGAGCGAGGCAACCGAGAGCACGGCAGACATAGAGATCGCGACACACATCTTCGACACGCTTCGAGGGCAGCGGAGTCTAATTTTTGCTGGCTCGCGTGGGAATGTTGAACTGTACACTGCAAGACTGCGTGGTCTTTGTGAAACATTGGGCGTGCCAGAGGAATTTTTCGCTCATCACGGTAGCTTATCGCGTGAGCACCGTGAGGAAGCCGAACGAAGGTTGAAAGAAGGTGATCGACCAGGTTCCATTGTTGCAACCACGACCCTCGAACTGGGCATCGATGTTGGCCACATTGATGCTGTGAGCCAGATTGGGCCTGGACACACTGTTTCAGGTATGCGCCAGCGACTGGGGCGTTCCGGTCGACGTGCCGGACAGTCCTCGGTAATGCGGGTCTACACCACCGAGATGGCGATTGACGAACGCATCCATCCCATTGATGCCATGCGGCCCCGCACGGTGCAGACCATAGCCATGCTCAATCTGATGCTGAGACGCTGGAATGAACCGCCTCAGATTGGGTGTTTGCATCTTTCCACGCTGATACAGCAAATTCTGGCACTAATCGCTCAACACGGTGGACTGACAGTCAAACAGGGCTGGAACCGCCTGATCGAGAGTCGGGTATTTCCTGAAATTGATCAGGCCCTTTACATTGATGTGCTGCGGCGCATGAAGCATCCAGAGGTCCAGCTTATTGAACAGGCACCAGACGGAACGCTTTTGCCAGGCGAAGAAGGCGAACGGGTCATCAATGGCCGTGGGTTCTACGCCGTATTCATGACGCCTGACGAATTCAAGGTTATTACGGATCGCGGACGGAACCTTGGCACGCTGCCGATCGATAGCCCGGTAATGCCGGAACAACTCATCATCTTCGCCGGATGTCGGTGGCGGGTGATTGAACTCGACAATCAACGCCGGGAAATTCTGGTCACACGAGCGTATGGTGGCGTGCCGCCCAAATTCGGTGGCGAGGGCTTGCCCCCGGCCGATGAAGTCGTAGCGGAGATGCGCCGGGTTTACGAGAGCATCGCCATTCCTCGCTTTCTCGACAGGATAGCTCTTGAATGTCTTACTGAAGCCAGAGAGACATTCGACCATCTTGGGTTGCGGCATGCAGGTTTGCATCGGCATGAAGACGAACTCCTGCTTTTCCCCTGGGTCGGCAATCGGGCTCAACTGGCCTTGGTGCTAGCGCTCGCCTCTCATGGCGTAACGGCCAATTCGGAGGGCATCGCGGTCACGGTTCCGGCTCAAGACAGGAGCAAACTGATTGCCGCCCTGAAAACCCTCGCCGAAAGACCTGCGCCTGACGCGGAAGTTCTAGCCCGACTAGTACCTGATATGAAGCGAGCAAAGTATGATGTCTATTTAGGAGAGGAATTGCTGGCGCGTTGTTATGCCAGCGAGCATATCGAAGCGACACGCGTGCCGATCATTGCCGCTGACCTGCTCTCTAGATTGCCGGAGGGAAAGTAAAGACAATTTTTGAAACCAAAACGCCTCTATAATATGTTTGGTGTGGGCTGGAATGACGGATAATTCCAGAACGAAGCATACAGGCGGCTAGGTCATGGCACCATATGGAATCATACCCCAAAATGGCGATTTTCTGCGGCTTGTTAGCTATTTCAAGCCCATTTTCCGCTAAAGCGAATCACCCCGTTATCAAGCATTACCAACTGGCTGTGCTTCTTTCATAAGAAGTTCACGCCAACGTTCATGTACAGATTTCATAAAGAGTAAACAGCAATCTCTTGCAACTTCATCCGAATCTCCATTCGCTTTCATGAACCCCCAAATGGCATACTCTCCACCGGTAATTCCGGCTTCAAGAGCCTGAAAATTTTGCAGATCCTTTGTGTCTTCATACAGTTTATCTGCAAGACACCGCGCCATAGAAATTATATTGGGCAACTGAACGCCTGCCATTACATTACCCCCGTATCAACAGATGCTGCTGTAAGCATGTGGTTATTGGATTGCGCCACTTTCTGCACCATTTGCTGGGGGTCATTCGCCCTAACGTTTACGTTCTGAACGTGCATTGTCATCGTTGTCGTCTGGCGGTTGTCAGTATGCACAGCACCGCCCCGAATAGCGCGGGAAGCGTTAACCTGTTTATTCATAGCGTGAATCTGTTGAGATGCAGACACGAAACGCGAGATAGAACTGATATAATCTTGTGTTTCATTGGGAGCATATCTCTGCCAGTCTCCCCCATGAAGAGACATATCTTTTTTAAGATTACCCCCTCCCCAGTTATACTCGGCCAGAGCGGCAGCAATCGTTCCATACTGAACCATATTCCCATGCATGCGTTTTGCAGCATACTCTGCCGATTGGTAGAAATTATTAGGATCAATACCAGAAGCGGCAGCTACGTCTGGCATAATCTGGAAATCTCCTAATGCTCCCGCTCTAGATTTACCTGCGTGCAAACCACGACTGCTTTCCTTGGCCCACATACCATCCAGCATACCAGCAGGCAGTCCGTATTTTTTTTCCAGTTCTGATAAGTGCATCTGCTTGTTGCGCATATCTGGCGTAAGATGCTGAGGTAAACCTTTAGCGTTCCCGTGAAATGTAGTCGGGTGCTCGTTATCCCACCCTTGCCCCAACAACCATGAAGCCGCATGTGGGAAGTATTCAGAAAATGCATACAAATCGAAGGCATAATTGCCCCCCATAAGTAGGCGAGACAAAAGACCGGTAGAAGCTCGGCGCTCAACCTCTTTTTCAGATTTCCTGAGCGCCTGTTTTTTAGCAGCATCCTCAGAAATATTTGCAGAAGATTCTTCTAATGTCCCGGTTTCTTCTTTGCCGTTCCTTGCGCACCCACACCCACCTTTACTAAGGGCCAGCTTCAAAATGGCGGTAGTTCCAACCACACCGCCAATTCCTGCCAAAATAGGACTTAAAGCTGTAATGACGGCTGCAATTTCTGTCAGGTGACGCGCAGCATCTGGGTGCTCTACGGCTAACTTGTCAGCTTTCTCCAGCAGACCAGACACACTTTCCATCGCTGGCAGCATGTCTATGGCAATGTCTTTTTTAAACTGCACCCACATTTCACCCAGATGCTTCATCTGCTCATCAACCTTCTCCATTTGCTGAAGGTTGTCAGCCATGTGTCTGGTTAGGGAATATCCCTGCTGAATACGCTGGTGCATATCCTGCCCTCGCAGAACCTCATTGCTCCATCCGCCAGAGGTCAGGCCAGATTGTTCGAGAATAGCAATAAGGCTTTGCTCGCTATGCCCGCGCCTGCGCAAATCGGCTATAATGTGCTGCATAGATGTTTCATAACTGCCGTTCATGATATGGCTGATATGTACGCCATACCGGTTAGCAAGCAGGTCTGTAAGCTGAGATTGGCCGTTTAGGTGAACCTCTGTTCGCGCCTGTGCCAATGCGTTCATGGATTGCAGAGCCTCTTGGCGGCTGCTGCCCGGCGTTAGAGCCCCGGCCTCACCAACAGCAAGGATTTCGCGGGCAGAAAATCCGGTTTTACCCGCCATGTTGAGGACATTGGCACCATTGGCGGCAACATTGCCTACCATACCCACAATATTACGCGTGCCGCCAATCAAGCTGGTAGCACCCACGGCCGCCAACGCGGTATCACGTATTTCCCGAATGGCCTGCTGGCGCTCACGCAGGCGCGCCATTTCTTCACGCTGCTGCTGGCGAGCAAGCTGCTCTTCCTCACGTACGGCGCGGCGTTTTTCGGCTAAAGCGTTGCGGGATTCTTCCTTTTGGACGCGCGCTGTCTCTTTAGCCGCCTCCTGCTCTGATTTTTTCAGATCCTTGATTGCATCCTTCACCTCATCAACAGAGGCTCCCAAGGCAGACGCAATGCCCGGTATGGCATCCTTTAACTGCTGCTCCTGCTTCTGCGCTTCCCGGCGGAAATTGATCATCTCCGCCAGCGTGCTTTCTAGGGCATCTTGCGCTTCTGCTGAGCCGCGCAAAAAGCCTTCCGGGTCAAACGTAAACCGGATACCGGCCTCAATAAAGCTGTCGTCATTGTCCGGCATTACAAACATTCTCAAAATTTATAGAAGATTCATGATGATGATACTCTAGGCACCCAACAGGTACAAGCCGCCATTCGAGCCGGATACAGCGAGAAAACGTCCCGCTCTATTGCTCAACGATTGTTGACAAATGTTGACATTCAAAACGCGATTTCTGAGGCGCAAAAGGCCAGATCCAAGCGGACCCAGATCACGCAAGATCGCGTGCTTCAGGAATTCGCTAAGATAGGCTTTTCCGATATTCGAAAACGGTCAGGGTTTTGTAACCAATCCGCGCGCGAGGCAGCGACCTTTGTAATTCTGCACAGGCCCCGGAAAGTATCCCTCCGGTGGAGTTTTTAATTACGAAAAAATTACCCTAAATCATGCAAAAACAATGACTTGGCAGAAATCACTAAATCCTATTCAAGCGGCCAGTTGCGTTTGATTTAATCGGACTGGAATTGTTTGCTGCTAACAGCGACAAGCAGCATAATCTGCACTGCTGATAACAGCACGGCTGAGCAAAGAGAGGTCACTGAAATCCAACCTCTGGCATGCTGCTAACAGCGGAGATAACAGCAAACAAAAGCTATACAGGCTGAATGGGCAGCAGATGGCCCATTTTCAAATCCGTCTATTCAACGGGCTTGGGTTGGCGCGAAACAGTTTATCCTTCAACCTGTGCCAAAACATCCTGCACCAGTCGGTTAAGACTGATCCCGCGTGCTGCAGCAATCTCAGCTGCCCGTGCATGAACGTCTTCTGGTAGCCTCACAACAAACCGGCCTGAATAATGCTTCACGGGATCAATGCCTTTCTCAGCACACATCTCCATGAAGACACGGAGGGAAGTTTCCCCTTCCTGCTGAAGGCCTGCCACACTATCTGCGTAGAAATCAGCCCCTCCGTTCAGTCCCAGAAACTCACCCCGGAACATCCCGATTTCAGGATCAAACTGAATAACAGCCCGATGGCCGCCAATTTCCATTACGTTGTTCATGGCGTCACTCCATTCTGCTCAAGCCATTTTCTTACAGAGGCTACAGCACCCTTGTCTGTATCCGGTTTGGGGTGAGGTCTATGAAACACCTTTACCTCATCAAACAGGAACACCCCTATGCGGGAGCCTTCTCTTTCAGACACCTCCGCCCCTAGGGAAACAAATAAAGCTTCAATGTCTGCCCATGGCACATTGCCCGAAACAGGACGCTTGAAAATCAGTTCCAATGTGCGGCGGTGCTTGGCTTTCATGTCTTTTTAGATACTATATTTTAGTATCATAAGCAATTGAGAACATAGAAGCCAACACAAAATATCTTTTCAGAATGGCACCCCAATGACGCTCCGGTAACACTGGTAACACAGGCAATTTTCTAAGGTGTTACCGCCTACCATAGTGAAAATCGGCAGTATCCTGCGGGTTCTAATGTGCGGTAACACCGATAACACCAGTAACACCGGAAAAATGATATACTGAATGGCACTGACGGTCATTCACGACACTGCGCTGCCCATGCCTCCATCAGCGGACGTCGCAAATCCAGAAGGTCACTCCGAAAATAAGCCGCCTCTACTTTGCTCTTTCCAGCATGAGCAAGTGCTGCCTCTGCTACCTCACGCGAGCAAACTTTTGTCTCCCCAGCCCAATCTCGGAATGTGGAACGCAAACCATGCACAGTCACCTCTTTGGTACCAGCAGCATGATGCAGAGCCTTACTGACGGCTACATCTGAAAGAGGCCTTCCCCTCTTTGCGCCAGGAAAGAGAAGATCTCCAGCAACCGCATCTCTTTGCGGCAAGACCTCTTGCAAGACTTTTACTGCATCACCAGACAACGGGACTCTATGCTCTCGCCCAGCTTTCATTTTTTCTGCCGGGACAACCCAAAGAGATTCAGAAAGGTCAATTTCAGACCACACAGCATTACGAACCTCTCCAGAGCGTGCCGCTGTTAAACAACAGAACCGAACGGCTTTAGCTGCCATACCGTTAATTGACTGAAGAGCTTTCATAATTTCTGAAATGTCTTTCCATTCCGCTGCTTTGTGATGTTGCACCTTAGTAATTTTGGATGGTGCTGGAAGCATGACAGAAAGATGCCCGCGCCATCGAGCTGGATTTTCTCCATCACGCCATTGCTGCACACGTGCATAATCCAGAATGCGTTCTATACGCCCGCGTATGCGCCCTGATGTTTCAGTTTTTTCTGTCCAAATTGGACGGAGGGCTGTGAGCACATCTTGAGTATCCACATCACAAACGCTCTTTTCACCGAAAATAGGAAATACATGTTGCGTAAGGGATGAAGTCCACACCGCAGGAGAGCGATGATCTTTCCACGCAGGCGTCTGTGCCTTGATGTATTGGGCTGCCACCTCTGCAAACGTAAGCCCCTTTTCCAACTCACGCGCTGCTTTTTCCTTTTCCCGTTCAATAATTGGATCCAGGCGGTTTTCAGTCATGCCGCGACACTTTGCAGCCTTTTCTCGCGCATCAGCCAAAGACAGTGAATATGCACTGCCCAAACTCATCTGACGGCGCTTGCCTGTGACTGGAGATTTAAAACGAAACTCCCATAGCCGAGAGCCACCCGTCACAACGAGCCACAACCCACCTCCGTCACACAAATCCCCACTTTTATGCCGGGATACTTTCAAGGCAGACAGTTGATTGGGAGGAAGGCGACTCATTGATTTTACCCCTCTTGTTACCCCCCTTAACAACTGGAATTGGGAGGAACGCCCATGAACGACCGTGGACTCTCAGTGAATTAACACCTTAGAAAATATACACATTTTGGAACGTCAGGGAACAACGTGGGACGCTCATTTGAAAGAAACTCCCTCCACCATCACCTAAAAATCCTTATATTTCAATGAGTTACACACTACCAAAGGTAGCAAACTGCTACTCAATCGGTAGTAGTCGGTCGGTAGTCCTTCAATGACCAAGAAGGCTCCTAGCGATATGCACGGCTTAAAATTAACAGGTGGCAACGCCTATTCAGCCCGCCTCAGTATCCCTAAAGACCGCTGGCAAGATGTAGGCCGTGTTTACAGCACCAAGTCAGGGATAAAGCAGGAGATCATTCGCTCCCTGCAAACCAGAGACCCAAAAGAAGCCATAAAACGACGTGATAAGGCCCTTGCAGAAATGAGGGCAGAAGTTGACCGCCGCTTAAAACTCAGGCTGGCCTTAAACCCCTGCATGGCGATTGATGCCCCGAATGGGCCACTGAGGACAAACTTGTGTCTGATGTGCCAGAAGCCACAAAAACAGGGATCAACGCGCATTGAACTGGCGGAAGTTACCTCGCGTCAGTCGACTATCAATGCCATTCATAGCGCCTTAGAGGCCGTTGGCGTTGAATTCATCGCTGAGAACGGTGGTGGAGCTGGAGTTAGGTTGAGGAAAGACAGCGCGTAATAGTCATGGTTTATAACTGGTTCATAATAGTCATACTGACCATCATGCTTGCTGGCTGTGCGCAACAACCTCACCATCGGTCTGGTGATACGTCTGCTTGCATGAACTACCGCTCCATGATGACCGCCCCTATGCCTCCAGAAGCCATGCAGAGGCTACAGAAGCAATGCGAGGACTCCATGCTGGCAGCAACAACTACGCCCAGAAGATATTGAAGGCGGTCATGATATTACGAACTGTCATCCAGCAACGACGAGAGAAGGACACAGCCGAATGAGAGAGTTAGCTATATGCACTGTTTCCCTGTGCGCTATCGCTTTCCTGCTGATGGCAGCAATCATCACACTGGCTCCGGAACCCTCCGGCGATGGCTTCGAACAATTGATAAAGGCAGCTTCTCGCTTTTTTTCGGTGGCTGATCAGTTGAAGCTGTTAGACTGAACAAGAGATTCTCAAGTTCTTCATAAGGGATACTTAGCTCTCTTACGATGTCAGATCGGGTAAGTTTCTGCGCCCAAAGATCTTCCAGCACCATTTTCCAAAGCTCTGAAGTTTCGCGTGCCACGCTGTCCAGCTCGCTACTCCCGAAATTCGTCCTGATTTGGATGTTAAATGTCCGATACTGCCAGCCGGTAATTAGACCAAGCTTATGCAGGCGATAAGTCAACTCTACTCGCATTTGGTGGCGTGATAGGTAAGTTCCTCGAACACCACTAACAAACCGAGGGACGCCAACCCTTCACCCCTCTGAATTGAAAGGATAGGCAGAATGCTCAGCAACAAAACGCTTATATTCATTTTCGTTTTGGCAGCAATTATTGGAATTTCTGTTGGGTTTTTCTTTGGATATTTTTACCTATGACGCCTGAACAATTTATAAAATGCCTAGACATTCTGGGGATATCTATGCGCAAACTGTCCGAAATATTAGGAACTCACAATACCACGGTTCAAAGATGGTCGAAGGGCAAGCAATTAATCCCCAACAACCTTGCTGAATGGCTAGAGGCGCAAGCTAAATTTCGCCTCGAACATCCTCTTCCAAAAGGGTGGGAAGAAAATCGCGTTCCTTCTCAAGAGGAGCTATGAAGCCCTCCTCGGCCCCTTCATCCAAGTATCTAGCTCTTTCATCCGGGCGGTCTTCTTCTGATGGTCAGTGAACCTCTATTATGGCACATCAATGCTGCGTGTTGAGCATGTCTTTGCCGATCAGAAATCACAAACGGGACTGTTCATACGCACCGTAGGCATAACACGAGCCGCCATAAGGATCGGGCTGGCCAATATCGTCTATAATATGCGCCGATTTCTATTCATCGAGAGAATGAGCGGGAGCGCGTAGCAATCCAGAGGATGTTAAAAGATATTACTTTCTTCAGATCGCCATGTCGGATCATCCAGCCTCAGGCCGGTCTGAGCGCTGTAAAGATCATTATTCTGTTCCAGCACGACAAATCGATCTCCAAATACCTCTGGATGCAGAAGTGTGCAGACACCCGCCATCACCAGCTTCATGCGTACATCAGGCGGCACCGGAACACTGTAATGCTGTAAGATCCGCAAAATTCTCGGTGTAGGATATGGCATGAATTGCAATTGTTTCACCACCTGTGCGGCATCTTCATCCCACTGAATAATCACCGGAGCAAGTGCAGTATCAATCATGCGAAATGCAGATGCAATCGTGGCAAAAGGCAAGTTCATACCAGATGCCGTGCGTTGGACAGCAGGAAGAATGGGATATTTTTCTCCGGCCTTACCTGACTTGCCTGAAGGAAGAGTCGCCGCGTCAAGCGCCTCGTAACCCTGATTGAAGTAAAGCTCCTGATAATAAAGATGCATCCCTTTCAGACTAAGCGGATCCACCCCTTTGCGACGAATTGTTCTAGTCGCCTGCCAGAAAGGAAGCATGGAACGAAGAATACGTAAATTTTTCTTCTGGCTACTACTGTTTCCCTCGTCCTGATCAACTGTTTTCCGAGCGTCAAGAGATTCAAAAACAACTGTACGCCCCAGCCCGTCCAACCGCCCTTCCCGATTACAACGACCAGCCGCCTGTGCTACAGAAGAAAGACCTGCGGCTGCGCGCCATACTTCTGGAAAGTCTACATCCACACCGGCCTCAATCAGGCTGGTTGAGACAAGTCGCACCGGCTTTTTCTGTTGCAAGTCCTGTCTGATTTCCGCCAGAACCTGACGACGATGCATGGGACACATCAGGGTTGTCAGATGTCGGGCACCAGGCAAATTGTTAATTGTCTCAAAGAGTTCCTGAGCATGGGCCCGCGTATTAACAATACAGAGCATTTGCGGACAATCAGAGAAACGTGCCGCAATCTCTTCATCCGTCACAGGCTGATCAAGCCATTCAACCGTCACGCGTTTAAGCGTGGCATAAAGCCGCTCAGGGTCAGGCGCAAGTTCGCGCTGCTGATCAATATCAAACCCTTGCGCCGGTCCATTTTCAAGAGCAGGTAATGCTGCGTCACATTTACGCAAAGCTGGCTGTGTGGCCGTACATAACACGAGGCTTGTGCCGTAGTTTCTTGCCAGTTCGTCAAGAGCTGCCATACAGGGTCTTAGCAACGAGACTGGAAGTGTCTGCACTTCATCCAGCACGACCACACTCTGTGCAATGTTATGCAGTTTTCTCAGGCGACTTTTCTTCGCAGCAAACAAACTTTCAAAAAACTGCACGCTGGTTGTAACAATAATGGGGGCATCCCAGTTTTCTGCATCACGTCGTAACTTATCCAGACCCTCGCGCCCTTCATGCTCACTATCACGTTCTGCATCAGGTGCGCGCTTTTCCCATTCAAATCCGGAATGATGCTCCAAAATATCGTCTGGGCTTTTCAAAACATCTCTAAAAATTTCGGCTGTTTGTTCAAGAATGGACGTATAGGGGATAACATAAATCACCCGACGCAATCCGTGCTTCAGCGCATGTTCTAATGCAAAACTGAGTGACGTCAGTGTTTTCCCGCCTCCCGTCGGGACGGTCAAGGTAAACAGGCCCGGAGCAAGAGACGCTTTACCAACCGCGTGCTCCAGAATTTCAGCACGCAAACGGTTGAGAGGAGTTGCCTGATTACAACGTGCTGCCATTTCAGCACGTAAGTTTTCAAGATGTTTACGTGTGATCTGCCCGCCTCGTGCCGGGAGCGGTAATCCTGCGGCTTCAGCATAAAAACGTTCAGTTTCCAGACAATCTGCATCTGCCAGAGCTGAAAAAAGCATATGTGTTAGAAAAAACTCCCGAAACCCTGGATAATCTGGAGCGGGCTGAAAAATTCTTGTCGGTTTCAGGTCTGCCTGTTCCGGAAGTTTCAGACCTAAAGAACTCCATCGACTGTAATCAGGTATTATACGCGACGTCGGGTCCAGACGCTCATTCAGTGGCGTAGGACTCCATCGCTCACTCTGGAATGCATTTGTCAGGCCTGCGTGATGACCTGCCACCACAAACGCAATCAAGCGTCCCCATATCTTACCATAGCGCGCTACCGCTTCCCGTGCGCCTGCTGTGCTGTGATCTGGACCTTTGGCTGCCTGCTTGCTGATATAATCCTGATACTCTTCGGACGCCTTGCCAAGATCATGCAACAATCCAGCAGCTTCCGCCAGAACAGCACATCCAAAAGGGGATGCAAATCTGGCAGCACAGCGTGCAACACACTCTAAATGCTCAAGAAGCGGTTCCCATCCCTTTTTATCTGGAGTCTCTGGCAAAGAATGAGCGTACAGCATCCGATACTCTTTTCTGTCTTGAGCGTATTCAACGTAAGGCGTTGTTTTGTTCGCAGGCATGGCACACACAACATACCACCACTACACATGGGGCAGATCGCAGACCGTCTCCTGCGCCTCGATCTCGTAATCCGTGATGAACTCGGCTATCCACGCTCCCGCACGGGGAGCGACTCTCGGATGGGCCTGCCGCCATCACTGCACTGTATGTTTCTATCCACGCTCCCGCACGGGGAGCGACAAATAGCACCCAACGATCTTTGTAGTAGAGCGGGTTTCTATCCACGCTCCCGCACGGGGAGCGACGCGATCTCTATATCGTATCCGTTGCGGGCACCACGTTTCTATCCACGCTCCCGCACGGGGAGCGACATGCTAAAGATTTGCTCCGGCAGGGGATAGACCCGTTTCTATCCACGCTCCCGCACGGGGAGCGACCCACGGGCATCGCGGCCTTGATCTACTGGCCTGAGTTTCTATCCACGCTCCCGCACGGGGAGCGACCAACGCCCAGACAGTAGCTGCACCCAGCGTGTTGTTTCTATCCACGCTCCCGCACGGGGAGCGACGCCATCATGGTTGCTGGAAATTACAAGCGCTCCAGTTTCTATCCACGCTCCCGCACGAGGAGCGACCCGATCTAACGAGTACCCAAGGATGTTCACATTGGTTTCTATCCACGCTCCCGCACGGGGAGCGACGCCACGGCGTAGCCTGTACCGCCACTCGATACGGTGTTTCTATCCACGCTCCCGCACGGGGAGCGACGGTCATGATGCAGCCCCTTAACATCCAGCACGAGGTTTCTATCCACGCTCCCGCACGGGGAGCGACATGCCTTTCACGAAGTTGTCCCGGTCTTCGGTGGTTTCTATCCACGCTCCCGCACGGGGAGCGACTTCTGATTTCAGGTTGGGATCTCGCCCAGCCCCCTGTTTCTATCCACGCTCCCGCACGGGGAGCGACTTCTGCCCCCATGCTGGCTGATCTGGGCGTGTCCGTTTCTATCCACGCTCCCGCACGGGGAGCGACCCCGCTATTTTGTTAACTGATTATGACGGGAAAAACCATGTGTTCTGCGCGAACCCTGTCGATTGAAGTCACATCACAACACCAGCACACCAAAGGTCCAAATATTTCTTTTGTTTTTCAATATGTTACGAAGTGCGCGATCCTCCCCGGATTTCACCAGCCGATCACAGTTCGCGCAGATACTCTGATCGGCAAAATAACTTCGGTTATTCTATCTGAAAATATCGCTCAGAAACCGCTTGCCACTGGTTATTTGCAGGAATGTTCAGGTTTCAAAAAACAAGCGTGCCATCAAGGTCCAGTACTGGTTTTGCCCCTACATGCTCTACACGTTGACGCCCTTTAGCACCAAGTTGATAAAAGCGCAGGCTATCTTTTGCAGAATCAGCTTCATCAAGAAGGCGCGCGCGCAATTCTGCCCATTGCGCCGGATCGACCTCACATTCAAAAACAGAATGCTGAACACGCTGACCATAATCGAGGCACGCACGCGCAACCCGGCGCAGACGTCTGCGACCAGCAGCATCTTCTGTATTTACATCATACGTTATTAAAACAAGCATGACTATTTCCAGATAAATGCTGGATATGCATCCAGTTCTCCACGCAAATAGCGTGATAACAACAACGCCTGCATGTGCGCGACAAGACCGAAGGTCATCGTTTCTCCTAAAAATGGATGGCGGATTTCTTGCTTCTTGCGCTCCTGCCATGCTGTCAGCACCGTTTTACGAGCATCATCATGCAACGTAATTCCACCCCCTTCATGGCACGTAAAATCGGCTGCACGCACCTGTGCACGATTGATCAGATTAAGGGCAAGCCTGTCTGCCAGAACAGGCCGGAATTCTTCCATAAGATCCAGCGCCAGACTGGCACGACCGGGGCGGTCTGCATGCAAAAATCCAACCTGCGGGTCTAATCCAACGCTTTCCAGTGCTGACCGGCAATCATGCCCCAAAAGGGCATACAGGAATGAAAGCAATGCATTAACACGATCCAGCGGTGGCCTTCTGGAACGACCACCGAACTGAAAAGCAGGATCTTCAGAACGGATAAACAGGTTAAACACACTAAAGTAAACTCGGGCGGCCTCCCCCTCTATTCCCCGCAAACTGTCCATGTCCGTAACTTTAACAATCCGGCGCGTCGTATCTGTCAGCCAAGCTTCAGCGGCCTGAAGGGCCTTCTGGCTCGCTTCAGGGGAGGATGCGCCGTAGTCTCGCAAGACACGCCGTATAACTGTCCGTTGATTGGCAACCTTTGCAGCCACGATATACCGGGCAATCAAGACACTTCGGGTATTATCGTCTGCCACCCGATATTGTGCGCGCCGCAGCAGAACATTACCTGACCTTGGTCCTTCAACCCGTGCCAGAAAACGTCCGATGGGTGAAAGATAGGAAAACGCAATGCCGGATTCCGCACACGCGGCCAGCAAAGCCGGAGAGGCACCAATACGTCCAAAACACATAATCCCCTCCAGTAGATGCAACGGCGCACGACCACGCTCCTTGCCCTCCACCTCGACAACGATATTCGCGCCATCCTTGCGTAGCCAAGCATCTTCTGTTGTCACGTAGATTGTGTTCAGGTGTTTGCGCATCGTGTTCAGTCTTCCAGATTTTCGAGAAACCATTTCTCAACACAAAGAGGTTTCTCCAGACGGCGTGGCTGACAGATCGCTTCAAGAGAGCAATGTTTGCACCCCTTGTTCCATACAGGCTGTGGGGTCTTACCTGCCGCCAACATGTCCTGCACTTTTTGTGCAGTTTTCTGAGTCAAATCCCGAAGATCCTGATCAAACTGCACGGTCGTGCGGCGATGAGGACGATCGTAAAACAACGCCCCTTCTGATACCGCACAGCCAAACATTTCTTCCAGACACAAAGCCTGTGCGCAAAGCTGAACTTCATCAGCATGATGCGGCTTAGGACTACCCCTTTTATATTCTACCGGATAAGGAATAAGGGTACTACCAGTCCCATGCAGTTCTACAGCATCGGCTTTTCCATATATACCCAGAGCAAAAGAACGTATCGGCAATGTGCGGAGCGTGCGCACACCACGTTTCCGGTCTGGCACACCAGAATCAACACGCTCATGCAGCAGCCGTCCTTCTACAGTTGCGCCGTTTTCAGCCCATTGCTGCTCTATATGGATCAACGCACATTGTCTGGGGCAAAATAGATAATGCTGCAAAGCCGAAACAGGAACAAGATTTTCCTCATCCTGCCTCTGGTCAGGCTTTGGCATCATGACGGCTTAACGCTCGATAATCTCAACGCCGTCGGGCAGGTTTTCACGATCAATCACCACCGCATAATCATTCCAGAAACGAGCAGGTGGCCAGTTATCCATCTTTGGGTTCTGAGCAGAACCGTGATCAACTTGATAACTGGACCCCTGATACGTACGAAAGGTTTTGACACGATCAAACAGATCCTGTGCCCGTGCATTCCCTAATTTGCTGGCGTGTTTAAAAACAATCAGCTTACGTGCTGACATTTCACCTCGGGCTGCAGAATGGTCAAGTTCAAACATATTTAGCAGAGCCGACCACAGTAATTCCAAATCTTCTTCGGAAAAACCTGTTCCTTTGACAGGATGGGACGCAAGAGGAGCAGATACAAAGCCATGAACACGATATGCACCATACGGCACAATATGTTTACGCCCCATGGTGCGACCACCCTTTTTCTCAGCATCGGCTTCTGTTGTCGCTGCCATCCGGGTGATGGAAATTTCCAGTGGAACAATCGGTTCAACTGATCGGGCAAATGCAAACTGCACGGGCCCGCGCACCTGTCCGGCATTAACAGCCGTCGTCATAACCGCGCCAAAAGTGCGGATATCCCAGAAATTTGCGCACATCCACTTTGTAAGAGCCAGAGCCTTCTCGGTCTCCTTGGGCAGCTTTTTCATTTCCTCATCTTTGGTCACGTCTGGCATAACCGCTGCCCAGGATTTTTTATTCTGTACGTTCAGCGTTGCTCCTTCGCTGACGTAAATTTCAAAACCGGGATCACCCTCTTTTACCGCCGAAATGTAGTTCCGGACTTTCCGCTTGAGCGCAACATCCGAAACAAGACCTTTATTGGTTTCCGGGTCAAGCCGCGGTAAATTTCCTGCATCCGGATCACCATTCGGATTACCATTTGTCACATCAAAATAGAGAACAAATTCGTAGCGGTTTTCTACAGGTTTATTCATGCGTCTTCGTCCTCTTGATCATTCTCAATTTCAGGCAACGACTGGTTACTTTTCTGACCAGCAAGCTTAGCGGAGCGCTGATGATAATATCCGAGTGCAAATTCACCCTGCTGTTCCAGATGCAAAGAACGAGGAAATGAAGAAGGCTCTTCAGGAGAAATTTTATTAAAAATCTCCTCCAGTTCTTTTTCAATAATCACTGACCAGCCCGCAAGTTTTTTACGCACAACTCCAAGATGATTTTGCCCGTTACGAATAATCACGGGAAAAACGCTGGCAGGCGTAGCCGAAGCTGCGCCAAAATACTTATCACGCATGGAGGTATTCACCCCACCCAGCGCAGCACGCTGAGCAAGCTCATAAACCGCAAAAAGACGGCCTAGCTGGTACCCGATATTCGGGTAATCCCGGTTAAGGCTCACGGGCACACTCTCCTTTTCTGAAATAGTCGGATTGATCTTCCGTTTCATACGCTGCAACACAGCTCGTGCTGCGGCGGCATGCCAGCCAGTTGGGTCATCTCCTGCGCGCAAACGCATGATAACGGAGGAAAGCCATGTACGGGGGTAGGCTCTCCCCGTCAAAATTGCATTCAATATATCCGCAACGAGACGCTTTGGAATATTATCTGCCTTTTCCAGCATCGCTGTTGTTTTTACAGCCAGCAAGAAAGGCGAAGGCAAGTTACGCCACGGAGCTGGTTCTACTGCAATATCCTGATAATGCATGGCTAGATTGCGGGCAAAGGCATCCAGCGTGTCACACAACCAAAACCGCACGGAAAGTCTAGCAGCGTTAGGCGCCAAACCCAGTACATAAAAACGCGTCCCCTCCCCCAGATCAGGCCTTATGGTATGAAGCGCTTCACCCCTTGAAACTCTTTTAAGAGTTTCAGAAACTTTTTCGACTTCAGCATCATCTTTATTATCAGAACTCAGAGCAATCGCACCGAACGCGTCTGCCGCTTCTGCTGCCTGTCTATCAGACGCTTCTGCCCAGAAAACGACCGTTGTATCGCCTATCGGTCGGGCAACGCGATTCAAACTACCGCGCTGAAGCATACTATTCAGCGCAGCACCATAGCGGAATGCCGCACCTTCGGACGTTGGGGCATTTTCACCCTGCGCTTTACCGTAGGATGTGAACGCATCACAGTTAAAAGAAACCAGAGACGCTCCTGCAATCTGCGCGCCTTCAACACCTTTAATCGCAGGATGCAGTCGGGCTGGCTTGCTATTCTCCCCTGTTACGAGGCAAAAGATCCTGTCTTCAGGCCCATCGGCCTCAAGGGCGCGTGCCTCTATGAGTTTTCTGGCTGCGGGACGCTCATGGATATAGCGGGCATCTCCATCCAGACGAAACATGATATTCGCGTCCAGCATGTCAGTCTGAAAAGGCTCTGACTCAAAGCGTTCTGGTGACCAGTTTTCTAAAAATGCCTTTAGCGCCAGAAGTCCTGCATCTTCCACTCCCGCGATACGCTCAAGATTTTTTTTTACGAATGCGGCGTGCTCCTGCGCAGTACGCTTACCTGCTCCCGCAGTTTTGCCCAATACGTAAGAACTTTTATCCCAGAGAAAATTCGGAGAAATGCCTGCCGTTCGTTTCACTTCTGCGGGCACCATAAAAAACCGGTTTGCAGGTTTTTTCCCCGACTGGTCGCGCAAATCCATAACATCTACCGGATGGCCGCTTTCATTAAGAACAATAGCCCATCCGAACTTTACCTGACTCCAACCCAATGCTGGAGCATTCTGCATACGATCATAAAACCTGACCAGAGCCTGCAAAATCCCTTGCTGAATCTGCTCTGTCATGCCGCCAGTTCCGGACTATCAAACGGTGGAACATCTATGATGCCATTATGAATACGTGCCCTGAAAAACTTTGAAATTTTCCCATTCGTAAAGTCAATGTCATGTAGCATCCAGCCAAGATCCACATCACCAGCAGCTTGTGTCTGTAACAGAAAATCAGAATGAGGGAGGGCTGCCTCCTCTGGTAAAAGCTGAAATTCAGCGGGAAACTCTCGCGTCCCAAGGCACGGCCGGTGGAAACACTGGCCGCGCTCAGCCCGTCGGTTAAAGGTACTAATGTGTTTAGCGGGATTATCGTCCGGGCCAGCACGATCGGTCATGGTAAAATGCGCTTCGACAACATATGCCACATCCAGCAAAATCATCGCTGCACGCTGTTGACGATTTTCTTCCGCAACAAGACCCAGTCCCGCCGTCGTGCCTGCTTTCATCGCGGTCGCGGCATTTCTGGCGTTTGCCTTGGCACTTACCTCATTCCGGCGAAATGATCCGAACTGGATAGGCTTGAGCACATGAATACGATCAATATGCCAGCGAATAGCCGGCTTCCAATGAATAGCCTCCAAAATTCCCCGCGCCGCAGACGGCGTTATAACGTCATAAGAAACACGCTCAGCTTTGAGTTCGGGCCTGGTGAAACAGGCACGCTCTCCCCAGATATGTAATCTGATCCCCATAGAACCTCTCTATAACCTGTTCCCTATATGTCCCTTAGGAGGGTTTACCAGTTTTGAAGAATTGTAAAATCTCTATTTTTAGAAAAATCTGAACCAATATGGTTCTTTTAGAAGGCTGTTGAAAAATCGGTGGCGTCACCGATGCGGGCGGGGCATCCACTTCGAACTATCTGCGCCATTGCGGACAATGCGCTGCTCGCGCTGTCAATGGTCTTCGCAGCACCCTATTCTGGAATGAGCCGCCCCTCGATCGCACCGGCGATGCTGCTTCGCGCAATGCACCGAGCATGTCTTACTATTCGTTACGCTTGGAACGGCTGGAGTTTGACCGGCTATTGGGCGGCGAGATTGCCGTGAAATTTCTCACTCCAGTCCTTGAGCTACCACACGTTCGCCGACTGTTCTCAAGTAATCACTTCAGCGTCGAAGTGGCTTTGTTGCACAATTCGTTGATTGAGAGTGTTGAGCGCTTGGATCGTCTATTATCCACCTGACGGCGCATGTGAGCGAGATTCCGAGCGCGATAGAACGACGCAGTATGGCGATACGGACGTGAACTTCGGCGATCTGACGGTCGAAATCCCACGCTTCTTCAGCACCGCGTTATAGGAACGTCAGTTCGTCGTTCGGTAGCGAGTAGGAGGTGGTTTGCTCATGCCTAAAAAATGCCGGTTGGGACGCCCAAGCTACAAAACAAAGTGGTGCTTAAGCAGCTATTGTTGTCACAAACTCAACCTTCTCCGCTCCAGCCAGAGAAGCTGCTGCTACTACGGGTGTTTATTTAATTCACCATGCACAACTTGTTGACACGGCAGATAAAATATTCCGCCATTTTAAATATTCATAATTTGTGATTCTTAAAGAACAATCACTGTAAGCAAATGGCCGCCAGAGCAATCAACTAAAGATAAACTTACCATATCTTTAACAGATATTGGCGGCATGCACCCAATACACCTCAGTCTACATCAGGTCAGCCATAGACTGGCCTGCCGTAATATTGATAATTGGCTTAAGAAGACCCAAACGGGAACCAAGACAGGTATTGAAGATATACCTCAGAAAGGGGAACTGTCGTCATCGAGAGTGCCAATCGGCAGCGCAAGACTGCGCGGCACATTCAAGTTACACTTATCAAATAAAGAACACAATGGAATGAGTTACTATGTCCAAACTGTTAAACTATACCACTCGTGATATTCTCAACATGTTTCCGCGTCTCACTAATCTGGGTGCCAGCTCGTTTGGCGAGGATCCTGAGTTCTTTGGCGATACGCTGTTCGAGGTCATTGAAGATGCGCCGCAGGGTCATTTCCTGTCGTTCAAGCAGCAGGCAGTCAACGAATTAAGGACGTTACTGGCTTATAGCGATGTAGATCTCGATCGCGTCAGTTGGGCTGTTCTTGGTATGAACCCCATGGCGGATATTGAAGAACCACCCAACTGGGGCAGTTTTCCAAGCCTGCGGGCATTCTGGTCAGCCGTTCTACACGCTTTTGAAAATGACCCCGAAGTGCGGGCAGGAAAAGAGATTGACCGCAACGTGTAGGAGCCGGGCATTCACCAACATGGAATACAGAAATGTCTGTTTCCATGTGTTGGCGTTCCAAAAGCAGACTATCCGCTTCCCTCAAAGCTGACATTTGAACTATCGAAGATAAGCCCCCGCTCAGTTCCACATAGGCGGATATACCGCTTAACTGCTGCGGCGTATTACGGACATGTAGGTAGGCACCTAACCCGAGTGTAAGAGCATCTCCCGCCAGAATCATGCCTCTTTGGGAATCAACAAAAAGCACCGTAAAACTGCCATTTAAGGCCAAATTCCCCAAAATTGGGAATCACCTCATATGTTAATTTGTCAATATCCGGCCTGCGCCATCTTGGCATTCATGAAAATGCACCCGTCCCAAAACGCAGGTAGCCTTGGGCTCTTAGGGTGCCATCTTACATGTCGGGGTCAATCTCTTTTCCCGCCCGCACTTCGGGATCATTTTCAAAAGCGTGCAGAACGGCTGACCAGAACGCCCGCAGGCTTGGAAAATTGCCCCAGTTGGGTGGTTCTTCAACATCCGCCGTGGGGTTTATGCTGAGCACAGCCCAACTGACACGATCGAGGTCTACATCGCTATACGCCAGTAACGTCCTTAATTCGTTGACTGCCTGCTGCTTGAACGGCAGGAAATGACCCCGCGGCGCATCTTCAATGACTTCGAACAGCGTATCGCCAAAGAGCTCAGGATCCTCACCAAACGAGCTGGCGCCCAGATTAGTGAGACGCGGAAACATGTTGAGAATATCACGAGTGGTATAGTTTAACAGTTTGGACATAGTAACTCATTCCATTGTGTACTTTTTTGACAATTGTAACTTGAATGTGCCGCGCAGTCTTGCGCTGCCGATTGGCCCTCTCGATGATGACAGATCCCCTTGCTGAGGTATATCCGTCAAACTGGGTTACTTTTCCATCTGCGGCGTTCTTACGCCAGCAATCAATCTTGGGGCCGTTATCCTTGAGCATTTTGTGAATAGCACGTTCGGCGTCTTCCTTCGATGTGAAGAATGAAACGATAGGGCGTTTAACCACACACAGATGTTCGACATGCAGGCGTAAGCCGACACAGCTAGAAAAGCCATACGGCCTCTAGCCATAGCTTAGGGACTTGGCGCATAGACAAAAGCGTAAAAATAATTGCGGGGAACACAGTAATAAAAGAGCCGCCATTCCTCTTTATGCGTCTCCTTTTAAAAACCTCTCCCAAGCCTATAGCCTCCAAGTCTGCAATGTTGGCCCCAAAACCCCTATTGCCTACCAGATTGCCTGTGCTTTTCCAGAAGCTACCTTCAAAAACCCTTGGAGCCATAGTGGTGGGTTTGCTTGATACCGGCATACGGCACGTATGCGATCGATGATGTTGACCTCATCAAGTTTTCCAAAATCATGTATCTCTGGATTAACGTGGTTGAGGAAATTTTCAAACCTATGGTATTTAATGCGCAGGCATTAAACTGGAGACAATCGTATTCGCAATCACGCGTTTTTCATGAATGCGGCTGGTGATCTGGAGCTGGGGGTATCTTGCAGCATTACTGGACTGCTTAATAGACAGAATAACATTTCAAGAAATATAATTTATCATTCTTCAAGATATAATTTCAATTTCTATCGTTTTTAAACCAAGAGAAGCTCATAACGATGACAAAAAAAAGCATAGAGAGCACTCCCCCACTAGATGCACCAGAAAGCAGTCAAACAGACATAACGCAATCTTCCATGATAAGACTCAACGCTTATACGCGCTTGATTGCTCTTCAGACCGGCCTACAAATCCTGTATTGGGACGCACAAACCAAACATGACTTCAGCTATTCCGCCTACCATGATGATGACCTGATCTATTTTGGAGCCTACACAGGCGGAAATTCTCATATGGCAACACGGTGTTGGGATGGGTTGACAACTTACGATACCCTAAGCAGGCCCGATGATGCCTATGTTGCATATCGTCCTGGATGTCGCATTGATTTTACAAAAACAGCCGGGGCCGGAACTGGCGTAACAATCACACTCAGCCCCACAACTCTGGCCAGCCTGTCAGCTGAAGATGCAACATGTCTTGATCAAAAACTGCGTTCTGGCCATTATTTTAATCAGGTTCGTGGCGGACGGCAGCTTCTTTCTTTTGCAAATGCATTACGAAGCGTAGGCACAAGCCCTAAACAGCCAGGCAGCCAGTTGCAAATGCTCGGACAAAGCCTGTCTTTTATGGGGTCGCTCATTGAACAGATCTGCCATATTACACCTCCCAATATCTCGTTATCCGAGCGCGAAATACGCAGATTGAACGATACCCGCGATATGTTGCTGGCAGATCTTGCATCGCCACCCCGCGTGGATCAGCTTGCCCGTCATGCGGGAATGAGCGTCTCACGCTTGCAACGACATTTTCGTATGCTGTTTGGCAGTACCATCTACGCACTTTTTCAAAAAGAACGCATGCACGAAGCTTACCGCCAGCTTGTTAAAGATGATGAATCCATACTAACCATTGCAACACGGCTAGGTTATGCAAATCCTGGGCATTTTTCAGCAGCGTTTCGTAAGCAATTTGGCATCAATCCTTCCGAACTCCGGCGGATACCTCGTCTCAGGCGATAACTACGGCGCCTCCTGAATTTAAATCTGGTTTTCGCCAGAACATCTGATGTGCCATGCGCTCCACGATATGAGGCGGCAAAATCAATCGTTTTCGACTGGCCACCACACTTTGGTGCAGACAATGCAAGCCTGGAGTGCCAAGTGCGGCATCAAATGCAGCAGCATCCGGTGTTTCTATATGCTCGAAATTATATGCAAAAGGACGAATACCCAAGAGTTGAGTGAGGCGCTCCATGACAAATCCAGGTTCCCTAACGAACCTGTCATAGTCTACAAAAATAACTTTATCCGAAAATGGGCCAAAAAATACTTCTGTTAGTAACCGCCACGCATAACCGAAGGCCCCATCACGCGATACGAGGTAATCAATACGGTCATGCTGATTTCCTCGATGTGCAATCGGCACCAACTGTGATCCCAACAAAGGGTCCCGTGTGATAAGATGTTCAAACGAGTTAAGTATCCAGACAGGATCACGCACACAACAGATAATCTTTGCCTGCGGATAAAGACTATTTAGCAATCCAGCGTGCGCGCACCATTCCCGATTGATGTCTAGCATGACATGATTCTGGGCACCGGGGTTTAAATAAGAACGAACAATACCCCGCATCAATTGCTGCCATTGTCCGTTCTTGAATTCTGTCCGGTATTCTCCCTCACTCATAAGAGACATTATCCGAATGAGCATTGGCATTACGGGCGTGTTGTGACGTGCAGCAATGATGTGAGGATTTTGCCGCAGCAGTGCTGCTAAAAGAGTAGATCCAGATCTAGGAAGACCTGAAATGACATGAACAGAAGATGATGAATCAGACATACTGCTTAAATGAATGAATATATTTGTGCAGGTCTCCCCGAAAAGAGGATTTGAGTACCCCGGAAAAGCAGAAATCTTACATCAGCATGCGCTACGTGCGGCTTTCGTGGATGCCGTGTGTCTTCGCCATATGCTGCTTGTGATGATGCGAAACATGTGCTGGCAATGGCTGACGATGACCATTTAGAAACGATGATACAGCAGTCATGGCCCAGAAGCCCAGAAAGCAGAGGATTATCAATGCAATGCCTCTTAAGCGGCGCCACATGCGCCACGCGGCATATTCCCTGCGGCACAGTCGATCGAATTTACGCTGGGGAAGCCAGCCTTCCCGGTCTTTGCGCGGTTCAACCAGTGATCCGAAAAAACGAGAGCGTCGAAATTTCCCCATCCACCTGTTCCTGAATAGTAATCAGACCGGAAAAAAGGGAGAAGTCATTGTGCTTTGTCCCCACAGATTAAGGCAGAAAAATATCTGATCGCTCCACTTATCGCAACCAAGAGCCGCGTGAACAGATAAAAGCGCTTTGCTCCGCCCTCATGTTGGAAATGTGCAAGTGATTAAAAATTTCTCAAAACGAGACATTGGTGGCGTTCAGCCAGTCTATTTCCCACTTGGTATCCGCGCGCGGTTTTTGCTACATATTAAATACAGTTCCGGCAGTGCTGCTCACTGATCCGGACTTTCCAACAAAATCATGATCCTCTCCAAAATTGCTATGGCAAGGATCAATCACGCCACGCAAAGCCCCCTGACCCGGCGGGCTTTTTGTGTCTGCATTGCAGAACACATCATATCGAATACCAACGCATCAGCATCGTCAGACGCTATCTGCCAAACCAGAAACCCCCTAACCGGGCCAAAGGTCTGGCTACATGCTGATTAACTTTTTAGCTTACCTGTGGCATCAAGCCACAAGAAATGAGGAAACATGTCTGGCTCAAACTGTACCTGTAATCCGTCCTACACCCGGTCACCGTCAGAATCGTCACGTGCTCCCAGCGCGACTAAGACATCGCTTCAAGGACGCGGTTTTTATTGAACGCCATGAAGAGCAAAGGGGTGTCAGCAACCATCTGCACTGGCCGGGCGGGGCGTCTGGAGTAACGCTTGGACCTGGCTATGACATGCGCGACCGTTCCCGGGCGGAGGTCGAGCAGAAATTGCGGGATATCGGCATCAACTCTAGTCTGGTGTCTCGCGTGGCAGCGGGTGCTGGCCGCGTGGCGAAGCGGCCAGAAAGTTCGCACGGGATAATAAAAATCTCGTCAATCTGACGGACGATCAGCAGAGACGCCTTCTACAGGTCAATCTCCCGAGCTATGAGGCGATCGTTCGTCGGGGCATCCATGTCTACCTGACACAAAACGAGTTCAATGACCTCGTCTCGTTCGTCTACAATCCAGGACGAGGTTGGCCGGGTGTCCGTGCTGCTATCAACAGCGGCGACAAACGCAAGGCCGTACAGATAATCGAGAAGCAGGTGCGCTCGAAAGGCAAAATCATGAATGGTCTGGTCAAAAGACGGCACGACGAGGCCATGCTTCTACTGGAAGGACGATATTAATGATCCGCGCTATCCTAAGTCTGATTTGCGCCCTCTGTATCGGCGGTACCGCCTACGCGGGCGCTAGGCCGGAGTCCCTAGAGGAGCTGACCTACAATCTCAGCACGGTGCTCAATGAGGAGCTCGATGGAAAAGCGTTTCTCAATGGGCGGTTGATCGTGCGCGTCGAGCGTGTTTCAACCTGTGTGTCAGCGGTCTGGACCCGAAGCAGCGGCGACGGATCGCCGCTGCGGCGCGACCTGCTGGAATGGAACAAAATGTTTGATGGCGATCCTTCGAACGATGACCGGTTTTACTATTTGACGTTCGTCTATACTGACCATCGGAGAGATGATGTTGTGTCCATGCCTCTTACGGCGCATCCGGATCGTTTTGAAGATACGGCGGGTGTCTACCTCCCATCGTGCCAACCGAAGCAGCGTCATCGCAGGTGACGATCTTTTTTCCACTTTACAACAAGCCGGAATCAACCCTCCTTACAGCCGTCCAACTCGTTTCAACCATCATGAGGAACTAACTGACGACACACCCTAGTGATGTGCGCGTTGCGTTCACTTGCGCCTTATTTTAAGTGCTTCAAGCCTGATGTTTTATTTGAAGCGGCATGCTTCATCCACTGTAGGCGCTTCGGCCAACTGAATCACCATCAGCGTTACCGGGCCGGATGTCACATTCCCGCCCAAGTGTCCTTTATGCCCCTGCGCATCAGGGAGTGTCCTTTGATCTTCACCTAAAGATATATCCCCCGGCCCCATTTCAACACGTGTGCCATCCATTGCCTGAACAAACCACGTGCCTTGCAGTGGAATAATCCACTGCACCTTGGGATCAGTATGCCAAACACCGTTCCAATGGTCGGGCTGCACTGTTGAAATAATCCGGGCTTCTCCTTTGAAAAGCTCATCTGACCATTGAGGTGCCGCAGGCTTGTTCATTGTCTTGAGAGTATAATGATGGAGTGGGCACTTTGTCATATGGCTTACGCCGTTATGATCCGCCCAGTTATGCCAGTAATAGGTGGTGGGCGGTTTTTCTGGCTGATTCTGGCCCGTATTCTGAGCGCACACAGTATTTGCACTTATAGGCAGAAGACCAACAAGCACCAGTCCGGCAATTACGCGCTGCACCATGCTTCTCCCCTACCTGTTAACGTATAAACACCTTATCGGCCCACAAGTTGCTTTTACAAGGCGACCGCACATAAGCGGAAACATCGCGTTAACGCTCTATCCTCTTGATAAAGAAGATCATCCCCAATCTTCAGGCCAGATATTGACAACATTGGCTAAGGCATCAGTTGTTTTTGCTATCAGCAGAGATGCTACAAACCCTATTACGGTCATTTCCATAATGAATATCATCACAACGCTTCCCAGTCCTATCCCACAGAGATAGCGTTCCTAGACCACAGCAGTTTCGATCACATTCCACATAGCTGATATACCTCCGCCAGAATTATTCAGAATCTTTCCAATTCATCGAATGATTACGCACTGGCACCACCTCAACACTGTAGCGCGCCATATTTTTCAGGTTCTTGTACCTTGACGTGCATTGTGTTGCGCAGTGCAATCCGCGCCATCGTCCTGAACTGAAAATATGGAACACACCCCACATGCAATATTATGGTGCGCCAGAAACACAGGCACTTTTACCATTCCCTGCATTGGTGAACATGCTGGCCCGCACCGTGCGCGATTACGCAAACGGTGCCATTACCTGCCCTCCGCGCACCGTTGTTCCTACCCAAGATGGCAATGGCACGCTCATGTGTATGCCAACCGTGGCGGAAGATTTGATTGCCACCAAAATACTCACAATTTTTGGCAACAATCCTGCGCTCCACCTTCCCACCATACAGGGCATCATTACATGCGCAGATGCACATAATGGGCGCTTCCTTTTCAATCTGGATGGCCCCACCGTAACAATGCGCCGGACATCAGCCATAAGCATGCTGGGTATACGCACATTTGCTACTGGCGCAGTCAATCGGGTGTTGCTTATTGGCACAGGCACCCAAGCCTTTGCGCATGTAGAGGCGCTCTGCGCCCTGTATCCGGGCATCGAGGTTATTATCCGTGGCCGCACCCCAGAACGGGCAGAGCATTTTTGCAGGCAGCACGCAACGCACTTACTGACACTACACCCAGAAGCCCCCAGAGAAACTCCGTTTGACGTTGTGATAACCACCACAGCCAGCACAACCCCCATTTATGATGGAAAAGCTGATCCGCACTGCCTTGTTATTGGCGTAGGCGCCTACCGCCCCGATATGGCAGAAATTGCGCCACAGACTGTACGTGCCAGCCAGCTTTATGTGGATGACCCCGTTGGCGCGCCAACAGAAGCCGGAGACATTCTGCAAGCAGGCGTAAACTGGAACAATGTGCACGCACTGGCACAAGCACTGGATACGCCCCCAGACCCAACGCAGCCCGTGTTCTTTAAATCCGTTGGATGCGCAGTATGGGATCTGGCAGCTTGCCGCGTAGCGCACACCATGCTGTAAGCCGCTTTTTGCAGCCAAGCTTCCACTCTATTTTGGCTGCATATTCCACAGCATAGCATTTATTAACGTAAAGCCCCGTGACCTTTTGGGGTTACGAAGTTACGCTTACCGTTACCCCCTTGATAAAGCTTAGGAGAGCAGCCGTGACGCTTCTTAAAACCCTTACCCATCGGCATACCACCAAAGCTTACGATAAAACCCGCAAAATTCCGGCAGATATCTTTGCTCAGTTACTGGAAGCGCTGCGCTATAGCCCTTCTTCCGTAAACTCTCAGCCGTGGCATTTTTTTGTTGCTGATAATGATGAAGGCAAAGCCCGTATTGCCAAAGCCACCAGCGGCCCGTTCGCTTTTAATCTCTCACGCGTTACAGATGCATCCCACGTTATCGCGCTCTGCGCTCGCACCAGCCTGCCCGCCGAATACCTCCAGACCATTACCGATCAGGAGCAGATAGACGGACGCTATGCAGATGACGCCACTAAAGAGTCCATTACCAAAGGGCGAAACACCTTTGTCGGACTGCATGAACAGGAAGGCGATCTAACGGCATGGACACAAAAGCAGACATACATTGCACTCGGCTTTCTGCTTCTTTCAGCCGGGTTTCTGGGGGTAGATGCAACACCTATGGAAGGGTTTGATGCCGCCGTTTTGGATAAAGAACTGGGGCTGAAAGAAAAAGGGCTTACCCCCGCTGTTCTGGTTTCTCTCGGTTATCATTCCGATGCAGATTTTAACGCCAAGCTGCCCAAATCTCGCCTATCGGAAAAAAGCCTGTTCACACGCCTCTAAAATTTTATGGTGGAGGGCCTGCTATACGCAGGCCTATCCGCCGTAATTTATTTTAGCTTGCCGTTTCAACAAAAACTTTCAACTACTTTCAATAGATACTCAAAAAATACTTTGCTACGGAAAGCCAAAGTATCTCCCTGCCTTTCCGTAGCACGCAACTTCAAGCAGAGCTGTGGCGTTACTTATGCACAATTGCATGATCTCAAGAACATGTAAGGGAAAAAATGAAATGTGCACAGAGGAACGAAGATACATTCTACTATGGGTATCTGGTGCTTTTTTAATGGCGCTTTCATTACCCCTAACCTTAATGGTAATTATTAAGGATGCCATGCTGCGTGCGAACATACCGGTGCATGATCCGCACAGTATAAGCTGGCTGAAACCCATATGGGACGCCCTGCCCGATACCCGATCATGGGCTGTTTACAGCACATCTGCCTTGGTAATGTTCACCCTTGTAGGGTTTGTTATTGGCTGTGCGCTTATGTCTGTTGCTTTCCGGCATTTAATTGCCATGCAGCAGAAAACCAAGGAATCCCGTTTTCAGAAAAACATGAAGAGATTCCGAAAGTTTTCTTAACCGTTCTCCATTAGCCGCTTATAACAAGCCTTACGGCAAAAATAATAAAAACCAAGGCCGTTAACCCATCCAGAACACGAATAACAAACGGGTTAGTAAGAAAGCGGCTAAAGAACAGTGCTGTAAAGGCCAATGTAAAATACCATGTCAGTGTTAACACAGCCTGCACCACAGTCAGTAAAAGTGCGTATGTTACGGCGTTAACATCTGCAGGAATAAACTGTGGAAAGGCTGTAAGATCAAACACCCCAACAAGGGGGTTTAAAATTGTGGTAAACACCCCACGCCGGAAGCCAGACCAAAATGCCTTGGGGGCCTTATTTTCGGAATCCGTTTCTGTCTCTGGCGTGGAACGCAGGACATTAACCAACAACCGAAAAGCTAAAGAGAGCAGATATCCTGCGCAGGCCCATTCCAGCACAAGATACAATGTATGAGATGCCGCAATAAGCGCACTTAACCCAACTGCTGTGCCAATCCCCCACAAGGTAAGGCCAGCAGCAATGCCAAGCACCGCACCAATAGCGGTTGTACGCCCTACACTGATGCTTAGCCGGATAATAAGGGCCGTTTCCGTGCCCGGTGTTAAAACAAGAACACCCCACGCAGCAGCAAACGCCAGTACAGGAAGGAAAACATGCGGCATAACTATCCGGCTCTCCGGTTAAAGGTTTGGAGGCGTCCTAAAGGAGAAATCGGAAAAGGTGAACAGCCTGCAATAAAAAACAGTGCACCCCTGATGCCGCTGCAATACTCACAACATTAGGTTTTGAACACGCTTTGCCTTATTAACGCGCTGCCTGCTGCAATTGCCCTTGCTCAAACGTAAGTGGCATTTGGGATGGCCCACATAATGTGCGTGCTGAAAAATTAACGGCCACATCACCCAGAGGAAGTTTCAACACAGCACGAGTGGGTGAAACACATTGGCCCTCATCATACACGTTGCCAGAAACCCAATACATGCTGGCCCGCCACCGCATGTGGGATTTAAGTATTTTCTGGCTCGGCTGTTGGTTAGGGGCAAGTTGCGCTGCTTTACCTATCGCAAGAACATGATCCTGAGCATTTTCAAGCTGTATAACCGGCAACGCAGGCACAGCACAGCGCGTAGCACTGCGGTTAAAAAGAACAACCCATGCCCCACTGTGAGACATGCCATCAAACTCACCTTGCCCGTTATCAAACTGCACCGATAAATCATCCGGTTTGCAAAATCTTACAACCTGATGCGCCTGCGCTGAAGACACAGTGCCAGCAAACAAACACACCATAAGCAAAGAGACAGATATCCGGGCTGATTTTGCCATGCGCCACAGTTTTCCTGCTTTTAAGGAAACCTTAAAAACTTAAGGCATGAAGCACTAAAAACCTGATACTTCATGCCTTGTATTTACAATTTTACAGAACGCGGCCCGCAATGGTTTTCAGCTTTGCCACCAGTTCCGGGTCACGCACAGAAGGCGCTGTCATGATAGCGTGTTCCAATGCATGATCACAGCCTGCGCTACAGCTATGGCGCTTGCCACCCAAAGCAGGAATAACAGCTTTAATCAGCGCTTTGGCATTAGCCGAGTTCGCCTGCATGGTTTTTACAACGCTCTCTACGGTTACGTTGTCATGCTCCGTGTGCCAGCAGTCATAATCTGTCACCATAGCCACCGTGGCGTAACATATTTCGGCTTCACGCGCTAAGCTAGCTTCTGGCATGTTGGTCATGCCGATAACGGAGCAACCCCAGCTCCGGTATAGCTCGCTTTCTGCACGGGTTGAAAACTGCGGGCCTTCCATAACCAGATAGGTGCCGCCACGCACTGCGGTAATGCCCAGCTTATCTGCCTGTGCCTTTAACGCATCGCCCACACGGTTGCACAATGGGTCCGCCATGGAAATATGCGCGACACAGCCTGTATCAAAAAAGCTTTTGGTACGTGCAATAGTGCGATCAATAAATTGATCAATCACCACAAAATGCCCCGGCGGTAGTTCTTCTTTCAAAGATCCCACAGCAGAAAGTGAGACAATGTCTGTCACGCCAGAAATCTTCATGGCGGCAATATTGGCCCGATAGTTCAGGCGTGAGGGTGGAATGGGGTGCCCGCGGCCATGACGCGGCAGAAACACGCAGCGCACGCCATCCAGCCGCCCGAAAAGAAGCTGGTCAGAAGGCAGGCCCCAAGGCGTTTCTACTGTGCGCCATTCTTTTTCTTCCAACCCGTCAATATCATACAGGCCAGACCCGCCTATCAGGCCAATAACGGGTTCCACAGTTTCATTTTCTGACATGCGACCAGAGTCTCCGGTTTAAAATCACAAACAACACGGCAAGGAAGCACAGATACAAACCTGCACCTATGCCAACACGGCGGCGGGTATCCTGATGCGGTGCAGAAACCCACGCAAGAAAAGTGGTAACATCCCGCGCTTCCTGCGTAACGGTTGCGGGGGTGTTATCTGCATATTTTACCGCACCTTCACGCAAAGGCGGCGGCATGGCGGTGTAATGGCCAATAGCGAAGGAATTGGCAAACCCTTTGCCCGGCACACGCACCGCATTTGGCTTATAGCCCGTGAGCAGTGCAAAAAGCCTATCTGCCCCACCGGGGTAAACCTGCACAATGCGCGAAAGATCAGGCGGCACCACGCCCCCATTGGCCGCACGCGCAGCTTCCGGCCCGGAATAGGAGGATGAAAGCGCATCATCTGGCCGGGCATTACGGTGTTTGAGCCGCCCTTCGGCGTCCAGCCCGTCTGCCACCTGCCATGTTGCGGCAACAGCCCCCACTTCTTCCAGTGTCAGCCCCATATCTGTGAGGTCGGAAAAACGCACTTCAGACAAACTGTGGCACGAGGCACATACCCCGGCAAACACGGCATATCCTCGCTGCACAGATGGCAGATCAAAATGCCCCAGCGCCCCTTTAAAAGACCAATCCTGCACAGGCGCTTTAACAGGTTGCGCATGTGCAGACTGCGCAATGTCTGGCCCCAGCAGCAAAGCGCCTAAAAGCACCATCCCTCCGGCATGGAACCAGAATGTATAGTGTATTTTCTGCCCCATTATGCTTCCCTCCCGGCAAAACGGGTGCGTAAGGGCAGAAAAACCAGAAAATACAAATAATAAACCAAACAGGCAGCCTGCCCCGCCAGAAGCCACCCACCTTGGGCATGATGAACGCCAGCCGCTGCGGCAGTAACTGCCGCCCCTACGCATGCCAGCAGTGCCCCGGCATCCGTTAACCGTGCCACGCCGCTGTTTGCTATGCGGCTTCCTTTATCCAACCACGGCACAGCAAACAGCACGGCCACCGCACCGCCAGAAACAAGCAGCCCCCAAAACTTGGAAGGCACAACCTGTAACATTCCGTAAAACGGCAGAAAATACCATTCGGGTTCAATATCGGCTGGAGTATGCAACGGGTTGGCTGGGCGATAATTGGCTGGCTCTGTTATCAGCCCCGGCCAAAAGCACATCACTGCTACAAAACCCAAGGCCATAACCAATATGGCCAGAATATCCCGCGTGGTAAAATACGGGTAAAATGGCAGATATTTCCGGCGTATTTCGGGTTGAACGGAAGGGCTGGAACTTCCCTTTGCATGCACAACAGCAACATGCACCAAAACCAACCCGATAATAACAAATGCCAACAAAAAGTGCAGAGTGAACATACGGTGCAATGTGGGCGTGCCCGGGCTTTCACCTCCCAGAAAAACCTGTTCCAGCCCCTGCCCTATAAATGGCACGGCCCCTACAGCCTTGGCGGCTACATCTGCACCCCAGTAAGACATCTGCCCCCAAGGCAGCACATAGCCTGCAAATGCCGTTACCATTACCAAAACCAGCAAGCCACACCCGCTTAACCATATCCCGCGCCGTGGGGGCAAATAGGTGCGGTAATATAGCCCACGCAACAAATGCGCATACAAGGCCGCCATAAAAAACGAGGCCCCTGTCATATGCATGGCGCGCAGCAACCAGCCAGAAGGCATTCGGCGTTCAATGGCCTCAACTGACCCGAAAGCAAGCGAGGCATCTGGCGTGTACGCCAGTGTAAGGGTTAGCCCCGTGAATAGCATAAGCACCAAAACAGCCACCAGCATGGCGCCAATGGCCCACCACCAGTTCAGATCTGCGGGCAAAGGCAGGCGTCCATAATGGCGTGCATAAGCACCCGCCTGCTGTAAAAAGGAACGCGCTTCCTTTTCTGCCTGCTCCGTATGGCGGGCTGGTGTTGCTGCCATCTTGCCCTTTTCTCCCCTTACGCCACTTATAGGGTACATGTTCCTGCCCCGTGCAGAGCTGCTGTTGGTTTAACGATGTTCGGGTTCATCTTGCAATGATGCGCCAGAAAGCGCACCCCTTGAAAGCCTGTAAGCAGATGGCAGCTTCAGGCAAGGACGATGAGGAAAAGACAGTTCATGACGCCCACCAACACCGCTGATGTTTCTGCCCACCAAGCCCTGAGGGAACCAGCCCGCCAATGGTTTGAAAGCCTGCGCGACAAAATTTGCGCGGCGTTTGAAGCCATTGAGCAAGACGCCGTAAAACAGAACAGCCCCGTTTTACCCGGCCATGAAGCCGCAGGCCGTTTTGAGCGCAAAAGCTGGAACCGCCAGAACGAAGATGGCAGTCCCGGCGGCGGCGGTGTGATGAGCGTAATGCATGGCCGTGTTTTTGAAAAAGTGGGCGTAAACGTTTCTACCGTGCAGGGCACCTTTACGCCGGAATTTGCTGCCACTATTCCCGGCGCAGCAGAAGATCCCACATTTTTTGCCACGGGTATCAGCCTGGTGGCACATATGTGCAGCCCACTTGTACCTGCCGCACATTTTAACACCCGCATGATTATCACCACCAAAGGCTGGTTTGGTGGCGGTGGGGATATTACCCCCATGTTTCCCGACAGCGCAGAAGCGCAGGATGACGCCGCACGCTTTCATGCCGCTTTTGCTCAGGCCTGCAACGCGCATGACCCAGAATATTATCCGCGCTTCAAGGCATGGTGTGACAAGTACTTCTTCCTACCCCATCGTAATGAACCCCGCGGTTTGGGCGGTATTTTTTATGATCGGCTGAACAGTGGTGATGTGCAGGAAGACTTTGCCTTTACAAAAGATGTAGGCTTGGCTTTTCTGAACGTGTTTCCCGAAATTATTCGCAGCCGCATGATGGAACCCTGGACACCAGAGCAGCGTGAGGCCCAGCTTATCCGCCGTGGCCGCTATGTGGAATTCAATCTGCTACATGACAGAGGCACGTTGTTCGGCCTGAAAACCGGCGGCCATACAGAAGCCATTCTGATGAGCATGCCGCCCGAAGTAAAATGGCCATAATAAAACACGCGTGATTCTTCCCTCATATGCGCTTAATATGATGGAGAAACAGGAAGAGGATCTCCCGCGCTTGCCCCACGCTGATCAGCCCCGACTTTTTGTGATGCCTGAACGGCAATTTTCGCGCCGCATGTTTCTAAGCACTCTGCTAGGCAGCGGTGCGGCCATTATGGCGGGCACGCACACAGCACATGCGGAGGATTCTCTTTCTACCAGTGCGGATAGCGGATCTGCGCTTATTATTGGTGGCGCCACTTCTTCAGAATGTGGGCGTTGGGCCAGTTTGCTGGCGCCTGCATTAGAAGAAGAACTACACCTTAGCCCGCCTTTACAGCTTACCCCTACAACCGGATGGGATGGCATAACCGGGGCTAATCTGTTTGATACACAGCAGCAAACAACCCCCGGCCCTGTTGGGCTTATGGTGCCTGGTACGGCTATACTTTCTGCCATGTTGGGTGGGCCGCGTATTCATTTTGATTATCGACGCTGGGCCCCGGTGTTTCTGGTGGCACAACCTAGCGTTGCCGTAGGGCGCGTAAGCCTGCATCAGTCTTTCCGTGCTCGTCTAACCGGACAGCTTACGCGTGTTGCTGTTTCCAAACTAACAGGGCCAGAGCTAACCACCGTTCTGGCGCTGGATATGTTGGGCTTGCGCCCCCAGCCTGTAGCCGGACATGCCACGCCAGAAGCCGCAATGGCCACGTTACAGGCAGGCCAGACAGACGTTATCCAATTGCCGCTGGATGCCAGCTATCCCAGCCGTATTGCCTCCTTACAGGCTGCGGGTTTTACGCCCCTGTTTATCAATAACGCCCGGCCCGATATGCAGATCCACCAGCCCAATCTGCCGCCGGATCTGCTCACTGTGCTGCAACAGGAACACAAATATTCCCAACCTGCGTTTCTGCTACCTGCTTGGGGGGCCATTGCCGCAGCGTGCAGCTTGCGTGCTGGGCTTGTGCTGCCTGCCCTTACGCAACCAGACAGTATTGCCCAATGGCGCCATGCGGCTGAAATATGCGCAAACCACCCAGCCATTCAGCAAGCCGCATTGGCAGAAAACCAAACCATTCTGGCTGGCACGGCTGGTATCCCGTTTTATGAAACACTTATGCCCGAGCCACACGTGCTGATGGCGCTGCGCCGCTGGTTTGCCCAAAGCCTGCCCCGCTGGCGCGATGCCACGCCCCCGGCGCTACTTTCAACGCCGCCGACGCAGTAATACGCGAACAGACCCTCGGTTGCCTGCATGAGGATATGTAAGCCCCAGAATGCGGCGGCGGATTTCTGGCCTTTCCAGCCAATGCGGCAATTCGCGCCGTAAAATTCCGCCTTCCTGCCCTGTGCCCAAACCAGTAATAATTTCCACACAGCGCAAACCCCTATGGGTAGCCACGTCCATAAACTCCATCAGCCGATGGAAAGCTTCCTGCGCCACCATACCGTGCAGATCCAACCGACGCTCTACTTTGAAACTGCCTTGGGTAAAGCGCCGCCA
Source organism: Acetobacter sp. JWB (assembly GCF_003323795.1). Taxonomy (NCBI): domain Bacteria; kingdom Pseudomonadati; phylum Pseudomonadota; class Alphaproteobacteria; order Acetobacterales; family Acetobacteraceae; genus Acetobacter; species Acetobacter sp. JWB. The sequence continues at coordinate 879,702 of NZ_CP030871.1, read as the reverse complement.
ACTGTAATCATCCACTCCGGGTTGGCGTTTGCCTATAGTTTCTGCCGGGCGCGGAGCCTGCTGCACACGTGGGCCCGCAGTTGAAGCACGCGGAGCCATAAAACCATAACCGGCTTCCGCCACACTGCTTCCACCACCAGATGAAGACGCCATAAGCCCACTGGCCTGAGACTTTTTGCCCACCTTAGCCTGCGCACGCGGAATAGCCTGTGGCTCTGGTTCGTTCTGTGCAGCGGGTGGCACAAGTTCGGCCACATGCAGGGGGGCCACATCCCGCACGACCAGCGCCCATAACGCCTTTTCCCCCTCTTGCAAGTGCCGCCGACGCCTGTTCACATCACCCTCTACGTTTCATGCCTTAAAACCAAAAATGGCCCGCCAGGCTTGGTTATCACCTGCCTGCGGGCCATCTTTCAAGAAAAGAAAAAAGCAGCCTCCATTTAGAAGGCTGCTTTTTTTACGCCAGATTTACTGTTTGGCGGCTGGATTGCTGTTGGTAAGCAGCTTGCCATCGTAACGCCCTGTCAGCGTTTTCAGAAAGGCCACAATGTCCGCTACATCCTGATCAGAGATGTTCTGATCCGGGGTTTGGTAACGGGCCATTTTGCGCACGGCTTCATCCAAGGTTTTTACGCTGCCATCATGGAAGTATGGGCCTGTCAGCTCAACATTCCGCAAATTGGGCACAACAAAACGGTTCATGTCACCCGCTTCATGTGTCACCGCGTAACGGCCTTCATCAGCATCCGTTAGCTTGCCTCCACGGTCTTTGAAATAATCCCCTTCAAGACCCATGATTTCCATGCCGCGGCCACCTGCCCCAATGCCGGTATGGCAACCAGAGCAGCCAATGGCCTTAAAGCGTTCATACCCACGTTTAGCTTGCTCGCTAATGGCATCCGGTTTGCCTTTAAGGTATTCATCAAAGGCACCATTTGGTGTAACCAGCGTTTTTTCAAACTCGCCAATAGCCGTGGTGATGGTTTTTTCATCAACCTTGGCATCGGGGCCAAATGCTTCCTTGAACAGCGGTGCGTATTCCGGGTTGGCGTTCAGCTTGTTGGCCACTTCCTCCCAGTTATGGGAACCCATTTCCACCGGATTCATAACAGGGCCAGCGGCCTGATCTGCCAGCGTGGTGGCACGGGCGTTCCAGAACTGCGCCATTTTAAAGTAGGCATCATACACCGTAGGCGTGTTGATGGGGCCTTTCTGCCCACCAATGCCAGTGGCTGTAACCAGATTATCCACCCCGCCGGTATCCAGCCCGTGGCAGCTTGCGCAGTTAAGCGTGTTATCGCCCGACAGGCTCTTATCAAAGAACAGCTTGCGCCCCAGCGTCCATTTTGCCGGATTGGCTTCCACGCTTTCTGGCACAGGGCGAATAGGCTCTGCTGCAAACTGCTCTGCCGCACCTGTGTTGTTGTAGTTTTTGCGGCGTGTATCCTGCACCCATTTCAGCACAGCTTCACGCTCTGCATTAGACAGGTGGGCGTGCCAGTGCATCATCAGATACAGGTTGGGTGGCATACGGTTTTGCGTAATCACTTCCTCAATGCGGGAAAGCTGCTCTTCCGTAGGCACAGTGCCCTGTTCAAACGCATCCAGCACTGGTTCTACACGGAAATGACGCAGCCCGTTGGCACGGTCTTTTTCCATAAGCGTTTTGGCAACCGGCACACGGAAGTAAAACGGCAGATCACGCTGTTCGGCATGGCAGTAATCACACCGCGCCTCACGCAGGGCGTTAAATGCTGCCAGCGCCACGGGATCTTTCAGCGTGGGGGAAGATGCTGGTAATTCTGGTGCTGTAATGTGGTCAAAATGCTGCAGGTAAGCGACTGTGCCACCATAAGCCAGCAGAGCTACACCTACTGCTGACACGACTAATCGTTTCAAAACCCGGTCTCCTAATTTCTACGCCTTGATTGAATAGCTTTTATGCGCTGTTACCTGTATTGTGTTTGATACATATCAATATGTCCAAACGATTGTTTTTATTTTAATGATTGATCTTTTCGATGATGAGGCGTTCAGGACGCCAAATCATCCTTCAGCCGCGCACGGGCAATAGCCACGTATTCCGGGTCCAACTCCATCCCCAGCCCGTAACAGCCCAACCTTTGGGCAGCCAGCAGTGTGGTGCCCGTGCCCATAAATGGATCAAGCACGCGCGCACCTTCTCGCCCATGCAACAAAATACACTGTTCAGGCAGCGCTACGGGGAAGGTGCCGGGGTGATCAAACTTTTCTGCCCGGCCCCGCACGGTTTCATACGGGATAAACCATGTATCACCCCGGCAGCGCCTATCCTGCCTGTGGCCACGGCGGGCAATGTTGGATTTATCCTTATACGGCACCCCGGCACGTAACCGATCAAGCCGCACATCTCCGTGCAGCGTGAAGTGGAAAACATGTTCATGCCCGCGGTGCAGAAACCGCTGGCTGTTCATGGGTTTGAAGTGCCCGAAGCTATCTTCCCCCACGGAAATGGATTTCACCCACGAAATATGGTTTTGCAGCACAAACAGATCACGCAGCCGCACTGCCAGCTCAAACGGCAACCAAGGTTGTGCGGATGAGCCGGAAATATTCAGGAAGAATGACCCATCATCCTTAAGGATGCGCTGCAACTGCTGCGCAACCTCCAGCATCCAGTCCAGATAATCTTCTTCTTCCCGCCTGTCCGGATAACTACGGTAGGACAGGCCGATATTATAAGGGGGAGACGTAACAACCACATCCACCGATTCCGCCGGCACGCGCTTGAGCGCACGCAGGCAATCACCCATTACTATTTCCTGCTGCCCAATTTTATAACGGCGGGCGCGTGGTGGTTTGGTGTGGGTGGTGTTGGCGCGGGATGCCCCGTTACCTTTGGCAGCTTTCACGCACTACGCGCCGCCGCAAGGCGCCATGTGCTGCCATTTACATCCAGCAAGCGCTCAAAAGTCCACAGATCGGAAAATTCGGTTACGGCATCCGTACCTGTTACCGGCTGCCCTTCCTTGTTCAGCACAAGGCTGATCTGGTCCGAAACAATACGCACATCAATAGCGGCTGCCGTACCGGCTTCCATGGGTGTTAGACGCACATCTTCAATTGCCAAAGACCGAATGGCTTTAACATCTGTCCGCTGCGTTTCTTCTGCATTGGTGCGGGCTGTAATGCCTGCCTCAAATGCAGAAAAAACGGCAGGTGTAAGGTACGTTTTCAGAACATTCAGGTTGCCTTGTGCATAGGCCCCCACCACCTGCGCAAATGCAGTTTGCGCACCGTTGAGAAACTGCTGAGGTGTGAAAGAAGGATCTTTCTGCCGGATATCTGCCAGCAATGTGCCCACGCGCGTACCCGGGGCAGGAATATCAAATTCCGCCGCAGCTTCGGCCTGTTCTGGCTTGCCTTCCACCACTCTGGGCGCTGCATCCGGCCGAACCTGAAGCTGCACCTGTACCGGCTGAATACCCACGCGCTTGCCCAGCACGCTACGCAACCGCAGCACCAGAAATGCCGCAACCAGAGCCAGAAGCACCAGATCGACCGGGAAATGGCCGAGAGAAAAATCCATCTGTCTTACGTCCACCAAAAACCTTGCGCCTGTTCTGCCATAGTACATGAAACAGAACCGGAGAATCGCGTGTTACTTATCACATAGTCACGCGCATGGGGGGATACAATCACCTGCCCTCTTGCTAAAGGGGCATTATGCTTCCTACCTTGCGGGTATCATGATTATCCTGCGACACTGCGAAAGCGAATTCAACCGCCATTACAACCTTCATGGGGGAGATCCGGGGTTGGAAGACCCACATCTTTCTGCTGAAGGCAAGGCCCACGCGCAGGAACTGGGCCTGAAACTGGCGGATAGGGGAATCCGGCGCATACTGGTTTCCCCCTTCACACGTGCGCTGCAAACTGCCACGCCTTTGGCGCAGCGGTTGGGCATTACCCCACAAATTATGCCGCTTGTGCGCGAACGCGGCATGTATTCCTGCGATAAAGGTACACCAGCCTCTGTTTTAGCATCAGCATGGCCACATCTGGATTTTGCCCACATAGATGAACACTGGTGGTCTCCGCTGCCAGAAAGCAGCGCAAGCCTGGAAAACCGGGCGCAACAGTTCCGCCAGATTATGGCGCAGGATGCCAGAGCATCCGAAACTCTTGTGGTCTCTCATTGGTGGTTTTTGCTGAGCCTGACAGGGGAGAGTTTTGAAAATGGAGACTGGCAACATTTTTCCCCCTAAGCGCGCATAAAACGCCCCGCACAGCCCAGATACCCTGCCAAACATGCCGCTTACAGTTGGCGGATGCCTGCGGGCATGCTACCGCGAAGGGTATCCAAAGTTGAAGCTGACGAAAGCAGAACCGATGTCTGAAACAGAACAGAGTGCCCCACCCGCACTGCCGCTTGCCGTTAATTTGCAGTACACCCGCGATCTGTCGTTTGAAGTGCCGGTTGGTGCAGAAATTTTTGCCACCCTGCGCAGCCAGCCCCAGATTGGCGTGAACATTGATGTGCAGGCCAACCGCCTGCAGGATGACCAGATGGTTTACGAGGTTGTTCTGTCCATTAAGGCAGAAGCCAAGGAAGCCCCGGAAAAGGAAGGTGGCCCCGCCGGCCGCACTGTGTTCCTGACCGAGCTGGTTTACGCCGCTGTCGTAACGCTTACCAACCCGCCGCAGGAACTGATCGAACCGATCCTGCTGGTTGAAGTGCCGCGCCTGATCTTCCCCTACGCCCGTAACATCATCAGCGATGTAACGCGTGATGGCGGCTTCCCGCCCATCGTGCTACAGCCGATCGACTTTGTGGCTCTGTGGCAGGCACGCCGCGCAGAATTCCCCGAAGCAGCAGGCCACGCATAATCTCGTTGCCTTTGCTTTAAAGGTTGCAAAAAGCCTTCGCACTTACGGGTGCGGAGGTTTTTTTTATACGTGATATAGCCCCAGAGCTTCCATAATCGCTGCGGCAGAAACATGGGCCGCTATATGCACATCGTGCCAACCCGCGTTACGCAAAACATCTGCCACACGGCCAGATATCACCACCGCACGCGCCTGCGCTGCCAGCCTCTTTTGCTCGGCTTCTGGCAAAGCTGCCAACCAGCCTGCTGCACTTTCTGCTGAAAAAAACAGAACGACCGCTACCTTGGCAGCCTGAATGGCTGTACGCGTTTGTTCGGTTATTTTCTGGATCGGTTTGGCCGCATACACAACGCGGCGCATAACCTTAAACCCCGCCTGCCTGCACCAAGCCGCAAGCTCTACGCCCTGCCTTGCCCCAGAGCAAAGCAGCAGGCTGCCTTGTTCTGGCTGTTGGTGGGTTTGTAAAAGCGAGACAAGCGCACGGGCATCACCATCTGCGCTTTTCACACATGTAAACCCGGCATCACGCGCGCGTTGGGCTGTACGATCCCCTACTGCGTAAACCGGCATATCCAGCGCTTTGGCCTGCTGTGCGGCTACAACCACAGCAGAAACAGCCTGCCCACTGGTAAGCAATATGGCTGCGGGTAATTTTTGGGGCAGACGCAGCGTATGCCGCTGCACAACCAATGCAGGTGAGGCCAATGGCAGCCAGCCTGCATCCGCAACGGCTGCCATTGTTTCACTCAACCCCGGTTCCGGGCGTGTGACAATCACACCACGCGGACGCATGGCGTTACCTCAGTTTTCCTCAAAAATATCAGAAGGGCTATCTTTGCGCAGGCTTTCACCCAGCTCCTTACCCAGCCTTGCAGCATCTTCCGGCATGCCAGTAATGCTACGCTTTAACAGGAAAGACCCATCTTCACGCGCAACAAGGCCCGTAAGATGCAGCTTGGGGTCTTTCCCCTCTTCGGCGGGAAGAAGCTGTGCATAGCCACCGATAGGCGTACGGCAGGAGCCATCCAGTTCCGCCAACAAAGAACGCTCTGCCGTGGCAACAGCGCGGGCCTCGTAATCTTCAATTGCAGATAACAGTTCGCGCAGTTCAACATCATCTTCGCGCACGGTTACGCCTACAATGCCCTGCCCTGCGGCTGGCACCATAACTGTGGGATCCAGCACAATGCTGGCACGCTCTGCCATGCCAAGGCGCTTTAGCCCGGCCAGAGCCAGCAACGTAGCCTGACACTGATGGGCAGCGAGTTTATCGAGTCGGGTTTGCACGTTGCCACGCAGCAGGCCAAATTGCAGGTCTGGCCGCACATGCAGCATCTGTGCCTGCCTACGCACAGATGCGCAGCCTACAAGCGCACCTTCTGGCAGGGCGGAATACGGATCATCCGGGTCGGACTGCGCAAGGCCGGGGCTAAGGATAAGGGCATCACGCGCATCTTCCCGCTTAAGGGTGCAGGCCAGCACAAGGCCGGGGGGCAGCGTGGTTTCCAAGTCCTTAAGGCTGTGCACGGCAAAATCAATCCGCCCATCGGCTAGGGCTTCATGAATTTCCTTTGCAAACAGGCCTTTACCACCAATTTCGGCCAAACGCCGATTTTGCACCTGATCACCCGTGGTGTTAATCTGGTGTTCCTGAAACGCACCCATATCCCGCAAGACGGGGCAGAAGCGTGTCAATGTGGTAAGGAAGGCGCGCGTTTGCACCAGCGCAAGGGGCGAACCCCGCGTGCCAACACGCAAAGGCAGGGTGCGGCGCCCAGAATGGCCACTTGCCTTTTTCTGGCGGGCCGCCGCTTCCGCCGCAAGTTCCTGCAACGCAGGAGAAGGGGCGGATGAGGAAGGGTAGGCTGAATCCATAAGAGTGTCTATTACCGGGAGTAGAGAAAGGACAAGAAGTGATGATGCCCGGCTGGTCTGAAAAACTTGCGCGACCGAAAAAACATTCCGCCCCCGTCCACCTATTGCGTTACCGTAAGGATACGCCGTTTTGCATGATGCGTCCATGAACGAAACCGCACAAAACCGCAGGCCAGATGGCCCAATACTGGCCATTGAATCTTCTTGCGATGAAACCGCATGCGCCATTTTGGCCCCTGATGGCACCGTGCTGGCGCAGCGTGTTATTTCTCAGGATGGGCATGCAGATTTTGGTGGCGTGGTGCCAGAAATTGCGGCACGCGCTCATTTGGCCCTACTGCCGAATCTGGTTCGGGCCACTTTGCAGGATGCCAACATCCCCCCCGCGACTCTGTCTTTCATTGCCGCCAGCACCGGGCCGGGGCTTATTGGCGGGCTGATTGTGGGCAGCGGTTTTGCCAAGGGGCTGGCATTGGCGCTGGGTATTCCGTTTGTAGCAGTCAACCATGTGGAAGCCCATGCCCTTACGGCGCGGCTACCCGGTGTTGTGCCCGATGGCGCCCCCTTCCCTTACCTGCTGCTGCTGGTTTCTGGTGGCCATTGCCAATGCATTGCAGTGGAAGGCGTAGGCCATTACCGCAAGCTAGGCGGCACGATTGATGATGCCGCCGGTGAAGCGTTTGATAAAGTTGCCAAAATGCTGGGTCTTGGCTGGCCCGGCGGCCCGGAACTGGAAAAACTGGCGCGGGAAGGCAACCCCAAAGCCATCACCCTACCCCGCCCCCTCTGGCGGCGTGAGGGCTGCGATTTTTCTTTCTCCGGCCTAAAAACCGCCATCTCCCAAAAGCTCGCACCTTTTGGCAAGGCGCCTTTGCCCCGCCAGTTTGCGGCAGATCTGGCGGCCTCCTTTCAGCAAGCCGTAGCCGATGTAGTGACCAACCGTATTGAGCACGCACTAGATATGATGCCCGAAGCCAAACTGTTGGTGGCTGCTGGTGGCGTGGCTGCCAATACAGTTTTGCGTGCGGCTTTAGAAAAAACAGCCGCACAACGCGGCCTACGCTTTGCAGCTCCCCCTTTACGCTTGTGCACGGATAATGCCGTTATGGTGGGTTGGGCAGCCTTGGAAACGTGGCAGGAAGCCGCCACACGCCACCTGCCCCCCATAAACGATAACGCCCTACGCCCCCGCCCGCGCTGGCCACTAGAAGACATGGCCAGCCGTTTTGAAGCAGAAACACCCACCACATGAACTACCGCCACGCCTACCACGCCGGTAACTTTGCCGACTGCATAAAGCACGCCTTGCTTGTCACCTTGCTGCAAAGCTTTTTACGCAAACCTGCGCCCTTTATGGTGTTGGATACACATGCCGGTATCGGGCGGTATGATCTGCACAGCCCCGAAGCTGAAAAAACGCAGGAATGGCAAGATGGCATAGGCAAGCTGTGGCATGAAGATGCTGCCAGCCCACTGGCAGATTGGCTGGAACAGGTAAAACAAGCGGGCGGCCCAGAGTTTTATCCCGGTTCTCCGCTCATTATTGCGCAGATGCTGCGAACGCAGGATTCACTCATTTGTTGCGAAAAACACCCGGAAGATAAGCGCAGCCTCTACCGGCTATTTACCAACACCCCAAATGTAACGGTGCACGAGCGAGATGCCTATGAAGCCCTGCGCGCCCTGCTTCCACCCAAAACCGCCAAGCGCGGGCTTATTCTGATTGATCCGCCATTTGAAGAACCGGGGGAATTCGACCGGCTTGCACAAGCCGTGCAGACCATTCAGGCCCGCTTTGCCAATGCCATTATTGCCATTTGGTATCCCATCAAGCACCGCACGCCCGTTCGTATTTTTCATGAAACGTTAATGGCCACCGGTATCCGCAATATCTGCGTGGCGGAGTTACTTATGCAGCCACCGCACAACCCGGATCAGCTTAACGGCGCGGGCTTACTTGTTATACGCCCGCCTTTTGGCTTTGCAGAAAAAGCAAGTGCACAGCTTGAACAACTGCAACACGCGCTGGGCGCGCATGAAAGCTGCGTAACCCAGCTTGTGGCAGAATAACGCCTTTAATGGCGTTACGCGTGTAATTTTATGGCCAGCAGGTGCCGCCACATATCTATGGCAAAGCCCTGCACACCTGCGGCCAGAATCTGCACGCCAATACACAGCAGCACCAGCGCAGCCATACGGCTAACAATACGCGTGCCGGTAACACCCAGCATGGATACCAGCTTATCCGCACCAGAATAGGCGGCCCACACAATAGCCACCACGCATACACCAGCCAACGTGGTGCCAATGGTGTATGCCCAAAAAGGCTCATCCGATGGGCAGCCAGAACCAAGGGCAATAGCCACAGCAATTGTGCCTGGCCCCACCGTAAATGGCATGGCAAGCGGGAAAAACGCAGCATCGGCCCAATTGGGGGCCATCACCGTACGGCCACCTTGTAAGGCCTGCTTTTCCTTTTGCGCTTCAACCGTTTCCGGGCTTTGCAGCAGATCCCACGCACGCACAGCCACAACCAGCCCGCCCGCAACCCGCAGCGCGTTTACGGTAATACCGAAAAACGCCAGCACCATACTGCCCAGCCAAAGCGAAGCCATAATGAGGCAGAGGGAATAAAAAGACACCAGCCGCGCCAGTGCCATAATTTCAGTTTGCGAGCGGCCTGCCGTTGCCTGCGCAAAAATAAGCGCAGCCCCAAACGGATTGACGATGGAAAACAACGCAGGAAACGCCAGCAGAAACGAGGAAATAGAGGATGTAAATGCTGTTGCCGTTAACAGCATTGCGGGAAAATGAGCTGACATAACCCCTCACCGTTCTGTCCGAGGCATCCGCCCTCTACCCGAGGAAACACCATTTAATCACGAAAAATCTGATGGCACCAAATTGCCCGCACCACCCTTGTACGTTCTAACAAAGCGTGATGCCTGCGCAATATCGTTCGCTGGATAGCAGAAATTAAATTTGCTGCCATCATTAAGTGTCCATACACTCTGCCCGATATCATCGTAAATGCGCAGGAAGTCATCCCCCACCTGCCAGAACACGGGTTTGAGGCCTTCCTGCAAGGCTAGATCCCGAAATTTCCAGATAGCAGAAATGCTGTCTGCTTCTCCCCCTGCCGGATCACCCAATGCCACCAGATAGCTATCTCTCCGGTAAAGCGGCAGAATGGCCTCTCCCGCTTCCCCCGTAACATACCCTTGCGGCCGGAAGGCCTGAATATCTGGCAGAGCATGATCCAGATTTTTATAGTGTGTGTAGGCGTCTTCATCCCACTCACGCACGATAATACGCCCCGGCCACATCAACCGCGCCACAACAAACAGTGCTAGCCCTACGGAAAGCGCAATGGTCCATCTGACCGAGCCACGGGCCTGCGTAGCCAACATCATCTGCCACCAACTGCCAGATGTATCATGCCGTGTTGCCAACGCGATGACGCACCCAAATAACAGCAGCAAAGATAGTAGAGTGCCGGTGGAGAGAGGTTCGCTCAAAAGCCGCGCGTGCCGGTAATAGCAGGAGCGGAACGGCGCAATAAACAGCGCGGAAAGCCCCAGCATAACCGGCACAAAAAATGTATTGCCCCGTAAAAATGTTAGCACAGTTGCGGTAAGCAGCAGATAAAGTGCTCCACGCCATGCCAGCGTAACCCGCTGGGAAAGCCCGATAGCCAAGCTGATAAGCACCACCCCCATAAGGGAAAGCACATAGTTGCCGCCCACACGGGCCATTGTCAGCAGGCTTTCTGGCACCATGGCAAATTTGGGCACGGGGTCCAGCATCACCAGACAGATCAGCATCACCCCGCAAAGTGAAACCGTGCCCGTTGCCACAGCTACAGAAAAAGCGGCTTCACTTTCTCGCACCACTTGGCTGGGCCTGCGCTGCATGGGCATAGGAGCCGTGGCGGCATCTGGGTTATTTTGTATCTTGCGGTTTTTCTTTTCTGCCAGAGCAGCATCGCCACGCAAAAACAGCTCATGCCCGGCAAACATGATACCCGCCAGAAACAACGGAATAATGTAATAGAAAAGCCGGAAAATCAGCACCATGCCCAAAATTTGTGGCGCAGGCATATAAGGGCCTAAAGCCAGTAGCATGGCCCCATCAAACACGCCCAAACCACCCGGCACACTGGCCACCAGCCCGGCTGTATAAGATGCAATGTAAATGGCCAGAAACGAGCCAAAATCTACCCCAGCACTGGGGGGAAGCAGCACAAAAGCAATGCTGGCCGTAGCCGCAACCTCTGCCGTAGCCACCAGTGTTTGCATAATGGCCATACGGGGGGATGGCAGTTCCACCACCCATTTACGGAAGCGGAATTCCCGCACCTTAAACGCCAGCCCGATGTAAGCCGCCACGCCGCACCACATCAGCGCGCCAATAACCGCCAGCACAGATGCGGGCACGCGGTGGCCAATGCCTGGCAACACTGTGGGTTCCCAGATCAACACGGCACCTATCAGCACCGCAGCACCCAACAGGTAAGTGGCGGAGCAAAAGGCAATAATCTGGGCTATGGCAAAGGAATTAAGGCCCCAGTTGCGGTAAAGCCGATACCGCACGGCAGCGCCAGATACAGCGGAAAAGCCCAGATTGTGTGAAAGCACATAGGAACAGAACGCCGCAAAAGCTGCCCGCCGGAAAGGCAGCTTACGATACCCTACCTGAATGACAGCAAGCTGATCATAAAAGGACAAGATAAAATAAGACAGCAGCGTGCAGCCAACCGCCATCCACATCTGCCGGGCCGGAATAGCCTCCATAGCGTGGCGGATGTCTGAAATGCGCAGATGCCGCAGTTCGTGCTGCACCACCACAATGGCGGCCACCATAAGCAGCAAACCAAGAATATGCGGCAGATGCTTGAGCCACTTTTTCCATCCCCCTCCGCCCGGAAGCGAAGAAGGGGGAGCTGGTGGGGGTGGGGTCTGCGTCATGTAACTTGCGGCGCTACGTTTTAAACCTGCGTCTCGCGCAGGAGGGCTGTATCTATCAGAGCCACGGTTTCTGCCACGCCATACAACGCAACAAAGCCACCAAAGCGCGGCCCTTCCTTTTGCCCCAGCAGCACTTCATACAGGCAGGTAAACCAGCTCCGCAGCGGTTCAAACGCGTGGCGCTTGCCTACTTCAAACACCAGATTCTGCAAGGTGCCAGCATCTGCGGCTTCACCTTCATAGCCACGCAGACATTCTGCCAGATCAGTCAGGGCAGCGCGTTCCTGTTCGGTAGGCGCACGGAAGGTTTTGGCCGGGCGCACAAAATCTGCGTAATACGCTACAGCATGTTTCACCAAGCATGCCAGCATGGGGTGTGTTTCGGGCGAAACGGCAGCATCGTACCGGCGGATAAAGCCCCACAGCACTTCTGGCGTATCTGCATTGGCAACGCTGGCAAGGTTGAGCAGCATGCTAAACGGCACCGGGCTGCCTGCATCTTCTGGAATGTGGCCCTTATGGATAAACCATGCCGGGTTGGCACGCAGATCATTCCCCGTGGGGTTTTCGGCCTGCAACACCTTGGCTTTATCAACGTGTGTAAGATATTCATCCGCCGTTTTGGGGATAACATCAAAATACAACCGCTTGGCGCGCTGCGGCTGATTAAACATGAACTGCCCAAGGCTTTCTGGCGGGGCGTAACGCAGCCATTCTTCAACAGAAAGCCCGTTACCCTTGGATTTGGAAATTTTCTGGCCTTTTTCATCCAGAAACAGCTCATACGTTAAGCCCGCTGGCGGAGTGCCGCCCAGAATCTTACAGATACGGCCAGAAAGCCGCACGCTGTCTATCAGATCCTTGCCAGACATTTCATAATCAACACCCAGCGCATACCAACGCATGGCCCAGTCGGCCTTCCACTGCATTTTGGCATGGCCGCCGGTTACGGGTGTTTCAAACACCTCACCGTTGGAAGGATCTGTCCAGCGCACAATACCGGCTGCGGCATCTATGGCGTCCATCTTCACTTGCATCACCTCACCTGTACGGGGGTGAAGCGGCAGAACGGGGGAATAGGTGGCGCGCCGGTCTGCCCCCAAAGTGGGCAGAATAACCTTTAGAATGTCATCATGCACTTCCAGCACGCGGCGGAGTGCCGCATCAAACCGACCAGAGGTGTAATACTGGGTGGAAGACGCAAACTCGTATTCAAAGCCGAAGCTGTCCAGAAACGCGCACAGGCGGGCATTGTTATGCGCGGCAAACGATTCGTGCGTGCCGAACGGATCTGGCACGCGGGAAAGAGGCTGACCGATATATTTTTCCAGCATGTCACGCTGGGGCACGTTATCGGGCACCTTGCGCAAGGCATCCATATCATCGGAAAAAGCCAGCAGGCGCGAAGGGCGGCCTGTTAGGGCTGTGTAGGCCTGCCGCACCCATGATGTGCGGGCTACCTCACCAAACGTGCCAATATGCGGCAGGCCGGAAGGGCCATAGCCCGTTTCCAGCAGCGCCGGGCGTGCATCGTCCTCACCGTTGGTGGTGCTGCGCACACCAACATGATCGGCTAGTTTACGCGCCTCCTCAAAAGGCCAGGCACGTGGAAGATCGGAAACGGGAGCGGATCGGCTTTCTGACATGGCGGGAAGCTATGAACTGGACACGCTGCGGTCAATCCAAAAACGCGCAGCACAGGAAGGATAAGGGCAAATTTTACCATATCATTGACGTTAACAGCCCTGCGTTTCATGCTTTACACCTAAATCAAGAAGGCTTCAGCAAAGGACAGGCCCAACCCATGCGCCGCACCTCCGCCCTTATTCTTATTGGCAACGAAATCCTTTCCGGCCGCACAAAAGATGAAAACATCCAGTTTCTGGCCCTCCGCTTAGGTGAACTGGGGATTCCTCTGCGCGAAATCCGTGTGATTCCGGATATTCGGGAAACCATCATCAACACCGTGACAGAAATGCGTGCGAAATATGATGAGGTTTTTACCACCGGCGGCATTGGCCCCACGCATGATGACATCACAGCCCCCTGTGTTGCCGAAGCTTTTGGGGTGCCGTGGGAGTTCCACCCCCCACCTTCAAACTGCTGGAAACCTATTTTGGGCCAGAAGAGTTTAACGCTGCCCGCCAGCGTATGGCCAAGCTGCCGCAGGGGGCCATACCCATTGTAAACCCTGTTTCACTCGCGCCCGGCTTTAGCATTGGCAATGTGCATGTTATGGCAGGCGTGCCGCGTATTATGCGCGGCATGTTTGATGCCCTTGCCCCTAGCCTGCAAAAAGGCGCGCCTGTTTTTTCCCGCACATGGCACACCACATCACTTTTTGAAGGCACGTTGGCCGATGGGCTGGAGGCCATTCAGAATCGCTTTCCGGATCTGGATATCGGCTCCTACCCTTTCCACCGGGAAGATGGCCGCCGGGGTGTGGCCCTTGTGGCCAAAGGGCAGAACCGGGCCGAAGTGGAAGAAGCCGCCAGTGCTATCCATGATCTTATCAAAACAAAAGGCGGCACCCCTATAGAAGGAGAGCCGCCTGTCTAACGCCTGAGCTTCCTCCCCGCCGCGTTTGCACTCGTGGGGAGGAAAAATGCGTGTGTTAACTTAGGGCTTCACGCCCCATTGCCAGAAACTTTTCACGCCGCAATTCTTTCAGGCGTGCCGGTGCAATTGGCAGAAGCGTTTTAAGTTCTTCTGTTAGCGCTGTGCGCACAGATTCGATTGCAACAGCAGGCTCCCGCTGTGCCCCGCCTACAGGCTCCGGAATAATCCGGTCAATCAGCCCCAGCTTCTGCAAATCCTGCGCCGTCAGCCGCAGGGTTTCTGCTGCCGTGCTGGCCTGCTTGGGATCACGCCACAAAATGGACGCACAAGCTTCGGGCGAGATAACGGAGTAGATGGCGTTTTCCAGCATCATTACCCGGTCACCCGCACCCAGCGCCACGGCGCCACCAGAACCACCTTCACCAATTACGGTGGCAACAAGTGGTACCGGCACTTCAAAACAGGTGGCAATAGAACGGGCAATGGCTTCGGCCTGCCCGCGCTGCTCGGCATCAATACCGGGCCATGCGCCTGCGGTATCAATAAATGTTAGAATCGGCATGTTAAAGTGCCCGGCCATTCTCATCAGCCGTTGCGCCTTGCGGTAGCCTTCTGGCCGCGCCATGCCAAAATTATGCTGAAGCCGGGTTTCAAGGTCTGAACCGCGTTCAGTCCCGATCACCATAACCGGTGTGCCGTCAAAACGGCCCATGCCACCAATAACAGCTTTATCATCTGCAAACAGACGATCCCCCGCCAGCGGCGTAAAGTCTGTTATCAGCGCATTCACATAGTCCTGCGTGTGCGGACGTTGCGCATGGCGGGCCACCTGCACCTTCTGCCACGGCGTAAGCTTGGCATAGATGGCACGCAGGTGCTTTTCCGCCTTTTCAGAAAGACGGGCCGTTTCTTCTTCTATGTTGACCCCTTCAGGGTCAGTCATTTGCCGCAATTCGTCGATCTTGTTTTCAAGTTCGGCGACGGGCTTTTCGAAATCCAGGAACTGACGCATGCAGAAGCCGATAGCACAATGACGTGTAAAACCAAGTCACTTCATGCAACCAAACATATCTGAATGTCGATTTTTCACTTGGTGTGGGCAGAATCCGCCGCCAATGGGTGATGCGCCTGCACAGCTTTTTGCAGGCGTTCTGTCTGCACGTGCGTATAAATCTGGGTGGTGGCGATGTCTGCATGCCCCAGCAACATCTGCAAAGCCCGCAAATCCGCCCCATGCGCCAGCAAATGCGTTGCAAAGGAATGGCGCAGCACGTGGGGAGAAAGACGTGCCGGATCAATTTCTGCCCGTATGGCCACTGTGTGCAGAATCCGGTCGAACGCCTGCCGTGTCATGGGTTTTGCAGGGTCACGACCGGGGAAAAGAAAGGCGCTTTCCAAATGCGCATCCACTTCCAGCAGCGCTTGTGCGGCTTCCCGCGCGCTATCTGAAAGCGGCACAAGGCGTTCCCGCCCACCTTTGCCGCGCACCATAATCATCCGCTGGTCACCAGCTATAGCTTTGCGTGGCAAGGCCAATAATTCAGAAATACGCAAGCCAGAGGCATACAGCAGCTCCAGCGCTGCCTTGGCCAAAATACCGCGTCGTTTTTTAGGCAAAGATGCCCCATCTGGTTCAGCGCAGGCATTCAGCAGTGCAAGCACTTCCGATTCGGATAAAAAACGCGGCAAAGGCGTGCGGGGTTTGGGGCTATCCAGATGCGCCGCCGGGTTATCGGCCCGCATGCCTTCACGCAGCAAAAACAGATAAAATTGCCGGATGCAGGACAAACGCCGCGCAACCGTGCGCCGCGCCTGCCCGCTGCCTACCAATGCAGCCATCCAGTTCTGCAACCCCTCGGTTGTAGCCGTTTGCAGGGTTTGCCCCTCCCGCGCCAGACTTTCAGCGCAGGAGGTTAGGTCTGCTTCATACGCAGCCAGCGTGTTGGGGGCGGCTGCGCGCTCGGCAGCCAGCATCTCCAGAAAAAGATCAACGCCCCCACTTATCATGGCTTACGGATGTGCAGGTGCTGCCGGGGCCGGAGCGGCAACCGGTGACGGAGGGGCCACAGGCGGTGGCGGCGCAACAGCCGCAGGCGGGGCAGCAGGCGCAGCAGGCGTGATGGTGGGCTGGGCAGGCGCTGCTGGCACAACAGCGGAAACCACCGGGGCCGGAGGTGCGGCAGGCACCGCCACGCTGGTAGCCGCGGCAGATGTGGCCGGGGCGGCCAGCGGCAGATCACGATGCACTGGCTGGGGGACTGGTGGGTGTGCGCTTAGGCCCAGCGCGGCAAAACCGCCCAGAACAACCGCAAACACGGCGGCGGCAACAATCAGAACCGTGCGGTTCATGCAGCTTGGCTCCCTTAACTGATATAGGTGTGTTCTGTCTGCTGTATGTTAAGCTGTGTTCCATGTCATCACGTATCTCTTCTCCCCACTCCGAAACAACGGACCCGCCGCCCATTCCGCTTGATCTGGAACGGGTCAGCCGTAGCCACGGTTCTGGCATCATCCCCTTTGGCCGCAGCATTGTGCTTGTCGGCCTTATGGGGGCAGGAAAAACCACCATTGGCCGCCCCCTCGCCACGCGGCTGGGGCTGCCATTTGTTGATGCCGATGTAGAAATAGAACGCGCGGCGGGCTGCTCTATTGCAGATGTTTTTCGCCTGTACGGTGAAGCCGCTTTTCGTGATGGAGAACGGCGGGTGATTCGCAGGTTGCTGGAAGGCCCCCCCATGGTACTGGCCACTGGCGGCGGCGCGTTTATGGATTCCACCACCCGCGCCTTGGTGCGTGAGCGTGCAGTTTCCATCTGGCTGCGTTGCCCCCTGCCCGTGCTGGTGCGCCGTGTTAGCGGGCGCACGCATCGCCCGCTTTTAAACACGACATCCCCGCGTGACGTGCTGGAAAACCTTATGGCCATCCGCCATCCGGTTTACGCCGAGGCAGATATTATTGTTGATTGTGGAGACAACAACGTGGAGCACACAACCACGCGCGTTATGGAAGCCCTTGCCCTTTCGCGCCGTCCGTTAAGGTTACCTGTTACCTTGGCGCATACATCCTATGATGTGGTGATCGGCACGAATCTGATCAGCCGCGCGGGTGCCTTGCTGGCCCCGGTGCTGCCGCAGAAAAACGTTGTCATTATTACAGATGAAAACGTGGCACCGCGCTACCTGCATCAGTTGGAAACCGCCTTGGCGGAAACCGGCATTACCTCCCGCAGCCTGCGCGTGCCGCCGGGGGAACAGACCAAGTGTCTGGAAATGTATCAAAAGCTGACAAACAACATTCTGGAGCACGGCATAGAACGCCGCACCAGCATTATTGCGCTGGGTGGCGGCGTGGTGGGGGATCTGGCCGGATTCGTGGCGGCTACCACGCTGCGGGGTCTGCCTTTTGTGCAAATTCCCACCACGCTGCTCTCTCAAGTCGATTCTTCGGTTGGGGGCAAAACGGGCATCAACACCCGTTGGGGCAAGAATCTGTTGGGGGCGTTTCATCAACCACTTTGCGTGCTGGCAGATGTTTCTACCCTTGCAACCTTGCCGCGCCGTGAGCTGGTGGCCGGTTATGCCGAAATTGTGAAGTCCGGACTCATTGGGGATGAAGCACTGTTTGCATGGTGCGAAGAAAACGGCGCCGCCGTGCTGGACCAAGACCCCGAAGCACTGGCAATGGCCGTACAGCAGGCTTGCGCCTTTAAAGCCCGCGTTGTGGCGGCCGATGAGCGCGAGCAACAAAAAAGCAATGGCCGCGCCCTACTCAATCTGGGCCACACATTTGGCCATGCACTAGAAGCCGAACTGGGTTATGATGGCCGCCTTTTACATGGAGAGGCTGTTTCCATCGGCCTGAATCTGGCTTTTGCGCTTTCCGTCCGTTTAGGCCTGTGCCCCCGCGCGGATATGGAACGCGTGAATCGCCATCTGGAAGCCTTGGGTATGCCCGCACACATCCGGGATCTGCCCCACACCTTCCGCACGCAGGATCTCATGGCCCATATGCAGCGCGATAAGAAGATGCAGGATGGGCGCCTTTCCTTCGTGCTGGCACACGGAATCGGTCAGGCATTCACCACGCGGGATGTACCCGCAACAGCCGTAAAAGAGGTGTTGGAAGCAGATGGTAGCGTGGCTTAAAAGCGGCTACGCACAGCCGCTGTTAAGCATCGGGTTGTAAATGTGTCACCTTGCCGCAATTCCGCCTTAATCAGACGAGAATGAGGGCGAGATACATGCTTTTGCAACATGTTATGGAAAGAGCCAGAAACCGTGGAAATACTTTTGCGCCAGAAACATATTCGTCCCACGAAATGAACTGTTGCAAATACAACACGGTTATGGCTTGTAATCACTAAGAGTATGAAGCTTCGGGTTTCTATTTTGGAACTGATCGTTTTATACGGCTTTAGGCATCTAGCTGGACCTGCCCGCTGAAATGGTTGGTGGGTTAGTCGAACAGATGAAATATTGAGGACCAAAAAATGCGTCTCCGCACGGCGTTACTTGCAACGACACTGATGGCAGCGGCTCCGGCGGCCGCATCTGCCACCACGATTACAGGCCCGTATGTAAACGTGGCCGGTGGTTATAACCTGGTTCAGAATCAGCACGCTCACCTGAACGGTGCAAACGCTGCTGGCGCCCCTCCGGGTGGAACCTCCTCTCAGCTGCGCCACAACACCGGCTTCACCGGTTTTGGTGCGTTTGGCTGGGGCTTCGGCAACGGCCTGCGCGCTGAAGTTGAAGGCGTTTACAACTACTCCAACATTGACCACCGTCCGGGCACATCCCTTCCTGGCCATACCCGTGGTTCCGACCAGTCCTACGGCGGTTTCGTGAACGTGCTGTATGATATCGACCTGAAGCAGTTCGGTATTGATGCACCTGTCACGCCGTTTGTTGGTGTTGGTGCCGGTTACCTGTGGCAGCACTACAACCCGATTGACACCAACTATGCTCACGGCGCTGGTCATACCCGCATCGGTGGCACAAACGGTGGCTTCGCTTACCAGGGTATCGTCGGTGCCGCTTACGACACAGGCATCCCGGGCTTCCAGGTGACCACGGAATACCGCATGATCGGTCAGCCGGGCTCCTTCTCTGACGGTGCGTTCCACTACTCCGGTTCCAAAGGCACCGGCGGTAACGTGAACTTCGATCACCGCTTCAACCACCAGTTCATTCTGGGCCTGCGTTATGCGTTCGATACGGCTCCGCCGCCGCCGCCGCCGGCTCCGGTTGTTGCTGCTCCGGCTCCGCTGCCAGCTCGTTCCTACCTGGTGTTCTTCGATTGGGATAAGTCTGTCCTGACCGCTCGCGCTCGCCAGATCGTGGCAGAAGCTGCTCAGGCTTCCACCCACGTGCAGACAACCCGCATCGAAGTTAACGGTTACACCGATAACTCCGCTGCTCACCCCGGCCCGCGCGGTGAAAAGTACAACCTGGGTCTTTCCCTGCGTCGTGCTGACAGCGTGAAGGCAGAACTGATCCGTGACGGCGTTCCGGCTTCCGCCATTGACGTGCACGGTTACGGTGAAGCTCACCCGCTGGTTCCGACCGGCCCGAACACTCGCGAACCGCAGAACCGTCGCGTGGAAATCATCCTCCACTAATCGGCCTGCTTCCGGTTTCGGAAAAAAGAAAGGGGTGCCTTCGGGCACCTCTTTTTTTATGTCTGCTTTTTCTGCATTCCAGTTTAAAGCTTTATGCCATGAACACTGCGCCCCCTTCTGCTTCCGCCGCCACAACCAAGCTTATCCGCCTGATAAAGTTTGGCATGGTGGGCAGCCTTGGTTTTTTGTGGGATTCTGGCACCGTTTACGCATTGCGCCCTCTTATCGGGCTTACGGCTGCAACATTGGTGGCGTATTTTGTAGCCGCCACGCTTAACTGGATTTTTAACCGAATCTGGACATTCAAAGGCGCAGGCCACCATGAACATCCTGTGCTTCAGTGGCTCAGATTCCTGAGTGCCAACAGCCTTGGTTTTTTTCTAAACCGCGGCACGGTTTACCTGCTTTTCTATATTTTCCCGTTTTGCATGCAGCACCCCATTATTGCGCTGGCCGCAGGAGCCGGGGCAGGCATGCTGGCCAATTTCAGCATGAGCCAGAAAGTGGTCTTTCGGGAAAAACCGCCAGCTTCTGCGCTGGAACTGGCGGAAATGTCGGTGGAAATTTCACCGCCAACTTCGCATCAAACCTCTGATACGTAATTTAGCCATATCACGGGCCATTCTCTGCCCTCTTTCAGATCAGCGCAGTGTGCGCTACATCTGGAACACAGGTTAAGAGAACCTTGCCGTTTTCATCTGGCCGTGAGGCCCCTTTCCGCAAGTGTGGAAGCATCACGTGCCCAACCAGTTTCAGGATCGTCTGCCTCACGCCATGCTGACAACAAACGAAATTCGCACCGCTTTTCTGGAGTATTTTGCCAGCAACGGTCACCAGATTGTACCTTCATCGTCTCTGGTTCCCAAGAACGACCCCACCCTGCTGTTTACCAACGCGGGCATGGTGCAGTTCAAGAACGTGTTTACCGGCCAGGAAACCCGCCCCTACTCTCGCGCAACCACTGCGCAAAAGGTTGTGCGCGCCGGCGGTAAGCATAACGATCTGGACAATGTGGGCTATACAGCACGGCACCACACGTTTTTTGAAATGATGGGCAATTTCTCCTTCGGTGATTACTTCAAACCCGAAGCGATTGAATTTGCATGGAATTTGGTAACCAAGGGCTTCAACCTGCCCAAAGACAAGCTTTTGGTCACCGTTTTTGCAGAAGATGAAGATGCCGCAGGCCTGTGGCGCTCCATTGCCGGGCTGGATGACAGCCGCATTATCCGCATTCCCACATCAGATAACTTCTGGCGTATGGGGGATACCGGCCCCTGCGGCCCTTGCTCCGAAATCTTTTTCGATCACGGCCCAGATGTTCCCGGTGGCCCGCCCGGCTCCCCCGATGAAGATGGGGATCGGTTTGTCGAAATCTGGAACCTCGTGTTCATGCAGTATTTCGAAGACCCACCGGGCACACGTTCTCCTCTGCCGCGTCCCTCTATTGATACAGGGCTGGGGCTGGAACGCTTTGCCGCTATCATGCAGGGCAAGCGCGATAACTACGATACAGATACGTTTGTAGCCCTTATTCAGGCTTCGGCGGATCTCACACATCAGGCTGCTGATGGCCCGTTCAAAGCCAGCCACCGCGTGGTGGCCGATCATCTGCGCTCCACGGCCTTCCTGATTGCTGATGGCGTGCTGCCTTCCAAGGATGGCCGAGGCTATGTGCTGCGCCGCATCATGCGCCGCGCCATGCGCCACCTGCACATGATGGGCACCACAGAACCCACTTTCTACAAGCTCCTTCCTGCCCTTATTCAGCAGATGGGTGGCGCGTATCCTGAACTGGTGCATGGTGAAGCCCTTATCCGTGAAACCATGCGTGGTGAAGAAGAACGCTTTAAAGCCATGCTGGATCGTGGCCTGCACTTGCTGGAAGAAGAAAAATCTCATCTGGCCAGTGGTGCGCCCCTGCCGGGTGATGTAGCCTTCCGTTTGTATGATACGTTCGGCTTCCCGCTAGATCTTACGCAGGACGCCCTGCGCGGTTCTGGCCATGATGTGGACGTTAAAGGGTTTGAAGATGCCATGTCTGTGCAGCGCCAGCGCGCCCGCGCAGCTTGGACAGGCTCTGGCGATACAGCCGTAGAAACCATCTGGTTTGAAGCACGAGACAAGTTCGGGGCTTCCGAATTTCTGGGCTACAGCACAGAACAGGCGGATGGTGAAGTTCAGGCCGTTATTGCTGGCAATGCGTTCCTGAAAGAAGCCCCGGTTGGATCTGAAGTGGCCGTGCTGCTGAACCAAACCCCTTTCTATGGTGAAAGCGGTGGTCAGGCGGGGGATACAGGCTTTCTAACAGCCTCTGGTGTTAAAGTTGCCATTACGGATACGCAGAAAAAAGCAGGGGATCTGATCGTGCATTACGGCACGGTAACAGAAGGCACGCTGCGCCCCGGCATGGCTGTAACCGCTACGGTGGATCATGACCGCCGCAGCGCCATTCGCGCGCATCACTCCGCCACCCACCTGCTGCACGAAGCCCTCCGCCGCCATTTAGGTGCGCATGTGGCGCAGAAAGGCAGCCTGAACACGGCTGAACGCCTCCGCTTTGATGTAAGCCAACCCCGCCCGATTACGGATGAGGAACTGGCCGCCATTGAGGCAGAAGTGAACAACCGTATCCGCGAGAACTCGCAGGTTGTCACACGCTCCATGACACCGGATGAAGCCATTGCCGAAGGGGCCACCGCCCTGTTTGGTGAAAAATACGGTGATGAAGTGCGCGTGGTTTCCATGGGTGCTGGTGCAGACAACAAGGCCCCGTGGTCTATGGAGCTGTGCGGCGGCACGCACGTCAACCGCACGGGGGATATCGGGCAGTTCCGTATTGTTTCGGAAAGCGGCGTTTCCGCCGGTGTGCGGCGTATTGAAGCCGTTGCAGGCAAAGCTGCGCAGGATCTTACTGTTTCCAACGAACAGCGCCTGACACAGATGGCCACCATGATGAAGGTTTCTGTGGCCGATGCGCCAGAGCGTTTGGCCGCAGTGCTTGAAGAACGCCGCCAGATGGAAAAACAGATTGCCCATTTGCAGCGCCAGTTGGCAACAGGCAACGTGGCCGCTGCGGGTGTAGATAAAATTGGCGCGGCACGTCTGGCTACCCGCAATGTGGGTGAAACGCCCCCGCGTGAACTCAAAGGGCTGGCAGAAACCATTCTCAAGCAGGGCAATGCCGATGTGGTGGTGCTGATTTCCACCGCAGATGGCAAAGGCAGCGTTGTTGCCGCCGTTGGCCCGGAAATGGTGGAAAAAGTGGATGCCGTAGCCCTTGTACGTACTGCCAGTGCTGCCATGGGTGGCAAAGGTGGCGGCGGGCGGCGCGATATGGCGCAGGCTGGTGGCCCGGATGCACAGGCTGCTGATGCTGCATTTGCCGCTGTGCGTGAAGCCCTGAAGACCATGGCCTGAAACATCGGCCAAACGGGAAGGAACTCCTAGGCGCCTTCCCGTTTTCTTTCCTTCATGTTGGCTTTCGCGTAAGGATTACTCCATGTCGCTACTTGCTTCGCTTAAACTTGTTATTGCGCGCCCGCACCGGGAAGCGCGCCCCTTCCTTTTGGCATCTGGTGCCACGGCTGCTTTGGCCTATTGGGCTGGCTGTAAACTGCGCTGCCCCGTATTGCGCCGCGTGGGCCATGCCAGCACAGGCTTTTTTGGCTTCTGCCTGTATTTCTTTCGTGATCCAGAGCGGGTTACCCCTGCCCGTAACGATGTAGCTGTAGCCCCGGCTGATGGGCACATTGTTTCCATCGAAAAAGTGGCCCCACCGGCAGAACTGGATATGGGTACAGCACCAGTATGGCGCATTGCCACCTTTCTTTCCGTGTTGGATGTGCATGTTAACCGCATGCCTGCCGCTGGCACAGTTACACGTGTTGCCTACCACCCAGGCTTGTTTCTGAACGCCAGCCTGGACAAAGCTTCTGAACAGAATGAACGCAACGCCCTAAGCCTTACCCTGCCTGATGGCCGCATGATGGCTGTGGTGCAGATTGCCGGGTTGGTGGCACGCCGCATTGTGTGCTCCGTAAAGGAAGGAGACAAAGTGGAAGCTGGCGAACGCTTTGGTATTATCCGCTTTGGTTCGCGCACAGATCTGTATCTGCCACCGGGTGTGGAACCTCTGGTTTCTGTCGGGCAGACGATGGTAGGCGGTGAAACCGTCATGGCGCGGTTGTAAAACAGAGCAATCGTGACACAACCTTCCTCATCTCCTTCTGCTCCTGCGCAGCAGACTTCCGAAACACCGCGCCGTCGTCGCCGTTTACGGCGGCGGGTACGCAGTAAAATACGCGGGCCATCCTTTAACCGGCTTATCCCCAATATACTCACCATGTTGGGGCTTTGTGGTGGCCTTATGGGCATGCGTTTTGCTGTGGATGGGCGTTTTCAGGCCGCTGCCGTGGCCTTGCTGATTTCCGCTTTTATTGATGGGCTGGATGGCCGTATTGCCCGCCTGCTACGCGGTTCCACCCGTTTTGGCGCAGAGTTTGACAGCCTTTCCGACTTTTTATGCTTTGGGGTGGCTCCTTCCTTCTTACTGTATTTCTGGGCGCTGAAGGATGGAGGGCGTTACGCTTTTCTGCCGTGCATTATGTTTACCGTGTGCATGGCGCTCCGGTTGGCGCGGTTTAACGCCAATCTGGATGGCGAACATCATCAGCCCAAATATGCCAGCAACTTCTTTACTGGCGTGCCTGCACCCGCAGGTGCCGGGTTGGCTCTTTTCCCGCTCTTTTTGGGGCTGGAAGCACAAAAGCTTGGCATAGACTGGCTGTACCGGCTCACGCGTCTGCCGTGGATTCCTACACTTACCTTGGCAAGCACAGGGTTGCTGCTGGTTTCCACTTTGCCGGTCTGGTCATTCAAGAACTTCAAGGTGCCAGCTCAGTATGTTCTGCCGCTTATGCTGGGTACCGGGCTTTATGCTGTGGTGCTGGTGGCGGATCCGTGGGCTGCTCTGGCCGCTGCGGGCGTGATTTATATGTTCCTATTGCCCCTCAGCCGCCTAAGCTTTCTGCGGCTTAAAAAAGCAGCAGAAGACCTGCAAACCGATGAAGACGATATGGAAGAAACCCCAGCACCTTCACACAGCTGAAGTTTCAGGTTCCTTTGGAGGAACGGCCTGTTTGCCAAACAGGGAACACAGGCCGTTTAGAACATCCTGAGGCGCAGGCGGGCAGCCGGGTATTTTCAGATCTATGGAAACCCGGCGCTCCAACCCACCCAATACCGTATAATTTTCGGGAAACATACCGCCATCCAAGGCGCAGCTTCCTACGGCAATCAGCCCTTTAGGGGTAGGCATGGCCTGCCATGCGGCTTCCAGCACCGGAGCCATGGCACGCGTAAGCGCGCCGGTTATGAGCAGCACATCAGCATTGCGAGGCGATGTTACAAAACCAAAGCCCGCGCCTTCCATATCATATGGCGCATAACGCAGGGCCTGTAGCTCCATCCCACAGCCGCCACAACCACCTGTATCCACATGGAACAAAAGCAACGGCCAGCGCGGGCCTACGGGCTTCATGCGCCGGATATCCTGCTTAAAGGCTGCATCAAATACTGCCCGTATCAGCCCCATGTGTTTTTGCCTTTCATTCCGCCCACGTGCACTGTTTACCTATCCAGCGCTGCTGCGTTGATATCCAATGACCGTGCAAGCAAGGCAACATCATCTGGCTGATGCCCCGGCAATATCGCCTCAAACGTCAACAAAGCGGCGGAAGATGGGGTGCGGGTAAAAACCTGTTCTACCCGGCCATCACGCAGGCGCACCCAGTACAGAATACCGCCCCACGGGCCTTCCACCATGCCTGTGCCTTCACCATCCTGCATGGAAAGCTGCACGCTGCCACCAGCCGTTAGCCCAATGCGGGAGGCCACTTCATCCAGCATACGCAGGCTTTCCCCCACCTCTTCCAATAAAAGCATGGCGCGGTCTTCTACCGTGCCATCCTGCCTACCAGAGGTGAAGCGCCATATACCTTCGTACCCCGGCATCATACGGCGGCCATCACAATCCCACCCGGCGGCACGTGCTGTGGGGCCATCCAGCCCCACACGCTCCAGCAAATCCGCCGTAACCTTACCCATGCCCGCCAGTTGCATGGAAAGACCCGGATATTCTTGCCACAAAGCCAGCAAGGCTGGGTAATCACGCGCGGCCACCTCGCACAGGCGGGCGCACATATCGCCCATTTGCGTGGCATGGCGCAGGGAAAGGCCACCCGGCACACATACATCCATCAACAGGCGTGAGCCGGTAATAGGGGCGGCCTCCTGTATCATCCGCTCTCGTAGCGCCATGCAGCCAGAGGCTACCAATCGTGCCCCTGCCAGACGTGCCATATCCGCCAGTAGAAAAAGATGGTGGTAAATACGTTCCAGTTCCAGCAATGCAACACGCAACAGCCGAATTTCCGGGCCAACCTGTTCCTTGCAGGCATCTTCCACAGCCAAACAGAACGCCACCTGCTGCGCAACAGATTGCCCAGCCGCCACACGTGCGCTGAGTTTACACGCATCTTCTACCCGGCTGTTACGCCAGCGCAGTTCCATGCCCCGATGTGCGTAACCGGTAACTGTTTCCGTTGCGCGAATACGCCCTTCCTGTAGGGCCAACGCCACATGCAAAGGTGGTTCCATGCCGCCTGTGGCAGGCCCCCAGCCATCCGCCATATCACCCTCTTGGTGCATATGGTCCGCAGGCTGAAAGTGGATAAGCCCCTTCTGCCCTCCGCCAGCCCCCGGATGCTCCGCCAAAGGCATGGAAGAAGACCACACATCATGATCCAACAAAGGCCTGACATCCGTAGCCCACATACCCTCTGCGCCGTACAGATCGTAAATGCGGCGTTCATACAGGCAGGAAATATCTCTTGCGGGAGAAAGTGCGGGGTATCGCCCATCTTCCAACGCCAATGTGGCTGCCAGCGGTTGGCCATCCGGTAAAAACAGCGCATGTACATCTGTGCCATCACACCACAGGCCTACAAACGGCAGATCATCATGCTTGAGCGCATCTACCAGATCGCGCCATGCCATTTCTTGCAGCCGAAAGCGCCACGGGGTTTCTGTTTCCTCCCCCGCCCAGATATGAGAAGCCGCGTTCATTTCAGAAAGCTCCCAGCATCATAGCCAGTGGCACCAGCAGCCCCGTGGCTGTCAGCACGGAACAGGCTACACGCCCGGCGGCATCCTGCGGCCAGAAATGATGCGTAATGTCCCGCGCAGGCACAGCACGCGTAACTGCCGCCAAAATACCCGCAACTGTCAGTAACGCCAGCGGCCATGACCAATCACTCATCATGGAAAGCAGGAGCAAGCAGCCCACAAATGGCGCGCCGGGCGGAAAACAGGCCAAGGTATTAACAGCCCAACCACGGCCTGCACGCCCGCCACCGGCAAGGCACCAACCGCATAAAAACAGCAATGCTGCCACATCGGCCTGAATACCAACCGCTATCAACGCCAATGCAGATGGAAAGGTGCGGAACAACCTTTGCCTATCGGGAAAGCGCCCGGCACAGGCCGTAAGCCACACAGAAAGCAGACCACACAGCACAAGGGCGGTTTCAAACGCCTCTCCCCCATGTGTGCGCAGGCGCATGGCCAGCAACAGGGCCGCCCCGGCAAATGGCAAAAACAGGAAAGTATCGTTTTCATCCTGCCAAAATTGCCCAAAGGGAGAAAGGCCGGTTAACACCACCAATCCGCAAGCCATCATCAGGCCAGAAACAACGGTATTGGCTGGAAGCAGCAAGCCGGAAAGCACCAAAAACGTGCCAACCGAGCCATTACGGATAAGCCCCCACCCCATTCTGGCCTGCCCGGCTGGGCGGGTAAAAACAAATCCCCCCCATGCCAAAGCAGCTTCTAAAATACCCAACCCCACAGCGGGGTCTGGCGCAACACAGGCCAACCCCGCCAAAGCGGTGGAAACATGCGGCAGGCTACGTACCAGCCTGTCATGCAAGATGCCGTTTTCAAGCACCATCAGCAGCAGGCCAAAAGCCAGCATGACACGCCCGGCACGCTGCACGGGGTCATCATCCCACCCAGCGGCCACAGCGCCCGATGCCGGAAAAACAAAAACTGCCAACGCCAGCACACAGCCTATGGCAGACATCCATATTGCCAGTTCACGGCTACGCGCCACAGGCACCGCACATACTGCGGCCGCCCCCAAAAAGGGCCACACAAATGCCAGTGCCGCCAGAAACATGCCTGCCCCTGCTGTGCCTGTCATGCTGCATCTCCGTTCTTTTCTGGAGAGTCGGGGGAGGTTTTTTTACGGGCAGAAGGTGGGCGCAATGGCACCACGCGCGGCATAATACGGTGGATGCACATCCCCCCAAGCATGGCCACAACAGCACCAGCCAAACCGGCCACACCCACCACAGAAGGTTGATGCGCCTGCACGCCACACAGCAGCACACCTTCAACACACGTAAGCAACCCGGCCCATTGCCATACCATGCTATGCTGGCAGATAACCGAAACCAGGCCAGCCACAACCACACATAAACTGGCAGGAAACACCGCAACACCTGCGCGCGTGCAGGCCAGAAGCAACAACACCATCAGACCAAGTGCAAAAAACGGTATGGCGCTGCCTGTGCGTTCCCGCGCGGCATCATGCTGATAGCGCAGTAAAAACAGCACTGGCCCTATGGCAAAAACTGCGGCCATCGCCGCCCCTGCCTGCTGTAAAGGGGTATGCCCGTCCACCAGCATAGCAGCAGCGGCAACCAGCCCCAGCAAAGGCAAAAAACCGATACCCCGCGCCACAACGCATAGCGCCAGCAAGGGCATGAGAATGGCGGCCAGTGTCATGAAGGTTCTCCTTCCGGCGCTGGCTCTGTTGAATAGCCTTGGGTGTTTTCATCCTCAACGTTGTGGTTTTCAGGCTCAGATGGAGGGGCTGCAACGTGAGAAGAAGTGACCTGCCATGCCAGAACGCCCAGCAGAAAAATAGCACCCAACCGCACACGCGCCCTACGCCCTGCAGGCAGCAGAGCCATACGCAGCACCGCCAGCATGAAAGACGCCACAAGCAGCTTGAACATCCATAGGCCCAAGCCTTCTACACATTGGGTCAGCCAGTTTTCGGCCCCGCTTTCTCCCGGCATGGCCAAGCTGCCTGCCCAAGCCACATCTGCCGCCAACGTAACCCAGCACATCTGCATGCAATCTGCTGCTAAAAGCCACATGGCTCTATCCGGGCCGGAAAGTGTGGCAGAAGCTGTTTGCTCATCCCGCCGTGCCAAGGCTGTTGCCAAAAACAACGCCACACCAGCCAGCACGTAAGGTGCGCCTTCTGTAATAGGAGAAAGCACATGCAGCCTGCCCAAAAACGCAACCAGATCATGCGCCCCGGTTAGCAACAGTACGGGCGTTAACACCGGCAAGAGCAACGCATCCGCCACAATGGCCGCGCATCCTTGTTGTGCGGCAGAGGCCTCCTGCACAGCCTGCGGCAAGTCCAGCAAAACACCTACGGCCACCAGAATGGTGCATACAAGCAGCATGCCCGGTGCGGGAAAGCCCGGCATTGTAAGTGTAAATACCGGCACCAACCCGCAAGCCAACACTGCCAGCACCAACGCCAAGGCACAAAAAACGCCGTTCAGCCCATCTTGCCGTCCATATAAGGACGGACGGCGGAACTGATGCCAGATTTCCTGCCACCTCCCCCCTGCAGGAAAGCGCGGTTCACCCACCAATCGGCCAGCAAGACGATGCACCCACCCCGCAAACCATGGCGCTACAAGCACCATAAGGGCTGCCTGAATGGCCAGAGCAGCAACACAGCAAAATGCCCAGCCCCATGTTAAATCCTGCTTCATTTTCCTACAAACAGCCCCACCAGCAGGCCGCCACCCAAAAGCAGCAGAATCAACACCAAGCCCTGTGTTTCACACCATTCGGCACCCCGGAACAACCAACGCCTGCCGTAACGCAGGGCAACACGGCTACGGCGGGCCAGCCGTTTGTCCTTTCGGGTTTCAGCCGCCAACCCAAAAAGCGCCATGCAGGCAGGCCATAAAGGCGCCGCGCCCTCGTAAGAAACTGTGCGCCCTTCTGCGGGCTGTATGATGGGTGCGCCTTGGCGCCATACTGGCACCGGCTTGATAACACGCTCAAAGGGCAGAAAACCCAGCAACCTTACCAGCATGGCAGCCGCCGCCAAGGCCGCACCCAACGCCAAAAATGTAAAAACAGGGGTAAAACTGGCCCCGCCGCCTTCCAGCCAGATTGTAGCAATGCGGCTCCACTTCAGCGGCGGCACAACAGGCCCCACCACCAAATGATCCGCCAGCGAAAGCCATAGCCCCGGTAACAGCACAAGCAACATGGCGGCCCCAGCACATATCCAGCTCGGCCACACAAACTCGGCCGCCACGGGGGCCTGATTTGGCTGAAAAACAGTGGAAGGAAACAGCAGGGCCGCACCTGCGCGCAGCAACCCGGCCCCCATAAGCACCATAATGCTGCCCAGCAGTGCAAGCAGCAGCATTATGGTAAGCGCGCCAACGGGTTGCGCCACGGCAATGGCATCATACGCGCCAACAAGCAGGCTCCATAAAACGGCAAACCCGCCAAAAGGCGGCATAATGGAAAACAGCATTAACAAGCCAGCAACCAGCACATGGCCAGAAAGGGAGGCAATGCGGCGCTTTGGTTCTGCCTGCTGCCATTGCGCCAGCCATAACAGGCCAATAAGGGCCAGCATGGGGGCGCCCATACCCAGAATAATGGCCATACGGAATGTTTCCATACCGCCAAAACTGGAAACCAAAGCCAGCGCAACAGCCACCACCAATATGCCATACCATGCCGCACATAGCCCAGATGCAATACGCGCCAGACCTTTATCGCGCATGGCTTGCAAAGTGCCTGTTGCCGCCACCAAACATCCGCTGGCCACCAGCATAACCTGTGGCAGCACAGAAAGCTCACCCACTTCGGCCAAAAGGCGGCCCAACAAAAACAGCCCCACCATACCGGGCAGCACAGCTGTAGGCCCTTTTTGCACAGAAACCGCCCAGCCCATCAGCAGCACAGTCAGGCACAAAAGCGGCACACAAAAAGGGCTATCTGCAGGAATACAAGCGGGCAACACAGCAAATGGCAGACACACACTGCGCCACCCGCCTGCCGCTAAAAGCACCAGTGCCGTGCCCGTAAGCAACCCAAATACCAGCGGAGAAAGAGCCAGAAAGCCCATACCCACAAACACGCAGGCCAACGCCGCAGCGCCACTACCGGCTACGCCCCCGGCAAACGCCAGCAAAACAAGCATGGGCAAGGCTGGGCCATCCAGCCCAAAAACCGGAAACCAGCTAAGTTCGCCCTCCAGCTTGCACGCAGCTCCCACAATGGCCAACACGCCACAGAGCGCCCACAGGCCACCCATAATTTCTGCCCGCCACACCGCAGCACCACGCAGAAGCCTGTCTGGCAGCACTGCAAAAACGCCCAGCGCAGCAAATATCGCCAGCAAACTGCAAAGAACAAAGGAGGTGAAAATGGAACCCGGCCCCAACCTGCTATGAAATCCGGCGGATAACACCATGACAGCCGGTTAATGACAATCTATTCAACGCCGCGAAATGCGTGAAACGTATTTTCTGTCCTGTATGGCCTTTGCTGTGCCCCTTACCGGCAACAGGGAACGGGCAAGCCAACGCTGCCGCGCCTTTACTGGCAGGGAAAGGGCAGAATACTCATCCCGCACCGCTTCCACCAATATCAGGCTACCCGCACCGGGGCAGAGCATCTTGCCTGCAATATCCATTTTTCGTCCGTTATGGCGCATCCAACGCATAGCGCCCGTGGGTAGAAAAAGAGCTTCATCCCATTGTTCTGGTTTAAGCATGGCAGATGCAAGCGTTTGCTTGAGACATCGGCGGGAAAAAGCCGCATCGTGCCGGAATGGCGTGCCCCGCAACCGCGCCCGGCCACCAAAACGGCTGGGCACAATTAACAGTAGCCTGCCATCGGGCTTCATCACCTGCCCGGCAGCCCGCAGAACAGATACGGAGTGTTGGCGATCATCCAGCGCATGCACCATTAATACCCGGTCAAACTGCTTGGGCTGAAACGGCAGGCTGTGCAGATCCACCACACAGCTTAAACTGGGCGTGGATGTCGCGCCCCATAGCGGCGCATTGGCAGCAACCAAACAGGCTGGTGTGGCTCTGCCATTCTCCAACTTTTCCAGATACGCAGCCGTATGCCCTAGCCCCAGCACAGCGTGCTGCTGCCCCAGATCTGGCCAGAACCAGTGCAGACGTTCACCAACCAGAGCCAGAAAGCACTGGCCTCTTGCTGTTGTGTAAAAACTGCTTTCCGGCGGCATGACATCGAGCATTCTGCATGTCTATCATACGGTTTGTGACCCCGTCATGATTTGCCTTCCCTATTTTCAAATTTCCACAGCAGGAGCTTTCCCCATGCCTCTTGATGTTCAGGCCATTCCTGTTCTGTCCGACAATTACGCGTGGTTTTTGCGTGATACGGAAACAGGCACAACCGCAGTGATAGACCCCGGAGAAGCCGCGCCCATTGTGAACTTTATTGAAAAAGAAGGTGGGCGGCTGGATCTGATCTTGCTCACGCATCACCATCATGATCACACCGGCGGCGCGGAAGCACTTCGCCAGCGCTATCATGCCCGCGTAGCTGGCCCCGCGGCCGAGCAACAGCGCATGCCGCCGCTGGATATTGCTTTGCACGATCAAGACAGCCTTGCCGTAGGGGCCTGTACCAGCACTGTTATTGCTGTGCCGGGCCATACGCTGGGCCATATTTGCTTTTACTTCCCCAACCCACCTTCCCTGTTTTGTGGGGATACGCTGTTCAGCCTTGGGTGTGGCCGACTATTTGAAGGCACCGCTGCACAGATGTTTGAGAGCCTGCACAAGCTGGATGCCCTGCCCGATGCAACGCGTGTTTATTGCGGGCACGAATATACGCAGGGCAACAGCGCCTTTGCCTTACATGCAGAACCACAGAATGCCGCGTTAAAGGAACGTGTAGCGGAGGTGCGCCGCCTGCGGGCCGAAAACAAACCCACCGTACCCTCCACATTGGAGATGGAACGCGCCACCAACCCTTTTTTACGCGCAAAAAACGTGCAAACCTTTGCTCAACTCCGCCGCGAAAAAGATACGTTTTAAACCCTTCAGTTTGCGCGCGCACGCCCTACTTGTGCTCCGGTTTCTTGCGCTGCATGGCGTGCTGCCTGAAAAACAGGTTGCAGGGCAGAAACCGGCAGCGTTCCCAACTGCATGGTGCCGTTACGCAACATTAACGGCATTTGCAGGTTACCGGGTTGTTCCCGCGTAACACGCGCCAGCATAGTGGCCATGCCTGTGGCTTCCTGCGCAGAAAGTGTGCCTTCACGCCGCAAGTTCTCTAAAAAGGGCTGCCAGTTTGCAACGCTCAGCCAAAAATCTCCCGTGGGGTGTAAAAGCTCTCCGCCGCGCACCTGCCCTGTCATTTTCAGGTTCAGATCACGCCAGCGGGCTGTAAAGCGTTGCACCAATACATCTGGCCATGCGGCAGCACCATTGGATGGAAAAATACTTTCGCGCACATTTGTTGTTGGCCCCGGTATGGCAACAGCAGCCTGCACATCCTCCAGCACCGTTTGCCAACCCGTTATGCCCCAACGCTGGGCCTTAACAAAAATGGAGGCGGTGCTTTGTTCCTGCGTGGCCTGCATATTCCAAAAGGCTTTGCCCCGCACATTTTGCAGCACCATATCACCCATATGGCTGGCACCGGCAGGGAACAGCACATGCAAGAAAGGTGTTTGAAAAACGGCATGGCCCGCCACCCTTCTGCTTAACGGAAGATCCAGTTCTATAGGGTCTCCCTCCATCCGCAGCACAACGGGAGTTTCCTCCCCTTCCTGCGCATTATGGAGCGTTTCCATTACCATCGGACTAACCAGCCGCACGTGTACGAAAAAAGGACGCCAGAAAGCTGTATTCGCTGTAACACGGGTGGCAGCGTAAATGATCTGAAAAGCAGAGGACCGCGCCGCCAATAATGGCGTGCAGACCATACGCATATTTTGCGTATCCAATTGCGCATACCACGGCCACCCATTTACCACGCGGGATGTGTAATGCGTCTGGCACCCTAAGGGCATGGTGTCTGCCTGCTTTTGCAGATACTGCGCGCTTGCCCACCAATAGCCACTTAAAACCAGAAAGCAGCCGCCAGCCCCTACAGCAAAACTAAGAAGCGCTTTTTTCATTCACACCCTTTTTATGAACATTCATGGCGGTTTTCTACAGAGTCTCGGCTTTTATCCACAGACAAAGGCGCTTCGCCGTTATTCTGTCATATTCAAAACAGTTTGTAGGGGAAAACCTAATGCCACTTTTTGCGCGGAAAAATCTTTTCAAAAAAATCCCTGAATATGAAAGACAAAAATAAGACAGACCTGTCATTCACAAAAAATTTACAAAGTATTCATTTTGCATTTTACAGATATTTACAGAAAAACCACCCCGATTACTGATGCAACCGCACACATGCGCAAGGTAAATTCCACAAAGTTATCCACATGCTTTGGGGATTTTATCCCCCGCCATCAGGCTAAGGGCTGAAATGTTTTTTCCTGTTCGCGCCAACCTGCTTCAATATCCGCCAGCAAGGCTGCGCGCTTGGCGGGGCCTACGGCTGGGCCAATAGCAATATGCAAAACGCCAGAGCGTTTGAAAAACGCATTGCGCCCCCAGAACAGGCCAGAGTTGGTGGCAACCGGAATAACAGGCAGCTTGGCGTGGTTAGCCATGGCGGCAATGCCCGGTTTAAGTGCTACGTGCTCACCCGGCGCCGTGCGTGTGCCCTCAGGAAAAATAATAATCTGCCGGTCTGCCTTCAGGGCTTTGTCTGTTTCCTGCAACAGCATGCGCATGGCCTTAGCCCCTGCCGCACGCTCAATAGGCATCATGCCCGTTAAAACCAGCATGGGGCCAAGCAGCGGAATACGCCGCAGCTCACCCTTCATCACATAACAGGGGCGGGGCAGCAGCAGCATCCATATCAACGTATCAAAAGCGGATTGATGTTGGGATGCAATAAGTGCCGGGCCATGGGTGGGCAGATGCTCCAGCCCCGTGATTTCCACCTTTACACCGCAAATACTGCGAAACAGCGCCAAAACCAGCCGAGACCACAATTTTGCATAAGGCAGCGCCAGCCTATGCGCAAACCAGCGAATGGGAAAAGCCCCCACCCCCATAAGCAGCGTAAGCAGAAAAGCCAGAACGTTAAACAGAACGGAACGAAGCACAGACATTCAAAAAACCCAGCGCAGCCTCAAAGATCATTCATGACATGTTGCATCTGGACACCAGAAAAAAAGCCCATATGCAAGCGGCAAGCATACAGGTGCTGCATCTGCCATGCCTGTTTCGGCTGGCATCCACTTGCCCCACGCTGTATAGAAAAGCCCAATCTGCACAGGAAGACAGGATAATATGAGCGATTACAAGGTTAAGGATCTCTCTCTCGCTGAGTGGGGCCGCAAGGAAATTTCCATTGCCGAAGGCGAAATGCCCGGCCTGATGGCCCTGCGCGAGGAATACGGCCAAAGCAAGCCGCTGAAAGGCGCACGCATTGCTGGCTGCCTGCACATGACCATCCAGACCGCCGTGCTGATTGAAACACTGGTGGCCCTTGGCGCCACGGTGCGTTGGTCATCTTGCAACATCTTCTCTACGCAGGATCATGCTGCGGCTGCCATTGCTGCTGCGGGCGTTCCCGTATTTGCATGGAAAGGCCTGTCGGAAGAAGAATTCTGGTGGTGCATTGAACAGACAGTGAAGGGCCCCGATGGCTGGACCCCGAACATGATTCTGGATGACGGCGGTGATCTGACCGTGCTGATGCACGACAAATACCCCGAACTGCTGGCCAACGTGAAAGGCCTTTCTGAAGAAACCACAACAGGTGTGCACCGCCTGTGGGAAATGCAGAAAAAAGGCACGCTGAAGGTTCCGGCCATTAACGTGAACGACAGCGTTACCAAATCCAAATTCGATAACCTGTATGGCTGCCGTGAAAGCCTGGTGGACGCAATCCGCCGTGGCACAGATGTCATGATGGCTGGCAAGGTTGCCGTTGTTGCCGGTTATGGTGATGTGGGTAAAGGTTCTGCTGCCTCCCTGCGCAATGCAGGCTGCCGCGTTCTGGTTACGGAAGTAGACCCCATCTGTGCCCTTCAGGCCGCCATGGAAGGCTACGAAGTGGTGACGATGGAAGAAGGTGCCCCCCGTGGTGATATCTTTGTAACCGCCACCGGCAATGTGGACGTTATTACGCTTGACCACATGCGCGCCATGAAAAACCGCGCCATTGTGTGCAACATCGGCCACTTTGATTCTGAAATTCAGATTAACGCGCTGCGTAACTTTACGTGGGACAACATCAAGCCGCAGGTGGACGAAGTTGTGTTCCCCGATGGCAAGCGCCTGATTGTTCTGTCCGAAGGCCGTTTGGTGAACCTTGGCAATGCCACAGGCCACCCTTCCTTTGTGATGTCTGCTTCCTTCACCAACCAGACACTGGCCCAGATTGAACTGTGGACAGCGCCGGAAGGTAAATACGAAGCCAAAGTGTACACCCTGCCTAAAAAGCTGGATGAAAAGGTTGCGGCCCTGCATCTGGCCAAGGTTGGCGCACATCTGAGCAAGCTGAACAAAGAGCAGGCCGAATATATTGGCGTGCATGTAAACGGCCCGTTCAAGCACCAAGACTACCGCTACTGATTTTTTCAAATCAGAGACACAAAAGGGGTATAGGCCGCCAGTTGGCCCATACCCCTTTTTTATGTTCTGCCTGCTTTGCCTTTACGGGACAGGCTGCCTTTTTCTGGCCATCTCTTGTAAAAAAACTTAATATTCAGAAAGCATTAAGCGCTCTATGCAACAAGCAATGCTGCTGTATGCTTAGGGGCAGTTGCATGGCTTGCCTTTAAGCATTCTGCTTCATTGTATTGTACAAAGTCATGCTGGCTCTTGCGAAAGGATTTCTGAACATGAGCATTTTTGGCTCCATTCTCTCCGCCATTTTCCATCATGCCAAGGCTGCCACGCCAGACACCACATCCCCCGCCAATGCTGGCGCACAGCCTTCTGCTGCTGCCGCTGCCGCTCCGGGCACCATTCCGCCTGCTGGCACGCCGGTAAATGTTGATGCCGTGCTGGCCGATATGGCTGCAAAAAATGGCCAGAACCTGAACTGGCAGGAATCCATTGTGGATCTGCTGAAGCTTCTGGGCCTCGACAGCTCCTTGGATGCTCGCAAAAAGCTGGCTGGCGAACTGGGCTATACGGGTGACACAAACGATAGCGCCACCATGAACGTTTGGCTGATTAAAGAAGTACGCCAGAAACTGGCAGAAAACGGCGGTAAAGTACCTGCTGGCCTGTAATATCTGGTAAGAAAAACCAGTTTTACCGGTTAAAATAACAGGCGTGCTGCTTACGGGCGGCACGCCTTTTTTATTAAGGCATCAAGCAGACACAGGCACATTTGGTTTTAGCCCCAAACCGTAACACCCGGCTCCGGCCTACATTTACCCACGCGCAGCTAATTTGGATGGGCCTGTATTTTCTTTAAGTGCTGCGGTTTTATCAGAATCCGGGTGATAATCTGCCGAATCCACCACCACCACGGCTAAACCCGAAATGGCGGTGGGCTTTCTGTCTGGCCGCAATAGGGCTCTAAAGCGAATATCCACGGCAGCCCATTGCTCATATTCCGCATCTATCAGGCCGTGCTTATCAATAAACACGTTTAACGATGCCGGAATACGAATACAGCCCTCAGATGCCGTATGGCCTAGCCGTTGCTCCAGATAAACGGGATCTGTTGCGTGCATTTCCAACCGGATCTGGCCTTTTTCTCGGCTGGGCAGCCAGCCTTTTTCAGCCCACTGCCAGCCAAAATCCCATACCCGCATGCCTTTGATACCGTTGCCGCGAATACCATTTTCATTTTTGGTGCCCAGCGCGCGGTAACCCAGCCGATCTGCCGTGTTGGTAAACACCCCTGTTGGCGTGATGTAATAATACTTACGCCCCGTTGTGCCAGTAGAAACCTTGGTGCTGCCAATAACCTGCCAGTCTGGATCATTCGGCAAAGCAAGAATCAGACACAGACGCTGCACAGAGGGGTTGCGATCCACCACCACCAAAACCTGTGGCCGATCAATAGTGTACCCGGCCTGTTCCAACTGCTGGCGTGCCAGTGCAATCCATGCGGTTTTACGTGCGGTTGAAACTTTAAGGGCTACGGGCACTTCGTGCCGGAAATCCCGCGTAAGGCTATCTGCTTCCTTACGGGCTTCATCATCATCCACCACAGGCATTGGGGGAAGCTGCGCGGCTTCTTCCGGTGGTGGAGTATAAGGCACATGCCCATCCGGGGCTGCCTGCGTGGTTACAGGTGTTTGTGCGCCATCACCCTGTATGGGTGGTTTTTCTGGCCGGGATTCTTCGGTTTGAGAGGCCGCATCTGGCGCAGGCGTTTGGG
The DNA here is from genome assembly GCF_003323795.1 of Acetobacter sp. JWB. Taxonomy (NCBI): domain Bacteria; kingdom Pseudomonadati; phylum Pseudomonadota; class Alphaproteobacteria; order Acetobacterales; family Acetobacteraceae; genus Acetobacter; species Acetobacter sp. JWB. The sequence goes on along the minus strand of NZ_CP030871.1, from coordinate 841,236 downwards.
CCGCAGCAAACCCGCCCGGTGCCAAAAGCAGGCTACCAGCCATTGCCCATACAGTTGGATGCCTTGGCACAAACATGCCACCTCTCTCCCATCTTCTGAATGGAAGAGAGTATGACACCACTTTCAACCAGAAGGAAACTTTCAGATGTTGATCGCGCGGTTGTCAGCGCCCAACGCGGCTTCCTTCACGGCTTCACTCAGAGTTGGATGTGCGTGGCACACGCGGCCGATATCTTCGGCAGAGGCCCCAAATTCAATGGCCATTGTGGCTTCGGCAATCAGTTCACCAGCACATGGGCCAATAATATGCACACCCAGAACGCGGTCTGTCTGCTTATCTGCCAGCACCTTTACAAAGCCATCCGTCATGCCCAAAGCGCGGGCACGGCCATTGGCCATGAAGGGGAACTTGCCGGTTTTGTAAGCCACGCCCTTTTCTTTAAGCTGCTCTTCCGTAAAGCCAACGGAGGCAACTTCCGGCCATGTGTAAATCACACCCGGAATGGCATCGTAATTGACGTGCCCAGCCTGACCAGCCAGCAGTTCTGCCAAAGCTACGCCTTCTTCTTCTGCCTTATGGGCCAACATGGGGCCTGCAATAACGTCACCAATGGCGTAAATGCCCGGCACGCTGGTAGCGTAATGTGCATCCACCTCAACACGGCCACGCTTATCCAGCGCAATACCGGCTTCTTCCAGACCCATGTTTTTGCTGGCAGCGGTGCGGCCCACAGCAACCAGAACTACATCGGCCTCAAGCGTTTCGGCGGCACCACCGGCTGAAGGTTCAACCGTCAGCACCACGCCTTTTTTGGTTTTTTCGGCTTTGGTCACCTTATGGCCCAGCTTCATTTTGAAGCCCTGCTTCACCAGCAGCTTCTGGAACTGGGAGGCCACCTCGTTATCCGTGCCTGGCACCAGACGATCAAGGAATTCAACAACAGTTACATCGGCACCCAAACGGCCCCATACGCTGCCAAGTTCCAGACCGATCACGCCGCCACCAATCACGACAAGGCGCTTGGGCACTTCGGAAAGCTCCAGTGCGCCCGTGGAGGTGACAATAACTTTTTCATCTATCTCAATGCCCGGCAGATTTGCACTGTTGCTGCCGCTGGCAATAACAATGTGCTTGGCGGTAACGGGCTTGCCATCCACGCTAAGGCGGCCTGTGCCTTCCACCTTGCCGTGGCCTTTCAGCCAGGTGATGCCATTCTTCTTGAACAGATATTCAACGCCCTTCACGTTGGCGCCAACAATATCTGCCTTACGGGCCTGCATGCGGGCCAGATCCAGCTTTACGCTATCAATCACCACACCATGAGCGGCAAAATCATGTCCGGCGGCATGGTAGTTTTCGGAAGACTGAAGCAGCGCCTTGGAAGGAATACAGCCCACGTTCAGGCAGGTACCGCCAAGCGTTGCGCGCTGTTCAACACATGCAACCTTAAAGCCAAGCTGTGCAGCGCGAATGGCGCACACATACCCACCGGGGCCAGCACCAATAACCACTACATCGTAATCTGTTTCTGCCGGAGCCTGTGCTGCCGGGGCCGTTGCGGCAACGGGCTTAGCTTCTTCTGCCTTGGCCGCAGGAGCGGCAGCTTTTGCGGCGGGCGCAGAACCAGCAGCACCGGCTTCCAGCGTAGCCAGCACAGCGCCCACTTCTACTTCATCACCTTCTTTAACGGCATGATTTTCAAGCCGACCGGATGCAGGAGCAGGCACTTCTACGCTTACTTTATCTGTTTCCAGCTCAACAACGGGCTCATCTACTTTTACAGCTTCACCCGGCTGCTTCAGCCACTTCCCCACCGTGGCGGTCGTAACGCTTTCTCCAAGTGTGGGAACTTTAATTTCAATCGGCATGGGTCTCGTCTCGCTCACGTAGGGATATGCAGAAAAATTGGCCGAAGAGGTGCACATTCACCCCTTCGGCAACCACGCTATCAAACTTCAATCAGAAGGCGGCGCGGGTCTTCTACGTTCTGCTTCACCCGCACAAGGAAGCTAACGGCTTCCTTGCCATCTACAATGCGGTGATCATAAGAAAGGGCAATATACATCATCGGGCGGATCACCACCTGCCCGTTCACTGCCACCGGGCGTTCCTGAATGGAGTGCATGCCCAGAATACCAGACTGCGGTGCATTCAGGATGGGGGTGGACAGCAGAGAACCGTAAATACCGCCATTGGTGATGGAGAAGGTGCCGCCAGAAAGCTGATCCAGCTTAAGCGTGCCTTCACGCGCTGCCTTGCCAAAACCTGCAATGGTTTTTTCAATTTCGGCATAGCCCATTTTGTCGGCATCACGGATAACCGGCACCACCAGCCCATTTGGCCCACCCACGGCAATGCCGAGGTTTACGAAATCACGGTAGATGACGTCATCACCGTCGATTTCTGCGTTAATGGCCGGGAATTCTTTCAGGGCTGCCACAACAGCGCGGGAGAAGATGGACATATAGCCCAACTTGACACCGTGCTTTTTAACAAACGAGTCCTGATATTCGGCACGCAGCGCCATAGCGCCGGACATGTCGATTTCATTAAACGTTGTCAGCATGGCCGCCGTGTTTTGTGCTTCCTTCAGGCGGCGGGCAATGGTGCGGCGCAGGCGTGTCATTTTCACGCGTTCTTCACGCGGGTCATCATTACGCGGCGGCTTGGGGGCAGCGGTTGGTGTTGCAGCCTGTGGGTTAGCCAAAAAGCCCAACACATCGCCCTTGGTAATACGGCCACCAAGGCCGGTGCCTGCAAGCTGCTGTGCGCTCAGGCCGTTTTCAGCCATCATCTTGCGGGCTGCTGGCAGAGCGGCACCGGCATCTACTGCTGGCGCAGGTGCGGCGGCCTTAGGAGCTGGCGCTGCAGCTTTTGCCGGAGCAGCCGCAGCTACGGGTTCTGCTTTCTTTTCCGGGGCAGCGGCTTTGGCTGCTGGTGCCGCACCGGCCTTACCGGGTTCCAGAGTTGTTAGCAGTGCGCCCACTTCTACTTCCTGATCTTCCTTGGCAGCCTGCGGGCCCAGAATACCAGCCTGCGGCGCAGAAACTTCTACGCTCACCTTATCTGTTTCCAGCTCAACAATCGGTTCATCTGCCTGCACCGCTTCGCCCGGCTGCTTCAGCCACTTGGCCACGGTTGCTGTGGTTACGCTTTCACCCAGTGTCGGCACCTTGATCTCGACAGACATCCTGTTCCCCATCTTTTCTTCAAATCCCCGGCGCCATTTTAATTTTTGGCAATGGCACCGGGGGTGCGCCCGTATTTGCGGGCCGTTTTCTTCAATTCAGCCTAATCCGGTTCAGCCAGACTTTTTCAGCCCCAATGCGCGTTCAACCAAGTCTGCCTGCTCTGCCGCATGAATACGGGCAAGGCCGGTGGCCGGGCTGGCTGCTGCTGCACGGCCCACATATTGCGGGCGGCCTGCCTTATGGCCTGCGGCAACAAGGGCTGCTTCAATCCGCCTGTCTGCAAAATGCCATGCACCACCGTTTTCCGTTTCTTCCTGACACCAGACAATGTCCGCTTCAGGATAGCGCTTAAGTTCGGCGGCTAGGGCTGCTTCCGGGAAGGGGTAGAGTTGTTCCAGACGCAGGATGGCAATATCCTTAATGCCTTTTTCCCGGCGTTCGGCCAGCAGATCGTAATAGACCTTGCCAGAGCAGATCACCACGCGGCGCACCTTGTTATCGGCACCCAGATCATCAATTTCGCCAATAACGGGTTTAAAGCGTGTGCCCGGCCCAAAATCTGCCAGTGCGGAAACAGCAAGTTTGTGCCGCAGCAGAGATTTCGGTTCCATCAGGATCATCGGCTTGCGGTAATCCAATTTAAGCTGGCGGCGCAAAGCATGGAAGTAGTTTGCTGGCGTGGTGATGTTGCAAACAAACATGTTATTTTCAGCGCAAAGCTGAAGATACCGTTCCAGACGGGCAGAAGAATGTTCCGGCCCCTGCCCTTCGTAACCATGCGGCAGCAGCATGACCAAACCGGACATACGCAACCACTTGGTTTCCCCCGAAGCAATAAACTGATCGATAATTACCTGAGCACAGTTGGCAAAATCACCAAACTGGGCTTCCCACAGCACCAGCGTTTGCGGGTTGCGCACGGAATATCCGTATTCAAACCCAAGCACGCCGTATTCTGAAAGAAGCGAGTTCCAGATTTCGATTTGCGCCTGCTTGTCCTGAATGTGGTTTAGCGGCGTAAATGGTGTCTGGTTGACCTGATCCGTCCACACGGCATGACGCTGGCTAAACGTGCCACGCTGGCAATCCTCACCAGAAAGACGCACACGGTGGCCATCCAGCAGCAGAGAGCCAAAGCCCAGAGCTTCACCAGTTGCCCAGTCAAACCCTTCACCCGTGCTGAACATATTTGCCTTGGCCTTAAGCTGGCGGGCAATTTTGGAATTCAGGTTGAAGCCTTCTGGCACTTTTGTAATGGCTTCGCCAATCTTGCGCAGCGCATCCAGTGCAACACCTGTTTCAGGGAAGGCGCGTTCCGGATCATGCCCGGCAGCCACAAGACCTTTCCAGCCACCTTCCAGCCAGTCTGCCTTGTTGACCTTATAAGACTGAGCAGCCTTGTAATCTTCATCCAGCTTGGCGTGGAAGGCATCCCACTGGGCCTTCACTTCGTCATCCGTCACAACGCCTGCTTTTACAAGGTGTTTTGCATAAAGCGTGTGTGGCGTATCGTGCGCGGCAATGGCTTTGTACATCACCGGCTGCGTAAAGACGGGCTCATCCGTTTCGTTATGCCCGTGGCGACGATAGCAGATGATATCCAGCACAATGTCGCTTGCAAAAGCCTGACGATAATCCGCAGCAAGGCGGGAGACGTAAATGACCGCCTCGGCATCATCACCGTTTACATGCAGCACGGGGGCTTCAATGGATTTTGCAACATCGGTGCCGTAAACGCCCGAATGCCCACATTCCGGATTGGTGGTAAAGCCAATCTGGTTGTTCACCACCATATGGATGGTGCCGCCGGTGCGGTAGCCCGGCAGTTGGGACATAGCAAAGGTTTCGTAAACAATGCCCTGTCCGGCAAATGCCGCATCACCGTGGATGATAACGCCAAGGCTGGACAGGCGTTTTTCCGTATCGCCCGCATCATCCTGAATGGCGCGCACCTTACCGCACACAACCGGATCAACCGCTTCCAGATGGGAAGGGTTGGGCTGGAGGGAGATATGCACCGCCTTGCCTGCTACATCCACATCTGTGGAGGAGCCAAGGTGGTATTTAACGTCACCCGAACCTTCAACATTGTCTGGTTTGAAGGAACCACCAGCAAATTCGTTAAAGATAGCCACGTAAGGCTTGCGCACTACGTTCACCAGCGTGTTCAAACGCCCACGATGTGCCATGCCGATAGCAACAGAAGTGACCCCCTGGCTGGCGCAGGAATCAATAATGGCATGCAGGGATGGAATAGAGATTTCTCCCCCTTCCAAACCAAAACGCTTCGCACCCACGTAGCGTTTCTGGCAGAAGGCTTCAAACCCTTCGGCTTCGGTCAGGTTGGCTAGGATAACCTTCTGCTCTTCCACCGTTACGCGGGCGCGCCAGTTATCACCTTCCAACCGTTTGCGCAGCCATTCGCGCTGTTCGTGGTTACGGGCATACATGTATTCTGCGCCAATGCTTTCGCAATACACAGAACGCAGCGCCGCAATAACCTCGGAAACCTTGGCCGTGTTCTTGCCCTTGAGCAACGGATCAAGCAGTGATCCAATAAACACTTCGCGGTTTAGGTCTTTTTCACCAAAACCGTATGATGCGGGGTCCAGTTCCTCGGTTTTATGCGGCACCTTCAGGCCCAGCGGATCAAGCGAGGCTTCCTTATGTCCGTATTCACGATACGCACGGATCAGCCGGGCAATGGCCAGACTATCCTGCGCGGCCAACCCACCAGCCGGGCCACCTTTTCCTTTTGGAGCGGGTGCGGGTTCATCCCCCGTGATAATGGAAGGGCGTGGCGCCCAAGAGGCTCCAACGGCATCCTTCAGCACTGCGGCTTCATCATCGCCCAGCGAGCTGAACAGAATATCGAAGGACGGATCTACACTTTTAGAATCCTTCGCCCACTGGGCATACAGATCCGCAAGGTAAGCGATATTGGCACCGTTAAGAGCGGTTGCCAGTACGTCCGAAACCGCCATCTCACATTCCTCCTTGCCGCGGGGCACATGCGCACCGTTGGCCAGATATTGCGTTGTTCTCCACCGTAAACCGGACCATTTTTTCTTCACTCCGCCCCATAGCGCGGAGCGTCCCCTGTGTCCTTTTTGCCGGAAAGCCATCCCGCTTCCGGCTTGTTCTGCATCAAAGAGCTAGACCGCGTATGTGGCGGGAACAAGGGCGTGGGATGTCACGCTCTAGAGAGGCTATGAGCCTGTTGCGCAGCCTGCGCCCCATGCTCCAGCCAGCTTTCACTTCCCATCTCAGCGAGACGTGATGCCGTACGGGCAAACGCATCTGCACCATCCCCATCTGTAAACAACTGGTCGGGCTGGGCATCAGCCGAGGCAAACAGCAGATTTCCGTTGTCATACAAGGCATCTATGAGCGTGATGAAGCGCCGGGCAAGGTTGGCATCATCCTGCCCCATGCACGGAATGTTATCGACAATCACCACCGGAAAACGCTTGGCCAGCGCCAGATAATCATTCGGCCCACGCGGTTTGCCACACAAAGAGTTGAAATCAAACCGGCACACCGGGCCTGCCGCCATATCCACCTCAAACACGCGCCCACTAAATTTTAGGTCCACCGGGCCGGGCTTTTCATCTGCTGCATAGCGGGCAAAAATTCTGTCCAGCCTGCTTTTGGCTTGAGAATCCGCAGGCACAAGCCATGTTTCACGGTCTTGCTCGCGCCCACGGCGATAATCACGCTGCGAATCCAGCTCAATCGTATCCAGTTCGCGCTGGATAATGGCAATAAACGGCTTAAACGCATCTGCGCCGGGGCGGTTCTGGAACAACTGCGAAGGATCTGTGTTGGAGGTGGCAACAATAACCACCCCATTAGCAAACAAGGCCTCAAACAGCCGCCCCAAAATCATGGCGTCGGCAATGTCATTCACCTGAAACTCATCAAAGCACAGAAGCTGCGCCTTGCTGGCGATGGTTTTGGCCAAAGGCGGAATGGGATCTGCCATATTGGGGTTGGCGGCTTTAAGATCATGCAGATCACGGTGCACATCCTGCATGAAGCGCAAAAAGTGGATGCGTTCCTTTTTTTGCACGGGTGCGCAGGCGTAAAACAGATCCATCACCATGGTTTTGCCGCGCCCCACACGGCCCACAATATACAGCCCACGCGGGCGCGCCGGACGGGTGGCAAACGTATCTGCCTGCGGGCGCAGCCTGCGGGCCAACCCAGCCAAAAGCCCCTTGGCTCTGCCTTCTATCCCTTCCACAGGAGGCGGCGCAGCCGTGGCGGGCATGGAAGCAAGCTCCTGCCACAAGGTGTTCAGCCGCGTTACAACGCGCAGCTGGTCTGGATCACTCTTCAGTTCCCCTGCCGCAATACGCTGCTGGTAAACTGCCAATGGCCCCAGCCGTATTGCGGCCGATGCCCCGTTCATGTCTGTCTGTGTCATAATCCTGCCCGATAACGGCTCCACCGCACTTTCCGCAAGCGTACAAGCCTCTCCTAACCGTGTCGTGACAAAAAGCGCCACATCTGATGCAGTTGTGATCGGTTTAGACCACATAATTCAGAGAGGCGATCATGACAGACTGGAATGCTTACCGTGCAAACATGGCACAGAATGTCAAAACGCTGGCGTCCCTAACACCCAATACTCTTAAAGGGCTGCAAACGCTGGAAACACCCCTACCAGAAAAAAAGCATCTGGATGATAAAACGCGTGAACTGATTGCACTGGCCGTAGCTGTTACCACCCGGTGCGATGGCTGTATTGCCGTGCACTCCGCCGCCGCCAAAAAAGCTGGTGCAACCAAGGAAGAAATAGCCGAAGCCCTTGGCGTGGCCGTGGCGCTAAATGCAGGGGCCGCCCTTGTTTATTCCAGCCGCGTGATGGAAGCGTTTGAAGATACGCCAGAATAAGCCCCTTTTGCTTATTCTGAAGGTGCTAGTGGCAGAACAGGCATACCGTGGCCGCCGGGCTTTAACACCCAAGGGCGTTGCCCACGCCATGCACGGTCTGTTCTGACCACATTGCCGCTTTTATGCAAAAATATTGCTTCTGCCCCGTTTTCCCACGCTGAAAACCGATCCAGCCTTATAGGCGCATTCAGGCAGGAAGCACGTAAGGGTGCCACGCTGATAACCACATCCGCACCCGTACATATATCGATAGGCAGAAGTAAACGCCCATCCGAGGCATCCTGCCTGCGCACTACAACATCCTGCCCATGCAGCAACGCCACGCAGGTATCTGGCGTGTTTTCTGCCCCGCATGTAAGGGCGCCATCGGGCGTTTCTCCCTCCGGCGGAAATATGCCTACGGGTTGAGCAAAATATTGGCCCCATGCCTGCATAACAGGCCGCGCTGCACGGGATTGGCCCATGACATATATTTTGTCAGACTCTCGTACCCCTACCAACCCACCATCCGGGCTGATAATTACATCTGGCTGCACTAAAAGCCACGGGCTTACCATACCCAGCACCAAACCAGCGCACCCAGCCCAACGCCAGCGCTGCCGCCACAGACATATCCAGCACAGGCCCAACATAACGGCCAGAAGCCCCCACCCCGGCATGTGCGGCACAACCACACGCGCAGCAGGCCAATGCGCCACCATATGCGCCAGCCATATAATGGGGCGGATACCCACACCCATCAGCCATAAAAACAGGACATCCATGTGTAGGGGCATAAACGCGAGGGCAATTAAGCCAAGCGGCATAATCCACACAGCCATCAGCGGCACAGCCACCATATTGGCCACCACAAAAAATGGCTGAATAACGCCAAAATGCGCCATAGCCACGGGCAAGGTGGCACATCCTACCAGCACGCTGGTCAATGCCAAAACAACGCTATGCCACGCCAGCCAGTGCCCAAGCCCCGTTGTGCTGGCCCGCCAGCACGTAAGCTTTGGCTGCAACACCTCATACCCTGCTACCAGCGCCATCACTGCCGCCATAGACATCTGAAACGCAACACCCATCACCACCTGCGGCATCCATAGCACCAGCACACAGGCCGCCACCGCCAAGCCGCGCATGGAAACAACACGCCGCCCCGCCGCAACGCCCAGCACGGCAACTGCGGCCATTAACAGGCTGCGCTGAGCAGGCAGATGCGCCCCTGTCAGCAGCACATAAACCAGCCCCACACCCCATGCGCAAAAGGCGGCCAATGCCTTACAGGGCCAGCGCAAGGCTGTGTATTCCGTAGTCGCCAAAAGCAGACGGCTAGCGGCCATAACAAGGCCCATCACAATACCCAGATGCAGCCCTGCAACAGCCAGAAGATGCGCCAAGCCAGAGGCTGCAAAATCTTCCCGCAACTGTTTTTCTACAGTTTCGGAAGCCCCCACCAGCACGGTGGCAGCCACGCTACCTTCTGGGCCGGGTAGAATGGTATGGATGCGGGCATTTATGCGTTCGCGCAGGTTTTCAAACCACAATTGCAGCTTATGGCCTTGTGCCAGCACAACAAGCTGCACAAACCCCAAAGCCCGGCCACTTCCCGCCTGATTGGCAAACCATGCCTCAAACTGTCTATCCCGCGCGCCGGGCAGCACTGGAAATGGAGGGGGCTGCAAAAGAACCTTAACCCGAAGGTGATCTCCTACCCGCAGCGCAGCCGGATCATTGGGTTGGAGATACACAGAAAGCACGCGCCGCAGCGGCGGCATGCCATCATCCAACGCATTGTAAAAAACGGCCTGCGCCAGATCTACTCTGCGCTGGAACGGGGCATCCATGCCATCTTCTGGCGGCAACAGAGCAATAGCCTGCACTGTGCCCGCTATTTCTGTAGCAAATCGGGGTAAATCGGGCATAGGCGTATGCCTGTGCGTACCACCCCACGCCGCAGCAAACCCAATAGCCACAGTTATGCACCCGCCCCAGAGCAGACGCCCCCAAAGCGAATAACGCCTGCGCCATGCCGCAATACTGGCCAGCACAGCCACACCACACGGCAGCACAAACCCCACCGACAGGTTGGGTTCTGTGTGCAACAGGCCAAAATACAGCACCGCACCCAGCGCCAAGCCCACCGGTGCCCACAACACCAGCCGCCTTTGTTCCTGAACAAGCAAAGAATGCAGGTGTAACATCAAGCGTGGCATATGGCTCCTTGCGCTTGCGCATGGTATGGAACCACCCCATGACCACCATCCGTACACGCTTCGCTCCGAGTCCTACAGGCCTGCTGCATATTGGCAACGCCCGCGCAGCCCTGTTCAATTTCCTCTTTGCCCGTCATCACGGCGGCGAGTTCCTCCTGCGTATTGAGGATACCGACCGTGAGCGTTCCACCCAACAGGCTGTAGACGTTATTTTTGACGGTCTGGCCTGGATGGGGATTGAACCGGATGAAGAACCCGTCTTCCAATCCTCGCGTGAGGCGCGGCACCGGGAAGTTGCCCTTGAGCTGCTGGAAAAGGGCCTCGCCTATAAATGCTATTGCACGCCGGAAGAGCTGCACCAGATGCGTGAGGATGCCAAGGCCAAAGGCCTGCCCCCACGCTATAACGGCATGTGGCGGGATCGGGACCCCTCCGAGGCTCCGGCTGGCGCACCTTTTGCCGTGCGTATTAAAGCCCCGCGTGAAGGGGAAGCCACCATTCATGACCTTGTGCAGGGTGAAGTGCGCGTTGCCAATGCCGAACTGGATGACATGATCATCCTGCGATCCGATGGCACCCCCACCTATCAGCACGCCGTTGTGGTGGATGACCACGATATGGCCATTACCCACGTTATCCGTGGTGATGACCACTTAACCAACACCTTCCGCCAAGCCATGATCTACCGCGCCATGGGGTGGGATCTGCCACGCTTTGGGCATTTGCCGCTTATTCATGGCCCGGATGGCGCCAAACTTTCTAAACGCCACGGCGCACAGTCTGTGGTGGAATTCCGTGAAATGGGCTACCTGCCCGAAGCCCTGTGCAACTACCTGTTGCGTCTGGGCTGGGGGCATGGGGATGCAGAAATCCTCTCTCGAGAAGAGCAGATTAAGCTGTTTGATATTGATGGCGTGGGCCGCTCTCCTTCCCGCATGGATTATGCCAAGCTGCTGCACATCAACGCCGTATGGCTGCGGCAGGCGGATGATGAACGCCTGACCAACGATGTGATGGAACGCTTTAAAAAGATGGACGGCGTAAGTGTGGATGAAACCACCCGCGCCCGCGTGGCTGCCCTGATGCCGGGGTTGAAGGAACGCGCACGCACGCTGGTTGAACTGGCAGAAAGTGCGGCTTTCCTTGGCCGTCAGGTACCGCTGGCATTCAATGACAAAGCACAAAAGCTGCTCACGCCAGAAGCCCGCACCATGCTGGGTGAACTGGCGCGTGATTTGGCAGCCGTGCCAGATTTTACGCCAGAAGCCATTGATACCACCCTGCGCAACTTTGCTGAAAAGCATGAACTCAAGCTGGGTAAAGTAGCGCAGCCTGTGCGTGCCGCCGTTACAGGCTCCAACACATCCCCCGGCATTGATGCCACCCTGCAAGCACTGGGCAAGGATGAAACCCTCGCCCGTTTGGGAGCCGTTCTGCATGGCTAGCTTTCCCGGCCGCCACACCCGGCATCTGCTCGGGCTGGAAGGCATGACGCCCGACCAGATTGAGCCTTTGCTGGATCTGGCCGAAAGCTATGCCCTGCTCAACCGCTCCCGCAAGGTGCCGCGTGATGTGCTGCGGGGGCGCACCCTTATCAACCTGTTTTTTGAGGACAGCACGCGCACCCGCACATCTTTTGAGCTGGCGGGCAAGCGTTTGGGGGCGGACGTTATCAATATGTCCGTTGCCCAATCCTCTGTGAACAAGGGTGAAACCCTGCTGGACACCGCCGCCACGCTTAACGCCATGCGGACAGACCTGCTGGTGGTGCGCCATGCTCAATCCGGCGCACCGGCCCTGCTGGCGCAAAAGGTGGAAGCCAGCGTGGTAAACGCGGGTGACGGCATGCACGAGCACCCCACACAGGCCCTGCTGGATGCGCTCACAATTCGCCGCCACTTGGGCACACTAGGCGGGCTAAAGGTAGCCATTTGTGGGGATGTAGCCCATTCCCGCGTGGCGCGCTCCAACATCTTCTTGCTTACAGGCATGGGCAGCACGGTGCGGCTTGTTGGGCCACCCACACTGGTACCCGGCGCCATGAAGCAACGCGGGGTGGATATCTTCCACAACATGGAAGAAGGCCTGCAAGATGTGGATGTGGTGATGATGCTGCGCTTGCAGCGTGAACGCATGTCCTCTGGCCTTATCCCCAGCGCGCGTGAGTATTTCCGCTTTTTCGGGCTGGATCAGCGCCGGTTGCAGTTGGCCCGCAAGAATGCGCTGGTAATGCACCCCGGCCCCATGAACCGCGGCGTGGAAATAGACAGTCTTGTCGCTGATTCTGACCAGAGCGTGATTCAGGAACAGGTTGAAATGGGCGTTGCCGTGCGCATGGCCGTTCTGGACCGCCTTACCCGCAGCAGGCCCGCCGCATGAATACCCTTTTATTTGAAAACGTCCGCCTGATAGACCCCGCTTCCGGGTTGGATCAACCCGGTCGCCTGCTGGTGCGTGATGGCGTTATTGTTGGCACAGATAAAGCCGGAGCCGAAGGCGCACCGGAAGAAGCCACCGTTATTGATGGCAAAAACGCTGTGCTGTGCCCCGGCCTTGTAGATATGCGCGTAGAAATTGGTGAACCGGGGTATGAATACCGTGAAACCGTTTCCTCCGCCGCGCGGGCCGCTTCTGCCGGGGGTATTACCACCCTTGCCGTGCTGCCCACCTGCAAACCAGCCATAGATAACCCGGCCCTTGTGCGTATGCTGCGCACCCGTGGGGAAGAAACCGGAGCCATCACCATTCTGCCCTACGGTGCCCTTACCAAAGGGTGCGAAGGCAAGGAACTGGCCGAAATTGGCCTGCTGCACGAAGCCGGAGCCGTGGCCTTTACAGATGGCGCACGTGCGCTAGACCCCGCGCGGTTAATGCGGCTGGCCCTTTCCTACGCCAGTGGCTTTGGGGCCATGATTGTACAGCACCCTGAAGAACCTTCGCTGGCAGGCTCTGGCTGCGCCACTGCTGGGGCTTTGGCCACACGGCTGGGGTTACCCGGTATTCCCGCAGCGGCAGAAGCCATTATGATTGCACGGGATATGCGGCTGGCTGAACTTACGGGCGGGCGGCTGCATTTTGCCCATGTTTCCACCGGTGAAGGTGTGGCCCTTATCCGCCAAGCCAAGGAACGCGGGTTGAATGTAACCTGTGATACCGCGCCCCCGTATTTTGACCTGAACGAAAACACGATTGGTGATTTCCGCACCTACGCCAAGTTCTCTCCCCCATTGCGGAGCGAGGAAGACCGGCTGGCCATTTGCGCCGCGCTGGCAGATGGCACGATAGACGCCATTGGTTCAGACCACCTCCCGCGTGATGCAGATGACAAGCGCCTGCCCTTTGCGCAGGCCGCAACCGGCGGCACAGGTTTGGTAACGCTTCTGGGTGTTACGCTGGCACGGGTGCATGATGGCACGCTCACACTGCCTCAGGCTCTTTCTTTGCTAACCCATCGCCCGGCACAGTTGCTGGGTGCAGAATGCGGCACGCTGGCCGTTGGCGCTGCGGCTGATCTGTGCTTGTTCGACCCCGAACAAAGCTGGCTGGTGGAAGCAGGCAAACTGCCGGGCCGGGCGCAAAACACACCCTTTGATGGTCGCCCGCTGGAAGGCCGTGTGCTTGGCACATGGAAAGCAGGCCGCCGGGTTTATGAGGCAGGGCAGGCATAATGGACTCCCTGCCCCCTTATGCCTTAAAGCTTATCGCGGCCATGGCGTTCATGGGCTACACGCTGGGCAGCGTGCCCTTTGGGCTGCTCCTTACCAATCTGGCTGGTGCGGGAGATTTGCGCAAAATTGGTTCCGGCAATATCGGGGCCACCAATGTCTTGCGCACGGGCCGGAAGGATCTGGCAGCCGCAACGCTGCTGCTGGATGCTGCCAAAGGTTTTTTGGCAGTCGCCATTGCCTGGATTATGACGCCGCCTGATTTTTCAGACAACACCGTAACCGTGGCTGCACTGGCCGCTGTGGTGGGCCATTGCTACCCGATTTTTCTGGGGTTCAAAGGCGGCAAAGGCGTTGCAACCGGGCTGGGCGCCATGCTGGCCCTTTCTCCGCTTACCGGGCTGGCTGGCTGCGCCACATGGCTGGGTGTTGCCAAGCTGACACGCATTTCCTCTGCTGGTGCCTTAGCGGCCTTCATCATCATGCCGCTGGTGGTGCTCGCACTTTATGGTTTTTCCTTTCATGCTTCCCCCAAGCCATTGGCTGCTGTGCTGATCAGCGTGTTGGTGATTGCGCGGCATCATGAAAACATTGTCCGCATTTTTAGCGGGAAAGAGCCGCGGATTGGTGAGAAAAAGCCGTGATCTGCAACTTGGCTGTCTGATTTTTCGCATATGACATCTCTACCCGCCTGCCTACGTCTGGCCCGTACTGAACAGGTTGGCCCACGCACATGGCGGAAACTGGTAGATAAATACGGCTCTGCCGCAGCAGCGCTGGAAGCCCTGCCTTATCTGCCAGTGCGGGGGCGTAACCAGCCGGTTATGCCGCCTATGGATGTGGTGATGCGGGAGATAGACGCCACCTTGCAAATGGGTGGCTGTTTTCTCACACTTTTTGATACAGATTACCCTGCTTTTTTACGCCAGATTCCGGATGCGCCGCCTGTGCTAAGTGTTCTGGGCGATGTTGCATGCCTTAGCCGTGCAGGAGTCAGCATTGTGGGGGCACGCAATGCCTCTGCACAGGGTATGCGGCTGGCAGAAAGCCTTGCAACAGAACTGGTAGAAGCCGAGCTAAGCGTTATTTCCGGCTTGGCGCGCGGCATTGATAAAGCCGCCCATAAAGGGGCGCTCCATCGGCTGGGCTGCACCGTAGCCGCCATTGCCGGTGGGCTGGATTGCCCCTACCCACCAGAAAATGCCAGCCTTCAGGCAGAAATTGCCCAAAAAGGCGCAGTGGTAACCGAAGCCCCACTAGGCACGGCCCCTTTGGCGCGCCACTTCCCGCGCCGTAACCGGCTTATTGCAGGCTTGGGCCTTGGCTGCGTGGTGGTGGAAGCAGCACCCCATTCTGGCACACTCATTACCGCCCGCATGGTAGTAGATTATGGGCGAGAGTTATTTGCCGTTCCCGGATCACCGCTAGACCCGCGTTGCAGGGGCAGTAACAATCTTTTGCGTAATGGCGCTGTTTTAACAGAAAGCGTGGCAGATATTTTGCCGCATTTGCCGCCTGTTGTTCCTCAACCTACTGGCTCTACGCACCCCCTTTCCAGCGTTACCGCACCACGCCAGAAAAAATCTGCATCTGCTGCGCAAACTGGCCTGCCTTTTGTTTCAGACCCTCCGGAACCTGCATTTTTTACTTCTCCCCAAAATGTGGATGAAAAAGAGCCAATTGCCTTAAAACCGCATTTTTCAGCGCCTTCCACCGCACAAGATGTGCGCGAAAACCTGCTTTCGCTCCTCTCCTTTACGCCCATAGCGGTTGACGATCTGATAAGGCGCTGCCAGTTCTCGGCTTCTGCCGTGCTTGTCGCGCTCACGGAACTTGAGCTTTCTGGCTGCGTCTCCACTTATTCTGGGGGCATGGTCGGTCTGGCGGATAATCAGGCAGAAACGGCAGGGTAAGTGCTGCTTGCAGGCAGGTCGGAGAGAGTATGACTGACGTTGTTGTGGTCGAATCGCCCGCAAAGGCAAAAACGATCAACAAATATCTGGGTGATGGCTACACGGTGCTGGCCTCCTTCGGGCATGTGCGCGATCTGCCACCCAAGGATGGCTCCGTGCTGCCGGATGAAGACTTCACCATGAAGTGGCAGTCTGATGAACGGGGCATGAAGCAGGTTGCCGCCATTGCCAAGGCGCTTAAAGGCGCCCACCGACTGTATCTGGCCACTGACCCTGACCGCGAGGGTGAAGCCATTTCGTGGCATGTGCGCGCTATGCTGGAAGAACGCAAAGCCCTGAAAGGGGTGGATGTTCAGCGCGTTACGTTTAACGAAATTACCAAATCCGCCATTCGGTACGCCATGGAGCACCCGCGGGATCTGGATTTCCCGCTGATTGAAGCCTATCTGGCCCGCCGGGCGCTGGATTATCTGGTGGGCTTTACGCTTTCCCCCGTGTTGTGGCGCAAACTGCCCGGCTCTCGCAGTGCGGGGCGTGTGCAATCTGTGGCGCTCCGCCTGATTTGTGAGCGCGAAGCCGAGATTGAGGTTTTTAAGCCGCGGGAATACTGGAGCGTTATTGCATCGCTGCTTACCCCTGCGGGTGCCGCCTTTACCGCACGGCTAACGCATCTAAACGGCAAAAAGCTGGATCAGTTTGATCTGCACAACGCCGAACTGGCCGAAGCTGCCAAAAAAGCGGTGGAAGCTGAAAACCTTGCCGTAAAATCTATTGAGCGCCGCAAGGTTCGCCGCAACCCGCAGCCACCGTTCACCACCTCTACGTTGCAGCAGGAAGCCTCCCGCAAGTTGGGCATGAGCGCGCAAACCACCATGCGCACCGCCCAGCAGCTTTATGAAGGCATGGATCTGGGCGGTGAAACTGTAGGTTTGATCACCTATATGCGAACCGATGGCGTGACGATGGCGCAGGAAGCCATTAATGCTATCCGTCAGCATATCGGCCAGAAAATTGGCACGGAATATGTGCCCGCCAAGCCGCGTATCTATACTTCCAAGGTGAAAAACGCGCAGGAAG
The DNA here is from genome assembly GCF_003323795.1 of Acetobacter sp. JWB. Taxonomy (NCBI): domain Bacteria; kingdom Pseudomonadati; phylum Pseudomonadota; class Alphaproteobacteria; order Acetobacterales; family Acetobacteraceae; genus Acetobacter; species Acetobacter sp. JWB. The sequence goes on along the minus strand of NZ_CP030871.1, from coordinate 824,289 downwards.
CGCATGAGGCCGTGCGCCCCACAGATGTTTCCCGTACGCCCGACTCCGTTGCTCGGTTCCTGAACAACGATCAGCGCCGGTTGTACGAACTGGTATGGAAACGTGCAGTTGCCAGCCAGATGGAATCCGCATCTCTGGATCAGGTGGCGGTAGATATTGCTGGCCCCTCCGGCCAGACCGTACTGCGCGCCAATGGCTCCATCATCACGTTTGAGGGCTTTCTCAAGCTCTACCGTGAAGGGCGCGATGATACGGAAAAAGCAGCGGATGATGATGCCCGTATGCTGCCCAGCATGCAGGAAAAAGACCCGCTCAAGCGCGAAAAAGTGGATGCCGAGCAGCACTTCACCCAGCCGCCGCCGCGTTATTCCGAAGCATCGCTGGTCAAAAAGATGGAAGAGCTGGGTATTGGTCGCCCCTCTACCTATGCTTCCATCCTGACCGTATTGCAGGATCGCAGCTATGTGCGGCTTGAAAACCGCCGCTTTATTCCCGAAGCGCGCGGGCGTCTGGTTACGGCCTTCCTTGTCTCGTTCTTTGAGCGATATGTGGATACGGGCTTTACCGCCAGCCTTGAAGAACTGCTGGATGATATCTCCGGTGGCCGCGCACAGTGGAAGCAGGTTCTGGCAGCGTTCTGGAACGATTTTTCCAAAGCCGTATCCGGCACCAAGGAACTCACCATTACCGATGTGCTCAACGCACTCGATAAGGACTTGGGGCCATTCTTCTTCCCCGATCGGGCGGATGGATCAGACCCGCGGGTTTGCCCTTCCTGCGGCACAGGCCGCCTTGGGCTGAAGCTCGGTCGTTATGGCGCATTTATTGGTTGCTCCAACTATCCAGAATGCCAGTACACCCGCCGCTTAACGGCAGATAGCGCCGAAGAAGGTGATGATGCTGCCCTTAAGGACGGTATGCGCCTTTTGGGCCAGAACCCGGAAACAGGTGAGGATATTACCGTGCGCCAAGGCCCGTGGGGCCTGTATGTGCAGCAGGGTGAACCCAACCCGGAAGACAAAAAAGCCAAGCCCAAACGTGCTTCTCTGCCCAAAAACATCAATGGGGAAAGCATTACGCTGGATCAGGCCCTTGGCCTGCTTTCCCTGCCCCGCCTTGTTGGCGTTCACCCCGAAACGGGCGAGCCCATTCAGGCCGGGCTTGGGCGCTTTGGTCCATTTGTAAAAATGGGCGCGGTATATGGCTCTCTGGACAAGGACGATGACGTTCTAACCATCGGCCTGAACCGCGCTGTGGATGCACTGGCCAAAAAGCTGGCCTCCATCCGCAATCTGGGTGTGCACCCCAAGGATGGTGAACCGGTTATGGTGCGCAAGGGCCGCTTTGGCCCATATGTGCAGCATGGTCAGATAGTAGCCACCCTGCCGCGCGGCACAGATATGGATGCCGTAACGCTGGATGAGGCCGTGGCTCTGTTGGTAGACAAGGGCAAACCCCTAAAAGCCAAGGCTGGCGCCAAAAAGAAAGCCACCACCAAAACAACGGCCAAAAAGAAAACCGCAACCAAAAGCACAGCCAAGGCTGATGAAGACGGTGCGGAAAAAGCGGCGCCCAAGAAAAAAGCACCCGCTAAAAAGAAGGCCACCACCACAACGCGCAAGAAAAAAGCCGAGACCGAGTAATCTGTCGTGTTGGCAAGCCCGTATGTTTCTGCCCTGCCATCTGTGCAGGAGCTACGGGCTTTTCTTAAAAGCCGCGCCGGAGCCGCCACCGGGCTAACGGACATTCTGCGCACCTTCCAGCTTCCCGTGCGGCAAAAGGCCAGCATACGCGCTTTGCTGCACGATATGGCCGTTGCGGGGGATCTGCTTGATCTTGCTGCCGGCACGCTCAAGGCTTCCATCGGCCTGCCAGATGTTGCCCGTATGCGGGTTTCCTATATTCGGAATGATGGCAACGCGGCTGGCTTTTTGGCCGATGATGCACTCTCCCGCCCTGTTGTATTGCTGATAAAGCCGCCGGATACGCCGTATCTTTTCCCCGGCGATATTGTGCTGGTCCGCCTGCGCCCGGCAACGGGCACTCAAAAGCGCGAAGCGCGTGGCCTGCGGCTTCTGACCCGGCTTGATAACAACCTGCCCGTTACCCCCGCCAACACGCCAGAACCCTTGTTGCTGCCATGTGATGCGCGGTTAAACCTGCCGCTTACCCCAGAAGAAAGTACAAACTCCCTCCCTCTCGCACCGCAACAGATTGGGCTTGCGACACCGCATGCTCTGCCTCATGGCGCTTATGCGGGACGTGTGCACAGCGTTTTGGGCAAGGCGAATGATGCAGGCATGCCCTCACGCCTCAGCCTGCTTATCCATCATCCACCCACTACATTTTCAGAACAGGCCGAGGCCGAAGCCCGGCAGATCGCACACCAGAACACTGCCTTACAGAGCGCACCTGCGCCTTCTGGCCGCACAGATTTACGCCACCTGCCGCTTATCACCATTGATGATGCCTCAGCGCATGATTTTGATGATGCACTCTGGGCCGAACAAACGGCTGAGGGTTTTCATCTTATTGTGGCCATTGCCGATGTAGCGCATTGGGTAAAGCCCGGCTCCGTGCTGGATATGGAAGCGCAAGAACGTGGCAATTCCATTTATCTGCCAGACAGAGTGGTGCCCATGCTGCCACTGGCTCTTTCTGCGCAGGCTTGTTCCCTTTTGCCGGGGCAGGATCGGCTTTGCCTCTTTGCTGATATCCACATTACCCCGGATGGGCATGTAGTTTCTGCTCATATTGGCCGTGGGATCATGCAAAGTGCAGCGCGGCTGACATATGAGACCGTGCAGCAAGTCTTTGAGACACAAGCACATCAGCCCACTTTGCCGCCCGAACACCCTGCGGCCCTGTTAGCACCTGCGCTACTTCCCGCATTGCGCAATGCGGGGGCCGCCATTCGGCGCGCAGCCCTCCAACGCGGTGTTATGGAACGGGAAGAAACAGGTTGGAACGTGCAGTTTGATAGCAGCTGGCAACCCTGTGCCTTTGTGCCGCGTAACACTCAGGAAGCACATTATATGGTGGCGGCGTGCATGATTCTGGCTAATCAGATCGCAGCGGAAAAATTGCACGCGCGGGCGCTGCCAGCACTTTTCCGTACCCATGCGCAGCCCAGCCCCGATAGCCCGCGCCCTATGGCACGCTACAGCACCTGCGCAGCATCACATTATGGCCTGCGGCTCAAGCACTACACGCATTTTACCAGCCCCATCCGCCGCTATGCAGATCTGCTGGCACACCGCGCCTTAACCCATATAAACGACTCCTCTGCGCTGCCTCACGTCCCCCTGCCAGCACCAGATGTGGCTTTGGCATCACAACTAAACTTTACAGAACGCCGGGCAGCTACCATCATGCAGGATAGTCTGAACCGGCTGGCTGCTCTCTTTCTTGCTCCGCTTATTGGCCAGAGAATGTCCGCCCATGTCATGACAGCAACACGGCATGGCTTGCGGGTGAGATTGACGAAAACCGGAACTCCGTCTTTCCTTGCATGGTCAGCTTTTCCGGATCGCACAGGGATGAATGACGACTCGCAGCACACCCATGCCTTGGCACATCACCCCCACGTGCAAAGTGGGGCTGTACTTTCAGTTACCTTGGCGGGTACCTGCCCGGCACGAGGTACGCTGATGCTGACTGATGCCGTATATGAGCACTGAAACCGCCATCTGGTTTGTGCGTGGTTTGCCGCGTGCCTTGCCGGGCATGGTGCTGGCTGTGTTGCTTTTTTGCCAGCCTGCCCCCCTGCACGCCCAAAGCAAATCCGATACACCGCTGCCAGACAGTGCTCCGGGCTCGGCCTCTGCAACACAGGCTACTGCATCCGTAGCACCTGCGGCAGAACAACAACCCGCTGCTTCCGCTACTGCGGCGCCAGACAAAGCACCTGTGCCGGATATGCTGATGGTTAAATCCGTTATCAGCACCGCCCTTCAGTTTTTACAGCCGCGCACGCTGGAAGCTCATAGCTATCGGGATTTCACACTTTGGGGGCTGGCCAGCCTTTCTGCGCTTGATCCTTCCCTGTCTTTCGATTCCCGCGGGGCCAATATCCAGCTTCTTTCTGGCCAAACCAGCCTGCTCTCCCGCCCTGCCCCTACAGATGGTTCAGCAGATGATTGGGCACAAATTGCCGTGGATTTTCTGGATACAGCCCGCGCCCATTCCCTTGCCGTGCGCACAACCAGCCGCGAAGAACTGGTGCAGGCGTTTTTTGATGAACTGTTTAACCATCTAGACCCCTATTCCCGCTATATTGGCCCCACTTCCGCCACATCAGATCGGGCTGCGCGTGTGGGTGGAGAAGCAGATATTGGCGTTAGCCTGGGGCAAAGTGGCCGCTACCTTGTTGTATCCGCCATAAACGCCAACGGCCCGGCCTGGACAGCCGCCATAGATACGGGTGACAGGCTGCTTTCCGTCAACAACCGCTTAACAGCAGGCAAAACGCCCGAAACGGTTATGGAATGGCTGCGCGGAGAGGAAGATACCCCCGTTGTGCTGCGCCTGCTCACCCCCGGCCAGCGCCGCGCCCGCACCGTAACCTTGCGCCGCGCCAAAACCCCGCCCGAAACCGTATTTGCTTTTGCCAGTGGCTCTATTGTGGTGCTGCGCGTAACGGCCTTTTCCTCCGATACCGCAGAGGAAATGAGCCAGTATCTGGATCAGGCCGTGCAGGATACGCACTTAAAAGGCCTGATTATAGATTTGCGCGGCAACCGTGGCGGCGTGCTGCAACAGGCCGTAACCGCCGCAGCCCTGCTGCTTGATAGAGGTGTGGCCGCTGTAACCAGCGGGCGGGATTCTCAGGCAAACCACATCTGGGCCGTGCAGGGTGGAGACATGACAAACGGCCTGCCCATTGCCATTTTAGTAGATGGGCGCACCGCAAGTGCGGCAGAAATTCTGGCCGCAGCCTTGGCGGACCATCGCCGCGCGGTAGTGATTGGCAGCGCCACATTGGGCAAAGGTCTTGTGCAAACCGTGGCGCAACTGCCTGATGAAGGTGAGCTGTTTGTAACATGGAGCCGCGTTATAGCGCCGTTGCGGTGGCCATTGCAGGGCCTTGGTGTCATGCCACAGGTTTGCACCAGCCTTGGCGCTGCTGATGTAGAAAAAAATCTGCATGATCTAGCAGAAGGGCAAGTGGCCAATCAGGCTGCCATTACGGCTTCTCGCAATGCGCGCTTTCCGATTCCCGTTTCCCAGATTATGTCTATCCGCAAAACCTGCCCCGCCGCTTTGGGAACTGACCGGGATGTAAACGTGGCGCGTAGCGTGCTGGAGAATCCACAGTGGTATAAAACGGCCATCAACGCCATTCCGGATGATGCCGTAACCGCCCCCCAGATTTCCGCAGCCCCTTAAAGCAGGATATATGGCCCCCCCACCCCGCCTTAAAACCGATATCATGGCCCGCGCCATACTCCGCCAAAGCGGGCAAGATGGCCGTTCCGCCATGCTTTTGCGCAAGGGAGACCCAGATGCAGGTGGCATTCTGGTGGTGTTGGCGGCGCGCAACGGTTGTGGCGTGGTTTTAAGCCAGACCCGTACACCAGAAGGTGAACCCGCATGGCTGCGTGCAACAGGTAATACGCCTGTTGATGCGGAACAGATTCAGAAGTTTATAGAACGTCAGGTTAAGTTTGACCCCGACTTATGGGTTCTGGAAATTGAATCGGACAGCTTCAGCCCTTCGTTTGAAGCAATACTGCTCTGATACAATTTGCTTAATTGTGGCTTATCGCACACGCCTGCGGCATTTATTACACATAAAACCCGTCTGTTTGTGTCAACTGGCCGTTCTACCTGTTGCACACTGGGCAACTTTACAGCAAAGAAGGCAAGCATGTGTGCCTTCGTACTATTAGATGCGATGCCGGACGTATCGCGCGACTACTGCCATAGCAGGGAGAAGACCATGAAGCCGCGCCAGAAATTGCTTGCGCAAACGCTGCTTTCTGCGCCGCTGGCCGCGGGGCTTCTGTTGTGTGCTGCCGTAACCGCAAAAGCCCAGCCTGTGCAGGGGCTTTATATCGCGGGTGAAGGTGGTGCTACCTTTAACCAGGATCAGCGCGTACGTACGTCCGCCCAGTTTCCTGATGGGCGAGACCGCTGGCGCACTGGTGCTGCGGGTATTGGCTCCATCGGTTGGGGCTTGGGCAACGGCTTTCGTGTGGAAGTTGAAGGTGATTACCGCAGCATGGGCTACCAGCGGTTTGTTACCAACACCTTCAACAGCCGTGCAGATGGCCGCCGCCAGACTTATGGCGTTATGGCCAATGCCCTGTTTGATCTGGATGTCGGCAAGCCGTGGCTGTTTCCGTATTTTGGGGCCGGTATTGGCTATGGCTGGACCGCCATGCGCACATCCGTAACCGCACCGGGCAACCAGCTTGCAGAAAAAATGGGCGGCACGTTTGGCAATTTTGCCTATCAGGGCATTTTTGGCCTCGCCTTCCCCATTCCGTGGGTTGTTGGGCTATCTGCCACAGCGGAATATCGGTTCTGGACAATGCTTGGCCCGCAATCTCATGGCGCAACGTCATGGGGCACTATTGGCGGCACTATCAACAGCATCAACCAGACGCACCCGTATCAGTTCTCTAGCGGGCATCACGATACCAAAACCGATTTTAACCACACCCTCATGCTGGGGCTGCGGTATGAATTTAATCCGGCCCCACCCCCACCACCGCCAGCACCTACTATGGCCGCACCGGCCCCAGCGGCTGCCCGCAGCTATCTGGTGTTCTTTGATTGGGATAAATCCGATCTTACAGACCGGGCACGTTCCATTGTTGGCGTAGCAGCGCAGGCAGCCGCCCATGTGGCGCTTACCCGCATTACGGTTTCTGGCTATACGGATAACTCCTCCGCCCACCCTGGCCAGAAAGCTGGTGAAGAATATAATATGCGGCTCTCGCTCCGCCGCGCAGAAGTGGTGAAAGCCGAACTGATGCGTGACGGCGTACCGGGCACCACCATTGATATTCATGGATATGGTGAAACACATCCGCTGGTCACAACAGGCCCCAACACCAAGGAAGCCCAAAACCGGCGCGTGGAAATTATTTTCCGCTAAACAATCTGCTTCAGCTTTACAGCTTCAAAAAAAGCCCGTTGGCCATATGGCCGAACGGGCTTTTTTGTGGCTACCGGGCCAAATCTGACCGCAGAGAACCGACCTTACAGGCCGGTAAACAGAGGGGTGGACAGGTAGCGTTCAGCAAAGGAAGGCGCAATGGCTACAATGGTTTTACCTTTGTATTCATCCTGCACAGCCAGTTGTAACGCTGCGTGCAAAGATGCCCCAGAGGAAATACCTACCGGAATACCATCCAAACGGGCGCAACGGCGCGCCGCCGCAATGGCCTCACGCTCTGAAACAGTGATGACACCATCCAGCAGCTTTGTATTCAGCGTGGCGGGACAAAAACCGGGGCCAATACCCTGAATACCGTGGGGACCGGGTTCATCACCATTCAGAATCGCACTTTCCGCCGGTTCTACACCAAAAACCTGTAGCGTATTGCAGCGGGGTTTGAGGGCTTCTGCAATGCCGGTGGCCGTGCCGCCAGTGCCAACACCGGCCACAACCACATCCACCTTGCCTGCGGTATCTACCCAGATTTCCTCTGCCGTGGTGGCGGCATGTACTGCGGGGTTTGCCGGATTATCAAACTGATCTGGCATCCACGCATCTGGGGTTTCGTTCAGAATTTCGTTTGCGCGGGCAATGGCCCCGGCCATCCCCAAACGTGCGGGCGTAAGCTCTACCTGCGCATCCATCAGGCGCAGCATACGCCGCCGCTCAATAGAGGCCCCTTCTGGCATGGTTACAATCAGCCTATAGCCCCGTGCAGCAGCTACAAACGCCAGAGAAATGCCCGTATTGCCCGAAGTGGGTTCAACCAGCAAAGTACGGCCCGGTGTAATCAGGCCCTTGCGTTCAGCATCCAGCACCATGGCAGTGCCGATCCTGTCTTTTACAGAACTAAGCGGGTTAAAAAACTCCAGCTTCAGCAGTACGCGGGCTTTCAGCTCATCTTCCTGTGTCAACCGTGGCAACGCAACAAGCGGCGTGCCCCCCACCAAATTAAGGACAGACTCGTAAACCCGCCCTCTGGGTGCAGCAAAGCCGTAATCCGCTTTTTCCTGCGTTGATGCTGCCATTAGAATTTCTCCCATGTCTGTTTTACAATTCTCAGACCCATATAATACGAATTTATAGCGTAGATAAACCATATCTGTGCTGCTATACTGAACATAAGATCTGGAAATAAAACATCATCAACCATACCCCAACCAAGACAGGGACTGTTTTGCATGATCCTCCGTCGTGATAGAGCCATGACCGCCGTTCTTATTATGCTGGATGTTGCGTTTCACGCTGGGCGTTCCGGCACGGTAAGTGCTGCTGATATTGCAGAACGCTCCGAACTGGCGCGGCGTGGCATAGAACCACTGCTTCAGGCTCTTTCTCGTTCTGGTTTGCTGGAAAGCATTCGTGGCCCACGTGGGGGCTATCGGCTTGGCCGCCCCCGGCGCGATATTGCCTTGGTGGATATTATTGAAGCCGTACTGAACACAGATACCGATGCCAATGATGGCCCGCAGGGTGCGCTTTTCCAGAAAGTTCTGGCCCCGTGCTGGGATAAATTTGATCAGAAGCTCATCACGCAGATGGGCAAAACCACACTGGATGATCTGGTTAAACAGGCAGAATCCGCAGGGCTGAAGCGCCCATTGGCTGAGCCTATTACATTTTCCATTTAGTTTTTATCTTGCCCATCTTGCCCATCTTGCTGCCGGGTTTTGCCCGGCACATCAGAGCATAAAAAAAACGGTGCTCCATTTCTGGAACACCGTTTTTTTTAATTCTATCACCCAAAAACTGGGTAGCAGGCCAAATTAACGCTTACGCGTAACAGCCTTACGCACCACTGCTTTCTTTTTAGGAGCTTCTGCGGCAGGTGCCGTTACAGCCGCGTGCGGAATAACCACACCCGTTGCATCTACCTGCGCCGTCACTGTCAGGCGTGTACGCTGCTGACCGGGGCCGGGAATAAGGATAACCGTAAACTTATCCTGCCCAGCATAGCCCAGTGTGGGGGTGTAGGTAACATGCGTATCGCTATCCAGCGTGTACAGGAACGCCTTGCCGTGCTCTGGCGCAGGAGAAACCCCAAAGGATGCATACGCCTTGCCACCGGGCTGATCTACCAGCACTTCACACAGACCATCATCAGACCGCACGGTCATGGTGGTGGAAAGTGAGCCATCAGCCTCTTTCTTGATAGGCGTTGTGCTGCACACGGCAGACTTTTTAAGGTACCCAAAGGGATTGGGGGACCCGATATGAATAGGGCCGCCCGTTGTTGCACAGCCGGCAAGCATCCCACCAGTTAGCGCCAAACCGGCAATTCCTCGTAAGCGCACTCGACAGCTCCGCTTCTGTTGTATCAATTAAACTTGCAATCTCTTCTGCACGCTTCGGGGCTGAATGGAAAGAGGCCCAAACCGGGCATCTGCCCCTACCCACAAAGCATGATTCGCATTTGCCTTTAAAACATCCCGCAGCAGGAAGGAAGAGGCATACAGCACACGTTGGCAGCTTGTGGCGTATCAACATCCACACAACTGCGCGAAAACATCTTTTAACCGCAAATATTCTGCTAAACAGAGCGGCCTATTTTTCCAACTTTTACGCCAAAATAACATGCTGGTTTATCCGCAACCACCAAAGCAGGCAGAGGGTATGAAAAAATACCAGTTTCTTTCTTGCGTGAATGCGGTATTCCCTTTCCAGCATCTGTCGGAGGTACTATGTCCTTTTCCCGTTTCCTTGCCGCGGGGGTTCTTGCCGCGGGCGTTCTGCACAGCTCGGCTTCCTTTGCCGCCAGCGAATGTGGCCACTCCCCTGCGCACGAAGCCTTTAACGTGCAGGGCCTAAAAAGCGAACTAATGGTTACCGCACTGTCTTGCGGTGCGCAGGATCGCTACAACGCATTCGTGGCCAAGTTTCGCACCACCCTCCTGCGGGAAGAAGAACGCCTGAACGGCTACTTCCGCACCACCTATGGCCGCCGTGCCCAGCAGGAGCATGATGATTACATCACGCAGTTGGCCAACGTGCAGTCTGAACGTGGCCTGCAGTCTGGCACCATTTTCTGCCAGCAGCGCCTTGCCATGTTTGATGAAGTGAATGCACTGGAAAGCGGGGAAGATCTTTCCAGCTACTCCGATGCCAAGGACGTCACGCAGCCTGCTTCCTTTGAAACATGCGCAGCGCCTTCTGCTTCCCGTTCTACGCACACCACAACGCGCCGCCGTACCACACGCCGCGCATAAAAAGCCCGCTGGTAAGGGGGCTTTGGCTAGGAAGCTGTTAAAAGCTTGCCGCCCCCTCACCACTACGCTTGACGAATCAGCGCCAACGCGGGACAGATTTCTCGCATGAGCGATCTGTTTTCCAATACCCCGCCAGCCCGCAAATCCTCCACCGGCAAATCCCGCGATGCCAAGCCGGGAACGCAGGCAGACTCTGCACAGGCCTATGATGCCAGCGCCATTGAGGTTCTGGAGGGGCTGGAACCCGTACGCCGCCGCCCCGGCATGTATATTGGCGGTACGGATGAAAGTGCGCTGCACCATCTGGCAGCGGAAATTCTTGATAACGCCATGGATGAAGCCGTGGCGGGCCATGCCAACACCATTGATGTGCGGCTGGATACAGAAAACCGCCTGACCATTCGGGATAACGGGCGCGGTATTCCGGTAGACCCGCACCCGCGCTTTCCAGATCGTTCTGCGCTGGAAGTTATTCTTACAACCCTGCATGCCGGGGGTAAGTTTTCTGGCAAGGCTTACGCTACATCTGGCGGTTTGCACGGGGTTGGTTCTTCCGTGGTGAATGCGCTTTCCACCCGCATGGAAGTGGAAATTGCGCGTGATCGCACCGTATGGAAACAGGTGTACGAACGCGGTAAACCCGTAACAAAGCTGGAAAAAGTAGGCGCAGCGCCTAACCGACGCGGCACGCAAATCAGCTTTCAACCTGATCCTGAAATTTTTGGCACACATGTATTTGTGCCTGCCCGCCTTTACCGGCTCTGCCGCTCCAAGGCGTTTCTGTTCCGTGGTGTCACTATCCGCTGGTCGTGCGATCCTGCGCTGATCAAGACAGGAGATGAAACACCCGCAGAAGCCACCCTACACTTCCCCGGTGGGTTGGCAGACAGCCTTACGGATGAGCTTGGCCCCAAGGCCCCACTCCTTACCCCTCTGTGGGCTGGCGAGGCACCTCTGCCGCCAGCAGCAGACGGCACAGATAACGGCAAGGTGGAATGGGCCGTGGCGTTTTTAGAAAACGGCTCGGCTTCTCTGGTGTCTTACTGTAACACCATCCCCACCCCGCAAGGCGGCACACATGAAACCGGCTTCCGCAACGCGCTGGTAAAAGGCCTGCGCGCGTGGGGAGACCAACGCTCCATCAAAAAAGCCTCCGCCATTACGGCAGAAGATGTGCTGGGCATGAGCGCAGGCCGGCTTTCCGTGTTTATTCGTGATCCGCAGTTTCAGGGCCAGACCAAGGAAAAACTCACCTCATCCACCGCCAGCAAGTTGGTGGAAACGGCTTTGCGAGACAGGTTTGACCACTGGCTGGCGCAAAACCCGCCACAGGCCGATACGCTGCTGGGCTTTGCCATAGAACGGGCAGAGGAACGCCTACGCCGTAAGGAGCAAAAAGAAACACCGCGCAAAAGTGCAACGCGCCGCCTGCGCCTGCCCGGCAAGCTGACGGATTGCACCAAGGAGTTTGCCCCGGATACAGAAATCTTTCTGGTGGAGGGCGACTCGGCTGGTGGTTCTGCCAAACAGGCCCGTAACCGTGAAACACAGGCCGTTTTGCCCTTGCGCGGTAAAATTCTAAACGTTGCCAGCGCCACGGCAGAAAAATTGCGCGGGAATCAGGAACTGCGCGATCTGATTGAAGCATTAGGCTGTGGATCGGGCGATAGATTCGATCTTTCCAAACTGCGCTATGGCCGCGTGATTATCATGACCGATGCAGACGTGGATGGCGCGCACATTGCCTCGCTGCTCATGACATTCTTTTACCGTGAGCTGCCAGAGCTTATCCGCAACGGGCACCTGTATCTGGCCCAGCCCCCGCTCTACCGCCTGACACAAGGCGCGAAATCGGTTTACGCCATGGATGATGCAGACCGTGACCGCAAAATGAAAACCGAGTTCAAGGCGCGTGGCAAAATAGATGTGTCCCGCTTTAAAGGGCTGGGGGAAATGCCGCCGGGGGATCTAAAACAAACAACAATGGACCCCAAACGCCGCACGCTGCTGCGCGTGATCACCCCGCAGGAAGACAGGCTGGCAACACGCCAGCGGGTGGAAAGCCTGATGGGCCGTAAGCCAGAACTGCGCTTTGCCTTTATTCAGGAACACGCAAGCACAGTGGATGATCTGCTAGATGTTTAACCCGCTCTCCTACGTGGTAGGCGGGCCGTATGGCTTGGGGCTTGCACATCTGCCACATGGGCGTGCATGACAGAAGCCCCTTCTTCTGCCTCTCTGCCCCTTCGCACACGCCTGCTGGCTTTATCCCAATTGTTAACCAGCATGGTGTGCATTCAGTTTGGCTCTTCCCTCGCCAAATCCATTTTTCCGGTATTTGGCACATCTGGCGTTGTGGGCCTGCGCGTCTGCCTGGCAGCATTTATGCTGGTGCCGTTTTTTAGAAGCTGGAGGTTTCTGTCCGTCCATGTTCTGCGGCTGGTCATCCCTTACGGGTTGGCCATGACAGGCATGAACCTCTGCTTCTATCTGGCGCTCCAACACATTCCACTAGGCACAACTGTTACATTGGAATTTATTGGCCCACTTGTTGTGGCTTTTGTGGGCTCTCGCAAGCTGTCTGATATTGGCTGGATTCTGCTTACCGTGTTGGGGCTGGCACTTGTGCTCAATCCATCTGCATCCACCAAAACCGATTTTGCAGGTGTGGGTTTTGCCCTCATGGCTGCGCTGTGCTGGGCGCTTTACATTCTGTTTGGGCAGCGTGTGGCTGGTAAGGTACCGGGGGCACATGCCTGCGCACTGGGCATGGCATGCGGTGCCTGCGTTGTCTTTTTGCCCTGCTTTGTGCCTGCGCTGATTATCGGCTTTTCAGCCCCTGCCATGTTGGGGCTGGGCGTTTTGGTAGCGTTCTGTTCTTCGGCCCTACCCTATTCTCTGGAAATGCTGGCCATGCAGAACTTGAATGCCCGCGATATCGGCATTCTCAGCAGTCTGGAACCTGTATGCGCAACCGTGGCGGGAGCGGTCATCCTGCACGAAACGCCCTCTCTACTTCAGCTTTGCGGAATTTTGTGCGTGGTTGCAGCCTCGGCTGGCATTATTCTTAGCCCCAGCAAACCCAAACAAAAGGCAGTTCCAGCACGAGATGTGCCAGAACTGCCCAACTAGAAACCTGAGCGTGTTTTAAGCCCTATTAGCGGGCGGCCACATGAAAAACAGTATGGCCAGTGGCTGAAGCCACATTGGCAGCGCTACCGTGAATGGCCTGCATGATCACGGGGTCAAACAACCGGGTAAAGCTGCCCGGATGCACACCCATCCACAATGTTACGATAGCCAATGGGGCCAGCACGGCAATTTCTGCGGCGGTTAGATCTCGCAGAAGGCTTACCGTGCCTTTTACGCCGCCAAACAGCACCCGCCGATACAGTGAGAGCATGTAAACCGCGCCCATAATCATGGTGCTACCTGCCAGCAACGCCACCCAGAAGGAAACATGCACAGCGCCCATAAGCACCAACAATTCCCCAACAAAGGACCCCGTGCCCGGCAGCCCTACATTGGCCATTGTAAACAACATGGCCAACAGCGCCAGCACCGGCATCTGGCGCGCAACACCGCCCAGTGCATCAATCTGCTGGGTTTCTGCCCGCCATGCCACCGCTGCCACGCAGAAGAAGAGCGCTGCGATCACCACCCCATGAGAGAGCATCTGAAAGATTGCGCCATCAATACCTTCTGCCGTGAGCGTAAACAGCCCCACGGCAATCATACCCATGTGGGAAAAGGAGGAATACGCAATCACGCGCTTCATGTCTGTTTGGGCAAAGGCCACAAAGGCTGCGTAAATAATAGCCACAACACCAAGAGCCAGCACATAAGGCGCAAACAGACGCACTGCATCGGGGAACATCAGCACCCCAAAGCGTAACAGCCCATAAGCGCCGGTTTTGGAAAGCACGCCAGATAGCATGGCCGAAGCTGGCGTTGGGGCCTCGGAATACGCATCTGGCAGCCACGCGTGCAGCGGAAACAGCGGCAGTTTGACACCAAAAGCCAGCAGGAAAGCCAGCAGCAACCACCCCTGCAAGGGCTGGGAAAAACCTGCGTGCATGAGGGCTGGAATATCCGTGGTGCCTGTTTGCAGCCACATGGTGATAAGCCCCACCAGCATGAACAGCGAGCCACCAAACGTAAACAGAAAGAACTGAAGCGAGGCCCAAACGCGCTTTGGCCCACCCCAAACGCCAATCATCAGGCTACCGGGGATAAGCGTTGCTTCGTAAAACACGTAAAACAGTAGCATATCCTGGGCAGAAAACAGGCCGAACAAGGCTGTTTCCAACGCCAGCATGGCAGCTACAAACTGCCGCCCCTGTGTTTGCACGCTACGCCAGCCTGCCCCTAACGCCAATGGGGTTAAAAACGCTGTTAGCAGAATAAACACCAAGCTGATGCCATCCACCCCCGTATGGTAGGAAATACCGTAATCCCCCATCCAGCGCAGGCGTGTTTCAAATTGCAGACCGGGCTGAGTGGGATCAAACTCCAGCCACATTAGCACGCTAAGGCCAAGGGTGATCAGGCTGCTCCACAGCCCAACCCACCGGGCTGTACTATCTTGCTGCTCTGGCCTGCCGGGGGCAAAAAATGCCACCAACGCCGCAACAAGAGGAAGATAGGTTATGAGCGAAAGCAGGATGGGCTGCACGGCATCACCACCATTCAGGTTACATGAAGATGCTGCAAACCTGCTCTTTTTTGCGGGCTGACACCAGCAGGTGGGCGTTCACGTTCAGCCGATCACACCACGCAGAACAGCCATATTCTTAACGGCGGCCAAACAACTTTTCGAGATCAGCCTTGCTCAGCTTCAACCACGTGGGCCGCCCGTGTGAGCATGTGCCTGCACGGGGTGTTTCTTCCATCTGGCGGAGCAGCGCGTTCATTTCCTCCACGCTCAGCCTGCGCCCGGCCCGAATACTACCGTGGCAGGCCATGCGGGCAATAACGGCATCTAACCGCCCATCAAGCGCTGCCATTTCATCTGGCGCACCGTTTTCATCCGCTTCCAACTCATCTGCCAGATCACGCAGCAGGTTTACGGCATCGCTACTGCGCAGCATGGCGGGCAAGGCTCTTACCAAAACGGAGTCGCCGCCAAAGGCTTCAATTTCCACACCCAGTTTTTCCAGCGTGGGCTGGCGTGCCAACAGCAGTTCCACTTGCACGCGGGGTAGATCCACCACATCGGGCACCAACAAACGCTGCGCCTGCACATGCCCGCTTAAAAACTGCGCCCGCAAACGCTCATGCGTTAGCCGCTCATGCGCTGCGTGCTGATCCACCAGCACCAAACTGCCATCTGCCGCTACGGCCAGAATATATGTGTCCAACACCTGCGCAATTGCCGCACCCAAGGGGTGATCTGCTGCTACTGATGGCCCAGAGGCCCCATCCATCACATATGATGATGCAGCTTGCCCGGTTGTTGGCGTGTTGACTGCTGAGGCATCCCACCCAGCGCTGGGAGAAGGCATGGCAACAGGCGGTAAAGTTCTGGCGGCCGGGGCATCACCAAACTGCAACCGGCCTTCTGCAAAACGCACACCTTCTGGCGTTGGGGTATGAAACGCGGGAGCAGGCATAGGCGGCGCAGCCCCTTTTTCTGGCGGATACCAAATACGGGCTTGCCGTGGTGCGGAAGAAAGCACAGGCCGCATGCCCACACTGCCAGCCCCATGCTCTAACGCACGCTGAATGGTGCCAATAACCAAGGAGCGCACGCCTGCTTCATCCGCAAAGCGCAATTCTGTTTTAGCAGGGTGCACGTTTACATCCACCCGATCGGGCGGCACCGTAAGCATAATTGCCACCACGGGGTGCCTGCCGGGTTCGATCACACGCCTATAGGCCACGCGCACGGCGGTTTTAAGCACTGGGTCCACCACAGGGCGGCCATTCACCAGCATGAACTGCCCATTAGCCGTGGAACGATGCACTGATGGCGGGCAGATAAACCCGCTTAGGGTCATGCCATCGCGTTCCCCAGAAATTTCCAGAAAACCATCGGCCTCGCTGGCATCCAACAAGGCAGCAGAGCGGGCAGCCATATCCTGCGCGGGCAGATCAAATAGCACGCGCTCATCCAGCACAAAGCGAAAGGCCGTTTGCGGTACAGCCAAGGCCAGACGCCGCACCACGTTTTCAGCGTGTCGGCCTTCTACGCGCGCGCTTTTCAGAAATTTGCGGCGGGCAGGCGTGGCAAAAAACAGGTCTTCCACCACCACGCTGGTACCCGGTGCTCCGGCTGCGGGTTCAACGGGGGAAACCTTGCCGCCTTCTACCCTAATCCGCCACGCGCCGCTTTCTCCCTTTGGGCGGGAAGTTATGCACAGCCGCGCCGCCGCCCCGATGGAGGGCAAAGCCTCCCCCCGAAAACCGAGCGTGCTGATATGCACCAATGTTTCATCACGCAGTTTGGATGTGCAGTGCCGATCTACCGCCAAAGCCAGATCATCGGCGGACATGCCCACACCATCATCTGTAACGATAATGCGGTCCACACCCCCGCCTGCGAGAGAAACCTCCAGCCTGCGGGCACCTGCATCTATCGCGTTTTCAACCAGCTCCTTCACTGCTGCGGCGGGGCGTTCTATGACCTCACCCGCAGCAATGCGGTTGACAATAACCTCTGGCAGCCGCCGCACATGGGGCAATGTTTCGGGCTGGTTTGTATCCATACCGGGTTCAGCAAACAGGCCGGACATGCGTCAGACCTTTCCGATCAGAACAGACCGGAGCCTTTGGGGTGCTGTGTAGGTGTAACGCCTTTGGTGGGTGAATTGCCCAAGGCCGCATTGGTTTTCAGGCGGCGGTTTTCTCCATCCGCATCCACGACGCCCCCAGCCTTGCCGCCTTTCCAGAACATCAGTTCCTGCACAAAGCCCGAACCGGCTTCACCCAGTTCTCCCCGGTCTGGCGCATCCGATGCCTCTGTGGCTTCATTCACCAAAATGGTCTGGCCTTCACTGGTATCACCATTTGTGCCGCGCAGCGCCACATCGGGGGAAAGTGTTTCCAGCGCCTGCAGGCGTTCACTTTCATCCTGCCTGCGATCATCACCCTTTGTGGGCTTTACCAGCTCATCTGATGGCGGCATGGAAAGCGGAGCACGGGTTGTAACCGTGTATTCATCCGGCAGGCTGCGTTCCAGCCCGAAAGCACGGGCGGCTTCGTTTCCTGAGCAGCCACTTAGCAAAAAGCAGCCGCCAAGAAGCAGCAGCGGAGAAATCAGTGTCGAAACACGGCGCGCCATCGTCTGCCTTCCACTCATCCTGAAAAAACACCCAGCCCTTTGGGGGTTACCCGGTTTTTACGTTGTCTTGTTGCTGCCCGCCTGCCAGAAAATTCTGCACCAGCAGCATACATACGGCGCATACTATAGCGGAATCTGCCACGTTGAATACATACCATGACCACCCAAAAGCGTGGGCATGCAGAAAATCCACCACGGCCCCATAGCGCACACGGTCCATAACGTTGCCAATGGCCCCGCCTGTAATGGCCCCAACGCATGCAGCGGTTAGTTTGCTGTGGGTGCGAAAAATCCATACCAGCAGGCAGCAGGCCACGGCCAGCGCAATGGCGGAAAATACAATCCGCCCTGCCCCGCCAAGGCCGCCAAACATGCCAAAAGTAACGGCGTGATTCCATACCATAGTGAAGTTAAGGAACGGCAGCACTTTAACAGAACCCCGTGCGGGCAGATCCAGCCCGTACAGAATCCAGTATTTACTCAGTTGATCTGCTGAAAGAGTAAGCATCAGCATCAGCAGGCCAAGACCTGCCGGACGCAGCATGAAGGGGCGAGAACTCACGCGCCCTCCTGCCCTGTGCGTGGGCCGCCCTGTTCTTCCACCACATCGGCGCAGCGCAGGCACAGGCCTGCGTAATCATCCCGCGTGCCAGTTTCTGGCAGAACCTTCCAGCAGCGCACGCATTTTTCACCGTCCGCAACTTGCACAACCGGGGCACCATGCAGCGTGCCGCCTTCATCCCCTTCCACGTAAATGGAGGAAGACGTGGGGTCCACCACCACATCCACGTGGGAGACAATGGCCAGTTCGCTCCAGTTTACACCAGCAAACAGTGCAGCTTCTTCCTCAGAAAACGTCAGTTCAACCTGCGCCTGAAGGGAAGATCCAATGGTGCCTTCGCGCCGGGCGCCTTCAATTTCCGTGGTAATGATACGCCGCACGGAACGGATACGCGCCCAGCGTTCATCCAATGCCGGGTCATTCCATTCTGCTGGTAGTTCAGGAAATACCTGTTCATGCACGCTCTGGTCTGGCCCAAAGCGGGATGTCCATGCTTCTTCCGCCGTAAACACCAGCACGGGGGCCAACCATGTTGTTAAGCACCGGTGCAGGATATCCAGCACTGTGCGGGCTGCGCGGCGTGTGGGGTCGGAAGGCGCATCGCAATACAGCGCATCCTTACGGATATCAAAGTAGAAAGCAGACAGATCCGTGGTGCAGAACCCATGCAGGGCCGGATACACACCCACCCATTCATGCGTTTCCACCGCGCGCGCAATCAGGCCGCCCAGTTCTGTTAGGCGATGCAGCACCCAGCGTTCCAGCTCTGGTAGTTCAGCATAAGGCACGGCTTCTGCTTCTGTGTAGCCATCCAGCGCACCCAGCAGCCAACGCAACGTGTTGCGCAGGCGGCGGTAAAGTTCGCCCTGCTGTTTGAGAATTTCCTTGCCAATGCGCAAATCATCATTGGTATCGGAGTTTACCACCCACAGGCGCAGCACATCTGCACCCAAGCTGTCATTCACATCCTGCGGGGCAATCACGTTGCCGAGGGATTTGGACATTTTGCGGCCTTGTTCATCCAGAACAAAACCGTTGGTAACGACTGCTTTGTAAGGTGAAACCCCGCGCGTGCCGACACTTTCCAGCAGGGAAGACTGGAACCAGCCACGATGCTGGTCTGAGCCTTCCAGATACAGATCGGCAGGAAAGTTCAATCCCGGATGGCCCAGCACGAAGGCGTGGGTGGAGCCACTTTCAAACCACACATCCACAATATCGAACACCTGATCGTAGTCATCCGGGTTCCGATCCGGGCCGAGGAAGCGTGCAGGTTCAGAACTATACCAGGCATCTGCCCCTTCTTCCTGAAAGGCCGCTACCACGCGCTGCATTACATCGGCATCGCGCAGCACTTCGCCAGTGCGTTTTTCAACAAACACGGCAATAGGCACGCCCCATGCGCGCTGGCGGCTAATGCACCAATCTGGCCGGGTGCGGATCATGGATGTTAAGCGGTTGCGCGCCTGTGCAGGCACGAATGTAACATCTTCCAGCGCTTTAAGGGCTTTTTCACGCAGCGAATCTTCACCGTCCATGCGGATGAACCATTGCGGCGTAGCACGGTAGATAACCGGAGCGCGGGAACGCCATGAATGCGGGTAGGAATGCACAATTTCACCACGCCCCACCAAGCCAGCCGGAGCTGTGCCGTTGGCGTTGGCGTGTTCCATCACCGCTTCCAGCGTGGAGCACACAACATCGGCCGCCTTGAACACGTGCGTGCCTGCAAAGCCTGCCACCCACGGAGCATATGTGCCATCGGCCTGCACAACTTCCGGCACTTCCACGCCGTACATGCGGCAAAGCTGGAAGTCATCCTCACCATGAGAAGGCGCCATGTGCACAAGGCCAGTACCAGCCTCGGTGGTGACAAATTCACCCGGCAACATGGGCACATCAAAATCATACCCGGCGCCACGCAGCGGATGGGCGCATACAGCCCCCTTCAGCGCGCTACCCGGCAGGGTGTAGAGAATATGGTGCGCGGTAACGTGGGCTTCCTGACAGAAGGCCTCCACCAACGCTTCGGCCACCAGCACCTTTACGCCGGGTTCAAGCAATGCGCCCTCACCCGTTTCATCCACCCGCAGCACCACGTAGGTAATTTCTGGCCCATACGCCAAAGCGCGGTTACCGGGGATGGTCCACGGGGTGGTGGTCCAGATCACAACAGACACATCCTCCAGCGCATGGGCTGGTGTGGGGTCTCTTACAACCGGAAAGGCCACCAGAATGGTAGTGGATGTGTGATCGTGATATTCAATTTCGGCTTCGGCCAGAGCGGTTTTTTCAACCGGGCTCCACATAACGGGGCGCAGGCCACGATACAGCCGCCCGTTAAGCAGGAACTTGCCAATTTCATTTACAATGGCTGCTTCGGATGAGAAATCCATGGTGGCGTAGCGATTCTGCCATTCCGCCTGCACACCAAGCCGCTGGAACTCCTGCATCTGGATATTCAGCCACTCACCCGCATAAGCCCGGCATTCAGCACGGAATTCCAGCACAGGCACGGAATCCTTGTCTTTCTTTGCCTTGCGGTATTTTTCTTCCACCTTCCATTCAATCGGAAGGCCGTGGCAATCCCACCCCGGCACATAGCGCACACCATAACCGGACATGCGATGCGCACGATTGATCACATCCTTGTTGATCTTGTTCATGGCATGGCCAATGTGCAGGTGACCATTGGCGTATGGGGGGCCATCATGCAACGTGAAGACAGGCCGCCCTTCCGCCTGCTGTTTCAGCCGCCCATCCAGCCCGGTTTCTGCCCACTTTTTCAGCCACTGAGGTTCCTGCTTTGGCAGGCCCCCGCGCATGGGGAAAGAGGTACGGGGCAGGAACACCGTATCACGATACAGATCGGCGGGGGATTGGGTGTCCTGGTCGCTGCTGGATGTGGTCATGAGCGGGTGATGTCACTTCAGTTCGGGTTCATGGTCTGGCCCCGCATATGCTGGTCAAACCATCTTGCATTCAGGCTCTTATCAAAAAGGACAAGCGCAGGGTCAAGCATGAACGGCCACATTGCAGCCGCAAAATATATTCTGCCCCATCTGCCTGCGCTTTTATAGAGGGTTATATGCCTGCCAGTTCGGCGTTCAGAACCATGCGTGCCTGCTGCGCATCCTGCGCAATCTGGGCTTTGAGTTCATCCAGCCCGGCAAAACGCTGTTCTGGCCGCAACATTTTGTGCAACGCCACAGAAAGCGTTTGGCCGTACAGATCACCATCAAAGTCAAACAGGTTCACTTCTACGCGGCTTTCCTGCCCATCGTTAATGGTGGGCCTGCGGCCAATATTGGCCACGCCGGGCCGCGTATAGCCGCCGGGCAGGCGCACCGTTACGGCGTAAACCCCACGTGCGGGCTCTAAATGCCGCCCAAGCGGGATGTTGGCTGTCGGGAAGCCCAGCAAACGCCCGCGCTTATCACCATGCTGCACTTGGCCACGAATAAACCACGGACGACCAAGCTCTTCCGTAGCACGTTCGGGGTATCCTTCCTGCAACAGCCGCCGGATACGGGTGGAGGAATACGGCCCGGCGGCATCTGCCAATGCGGGCACGGATGTAAAGCCCATACCTAGCTCGCCCGTGCGTTCGGCCAAGAACGTAACATCGCCCCCACGGCGATACCCGAATGCAAAATCTGGCCCACAAGCAACGTGGCGCAGGCACAGGGCATCGTGCAGCACGTCTTCTACAAACCGCTCCGCCGTCATGCGGGAAAATGCTTCATCAAACCCGATCTGGAATACATGCTGCACACCTAACGCCTGTAAGGCAGCAAAGCGCTCATCCGGCAAGCTCAGGCGGAATGGTGGATCCTGCGGGCGAAAGAGTTCTCGCGGGTGGGGCTCAAACGTTACCACCGCCAAGGGCAGATCTGGCCGGGCCGCGTGGGTGGAATGAACCAGATGGGCGTGGCCTAGATGCACACCATCAAAATTGCCAAGCGCTGCCGCACAGCCGTGCGCTTCTGGCGGAATATCCCGCCAGTTTGTGTGCAACTGTGCTTTCAGCACTTTTATGCTCCTTCCGGCAGGCCGAACATCTGCCCCGCCTGCGGCAGAGATTGCGCTACAGGGTGGGTGGTACCTGCCACCGTGCCATCTTCCGGGCGGGCAATCTGGCATACACGCAAACCAGCTTGGGCTGCTGCATCCAATTCTGCCACCACATCGGACAGAAACAGCACATCCTGCCCCTGCCAGCCACTTTGTTCCAGAATATGGCGATAACTTTGTGCGCTTTTCTTACCACCAACGCGCAGATCAAAAAACGCACTGAAAAGCGAGGTCAGGTTCCCCTGCTCGGTATAGCCATAAATCAGCTTCTGCGCGGCTTCGGAGCCAGAGGAATACACTGCAAGCGTAAGGCCTGCGGCTTTCCATGCCTTTAAGGTAGGCTCAACATCCGAGTAAAGCTGGGCTTCCAGCTCCCCTTTTTCATAACCCTGCTGCCAGCACAAGCCTTGCAGGCTTTTAAGCGGGGCAACTTTGGCATCTTGCGCCATCCAGCGTTCAAGCTGCTCCAGCGGGGGCACGCCGGGGGCTTCTTGGGCAATCTGTGCCAATGCTTCCTGCACCACTGGGTTTTCGTGCTGTTCCAGCAATGCGGGCAGGTGTTTGCGCGCGTAGGGAAACAGCACTTTATGCACAAAAGCCACTGGCAGGGTGGTGCCTTCAATATCCAGCAGCACCACGCGCGGAGGAATCCGGGTATCGGCCATTATGCCCTCAATCAGTTTGCGTAAGATGGAAACTGCCGGGCAATATCGGTGCCTGTATAGCGGGCTACCCAGCCTTCCTTGTGTGTGAAAATACGCAGCGTGACCATATCTGGCTCTGGCCCGGCATCAAACCAGTGCTTTGTGCCTTCAGGCACAGAAATCAGATCGGTTTGCGTGCATTCCACATCGTAAACATAGCCAGCAATGTGCAGGATGAAGTGCCCGCTGCCATGCACAAAAAAGCGGATTTCATCTTCACTATGCGTATGTTCGGACAAGAACTTGTCCCGCAAGGCCTCTCTGTTAGGCGTAGAAGGGCTAACACGCAGCACATCGGCAGAGCCTGCGCCGGTTTCACCCATCAGCTTGTCCAGAAATGGGCCATACACATCCAGAACGGCCTGTTCGTCCGCATCCCTTGGGGGAATCTGTGGGCCTTCCCAACGCTCAAACCGCACACCTAGCGGGGCCAGAACGCGCGCCATTTCTGCCGGGTCCTGCGTTTGCAGCACGGGGTGTTCGGGGATGGTATCTTTGTAAACTGTCAGGGAACTCATACGTGCAGCTTCCTTCGCTCAAGCGCGCAGGCCAGCAGGAACTCCAGCCCCTCCAACCGCGCAAGGGCGGTGGGCATATCCTTGCCCCACACATACACACCGTGGCCTCGGATAATGTAGCCCGCAGGCATACCCCTACCAAAAAACGGTTCCACAACTTCCGCCAGCCGCGCAATGTCCTGATCGTTCTCAAACAAGGGCAGCTGCACGGATGTTTCGTGCGTGGTCTGCCCTTCAAACACTTTCAGAACTTCGTAGTCCGCCAGTGTAAGTCCGGCTGTTTCTTCCTCCATAGACAGAACGGTGGAGGCCACAGAATGCCCGTGCAGCACTGCGCCCACATGGGGGAAGTGGCGGTAAATCTGGCAATGCAGCAGCGTTTCCGCACTGGGCCGATTTTCCGGGCTATGCGGTTTGCCCTGCATATCCACAGTAATTACGTCTGCGGCTTGCAAAAAGCCTTTGTGGCAACCTGAGCGCGTAATGGCTATGCGGCCATCCGCCAGCCTGCGGCTGATATTACCTGCCGTTGCAGGCACCCACCCGCGCTGATCCATACGCTGTCCGGCAAGCAGAATATCCTGCACGGCACGGGCAAAATCCGTAACGGTTTGATCCATGGCGTTATCTGCCCGTCTTAAACTGCCAGCGCCTTACGGCTGGACAGATTTATCCGCTGGTGCAGCCGTGCGCTGCTCCACTGTGGAAGATGCAGGAGGTGGGGCAATATGCCCGTTGCCGGGGCGTGCCGTGCCATCATCCATCGGTTCATCATCCGCCATGTGCTTCTTGAAGGATTTGATGCCCTTGGCCATATCGCCCATCAGCGAGCTGATCTTGCCGCCACCGCCAAAAACAACAAGCACAACTACAAGCACGATCAGCCAGTGCCAGATACTCAAGCTACCCATCAAACCAGTCCCCTACACTTGCATTACGCGCCCAAAATGAGCGTGTGCTGCACATCCTTAGTTTGTACATGATGGCGGAAACACTTTCTTGCAAGTTTTTCCTTACGCGGCCTACCCCCCTATTGGGTGCTAACTGCCACCCGTGCCCGTTGGTTCAATAAAGCCATAAACCGGATAAACCGTTTTGCCCATGGCATGAATGGGGCTCCACCACACGCGCACACGTGTCCAGTTATTATTAGGGGAAACATCAACAACAGGAGCATGGCGCGTGACTTGCCCCGGCTCCCAATTGGCATGGTCCACCAACACCAGGCGTGAATTCCGCACTTGTTTCACAACAGAAACATGGCCTGATGGCAGCCTGCCGGTAGACCGAAACACCATAACATCCCCTGCGCGGGGCGAGGATGTGCGGCTATATTGCCCCTGCGCTTCCCCCCACCAACTTGCCGCAGCACCCCGCAGGTTTATGGCGGAGTGTTCCCGCGCATAGGGCGCGCACTGCACAGATCCATTCCAACTTCCACGCCCACCCGCACAGGCAGCAAGTAATAAAGGCAGAATAAGAACAAGGCTACGCTTCACGATTCGGCCCTCAAACGTTGCATCCAGTCCTCCGCTTCTGCGGGAGACATATCCAAAACCTGTTCCGCCACATCCTGCGCATAGCCCGCGCGGGCCAGTACACCCAGCGCCTTGTGCCTGCGGGCAAGAGCCTGCTCACTCTCCACCTCATCATCCGCAACATAAGGCGTGGCAAATGGCCCCATCCTGCGCTTGCGGGCCAGAACCAGCGCCGCACATAACTCCCTTTGCGCAGGAGAAAACCCTTCCACCGCATCCTGCAAGGCGGCATCACGCAGATCAGCCTCCACGCCGCGCGCGGCCAGATGCGCCTGCACCGCACGGCCAGATCGGCCAGACCGCACCAACCTGCGTGCGCGGGATGTGGCAAAACTGGCATCGTCCACAGCGCCAAGGCGCACCATTTCTTCTGATATTTCAGCCACCACGGGGCGCAGCGCCTGCACGGCTTCGGCCACTTCTTCCGTATCTGCCCCGGCTTTAAGGGCCTGTTTCTCCCACCGCGCAATGCGGCGCAAAAGCACTTGTTCCAACCCGTGGCGCGTGGTGCCAAACCGTGCCAGATGCGCCAACGCGGCCTCTCGCAACACGCGACGATCAAGCTGCGGAAACCCCGATGATGTGTGGGCAGATGAAGAAGAACCAGAATGCATCATCCCTCTTTCTTACCCACTCCTTGCGTGTAGGAAAATACGCAACGGGCCATGCCGCGCATGTTGCGTATGCAGAATTTTTTCACACAGAATATTTGACTTTAATCTGCACAAAAGGCCATGATACGCCCGCAATACGGGCCGCCCGCTCACCTTATATCAAGGCAGCGGGCGTTTTTCGTTCTGCATTCCACTTCTCACCTTGCAGGTTCAACAACCGCCAACACAAAGACCAGATTCCATGATTTCTGCCCTGATGCCGACATACAAGCGCGCTGATCTCGCCTTTGAGCGGGGAGAAGGCTCCTGGCTGCAAACGTCGGACGGGCGACGATTCCTAGACTTTGCTGCGGGTATTGCCACGTGCTCTATCGGCCACGCACACCCCAAGATGGTGGAAGCCATTAGCACACAGGCCGCAAAGGTGATGCACGTTTCCAACCTGTTCCAGATTCCGCAAGCGGAAAAACTGGCCCGCAGGCTGGTGGAACATTCCTTTGCCGATAGCGTGTTCTTCTGCAATTCCGGCGCAGAAGCCAACGAAGGCATGGTGAAGATGGCGCGCCGCGCCCAGATGATGGCAGGTCACCCCGAACGCACAGATATTATCTGCATGGATGGGGCTTTTCATGGCCGCACGCTGGCTATGCTGTCCGCCACAGGCAACCCCAAATATCTGGAAGGCTTTGGTGAGCCTGTAAAAGGCTTTCTGCACGTTCCGTTTAACGATATCGAAGCCGTAAAAGCCGCCATTACCCCCAATACCGCAGCGGTGATGCTGGAGCCTATTCAGGGTGAAAGCGGTATCAAGGTGGCCAGCCCGGAATATCTGCAAGCCCTGCGCGCATTGTGCGATGAAACCGGCGTGCTGCTGGTGCTGGATGAAGTGCAGTGTGGCGTGGGCCGCACAGGCCGTCTGTTTGCGCATGAATGGGCAGGCATTAAGCCGGATATTATCAGCACAGCCAAAGGTTTGGGTGGGGGCTTCCCCATTGGGGCTATCCTTACCACGGAAACCATTGCCAAGGCCATGACACCGGGCACACATGGCACCACATTTGGCGGCAACCCGCTGGCCTGTGCGGCTGGCAACGCTGTGTTGGATGTTATTCTGGCCCCCGGATTTTTGGATCAGGTTTGCGCCCGCGCGGCCCTGCTGGATGAACTGCTGGATAGCCTTGTGGCAGATGCACCAGATATTTTTGCCCAGCGCCGTGGCCTTGGCCTGCTGATTGGCCTGCGCTGCGTGCCCGCAGTGGGCGATGTGCAGGGTGCCGCGCAGGATGCGGGGCTTTTGTGTGTTACGGCGGGCGATAACGTGCTGCGCCTTGTGCCACCGCTTACTGTTTCCGAAGAAGAATGCCGCCAAGCTGTGGCTCTGCTGGCGCAGGCTGTCAGCACCATCAGAAAAAATCATAACAACAAAACAGTTCTGGAGCCAACAGCGTGAGCGCCGCCAATATGACCACTGCCCTGCCTTCTGCCTCTTTGGCTACGCCACGCCATTTTCTGGATCTGAAAGATCTGGATGCCGCCACATTGCGCCAGATTCTGGATGTAGCCGCCAGCATGAAGCGCATGCAGCAGAAGCGTCGGTTTCCGCTGCACCCACGCCAGCCGCTGGCCGGGCGGCAGTTGGGGCTTATCCTTTCCAAGCCTTCCACCCGCACGCGTGTTTCTTTCGAAGTGGGTATTCGCCAGCTTGGGGGCGATGCCGTGGTGCTCAGCCCGCAGGAAATGCAAATTGGCCGGGGTGAAAGCATTGCCGATACGGCCCGTGTGCTCTCCCGCTTTGTAGATGCCATTATGCTGCGCACGGGCAATACAAAAACCCTGCACGAACTGGCACAATGGAGCACGGTGCCTGTTATCAATGGTCTTACACCTCATTCTCATCCGGTGCAGATTCTCGCCGATATCATGACATTTGAGGAACACCGCGGCCCTGTGCGTGGGCGCACCTTTGCGTGGACGGGGGATGGCAACAACGTGCTGGTTTCCCTTATTGAAGGGGCCGTGCGTTTTGGCTTTGCCCTGCGTGCCGCCACCCCCGCAGACATGAAGCCCCCACAGGATGTGCTGGACTGGGCCCGTGCCGAAGGCGGTGATGTGGAATGGACGATAGACCCTAAAGCTGCCGTAAAAGGCGCAGATTGCGTGGTGACGGATACATGGATCAGCATGTCCGATTCACCCAAGGAAGCCGCCAGCCGCATGAGCAAGCTGGAACCCTACCGCGTAAATGCAGATTTAATGGCCCTTGCTGCGCCAGAAGCCCTGTTCATGCACTGCCTGCCTGCCCATATAGGAGAGGAAGTGACCAAGGACGTGTTTGAAGGCCCGCATTCTGTGGTGTTTGATGAGGCAGAAAACCGCCTTCATGCCCAGAAAGGCGTACTGGCATGGACAATGGGCGGCACAAACTGGACCTCTTTCGGCAAGGAATAAGCACATGAGCGGCACAGACAGAACAGTTTCCATGACATCTACCGAAGATACACCCGCCACCCCCGGTTGGGTGGAAAGCAGTCTGGACGCTATTCTGGCTACGTTGCCGTTTCCGGCAGAAAAGTTGGCATCGTTCCGTAACTCTTATCTGGATTGTCTGGCTGGCTGTGGCCGCACGGAAGATCTGGATAGCGAGCACGATGCCTGCCGCAAGGGTTTGCTGCTTGCGCTCAAGGAAGGCTTGAACATGGATTCAGAAACCGGCCGCGCCCTTGAACAGAAGCTGGAAAAGCTGGAACTGGATATTTCCGCAGGGGCGTAACCCCCTGCTTTTCGCTTTTTCCTTTTTGTCCGCCTGAAAAGCACCCTCCGAGTCCGCACGCATCAGGCGCATGTTCTTGATATTCCCGTATTCTTGATGGACTCAGGACAAACTTAAATTCCCATGGAAAAACCTGCTTTTCTTGACCGTGATCGCCCAGATGTGCCCGATTTGGTGGTGCCCGGTGGTGTAACACCTTTTTATCTGGCTGGTCGGCCCGTGCGTGGTCGGCTGGTGCGTTTGGGCGTGCTGGCGGATACGCTTCTTACACGGCATGATCACCCAGCCCCCGTTACCCGCCTTGCTGGCAAGGCGTTGGCACTGGTGGCGGCTTTGGCTTCGGCACTGAAGTTTCAAGGGTCTTTTTCGCTCCAGATAAAGGGCGATGGCCCTGTTTCCATGCTGGTGGCAGACTGCACCAACACTGGTGCCCTGCGCTTTTACGCCCGCACGGATGATGAAGCGCTGGAAACCCTGCTGGCCGAAACACCCAAACCCACAGACCGCGAACTGCTGGGCGATGGTTATATGGCCCTTACGGTGGACCAAGGGCCAGAGATGGACCGCCATCAGGGTATTGTGGAAATTGCGGGGGATGACCTGTCTGCAATGGCCATGCATTACTTTGCTAGCAGTGAACAGCACGCCTGTTGGATTATGCTTGCCTGCCAGATGACCGATGCAGGCTGGCGCGCAGGCGGCCTGATACTGGAACGCATTGCGGGCGAAGGCGGCAGCCACGTGGTGGAAGATGAAGCCGCAGAGGCAAGCTGGGAAACAGCCACCATTCTGGCAGACACGCTTTCCACCAAGGAACTGCTGGACGATAGCCTGCCAACATTGCAGCTTTTGCACCGGCTTTTCCATGAAGAAGACCTGCATGTCAGCCAGCCACGGGCTTTGGCCTTTGGGTGCCGCTGCTCCCGCGCACGGTTGGCCAATGTGCTGGAAACCTTCCCTCAAGATGATCTGGACCACATGTGCCAAGATGACGGGAACATCGTGATGACATGCGAATTCTGTAATGTAGATTTCCGCTTTGCGCGCAAAAATATTGCCACGCAGACACAGTAAAAAAGCATCAAAGTTTGCCAGCAGGGCCATAAGCGCAATATCTTAAGGCGCTGCTGGTATAAGGTCTTTGCCAAAAGGCAGGCATTTTTGAGAATGTCGGATAAAGTTTACAAGAGGTTTTGCGCCATGATGCTGTTTTCCCGCATGCGCCTTTCTGGCCTAACAGCCGCGCTGCTGTTTCCTGCCCTGCTGGCAGGCTGCGCGGATCAGAAGCAGCCTACGCAGTTTGCACCGCTGCGCTATGATAACCTCAGCCAGATCAACCTCAACGTAAATACCCTGACATTGGTGGATAACACTGCAACCCACCCGGTTGCGGGCGATATCGGCTATAAATCCCCCACCCCGCCCGTACAGGCCCTGCGCCAAATGGTGCAGGACAGGCTGGCCGCCAAAGGGGGCATTACCAGCGCCAATTCCGCCCAGTTTGTAATTGATCGGGCTTCTATCCTGCACGAACCCGGCGGCACGCTACAGGGGCAGATAGATGTGCATCTGGATATCCTTAACCCCGATGGCAGCAAAACCGCGCATACAGAAGCCCACGCCACCCAGAGCCTGCACCCAGACCCCACAGAGGATACGGAAAGCCAAGCCAACCTGTACAACGTAACCAAAGGGATGATGGACAGCATCAATACCGAATTGGATACACAGGTACATCGCTCCTTGGGTAAATGGCTGGTGGATGCCGGAGGTATGCCGGTAGATGGCGCCATTCAGGCCCAGCCCCTTACGTCTGGTTCAGATACTGGCACAACAGATGCCACCACAGGGGCTTCTGTCGGTGCTACAAGTGCTGGTGCTCCGCAAGAAGCGCTTTCTCCCGTTTCTGCGGCTAAAACCGGGCAGGCGACATCCCCCGTAACGGTGCCGGAAAACGCGCCTATTGTTGCGCCTTCCACAGATGCCACAATGCCTTCTTCCACCAGCACAACGGAAACCAAGCCTGCCGCAGCCACCAAAGTGCAGGACAGTGAACCCAACGCCATTTTCCCGGCAGGTGAGGATGATGATTCGTCCTCCAGTTCATCTTCTACAAAGGCCACGTCTCCCAAAGCGGGCTATCTCAAGCTGCCATCTCAGCCTCAATAAGGCTGTTTCCTCAGCAAATTGCCTTAAATTCTGGCGCATATAGCCCCCACCGCCACGTAATATTGCACTGCGGCGGTGGGGCCGCCATAAAGCATGGCATGACTGCTTCTGCCCCTAGCCTGAACCCGTTTTCCATTGCGCAGGGCCTGCCTGTGCAGGATGTACTGCCAGAACTCTGCGCGGCACTGGCTCAAAACCCCACAGCAGACCATCCGGCATCAGCCATTTTAGTAGCGCCTCCGGGGGCAGGTAAAACCACATCTGTTCCACCCGTGTTGGCAGCAGCAGCATGGCGCGCACCGTCTGATAAAATCATCATGCTAGAGCCGCGCAGGCTGGCAGCCCGCGCCGCCGCCCAACGCATTGCATCGCTGATGGGGGAAGATGTTGGCGGTTTTGTTGGGTTCCGCACCCGCTTAGATTCTGCTGTTTCAGACCGCACCCGTATTGAGGTGCTGACAGAAGGCTTGTTCCTGCGCCGTCTGCTGGGTGACCCCATGCTGGAAGGCGTAGCCTGCGTTATTCTGGACGAAGTGCACGAACGCTCATTGGATGCGGATCTGGCGCTGGCTTTCTGTCTGGATCTACAACGCACTTTGCGGCCTGATCTGCGGCTTGTGGCCATGTCTGCCACAGCGGAAACAGAACGCCTTGCCGCGCTGATGAATGCCCCTGTGCTAACAAGCGAAGGACGGATGTTCCCGCTTACTGTCCACCATGCCAAGCACGATATTCCCAGCCTGCGCGATATTGCCACCGCCACGGCAACAGGTGTGCGGCAAGCCTTGGCTGAAACAGAAGGTGATATCCTCACCTTTCTGCCTGGCACGGGAGAAATCCGCCGGGTCATGCAACTGTTAGAAACCGTACCCGCCACGGTGCTGCCCCTGCATGGTGAACTCCACCCGGCAGAACAGGCCCGCGTGCTGCGCCCCGGAAATGAGGGCGAACGGCGGATTATTTTGGCCACTTCCATTGCCGAAACATCCCTTACCGTGCCCGGCGTACGCGTTGTGGTGGATTGCGGCTTCCGCCGTGTGCCACGGTTTGATGCCGGAGCCGGACTTTCCCGGCTGGATACGGTGCGTATTTCCAAGGCAGCCGCCCGGCAACGCGCTGGCCGTGCGGGGCGAGAAGCGCCGGGTGTGGCCTACTGCCTATGGTCTGCCCACACGGAACGCGCTTTGCCCCAGCATGACAGGCCAGAAATTCTGGAAGCTGATCTGTCTGATTTTGTGCTGGCAACCGCCTTATGGGCAGATACGGTGGGCTCCGCCGATACGCCGCTTCCGCTGCCAGATCAGCCACCCGGCAGCGCGGTAGCCGCCGCAAAGGAATTGCTGATTTTGCTGGGTGCGCTGGATGATGCTGGCAAGATTACAAAACTTGGCCGCAACATGGCCGATTTGGGCACGCACCCACGCCTTGCCACCATGATGCTGGCAGCCCGCACGGCAGAGGAAGCCGCACTGGCAGCAGACCTAGCAGCCCTGCTGGAAGAGCGTGACCCCCTGCGCCCACGCGCTGCCGGGCGTGGTGGGCCGCCACCTATTCCGCCCGCAGATATTACCCTCCGGCTGGATCTGATTGCAGGGGAAGATAACAACCCGCAGGCAGACCGTGGCGCTTTGGCCCGTATTCGGCAGGCTGCCGCACGTTTTCGCACCCGTATGGGGCTAAAGCCCCGCCACCCGGCAGCGGGGGATGCCGCAGCCCTTCTGGCCGCTGGCTTTCCTGATCGGGTTGCCTTGTGCCGGGGAGATATAGGCAGTTACCGCATGGCCAATGGCAGCAATGCCCGCCTGCGCCGAGATGACGGACTGGCAAAACACAAGCTACTGGCTGTAGCAGGCCTGCACCTGCGCACTGCTGCCGAAATACGCATGGCGGCCCCATTGGAAAGCAACGCCCTGCCCCCAGCCCTGCTGGAGCGCACGCGTGAACAGGTTGAAACCACGCTGGACCCTGTATCGGGCAATATCATGGCCCGCAGGCGCACCCGTATTGGCTGCCTTGTGCTGCGAGACCGCACAGAAAAAGTAAAACCGGAAGATGCAGGCCCGCTCCTGCTGGCTCAGGCCAAGGAAGCACCAGAAACTACACTCAACTGGTCAGATGCCGTACGGCAGCTTCAGGCGCGGGTAGAACTGGCCCGCACCTTGCCCGATGGCGCCGGTATGGAAGAAGGCTGGCCAGACTTTTCCTCCACAGCCCTTGCTGGCTGTATGGATGAATGGCTGACCCCATATGTTGAAGGCTGCACATCCATCACCGCATTACGGGAATTGAATATACTCAACCTGCTCCGCACTTATTTGGGTTACGCCCGCACAAACTGGTTGGATAAGGAACTGCCAACCACCCTGCCCTTCCCCGGCGGTGTGGCAGAGGTGGATTATACGCAGCCCGTGCCTGTGGCCTCGGCCCGTGCCCAAACCTTTTATGGCACGGCACAAACGCCCAAATTAGCTGGGGGGCGCGTGCCGTTGCGGCTGGCGTTACTTTCTCCCGCAGGGCGGCCTCAGGCCATTACGGCGGATCTGGCGGGCTTTTGGCAAGGGGGATGGGCAGATATGCGGCGCGATATGCGCGGGCGTTACCCCAAGCACGAATGGCCAGAAAACCCCGCTTTGGCCCCAGCGCGGCCACGCGCCAAACGCAGCTAGAAGATGTGGGCGTGGCGGAAACAACACCCTACCGCCATAAAAACGTACCAGATCAAAGGCAAACACGTATAGCCGGTTGCATAAAGCAGATAATCCGGGCCACAAGTTTGTAATGTCTGGAGCTTTATTGCCATTTCCATGAAGATGCTTCTACGGAACCTGCCTGCACTGGCCGTAGCCTGCTTTTCCCTTCAGGAAACAGGCGCGCATTACTCAGCACAGGCTGCAACACTCCCGACATTCGAGCCCGCTGTACCGCTTGTTTCTGGCGGCCCTATCAGCTTTGCGCCTTTGGTACGCAAGGTTGTGCCCGCTGTTGTTAATATTTCCGTTACGCGAGATTCAGATACCAGCGCCAAACACAAGCTGCCATCCACCGTGAAAGGCACCCCACTGGAAAAGCGCTACCGCGAACGCATGCGCCGCCATCAGGATGAACTACTTGGAGCAGGTTCGGGCTTTATTATAGACCCCGAAGGCACCATTGTGACGAATGGCCACGTGGTGGAAGATGCAGATAAAATTACCGTTGCCCTTGCAAGTGGTAAGGAATTTACCGCCACGCTGGCAGGCATAGATAACCTAACGGATATTGCCGTTATCAAAATCAGATCCCCACAGCCTCTGCCCTATGTCACATGGGGTGATAGCAGACAGGTGCAGGTGGGAGATTGGATTATGGCTGCGGGCAACCCGTTTGGCTTGGGCTCATCTGTTACCGCTGGTATTGTTTCAGCCCGTGGGCGCGATATTGGCACCAGCCCGTTTGATGATTTTCTGCAACTGGATGCCCCCATAAACCCCGGCAATTCTGGCGGCCCCACGTTTAACCTTGCCGGGCAGGTGGTGGCGCTCAACACCGCCATTGTTTCCCCCACAGGCGGATCTGTAGGGCTTGGGTTTTCCATCCCCTCCGAAATTGTTATCCCCATTGTGGAAACGCTGCGGCAGGCCGGGCATATTGAACGCGGCTGGCTGGGCGCCACGCTGGAAGATATTATGACCCATAATGGCACGCAGGTTACAGAAGTGGATCGCAACGGCCCCGCAGCCAAAGGTGGACTGAAAAAAGGCGATATCATTGTGGGCATGAACAATGAGCACGTAGAAACCGCACGCGCCATGATACGCGCCGTGGCTTCTGCCAAGCCGGGGCTGGATGCACAGTTAAACGTATTACGTAATAACCAGCCCATAACCCTTACCATACACATTGGCCGCCGCCCTAAATGGGAGGACGGCAACGGGGGCAAATAGCCCCCATGCTCCGGCTTTTTAGATCATATCCAGTGGTGTTTTTTTGGTAGGCGGCGGAAACGCTGCATCCAACTGCGCCAGATCCTGCTCTGTTAATTCAAGATCTCGCGCAGCTAGATTCTGCTTCATGTGCTCGTGCGAGGCAGCTTTGGGAATAGCCAGCACGTTGTTCTGGCGTAGCACCCATGCCAACGCAATTTGTGCCGGTGTAGCCGGGCCAAGCACCGTACTGTGCCTGCTGGCAATATCTGCCAGAACCGGGCTTTTAAGCAGTTCCTGCCCCTGCCCGATGGGGGAATACGCCATGGTAACAATCTTGCGCCGATAATCCGTTTTCAGCAGATCATATTCCACGCCGCGATGTTCCAGATTGTAAAGCACCTGGTTGGCAACACATTCCCCAATGCGGGAACAGCCATCCAGTTCATACACATCATCCGTATCAAAGTTTGAAACACCCCAATAGCGAATCAAGCCTTCTTTTTGCAGCTTCTTGAATGCGTCTATCGTTTCGCCCAACGGCACACCGCCCCGCCAGTGCAGAAGGTACAGGTCTATCCAATCTGTTCCCAAACGGCGCAAAGATTTCCGGCAACTTTCCGCCACACCTTGGCTAGACGCGTTTGAGGGCAATACTTTGGTAACCAGAAAAACCTTTTTGCGGTAGGGATAGATAGCCTCACCCACCACACTTTCGGAGCGGCCATTGCCGTACATTTCGGCTGTATCCACCACCTGCACACCGTTCAGCACGGCATAGCGCAGGCTTTCCACTTCCTCTGGCCAACGGGCGGGGTCTTCACCCATATTCCATGTGCCCACCCCTAAAGCGGGTAGAACAGTACCATCGGCCAGCGTTACTGTGTTTGCCATTGCGCCGGTTCTCCTTTGCAAAACAGGCGGCTTATCTGCCTGTTAATTTTCTAAACGCGCTCAATCAGCCTTCTGCCCGCAGGTAAGGCTGGATATACTAACACGTATGACACAGATTGGTTTTTACCACCTTACGCGCACAAGCGTGACCGAGGCACTGCCCAAACTGCTGGCCCGCACACTGGCCAGCGGGCAAAAAGCCGCTGTGTGGTGCGCCAGCAAACCCATGCTGGATGATCTGGATAAAACCTTGTGGAAGGTTACAACCCCAACATGGCTGCCACATGGGCGCGAAGGTATTGCCTGCCCGGATTTGCAACCTATCTGGCTGAGTATGGGGGAAGATGCCCCCAATGCCGCACGCTTTCTCTTTTTGCTGGAAAACCGCAGCTTTCCCGATCTGGCAGATTTTGAACGGGTGTTTGACCTGTTTGACGGGCATGATGAGGAAGCCGTAGCTGCCGCGCGCACCCGCTGGAGTGCCGCCAAAGCCGCCGGGCATGAACTGGCTTATTGGCGGCAGGAAGAAAAAGGCTGGAAACGCGCCCGGTAAGTTCACCGTAACGCCCTTCCAGCCTTTGGTATCATGCCAACTGCTTTATATTACAGCGGGTTCAGTCTTTTGGTTCGTATTCGTAGCCATCACGCACAAAGCGATCAAGCAGACGCACACCAAAGCCCGTAGCCCCTTTGGGCTGACCATTCTGCGCCTTGGATGCCCAAGCCACACCGGCAATATCCAGATGCGCCCAAGCTGTTTCACCCACAAAGCGCTTCAGGAACTGCGCTGCGGTAATGGAACCACCGGCACGGCCACCGCTGATGTTCTTCATATCCGCGATATCGGATTTTAGCTGGACATCATATTCCTTGCCCATGGGCATACGCCACAGCTTTTCACCCGCAAATGCGCCAGCATCTGCAAGGCCCGCTGCAAGCTGATCATTATTGGAGAACAGGCCCGCATATTCATGCCCAAGGCTGACAATAATGGC
The DNA here is from genome assembly GCF_003323795.1 of Acetobacter sp. JWB. Taxonomy (NCBI): domain Bacteria; kingdom Pseudomonadati; phylum Pseudomonadota; class Alphaproteobacteria; order Acetobacterales; family Acetobacteraceae; genus Acetobacter; species Acetobacter sp. JWB. Next base: position 787,893 of record NZ_CP030871.1, on the reverse strand, counting down.
CCCGGTAAGCGTTGCCAGATCCACCATAATCTGTGGTGCAAAACGTTCACGCGCATACCAAAGAATATCTGCCAGCACCAAGCGGCCTTCGGCATCGGTGTTCAGCACTTCAATGGTCTGGCCAGAAGCACTGCGCACCACATCGCCAGGGCGCTGGGCGGTGCCGGACACCATGTTTTCTACCAGCCCCACAACACCAACAGCGTTCACCTTGGCTTTGCGCCCGGCCAGTGCCGTCAGCAGGCCGGTTACCGTAGCGGCACCTGCCATATCCCACTTCATGTCTTCCATGCCAGCGGCAGGTTTGATGGAAATACCGCCGGAATCAAACGTTACACCCTTGCCAATAAAGGCCAGCGGGGCTTCATCCTTGTTGGCGGCACCATTCCAGCGCAGGATAACGGTGCGCGGTTCGTTCGCACTGCCCTGTGCCACACCCAGCAGCGCACCAAAGCCCAGCTTTTCCATGGCTGCGCGGTCCAGCACTTCCACTTCCAGCCCCAAGCTTTTCAATGTGGTGGCGCGCTCTGCAAATTCTACCGGATTCAACACGTTTGCAGGTTCGGTTACCAGATCACGCGTTAGCACCACACCACGGGCTACGGCAGAAAGAGAGGGCCATGCTTCATTTGCGGCATCTGCGTGGTCTGTCAGAACAGAAAGCACGGCAAGCCGATGGTTTTTGCTGGCATCTGGTGCGCCATGATACAGCCCAAAGTGGTAAGCCCCCAGCACAGCACCCTGTGCAGCGTGTGCGGCCAGCACGCCAGACAGATCACCCACTGCCAGCGTGGCCTGCTCATCCCGGCCAAGGTGAGATGCCGCTGCACCCCCAGCCTTTTCTGCGGCCCAGGCATCTACCGCTTCCGGCTTGCCAATGCCAATCAGCACCACGCGCTCAAACGCAGCAGATGGCGCCAGAACAACGCAGGCGGTGCCTTCCTTGCCTGTAAAATCATCCGCTTTGGCTGCACGGGTTAGCGCGCCATTGGTGGCTTTATCGGCTTCCTGAAAAATGGCAGAGCGCTTTTCCCCTTCCGGCACCAAAATGGCCAGAGCGCCACCGGCTGGCAGCGTAGCGGAAGAAAACTTGATCTGAAGCATGGTGTTTACTGCCCTTTCTGTAAACTCATCCTTCCTTGCGTACGTCTCCCCCGGCGGCTTGGCAATAGGAAGCCCGCGGGTGCATGACATGCGCTTGCAATTGTAGGCATGACGCAGCCCGCGTGCTGGCGTATGCTAAGCGGCATGACAAGCCATACCGATGCCGACCTTCTGGCCCTAGCCGCCAGACTGGCCGATGAAGCTGCTGAAATTATTCGTACAATTCGTGCGCGCGGCTTTGAAACCATAACCAAAACCGATTCTTCCCCCGTAACGGAGGCAGACCACGCAGCAGAAGCGCATATTCTGCGCGGCCTGCGGGCGGCAACGCCGGATATTCCCGTTATTGCGGAAGAAGAGGTGGCCGCTGGCAAACAGACCGCTGTAGCCCCCGCCTACTGGCTGGTGGACCCGCTGGATGGCACGCGTGAATTTGCCGCCGGGCGTGATGATTTTACCGTAAATATCGGTCTGGTGCGTGATGGCCAGCCGGTGTTGGGTGCAATGGCGCTGCCTGCTTACCATCAGCTTTACACAGGCGGTGTTGGTTTAGGCGCACACCGCACAGATAAAAACGGCACGCAGCCCATTCATGTGCGCAAAGCCCCGGCAGAAGGGCTGACTGTTCTGGCCTCTCGCCATCATGCGGATGATAAACGGCTGGCGGAATATCTAAACGGCCGCCCGGTGGCCAAGCTGGGCAATATTGGTTCTGCCGTAAAATTTGCCCGCGTGGCCGAAGGGCTGGTAGATTTGTACCCACGCCTTGGCCCCACCATGGAATGGGATACCGCAGCCCCGCAGGCTATTGTAGAAGCCGCTGGCGGAAATATTACGCTACTGGATGGATCTCCGCTGGTTTATGGCAAAACGGGCTGGAAAAATCCGCCATTTGTCTGTACCGGAACGCTGTAAACCCATTACGCTGCACTTTGGCCAACCTTATGCGCAGGCTGGCCAATGCAGCAAACAGGCCACCCCTTTGTTACCATTACAGAGACGTATGACTGACCTTCTGGACGCCTCCTCCTCTGGCCTTCAAACAGCCGCCCGCATCCTGCGCGAGGGTGGCTTGGTGGCGTTTGGAACAGAAACAGTTTACGGCCTTGGCGGAGATGCCACGCAGCCCCAAACCGTGGCCCGGATTTTTGAGGCCAAAAACCGCCCACGCTTTAACCCGCTTATCAGCCATTTTGCAGATGCACAGGCCGCTTTTACGCAGGTTACCGCCAACCCGCTTGCGCATAAATTAGCGCACATGTTCTGGCCCGGCCCGCTTACGCTTATTCTGCCCCGCGCCCCCCACAGCACCGTAAGTGATCTGGCTGCCGATGGCCTGCCCACCTTGGCCGTGCGCGTGCCCAAAGGGCAAACCGTGCAAGCTTTGCTCAAGCTGGTGCAACGCCCCATTGCGGCCCCTTCCGCCAACCGCTCCGGCCGCATCAGCCCCTCCGATGCAGCCCATGTGCTGGAAGAACTGGATGGCCGTATTGATGCCGTGCTGGATAGCGGCCCCTGCCAAGTTGGTGTGGAAAGCACCGTGCTGGATATTTCCAACCCTGAACGCCCTACCCTCTTGCGCCCCGGCGGCATAACACTGGAAGCCTTGCAAGCTGTATGCGGCACCATTTTTATGCCGGAAACAGAGGTGGATGCCGCCCCGGCATCTCCCGGCAGAATGCTTTCACATTACGCGCCGCACCTTCCCGTTCGGCTCAACGCAGTTGATGTTGCGCCAGATGAAGCCTTGCTGGCCTTTGGCAACACGCAGCCCAGCGGCACGCCCCTAAGCTGGAACCTGAGCGAAAGTGGCAATCTGGAAGAAGCCGCCGCACGCCTGTTTACCGGCCTGCGGACGCTGGACAAGCAAGGCCAGAACCTTCACCTACGCGGCATTGCAGTGCAGCCTATTCCGCCCCACGGGCTTGGGCTTGCCATACAGGACCGGTTAAACCGTGCGGCAGCCCCACGCCCTACCCTGCCCCCGGAAGACTTGCCCGCATGAGCGATATTGACCCCAAAGAACTGAAAATTCTTTCGGATATTCTGGCACTGGTGCTGGAAGATCAGCCGGGCCAATCCGCTACTGCGCTGGAGGCCTTGCGTAACCGGGCCAAACGCAACGCCACCACAGGCGGCGCGCTTAAAAACCTATTCCAGACCATTGCAGCAGACCCCGAAAAGGCCAAACCTGCGCGGGCCAGCAAAACACGGGCCAGCAGCCGCGCTTCAGCCACCAAAGCACAGACAGATATGTCTGATACCTATCGCGCCCAGTTGCAGGAACTGAGAAACAACATTGTTTCTTTGGATCGGAAACTGCGCAGCGCCAATGCCCAGAACGAAACCCTTAAATCTGAGCTGTATCTGACCTTGCAGGCCCGCGCAGAAATGCAAGCCCAGATGGCGCAGATACAAAGCTTGGGCCAGTATCAACGCCGTATGACCATAGTGATTGCCACTGTTGCCGGGCTTTTGGCTGGCATTGCGGGGGCGGAACTTTATCATTCCTTTTTTCCACCGCACATTAGTACTGCGTCAGAAAACGCCCGTTACCTTTACTGATGTTTTCTTTATTTTATGTGCTCACCCCTTTTGCAGGAACCCGCGCCTATGCCTGAAAACGCCGCCCTTCCCCAATCCCTGCATGATGCCCTTTTACAGCTTCTGGGGCCTACAGGCCTGCTGACAACGGCTTCGGATGTAGATCCGTTCTGCATAGATTGGCGCGCGCTTTACCATGGCAAATGCGCTGCTGTTCTGCGCCCGGCTAACACAGAAGAATGCGCAAAAGCTGTTGCCCTGTGCCAGCAACACAACGTGCCCATGGTGCCACAAGGCGGCAACACCAGTATGGTTGGCGGCGCAACGCCAGATAACACCGGCAAGGCTGTTGTTATTTCCACCACCCGCATGACGCGTATTCATGACATTGATCACGCTGATCTCACCATGACGGTAGAAGCTGGCGTAACGCTTAAAGCCGCGCAGGATGCCGCAGCCAAGGAAGGGCTGCTGCTTCCCCTTTCCATTTCATCGGAAGGCTCTGCCGATATTGGGGGTATTCTGGCCACCAATGCTGGCGGCAACAACACTGTGCGCTACGGCAACGCGCGTGAACTGGCATTGGGGCTGGAAGCTGTCATGCCCGATGGCAATGTGCTGAACCTGATGCGCAAGCTACGCAAGGATAATACCGGCTACGCCTTGCGCCAGCTTTTGGTTGGATCTGAGGGCACGCTGGGTATTATCACGCAGGCTATTATTCAGCTTCAGCCAGCCCCCCGCTCGCGCGAGACAGCTTTGTGTGCCGTAGCGAATGCCAAGGGGGCGCTGGATCTGTTTGCGGCATTCCGCAAGCAGGACCCTTCTGCCATTCAGGCTTTTGAGTTCATGTCTGGCACCAGCATGGCATTGGTTAACAAACTGATTGAAGGCGCACCGCTGCCATTAAGCGAACCCGCACCCGCTTACGCGCTGGTAGAATTAGGCAGCCCACGCGCAGATGACAGCCTGCGTTCCCTTATGGAAGAAGTGCTGGGCACAGCGCTGGAAGACGGGTTGGTAACGGATGCCGTGCTGGCAGAAAGTGAAGCCCAACGCCAAAGCCTATGGATGATTCGTGAGGAACATGCAGAAGCCCAGAAACGCGCCGGAGCATCTGTTAAAAACGATGTATCCGTGCCTCTGGCCGCTATTCCGACCTTTATAGATGAAGCCACCAAAGCGTGCGAAGCGCTTATTCCCGGTATTCGGGTGGCACCGTTTGGGCATATTGGGGATGGTAACATCCACTTTAATCTGGTGCAGCCCGAAGGCGCAGACCCCAAGGCGTTTCTGGCGCAGGACCATGCCATGATGGACACTGTGGCTGCAATTGTGCGCAAACTTGGCGGTTCTTTCTCTGCCGAGCACGGTGTAGGCCAGCTTAAAACTTACATGATGCCATCATGGCGCGGCGGCGCAGAACTGGAAACCATGCGCCGTATCAAAAATGCGCTGGACCCCAAGAACCTGATGAACCCGGGCAAGATTTTTCCCGCATTCTGAAAAAATAATCAGGCGCTCTGTATAATAAAAAGGGAGACCAATTCAATGGTCTCCCTTTTTATTACTTGAACAGATATTGCAGACTACAGAATTATCTACGGATTTTTAAAAAATCCATGTCAGGGTAGCGTAACGCCAAAAGCTGCAAAATAAACGCAGGCAACACCACAAGCCCCGGATCAAACCCCACCAGCACCATGGCGGCAAAGGTAAAAACCGGTGCCAGATTACGTTCCACACGTGCGCCATCTGGGGTGCCACATGCCATAAGAGAGCACGCGCCCCCTACCACCAGCAATGCGGCAGCAGAAGCGGCCCGGAACGGATGGGCCATCATATCTGGCACCAATCCGCCCTGCATGGTTTCCAGAGAGGACATATCAGACGACCATCCCGCCAGCCCGAACAAAAAGCTAAACGGCAGGATAAGCACGCCAAAAATATCCTTCAACAGAGCCAGAAAGCCCATAACAAGAGGCGGCAGCAACACACAGGCCACCCCTACGGCAATATCCGCCACCAGCAACACCAACGCTGGCGTGACAGGAGGATTCCTCACGCAGAGTGTCTTTTTACAAACAGAAGCAGAGTGTTAATCCTTCCACCATTTAACAGGCTGCGGTTCATCTTCAACCACGTCTTCCTTTGCCAGCTCATACTGGCGGCGCGGGCGGCCGCGCGGTTTGGCTTCCACTTGGCGCTTTAGGCTGGTAATTTCTTCATCACGTTCTGCCACCAGCCGGTTTGCAGCCCGAAGCTGGCGGCCTGTTTCAGCCAGTTCTGCTTCCTGCTCCGCCACTTTGGCTTTCAGCTCACGCACCATCATATCGGCGTGGCCTTTTTGGGTTTGCAGGGCATGCTGTGCAGCCTGCACTTCACCCAGTTGGCGTTCCATTTCTTCCACACGCAGCTTTTCTTCCGCCACCAAACGGCGCAGACGAGAAACTTCGCTGTTTTCTTCTTCAGAAAAATGAACAGCGCGGGATGTTGTAGGGGTGCGGGGGGCTGCAACCGTGCGGGGCGTAATACGGGCCAGAGAATGCTTTTCTACCGGCACTTCGCCATCACGCACAAATCTTCGCCGCTTGTTGCCTGTGGCATCTGCGGCAGGCCGAGGGGCGGACGGCGCAGACCGCCCTTTGTGAGATGCGCCAAGCCGTTCCAGCGCATTGCGCATGGAAGCTTCTTCCAGCCCTTCATCCCGTTCTCTATCGGCATCCAAGGGTGGCATAAAAGATGTTGTATTCATAAATCTGGAAGTCACTTTAAGAAAAATGGTCTGTTGATACAGTTCTTAAGCATTCCATCAGCCGTTATATTCTGGCATTTGCCCGTGCGATATCCAACACGGTTCCAGCCAATCCTTCATGATGCTTTGCAGCAGACATGAAACCACACATTACAAACGGACAGACAGAATTATTACACACGTTTTATAATGTGTTTTTGTTCTTACTAGACAGTATTATCATGTCTCCCCTGCCATGTTCAAGCACAAGACAGAGGTTTTCATCAGGTTTTCTCTTATTTTTCAGGAATCCATACCAGATCGGTCTGCCCATCTGCATTAAAGTGACGCGCCAGAACAAAAAAGTAATCAGATAACCTGTTCATGATCTGTAGCAGAACAGGATTGATTGTTTCTTTCTCAGCCAGCGCCACCATGCGCCGTTCTGCCGCACGTGCCTGCGTGCGCGCCAGATGCGCCCACGCTGCGGGAACAGACCCACCGGGTAATACAAAACTTGTGAGAGGCTTTTGGGCAGCCCGCAACTGCTCCACCCATTCTTCCAGTTTTAAAACAGCACTTTCCTGCATGCGCTTGGCGCGGGCAGCCTTTGGCCCTTCCTCTGGCTGGCACAAATCTGCCCCCATATCAAACAGCATGTTCTGTACAGCAGCAAGCTGGCTTACCACAGCGCTATCTTGTGGTGCATGGGCGCGCACAAGGCCGGTTATGGCATTCACCTCATCCAACGTGCCCAAAGCTTCTATGCGTGCACTGCTTTTTTGAACGCGCGCACCATTGCCCAAAGATGTCTGCCCACTATCTCCACCGCGTGTGACGATACGATCCAGCCTGATGCTCATGTTTTAGATTTTCCTGCTCTCATTTTTGCATAATGTGCCACCACAATTTGGCGCAAACTTTATAAAGGCCAACGCAGGAAATAGCCGGGCATGTTGCCTTTCCTGTTTTCCATTACGACGGCTGCGCCTATACAGCAGAACTTATGTCCTTTTCACTTCTTCTTCCGCGCCTGTGGCGCATATGCGGGGGCCTTCTGGCCGCTACCGGCACCGTTATGGGCGCGCTTACCGCCCACCTGCCAGATTCGGCCTTTGCTGCCGGTGGCCGCGTTATGGCCCATAGCGGCATGGAAATGCAGATGTGGCAAGGCATTGCCCTTGTTGCGCTGGGCCTTACAACCAAACCCCAAGCTGGCCGCATATTGCTGGCAGGGGGGTGCGGGCTGGTGCTGGGCACTCTGCTGTTTTGCGCAGGCGTGTATTACACAGCCTTTACCGGCCACCATGCAGCCCATGTTGCCCCTACGGGTGGCAGTTTGCTGATTCTTTCCTGGCTATTACTTTCCATTAGCTGGATGTGCCGAGCATGAGCACCATTCGCACAGCATGGCTTGCCGCCGATGGCCTGACATCCGTTTTAGAAGCTGATCTGGCATGGCGCGGCGTGACAATTGACCGCTGGCATGGCCGTTTAGCACTTTCCAGCAGCAAACCCGTATATTCCCCTTGGGCGCTGGATATCTGGCTGAACCCACAGGTGGTAGAGATAACCTCTATCCGCAATGCCGCAGATACTTTGCGTGCTCTTCAGCGAAACTGGAGCCTGTATGCGGTTGATCACTTTCGACGCACCGCGCTGATTACAGACAAACTGCCTCCGGTTAAAGCGGCGCCACTGGTGTTTCCCACACTGCCGCCCACCAGCCCCTTGGGTGCGTGGACGCTGCTGGATACCAACACGCTGCTTTTTTCTGCGCGCAAAACCAGCCCGTTTGTAAATGGTGCACCGCAGTTTGTAGAAAACCGCACCGGCCCACCTTCTCGCGCCTATCTGAAATTATGGGAAGCCTGCACGCGCCTTGGCCGCTGGCCCACACCGAATGAGCGTTGTTATGATCTGGGTGCGACACCGGGCGGATGGACATGGGCCATTGCCAACCTTGGGGCACAGGTAACAGCGTTTGACCGCGCACCGCTTGACCCCAAAGTGGCCGCCATGCCGGGCGTATCCTTCCAGCAGGCCAGCGCCTTTGGGTTGGAACCCGAAAAACTTGCTGCGGTGGACTGGATGTTTTCAGACATCATTGCTTACCCGCAGCGCCTTTTACGGCTTACGCAAAACTGGATGACTTCTGGCAACACCAACAACATTGTGCTGACGGTGAAGTTTCAGGGTGAAACCGACCATGAAATTGTTGCTGCGTTTGAGGCCATTCCGGGTGGCAGCTTGGCGCATCTGGCCCATAACAAACATGAGCTGACATTTTTCTGGAACAAAGCAGCCGCAGCCGAAAACAGGCCCACATTAGCAGGCACAAACCTTGCGGAAGAAGCCGCGTAAACCACACGCCAAACGTGCTGCCTAATACCTCACCCCAGATAAAGCCCGCTTTGGAACGGGCGTTATCTGGCCCGCCTGCGCCACCATTTTTCCAACACCTGCACCAGCAGAACAGCCAGAATAAAGCAGCCCAGCATCAACCCGATAGAAACGGCATTTTGGGTACGGGCTTGCCCATCACCAGCCAGAAGTTGCAACAGGTGCGTGCCAGCCTGCCCACCCGTAACGGAATCAAATTTGGGCAGCAACGCCAAGCCGCCGCGCAAAAGAGCAATGAGCACCACGGTAATTGCTACCGTGGCCAGTGTTTTTAGCGCCGTATAGGCCAAACCGGGTTGAGGTGCTGGCACTTTAAAAATTACCGGGTTGAGGACTTACCGTGTTTGCGCATCTGCGCCTGATGCTGCTCGATAGAATCTTTCAACCCCGGTACATCCTGCGCCACAATGGTATCTACATAGGTGTTGTTCTTCCAAACCCAGCGGTCTGTGCCATCCACCACAATATCCTTCATCCCCCCGTGGGCGGTGGACATCAGCTCAATTGGCCCGCTAACGGAATCCAGAATCTTGTCCCAATCATTCCCGCGCTTCAGATACACATCTGTTGAACACCCCGCAGAGCCACACAGGCTGGCAGATTGCACCTGCACAAACAGCGCCATGCTGCCGCCACCAGTGCCAAGTGGGGCAGAGCCAATCAATACCAATGGTTTTTCCTTATGCCGGGCGGCGGCAGCCATATCCTCGGCATTCAGGCGGCGGGCTTCCTTGTCCAGCGATGTTCCCGGCTGGCTTGTGAGCACAACCGGCGCACCACCAGCAGGGCTACGGGCCGCAGCCGCATGATGCGTGCGCTTGGATGTATGCGCATGTGTTTTGGTATGGCCCGTGGTTGTGGCGTGACCGGGATTAACGCAAAACAGAAACATAAAGCCAGTTAACGCCTGACACAGCACAACACGATGGTTCAAAAGTGCGCTCCTTCCGCAACACAGGATCATAACCTACCCAGCAGGATATCCCGATCATGATAGAACATAACCAGAATAAAGCAGATACCCAAGTGCCAGAAATGCCCTGCCCCGGTCTTTATAAACATTACAAGGGCGGACTTTATACTGTGATCTGCACAGGCCGCCACAGTGAAACCGAAGAATGGCTTGTAACCTACCGCAGTGAAGCACGAGGAGATTACTGGGTGCGCCCCCTTGCCATGTGGCAGGAAAGTGTAAACGGCGCACCACGCTTTGCGTTGCTTAAAGCTGCCAAAGTGGTAGAAACCGGGGCATAAGCGTCCCGGCTATGTGTAATAAGGCCCGGTTAATCAGCTATTCTGCTGGGCAACCAGCTTTATCAGCTCGGCCACAATATCCGGATCTGCCAAGGTGGACAGATCCCCCATATTTTCCAGATCATTGGCTGCAATTTTGCGCAACAGACGCCGCACAATTTTGCCCGAACGTGTTTTAGGCAGATCCGGCACAACGTAAATTTTTTCTGGCACCGCATAGCGGCCCACACCTGCTGCCACGGCCTTGTTTACGGCTGTGGCATCAAACGCGCCCTCCGCCTTGGGCACCACAAACACCACAAGGGCCTGCCCTTTCAAATCATGCGGCACGCCAACAGCCGCACTTTCCACCACGGCATGATCTTCGGCCACGGCATCTTCAATTTCCGCCGTGCCAATGCGGTGGCCAGATACGTTCACCACATCATCCACCCGGCCGGTAATCCAGTAATAGCCGGTGGCATCCCGCCGCGCACCATCGCCAGAAAAATAATGTCCCGGGCATGTGCTGAAATAGGTTTTACGGAAACGTTCGTGGTCTTGCCATAACGTCATGGCCTGTCCGGGCCAAGATTGAGCAAGGCACAGCAGGCCTTCGCCCTCGCCTTCAATATCCTGCCCCTTGGTATCTGTAAGCGTAACAGCAACACCCGGCAGAGGCAGCCCGGCGGCCCCCGGCTTGCCCGCAACATTCTGGGCACAGGCTGTAATCATCACGCCGCCAGTTTCTGTCTGCCACCATGTATCGACCACCGGGCAGGCATTGCGCCCCACTTCTGTATAAAACCACTTCCATGCTTCCGGGCTAATCGGCTCACCCACCGTGCCCAGCACACGCAGGCTGGACAAAGAACGGCCTTGCACCACGGCATCATCTTCCCGCATGGCAGCGCGAATAACTGTGGGAGATGTATAAAAAACCGAAACCTGATTCTGATCTATAACATCCCACCAGCGGCCGGGCTGCGGCCATGATGGCAGGCCTTCATATACAAGAATGGTGCCGCCATTTACCAAGGGCCCATACACGACATAGGTGTGGCCGGTAATCCAGCTTGTATCCGCCGTGCACCAGAACACATCATTGGGTTTGGCATCAAACACCATTTCATGCGTGAAAGAGGCCCACACCAAATACCCGCCGGTGCTGTGTACCAACCCTTTGGGGCGGCCAGTGCTGCCAGATGTGTAAAGCAGGAACAGCGGATCACACGCGTTCATAACTTCTGGCGGGCAATCCGGTATTTCAAGCGCTACTTCTGCTGTGTAGGACAGATCTCGCCCTTCTTGCATCGGCACATCGGCACCCGTTACAGGCACCACCAGCACGTTGCGTACAGTGTTTTCTGCCCCACACAACTTTATGGCGTCATCCATTGTGGCTTTGCTGGGGATTTGCTTGGGCCCTCGGCGTGCCACGTCTGCGGTAATAACCACCACGGCGCCACTGTCCTTTAGGCGTTCGGCCAACCCTTCAGCAGAAAAACCACCAAACAGCACCACATGCACAGCCCCAATTCGGGCGCAGGCCAACATGGAAATAACCCCTTCCGCCACCATAGGCAGATGGATGGCCACGCGGTCTCCCTTTTTTACACCCAAGCGACGCAGCACATTGCCCAAGCGGCATACACGGGCATGCAGTTCCCGGTATGAAAGTACCTCGCGGTGCCCATCTTCCTGCCCCTGCCAGATCAGGGCCGCGTTATCGGGCTGATACAGAACGTGCCGATCAAGGCAGTTTTCTGCCGCATTCAGACGCCCGTCTTCATACCAAGAAATACGCACATCGCCTGTAAAATCAGAGCGGGAAGCCTGCATCGGTTGCGTATGCCACGCAAGCCGTTGCGCTTGAGCAAGCCAGAATTCCTCCGGATCACGTTGCGCCCGCTGCACAAGATCCTGATACCGATCAGAAACGGGGTTATCCGTTGCGGGGAAAAACGCATCTACCACTCTGTCTGGCCCTTTCGGCTTCTGTTGTTCTTGTTACGAAACAGAACTGGTTTGACCATATTGCACGCCAGCATGAAAGACCCTGCGCCCTATGAACACTAAATTAAAGTGCGTTCATACAGAAAAAGGGCCAGCCACCTGTGTGACTGACCCTTCCATCATGCCGTGTTCAGCGTGATCCGGCCTTATCAAGAAAACCGGAATAACAGCCTTGTGCTTACAGAGAAGCCTTGGCCCGTTCCAGAACAGCCTTACAGGTTTTCTGGCGCACTGGCAGAACAGCCATGGCAATGGTGTAGGTGTGGTTGTTGGCATGCAGCAGACCAGCAGAACCGTTGGCGTAAGACATATTGCCTTCCTGCCCTTCCGGCACGGCGTTGGTCTTTTTGTTGTATTCCTGCAATGTGCGCCAGCCATCGTCGTAATCAACGTATTCGTTCTGCACACAGTAGTTCAGCAGGCCAGCATTTTCTGCCGGATCAATGGAACCAACAAAGCCAGACGGATCTACATCTGTCAGGCGGGATGTATCTCCGGCGCGTGTTACGGGCGCATCTGTATTTTGCTGCGCATGGGCAGACACAGCAGCCCCTGCCAGCAGAGATGTGGTGAGGGCAAGCGCCGACAGGGCACGTACGGCAATCAGTTTCATTCAGAATCTCCCTAGCGGAATATGCCTCAAACTGCCCTGTATCTGCCTGAAAGATCAAGCAGCCCCATTGCGCACCCCGCACATGGCAGACCACAGATATATCAGGGTTTTTCCACACCCCCTGCCCCAAGGCTTGTCTTGCGCGCGGCCCGTGCCTGCCTTTGCGCAGCACCAACAGCCCAAGCCCCGCCAGCCTGCCCTCACATGGCAAAGATACGAATATTGATGAATCTGCCTCACTTTTCTTAATTCACCCACAACACAAAAAGCCTGATTTTTGTGAACTTCCCTGTTGCGCCTCTGTAAGATGTGTGGAGTATCTGGAGCCGCTTCTTTTGTGTTATAACAAACTGTGCAGAAAGTGTTATTCGTGCTTTCTTGCACTCCTCACGCTAGATCACGATCTAGTGAGTGTCTGGGCAAAGCTGGGCCTTCTATCCAAATATACACCTAACTTTCACCGAAAATTGGACAGCCAGCCAGCCAGCAGGGTACAACGTTAACTTGTATCGAAAAAGAAACGACAAGCGGGAACACAAGGCATGCTGCCAGCCAGCCTTTTTGCAAGCACGGAAATAACAGGCCACGGCACCGCTTCTGAAACCATATGCGATGCCCTGCGCCGCGCCATTCTGGAAGACCAGATTCAGCCCGGCCAACCTCTGCCACAATCTGAACTGGCAAGTGGCTTTGGTGTTAGCATTATTCCTGTGCGCGAAGCCCTGAAACATCTGGAAGCCGAAGGGCTTGTCACCTTCATGCCCAATAAAGGGGCGATGGTGATTGGCATGAATGAGGCGGATATTCTGGAATACTCCCAGATTCGTGCCATTTTAGAGGAACGCGCCGCCGCAGAAGGTGTGCGCAACATGACACGCGTTGATTTTGCCCGTGTAGAAGATGCGTATGAGGCCTTTGTAGAAGGTGTGCATGGCCCTTCTGGCCGTATTCGCTCTGGCGCGCTCAACCGTGCTTTTCATAATTCCATTTACGCCTCAGCCCGCAGCCCGCGCCTGCTGGAAATGATAGAAGACCTGCACGTGCGGCTTGATCGCTATATTCGGGGGCATCTGGTGATAGAGGGCCGCAAGGATATTACAGATCTGGAACACAAGGCGATTCTGGATGCCTGCCGCAACCGCGATGCCGATTTATGCGCAAAGCTTACACGCACGCATATTCTGGAATCCGCTGCTATTTCCATAGATGTGTTCCGCACCCGAAAAGCCGCTAAAACCGCCGCAACAGGCACCTGATTTCCGCTCACGAAAACTCACAAAAACCTCAGCGCTACAGGTCGGATTTACAGAGCGGAACACCTCTGCATTTTCAGATAATATATTATGTTGCAAATCATATATTATCATGCAAGGAGGGAATAATCATTATGAAGCCAAAACTACCTGCACACTCGGCAGGCCCGGTTCTGGCTCACCAATCCGGAATGAAAAGCCCATGTCATCCACAGACACGTTCGCTCCTGATTTTGCATCCCGCACCCCACTTCGGCAGGCTATTATTGAAGCCATGCGCCGCCCCGAAGCCCAGTGTGTGGAAACCCTGACACCAGATGCCACATTAACAGAGGCCGAAAACGGCAGCGTAGCCACTATGGCCTCTCAACTGGCCGAGGCCCTGCGTGCACGCCGCAGCCCGGGGCTGGTGGAAACGCTGGTGCAGGAATTCTCTCTTTCCTCCACCGAGGGCGTGGCCCTGATGTGTCTGGCCGAAGCGCTGCTGCGTATTCCCGACATGGCCACGCGCGATGCGCTGATTCAGGACAAGATTGGTGAAAGCAACTGGCTTTCTCATGTTGCGCGCGGCAAGCCTTTGTTTGCCAACGCTGCCGCATGGGGGCTGGCGCTTACCGGCAAACTTGTAACCGGTCATGATGAAGGCACGCTTGCCAGCTCTCTGCTCAACTTTGCAGAACGCACATCCAAACCCATTATCCGCAAGGCCGTAGATGCCGCCATGCGCCTGATGGGCGAACAGTTTGTGCTGGGCCAAACTATTGATCAGGCCCGTAAGAACAGCGCCAAGCTAGAAGCTATCGGTTTTTCCTATTCCTACGATATGCTGGGCGAAGCGGCGTTTACCGCGCATGATGCCGAACGCTACCGGCAGGATTACATCAACGCCATTAACACCATTGGCCGCAGCGCAACCGGCAACAATGTGTATGACCGGCCCGGCATTTCCATCAAACTCTCCGCCCTGCACCCACGCTATGCCCGCGCGCAGCATGACCGCGTTATGGGTGAACTGCTGCCAGTTGTGCAGGAACTTACGCTGCTGGCCCGCAAATACGATATCGGCCTGAACATTGATGCGGAAGAAACAGAACGTTTGGATGTTTCTTTAGATATTCTAGAAGCCCTGTGCGCCACACCGGGGTTGGAAGGCTGGAACGGCATTGGGTTTGTTGTGCAGGCTTACGGCAAACGCTGCCCGTATGTGCTGGATTACATTATTGATCTGGCCAAACGCAGCAACCGCCGCATTATGGTGCGTTTGGTAAAAGGCGCTTACTGGGATAGCGAAATCAAGAAGGCGCAGGTTGAGGGCATGGCGGATTTTCCCGTTTATACCCGCAAGTGCCACACAGATATCAGCTACATTGCCTGTGCCCGCAAACTGCTGAACGCGCGTGATGTCATTTTTCCGCAGTTTGCCACACATAACGCTCGCACGCTTTCCACCATTTACACTTTGGCGGGCGAACAATTCGCGCTTGGCTCTTACGAATTCCAGTGCCTGCATGGCATGGGTGAACCGCTATACAAACAGGTTGTGGGGGCAGACAAGTTCAACCGTCCGTGCCGCATTTATGCACCTGTTGGCACGCATGAAACCCTGCTGGCTTACCTTGTGCGCCGCTTGCTGGAAAACGGTGCAAACTCCTCCTTTGTCAACCAGATTGGAGATAGCGCCATTCCGCTGTCATCCCTGATTGAAAACCCCATTGATGTGGCCCGCCGTTATACACCTTACGGCGCACCGCACACAGAAATCCGCAACCCGCGTGATCTGTTTGCGCCCGAACGCACCAATTCCGCAGGGGTAGATCTGGCGGATGACAAAGTGCTGTCTGCACTGGCCGCCGGTATTAAAGATGCCCCGCAAACGTGGGAAGCCACGCCAATGGTTGTGGGAGTAAAAAAGAAAGGCACTTTCCGCCCTGTTACCAACCCGGCAGACCGGCGCGATGTCGTGGGCAAAGTGTCTTACGCCACGCCAGATGTTGTAACAAAAGCTGTAGATGCCGCACAAAAAGGCCAGCAGGATTGGGCTAACCGCAGCCCGGCAGAACGTGCAGACATTCTGCAAAAAGCCTCTGACATTCTGGAAGAACGCACAGATGATCTTCTGGCGCTTCTGGGGCGTGAAGCCGGAAAATCCCTCCCCAACGCAGTGGCGGAAGTGCGCGAGGCTGTAGACTTTCTGCGTTATTACGGCGCCACTATCCGGCGGGATTTTGATAACACCACCCACAAGCCGCTAGGTATTGTGACCTGCATTAGCCCGTGGAACTTCCCGCTGGCCATCTTTATCGGCCAGATTGCCGCAGCCCTTGCGGCTGGCAACGTTGTGCTGGCCAAACCGGCAGAAGAAACACCGCTTGTTGCTGCCGTGGCCGTAGGCATTTTGCAAGAAGCAGGCGTACCCCCCGCAGCCCTGCAACTGCTCACGGGGGAAGGTGACGTAGGCGCTGCTGCCGTGGCGGATGAGCGCGTAATGGGTGTGATGTTCACGGGTTCCACCACCGTGGCGCAGATTATCAACCGCCAGCTTCTGGAACGCCGCACAGCCACCGGCCAGCCTGTGCCATTTGTGGCCGAAACTGGCGGCCAGAACGCCATGATTGTGGATTCCTCCGCACTGGCAGAACAGGTTGTGGCCGATGTTCTGGCCTCGGCTTTTGATAGCGCGGGCCAGCGCTGCTCCGCACTGCGCGTTCTGTGTGTGCAGGAAGATTGTGCAGACCACATTCTGGCCATGCTGCGTGGCGCTATGCGCGAACTGCGCATTGGCAACCCCGCACATCTTTCCTGCGATGTCGGCCCGGTGATTACCGAAGAAGCCGCAGCCAACATTACCGCACACGTTAACGCCTTTAAGGCCCGCAAGGCTCCGGTTATGGCACTGCCCGTGCCAGAAGCCTGCGCCAACGGCAGCTACGTGCCACCCACGCTGATTGAGGTGCTGAACATTCGGGAAATTGGGCCAGAAGTATTTGGCCCCGTGCTGCATGTTCTGCGTTTCCAGCGCGACAAGTTGGAAGAACTGCTGCTGGAAATTAACGATACCGGCTACGGGCTGACATTCGGCCTGCATACCCGGTTGGATTCCACAATCAAAAGCGTGCTTTCGCAAGTTGAGGCTGGCAACCTTTACGTCAATCGCAACACCATTGGCGCAGTTGTGGGCGTGCAGCCTTTTGGCGGGCGTGGCCTTTCTGGCACCGGCCCCAAAGCAGGCGGCCCGCTTATTCTGCGCCGTCTGTTATCCGCAGCGCCAACCGTGGCGCAGATTGTGCGTGGCCGCACCACGCCAGAAATGGCGCAGTGGACAGACTGGCTGCGTGAAAAGGGTGAAAGCAAAGCCGCGCAGGTTGCTGGCCATCTGGCACGCCTGCCGCTGGTGGGTGGAGAAATCACCCTGCCCGGCCCAGTGGGGGAACAGAACATCTACCGCCTGAGCGCACGTGGCAATGTGCTCTGTGTGCCCATTACGCTGGCCGGATTGTATGATCAGGTCTCTCTGGCGCTGGCTGGTGGCAATACGGCACTGGTACTGGCCGAAGAAGAACTGACCGAATGGTTGGACAGACTGCCAGATATTCTGCGCCAAGCTATTCGCCCGGTTGCCAGTGCAACGGCCCTGCCCTGCTCCATCCTGCTGGGAGAGGACGATAACGCCATTTTCCGCAGTGCGCGCAAAACACTGGCCGAAGCCAATGGCCCCATTGTTTCTGCCTTTGTAACAGGCCAGACATTGCCTTCTGTTGAAGTGGTGCTGGAGGAGCAGTCTCGTAGCATCAACACCACCGCAGCGGGCGGCAATGCCAGCCTGATGACGCTGAACTAATTAGCCTGCGCTTTACAAACCAAGCCCTCGGCGTTTTTGTGCGCCGGGGGTTTTGTTTGTACGGCTGTGCCACCTGTTTGGGGCATGGCACCTCTTACAAGAGATCATCTTTTCGTGAGCGGAGATGATGATATAACGCGCATCCTTCTATTACAAAACGCGTATAAAACCCCTCTTTTCATTCTTTTTCTTTAGAGGAGAAATCATGACAACCCGTACGGGACATGATGCCAAGCTGGTTATTGCCATTCTGCTGGTAACAATGGCAATGGGCATGCTGGATGCCATATCCCTACTGCATCTGAAGATTTTTGCAGGATATATGACAGCCACCATTATTCTTATGGCTGTTAATATTGCCACTTCTCAGGCCATTGTTCTTTCTGGTCTGGAAGCCATTGCCTGCTACTTTACGGGGGCCGTTATTGGTGGCCGCCTGGTGCGGCGTGAGCGCCATACGCGCCTTGTGGTGGGTGACATTCTGTTAGGCGTTGGCTGCCTTGTAGGGCTGGCCGCATTTGTATGGTGTGCGCACATTAACGGCGGCATTTACATTACGCTGGGTATGCTCTCGCTTGCTATGGGGCTGCAAACTTCTGCCACACGCCATGCCAAACTGCCAGATATGGTGTTGCCAGCCGCTACAATGGTGCTGCATGGGCTGGCCCATAACAGCACAGTGGCCGGTGGCACAAATTCTGGCACATGGCGCAGATTAGCTGCTATTGCCAGCCTGTTTGTAGGTGCTGTTATTGGCACGCTGGTTTCTGATAAAAATGTTGGAATTGGTATTGCCGCAGCCGGTATGACCATTTTTGCGGCGGGTGGCCTGCTGCATTGGCGCCGCCACCCTCTTGCGCTGCATCTGGATAAACTGAGCATTCCCTAAACTGCGGGAATACTCAGTTAAACGTAAAGTTCAGCCAGCTTTTTTGTTATTGGTGGCAAAGTAAACGGCCATAAGGTAGCACACCACTGTGCTGCCCATGGTTGCCAGAGCCGTCATCCGTTCGGATGGGTTCAGCAGCATAGCCACAAACACCAGCACCACACCGGCCAGCGTAAGGTAATTGCACAGCGGAAAAAGCGGCAACGTGTAATTTTCTGCTTCTGTGCCAGCCTGCCGTGCTGCCCGGCGCGTCACAATGTAAGATGTTACAATCAGGCTGTAGATCAACAGAATAACGCCACCACTACAGCTTAGCAGGAAAGCAAAGATGGTGCCCGGTGCAAGAATGGATGAGAAAGCCACCAACGTACCCGCCACACTGCTAACGATAATGGCCTTACGCGGCACAACAGCAGCCGAACTCCGCGCCAGAAACGCCGGGGCATCACCCTGAGCAGCCAGCTCTGTCAGAATACGCGATGTAATATACATGGCGGAGTTCAGGCAGGATAAAATGGCGCTTAGCACCACAATGCGCATCAGCAGCCCCGCGCCCGGCACGCCCATAACATCCATAGCCGCCACAAAAGGTGACTTGCCAGCTACAATGTTTGTCCACGGCACCACAATCAGGATCATACCCACGGCGGCTACGTAAAACAGTGTAATACGGCGGCCAAGGCTGCGGGTTACGCGGGCCACATTTTTACCTGGCTCTGGAGATTCAGCCGCTGCCACTGTGGCAATTTCCGAACCCATCATGGTGAACAAAATGGTGGGAATAATAGAAAGGAGCGCCACAATACCATGCGGAAAAAGCCCGCCATGCCCCAGCAGGTTTTCCTTTACAGAAACGCCGGGCCCAAACACATGCGCCACATATAAAAGAGAAATAGCAATAAAGGCGATAATGCTGAAAACCTTAATGGCAGAAAGCCAGAATTCACATTCACCGAAAACACGGGGGGCAGCAAAGTTGATCAGTTTAAGAATAAGAATCAGCACAATAGAAAGCAGCCAAACCGGCAGATGTACCCAATCCTGTAACAAAATGGCACCGGCTATGGCCTCACTGCCCAACACCACCACCCAGAAAAACCAGTAAAGCCACCCAGCGGTAAAGCCCACCTTATCTCCATGTGCAGCGCGAATATATTCCACAAAGGACCCACGCCCGGGGTCCGCCACAACCATTTCCCCCAGCATGCGCATCACCAGGATAACCAGAAATCCTACCAGCAGAAACGCCAGCAGAACCGCAGGCCCTGTTGCTGCAATGGCAGCGCCACTGCCAACAAACAGACCAGCCCCAATAGTGCCACCCAAAGCGATCATGGCAATGTGGCGATTACGCAGCCCGTCTGCAGGTTTTCCCGCAGGGAGGGTTGTCGGTTCGGGCATCAGGAAATCCTTTGTTCTTGTTATCCTGTAAGTGTTTCTACCCCAAAACGTTTTGTTTTGGGAAATCTTCGTTAAAAATGCTTGTAAAAATAGGCTTCCAGCACGCCTGCATGCCGCCCGATATTGTGCATACGATACCCCGTTGGCACCCCCGCACGAGAAAGCGCACGCCCTGCCGGGCCACTAAAGGCCGTGCCTGCGGCAACAGCGGCTGATGTGGTTTCATCCAGCATATATTCGGCCGTAAAATCCACTTCGTTTGAAACATGGCGGCCCACGTTCTTCAGCCCCATGCCAGAGGGATACAGCAAGGAGAGATCGTAAAAATGCACACCCAGCTTAAGCTCATCCTTTTTACGAAACAGGTGCACCGGTGGCGTGCCTGTTAGATCAAACTGGTGCACTTCCAGATCAGAAAGTGGGGCCAGATACATGCCTACAATTTCACCCGGCCAGTAACCGCCATAGGTGTAGCGCTTACCATCGTACAAAAAGAACGTATCGTAATTGCGCTTAACCGAACCTTCGGCATTTTTGCCGCCGCCAAAGCGCGTGTACCGATAAAACAGATGCGGCTTCCACGGCAGCATGGAAAACGTATAGCCCGGCTCGAAAAACATGCCGTAGGCTTCTACGGATTTGTAGCCATTGCCTGGGTGGCTGTTCTGCTCGGATACAAAGTTGCCATAGAACGTAAAGTTCTTGGAAATTCCCAACGCCTTAACGGGAAACAACGTGCCGCCCCAGCTTAGGGCCGCCACGTTCATGCCGTTACGATCTGCACGCGTGGAATAATCGTAATGAGATGACCCATCTGCATCGCGCACATGGAAGTAGGTTAACGTTACATATGCAGCACGATCTGCATATGTAGAACCCCCATGTCCACCGGGTTTGTTCTTGAACCAAGATACATCAAACCCAACAAACTTGGTTTTGGGGCGGTCATACCCGCGGTCAATGTCGTTGTCGGAATTGCTTTCCAACATAAAGACATCCCCACGCACGGAATCACCTTCCAGCTTGATCACACCGGGGCCAGAAAACGCATATCGCGGTGCATACCACCATGCACCTCTATCACCCGCGCTGTAGGTGCCTTTACCAATCAGGAAGCCATCATCCACCGCAAAGGCCTGCCTGCCGCCCAGCACCGTAAGAATCTGGTTGCCACCTGCCATCTTTAACGGCACTTCTACGCCCAGATTGGCTTCTTCCAGATAAATGGAACGCGGCGTGCCAGATGTTTGCGAAACTTCTTCCGCATCACCATCACCCAACGTGGTGGCGCCAATGGCAGATGCCTTGCCAATAACGGTAAAGCCCCAGCCTGTTTGCCAAGACCCCATGAGCATAGGCTTGCCGTAAAATTCGCCATATGTGCTGTTTTTATGCCGCACTAAAGCGCCGGAAGATTTGGTGCCATAAGACCCTGCGCCAAAGTTGGTATTGGGCAGGAAAAAAGCAGACCCACCAATATCCAGCGCACCCTGAAGGGTGATCCCTTTAACGGAAACAAGCGTTTGTTCTGCCCGCACTTCCTCTGGAGCGGCAAAAGCAGCCAGACCAAGCGCTACCAAAGAACAGCTTGCCTTAACAAACCCGCGAGACCCACGGCACACTGAAGTGGCATGAGAGCGCGCATGCCGGACAAAGGAATTATTCATCATCAGCCCGCGCCTGCATGAAGTTGAAACCCAGACGCACACGCACAAAAAAAGCGATAAAGCCGTTTCTGTACAAAAATGATATCCTGCATCAGATATGCCACGTGTAGAGGATCTCCTTGTTGCAATCTGTTACGGGACAGATATGTATTGCATATACACACCTCTTTTTATAATCATCACACAACAATATATGATATTCAAGAGATTATAATAAAAAAATCTGAATCTTTTTTACTTCTATATTTTGTATAATCAAGATGTATTGTTAAATAATAAAAAGAGTATTTTGTATTTCTTTCATGTATTCCAAAACAAAGAATGCTTACCATATCGGATGTGAAACAATAATTTCATAAAAAATTATCTTGCCACATGCACAATGTACATGCGCTTGAGCACACATCTGCTTTCTTAGTGTGGTTTGATTCTATGCGCGATATGTATAATTCTTTGTCTTAAAAATAAAATAACATATATACTATATTAAAAATTTGAGAATTGCAGTTATTGTCATGAATATATTTTTATATATTTATATTTATTTTCTTATTTAGTAAAAAACTTTAAATAATATGATACATATATATTACTCTCACACCAAAAAGCGGAACAAGTAACGCTTTACACATTCCCATGCCGCAAACACTTGGTCATTCTGGAAGGGCAAAGAAGCCATGCCCTGTTCCAATGTTTTATGGCCGCATGACACCAACATTAAAACAGGGCATTCCCACATTACTGCGGCATGCTTGGGTATTTTACGGGCACGTGTTCAGATATACCACCATCCCACACACCACCTTTGGTGGTATCCGGCGTATCCGGGTCTTCCACCTTTACCTTCTTGGCTGCCCCACCATCCCATACACCGCCTTTGGTTGTATCGGGCTGATCCGGGTTTTTGACCTCAACATGTCTTGAGACACCACCATCCCATGTGGCTGCAGAAGCACTCTGTACAAACCCGAGGCCAAGAACAGCGACACACATATAAAGTGTCTTTTTCATTTCTCTCTCCTCGTTTAACAAAACTGTAACAGAATGTATTTCTTATTTGTTTATTTTCAACACGAGTACTGTGCATTCTCCGTATATCTACTCTTTAAAAAGCAGTAATCGTAAGCAGCTCCGCGCAGCCATATCGCCACAAAAAAAGGAACCCAAAAGAGTTCCTTGTTCAGGATTTATCTTGTGTAGAGAACATATTTTGCGAAATAAGTACCTTCTCATATCCATTGGAAGAACAACGGCTGACCACCACCAGCACGGTATATCGTGCTACTAGCTGAGGCTCGCAATTTATTGATTTATTTGTTTTCGGGAAGTTGGAGCGGATGAAGGGAATCGAACCCTCGTATGCAGCTTGGGAAGCTGCCGTTCTACCATTGAACTACATCCGCATCTTTATGGCGCGCACTATATCGATACATCTTACAAAAAGCAACGTGTCAGTTTCACTCGGCTTCCATTTCCGCGCTCACCAGATCGGAAATATGGCCGATTTCACGCAGATGCAGCCCCTCCGGCGGCCGAGAGCGCGTATTACCGCGTGCAATGCGCCGGGGCAACACGGCACGGTCGAACCCCAGCTTGGCGGCTTCCTTCAAACGGGCATCGGCCTGCGCCACCTGCCGCACTTCGCCAGAAAGACCTACCTCGCCAAAATAAACCTCTCCGGGGCTGGTGGACACGCCGCTGGCGGCAGAAACCAGAGCCGCTGCCACGGCCAGATCTGCCGCAGGTTCCGCCACTTTCAAACCCCCAGCTACGTTCAGATACACGTCCATACCAGAAAGTTTGAGCCCGCAGCGTGTTTCCAGCACAGCCAGCAACATAGAAAGGCGGCCTGTATCCCACCCCACCACGGCGCGGCGTGGTGCGCCATCTCCACTTTTAGGGGCCAGTAGCGCCTGCACTTCCAACAAAACGGGGCGCGTGCCCTCTAGCCCGGCAAACACGGCAGACCCAGCAATATTACCCCGCCGTTCAGCCAGAAACAGAGCAGATGGGTTGCTGACTTCCTCCAGCCCGCGATCTGTCATGGCAAACACGCCAATTTCATCTGTTGCGCCGTAGCGGTTTTTGGCCGCACGTAAAATACGAAACTGGTGGCCTCTATCGCCTTCAAAATACATCACGGCATCTACCATGTGCTCCAACACACGCGGGCCTGCCAGCGCACCTTCCTTGGTGACATGCCCCACCAGAATAAGGCTGAAACCCCGGCGCTTGGCCGCGCGTATCAGCTCAAACGCACAGGCCCGCACCTGAGAGACCGTGCCGGGTGCGCTATCTATGGTTTCTAGCCACATGGTTTGGATAGAATCAATCACCACCGCCCGGACATCGGGTTCGGCTTCCAGCGTGGCCACAATATCTGCCACGTTAATAGATGCTGCCAGATCCAGCTTAGCCCCGGCCACACCTAAGCGTTGCGCCCGCAGGCGGATCTGATCTACCGCTTCTTCACCAGAAATATATAGCACTCGCTCGCCCTTGCCTGCCAGTTTGCTGGCGGCCTGAAGCAGCAGGGTGGATTTGCCTATGCCGGGGTCTCCCCCCACAAGCACAACAGAGGCAGGCACAAGGCCACCGCCTAAAACCCGATCAAGCTCTGCAATACCTGTTTGGGTGCGCGGTGGAAGTTTGATCTCCCCTTCCAGCGCCTGTAGCGCCACGCGCCGCCCCTTGCCACCACGCACTGCGGCAGAGGATGCGGCCAAGGGTTCTACAGCCATTTCTTCCAGCGTGTTCCATTCACCGCAGGCATCGCACTGCCCTGCCCATTTGGCATGTACAGCGCCACAGTTGGTGCAAACATAGGTGCGGGAAGGTTTTTTAGCCATCAGGCAAGCTCTTGTGCTATCCAGTTCATGCCCTTGATGTGGAATAAAACGGGAACAAACTCAAGGGCTCGCGGAAACTGTTTTTTTATGCGTAGCCCAATTGCGCGTTCAGATCGGCCATGCCGGATTTATGAAAATACGCCTCAAACACATCACACCACGGGTCTGGCTGCTGCCGAACCTTGCCCGAAAATGTTGGGGTGCGTGCACCATATGTCTGCACAAACGCGGCAGACAGGCGCTGCGTGAACTCTGGATTGATGGCCTGCAATTTTTCAATATTATGCGGCTGCAAATCACCCTGCTTCAGACTTTCATAACGCAGCACAATACTTTGGGGCGATGTATCAGCAAGCATCATGCGGGCCATCTGGCGCACATGCTCCAGCCCACGTTCATGCTCTACAGCTAAAAAGGCCGCCACGCGGGCATCGCCTTCCTGCTCACGCCAGAATTGGCCCAGAAAATCATCTGGCTCAGGCGGGATCATGTATAGCAAAAAGCGGAACATGCTTTTCATGATATCACGCAGGTTCCGCACAACAGAAAGCACCACAACGCCTTGGCTGCGCACATGGTCTATTACGTGCTGAAAATCACAATGCGCCACAACGTGCCCAC
The DNA here is from genome assembly GCF_003323795.1 of Acetobacter sp. JWB. Lineage (NCBI taxonomy): Bacteria > Pseudomonadati > Pseudomonadota > Alphaproteobacteria > Acetobacterales > Acetobacteraceae > Acetobacter > Acetobacter sp. JWB. The sequence continues at coordinate 762,728 of NZ_CP030871.1, read as the reverse complement.
CTTGCAGCGTGGCTGTTACCAGATCCAGCGGGCAATACAGCCGCACGCTTTCGGGCATAATGTGCACACGTTCATCCGGCAGGCCACGGTAATCATCCACCACATCCTCTCCGCCCAGATGCAGGCGGTGGGAAGGACAGCCTGCCGCCTTTAACGCAGCTTCCACATAATACGTGCCTGCCTTGGGAATGGTGTTGACCATAACGGGCGGCAGGCCCGGTGTTTCACACGTGTTTGTTGTTATCAGGGTGTTAAGATACAGGGGGTATCTGCGGCCTTCTACCGTGCCAGCCCACCCGTTTCCCGTTCGATGATACCGGCTGCTCACCTGCCCCTGCATATTCAGCAGGCACAGCTCCTCTCCATCCATACGCCATGTATGTTCGTTTTCGTGCCGATACCCGTAAAGCTGCCCATCGGGCAGAAAGACAAGCTTGCCGTAATTGGTGGTGCAAGGAGACCCAAATACAAAAACAGAACGGGAAACATCATCCATAATTGAACACCCCTATAGAGTGCCATTGTGCAAAATGGCAGGGGGGTGTTTGCCACCTCTGTTCATAAATTTAAACAAATATTTATTATTGCAAGACCACCATCCCCCAGCCCCACCACACAACGATGCTTTGACGAACCCGCCCGCACAGGTTACGGCTCTGGAACTGCCTTTTCACACTTCAGCAGGAACGGACAGTCCACACTCATGGACATGGTGCTTGATCTTGTGGCCCGCCTTGGCCGCGCTACACTTTCCCTTATTCGCGCGGCGGGGGCTTTGGCCCTGTTTGCGGCTTCTGGGCTTTCGCACATTGTGCGCCCCCCGTTTTACGGCCGGGTATTTTTATCCACTTTTTTAGAAACGGGCTTTTTCTCTCTGCCTGTTGTAGCCCTTACGGCGCTATTTTCTGGCGGGGTAATTGCGCTGCAATCCTATACCGGGTTTGCACAATACCACGCCCAAAGCGCTATTGCCGGTATTGTGGTGCTGGCCGTTACGCGTGAACTGGGGCCTGTGCTGGCGGGCCTTATGGTAGCGGGCCGCGTAGGTGCCGCCATGGCTGCCCAAATTGGCACCATGCGCGTAACAGACCAGATAGACGCGCTTACAACCCTTTCCACCAACCCCATGAAGTATCTGGTTGCCCCACGTCTGCTGGCCGGGCTGATTGCCCTGCCCCTGCTGGTGTTGGTGGCAGACATACTGGGCGTTGCGGGTGGCTTTACTGTAGCTGTGGTGAAGCTGGGCTTTTCTGCCCCTGCTTACATTACAGCCACGCTCAACTCTCTTAAGGCCATTGATGTCACGGTGGGGTTGGTAAAAGCGGCGCTGTTTGGGTTCCTTATTGCGCTGATGGGCTGCTATTACGGCTACAACAGCAAAGGCGGGGCAGAAGGTGTGGGCTCTGCCACAACAGCCGCGGTGGTGGCGGCCTCCATCATGCTGCTGGCCTTTGATTACCTGCTGACAGACCTGTTCTTTTCACAATGAGCCAGACCATGACAGGCACCACGCCTAAAATCCGTATTCGAGACCTGCACAAATCCTTCGGCACCAAAAAGGTGTTGGATGGTGTTTCCATGGATGTTGCGCAAGGCACATCCTTTGTTGTTATCGGCGGATCTGGCTCGGGCAAATCCGTGCTGCTGCGCTGTATTCTGGGGCTGATTACGCCAGATTCCGGCATTATTGAAATTGATGGCGAAAACGTTCTGGCCGCTCCGGAAAAACGGCGTGAAAAACTGCGCAGCGAAATTGGCATGCTCTTCCAGAACGCCGCGCTGTTTGACAGTTTGACCGTATGGGAAAACGTTACCTTCGGGCTACTGGCCCTGCATAAGATCACCCGCAAGAATGCCCGCAACCATGCAGGCACCATTCTGGCGCAGGTGGGGCTTGATCCTTCTGTAGGGGATTTATACCCCTCCGAACTTTCTGGCGGCATGCAAAAGCGGGTGGGCCTGGCCCGCGCCATTGCCGCCCAGCCGAATATTCTGTTTTTTGATGAACCCACCACTGGGCTAGACCCCATTATGGGCGCGGTCATTGATGGGCTGATTGTAGATTGCGTGAAAAAACTGGGCTCCACCGCCATTGCCATTACGCATGATATGGCCTCTGCCCAACGCATTGGGGATGAAGCCGCCATGCTCTACAAAGGCAAGTTGATCTGGCAGGGCGCGGCATCTTCCCTCATGAACAGCGGCAACCCGTATGTAGATCAGTTCACACACGGGCGGCGTGAAGGGCCCATCAGCATGGAATTGCGGCGTTAATCATACTTGGCTGCAATCTCCACTTGCCCGCGCTGCCCTGCAATGAGATAGAAAAAGCAGACAAAACGGGTAAGGGATATTCGGTAAGATGAAACGCGCGGTTCTGCTGCTAGCCTGCACCTTGGGACTATCCGCCTGTGGCATGTTCAGCTCCAGCGAACCAAAGCATCTGACCACAGCCGCTCAGTGGGAAAAATACGGGTATCATGATCACCTAAAAACTGGTGATGACGACTAACCCCACCGCTTTTCCGATAAGTTGATTTTCACCCCTGCCGCTACTGATGGCAGGGGTTTGCCTGTTGGAATGTGCACAGCATATATGCTGCCTGCACAAAACAGAAACTTGCACATACTCTCCTTATAACACCTCGCTGCTTGCTTAAAAGTGGCGCAACCCCCTCTTGCGCCGCTACGTTACGGACATAAGGGTTATTTTTTCCAGACACCTGAAACACAAGGTTTTCTGATGCGTTTGAAGCGGTTCTGTTCTTTTTTTCTATCGTGCTTTGTACTCACGCAGGGTGCCGTGCTTTTTGGCACCAGCTCCCCCCTTCTGGCAGCAGATACAGAAAATGCACCAGTTACAGCACCGGCCCCAACAACCCTTATTACCAATGCTGCGGATATTGTTAGTAACAGCACGCTGGAAAGTATTGGCACAGAAATAAGCGCCATTTACCAAAGCAGCCAGCAGGAAAGAAGCAACGGCCAAAGCACAACAGAGCTTGCCACCCTGCTGCGCCGCGCCAATGCTGTGGCCACGCAAACAGATACCCTGCAAGCCCGCCTAAAACCCTATCAGGCGGTTTATCAGAACTTTCTGGATATTCTGGGCAAACCACCGGGCAAGGATGACCCTGCAGAACCAGCCTCCATTACCGAGCAGCGCACGCTTCTGCTCAAAAAGCAGCAGGATATCAATTCCCGCATGACGCGGCTTAAGCTGTATCAGGTAGAAGCCCAACAGCTTGTAAGTGAACTGCGCCAACATGGCACTGCCATACAGCAAGCCACCTTGTGGCAGCGCTTTCCTTCACCGCTTGGGGTCAACTTCTGGTCTCAGTTTACCAATCATTTCCATGCAGACGCCACGCGGTTCAGCGCTCTAGGGGGTGAAGCCCTGGGGGTGCTGGGGGTAGCTTTTGCTGGCAAGCGCATTTTTATTTCTCTGGGTGGCATAGCACTTTCCGCTTTGCTTCTGGTGGGGTGGTTTTTCTCACACGGGATTATCCGCCGGGTGGTGGTGCGTTTTTTGCCTGCGGGGCGTATCCGCCCCATTATTGCAACTCTTATTTGTGGTGTGCTCAGCCTGCTGGCTTGGGGCTTTTCCTTTCAGATTGTGTGGAGCGTTCTAGCCTTTGATAACTCTGCGCTGGATGAAGATTTAAGCACGCTTGGCAGTATGATGGGCGCGCAGTTTCCGCTTTGCGGGCTTGTGATTGAACTGGGGTTTTGCCTGCTTTCGCGCCATCCGGAATGGCGTATCTTTCCGATATCGGACGCCATTGCGCGTAATTTACGGCTGTTTCCGCTCTGGTTGGCAGGCGCGCTTATTATGCGCGGGTTCCTGCGTTATATTGATACGCAAAGCGGCATTTCCATGCTGTCCGTACAATTAATGGATGGCCTGTATGTGTTGGCTGTAAGCCCCCTACTATTTGCCATTCCGCGGGAATTGCGCATTTCCGATCAAACAGAAGATACCCTCAGCCAACCTTCCCGCACTCAGTTTTTAATCAGTCTGGCTATGGGTATTTCCATTATCTGCTGGTTGGCTGTTTTTTCTGGCTACATTCCGCTGGCTTATACCATCATCTCATGGATAAGCATGATGGCTATCAGCATGACGGGCCTTTTGCTGCTTTCTCTTTTGGTTACGGCTATGGCCAGCACGCTTTTTCCGGCCAGTGCACCTTTGGGGCGGCATTTGGTAGAACTGGGCCTGCCCCCGCGGCTTGTAAACCAGATGTGTGTGGTGGTGCCCGGTATTGTAAATGTGCTGTTATTGGCCGTGGCTTATGCCGTTGCCACCAGCGGCGATGGGTTTGACCCACAGCAGATATGGCACCAGCTTTACTGGCTGTTTCATGGTCAGGCCAGCACCGATGGTTCCCACATCTCTCTGGATGCCATTTTGCTGTGCGCTGTGTTGCCGGTGGTAGGCTATTACACCATCAACATTTTAAAATCTTGGTTCAAGCAAAGGTTTTTCCCCACCACACGGTTGGATATCGGGGCGCAGGCCTCTATCCTGAGTATTCTAAGCTATGCAGCATGGATTTTAGTTGGCCTTAGCATGCTGGCGGTGCTGGGCGTTACCGTTAAAAGCATGACATGGGTTGTTAGCGCGCTTTCTGTGGGCATTGGCTTTGGCTTGCAATCCATTGTGCAAAACTTTGTTTCTGGCATTATCCTTATGGCCGAACGCCCGGTTTCCATTGGGGATGTTGTTACTATTGCGGGCGTTACCGGCACGGTGGAACGCATTAGCGTACGCTCTACCGATATCCGGCTAGAGGACAAATCCACCATGATTGTCCCTAACTCGCAGTTTATTACCTCGGCGGTTAAAAACGCTACACGGGCACAAAAGCCCGGTGTGTTTACCATAGAACTTAACCTGCCATTTGCATCTGATCTGGATAAAGCCATGGATGTCATGGCTCGCACTCTGGCCGCGTGCAAGGATGTGGATGAAAGCGTGCAGCCAAGTGTCAGCATGTCTTCTGTATCTGATGGCTCTGCCCTGCTGATTGGATCTGCCAAGGCCGCAAATGGCACAGACATAAAAGTTGTGCGCAGTGCTGCTCTTTTTGAAATCTGGAAGGCGTTTCAGGAAAACAAGATCCCGGTTACGGTGCGGCAAAACCTGATAACCGTTTAACAAGGCCACTCTATTCCTGCGGGCCACCTGTATGGCCCGCAGAAACCCTGCCACGTTGTGTTTTAGGAAAAACGCTGGCGCAATATATCTCTACGTTCGTGCAGTGGCACATACGCCACCACACAACAAGCGTGAGAACTTTTTAAAGTTACGTGGATATTAGAAAGTTTTTACTAAAAAGGCCCCAGCATGCGGGGCCTTTTTAACAGGTTCAATGATCCTGATGAATGGTATCCAAATCTGCAAAGCGCGTGTATTCGCCTTCGAAAAACAGATTGATGGTACCCGTGGGGCCATGACGCTGCTTTTCCAAAATAAGTTCGGCTTTGTTATGCACCAAGCTCATCTTGCGCTGCCATTCATCCATCGCCACGGAGTATTTCTCCATAGATTCAAAAGCTGTTTCCTTGGGCATACGCTGTTGCAGGTAATATTCATCACGGTACACAAACATCACCGCATCGGCGTCCTGCTCAATAGATCCGGATTCACGCAAATCCGACAGCATGGGCCGCTTGTCTTCTCGGCTTTCCACCTGACGGGAAAGCTGGGAAAGCGCAATAACTGGCACTTCCAGTTCCTTGGCAATGGCTTTAAGCCCCTGCGTGATCATGGAAATTTCCAACACACGGCTTTCTGGACGGGTGCCAACAGATGGCCGCATAAGCTGGAGGTAATCCACCACCACAAGGCACAGGCCCTGCGTACGCTTTAACCTACGGCAGCGCGTGCGCATGGCGGAAAGGGAAATAGCTGGCGTATCATCAATCACCAACGGCAGACGGGCCAGTTCGTGGCTGACACGCACAAAGCGGTCAAACTCCTTCTGCCCAATATCACCACGGCGGATACGCTCGCCCGAAACCTCGGCCTGTTCAGACAAAATACGGGTGGCCAACTGCTCTGCCGACATTTCGAGCGAGAAAATAGCCACCGCCCCTTTGGGCTTTTCTCCTGTTTCCTCGGCATCATCCATAATGGCGCGTGCGGCGGAAAAGGCCATTTTAGTTGCCAGCGCCGTTTTCCCCATAGCAGGACGCCCGGCCAGAATCAGCAAGTCCGATGGATGCAGCCCACCTGTTTTTTTATCCAGATCGCGCAAGCCAGATGTCAGGCCTGTAACGTGGCCTTCATTCTGGAAGGCTTGGGCTGCAACAGAAATAGCCCCGCTCAGCGCCTTGTTGAAGGAAACAAAATCCCCTTCATTGCCTTTTTCCGTTGCCAGTTTGAACAGGGCTTCTTCCCCTGCCTCAATCTGATCCTGCCCGGAAAGGCCCATGGTGGTGCCAAACGCGCTGTTCACCACGTTTTCACCAATATCAATGAGCTGGCGGCGGATCCATGCATCATGAATGGTGCGGCCGTAATCCCCGGCGTTGATAATCCCGACCATAGAGGACAGCAGCTTGGCCATATAGGCCATACCGCCCACACTGGCCAAAATGCCGGAATGCTCCAGCTCGGCCCGCATGGTAACGGGGTCTGCCAACTGGCCGTTTTCTATGCGCCGGGCAATGGCTTCATAAATCTGGCCATTCACGCGGTTGGCAAAATGCTCACCGGCCAAAAAGTCCGAAACACGATCATAGGCGCGGTTGTTGGTCAGCAACGCGCCAAGCAGCGCCTGTTCGGCCTCCACATTGGCCGGGGGCTGCCGAAGGGTAAGGGCCAGAAGGCTTTCGTCCTTCTGGCTGGGGGTATCTGTTGTTGTCATGCTCACAACACCGCTTGTATCAGATTCGCGCTGCTACGTCCTGCTTACACGCACATTTCCGCACAGCGTTTTTTAGGCCGGTGGCACGTAGGCCCGTGCTGCCTGATCTAACGCATCATACGCCGTTACAATATGATAAAGCGAGCTACTTGGTATTTGCGTAACGGCAGGCACGCCCTGTGCGTCCAGTTGATCCAGCCATGTGCCCGTGGGGCAGCCCGTAAAATACCGATCAAGCAGATTAGTGGCCATGCGCGTAGCCCAACCTGCTTGATCCTGCGGATCATGGCACAGCGCACCACGCAAGGCCTCGCCTTGCACCCAAAGGCGGAAGGTGGGTTTAAGCACCTGCCCGTTCCGCGCAAAGGCATCGCGCACCAATGCTGTTTGGGTATCTACACCATATTGATGTGCAAAATGGTATAAGCGTGCGGCCTGCGCGGTAGTATCTACACCACTTTGGCGGGCATAAGCCTGCAACAGCCAAACCCATTCAAAATGATGCCCCGGCTCGCACCACTGGCCTTCTGGCCCTGTGGCGGGTTGCCAGTCTGGCCCAAAATATTCGCCCAATGTGCCGGTGCGTTCATCCATAAAGTATTGGCTGAATAGCGCATATAACGCATGGGCCTGCGCCAGATCTGCGGCATCACCTGTGGTTTCATGCAGGGCAAGAACAGCTTCCAGCAAGTGCATATGGGGGTTTTGCTGCCGCCATGCACCATCGGCAGGCAGGGCATTCATAAACCCGCCGTTTGGCAGCGCCATAGCCTGCCCCAGCCACGCAAGCGTTTGCCGCGCCAATTCTACTGCCCGGCCTGTGCGTTCCACCCGGCCATACCATGCCAGTGCAAACAGCACGAAAGCGATATCGTACAAATCTGCACTGTCATCCAGCACCGCGCCATCACGCGCCAGAAGCTTAACCCATCCGCCATCTGGCCTATGGGCATTGAGCAGAAACCTGAAAAGACTTTCCGCCCGTTGCGCCGCTGGCTGCCAGCCTTTTAACGCAGCCCAAGAAAACACAAAAAGCTGCCGCGCCTGCACCCTTACACGCTTGTATGGCGGCAAGGCTGGCGTGCCCTGTAAGGTCAGACACTCCTGCGCCCCCAAGGCCGCCGGGTTTTGGGGCGTGCCATCGCACCCTGTGCTGGCCCAGAAAGGCAAGGCATCATCAAACAGCCAACGCGCAAAGCGATTGCGCACGGCAATAAGCGGCAGATTTTCTGCGCCGAGCAGGTCATGCACTGTCATGCCTTGCGAATCCGCCCGATTGTAGATGTGGTGGAATGCCCTTGCTGCAAATTGGCCAGTACCAGCTTGCCCCCTGCGGCCTGCACAATATCCGCCCCCACAACCTGTTCGGGCCGGTAATCCGCCCCTTTTACCAGCACATCTGGCATAAGGGCGCGGATAAGCTCCAGCGGCGTATCTTCATCAAACGCCACCACGGCATCTACATAACGGATAGCCGCCATAACAGCCGCGCGAGATTCCAGTGAATTAACAGGCCGTGTTTCACCTTTCAGGCGGCGGACGCTGGCATCTGTGTTCAACGCCACCACCAGCCTGTCACACGCGCTCCGGGCTTCTGCCAGCAAGCTGATATGGCCGGGGTGGATGATATCAAAACATCCGTTGGTAAAGCCCACACGCAGGCCGCGTGCCTGCCAGCGCGCCACCTGTGCGCAAGCGACCCCTAATGGCATCAGGTGGGGCACTTCATCCGGGCCGGATTGTTCTTCCAGCTCGTGCAGAACTTCCTGAATATCAGCCGTGGCCGTGCCCAGCTTGCCCACCACCACGCCAGCCGCCGCATTGGCAACGCGCATGCCTTGCTCGAACGACATACCCGCACCAACAGCCAACGCCATAGTGGCAATAACGGTATCTCCCGCGCCGGAAACATCAAACACTTCCCGCGCACGGGCAGGCACCGCCAGCACCTCGCCCTCGCGCCGTACCAGCATCATGCCTTTTTCAGAGCGGGTGGCCAAAATAGCCTGCGCATCGGCCTGCGCCATCACCTTACTGGCGGCAGCCTCTACGTGCGCTGCGGTATCCACCGGCATGCCAGAGGCTGCGGCCAGCTCCTTGGCGTTGGGGGTAATGCAGGTGGCACCTTTGTAAAGTGTGTAATCGGTGGATTTGGGGTCTACAAAAACAGGCACGCCAGCTTGCCGCGCCACACGGAACAGATGAGACAGCACGATTGGGCTGCACACACCTTTACCGTAATCAGACACCACCACTGCCTGACAGCCCCCGATATGTGCATCAATCTGGCGGCACAGGGCTTCTTGCTCGGGTTCCGCCATTGGCGCGTGGCTTTCTTCATCCACCCGCACAACCTGCTGATGCGCGGCAATAAAGCGCGTTTTGCAAATTGTGGGCCGGGCCGCACTTTGCACTGTAGCATCCACCAGCCGTTTTTTTTCCGCCAACGTGGTGCGCAGGCAGGCTCCGGCCTCATCCTGACCGCTCAGCCCCACCAGAATGGCCTGCCCCCCAAGCGAGATAATGTTGCTGGCCACATTACCGGCCCCTCCGGGCATTTCCCGCCGGGAATCGAGCAACAACACAGGCACCGGGGCTTCGGGCGAAATCCGATCCATGCTGCCGTATAAAAAACGGTCCAGCATGACATCACCCAAGCACAGCACGGTAATGGCAGAAAAATCCATGCTGTTCAGGCTCCAAAACTGGCAACAAAATCTAAAAGCCCTGTGCGCCTGCGGGTTTGCAAGCGTGCCGCCACCAGCACAGCGCGCGCTTCTGTAATGGCACGATCCAGATCCGTATTGATAATAACGTGATCAAACTCCTGCCAATGCGAGATTTCATCCCGTGCGGCAGCCATGCGGCGGGCAATTTCATCCGGGTGGTCTGATGCCCGACCACGCAAGCGGCGTTCCAGTTCCTCTAATGATGGCGGCAGCACAAACAGGCTCACCACATCATCGGGCAGCGCGCGGCGGATTTGCTGGTGGCCCTGCCAGTCTATGTCAAACACCATATCGTGCCCGGCGGCCAATGCGGCTTCCACCGGCGCACGGGGGGTGCCGTACCCACGGCCAAACACGGTGGCCCATTCCAGCAGTTCCCCGTTGGCGGCCATGTGCTCAAAATTTTCCATGGTGCGGAAGTGGTAATGCACGCCTTCCTTTTCCCCCGGCCTTGGCTGGCGGGTGGTAACGGAAACCGAATGCTTGAGCGCAGGCTCCGAAGCACGCAGTGCATTGGCAATGGTGGACTTACCCGCCCCAGATGGCGCAGAAATAACCAGGCACACACCGCGCCGCTGTTCTGCTCCGTTATGGTGACTCTGTGCGTTATGCGCCATGCTGCCTTCCCTGCGTGTTCTGTCTATCCGTCTTGCGCCTTCATGCCAGAAGCCGCCATGCTATGCCATAACCACCATAAGCAAAGGCCGATCTGTAAGATGAAGCATGATACCGTTCTGATTACTGGCGCATCCTCCGGCCTTGGGCAAACACTGGCCCAAACGCTGGCCCGGCCTGGGCGCACCCTTTATCTGGGCGGCCGCAACGTACAACGGCTGAAAGAAACTGCCAAAGCCTGCATTAGCCGAGGGGCCTCCGTGCATTTGCATATTGGTGATGTGGCAAACCGTGCAGAAATGGAGACATGGATACGCAGCACAAATGGGCTGGATCTGGTTTTGGCCTGTGCAGGCATAACGGGCGGCACCCGCAAACCGCAAACGCCCGATGGCGCACCGTATGAACCCGCGGCACAGGTTTATCGTATTTTTGAAACAGACATGATGGGCGTGCTCAACACCGTGCTGCCTGCGCTGGATGTCATGCAGTATCAACCGCGCGGAGCCGATGGCATGCGCGGGCGTATTTGCGCCATTTCTTCCGTTGCGGGCGTGGTATCTTATCCCGGCACGCCCTCTTATTCCGCAGCCAAAGCGGCAGTGGACAGGTTTATGGTGGCCACGGGTGGTGATGCCAAAAAGGCTGGTATCTTATTAAGCTCTGTTGTGTGCGGGTTTTTAGATACCCCTATGGTGGCCAAAAACGCCTTTCCCATGCCGGGTCTTACAGATGTTAACAGTGCGTGCCGCCGCATTTTGCGTGGGCTGAGCCGGAATGAGCGGCGCATTACTTTTCCGCTATGGCTGGTGGCGGGCTCCCGCTTTATGGATCTGCTCCCCATCCGGGTGGCAGAGTTCTATTACAACAATCAGCCCACAGGGGCCGCTGGGTCCATGCCCGAACCTGATCTTTCATGATACTGTAGCGCCACCCCCACCACGCCCCCTCGCCACAGGAACACGCTATCCATGATACAGACACCCCCTTCAGCCCCCCAAACTGGTGGCCTGATGGAGGATCTTTCCGCCGCATCTGTAAGAGAACCCGTTCCGGCGCCGCTAAAAACCATGCCGACCGACCGGGTGTTCTGGAGCCATTTTTCCCCCAATCTTGGCCCCGGCGGCTGGGTAACCGGGGCGTTGCTTACGGGCATGGGGCTGGATTTTCGTACAGGTGTGGCCGCCATTATTGTTGGCAACATTATTGGCGCATTACCTGTAGCCCTTGCCGCCGCCATTGGCCCCAAAACCGGGCTAACACAAATGGAGGCTTCTCGTCGGGCCTTGGGGCAAAAAGGCCTGCGCCCTCCGGCGTTTCTAAACTGGATTTATTGCGTGGGGTGGGATGCGGTTAATAACGTGCCCGCCGCTACAGCCCTTATGGCGCTGCTGCTTTTGGCTGGGCTTTCCATGCCGTTCTGGCTGGCTTTGGGCATACTGGCCAGTATTCAGATGGTGGCTTCCATTTACGGGCACCATGTGGTGCAGGCCTTGCAGAAATATCTGGGCACAGTGCTGCTCGTGGTGTTTACGCTTATTGGCGTTGTGTTTGCCATAAAAGGGCAGGCTCCTCTGGCGGTGCATCATGCCGTCAGTTTTTCCACCTTTTTGTTGGCAACTGGCGTGTTGGTCAGCTTCAATTTGTCCTGGGCTTCGTATTCCTCAGATTACACGCGGTATCTGCCCGCCAATACCAGCTCCAAAAAGGTGGTGTTGCTGGCGCTGGCAGGGCTTTTGGGTTCTGCCATTCCGTTCCAGATTTTGGGGCTTATTTCTGCCGGGTCTGTGGCGGAGGCATCACCCACAGCGGTTATTGCCTCGCTCCAGCAGGCTATGGGGCCACTTGGGGCTGTGGCTCTTGGGGCTATTGCGCTTTCATCCATTACCGGCAATTCGTTTAACGATAATACTGCCAGCTACAGCCTTATTTCCGCTGGCCTGCATGTACCGCGTATTGCCGCAGCCATTCTTACAGCCAGCCTTGGTTATGTGCTGGCTGTGGCCGGTGCAGGCCGTTACACCACGCTTTATACAGATTACCTGCTGGTAACCATGTACTGGATTGCCCCATGGATCGGCATTGTGCTGGCAGATTGGTATTTTGGAGACCGCACAGTGCACCCCATTCCACCGGGTTGGACACGTGGAGCTACTATTTTTGCCGTTGTATCCGTGCTGACCATTGCGCTGTTTTCAACCAGCAGCCTTTACACCGGCCCCGTAGCGCGCTGGCTGGGCGGGGCCGATATTGGCTATTACGTTGGCTTTTTTGCTGCGGCTTTTTGGTACGCGCTGGGCATGCCACGGCGCATCAACTCATAAAGCCCCACGGCGGCCGCTACAGATACGTTCAGGCTTTCCATTTCTCCGGGCATGTAAAGCCCGGCAATTTCATCACAGCTTTCCCGCGTTAGGCGGCGCAGGCCCTTGCCTTCCGCCCCCAACACCAAGGCCACGCGGCGGCCATCAAAACTTGCGCCATCCAGCGTGGTGCCGCCTGCATCCAGCCCTACCGTCCAGCAGCCCGCTTTTTGCAACTGCTCAATCGCGCGGGAGAGGTTGACCTCACGCACCATAGGCACGGTTTCCAACGCGCCAGATGCGGCCTTGGCCAGCACAGCCGTTTCTTCGGGCGCGTTTCTGTCCTGCACCACAAGGCAGGCCGCACCAAATGCCGCAGCCGAGCGTAAAATAGCCCCAATGTTGCGTGGGTCTGTTACCTGATCCAGCACCAGCACCGGGCCGGGGCGTTCCAGCGCTTCATCCAGCGGCATGGGGGGCAATATACGTGCCAGCAACGCCACACCCTGATGCACCGCATCTGGCCCTAACAGATCATCCAGCCGTTGGCGTTGCACCAGTTCCGGGGTTACGCGCACATTTCGGCCAGAACGTGTGGCTTCTTCCAATGCCGGGTGGTTTTCTTCCGTTACCAGCAGGCGTTCATATACACGGCGCGGATTATTAAGGGCGGCGGCCACTGCGTGCGTGCCAAACAGCCAGCATGTGCCCGCCGGAGCCGAAGGCGCGCCTTCCCGCCCACCAGCAGAAGAAACACGAGGGCGCCGCGCAGAACGGCCATGACGAGGTTGACGCATAAACACACAGTTCCGGGTTATTATAGAGTGTAACAGATAAGGCCCTTCTAGCGCATTCCGCCTGCCTGCGCCTATCCCGCATATAAATGTGCGGCCCCGCCATAACAGCGCCATACACAGCGTGCAGGAATGGACATTCCATCACGCCGGCTGTATCGGTCTGAAACACAACAGCATACAGCAACAGAACACGCAGGAGCGGGTTATGACCTCTGCCCCATCCGAAGGTGCCATTACACTGCACCGGAACGATCTTCCAGACAACGTGACCTTTACCGGGTCCGTGGCCGTGGATACGGAAACAATGGGCCTGAACCCGCATCGGGATAGACTGTGCCTTGTGCAGCTTTCTGCCGGTGATGGCACAGCGCATCTGGTACAGATCATCCCCACCTCCCTTGGGGGCAAAGGGTATGATTGTCCCAACCTCAAGCGTGTGATGGCTGATCCCTCCATTACCAAGATCATGCATTTTGCACGGTTTGACGTTGCCATCCTGCAGCACGCGCTGGGCATTACCGTAAGCCCGGTGGTGTGCACCAAAATTGCCGCCCGCCTTGTGCGCACCTTTACAGACCGCCACGGCCTTGCCGCCCTGTGCCGGGATATGCTGGGGGTAGAACTCAGCAAACAGCAGCAGACATCAGACTGGGGCGCGCTGGAACTGAAGCCCGAACAGTTGGCTTATGCTGCATCTGATGTGCTGTATCTGCACGCATTGTGGGATAAAATGTCCGCCCTGCTGGATCGTGAAGGCCGGCGGGAACTGGCACAGGCATGCTATGACTTCCTGCCCGCCCGCGCACGTCTGGATCTGCTGGGCTATGAAGACCCGGATATTTTCTCTCACCGCGCGTAAGCACGCGCTCCTGCATTCTTTTTTCTGATCAACCGGATCGGCTCGGCATGAACATGTCCACCCATATCAGCTCGCAGGCTTCCTCTTCCCCCGGCGTAGAGGCGGCTGACGTTGTACGTACGGAACGTGCAGGGCTGGATGCACTGGCAGAAGCACTGGAAAACCCCGTTGGGTTGGGTGGTGCCTTTGCTGAAGCGGTAGAGATAATTCTGGCGCTGCCGGGCCGGGTAGTTGTAACCGGCATTGGCAAATCCGGCCATATTGCCCGCAAGGTGCAGGCTACATTGGCCAGCACAGGCACGCCCGCCATATTTGTGCACCCGGCAGAAGCCTCTCACGGTGATCTGGGAATGGTGCAAAAAGGTGATGCCGTTCTGGCTTTTTCCAATTCCGGTGAAACAACGGAACTGGGAGACATTGCCGCCCACGCCCGCCGCTCGGGCCTGCCACTGCTGGCCGTAACCAGCCGTGCACATTCCACCTTGGCTTCTGCGGCCACAGTGGCGCTTACGCTGCCATCTTTGCCAGAATCCTGCCCGATGGGGCTGGCCCCCACCACCAGCACCCTTACCCAACTTGCATTTGGTGATGCCTTGGCCGTGGCCCTGCTACGCCAACGTGGTTTTACCGCCACGGATTTTGGCACCTACCACCCCGGCGGCCGCCTTGGCGCACGCCTGCGCACCGTGCGGGAACTGATGCGCACAGATAACGCCATGCCACTGGCCACCCCCAATACCCCCATGCGGGACGTTATTGTGGAAATGACGCACAAGGCGCTAGGATGCGTAGCCATTCTGGGCCAGAATGGCACCTTGGCGGGGCTGATCACGGATGGTGACCTGCGCCGCGCGCTTGATCACGATCTGACGACCACGCTGGCGAAAGATGTCATGAACGATTCACCGCTAACCATAGGGCCGGGAATTTTTGCATCTGAAGCCCTGCGGCTGATGAACGAGCGCAAAAGGCCCATTACATCCCTGTTTGTGCTGGATGATGACCGTAAACCCATAGGCGTTGTGCATGTGCATGACCTGATCCGAGCCGGGGTTGGATGACCAGCCCGGAAGACAAACGCCCGCAACGGGCCGATTTTGCCCGCTCGGAAGAAACCACGCGCCGCCAGCGCGAACGGCTTGCACCTTCCGCCCAGTTGCGCAAACTCCCGGATGCCGCCAAGCTGGCGCGCCGCCGCACTATGCTGCGCTGGGCCAAATGGGTGCTGCCTGCCACGGCTTTGCTGCTGCTGGCCACCATTGCCGTATGGCCCGAAGTAGACAG
This sequence comes from Acetobacter sp. JWB, assembly GCF_003323795.1. NCBI lineage: Bacteria > Pseudomonadati > Pseudomonadota > Alphaproteobacteria > Acetobacterales > Acetobacteraceae > Acetobacter > Acetobacter sp. JWB. The sequence goes on along the minus strand of NZ_CP030871.1, from coordinate 747,266 downwards.
GCTGCTAAGCGCCAACCAAACCACCATTAAGGAACTGGCCAAGGTTAAGATTGAAAGCGGCAACCTGATAGGCGCTACGTATCGCGGGGTAGATGAACACAACCGCCCCTTTATGATTACGGCGGACAGTGCGCATCAGGTCAATGACAACCGTATGGATCTGATCCGCCCCAAGGCTGATCTGCTCACGCAGGGCGGAAGCTGGCTTTGGGTTGAATCGGAAAAAGGCGTTTACATGCAGCACGCACAGATTCTCGACCTAACCGGAGAAGTAACCCTGTACCGCGATGATGGCCTGATGATGCACAGCCCTGTAGCCGATATTGATGTCAAACGCGGCATTATTGCCTCCGATTCATGGGTGCGGGCAGAAGGGCCTTTTGGCTCGCTTGATGCCAAGGGCTATCTGCTGGCCCAGCATGAAGGCATTGCCCAGTTCCGCGGCCCCGGCCAGTTGATCCTGAATGATGATCGCCACAGTGATTCAGCCCCCAAAGGCAAGGCTTCCTGATATGCGCCGCCTTTTTTCTCGCCCTCGCCCTGCCTTGCGTATTGCCTCTGCCGTTATGGCGGCATTGCCATGCGCCATGCTGGCCCTTTCTGGCACAGCGCTGGCGCAAGCCATTGATATGTCTCACGGTGGGCAAATTACCGTAACCGCCGCCGGTGGGTTTGACTGGGACCAGAACCAGAAAAAAGTTACCGCCTATGATCAGGCAAAAGCCATCCGTGGGGATGTTACGGTTACGGCAGACAAGCTGATTGCCTATTACCGCAAAAAAGCCCCTGCCCCCGGCGCGCCAGACGCTAACACCCCGGCTGAGGCAAATGGTGCAAAACCGGCAAGCGTGCAGGCCCCGGCAGCCAACGGCGCCACACCGGCCACCCCTCCGGCCAGTACAGATCAGCCCCCACCGGCCCCTGCCACCAATGGCAGCGCAGATGCAGGTGGCCAGAAAGCCGCCGGAGGGGATGATCAGGATTCCGGCGCCAACGAAATTTTCCGGCTTGAAGCCATAGGCCACGTACATATCTTCACCCAGACCGATCAGGCATGGGGGGATAAAGCCGTGTACGACATGGATCAGGCCGTGCTTGTCATGACCGGCAAGGCCATGAAGCTGACCACCCCGCAGGATGTGCTGACAGCGCGGGATTCGATGGAATATTATTCGCAGCAGCGTATTTCCATCGGGCGGGGCAACGCTACCGTCACCACGAACGATCAGCGCCAGATCCGGGCTGATGTGTTGGTGGGCTACAGCGCCCCGCCAGATCAGAACGCCCAGCCACAGCAGCAGGCCAGCAACAACAGCAGTTCAGATCCGCTCAGCAGCGGTTCGGGCAAGCTGGAAAAGGTGAACGCCTTTGGCCATGTATGGGTGCACACGCAAACAGAAATCGTAACGGGGGAACGCGGGGTGTATGTGCCTGATACCGGCATTGCCCGCATTGTTGGCAATGTCCATATCACCCGTGGACCAAATCAGATTCAGGGCGCGGCCGCCATTATCAACATGCACACAGGCATAGCCACCATGACAGAACGCCCCGGCAGCCGGGTAAGTGGGTTGGTTGTGCCCAATAACGGCGATACGTCGGACAGGAAATAAGCATGAATCAGGAAGTCACCTGGACGTCGGAAGAAACGGTTCGTGAAGAAGTTGTAGGTGTAGGCGTTGGGCCGGAACCTACTGACATTCATGCCCCGCATCGCCCCGGCCACGGCCTGTACGCACGCGGCATTGGCAAAAGCTATAAAAAGCGCGAGGTGGTGAAAAACGTTTCCATCGAGGTACACCGGGGGGAAGCTGTCGGGCTGCTGGGGCCAAACGGTGCAGGTAAAACCACCAGCTTTTACATGATTGTGGGCCTTGTGCAGCCCGATACCGGCTCCATCACGTTAGATGGGGCGGATATTACGCAGTTACCCATGTATCGGCGCGCCCGGCTGGGCATTGGTTACCTGCCGCAGGAAGCCAGTATTTTCCGTGGCCTGAATGTGGAGCAGAACATTCTGGCCGCCTTGGAAGTGGTAGAGCCAGACCCAGACCAGAGGCAGGTGATGCTGGATGGTCTGTTAAGCGAATTTGGTATCAGCCATCTGCGCCGCTCGCCTTCCCTTGCTCTTTCAGGGGGGGAACGCCGCCGTCTGGAAATTGCACGCGCACTGGCCAGCCAGCCCCATTACATTCTGCTGGATGAACCACTCGCTGGTATTGACCCCATTGCTGTGGGGGAAATCCGTGATCTGGTATCCCACCTCAAAGATCGCGGCATTGGCGTGCTGATTACCGACCATAACGTGCGTGAAACGCTGGAAGTGATTGACCGCGCCTATATCATGCACAGTGGTCAGGTGCTGATGCAGGGTGTGCCAGAAGAAATTGTAGCCCATGAAGATGTACGCCGCGTGTATCTGGGTGAAAGCTTCTCGCTTTAAGCTTTGGCCATTTGCGCCAACACGTTGGATGGCCCGGAGTCTAATATAGTTACAGGCGCACCCACCTCTATTATGCCGGGCTGTTCTACCACTGCGTTTTGCGCAAACATTATCCCTTTGGGCGTGCGGTGGAACGATGCCAACGTGGCCAGAGGCTCCTTGGGGTAAGGCACTTCTGCTGTGGTCTGATCAATCGTTGTCACCACACAGCGCGAACATGGAGCCAGAATACGTAAAATGGCTGTGCCAACACGTATGCGCAGCCAGCCATCCTCGGCCCACGGTGCTGCCCCTTGCACCACAATATTAGGCCGAAACCGCGCCATAGGCACAGCCTGCCCCAAAGGCAAACGCGCGTTTAAATCCGCCAAAGATGCCGTATTAGCCACAAGCAGCGGGTATCCATCTGCAAAGGAAACCGGAACATCTGCCTGATCCAAATGGCGCAGGCGCGCTTGCTGGGGTGTATCCATCCACACCAGCCTGCACGGTTGCGCTAAAGCCTCGGCCAGCCAAACCGCTGCGTCTTTCCCCGCATCCCGTGCCTGCACCGTATCTTTCCATACGGTAACAGAGCGCATGGGCGCGTTGGTATCTGGAAAGCGCACAACGCACGGGGGCATATTGGCCTTGCCCAGTTCCAGCCCTTGTGGCGTAGGCAAAGCAGATATCAGCGCCATATCCCGGCAGGTTCTTTGGGTTATAAACCGGCCTTGTGGATCTGTAATCATCCACCGCCGGTCTGCTTCCAGCCCCCAAGGCCATAATCTGGCTTGGGTGGGAGAAAGCCCGCGCAGCCCCTTAACAGGGTAAACATGCACGCCAGCAACGCTTAAATCTGTCATGCAGCAAACTCCCTGTATATCGCCAAACCCCTAACTAGCGGCGGTGCCCCGCATGGCGCAGCACCAGCTTTGGGGGTGGAAACTGAACCGGTGCAGGTTGCACAAGCTCTGGTTCAATAGGTGCTGGTGCAGGCGGAATAACCATAGGCAGCTTGATAAAGCGGATAGCAACCCGTGCTGCCGGATTGGGCCGCGGGGCTATTTTTTCATGCGCCAGATGCCATACAAACGCGCCGTACAGCACACCCAGCCCAGCCATGCAGCCCAGCTTAACGCGCACCATCTGCCCGCGGGGCATTTTAGGCATTTCAACCGGCGGAGCAGAGCGCAGCAGCATGGAAAATATACTCTCCTGTCAACAACGGCAGACAGGCTGCCCCGTATTGTTCTGGCCTTATTGTGTATTGTTAGGCATGGCTGTTTGCCCACTGCAAGCCTGCTAAGTGCTTTTTACGCAGCCATGCAACCGAGAGGCCTAGCCCTGCATTATATTTAAAACAAAGGCATGGACAGCAACCGCCACCCATGCCCAAATATGAAAGAAGCGTTACAAACACTTCGCGTAACGTAACAAGGCTAACCAGTTGAACCTGATAAAACCCGGTTCTGGTATGGCACCGGTGTTTATTCAGATCTGGAGATTCTGCCACTTAGCAGCAAGGAACGACGTTCTATGCATATTCAGGTTTCAGGTAAACAGATTGATCTGTCCGATGCGCTTAAGCACCGGGTCAATTCCCACCTCGGCAACCTAGCGGAACGATATTTTGACAAAGCCCTGCAAGCACAGGTGACATTCAGCAAGGCGCGTTCGTTCTTTACCTGCGATATTAATGTGCGCACAGGCAGTGGCCTTGTATTGCGCGGTGAAGGCGAAGCCGCAGATGCTAATGGGGCATTTGATGATGCCGCTGAACATATTGCCAAACGCCTGCGCCGGTATAACCGCCGGGTTACATCCCACACACGCGGCGCCCAAAGGCAGGCAACAGCACAAAGCGGTCGCACCTATGTGCTGCAACCGCTTAATGAAGATCCGTTGCCATCTGAAGACAGCACAGAAAAACCCGTGCTTTCCACCCAGCCAGAAGGCACGGATACAGAAACTTTTGCCGCCATTATTGCCGAACAGCCCACGGATATTCCCTTACTAAGCGTTGGCGAGGCCGTTATGCGGCTTGATCTGGCAGGTATTTCCTTCCTGCTGTTCCGTAACGCGGCCAACGAGCAGGTGAGTCTGGTTTACCGGCGGGATGATGGCAATATTGGGTGGATTGATACCAACCCACGCTAAGCCAACAGCGTGATGCGCATAAAAAAGGATCGGCTCATCACCGATCCTTTTTCTATCTGGTAAGACTGAATGGCCCTTGGGCCGCCGCCGCTACTGCAAGCTGGCGGGGATCATATCGTTCTGTACAATTGCGCCCCATGCCGTTTCCAGATCTTCCACCACAGCCAGCAAAGATCCGTCCGCCGCGTAAATGGCGCAACCCACTTCATCATCTTCCATCAGCGCTGGGCGCGTATAGGCAACCTCCCGCAGCCCAAGGGAGCGGAACTGGCTTTCTGAAAGCTGGCGAACATTTGCTGGGCGTTCAGCCGCATGCGGCATAACGGGGGCGCTACCGTTGTAGATGGAACTTTTCATGGCGTCCTCCTTATTGGGTCAGCTTTCATCCACGTCCATCACTGGGCGCAGCATGCGCGATGAGCGGGTTTTAAGCACGCTGCCGCTACCAGCAGCAGGCGCGCGGCCATTTTTTTGCCCACCCTGCACAATTTCAATGCGTTTCACACGCACCTCCGGCTGGGGGCGAAACAGGTCTATATGCAACAGACCGTTATCCAGCCACGCCCCGCCAATTTCTATCCCTTCCGCCAGCACAAATGCTTTTTGGAACTGGCGAGAGGCAATACCTCGGTGCAGAAAAACGCGTTCTTCTCCGTCTTCCATCTGACGACCACGAATAACAAGCTGATTATCTTCCTGCGTAATCTGCAAGTCATCCATTTTAAAGCCTGCTACGGCCAAAGTGATCCGTAGGCCGTTGGGGGCAATCTGCTCAATGTTATAGGGCGGATATCCATCGCCCGATCCCTTGCTGGCGCGTTCAAGCATCTGCTCCAGATGGTCAAACCCTAAAAACATGGGTGAGCCAAACAGTCTTCCAGACATCCAAGCCTCCTCCTTCCTTGAGCGAGACAGAAAAATCAGACCCGTTACAGCATCTGATCTTATCACGATATGGGATAGGCCCGCTGACACGCAACCCCGCCCCCATGCCTGTATCTGGCCAAATGGGGGTATTGGACAACACACTGTGGCGGTGGTGCAACAGGTTTTAAGGCCAGAGGCAGATTTTCCCTGTGTTTTCCTCTGGCATCAGGCGCAGTGGAGCGCTACATCCCGCAGTATGACACACGCAGCCAATACAGACATCTCTTTTTCTGCTGCATCGGATGGCGCAGCACCCCTTCAGATCCTTACGCCGCCGCACCCTGTGCTGCGCCAAAAGGCGCGGCTGGTAAAGCCGGAAGACGTGGCAGACATTCGCAAGATTCTGCCCAACATGTTCTCGGCCATGTATCAGGCCCCCGGCATTGGGCTTGCCGCGCCGCAGGTGGGCCTGAGCCAGCGCTTTCTTCTGGTTGATCTGGGAGAAAAGGATGCGCGGGACCCGATTGTCATGATCAACCCCGAAGTGATTGCAGAAACCGAAGACATGGCCGTGCGGGAAGAAGGCTGCCTTTCCCTGCCCAACCAGTATGCAGAAGTTGTGCGCCCGGAAAAGATTCGCGTGCGCTGGAACAACATCAATGGCGATGTGGTGGAGCGCGAAGCCGAAGGCCTGCTGGCCACCTGCATCCAGCACGAAATAGACCATCTGGAAGGCGTGCTGTTTGTAGACCACCTTTCTGCCCTGCGCCGCAACATGATCCTGCGCCGTCTGGCCAAGGAACTAAAGCGTAAATAAGCCTAAGGGGCCGCCAACCATGCGTCTTGTCTTTATGGGCACGCCGGATTTTTCTGTTCCGGCGCTGCGTGCGCTCCATGCCGCGGGGCATGAAATTGTTGCTGTGTACTGTCAGCCGCCGCGGCCCGCAGGGCGCGGCAAAAAACTTCAGGCTTCCCCCGTGCAGCAGGCGGCGGAAGAACTGGGGCTGCTAGTGCGCCACCCGCTCTCTCTGCGCAAAAATGAGCAAGAATGGGCAGATTTTGCAGCACTACAGGCCGATGCCGCCATTGTGGCCGCCTATGGGCTTATTCTGCCCCAAGCCATGCTAGACGCCCCGCGCCTTGGCTGCCTGAACATTCATGCCAGCTTGCTGCCGCGCTGGCGCGGTGCCTCCCCCATCCAAAGCGCCATTCTGGCCGGAGATACCCAAAGCGGTGTCACCATCATGCAGATGGAAGCCGGGTTAGACACAGGCCCCATGTTGCTACGTGAAGCCGTGCCCATTACCGCCACCACAACCGCCACCAGCCTGCATGATGCCCTGAGTGCTCTGGGCGCAGATATGGCGCTGCGTGTGCTGGCCGATATGCCCGCCCCAACCCCACAGCCAGAAGAAGGCGTAACCTACGCCCCCCGCCTAACGCGTGAGGATGGGCGCATAGACTGGGCCAAAACCGCCACGGAAATAGACCGCCAGATTCGCGCACTTACACCGTGGCCCGGCACCTTCAGCACCCTGCCTGATGGCACTGTGCTGAAAATTGGTGCAGCCACTCCCCTGCCTGATACCAAGCACAGCGCCCAACCCGGCACAGTACTGGATGATGCCCTGACCATTGCCTGTGGCAACGGCGCCGTGCGGCTGAACCGCCTGCAAAAACCGGGCCGCGGCATGATGGATGCTGATGCCTTCCTACGTGGCCAGCCTTTGGCCGCTGGCACGCTTTTAGGGGCCAAACAGCCAGACGCCGCATGATGGAAGAAGAACTTGCTCCCGTTCAGCGCTGGGCCGTTAAACTGGAATATGATGGCACCGGCCTTGTAGGCTGGCAGCGCCAGAAATCCGGCCTTTCTGTGCAAAGTTTGTTAGAAGCGGCGGCTGCACGGCTGGCCGGTAATCGGCCTGTAAGCAGCATTACCGCCGGGCGTACAGATTCCGGCGTGCATGCGCTGGCACAGGTGGCACATCTGGATTTTCCCGCAGATGTGCGTTTCTCTCGCCATTCTGTGCGGGAGGGGCTGAGCTACCACCTCAAACCGCATAACGTGGTGGTGTTGGATGCCGTGCAGGTGGATACTGACTGGAGCGCTCGTTTTTCTGCCACGTGGCGTTCATACCAGTATCGTATCCTCAACCGCAGATCGCGCCCTACCTTGCTGGCAGGCAATGTGTGGCACGTTAAAAGCACGCTGGATGTAGAAAAAATGCAGGAAGCAGCCAATATTCTGGTTGGCCCGCATGATTTCACTTCTTTCCGCGCCGTGGCCTGCCAGGCTCATAGCCCTATGCGTACGCTAGACCAGCTAGACGTTTCCCGCCACGGAGATGAAGTGCTTGTTTTTGCCAAGGCCCGTTCCTTTTTGCACCATCAGGTGCGGAACATGGTGGGCACGCTTAAACTTGTGGGGATTGGCGCTTGGCAGCCAGAGCGTGTGGCAGAAGCTCTAGAGGCCCGCAACCGCTGCGCCGCAGGCCCTACCGCCCCGCCAGAGGGGCTTTACCTAAACGGCGTGGGGTATGATCCAGACCCGTTTGACTAAAACAGGTCTGGCACAAAACTTTCTTCAGGAATTGTTCATCACAATCATGGGCTGGAGTAGATCGGTCAGCACCTTGTAATGGGGTGGCAGCAGCGCAGCCAAACCATACAATGCCAGCGTGGCCAACAGCACAGAGGCATACAGCACAAAGGCACGTCCACCGCTAATGCTTAAGCCCACGCGGGCCACAAACCATTGCAGCCAGAGTTCATACACAGCGGCTGTCATCACCAATGCGGCCATAAAGCCCGGCTGTTGCGCAATGGCAGGAAACAGCAGAGCAGCCAGCAGCGTAGCGGCCAGAGAAATCAGCACCACAACCCAGTTGCACCATGTAGCTGCCGTAATGTAACGCAGCCATAGCGCCCCACGCCCCCAACGCTGGGCGTAAAAATGAGACACAACAGCAGGCAGCAAGGTGACGCACAAGGAAAGCAGAACCTTGATAAGCGCCATAATCTTGTCGGTCTGGAGGAAGACCTGCAACAGCCCCACCACCAAAAACGCCAACTGCGGTGCAAGTGCTGCGCCAAAAGCATCCAGCGTGCCATCAAAACACGCTATGCCATCTCTGCGCCCACTGGCCAGCAGCAACATGCCCTGCAATGTACGCCGGATAACACCGGGCTTGCTGGTATCGGGAATCATGCCTGCGCTCCTTCCAGAAAAGTCTGATAGATCCGTGTCAGCATTTCCAGATCCGCAATATCCGTGTGTTCATCAACTTTGTGAATACTCGCCCCCACCAGCCCGAATTCAGAAACCGCACAATACCGGCTGATAAAGCGTGCATCCGATGTGCCGCCCCCGGTATCCAGCTTGGGTGTGCGGCCTGTAACCTGCTGAATGGCCTCTACAAGGGCTGTGGTTTCCTGCGTGGGAGACGTAAGGAAAGATTCGCCGCTGATCTTGGTTTCCACGCGGGAACGCGGGGCATGCTGGCGGCAGATGGTTTCCACCCAGCCCTTGAGCGCGGCACCTGTATGCAGATCATTAAACCGAATGTTCAGCCGTGCTTCCGCCCGTGCGGGAATAACATTGGTGGCTCCATTACCCACATCTACACTGGTAACCTGAAGGCTGGAGGGTTCAAAATACTCGGTGCCGTTATCCAACGGCGTGGCGCGCAAAGCTTCCAGCACGGCCAGCAGGCGATGCACCGGGTTATCTGCCCGATGCGGGTAAGCCACATGCCCCTGCGTACCTTCCACCACAATATGCGCGTTCAGGCTGCCACGGCGGCCTACCTTCACCATTTCGCCCAATACCTTGGGGTTGGTGGGTTCACCTACCAGACAGTAATCGGGAATCTGGTTGTGCTGCGCCATCCATTCCAGCACCTTTACCGTGCCATAGGTGGCGGGGCCTTCTTCATCCCCGGTTATCAGAAAACTGATGGAGCCTTTGCCCGGCCCTGCGGCCACATGCCGCGCCACGGCAGAAACAAAAGATGCAATGCCGCCCTTCATGTCACACGCGCCGCGGCCATACAGCACGCCATCCACAATATCTGCCGCATAAGGGGGGTAAGACCAATCGGCCTCATCCCCCGGCGGCACCACATCGGTATGGCCCGCATAGCAGATATGGGGGCTGCCCGTGCCCAAACGGGCAAAGAAATTGGGCGTGCGCTCCGCACCCTCACCAAACGGAAGATGCGTTACCTCAAACCCCAAGCGCTCCAGCATGGCTGCAAGCAGATGCTGAGATGCGCCAGGATCTGGCGAGACAGAAGGCAGACGGATAAGCGCCTGCGCCACTCCAACCGGATCTGTCAGTGCCAGATTGGCCGGAATACTCACCTGCGCTGCGTCCGCCATGCTTTTCTGCCTCTTTTCGCTTTTTAGTCTACCAGATCAGTCACGCAGCAGATCGTTAATGGAGGTTTTGGAACGCGTGCGTTCGTCCACCCGCTTAACAATAACAGCGCAGGCCAGAGCAGGATTGGGGCGGCCATCCGGGCCAACCGGCTTGGAAGATGGCATGGTGCCGGGCACGACAACAGAATAAGCCGGAACGCGGCCCATGTAGATTTCACCCGTTGCACGATCCACAATCTTGGTGGAAGCCCCAAGGAACACGCCCATGGAAAGCACGGAGCCGCGTTCCACAATCACGCCTTCTGCCACTTCGGAACGTGCGCCGATAAAGCAGTTATCTTCAATAATCACCGGGGCAGCCTGCAACGGTTCCAGAACGCCGCCAATGCCTGCGCCACCGCTGATATGGCAGTTTTTGCCAATCTGGGCACAGCTTCCAACAGTGGCCCATGTGTCTACCATGGTGCCGCTATCTACGCGTGCGCCCACATTTACAAAGCTGGGCATCAGCACAGCACCGGGCGCAATAAAGGCGGAGCGGCGCACAACAGCACCCGGCACCACGCGGAAGCCAGCCTTATCAAAACGGGCCTGATCCCAGCCAGCAAACTTCAGCGGCACTTTATCATACGCAGGAGCACCTGCTGCGCCACCGGGAATGGCTACGCTATCATTCAGACGGAAGGAAAGCAGAACAGCTTTTTTCAGCCATTCATTCACCTGCCAGCCATCTTCCTTGGGTTCGGCCACACGCAGCGCACCAGAATCCAGAGCTTCCAGAGCCGTTTCAATGGCTTTGCGGTCTTCCCCCGTTGTAGCGGAGGAAATCTGGTCCCGCTTTTCCCACAGGGTTTCAATATGCGCGCGCAAAGTTTCGTTGGTCATAACACACCGTCAGACAGGATGGACAAACACCGGGCCTGCACCACAGCCCCGGCAGAAAAAACACAGAGCGACCATGCGGACACACACGCAGCGTGTCAACGCATGGCACCCCGGAAAATGGCAGGCAACCGCGGCGTTATTCCGCCCGGATCATGGTGCCGGAGCCAGATGCCGTAAACAGTTCCAGCAGGCAGGCATGGGGCATGCGGCCATCAATAATGACGGCGGCACGCGCACCGGCCTGCACGGCCTGAATGCAGGTTTCCACCTTGGGGATCATACCACCGGTAATCACACCATCCTCAATAGCCTGCATGGCCTGCGCTGCTGTGAGTTCGGGTATAAGCTTACCATCGGCATCCAGCACGCCGGGCACGTCTGTTAGCATCAGCAAGCGTGTGGCATGCACCGCACCAGCTACAGCACCCGCTGCCGTATCGGCATTGATATTGTAGGTAGCCCCATCTTCCCCAAAGCCCACTGGTGCAATAACCGGAATAAGGCCAGAGCCAGACAGCGCATAAATCACCCGTGGGTCTACCTTTATGGGTTCGCCCACAAAGCCCAGATCCAGCACGCGTTCAATCTGGCTTTCCGTATCCCGCACCTTGCGCTGCAATTTGCGGGCGGTAATCATTTTACCGTCCTTGCCAGAAATACCAACGGCCAGCGCGCCTTCACGGCTGATAAGCTCCGCCACTTCTTTGTTCACGGAGCCAGCTAGAACCATCTCGATAACATCCACCATGTTGGCATCTGTTACGCGCAGGCCATCCACAAAGGTGGAAGGAATTTCCAGCCGTTTGAGCATCTGGTTAATTTGCGGGCCGCCGCCATGCACCACAACCGGGTTGATACCCACCAGCTTGAGCAGCGCAATATCGCGCCCAAAGGTTTTGGCCAGATCTGCATTACCCATGGCGTGGCCACCATACTTGACCACAATGGTATCTCCCGCATAGCGGCGCAGATACGGCAGGGCTCCGGCCAGAATGGCGGCTTCCTGCGCCGCATCATGATGGGAATGGGAAGAAGGAACCCGTGGTTCTGTCATGTTCTGCACGTCCTGCTTGTCATCATCAGATCATGGCGCCTTGGGCAGGGCAAATTCTGCCAGTTCCGCCCGCAAGCCCTCAATACCTTCACCTGTCTGGCTGCTTGTTAAAGACAGGTAGGGAAAAGCCGCAGGGTGGCGGCGAATTTCCGCTTCAACTTCTGCCTGCTTGCGTGCCAGCGGGCCGGGTTTAACGCTATCGCATTTGGTAAGCACAACCTGAAAGCTGACGGCCGCTTTATCCAGCAGATCCATCACTTCCAGATCATGGGCTTTCATTTCCACCCGAGCATCCAGCAACAGCACCACACGCTGCAAACTTGGGCGGCCACGCAGGTAATCAAACATCATATCCTGCCAATCTTCCTTTACGGATTTGGCAGCTTTTGCGTAGCCATAACCCGGCATATCCACCAGCATCAGCCGGTCTGCCAGATTAAAAAAGTTGAGCTGCTTGGTGCGCCCCGGTTCGGAAGAGGCCCGCGCCAGCGTTTTGCGGCCCGTAAGTGCGTTTACCAAGCTGGACTTACCCACATTGGAACGCCCGGCAAACGCAATTTCTGGCAGGGTTTGCGGTGGCAGTTGCCCCAGCCGTTGTGCGCCAAACACAAATTCGCATGAACCCGCAAAAAGCCGCCGCCCCTCTTCCAGGGCGGCGGCAATACGGGCTTCATCCTTTAGTTCTCGGAAAGAGGATGCGGCATCATCTGTCATTTGGGCTTAACCAGTTGGGGTTTGGCATCTGCCGCTTTGAGGCGGGAGATGATGACAACCTGCTGCACAGCCGTAAGGATGTTGCTCCAGCAGTAGTAGATCACCAGCCCAACCGGCTGCCGCGCCATAAAGAACGTGAACAGCAGCGGAATGAACATCATCACCTTCTGCTGTGATGGGTCCATGTTGGCAGAGCTGGAGCTCACCTTCTGCATCAGGAACAGCGTGGCCCCATACATGATCGGCCATGCACCCAGCGCCAAGAACGGCGTGATGTGGGTGGGATCAAACGGGATAAGACCAAACAGGTTGAACAGGTTGGTGGGGTCTGGCGCAGAAAGATCTTTCACCCAGCCCACAAACGGTGCGTGCCGCATTTCAATGGTGACGTACAGATCCTTATACAAGCACCAGAACACAGGCGCCTGAATAAGCAGAGGCAGAAAGCCCCCGAACAGATTGACGTTTTCCTGCCGATACAGCGCCATAATCTGCTGCTGCATGGCCATTGGGTCATCCTTCAGGCGGGAGCGGATAAGATCCACCTGCGGCTTCAGGCGCGCTGTTTTCCATGTCATGCGCATCTGCTTGATGGTGAGCGGCAGAAAGGCCACTTTCACAATCACGGTAAACGTTAGCAGCGCTAGGCCAAAGCTGCCCAGATGTTCGTTCAGCCAATCCAGCACAAAGAACACAGGGCGGGTAAGAAAGGAAAGCCAGCCAAAATCCACGGCTTTCCAGAACATGGGCACGTGCAGGTCTTTTTCATACTGTTCAAGCAGGCGCACTTCCTTGGCGCCCGCAAACACGTGGGCCTCGGTAGAAGCTGTCTGCCCCGCGGCCACCTGCACAGGTGCTGTAGCCGTAAAGCCAACCTGATACGCGCCCTGTGCTGCCTGAAAACCATAAGTGCCAATTACGTTAGCGTTCTGGTCTGGCAGCACGGCCATCAGCCAGTATTTATCTGTAATACCAGCCCAACCGCCGGTGCCCTGATGGCTCCATGCAATGTTGTCTGGCGGTACGCCACCCGTGCGCACCGTTTTGTAGGAGCCTTCGTTCAGGCGGCCATCAATAACCGAGATCGGGCCTTCATGCACCAGCATGCCGCCGGTTTCTTCTGGCGTGTAACCACGGTTCACGCGGTAGAAAGGATACAGCGCCACAGCCTGCCCGGTGCTGTTATGCACCTGCTGGCTGATGGTGAACATGTAGTTCTGATCCACCGACAAGCGGATATCAAAGGTTAGGCCCTGCCCGTTATCCCAAGAAAGGGTAAGCGGGTGTTCGGCATCCATCTGGGTGCCAGAGGCTTTCCACAATGTGTTGGCATCTGGCAGACGCACAGAAACATCGGACGGCGCACGCCAGCCGAAATCTACATAATCTGCATGGGTGGAAGCGGAGTTAAGAACACGCACATCCGGGCTATCTGGCTTTACGGTTTCCCGATAATGCTTGAGCACCAGATCATCCAGCCGTGCGCCACGCAGGTTTAGCGTACCCTGTACGGCAGGGGCGTTAATGGCCACACGGGTTTCCGGGCCATCCTTTACCGGGGCAGCGGCTTCTGCCTGCGTGTTTTCAGCCGGAGCGGCTGCACCAGAAGAGGCAGGGGCCGGAGGCGCTACAGCATGTACGCCCTGCTGCGCCGGTGGCACAAGCTGATGCTGTGGGAAAAAATAGTCATACCCGAAAAGTACCAGAGCTGACAGCAATGTTGCCAGTATCAGACGTTTTGAATCCATAAGCTCCGGCCTTGCGGCCCCCTGCACATACAAATTGGAAAACTTAACACCCGTAAAAAACCCGGAGTCTTAAACGGCATACAGGTTCCAGCGCAGGACGAGCATGAATGCAAGGCAGGATATCAGGAATCCCGCTGGCACAACGCTAATGCTTTACGGAAATCAGCCACCAGCGCCACAAATGGGCGATTTATGGTGGCGCTACGGCCTATAAGAACAAGGTCCAGACCGTTTAGCGGCGTATCGGCTTCTACAATACGCACAACTTCGCGCAACCTGCGGCGCACGCGGTTACGCACCACGGAGTTGCCGACCTTTTTGGTAACCGTAAAGCCTACACGCGCGACATCCGTATCCGGACGCCGGAAAAGCTGCAAAACAAGCCCCGGCACAGGCGCTTTACGCCCGCGAGAAGCCAGAAAGAGGAATTGCTTCCTCTTTTTAAGCCGCAGAGATCGTGCAGATTCCGCCGCTGGCTGCTCCTGCGCTGCAGGCCCGTCCATCAAGCCGGACTGCCGGGCAGTTCTTACGCGGAAAGGCGCTTACGGCCTTTGGCACGACGGTTGCCGATGATCTTGCGGCCACCAACGGTTGCCATACGCGCGCGGAACCCGTGACGACGCTTGCGAACCAGCCGGGACGGTTGATAAGTGCGCTTCATGGCGGCACTCCCTTACTGTTTGAATACGGTTATCCGGTGGCCTGTTAAAGACCACGCCTCTTGAAGCTGCGGCTTATAGAGTTCAGATAAGGAACCGTCAATCTATAGCGTAGAGTCGTTACCGCAGCCTTGCGGCAGAATCCCCCGCAAGATGGAGAAAAACATGAACACCATGCCCTTTCCCGCCCGTGCCGCAGCCGTTATTTTCTGCCTGCCCGTAGCAGGTGCCGTGCTGGCCGGAGTGCTGGGGCTGGCCTTCCCCGTTGCGTTAGGGCCTATTATTTGTGCAGCGGCTTTAGGCGCATGGCTAGGCATAAAGCTGCAACCACATACAGCCGCCCCCACTCCGGCGGCTGCACCTCCAGCACCGGCCCCAACAACAGATTCCAAACTGCGGCACGATATTCGGGGCATTGTCTCCCCCGCCATGCTGGCAGCAGAGCAGCTTGATACATATTCCGACCCAGCAGTGCAGAAAGCTGCCAAGACCATTAATGATTCGCTAGACCGCCTGACCGCACGCCTAAAGCAACACCCGCAAAGCTAAGCTGCCTTTATTCAGCGCGCTCGATCAGCTCGACCTTATAACCATCGGGGTCTTCAACAAAAGCAATTACGGTGGTGCCAAATTTTACTGGCCCGGCTTCTCGCGTCACCTTGCCACCACCGGCCCGCACACGTGCTACCATTTCCACCACATTAGGCACGCCTACGGCAAAATGACCAAACCCGGTGCCCAGTTCATAGCCGTCATCTTCACCCCAATTATAGGTTAGCTCGATTTCAGCTTGCCCGGCAGCATTATCTGCATAGCCGATGAACACCAACGTATAACGTCCTTCCGGCACCTCGCGTCGGCGGAGTTCGTGCATGCCCAGCAATTTGTAGAACGCCAGACTTTTCTCCAGATTGCGCACCCGCACCATGGTATGCAGAAAACTTGCCATCTGTTTGCTCCTTGTTTTGAAGTATCAGGCAGACTGCGCGCTTGTTCCTGCATCTTCAACAGGATTGAAGGCCAGAAGAAACAAGCCCAGCCGGTCTGCTTCCTCTATACAACGCTGCCTGTCTGTCAGCAGTGTGTGGGCGGCCTCAAACGCAATGCCGCGTAGGCCTGCCGCATGGGCATTCTGCACGGTTACAGGCCCTATTGTGGGCATATCCGCCCGTTTTTCCTGCCCCGGCTTAAGCATTTTTACCAGAACGCCACCTTCACCCGGCTGCCTGCATTCACCTGCACGGGCCAGCATACGGTCTGTGCCTTCCATGGCCTCTACCGTTAGCACAACGCCATTCTGCACCACACAGCCCTGCCCGATATCCAGCCGCCCTAGCGCCTGCACCACAGTAATGCCGCGCTGAATATCTGCTTGTGCCTGTGCATCTGGCTGCATGCGGCCCAATACACCGGGTTGTGCCACAGCCTGCGTAAGAAATTCGTGCGCTCCACGAATGTGAAAGCCTTCCTCGCCCAAAATGCGCACAAGGGCACCCAGCAGGCCATCATCTCCCGCAAACAGAGCACGACCTAAACGCGCCAGAATACGTGCGCCTTCGGCATCCGGGCGCAAATTGCGCAAGGAAGGCCGACGGATTGGCCCGATAAGAACCAGATCCGAACAATGATGTTGCCGTAAAAGGGAAAGCATACGCCCGGCTGCACCCAGCCGGACACATTCGTGCGGCCAAGGGCCGATCACTTCGGGTTCGGCAAAACCTTCAAACCCCAGAATAAAAACAGGCCGCCCTGCTGCTGTGGCTGCTTCTGCCACTCTGCCCGGCAGAGGGCCACCGCCCGCCAGAATACCAACAGCAGAAGGTGTGCTCACGCGCCCTCGGTTTCTGCACGCTCCAGATCCTGCCGTGCGGGGCGCACAAGGCCGCGCCGACTAGGAGCATCTATAAAGTCCAGAATTTCACGCACACGGGGGTTATCACCAAATTCTGCACGCACCCGTTCCAGACGCACAGAAAACGGATCTTCCCCACAGCCATTTTTAGGGTACAGCGTAAGAAACGCCTTACGCATCCGATGGATTTCATCAGACTGCACGCCATTCCGGCGCAGCCAGATCCAATGCAGGCCAATTAGCCGCGCGCGGTTGCCCAGCACACTGCCGTAAGGAATAACATCGGCTTCCACCCCAGCCACACCGCCCACAAGGGCTGCATGCCCAATGCGGACAAACTGATGAATGGCAGCGGAGCCCATAATACGGGCATCATCCTCAATGGTAACATGCCCGCCCATCACCACGTTATTCACGATAATAACGCGATCACCCAGCACGCAATCATGCGCTACGTGGGCGTTGGCCATGATGAGCACATTCTGCCCCACCTTGGTAAGACCAGACCCCGTGGCGGTGCCACGATGGATGGTAACGTGTTCACGCACCACTGTACCAGCCCCGATCTCGCACCGGGTTGGCTCACCTTTATACTTCAAGTCCTGCGGGGCCATGCCCACGGTGCAAAACGGAAAATAGCGTGAACCCGCCCCCAAACGTGTGTGGCCATCGACCACCACATGAGAGATCAGCTCAACCCCGTCTTCAATCGTGACATCTGGCCCGACAGAACACCAAGGGCCGATAACCACCCCCTGCCCAAGCCGCGCACCGGGAGCAACAAGAGCCGTTGGGTGGACAACGGTTGATCTGGCTTCCTCTGCAGCGTGCACCAATTCAGTTCCTTATTTCCGTTCACCGTTGGCCGGGCAAATTTGCCCTACCTTACCCTTTTGTAAAAAAATCTGGGCAGTTTAGGGGCAAACCTGACTTGCCTTAACAGAATGATGTGAACAGGCCGGGTTCTCAACCCATAATCATGGCGCTGAATGTGGCTTCCGCCACCACAGTGCCTTCTACGCGGGCTTCACCGCGGAATTTCCACACATTGGAGCGATGGCGTTCCTTGGCCACATGAATGCGCACCTGATCCCCCGGCTCTACCGGGCGGCGGAATTTTGCGCCTTCAATGGTCATGAAGTACACCAGCTTGCCTTCAAAGTCCTTACCCAGTGTAAGCACAACCAAGGTTGCGGCGGTTTGCGCCATAGCCTCAACCAGCAATACACCCGGCATAACAGGGCGCGCAGGAAAATGCCCCTGAAAGAATGGTTCATTGACCGAAACATTCTTGATACCTGTTGCCTCTTCTCCCAGGACGATATCTTCCATCCGGTCGATCAGAAGAAAAGGATATCTGTGCGGAATCGCCTGCATGATACGGTTGACGTCAATTCTGTCGATCGTCTGAGCGTCCTGCTGCGATTCTTGTTTCGTCTCCACGTCCCCGAAACCACCCTTTGCGCCGGTAACAAGCACCGACCTTAGTTTATCCCTTGTCCGAACCGTTCTTGGCCGATCCAGACGCTTTTTTTGCCAGCTTGCGCAATACCGCTACGTTCCGGAAAAATTCCCTGAACGGCATAGCTGGGCTGCCAATAACATCCGCGCCGCCTTCTATATCCGACATTACGCCACATTGCGCGCCAATACGCGCCTTTGCACCAATGCGGATATGCCCGATAAGGCCAGCCTGCGCGGCAATTGTTACATAGTCTTCCAGCACGGTGGAGCCAGAGATCCCGGCCTGCGAAACCACAATACAACACCGCCCCAGACGGGCGTTGTGGCCGATCTGCACCAGATTGTCGAGACGTGATCCTGCACCAATAACCGTATCATTCACCGAACCACGGTCAATTGTGCTGTTAGCGCCAATTTCTACATCGTTTTCCAGCACCACGCGGCCAAGCTGCGGCACGGTTTCAAACCCTTGCGGGCCAACTGCAAAACCAAACCCATCCTGCCCAATGCGGGAGCCAGGCAGAATAATAACCCGTTCGCCCAACACAGCGTGGGAGAGTGTAACATGGCTGCCAATGCGACAATCCTGCGCAAGCTGCACGCCATCCCCTACCACGGCGTGAGAACCGATAATACAACCCGGCCCAATTTCCGCCTTGGCCCCAACCACCACAAACGGCCCAATTTCTGCCGTGGGGTCTATGCTGGCTGTGGGATCTATACATGCTGAAGGATGCACCCCCGCACGCGCTGGCACCCGTGGGTGAAACAACCGCGCAATGCGAGACCACGCCAGATACGGCGTGCCCGTTACCAGTGCGGCACACCCGGCAGGCACCTTATCTGCAAAAGCAGGTGCAACAATCACCAGCCCGGCCTTGGTTTGCTCCAGCAAAGGGGCATACCGGCGGTTATCCAGAAAGCTGACATCATGCAGGCCTGCGGCCTGTAGCGGCGCAATACCCACAAAGCCTTTTTCTGGCAGGGCACCGGCTTTAGGCAGCACCAGTTCCGCCCCAGCGGTTTCAGCCAGCGTGGCCGCATCAAACGGCCCCGCCCGGGTGAAAAAACGCGGGTCTGCCGGCCCGGAAAATGTTGTACCCTCAGCCACGATTACTGCTGCCCGGCTGCCGGTGCCACTACTGGAGCCGGACCTGTGCGCGGGCCTTGATCTGCATCTGCCGTTGTGGGCATTTTGCCAGATTTAGCCAGTTCTTCGGGGTCTACATTAGCTTCTGGAATGAATACAGACGGCAGAATCTTGTTTAGCTGCACGGCTACTTCGTTGGTGATATCCTGCCCATCAACATGCAGGGCCACCTGCTCGCTATGCAGCACAAGGTTCATGCCATGTGCGGCAGCCACTTTCTGGATAACCTGCACCAGCTCACGTTCAATCTGGCCCAAGGAAACCTGTGCTGCTTCCTGAATGATGCGGTTGCGGTTACGGAAATCGCGCTGCGCTTTCATCACGCGGGCTTGCAAGCTGCGTTCACGCGTCTGAATCTGCTCGGATGTCAGAGACTTGGCCTGTGCCTGAAGTTTCTGCTGTTCATCACGCCAGCCAGCCTGTTCCTTCTGGAGATCCTGCGCCAGTTCATCACGGCGGCCACCCAAAGTACGTTCAACCTGCATGGCTGCGGAAGACTGACGCATAACGCCGCCAACGCTAATTACGCCAATAACTGTTGTGGGCGGCGGAGCTTCCTTGGCAACTTCTGGCGCAGATGGAATAGGCGGCAACGGCAGTACGGGCGGAGCCTGATCTGCTTCCTGGCTATCTGCTGGCGGTGCGGGCAACTGCACCGGAGCGGGAGCGCGACGGGCCGCAGCCGGATGCTGTGCCGGAGCCTGTGCAGCAGGCTGCTGGGTTTTGGGCACAAACCACCCGCCTCCATTCTGCGCCTGTGCACAAGGCACAAAAGCCGAAGAGAAAGACAGGACAACAGCCCCCAGCAGGGCAGTTCTGGTGGAAAAACGCATCATTACCTCAGAATTGCTGGCCGAAGCCAAAGCGAAGGAGCTGCGTGCGGTCATTATGGCTCCGCATAACTGGCACACCCAGATCGATGTTCAGCAAACCAAACGGACTTTTCCATGAAAAACCAGCACCAGCACTTACACGTGGGCGCAATGTATCACCGCTGACAGGCGTGTAATAGATACCATCATTCGCCTTGCTTGTATAAAGGCGCTTCACACGCAAACCAGCGACACTCCCTGTATCCACAAACGCACGCCCGCCAATACCCATGTCAGACAGGAACGGAATAGGGAAGTTAAGCTGGGCGGAAGCATTATACATAAAGCGCCCACCCAACAGATCTTCGGACGAATGGTTGAGGATACCCACACTACGCGGGCCTGCACCACCATCCAAGAAGCCGCGCAGGTTGTTACCACCCAGATAGAAGTTATCAATAATATCGTGGCGGCCATTACCCCAGTCAGCCATGTACCCGGCGCCACCGCGCACCATGAATGTCCAGCTATGGCTGTTGGTAATATCATCCAACGGCACATAGTACGCCCCGTTAACCTTACCGCGGACGTATTTTTCATCGCCACCAATACCGGCAAAGTCACCGCCAACAGACACATAGTACCCACTATGCGGCGCCATGCGGTTATCACGCGTATCATACATAAGGGTGGTGCTCAGCTGCGAGAGCAAAGACTTACCCTTCTGATCCAACACGTAGTAGGAGGACTGATCCCATGTATCACCCACCCAACGGCGGATCAGGCTGTAGTTCCAGGATTGGGACAGATACCGGTTGTACGAATACCCCATACGCAGGGTGATACCGTAGCGCCCTTCAGAATAGTTCTGATAGGTCTGGTAGTTGTTTTCAACAAAGAAGATATCCGCACCGGCAACAAGGTTGCGCCCCATAAATGCAGGGTTGGTGATGGAGATATCCGCCTGTTTTTGCCACTGCGAAACGGTGCCAGAGAACCCGGCATCAACCCCGGTGCCCAGCAGGTTATGCTGTTTTAGCCCAACGTTACCGATCACACCCACGTCGGTTGAGTAACCGCCACCAAGCGAGAATTCCCCGGTGGGTTTTTCCACCACGTTCACCGCAACGTTGGTGCGATCAGGCGTAGAACCCTGAGCGGTGGAAACATCCACGCTCTTAAAGAAGCCCAGATCCTGCACAGCTTCCTTGGCGTATTTCTTGTAGCTGGTGGTATAGGGGTCACCCTCAGCAAACGGCAACTGACGGCGGACCACATTATCCTGCGTGATGGTGTTGCCGTTCACATCAATACGCTCAACGTAATGGCGTGGGCCTTCGCTCACATCAAACAGCAGGTTGACTATCCGCTTTTCCGGATTGCGAGCAATGGTGGGGCGTACTTGTGCAAACGGATGCCCTTCGGCCTGGAGGATTTCCTCCATATCCGTAGCGTTATCCTGCACGGCCTTGCCATCGTACCACTGATGCGGGAACAGCTCGACATACTTACGCAAAGATTTAGCTGGCACATGGCGCAGGCTGGAGCGGATATCCACCTTACCCAAACGGTAACGCACACCTTCATCCATCGTGAAGGTGACGTAGAAAGACTTCCGATCCGGCGAGAGCTCGCCTTTTACGTCCTTGATCTGAAAATCCACAAACCCGTTGCGCAGGTAAAACCGGCGCAGCAATTCCGCATCGTATTTAATACGTTCGGGGTTGTACTCATCGGATGAGGACAGGAAGTGGTACCAAGCTGTTTCCTTGGAAGAAACAACGCCTGCCAGACTGGATTCGCTGTACGCCTTGTTGCCTACAAACGCAATCTTGCTGATAAGTGTCTGCGGCCCTTCGTTAATCTGGAAAACCACATCCACACGGTTATGCGCCAGCTTGATAATCTGTGGCGTTACCACCGCAGCAAAGCGGGCCTTCTGGGCGTACACTTCCAGAATACGCTGCCGATCATCCGCCGTGGTTTCGGCCGAGAACACTGCACGCGGGCGCAAAGCCAGCACCTTTCGCAGGTCTTCATCCTTAGCGGCGTGGTTCCCCTCGAACACGATACGGTTGACGATGGGGTTTTCCTTCAGGCGCACCAGCAGGATGTTGCCATCACGGCGCAGCGTAACATCCTTGAACAGGCCGGTGGCGTAAAGAGTTTTGAGCGAACGATCCAGATCATCCTGACTGAACGGGTCCCCCACGCGCGCAACCATATAGGACAGCACGGTGTTGGTTTCGATACGGGTGTTACCCGATACCCGGATATCTTCAATATATCCGCCCGTAGGCGCAACAGATGATGTGGATTCGGAAAGGCGCGGCGTGCGCGCATGTATGGCGCGGGATGGCGCCACCACCGCAGCAGGTGCGGCGGCACTTGTACCTTCTGTTGCTGCGGCGGATGCCTGTCTGCCATCCACCATCACAAAAGGTAGCACACAGACAGAAACGAACAGGGCTGAACGCTTACCCGTCAAGATCTGCTTCCTTCCATCCGGGTCGCTTTTCGTACGAAAGCCCATCTTCCGTTCTCATTCCGCCCGCAACGGGAGGTATCCGAAATCACCCCTGTCACGCAAGCACTTCCCTTCCTGTTCCCGCCGTCATTCATCCTACAAGCGAAGCAATCCACCTGAACAGGCCAAAACCTGAAAGGTCATTGAACGTGGAGAACAGGAACAGGCCCGCAAGCAATGCAAAACCAACCTGAAAACTGATCTCTTGCACCCGCTTGGAAACCGGGCGGCCTCTTATTGCCTCTATGGCATAAAAAACCAGACGTCCACCATCAAGAAGCGGCACGGGGAAGAGATTAATCAGCCCAAGGTTAACAGAGAGCAGCGCCATAAAGGACAACAGGCTGGCAAACCCATACTGCGCCACCTGCCCGGAAAGTTGCGCAATCTTGAGCGGACCGCCCAAATCTTTGGCTGTATGCTGGCCGGTTAGAATCTGCCACACGCCATCCAGCGTTTGCACGCTGGCGTTCCATGTGGCTTTTACGCCCGCCACCACAGCCTGCGGAAATGGCAGTGGCTTACCAACTTCCGTGGCAAAAATAATACCAAGCTGACCATGCGGCTTTTGAGGAGTCGAATCCGGGGCCTTGCCGATGGTAATGGGCAACGTCACGCTCTGTTCGCCACGTTTTACGGTGAGCGTGGTTTGTGCCCCAGCCTGCGTGGAAATGGAGGCCTGAATATCTTCCACGCCGGTAACATCATGGCTGCCGATACGCTGAATGACATCGCCCTGTTGCACACCAGCCACAGCCGCCGCGCCATTTGGCATAACGGTTGCAATCTGATCGCGCACATGCGGCTGGCCTGTTGTGGCAAACAGCACAGCAAACAGCACAAAGGCCAAAATGAAGTTAAAAATCGGGCCTGCCAGAATAACAATAGCGCGGGAAAAAACCGATTTATCGTGAAAGGTACGGCCCTTTATCCACGCAGCTTTTTGCTCTGGGGTCGCGTCTTCGGGGTCTTCAAACCCGTGGGGGCGCACGTAACCACCCAAAGGAATGGGGCAGATACGCCATTCCGTGCCGGATTTATCGCGCCAGCGGAACAAGGCCGGGCCAAACCCAAGCGAGAACACCTCAACATGCACGCCACGCCACTTGGCCGCCAGATAGTGGCCAAGTTCGTGAAAGCTCACCAACACACCCAGCACGAAAACGAAGGAAAGCAGTGTACGCAGGTAATCGTGTATCATCATTCTTCCGATATCGGCTGGGGGCTGCGTTTTCTCAAGCCGCGTGAACGGGAATCAGGCGCTGTGCGGCACGGCGTGCCTCAGCATCCCAATGCAGCACGGCGTCCAGCGTATCTGCTGGCGGTGCGCCAAGCGCCACCATAACTTCTTCCACAATGCGGGAAATATCCAAAAAGCCGATCTGTTCGTGCAGAAAGGCATCAACCGCAATTTCGTTAGCCGCGGAAAGGATGGCAGGTGCGGCCCCACCCTTACGCAGTGCCTCACGCGCAAGGCGGAGTGCTGGAAAGCGCACTTCATCCGGCGCATAAAATTCCAGCTTACCAAAAGCCGCCAGATCCAACTGAGGAGACGTCGTGGCCATACGCTGCGGCCAAGCCAGCGTATGTGCGATGGGGATACGCATATCAGCAGAGCCCATCTGGGCAATCAGGCTGCCATCTGTGTACTGCACCATGCCGTGCACCACAGATTGCGGATGCACCAGCACATCAATTTTGTCTTCCGGCAGATTAAAGATACGGGCGGCCTCAATAACTTCCAGCCCCTTGTTAAACATGCTGGCAGAATCGATGCTAATTTTGGCCCCCATGCTCCATGTTGGGTGCTTAAGCGCCTGCGCACGGGTGGCTACGCGCATTTCTTCCAGCGTGGAGGTGCGAAATGGGCCACCAGAAGCCGTGAGAATAATTTTTTCAACCTGATCGATCTGCCGATCAGCCATGGCCTGAAAAACAGCATTGTGCTCAGAATCCACAGGCAGCAGTGTCGCGCCCGCTTCCTTTACGGCACGCAGCATTACATCACCGGCGCACACCAAGGCTTCCTTGTTGGCCAGTGCAATGCTTTTGCCGTTTTTAACGGCAGCCAGCGTGGGTTCCAGCCCCGCAGCGCCTGTAATGGCGGCCATTGTCCAATCTGCCGGAAGGGCTGCGGCATCAATCACCGCCTGACGGCCACAGGCAACTTTTGTGCCACTGCCTGCCAGCAGGGTCTTCAGTTCTTCAAACGCGCTTTCATCAGCCAGAACAGCCAGTTCCGCTTGTAGGCTACGGGCCTGCTCTGCCAGTTTGGCAGCATTTTTGCCCCCCACAAGCGCCCGCACCCGAAACTGGTCTCGCGCCTGCTCCAGCAGATCTACGGTTGAACAGCCAATGCTGCCAGTGCTGCCCAGAACGGTTACGGTTCTCATGCTTAACGTCTTTCCAAACCTGAAAATACAAACGGCGGCAGGCCGCCCAACAGGCAGCCACACCACCCATTGGCCCTACCCCGGCAGATGGCCTGCCAGAGCCCTTAAAATGGTGCGTGCGCCTACTGCCCAAAATGGCATGGAAGCCCCCGCACATACAGAAACCAGTGCCGCCACAGGTGCAGCCACCACCAACCCATCAAACCGATCCAGCAGGCCACCATGCCCCGGCAGCAGCTTACCCGAATCCTTTACGCCCAAGGCGCGCTTCATTGCGCTTTCGGCCAGATCTCCTGCTTGGGCGGAAATACCCAAGATCCCCCCCCATACCAGTGCGGAACCCATGCCACCTAAGCCGGAAAGTGTGGCAACAATACCGCCGGTTGCCACAGCGCCCACCAAACCGCCAACAGCACCGGAGCGCGTTTTACCCGGAGAGATACGCGGTGCCAGCTTGGGGCCTCCAAAAATGCGCCCCGCCACATAGGCCGAACTATCGCTGGCCACCACAACGGCAATCACAAACAGAACGGGCCAGAAGCTGGCCTGCCGCAACCATAGCAGCGCCGTGCCTGCCAGAATAATCACGCACATAATGGCGCAAAGCGGGGCACCAAACACCAGAGAGCTGAGGCAAAAAACAATAAAATAAGCCCAATGCCCGGTAGCCGCAGAAAGCCCGGCACAAATAGCCCACAGCATATACAGCACGCCGCGCCAGCTTTTAATGGAAAGCCCAAACAAGGTTGCGGCCTCTACCGCCATGCCGCCCATCATGCCCAGAATAAGGGCATCATACGCCAAGCCACCCAAGCCAATGCATGTACCGGCCACAGCCACCAGCACAGCGGCAGACATAAGCCGCGGGCGCAGATCACGCCATGCTGAGGTATCCTGCGCGTTTGTGCTCATGCCGGGCCTTGAGGGCGTGCGCCAAAACGCCGTTCTCGCTGGGCGTATTGATCTAGCACCATAGCAAAATGTCGTTCGTTAAAATCGGGCCAGAACACGTTCAGAAACACCAGCTCAGCATACGCGCTCTGCCACAGCAGAAAGTTGGAAAGCCGACATTCGCCACTGGTGCGCACCACCACATCGGGGTCTGGCACGCCGCTGGTCCATAAAAAGTTGCTGAATACGCTTTCTGTAATCTGCTCTGGCGCAATGCGGCCATCCTTGACCTCCTGCGCCAAACGCTGTGCCGCCTGCACAATATCCAGCCGCCCACCATAAGAAAGCGCCAGAATAAGCGTAAGCTTGCTATTGCCGCGGGTTAAGGATTCGGCCTGTGCCAGTTCCTCTCGCAAGCTGTCATCAAAGCGGGCCAGATCACCAATAAAGCGCAGGCGCACGCCTTCCTTATGCAGTTCACGCACCTTGTGGCGCAGGTAATACCGCAAAAGACCGGTGAGGTCTGAAACCTCCTCCTGCCCCCGTGCCCAGTTTTCTGATGAGAATGCGTACAGCGTTAAATACGCCACACCACGCTGCATGGCTGCGCGCACGCAACGGGCCACGGCTTCCGCCCCTGCCCTGTGCCCGGCAAGGCGCGGCAGACCACGTTCGCGCGCCCAGCGCCCGTTTCCATCCATGATGACAGCAACATGGGTTGGAATTGCCGGTTTTTTATCAGCTAGCCGCGTGGACATAACAGGCAGGGTTCCACCCCATTAACGTGCACAAACACATCCGAAGAAGCCCCAATACTGCCTCAGACCTGTTTGATTTCCTTGTCTTTATCGGCCAGCATATCATCAATTTTTTTCACGTACTGGTCTGTCAGTTTCTGAATGGCGTCAGACCAGGTTTTAACATCGTCCTGGCTGATTTCACCTTTCTTTTCGAAACCCTTGGCTTTGTCCATGCCATCACGGCGCACGCCACGCACGGCCACCTTGCCGCCTTCTGCATAACGGGCGGCAGCTTTTGCCAGCTCGTTACGGCGTTCTTCTGTAAGCTGCGGAATGGGCACGCGGATGGTCTGCCCTTCCCCTGCCGGGTTCAGGCCCAGGCCGGAATCACGGATAGCGCGTTCTACAGCGCCAGCCAGTGCGCGATCCCACACCTGCACGGTAATCATACGTGCTTCTGGCACGGCAATGGAGCCAACCTGTGTGAGCGGCACTTCACCACCATAAGCTTCCACCCGCACAGGTTCCAGCAAAGCCGGGCTGGCGCGGCCAGAGCGCAGGCCAGAAAAATCACGGCGCAGGCTATCCAGCGCGCCATCCATACGGCGCTTTAGGTCATCCAGCAGAGCATTCAAGTCAGACACGGTGTTTTCTCCCGTTGCATCCTACAGCAGGGCATGGCCTTACATGCCCCGTTCAGTTTGTCGGTCATTCTGGCGGCATAGGGTGCCAGAATGATGCGGCGCTTTTCAGGCGGCTTCGATAATCCGTGTGAAAGGCCCTTCATTGCGCATCACACGCGGGAAGGCCCCTTCCTCGCCAATATTGAAAACAATGATAGGCAGACGGTTTTCACGCGCAAGGCTAATGGCGGCGGCATCCATCACGTTTAGCTGGTTGGCCAGCACGTCCATGTATGTCAGCTCTTCATAACGCTTGGCGGTGGGGTCTTTTTTGGGGTCTGCGGAATAAACGCCATCTACCTGCGTGCCTTTCAGCAGCATGTCGCATTCCATTTCCGCGGCGCGCAGGGCAGCGGCTGTATCCGTGGTAAAGAACGGGTTGCCTGTGCCCGCAGCAAAAATAACCACACGCCCTTTTTCCATATGCCGCACGGCGCGGCGGCGGATATATGGCTCCGCAATGGAAGACATATGGATGGCGGACATTACCCGCGTTGCAATCTGCTCGCGCTCTAGCGCGTTTTGCAGCAGCAGCGCGTTAATAACGGTGGCCAGCATACCGGCGTAATCACCCTGCGCACGGTCCATGCCCTTGGCGGCGGCGGCCAGCCCGCGGAAGATGTTGCCACCCCCCACAACAAGGCACACTTCTGTGCCAGAACGCACGACTTGGCCAATATCATGGGCAATGCGTTCTACCGTCTGCTGATCCACTCCGAAGGCGCCATTGCCCATCAGGGCTTCCCCCGATACCTTGAGCAACACGCGTTTACGGCTTGGCTTTTCGCCTACAGAAGCAGTCATTGGCCCTCGATCTTGCAGAAAGTCCCACACAGATCCCACACCGTATGCAGATACGGCGAGATCGCCCCCTCTTATCCTTCATGGCGCACGGCCACAAGCGCCCATGCGGTAGTTTATGGCACGTCGTCCAGACCAATGGCGCGTAGGCGGGCGCGCTCTTCATCCCATCCGCCGCGTTCCTTTACGTTCAGAAACAGGTGGCAGGGGCGTTCGAGCAGGCTGGAAAGCTGCTTGCGCGCGCGTTCTCCAATCTGGCGGATTTTCTGCCCGCCATTGCCAATCAGAATAGCCTTATGCCCCGCGCGGGACACATAGATGGTAGCATCTATACGCACAGATCCATCTGGCCGCTCCTTATAACTTTCGGTTTCCACCGTGGCGCTGTAGGGCACTTCTTCATGCGTTTGCATAAAAATCTGCTCACGCACCAGTTCGGCAGCCAAAAGCCTGTCTGGCAGGTCTGTCAGATCATCTTCTGGGTACAGGTACGGGCCTTCGGGCAGGCTTGCAGCCAGCTTGTCCAGCAGGTCTTCCACACCATTGCCGGTGCGTGCGCTCACCATAAACACGTGCTCAACCGGCAGTTTTTCCGTAATGGACGCCGTAAGCGGCAACAGGGCCGTGGCGGGCACAAGATCGGTCTTGTTCAGCACCAGCCAAACCTTGCGCTTGGTTTCTGCCAGACGCTCAATAATGGTCTGCACGGCTTCTGTCAGGCCGCTGCGGGCATCTACCAGCAGCAGTGTGATGTCTGCATCTTCTGCACCCGTCCACGCTGCGGCCACCATAGCGCGGTCCAGCTTACGGCGCGGGCGGAAAATTCCCGGTGTGTCTACCAGCAGAATCTGGCTGTGCCCGCGCATAAGAATGCCCAGAACCCGAAAACGCGTGGTTTGCGCTTTGGGTGACACAATGGATAACTTGGCACCCGCCATGCGGTTAAGAAGTGTTGATTTGCCTGCGTTTGGCGCCCCCACAAGGGCAGCAAAACCGCAGCGCGTGGTATCATCAGCCATGCTGGGCTACCCCTCCAGTTTTTCTAGTAAATCAGCGGCGGCGGCACTTTCCGCAGCACGTTTGCTGCCTGCCCGGCCTTCACCAAACAGGCCGCCTGCCGTAACGCGCACCACAAACAGCGGTGCGTGAGAAGGGCCATCCGCCCCTATTGTTTCATACACAGGCAGGCTTTGCCCGCGGCCAAGCACCCATTCCTGCAACGCGGTTTTGGGGTCTTTGGGCGGGTGGGCCTGTGCATCCAGCGCAGATCGCCACCAATCCCGCACCATCTGGCGTGCAGGCTCCAGCCCGCCATCCAGAAAAACTGCGCCCAGCACGGCTTCCAGCGCATCGGCCACCACATTGGCGGCAGTTTGCACACCTGCGCGGGCTTCATGCGCAGCCACGGTAAGAGACTGCGGCAGATCCAGCCTATCCGCAATTTCCGCCAAGGAAACGCGGGAGACCAGATGCGCCAGCCGAGACCCCAAAGCACCTTCCTGCTCGTTTGGAAAGCGCTCTAGCAGCCATTCCGCCATCAGCAGGCCCAGAACGCGGTCCCCTATAAATTCCAGCCGCTCATTAGAGCCAGCGCCCTTGGCTTTCTGGCGCTTACGCCCGCCTGCTTTCTGGTGCGCGGCAGAACGATGCGTCAGTGCCTCCTGCAACAGATCAGGATTAACAAAGCGATAACCCAGACGCACTTCCAGCTCTTCTAACCGAAAGCGTGCGGCATCGGAAATATTGCTTGGTTTTCTCACGATACGCCCCGCAGAATGCGCGCCCAACGGATTTCAACTGGCCAGTACCAGACCTGCCAGAACGGGTGAGAAGACTGAACCGAGAAGAAAATACGCTGCGCCCGGCCGACCAGATTTTCCATGGGCACAAAACCCAGATCCTTGGGGCCATCACCCATAAAGCGGCTATCTGCGCTATCATCCCTGTTATCACCCATAGCAAAAAAGTAACCGGGCGGCACAACATATTCGGGCGTGTTGTTCTGCGGGCCTTCATCCGTCAGCTTAAGGATATCGTGCTTGACCACCGTGCCATTGGCGCTGCCGGGCAGTTGCTCTGTGCAGGCTTCGCCTTCCATATCCACCTGCGTTTCATCCCGCGTGGTGTAGGTATGGGGGTTCAGGCACGGCACTTCCTGCCCGTTTAGAATAAGATGGCCATTTGTAACGCGGATATGGTCCCCCGGCAGGCCGACAATGCGCTTGATGTAATCAACCGATGTATCCTTGGTGTAGCGGAACACAGCCACATCACCCCGGTGCGGTTCTGCCCCCCACACCCGCCCTTCAAACAGGTTTGGAGAGAACGGGAAGGAATATTTGGAATACCCATAGCTAAACTTGGACACCCAGATGTAATCCCCC
Source organism: Acetobacter sp. JWB (assembly GCF_003323795.1). Lineage (NCBI taxonomy): Bacteria > Pseudomonadati > Pseudomonadota > Alphaproteobacteria > Acetobacterales > Acetobacteraceae > Acetobacter > Acetobacter sp. JWB. Next base: position 716,680 of record NZ_CP030871.1, on the reverse strand, counting down.
ACCTGTAAGGTTGGGATCATGGAGCCTGATGGGATCACAAAAGATTCAAACAGGAAGGTGCGCACCACAGTTACCACCAGCACCACCGTTATAATGGTGCGCAGGGAGTCCAGCACGGTATTTCCGCCCTTTGCGGGCTGACCTGCCCCGGTGGTGGGAGGATGTTCCGGTGTGCTCATGCGTTATCTCGCCCGTTCCTGCTGTTCAGTAAAAAAGAAAAATCCGGCGGATCAAGCCGCGCAGGGCGCTGGATGTCAAGCAGGCGTTCATGCCTTGCGGGCTGATATCAGCACCTGCGCCAACGCGTATGGGGGCTCATCCGTCATGCTCAGCACAATATGGGGCACTGTGCCGGGGGCATAAGCTGCGCCAGTTTTTGCGCAGCCACCCCGGTGAGCACCAATGTTGGCTGGCCAGATGGCAGGTTTTGCACGCCTATCTGGCTATGCGCCACCCCTTGCGCAAAGCCGGTGCCCAATGCCTTTGCGCAGGCCTCTTTCGCAGCCCAGCGTTTGGCATAAGACCCTATACGGGCCTGGCCGGATATGCTTTCCGCCTTTGCGCGCTCCTGCTGCGTGAACACACGCTGCGCAAACCGATCTCCAAACCGTTCTAGAGCCTGAGCAATCCGGCGCATATCGCACAGATCCACCCCGGCGGAAATCAGTGTCATGATTTTACCCTATCTGCCTGCGTAATGCCCGGGGCAGCACGCAGGCTGGCAATAACCGAGGAGAGATGGCGCAGATCCCGCACTTCCACGTCCACAAGAATTTCCGTGAAATCAAGCTGACGATGCACAATTTTAAGGTTCACCATCGCGGCATCGGATTTGGAAATGGAGTTGGTGATATTGGCCAGCACAGCGGCCTCGTTTTCCGCCACAATGCTGATACGGCCAACCCGCATCTGCCCCGCCCCGCCAGAACGGGCCATGGCATCGTAATCCCAATCCACATCCAAAAAGCGTTCTGGGGTTGCGGAAAAACTTTCCAGCGTCTGGCAGGTGCGGGTGTGAATGGTCACACCGCGGCCCGTGGCCACCACGCCCACAATTCTATCCCCCGGCAAAGGGTGGCAGCAGGCGGCGTAATGCACAGCCACACCAGCACCCAGCCCCACCAGTGGCACCGCAGCGTTGGAGGAGCGGCGGCCAGAACCACCTGCCCCGCGCGCCCGTGGCCCAGCCGTACCCAACACACCGGGCAGGCCAGAAAGCATACGCGGCACACGCTGCACGCGCTTGAGTTCGGGGTACGCTGTATGCACCACATCCCGCGCGGGCAGATTACCTGCGCCCACAGCCACATACAGATCTGTAAGCGAACTTTGTTTGAGCGGCTTGAGCGTGGTTTCCAGAATCTTTTCAGACCCATCCACACCTTCCTGACGGAAGGCTTTAGCCAGCGCGGCACGCCCGCCATCCAGCGAGACCTGGCGCTGCTGCTGCGCCACATAACGGCGGATGCGCGCACGCGCCTTGCCGGTAACAACAAACCTTTCCCACGAAGGAGAAGGCGCGCCGCCACGGGCCGTCATGATTTCGACCTGATCACCGTTTTCCAGCTCATGCCGCAGGGGCATCAGGCGGCCGTTGATCTTGGCGCCCACGCAGGTATCACCCACATGGCTGTGCACGGCGTAGGCAAAATCTACCGGAGTGGCCCCACGTGGCAGAGAAATAAGTTGACCTTTAGGTGTGAAGCAGAAAACCTGATCCTGATACAGCTCCAGCTTGGTGTTTTCCAAAAACTCATCCGGGGCGGATGAAGCTTCCAGAATTTCCAGCAGATCTTGCACCCAGCGCGGGCGACGCAAGCCGCCATAGCCGCCTTCTTCCGTGCCTGTGCCTTCCTTATAGGCCCAGTGCGCGGCCACGCCGTTTTCTGCCACATCGTGCATATCCTGCGTGCGGATCTGCACTTCAATTTTCTGGTTGCGAGGGGAACGGAGCGTTACCCCCGTATGCAGGCTTTGGTATCCGTTGGCCTTGGGGGTAGAGATATAATCCTTAAACCGCCCGGCTATCATGGGGTAGGCCGCATGCACGGCACCCAGCGCCATGTAGCAATCCTCCCGCGTGTCTACGATCACACGGAAAGCCATGATGTCTGAAAGCTGTTCAAACGCCACATTGCGGCGCTGCATCTTTTCCCAAATGGAATACGGAGATTTCTCGCGCCCCGAAACCTGAACGTTCTTCAGCCCGGCTTCATGGCACAGGCGCAGCAGTTCGCGCCGCACTTCTTCAATAACATCCGCACCCTGCCCGCGCAGGTAGTTCAGGCGCGTACGGATGGTGGCATCAGCTTCTGGTTCAAGCTGCGCAAAGGACAGGTTTTGCAACTCTGTCTTAACGCGGTCCATACCAATGCGCTCGGCCAGCGGCGCATAGATATCCAGCGTTTCACGCGCAATACGCTGCCGCCTATCCTGCCGCTCCACAAAATGCAGGGTGCGCATGTTGTGCAGCCGGTCTGCCAGCTTGACCAGCAGAACACGGATATCCTTGGACATAGCCAGCACAAGCTTGCGGAAATTTTCTGCCTGCTTGGTGCGGTCTGATTGCAGTTCCAGCCGTGTCAGCTTGGTTACGCCATCTACCAGATCCGCCACTGTGGGGCCGAACTGCGCCTTAAGCGTATCGTAGGTAACGCCGGTATCTTCTATGGTATCATGCAGCAGAGCGGTGCAGATAGACTGCACATCCAGCCGAAAGCGGGCCAGAATCATGGCCACGGCAAGCGGGTGAATTATGTACGGGTCACCATTATCGCGCTTCTGGTTTTCGTGCGCTTTGCTGGCTACCGCAAAAGCGCGGCGGATACTTTCTACATCCGCCTTGGGTGCGTAAGTAAGCACCCGGTTAACCAGACGCTCGCAGTTCAGCTCACCTCGCCCGCCATTTTCTGGCGCGGAAGCCGGTGTGGCAGTTTTTTCTGCAGAAGCGTCTGTTTTAACAGGCTGCAACACGCCCTCCCCCGAGTCCTTAACGGAAACCGGAACCGGAGGAGAATGATCGCCGCCCGTATGCGCCACCCGAATTACCGACGTGCGCGACCGGTAAGTGCAGCCTCAATAGCCCGCACATCATCAGCGGCTTCTTCTTCTGCAGAAACTTCCTGCAAGCCAAAGATGTTCTGCTCGGTCGGAACCAGATCCTGCACTTCTTCTTCCACGGGTTCGGGCTCGGGTTCACGGGCCTGAGAACGGATCAGATCATTGCGCAGAGCGGGCAGAGAGACGGTTTCGTCTGCAATTTCACGCAGAGCGACAACGGGGTTTTTATCGTTATCCCGATCAACTGTCAGCTCTTCCCCGCGAGAGATATTGCGGGCGCGCTGTGCGGCATAGACCACCAGTTCAAAACGGTTCGGGACCTTTTCCACACAGTCTTCAACGGTGACGCGGGCCATTGCGGAGAGCCTCCAGACAAGTTTCAGCTTATAGATGCTTACAGGAACAGAAAGAGTATATTACCGCATCCGCCCCGCCTACGGAAGAGTTTATTCTTTTACGGGCTGTATTTCCTGCCCCGCAACGCCTTGCAGCAGGGCATCCAGCCCCTTGCCGGTTACGGGGTCTTTCCACTCTGGCGCCACATCATGCAAGGGGTACAGCACAAAAGCGCGTTGGGTAGCTCGGGGGTGGGGCAACGTAAGGCGCGGTGTGTTAATTTGCAGAGTGTCTATGGAAATAATATCCAGATCAAGCGTGCGCGCAGCATTTGGCACGGAACGTACGCGCCCCAACCGCGTTTCCACCCCCTGAAGCGCATCAAGCAGAGCCAGAGGCTCCAGCGTGGTGCGGCAACGCACAACCCCATTAACGTAAGGAGGTTGCCCAGATGGAGGCACAGGCGCACTTTCATACCAGCGGGAAACAGCTTCAACTTCTAGTTGGGGCAGATTTTTCAAGGCCTGCACGGCTTGCTCACACGTCTGGCGGGCGCTTAAGCGCAAATGCGGAAGATTCGCACCTATCGCTATCAGCACTGATCTGGTATTCATTTCCGGCATCGTTATAAACCCGTTCCGCAGCGGCTAATTCTGCCACATTTTATGGATATAGTTACCAAATGATCTTACCATTCTTTCTATCAAAACCGAAAAGACCCCAGACCATTTAATAGTAACGCCCAAAACAGCACACCAAAGTATTTAGAGGAAACCAACTATGAACCTTCAGAAAACCGAAAAGACCTGCCTTTTCATTGATGGCTCCAGCCTGTATTCTACATCCCGTAGTCTTGGTTTTGATGTGGACTATAAAAAGCTGTTGGATTTCTTTGCCGCCAAAACGCATATTATCCGCGCTTATTATTATGCCGCCATTTTGGACACAGAAGATTACTCCCCCCTTAAGCCACTTACAGACTGGCTCTCCTATAACGGGTATTTTCTTGTTACCAAACCCGCGCGGGAATTTACCGATTCTACCGGCAAGCGCCGCGTAAAAGGCAATATGGACATAGAAATTGCCGTGGATATGCTGGAAATGGCCCCACATATCGACCACGCCATTCTGTTTAGCGGTGATTCTGATTTCCGCCGTGTGGTGGAAGCCGTGCAGCGGCAGGGCACACGGGTTTCTGTTGTATCCTCCATGCGCTCCACCCCACCGTTGATTGGGGATGATTTGCGCCGGCAGGCAGACCAGTTTCTGGAGCTTTCCGCTCTGGCAGGCAACTTTACCCGCAGGCAGACAGAAAACCCCCGCCCCGTGCGCACCAATGCCCCGCCCGTGCGCCACCCGGCAGACCAAATGAGCGAACCGGATGAAGATGATCCGCTAAGCTAAGCGCGCAACACGCAAAATGCCACCTTCCAACAGAGGGTGGCATTTTTTTTCATCTGCGTGCAAAACTCTTAAGGTTGTTTTGCCGTTATTTAACCGTCACCATTGTTGAAGCCCTTTGTTTCAAGGGTGAACCGACATAATAATTTGCCGGAGTTTTTATATGCCCTCATGTTCTGAAGCCAGAAGCAGCCTTCTTTCCCTGCTGCGTGGGGTTGAGCACTTCAACACCGAAATTTTTCCTGCCAAAAAAGAACTGTTTACCAATCTGGCAAAAGGGCAAGCCCCGGAAGCTTTGTTTATTGCATGCGCAGATAGCCGCATTAACCCCAACCTTATCACCCAGACAGGGCCGGGTGATCTGTTTATTTTGCGCAATATTGGCAACCTTGTACCTGCATATGGTGAAATGCTGGGTGGTGTGTCCTCCGCAGTGGAATACGCTGTTCTGGGCCTTGGGGTTTCTACCATTATTGTGTGCGGCCATTCTGATTGCGGCGCCATGAAGGCCCTGCTGGAACCAGAAAAAAACGGGCTGGATAAAATGCCCACCGTGCGCAAATGGCTGCGCAATGCAGAAGCCGCCCGTGCGGCCACCCTGCACACCTTTACGGGCGAAGATGTTGGCCCCGCCACCGTGCGTTCTGTTGCAGAACAAAACGTGCTGTTGCAGTTGGCCCATTTGCGCACGCACCCTGCGGTAGCTGCTGGGCTGGCAAAGGGCACACTGTTCCTGCAAGGGTGGTTTTATGATATCGGCTCCGGTGAAATTACGGTGCTGGATGAACAAACACGCAAAAGCCTGCCGATTAAAGCCGTTATTACACAGATGGAAGAAAAAGCCGCCTAAAAGCCCTGCTCTTTTCTTTTGTGGTTTTGTAATTGCTGCGTGTTGCCTGTGTTTTACTTCGGCAACCGCAGCAGATACACTTAAACTCAGCACATGGAATCTGGACTGGCTGCTTGATCCGGCTCACCCCGGCTATGCACAGGCCCCGCCAGATATCCCCCACCGCACCCCTGCTGATATTTCCAGCCTTGCCAGCTATGCCACCCATTTGCATGCCGATGTTGTGGCCTTGCAGGAAATAGAAAGCCCCGCCAGTGCCGGGCAGCTTTTTCCATTGGCGCGTTATCATCTCTCCATCAGTCAAGACCATGTATTCGGGACGCAGGGGCCGGAAGTTCGAATCTTCTCACTCCGACCAGACTTTCCCTTGAAAAATAGACATAAACAACAGTGCTCACTTTATCATGTGAACACAATACCGCGTTTATGCGCCCGTACCTTATATATAAGGTACGGTATCGTTATCTGATCATACTTGCGATATAGAGCTGATAGCCAAGAGCCTGTCCGCTACCTATGGCGGCTCTTGGTCTATCTATTACTGCTTCCACGAATGATTTCGGCAAGCCCCTTAAATTAAGCAAAATATATATACAATCTGCTTGCCTTAAATTGTCTGTTTGTATATACAATTTATATGAGATACGATTGGGACGAAGCAAAGCGTCAAAGTAACATCGCCAAGCATGGCGTTGATTTTGCTGATGCTGAAGACTTCGAATGGGATGTGGCTTTTGTCATGACAAGTCGTAGCGCAAACGAGCCCCGCCTTGTTGCTATTGCCCCAATCAATCTCCGCCTGCATGTGCTGGTTTTCAGCATTGAAACACGCATTGTCCGCATCATCAGCCTACGAAAGGCCAACAAACGGGAGGCAAAGCTTTATGCCGCGCAAACCTGAATTTATCATGCCTACGGATGAAGAAGATGCCCTGATCAATCAGGGCATCTTGCAAGATGCAGATAACCCCGAGCTAACGGATCAAGATTTTCTCAATGCCAAACCTGCATCTGTAGCTGTGCCAGCATTAGCAGCACAGCGTAGAGTAAGAGGGCCACAAAAAGCTCCCACAAAGAAGCTTGTATCGATTCGTCTTGACCCCGATTTGATTGACCGGCTGAAACAGGACGGCCCTGGTTGGCAAGGGCGCGTTAACGATATGCTACGGCAAGCCATAGGCCTAACCAGTTAGCTTTTGTAGCCAGACGTCACCCAGCCTGCACAGAGGCATTAGCAGCATCAAGCTGCTTTTCAGCAAAGGCCCATTCATCCGCTGTGGGTGCACGGCCTTCCTTCAGCGGCTTCAGCAGTGCGGAAATATCTTCCACGATCACCGGGCCGTTTTCGACAAGGGCTTCAACCGCAGCAATGGCAATGCTTGCGTAGTTCATGATAGTTTTTCCTTGATTTTCTGCCATTTTTGGCAGGCAATAAAAAAGGGTGTCCAGTAATACCGACACCCTTGCGGATCATTTTCCCGACGCCGGGAAAATGGTTACTTGCTGGCAGGCAGCAGCTTGCGGGCTGCGTCTAGCGCATCCTGCGCCGCTTCAACCGCAGCTTCAGGCAGTGGATCACCTTTAGCCGCAGCCTCATCGAGCGGCTTGATCTGGTCATGCGCGGTCTGGAAGGCCGGTTTCAGCTTTGCTACTACAGCCGGATCTGCGGCCGGGTTCTTTTCATAGTCAGCCGCAAGCTGGGCTGCTGCGGCATAAGACAGGCTCAGGCCGTAAACAGACTGCTGGCGCTGCACTAGCTGGTCAGATCCGCACGCCATCAAGCTGGTGCCAACCAGACCAAGCAGCATGACGCCCGCCACGGCAGAAGCCGCGCTGCTTTTCTTGGGTGCTGCTTCAGCAGTGGAAGAAGCAATGGCAGATGTTGCGGCCGCCAGAATTGTGCTGGCTGGCACGGCATCGGCAATCACCTTTGCAGCCGTGGGGCCAATGTCCTTATGGGCGGCCACTGCATTCAGCGCCTTTTCCAGATCCGCCTTGTTGGCCAGAAGGGCTGCAATAATGCCGCTGTTATCACTGCCCAGCAGAGGCAATGCAGCAATCAGCATGGCAGCAGAGCCACCGGCCGGAATCACGTTAAACCACGTGGCTACCAGATCCCCCAAAATAAGGGATAGGGCAAACAGCGTGGTGGGCTGGCGCAGATATGCGCTGATACGGGACAGGTTCATGGATCTACCCTTCGGGCACGCTGCGCATGCCCTGTATGTGTGAAAATCTGGGGTTTCTGGCTGTTCAGCCCTGTGCGCCGCGCAGGCTGCTGGGCAGCGTGTTGATGTCCACGTCTTCCACCAGCAGGGCTTGGCCATTGCGGGGTGCAGCAATGCACAGGCCGCGTTTTTCCAGCCGCTCTGCAATCAGATCAGCCAGCCGGTTCAGTTCGCGTTCAGTCATGAACATGATGTCACTTTCAGTAGGAATTTTTCAGGAATCGGATCAGCTGGCCCACAGCTGCCATTCGGCACGCCGGCGCAACGTCAGGCCGGCCACAGTGATCAGCTGGCCATTGCGGTGCATGTGGTTCCACAGCAGCAACTGATTGCGGGCGGCATTCCCCTGCCCTGCGTTCAGCAGCTTCAACAGTGTGGATCCCGCAAGTGCTGGCAATCCGAGGTTGTAAGTAAAGTCCAACAGTGCGGCCTGCTGGCCGGATGTCAGCGGCACACGCACCAGCCGCAGGATCTGCGGCAACAGCTTGGCCAGCGTGCCTTGCAGCAAGGCATTGGCATATTCAGCCGTAATGGGTGCGGTGCTGGCGGTTACGGCGGCCCCGTTGGCCAGAAACCGGCTGCCATAGCCGATTGTCCAATACCCGGCCGGGCACACATATGGGCGCAGGCGCAAGCCTTCAGACCGGCGGCACAGATCTGCCGCCAGTAGGATCGGATCATTCATCAATTTTCCGGATACAAAAAAGGCCGCTCAATGGCGGCCGGAGTGGAAACAAAATGTGATTGACCAGACTCGGACGGTCACATTTGATGAGGCGCATGACGCCTACTGAGAAACTTGTTCATAATGAGCGGCTTAAGCTACGCGCTAATGCCCTGAATACTTTGGGAACATCCTACTTCACTATCGGTGCGTTAGCTCCATTAGTGAATTTAACGTTTGGAAGTCCTGCACATACACAGCCATGGTATATATATGTATTGTTCCTAGTCAGCTTTAGCGCTGGTGGAATAAGGTTACATAAACTTGGCCAACAAACGTTGAATGGATTGATAGGATGACAACAACAGGATGGATTGCATTTATCTGCTTCCCCCTCGTATCCGTAGTTCTTATTGAGATATGGAACCGCCTTACGGTCAAAAAGCTGTAAGGCATCCACATATCTGTTCAACATGGACGAGTTTACAGGTGATCTTGCCCGGATTAGTCCACCGGAGCACAAAACCCGCAGAAAACAGCCCTTTGCAGTGGGCTAAAACGTTGGCAGGTTTTCGTGGTCAGGTTTACAAAAGCCGGTTTTCGGTTGTCACGGGTGCATATGCTGCAACGCCTGGACAATTCCGCTGCCCAGGGCAGAGCCAAAAATAACCAGGCCGCCATTTACCCAGGTCTTGCGGTTGTTGATCCGCTTCAGTTCCGTCCAGATATTGGCAATGCCAGTCTCCAGCGTAGAAAACTTGCCGTTCACGCTGGTTTCAAACGCAACAAATTCATCCTGCCGCACCACATCATCAGGCATGACACTCTTCCTTTCAGGCATAAAAAAAGCGGCTTAAAGCCGCTCGGTAATGGTGAAGCTGGTCTGCTGCCGCAGGGCAGCGCCATAGGGGTTGCTCAGATCTCCGCGCTGGACGCGACCAAACAGGCTGCGCAGGTTCAGCGTGGGGCCATCGGCATCCGGATCAGGCACAAACAGCACATTCGCGCCAGATGCGCCCAGCAGCAGGATCTGCTCCAGCACCGGCACATCTGCCAGATCCAGAGATTCATGATCCACCACAGCCTTGCGCCGCATCCATGCCGGCGTGACAAACTCGGCCCCGCTCATGCCGGTATTCACCGTCACGGAACTATCCAGCCCGGTGGTGCTCTTGGTGCTCATGTTGCGCACCGGCTGCCACACCGGCCCGATATAGGCCAGAGACAGGGAAATATAGCTTTCCGATGCGCTGCCATTGCTGGTGACGGTGATCTTGACCGTATCGGCCTGAATGTCCTGCGGTGCCACATGCACCATCTGCACCGGGCCAACACCACCCAACGTGGCAAAGCTGCCAGAGGCAGAATACACCGTATTGCCGCCAGAACTGGCCACAAGCTGCCAGGTTGCGGCTTGGCCAAGGTTGGTGCGCCCTACAAAGAAGGCCCGCATGGTCTGGGCACTGCCCCATTGCGCCTGAAACCATGCCGTTCTGTTGCCATCCCCAACAGACCAGAACGCCGCCGTGGTGTTGCCCTGGTCTGTAGCCAGCTGATTGGGTGAGAAATCCTTGGCAGCGGATACGCCCGCATAAAAGGAATTGGAGCCGCTCAGGCTGGCAGTCTTGACCAGATTGTTCAGGCCGAAAGCACAATTCTGCATCAGACCAGCACCGTCAGCACGCACTGGCCTGCACTGGAGCCGCGCCAGCTTTCACCGACAACCAGACCGCCCAGGCCATCGCGCAGGCCGTCTACATTGGCAAACAGCACAATCTCGTCCCCCATTTCAAAATCAAACAGGCGTTCAAACGGCAGCGTGACGTAAAACACGCGCCGGTCTGCCACCGTCCACAGTTTGTTGATGACATCTGCCACCACCTGCGCCCCGGCCTGCGTGCGCAAGCTGGTGAGCACTTCAGGCGGGCTGACCACTTCCACCGTTGGGCTATCCGTGCCCACCGTGACAGCACTGCGCTGTGTGCGCAGGGTGGACAGATCCGCCTTCGGGCTGAGGGTGCTGGTGCTCATCACCGTATAATTGCGGCTATAGGTGCAACGCCCGCAGGTGAGAGGCAGCGCCAGTTCGGACGGCAGATCCGTTTCCTTGATGTCAATCACCTCATCCGGAAGCACCGCCAGCTTTTCCCACTGGTGCGGCACAAGCTGCAAAAAGCTGTCTGTAATGCCGATCAGCTTCAGTGTGCCGTCCCGCGCAACAGCCAGCTTGCGCATACTGCCCTGCAAGAGCGCGGTGATCATGTCATTCCCGGTATAGCTGTCAGAGCCATCCCAGAACGCACCGGCGGCACTATCCACATTGCCGAACGGATCTGCCCATGTGCTGGAAATGGATGCCGCCGGTATGCCGATATCCTGCACCAGCACCTGCCGCACGATATCCGGCAGGCTGGAAACATACGTGCCATCGGGCATCGCGCCAGTGGCCCAGCAGGTAATGGTATAAACCGGCGTGCCACCCAACCGGAAAAACGCGCCCCGGCTGGAACTTTCCACCACATAGGTGCCTGCGGCCGGATCTGCGGTCGTGATATCACTGACCATGCCAGCATAGGCCCAGCTGCCATCTGTTGCCGGCGCAGACCACGCCCCCAGCACGCCGCCTTCCAGCACGGTCAGATCCGGCTGAGTGCCCTGCGTGCCCATCCAAAGCGGTGCATCAGACACCTGATAGATCTGATTGACGCTATCCACACAGACCGGCGTGATATTGAAAGCATAACCCCGCAGGCGCGGCTTCACCCGGCCTGTCAGGTCTGAGCCACCTTCCACGCCGCCCGTTCCGGCATAGGTTGCCAGTGGCAACTGGCGCGAGAGCACGGCAGGCCCCGAAAGTGTCAGCGTGCCTTGCGTGGCTCCGGTGCGCCATGCGGTGGCAGATCCGGTAAACAGAGGCTGGCACGCAGAAAGTGCCGGATCCACCCACCAGCCGCGTGCCATGTCATAGCTGCGCAGGCCGGTCAGGATGGACAGATCTCCGGTATGGTTGCGCACGTTCATGCTATCAGCCACGCCATCGGACAGATTGACCGTAAGCTGCCCGAACGATTGCGTCATGCTGCTACCGGAAATTGAAATATCCAGTTCCCTGTCCACATCAGGCAGGCTTGCCAGAATGGGCGGATATTTCGTGCCGGTGGCAACATCCACATACCCGCCAGAAGACAGGCATGTGGTCGTGCGGGAAGCCGCAGGCCCGAAGGCCAGCGTTCCCAGAAAACAGCGTTGCTGCATTGTGGTGATATCCCGTTAGGCTGCGGAAGATTTTTCCGCCTGAAAGCGTGTTTCTTGCAGCTGTGCCACAGACGTTTTGAGAAGATCCTGCAAAAGCGAGGCCAGTGTTTCCGTCTGATTAGATTGGCCTTGCTGGATCTTATTCAGCACATCGGCCTGCACCTTGGTCAGATCCATGCCACCCAGCGCCTTGACGATGGTTTGCACCATATTGAAATCAGACACATAGGCTGCCCCGCCACCATTGAATTTCTGGGACAGAGACAGGAAGTTTTGCATGTCAGTCTGGAGCGCAGACAGGGCATCATAATTCCCACCCAGAGCAGCCTGATAATCCGTATGCAGATTATCATTAGCCGCCTTGTACTGATCCGCCACCGATAATGGCGAAGCGTCTGATGTGGTCAGCCCTTTTTCATAGGTGTCCAGACTGTCAAAAACAGACTCCAGCTTCTCATTTGCTTCAGATTGATATTCTTCCTGCTGCTCCAGAGCCTTTTCCTGATACTCCTGCTGGATCTGCAACCGCTCGGCATTCTGGGTTTTCTCCAGATCTGCAAGCTGCTGCTGGTAGGTAACGTTATCGGCAAAGTTATCACCTAGGAAGCTGCGCCAGTTATCCTGTAGCTGCTGGATTTCCTGCGCCGCACTCACCTGCTGATTGAGCAGATCTGCGCCTTCCTGATCACCCGTGGCAGACAGATAACGTGCCTGCACGGACTGATCAGATTGCGAAAGCGTGGTTTGCTCATTGGCAATCATGGCAGCAGCAATGGCATTGCCTTTATCCAGCAGCGCCTGAGCATCCAGACCGTAGGATGCTGCCGTGTTGGCGGCATCCTGATATTTGGCCTTCAGATCATCCACCTGCTGCATCAGGCTTTCGGAGCCGGATGCCGTGACATCCAGCAGCCCCGGCATTGTGGTGCCCACAAACTCCTCAATGGCCTGAAACTGGCTTTGCAGATCGTCAACACTCAGCGTTTTTCCATCCAGAGTGGAAAGCGCCTTGGCCATATCTCCCGTATAGCCGGTGAAATGATCCACCGTGACGTGGCTGGAATCATCAAACTTCGAGACAGACACTTTCATGCTGTCCAGTTCGTCCGCAAGACTTTTCAGGCTTTCCAGATCCTGCGTGAACGTGTCCACGCTATCAAAACTGGACGGCATGAGCTGCTTCAGCTCCAGATTCATGTTGGCTGAAGAGCTGGTCAGATCCAGATCAGGCAGCAGATCTGTCAGGCTGTAGGTATCTTTTTTCTTCCCCTTCTTGGAATAGCCAACTTTGCCGAGTGTATCTGTGTTTGTCGCGGATACGCCCGTATAGTCGAATGCATTGTTGATGCTATCCAGATCGGTCTGAAGCCCAGATGCTACCGTGTCATTTCCATGGATATCCTTGTACACATGGCCGCTGATTGCCAACTGCCCATTATCCACAGAAACATACTGATAATCTTTGCTCCTTTTTGCAAACAGGCTGCCAATGGCATCCCCAATGGCACCAATAACGGAACCACCCACCAGAGATCCCAATGGGCCACCAAATATACCACCGACAATGGAGCCAACGCCCGAACCGACTTCCCCACCGACTTCAGAGCTTTTTGAACCATCAAACAGCTTATCTGTCAGCAGTTTGCTTAGGGAAGAGCCTGCGGCAAAACCGCCTAGCATGCCCATCCCCATATTGAGGGCGCCACCAAGGCTTTCAGTGCCACCGTTCCCAATCCCGCCACTGAACAGGGATGAAAGGCTAAAACTGCTTGACTGATTAAGCTGCTTTTTTTCCTGCTGCACTTCCTCTGGAGACATGGCCCAGCCGGATTGGGAAATGGCATTTAGGTTATCATCCTGAAGCGCACTTCCAGAACCTGAAGCAGAACCCATCTTGCTGAACATATTGTTGAAATCAGACAGGGTTGTGCGTGTTCCCCCATCTATACTGTTCAGCAGAGGATTGATCAGCGCCATTTTTGCAATCATGGACACAATCTGCGCTTCAATGCCCTGCATGGTGGACTTGAAGGACATCCCGCTGGACGTGCCCTGCAGAAATCCCTGCACAACGCCATCAGAAAGCTGATCCGTCATGTCACTCAGACTTCCAGTGAAATCATCTAGTGTCTGCTGTGCATGCTGATATTCCGCCGTGGCGTCAGACAAGGCATCCACACTTTTCAGATAGGTCTGTGTGCTGGTATCTGTAAGAGAATCACCATTGCGCACCAGCTCTTGCTCTGTTTGCATATGCGTGAGCATTTTCTGACGTGCATCATCATTCTGGCCAAGCGAGGCAGTTTCTGCCTGCAACAAGCTGATCTGATCTTTATTCTGCCATGTCTGGCCAATCAGTGCCTGTTCTTTTTGTGTGGCAGTTTGCTTGTCCAGAGCTGCCGTCATTTCATTTACATGCTGCGTGAACGATGTGCTGTGAGGGTCAAATGATTGTAATGCCTCTTCATATGCCTTCTGATAATTTGTGACATGATCAAGAGACGTAGATGTTTGTGCATAGGCCGTATTAACTGCATCCTGTTCATCAGCCTGACGACTGATGGAAGTTACGCTGGCATTCCACTGATCCGCCAGAATGGATTGCTCACGTGCCTGCGCACCCATGATTTGGGCAGCAGAAGCATGCGTGCCGTTGAGAGAAAGCTGCGCCTGGTCAACTTCTTGCGCCACGCTGACCATCTGCCGGTCATAGCCCGTTAAGGCAGATGCGCTTTGTGCGGCTAGCGTTTGCGAATGATCCACTTCCTGCAAGGGATCACGCAGATTGGCGAGAGAGGCGCTGGTAGCGTCTATCTGATCATGAATAACCTTTGTTTGATCAGACCACTCTTTCTGGGAAATAATGCCAGCCTGATACTGCTTATTGACAGTATCCAGAGCACCTTCCTGCTTTACCAGAGAGCGCGTGAGATCATCACGCTGGCCATTTACTCCAGTATCACCCTGCGAAACCACGCTATCCACAGATTTCTGCATGTTTGCAGATGTGACAGCGCCATAAGGCACGCCCTCTGTAGTTTTTGCCAGATAATCCATGGTTTCCGCAGGAATGCGGCTAGGATCACCATCGCTTTTCAAATAGCGGTCTAGGTTAGATTCTCCCCAGTTATAGGCCATGGCAACCAGTGTCTGATCACCATCATATTTGGTGTATAGGTGCTCCAGCAGCTGAGCACTGGCAGAAACATTTCCGTGCAGATCTGTCAGATCATTTCCGGCCGCGTTGTCTTGCTTCACTTGCATGGCGCCAATGGCACCGGCACTGGAGCGCACCAACTGACCTTTCAGGTATTGGCCCGTGCTGCTTTCCGCAGGTGCTATGGCGTGCATCAGACTGGTGATATCACCATTCAGG
This sequence comes from Acetobacter sp. JWB, assembly GCF_003323795.1. Classification (NCBI taxonomy): domain Bacteria; kingdom Pseudomonadati; phylum Pseudomonadota; class Alphaproteobacteria; order Acetobacterales; family Acetobacteraceae; genus Acetobacter; species Acetobacter sp. JWB. Next base: position 701,510 of record NZ_CP030871.1, on the reverse strand, counting down.
TGCTGTTCCTGTGCCACCTGATTGATCATGCTTTGCACAGCAGAAATGCCGCCATCATGCACAAGTCTATGGTTTGCCGCTGTGTTGGTAGGCATGGAGAATGTAGGATCTGGCGTGTTGCCCTGTGCCATGAGCTTTTGCACGTTGGCAGGCATCAGGCTTTCAATCTTACCTTCCAGCCAGCTAAAGCCGCTAGATGATCCAGATTTGATGCTGCTCCAAATGCTACTGAGCTCATCAGGCAGTTTTTTAAGGTGCTTGACCAGATCATCCGCAGCGTTGATGCCCTCAGTCGCCATGGAGACGAACAGATCTCCAATGCTACGGGATTCAGCTGCGATAATGCTGGATGCACCGCCCATTTCATCGCTCAGCTTGCGCCATGCAGTCTGGAACGGTGTCAGGCCCTGATCGGCAGCCCCATGAATGGCGCTTTCCAGCTTCTGGATCACCAGAGAAACGGCATCAGCCTGCTGGCCCATCTGCACCATATGCTGCACGCTCAGCACCAACCCAGCGTTGAAACCGGGCAAGTGCTGATCTGACAGCGCCTGTGCTTCCTTGGCAGGATCTTCCAATGCCGCTGCCAGTGTTTTGGCGGCTTCAGGAACTGTGGTGCCCATAACGGCAGCCAGATCCCGGCTGTCTGCTGTCAGGCGCTGAATCTGGCTGGCATCCACCGTGGGCACAGCAGCAATGGTCTGCACCGTGCTGCGGCTGTCTGAGAGCGAGATATCTCCATACTGATCATGCAGCGCACGGGCGGCATTTTCAGCAGATTTGGACATATCATCATAATCAGCCCGCGTGGCGCGCAGATGTGTGGAAAGCTGGGCAAGGCTTTCCTGCTCACTTTCCGCATACTTGCCCATACCAAAGATGGCTGCACCTGCTGCAACTGCTCCCGCGGCAAGGCCAGCCGGCCCAGTCAATACGCCGATCACGCGTGTCAGAGCACCATCCAGACCGCCCATCACCTGCACCATATTGGGCACCTGATAGAACGCGGCCTGCAATGGGCTGCCACCAGCCATAACCTGATCGAAAAACTTATGGGTTTCGTCTGCCAGAATACCCATTTCAAACGAGGTCAGCTTGACTGCGGCGGCACTCCCACCAAAAGCAGCTTTCTGGCGGTTCAGGCTATCTGTAGCCTTGCCAACATAGGCATCATATTCTTTCTGTTTGATGATGTCGGTTGCCAGAGCACTATCAGCTTCTGCAACCGCTTTTGCGTAATCGCGTTCCGCAGCAGCCAATGGCACAATCTTGGCACGGATGGCATCGGCATCAGCAAATGCGCCGGTAATATCCTCCAAACGAGATGCGCTCAGATCATTGCTGGGTAGGCTGATTCCCAGATTGCTGTTGAGGTTGCTCTGGTAGGAACTGGCAATACTGGACAGAGCGCCATCAGATGCACGCTGCATGGCGGCATAATCTGCCGTGATATCCTGCACGCCCTTGCGGTATCCGTTCAGGGACAGCAGGTTGTTTTCAAAGGCAGACCGCAGCTCACGCAGGGACATGACTTCTGCCATTTCAGCGGCAGAGAGCTTTTCCAGAACGGCAGACGCGCTGGAACCATCTTCACCCATTTTGGTGAAGGTTTCTGCCGTAGCAGTCTGTTCCAGACGCAGCTTTGCTTCCTGCTGCACCAGAGCATCAATCTTTTCCCGCTGGGCATCCAGAACGCGCGTAACATCTTCCGGACTGGTGCTGCCGCTTCCAATGGCTTCAACACCACGGGCATCCAGCCGGTCATACTCATCCTGTGCCAGACGGATCTGGCGCTGGATCTTGGAAATACTGTCCCCCGTACGTGCAGCCGAATTTTGCCAGGTCTTATCCGCACTGGTGGCGCTACGGGTGATAACCGTCACCAGATCTTCAGCAGATTTGGTGGCATCGCTCAGGCTGTCTTTGAATGACGTGCCAATTTTGTCCGCAGATGTAACCGTATCTTCGGCAGCTTCACCAATACCGGACAGGGCTTTTTCTGTATTCTCTGCACCCAGCTGCACATCGTGGGTAATCTGATCTACGCTATCCTTCAGACGCCCCGCACTGGTTTCCAGCTTTCCGGTGCCGGATATAACGGCTTCAACAGTGTTGTTTGCAGCAGATCCGGCAGCCTCCAGACCTTCCTGAAATGCTTCCCCAATGCGCTTGCCGCTTTCTGCCAGCGCGTCAGATTTATCCTGTAGCGCATCTATGCGTGCACCAGCGGCTTCCGTGGGCTGTGCAGTCTGATCATCCACCACAAAACGGGTGATGACTTCATTGATAACCTCAGAAACTTTAGCCATTGGAAGGCTCCGTCAGCACAAGAGCAGGATACGTCATGACTTGCCCGGCCTGCCGATCCTTGCGGTTGCTCCGGCGTGGCTTACGCAGATGTTCAAACCCGCTTTTCTTGGAAAATGTCAGGCCGCTTTCGATTCCCTGCGCTTTCAGGATGTATGGCAGGCGTTCGCCACGGGCATCGCGTCCATCTGACAAGGACAGGAATTTGCGGGCAATTTTGAGTGTGGGATATTGTTTCATAGCCGCTTGCCGTGCGGCCTCCACTATTCCAGGCGGCACACTGGTAATCTGCCCACCCGTATCAATCTTGCGGGCATAGGGCATGGTATTCACGATTTCCACCGTGCTACCCGGCTGAATGGTGGCGGCCGGACGTGTCCACCACTCTCCATTCACACGCACAGCCCAACTGTCACGATACGCTCCGCTGCGTACTGGCGAATGCGTCTGGCAATACTGCAGGGCAAATGCCACGGCCTGCGCCAGATAGGAAAACACATAGCGGACAATGCCACCATCCAGATTCACGCTTTCTTCATCAGCACCCACATGCCCATCTACAGCCGTGCGGAATGTGCTGGAGGCATGTCCGGATGTAATCAGTTCATCACGATTGGCACGGCAGGCATCAGCAGCTGCTTTATGGAGAGCAGCAGAAGATAGACTTGCACGCGCAGAGACAATGATCTGTTTGCGCAGAACGTCTGCCATACGTGCCCGTGCCATGATGCTATTTTTTCCTGAACGTGTGTTGCAGATCTTCCGTGATCTGCTGGTTACGGATCTGAAGAAATGCCTGATCCATTGATTTGACGAGTTGGAACGTGAAGTCTGTTTCCGCCTCATTCAGCCGGCGCATCTGACACCAGCGCAGGATCTCGGTATCAGCCAGTGGCTGCGGATAGGCAACATTACGGATTGCCCCCATACCTGCGCCAAAACCCTCTGGCCGATGCAGGCGCGTGCCGGCCACGCCATGCCAGCACCGCCAGGGCAGCATATTTGCTGGCTCCGGATCAATTTTCCGCAACCATGCATCATAGGCTGCCCAATCGTGTTTGGGCGGTGGCAGCACGCCGCAACGCCCTGCTACCGGCCCATCCACCAGATGCCAGTGCAGGGCGGCTATCAGTTTCCCTCAGCGGCCTCTAGCTGTGCCTTGGTAGCGCGACCAACAGAAGCCGCGGCCTGCAATGCCAGAGCAAGCAATGCCCGGTTTTCGCGGTGGGTGATCATTTCCTTGAAGGTGGCAATATCAATCGGGGTGCCATCGTCATTTTCCAGACCCTGCACGTCAATCAGGCACTTTTCGCTCAGCGCCTGTGCCTGACACGCATCATCCATGGAGGGTGGCAGATTGTTTTCATTTACCGGCACATCGGTAGCAGATAGGCCGGTATTATATTTGATGGCAGCAGCGCGGCGCAGCGCCCACAGACGGTCTGCGTAATCTGCCGTCATGCCCTTGGTGACGATAGTGAACTGATCTGTCACGCCAACGGTAACAGGTGTGCCATCAGCGATTGCAGCAGCGTTGCGGGTATAGGAGGAAATCTTAGCCATTATGCAAAACCCTGTGAGTTATGGGTACAAACAAAAATGGCATCCAGATTATGGATACCATTTGCGAAATTGGTTTTGAAGTAAAGAAGGATCAGGAGCCGGTGGCTGGAATACCTGTCAGACGGTAGATGGCAAATGCAGGCCCACCGCTGGCATCTGGATTTCCCTCAATATCAAACGATGCCGTGACAGTTGCGTTTGCCTGAGAGCTGTTCACCTTGGGGTTGCGCAAAGCGGCATTTGTAAACAGGAACGCATAACCATTGCCGGAATCATCAACCGTTGTGACAACGATTGGCCCCTGCGTGCCAGCAATGCTGGCTTTGTATTCATCCCACGAGCGGAAATAGAATTCGATGCTGCCGCTCGCAATGAACTGCCCGTTTTGCACTCCGCAGGCATCGGCATGCCCCATGCCATATTCATTTTTCGAACCATCGCGGGCCAGTGTGCAGGTGAACTGTGTCACACAACCTGCTGGAGCCTGTAAGTTAATCAGTGCGCCCAGAAAATTGTTGACGGAGTTGTGAACTTTCCCAGATGGAGCCGGGAGAACAGCAGACGCAACATCGTTATCATTTTGCTGCACATTGGCGCTGGTGACATCTACGCTGACAGTACCAAACTGTGCCTGCTGTAGCTGGAACTGGATCTGCGTGATTAGGCTGCCCGGATACATTAGGAATGAACCCAGCGTCTTTTTCCGGAACGTGAATGTTTTATCCAGAGCACCGTTGGTCAGCGCAGGGCCAAATATACGAGCATTCGGGCCACCGTTCGCATTTGCCGACAGAAATGGACTGAGCGCACCTTTTACCTGCAGAGCGATAACCCCCTGTGCACCGGTGCGTTGATACTGGAAAAAATTTGCGATGCCGTTATCTGGGTCGTGAATGTAAACATATCCATTCTGTGGCCAGTTATTGATTGTTGCGATAGAGGCTGCATCAATCCCACCGATATTAGGTAGTCCACTGGTGTAGCCATTTGCTAACGTGTACGAATAACCGGTTTTGGAATCAGAACTGCCAGAGACTGTAGCATTAACCCAATCATTCCCCATCACGCCGGCTATCAGATCATCAAACGTGCCAGATGACAGGGCACCTGAAATTGTACCAGATGCCGAAACCTGCGTGATAACGGCCTGAGAAACCTGTTTTTGGGCGTTCAGCTCAGATGGGCGCGCAGTCGTCTGCTGGAGTGCTAGAGTTTCACCCGTAATGCGCAGCGCCTGATAATTGCCAGTCGGTGGCGTGGCGTATGTTGTCTCTAGCGCAAAATCCACGAGCGTGTCATTGGTTTGTGCGCCAGCTGCCAAGCCTGCTGTGGCTCCAGTAAAATCCATGTTTACCTCAATAAAAAAGGCCACCCGAAGGCGGCCTGTGTTGAACGAATGGAAACAGGATCAGCGTTAGCTGGCAGGCGTTGCCGTGCTTTCTGTTCCGCTGGATGCGGGGGCTGCCTCAGTGCCAGATGTTGCCGGTGCTGCTACGGGTTTTTCATCCACCGGCATCAGGCCGAGGCGGAAACCCATATACTGCGCCATGGACAGACACAGATTAGAGGCATCGCACAGCGTAGAAACAAGCTGCTGTCCATCTGGCGTCCATGGCTGATCTGTACCGCCAACCTGCGCCAGAACCGTGTAGGACTTGCCTTTTTCATCATCCGTAATGGGCGAGAAATCTGGCAGGCCGCGCACTTCGTGATACAGCCACGCGCCATAACGCAGGCCCGCGCCAACAGTGGGTTCAATCAATGCCAGCGCGGCAGTGGTACTTTCGGCCTCTACAGCGGCACCAGAAAGCTGGAACTTGCCGGAATTGGCAGCAGTTTCGATAAGAGGATAGAATTTCATGGGGTTTGTTCCGTAATGTTCTGCCAGCGGTAATCCACCATCAGCGTGGCAACGTACCAATTACCTGTCTGGGCAAGAAAGGAAGGTGGCGTGTAATTCTGGCCATCGTAAAACAGGCCAGCGGGCCAGCGTTTATCCGGATCAGTTGGGTCGGTGCGGAACGCTGCTTCAAACGCATTCATGATGGACAGCACCGCGGGTGTGTTCATCTTGCCCTGTGGTATCCAGAGCATGATGCAGATCTGGCCGCTTTCCTGCGCCTGTTGATCACCCAGTTCCAGGCTATCTATGCTGGACGAGGACATATCCAGCGCCACAAATGCTTTGCCATCGCTGGAAAAATCCCATGTCAGGGGATCACCGATCAGATAGCCCAACGCCTCTGCCACGGCGCTGGCACGGGCATAGGCATCGTTCCACACTGTTTCTGAGGGCATTAGTCGCCTCCTGCTGCAATCAGCGTCCAGCCGCAGATGGTGGCCCCGTCATAAACGGGCGTGGCATCTGTCAGGCTGTAGGTTTTGGGGCCATCTGTGAGGTGCCATTGCGCCTTTGGCGTGACATTGGCCGCGCTCAGCTCATCCGCTAACGTTTGAGCAATGAACGGCGCTTTGGGCATGCCATCTGCCAGTTGTGACGACTGCGGCGGCGGTGCATATGCGCGTAATGTGACCGGATTGCTGCCATCCCGTGCCGTGAGCACCATCTGGCGGCCACTTCTAGCAAGCAGCCGTTTGCGGGTTTCGGTAATCTGGCCCATCAGGCCATCCAATCAGCAGCAATGCCAAGCCGATTCAATGCACCAACGGCATCAGGCGTTAGCCCACCAACGGTAGGATCTAGCGTGCCATAAGATGCCGAGCCCACCCCTTGCGTGCTTTCTGATTTCAGAAGCGGATCACGCCCAGCGGCACAACTGAGCATCTGAATGGTGCTCAGACAGCCTGATGCCACGGAAGCGGGCAGGCTTTGTGCCTGCAAGGTCAGGAGCGGGTTTTCTGGTGTAGGAATATCCATACCAGGCAACAGAAAGCCCGCTATGTAGGTGATATCCACTACAACAGGCCTATGAAAAACCATTTGCCGTGGCGGCAGGAATGCAGATGCCATGATGCGTGCATTCTTGCGGTCAACATCGCATTCATCCAGCGGGCCAGACCATGCCACCCTATCCACAGATGCAGATAAAATGGTGGCAACTGGCCCATTGGACAGATTGACGCCCGGAATGCGGCCACGCAGCGTCCAGCGCTCCCGATAGGTTTGGAGCGCCAACGGACGCCCCAAATAATCGGTAAAGCAGCCAGATGCAGCGGTGATAAGCTGCCCAAGCCGGGCATCTTGGCTATCATCCGAGATCTGGAGATATGTTTTCACACTCTCCAGCGTTACCAGATCTGTTTTTTCGGCAGGTGTAATGACTGCAACTGTCATACTGCACCCCAAATAAAAACGGCCTCCAGATGGAGACCGTTAGGATTTGCCATTTTCTGGCGTTTCTGGCTCATTTTCAGCCGGTTTTTCCTCATTTTGAGGTGTTTCCGTCTCTTTTTGGCCCGTTTCTTCCGGGGCAGCGGGCTCCGGTTCAGGCACCGGCTTTGCAGTGCCTTTTTTGGCAGCCACGATGGCATCAGCCACATTATCCGGAAACATGCCTACATCACCCTTGTTGTAAACGGCACCAATGCCGCCACAACGATCTGTAAAGGTCACAATTTTCATTTTACTCCCCCGCGACCGCACCAGGGAACCATGCAGCCCCTGTCAGCACCGCAATGGCGCTATCGTAACGCGTGTTCAGATCCACAGCCTCAATCACACGCACCAGCGTTTCATCATTCTGGAATGCGGAGCGCGTTTCCCCTGCGCTATCCACGTAAGATGCCTGTGTACTGACGGCCAATGTGGTCTGGAAAGCATCACCGATCAGGATCTGGGCAAAGTCTGCAAAATACAACTCAGATTCATTGCCGGCAGTGCCAAGGTTATCAGGCACAGAAGTGGTGCTGGCATAGGGGAAAGCGCCAATCCGACCATCTGCAATTTCAGGGAATGCCAGAGCGCCTGTGGCGGTTTGAAGCTGACTCAGGAATTCCACCAGGGTCGGGTTAATGATGTAACCCGGAGACTGCATGGGCACGTTATTCTTGGTGAGTGCCAGACGGAGTTTCCCAAGATCATTGCGCACATTCTGCACGTTTACTGTGGCATTTGCCGCAATGACATTGGCGGCATTAGCCAGGTAACGCAGACCAGCGGGCGCAAAATCGGAAGCTGCCCCGCGAATGAACTGCTGATCTTCCGCAATAGCCATCGAGCGCGTGACGTCATTATTCACCAGATTATCTGTCTGGATCGAATTGTAACGCAGCAGATCATTGGTGATCGGCACCAACGCCCCCAATTTCTTGGCCTTCATTGCCACCACATCCACCTGCGGTGCTGATGTTGGCACGGGCGCGCGCTCACCGATCCACTGGGCATTGGATGTGCCGGTTTGCTTACGGAAGGTCAGATTGCCATTTGGCATTGGCACGGAAACCGCACCCATTTTGCGAACAGCCACAGCAGGACGCAGGGCCTCAATCAGATCTGTGGAATAATCGGTATTGACCAGGAAGCCACCCTGCACATCCACAGACTGTTCCATGTTGTCAGCAGCAGCGGCAGCGAAAGTGGAGCCCCACGTTTTTTCTGAAAAATCCAGAACAGCACGCATGCCGCCTTCACCACGGGTGGCAGCAACAGCCTGCACCAGACGGGAAAACTTGATGCCAGGAGAAAGCTTTTGCTCAGCCTGAGCCGGAACCGTAGAACGGCTACCGGGATTTCCTGCAGGCAGCGGCGCCATCGGACGCGCAGCTGCTGCACGGCGGCGCTCCATGTCAGTTTCCCGCTCAATACTGGCTGTCAGGCGATCATCTTCTGCCCGCAACTGGTCATATGCTGCGGTTTGCTCTTCTGTCAGATCGCCAGCTTCATTGCTTTCTGATGCAGCCAGAATATTGTCCATTTCGACATGCACTTCGGCCTGGCGGCTGCGGAGTGCTGTGATGCGGTCACGAACGGCCATTTACGCGTGTCCTTCTGCGAGTTTCCGGCGTGCTTCCAGATCCGCCATTGCAGCGGCGCGACGTGGAGCGGATTTTACCGGCGTTTTTGGAGGGTTTGCGGCACCAAGCTTGGCCAAGGTGGCCGAAAGCGTGCTGATACCATCGGCCATTCCGGCTGAAATGGCGCTGTTTGCCACCTTCATGCCGCCTTGGCCGAAATTCTGTTTTACGTTGTCCACCGATGTGTGGCGGCCCTGTGCGACAGCCTGGAGAAATACGGCCTCCAGATCATCCAGCACGGTGCGGATCTGCGCCTGATCATCATCGGATGTGACGTCCAACCGCTTGTTAGGGGCATTGGAGCTGACAATATCCACCTCCATCATGCCGTTTGCGTCTGGCTCCACCTGTTTTGCGCCAGACATAACCACACCGATGGAGCCAACCAGGGCTGTATTATCCATCAGGATGGTGGAACACTGGCTTGCCAGCCAATAGGCGGCAGATGCAGCCATACCGGGCACAAAGGCCGTGACAGGCTTGCTGGACGCCGCAATCTGGCTGGCCATGTCACTCACACCCGTTGTGACGCCTCCGGGGCTGTCAAACACCATAAGGATCTGCTTGACGTCCGCACTGGATAGCGCTGCCTGAAGATCTGCCGACAGGCTGCTGAGGTCTGTAGCACCTGAAAACTCTGTCAGCAGATTGGCACGCGGGAAAATCGGCCCCATGACAGGGATGGTGGCAACGCCCTGCTTGTTGAGCGTGACGTTGTTTGTGCCGTTCATGCGCTTGCCGGTATCAGCCACGGCTGAAAGCATCGTCTGATAGCGTTCTGCATGCCCATCAGCTCGTAGAACGTCCAGCACGGGGGTTTCCAGCGCACGGGCAGCAATGGCCTCAATAGCGCCTAGATGTGCGGGAAGAATCGCCCAGGGCTGTGCCCTGATCGCTTCCAGCGCATAATATCGTGTCATGTCAGTTTCCTGATTCTGTTCCGGCTGGGGTTTCGCCTGCCACACCGATATTGATTGGCCGCCACAGCTCAGATCCGACATCACCGCCTACGGGGTTCAGATCGAAATTGCTGCGGGCCTCATCCGTGTTCATCACGCCCGCATTACGGAGAGCGGAAACACCCTGAGCACGATCCAGAAAGCCGCCTTTCAGCAGATCAGACGGATCATGCTTGAAAATGCAGCCTGTATCCGCAAAGGCGTGCATGGCGCTATCTGCCACGCGTGCAAAATGCGGGCCAAGGTGATAGATCACGAATTCCAGAGACTGCTGCTCGATATTCCCGAATGTGGCCTTGGACAGTTCGAAAATCAGATGCGGCGGAACGCCCCATGCACGCGCAATATCCAGCACCTGGGCAGTGCGCGTTTCCACCAACTGCCCATCCTTGTTGTTCATGGGCATGTAGGTGGCTTTCAGACCGCTCCCCAGAACCGCTGGCGTGCCTGCATTCATGGGGCCAGAATAGAGCGACTGCCAGTCTTCCTTGATGGCTTGACGTGCTCCAGGGTCAATCGCCTTATCCGATGTCATGATGACTGGCGGCTGGCCATTATTGCGCCAGTAATTCTGCACATAGGTGGCCGTAGCGATGCTCTCGCCAAATGCCTCTTTCATGTAGGCGATAGGGCTAAGACCTTGCAGGCCGTTCCGGCTCATGCCGCTAACGTGCCAGATATCACGCGCCGCAAAGCGCCCGGATGAGCCATCCGGCAGAGTGGTATCATAAAACATACTCTGCCCGGTTGCCCGCTCGAATGACTGCAACGGCAATGTGCCAAACGGATCAAGCCGCGTAAGTGCCACAGGTCGCATAAAGGCATCCCGCGAGACATACGCGTAGAAATTCCCGGCCATCAGCAGATCACTCATCAGGATTTCCCGAAAAGCGAAGCGGCTTTGCGCGTCATTTGGTCGCCCGTTCATCAGATGATAGAGCGGATCATCCGTCAGCCGGTGCGTGCCAGTGCCATCGTGCTGGCAATAGTGCATAGGCACCATGGCAAACACGCCAGACAGGATGCGCAGGGCCTGCATGACGGCAGGCAGCGAAAGCGTGGTGCGCTCATTGACCAGCACGCCAGAGCGGGAAGGCCCACCCATTGGAAACGAAACCCATGGCCCACCTGCCTGAAAATTATCAGCAGGAGAGCTGACACCAGCTTCCGCATGAAGGCGAGGCTCCCGGCGTGCGGATACCGGCGGCCCAGATCCACGCAGGAAATCCAGAAGCCCCATTATTACATTCCTTCGTAAACGAAACCTTGTTCAGCTCCATGCAGAGCCACACCCAGCGCCATGATCAGAGACACAGCACCGTCAATCTTGTTTTCCACTCGCTCTTTGCGCGGGTAGATGTTGTCCTTTGCATCCGTGTGGCAGACCACGTTGGAGATGCACCATTCCAGAACCGGGTTGCCGTCATGGTGCAGCCTTCCGGACAACACCAGGGCCTCCAACTCTTTCATAGCTTCGGAAAAATTCTGCACGGTCTGGCGATATTCGCGCATGGGCACATCTTTTTCAGACATGCGCTGCGCCAGTTGGGTAGCCTGCCATGGGTCATAGGCAACATCCGTGACGCTGAAGCTGTTTTTATCTTCCAGAAGGCCGGTTTCGACTGTTTCAAAGTCTGTCACATCACCCGGTGTGGTCTGAAGATATCCTTCAATCGCCCAGCCCTGATATTGCGCGTTTGCTGCCTCATCTACAGCCCGCTGAGGCAGGTAGAAGGTGGCAAAGGCGTAATAGTGAGTCACACCATCTATCTGACGCTGGAACAGCCGGATTTTGCACGCAAGGTCGATCTTGCTGGCCAGATCCAGTGCCTCAATGCAGTCATCACCGGCAAAATCATCAATGGACAGCCCATAATCAGCGCATTTTTTCCATGCCTGCATGTCCATCCATGCCTGATCCGCATTCACCCAGGCATCCAGATGCTTGGTTTTGAAGTTGTTCTGCGCACTGGCGAGCTGCATGGCCTTGTTAGCAAGGCCTGCAACGTAGTCAGGCATGACAGAAACACCCCAGTTCGGGTTGGCTTTTTGCCACGAGGCAGGGTCTGTCCAATCATCACCATCATCTATGGTGTAGATGATGCCGAAAAACTGCTCATCTTCTGCCTGATCGCCTTTGAGTGGGTAGGGGCTCTCTTCCCAATCCGCCAAAACCTTGCGCAACACGGCTTCCAGATAAGTCCAGAGCTCATAACCAATGCCGGATCTGTTTGAGCCTGCCGTTGTGATGGCCCAGATCAGGGATTGGTCACGCTTGCCGGCACCAGTTTCCACCACGTCATACACTTCACGGGTTTTATGGGCATGCACCTCATCCAGACACCCAAAATGGATGTTCAGACCGTCCTGTGTATCGGCATCACGCGAGAGCGGGCGGAAAATGCCATCATTGCAGGCCGAGATAATCCCGCGCTGCTGAACATCCAGCCCATACTTGCTTGCCAGAGGTGGCGTTTTACGCGTCATGGCCTGAGCATCACCAAACACGATCTTGGCCTGGTCACGCGTGGTGGCCGCAGAATAGACTTCTGGCCCAGGCTCACCATCAGCCGTGAGCATGAACAGCGCCACCCCAGATGACAGTGTGCTTTTGGCATTCCCACGCGGCACGCCGATAAAGGAACGCCGGAAGCGCCGGAAGCCTGTTTTCTTATGCAGCCACCCGAAAACCGTGGTCAGAATGAAGCACTGCCAGCCTTCAAGTGCTATCAGCTCACCATCGCGGGCCTTGGGGCCTTTGATATGCGGCATAAGCTCCAGAAAACGGCAGATGCGTTCTGCTTCTTCCTTATCAAAGCGATACGGCCATTTCTTCTGCTTGGCCCGCGCCAGATCCTGCTGCTGCCGCTGGCATGCTGCCACCACCTGCCATGAAGCCGGAATTTTCCCAGATAGGACATCCTTGATGTACCGCTGCGCTTTCCGAATGTAGGGGTAGCTGGCCATACTCACACGTTGTCAAATGGGTTGAACAAGTCACCTTGCCCGACATCCTTCAGGCGCATGCGGGCAACGGGCGAAAATCCATAATTGGAGCCAATGCTGGTCATGAGCCTGATCTGTTCAGAAATGATGCCCAGCTCTGGCCGTGTCCGGATCATGCGTCCTTGCCTGCCATGCGTCTCGAAGGTTTCCTGACCGGCATCCTTCAAGGACTGTTCATGCTTGCGCCACCGGCTGAATGCTTCGCAGTAGGCCGCGATGCTGTCATGATCCAGAACTGTGAAAAGCCCGCGCTCCACTAAAGGAGGGACAAGGCGCTCCCACGCAGCCCGTGCCACCTCATCCAGAAAATCTGGTGGCGCCGCATATTCGGACGGGAGCCGGACACCATCTTCGGGGAGAGACCGTTTTCCCGGATTGCCTTCAATCACACGAAGGTGGCGTGGCTTTGGTTTTCTACCTCTCATGATGACCTTCCCTCATGCGAATAGGCAGGAGGGTTTCCATCCAACCATCCTGGTAACTTTTTTCCTCAATTTCGCGGTTGCAAAAATTTGCCCATGGCGCGGTTCAGGTGCTCGCCGCCGGCAGAGATTTGACACCCCCCACCCGTTTTGACGTGTTTTTCGTCAAAAATGGCGGTTTTCTGCCGTTTTTTGCCGATTTTCAGCGGTTCCAGCTATGATCTCGGCTTGTTCTGGCCGAATGATGCGACTGGCAAAGCGTTCTCAGGTTGCTTGGATCTAGCCGCCTGGACGGATTTTCCCGCACGCTTTCGATATGATCCACGTTCAATCTGTCACGCGGCGTTCTGCATCCAGGCACGCAGCAGTTTGGATGCAGCGCCAAGTGTTGGGCGCGAACCTTTTCCCAGGCGGCATCGTAACCGCGTTGGCGCGATGTGCCGCGCTGCTTATCGAACTCCTGCCGGCGTTGCGCTTCTGGCTTATGCCAGCGCGGCCGGAAAACTGGAGATCTGACAGGCATGGTTCGCTTTCATTTGGGCATAAAAAAAAGGCCGCGTAGCCTGTTGGCTGCACGACCCCTGATCATGGTGTCTAAAAAACTGCATTTTCCGGAATTTGAGAAGTAAAAAATGCAGTTAGGCGTAATTTTTTTTCGTGATGTCAGCTATCCCTCTGATAAAAAAGGTTTTTGCTGTTTTGTCACTCACGCCCAAAACCTTACCAATCTTGCCCCAGCTATAGCGATGCCGATGTGACAACGGGTGGATCATCATCCACAGCAGAATGGCGCGACGCCACGCATCGTTAGAAATACCCTGAACCCAGGTGAATGCCTCATCCATGCGGCTGATGGCAGCAGCTGTTGGCATGGGTGGCCGGACTTCACTTTCTGCCGTGAGTGTCAGCAGATCATCCATGTCCATCAGCGTTTCGCCCCAGCCTTTGCCCCAGCCTGCTGGACGAATACCGTGGGCAGGCAGGCAGGCCAGTGTGTATCCGGCCTCAAACAACCGATCTTCCACGGCCTGTGCCATTTCCTGCCCGCTTATGGGCTTGATGGCTATTTTTGAGGAAACCTGCGCTGTTACCATCATGTTTCCTTTCTGTTACCTTTAATATCTATATATCTCAGTTAGTTATTAGTAATGGTAACAAGGTAACAAAGGTAACGCTTATTTCTTGCTCAAAAAGGGTAGGAGCATGAGGAAGGGATTTTGCATATATAGACGCAAAAAAGGCGTTACCAGTGTTACCTTGTTACCATGCTGTTTTCATTGGTTTTTTTGGTAACTCTTTGTGTTACCGCGGTGTTTTCAATCTAGGATATCATCATCGGATAGACCAAGCTCGCACGCTCGAACCCAAAAACACCCACGATGAACAGACCCTTTGGCGATTTTCACCAACTTAGGATTTTTCCGCACACTCTCTAGTCTGCTGAGATCTGTTATCCATCTATCACCACTCCAGTTTGAATCTGTAAACAGTTTTTTCAGCATGGCGCTACCTGGCCATATCCAGACACCTGCGCCATCAGAAAGCCGCGGAGCATCGCGTCCAGATTTAGATTTAGGCTCATTGGCACGGATAACTCGCATACCATATTGCGCTAGAATGGTTTTTGCATTGGTGCGGGAGAATTCCAAATCTGGCACATCACCTTCCTGACGTTCAAATTCTTCATCGCTTAAGCATCGTGCAATCAGGTCACTTAGCAATCTCTTTTCGGTAGTGCGCATCATCTGCACTTGCTGCGACATCAGGTAATCAATCATGCGCTGGCTGCCATCATCCGTTTCCACCAACTCGGCCGTACGAATATACCCGGCGACGCACCGGACAACATGATCTGCCTCTGTTTCTGTTGGCACGGTATCATTGGTGAGCGTCCACCAACCAGCCAGCAATGAGCCCATCTGATCCATTTCACGCGGCTGACATCCTGCGCGACCCACGGCGGCACGGAGAACAACGCGAGCAGCACCATAACGCTGCCAACCAGCCAATGTGCGACCCCATAGCTTTGGCCCGATTTCCTTTGCCCATTCAGCAAATTCCCGATGTTCTGCCGTATGGTCTGCTCCATTCTTTGGCGGACGCATTTCCACCAGTGTAAAGCGGCCTAGATGCTGCGCCTCCATATCCGGTGGCCGGATGGATGCCATGATGATGGAACCAGCCACCGCAATCTTGCGGGCGATACCATCCGAACCACCGCGCGCGCCTTTTGTGCCTTCGCCACCGGTTGCGGACAATACCAGATCCAGCAGAGCACGGGCAGCACGTTGATCCACACGGTCAGACGCTTCATCCACCAGCATGGGAATGGCACGACCATCCACCATCTGTTCAATACCGGCCTTTGATGCGTCATTCGTGGCGAATTTGAGCGGAATGGCATTTTGCAGCACACGTAGCAGGGAAGATTTACCGCAACCGGCAGGGCCTGTTAGAAATCCGGCAGGACGCCACGGAATGGCCGCGCCATAATACGCGCAGGCCAACATGCCCATAACAATGATATCGCTGCCTTCCAGCCGGAAATCCCACAATTCCCTGACTTGGCGCTGAAATTCCCGCGCATCAATCGCCTCGCACGGCTCTGCTGGACGTGGCTCAGCTGGTGCAGCAGCCCAGATCTGATTGCCAATGCGCGTGCCTGGTAATTCCAGCTTTGAACCCACCAGAACACGGTCGCCACAATGCACCACCGGCATACCTTCTGACGTAGGCCAGATGCCCGGACGGCGGATCTGTATGTGATCACCGAAAAGCCCAGCAGAAAAGCACTCACGCTGAAGGAACTGGCAAGTGTGATTGATATTAAAGTCAACCACAACTTCACGCGCTGTTTCATTGCCTTCTGCATCCTTGTCTTTGACTTTTGCCGTTTTCGGAAATGTTTCTTTCAGCCAGTCGATATTGCCACCGAACAACGCCACCAGATCTGGCCGGCGTGTCATTTGCGATGCCTTGAGCACGCGCAGCTGACCAACGCGATCAAGAAAGTAAAAAGACCCGTCCAGATGCCCGATGGTGACAACAGGGCAGGGCTTCTTTTCTTTGGTTTTGGGAGGGCGTCCACCATTATCGGCATTTTTGCCACCCTCAATAACTTGGAACTGCCGTTCTGCCGTATTGATGGCCGAGCGGATGGCGTCTAGGCCGCTTTCTTCATCTTCCGATAACATCGTTGAAATCCTTGCCTTTTGGCGGCCAAGCCACATCTACCGTGCGCCCTGCTGACAGGTGCGTGTCTATGGCTTTACGCAGGCCTTTTTTGGCCGCCGTGCTTTCATCCCGATCTGCCAGAATGAGCACGTTGCGTGCTGTATCCGGCAGACGGATTGTTCCGAGATTTGCGAGAGAGATTGCTGCGAGTATCCGCAGATCCGGACGGGCCATGGCAACGGAAAGGCACGTTTCTATGCCCTCACCAATCGCAATCACCTCATCCGGTAAAACCTGTTTAAGTGTTGTGCCGGCGGCACCTTTGCGCAACCGGATACAGGCACCACGGAAACTGCCCAGAACTTTCTTGGGAATTTCCAGTTGTGCCTTGGCCCATTGACCACCATGCTGGCCGAGCCACGTCTGATGCACGGCAACGCACCGCCCGTTCAGATCTGTGATGGCAGCCAGCATGGCAGGCAATGGGGCATTGATTTCTGCACAGTAATGCTCTGGCGCAAACCGCAATGCACCAGGAGGCCGGTCAAACTTTTCCAGCTTGATACCGCGTGCCTGTAAATAGAAATCTACTGGTGTGTTCAAGATATTTGGCTGGGCATTCATCCAGATATCCCGCGCACGGATAACACGCTTTTTAGCGTCTTCTTCCTCTTTTGCCTTAGCCTGTTCAGCTTTTTCACGGATTTCCGCACGGCGGACTTCCACCGTTTCCGTGCTCAAGCCCAGCCAGTTGCAGGCCCAGCGATATGCCGCACTCAGATCTCGGTTTGTCAGGCAATGCGCGACCAGATCCAGCGGATCGCCACCGATATCTTGAGAAAAGTCTTTCCACACACCGGCTTTTGCACCGTATAGATGCACAGCCAGTTTTGTGCCTGGCTCACCTGCTACAGATCCGGCCATCCATTCAGCGCCGGTTTTTTTGCCACCGGGCAGCAGCTCACGCGCCAAAGCCTCCATCTGGCTGGCCAGCATGGCGGAAACTTCCGCAGCTTTCAGCTTGCCGCTCATGCTGCGTTCCGAACAATAAAGCGCTGCACGGGAAAGCCGTAACCCAGCACGTTAAGCACCGGCATAACCCCACGCCGGGCATTCTGGATGTTGGATAGATGCCCTTTGCTAATACCAAACCGGCGTGCAGCAGCTTCCTGCGTTCCGCAACGCCGGATAAAAGTATTCAGTTTTTCTTGGATTTCGCGGAGTGATGCAAACCGACCACTGCCGTCCCGCGCTGGATAGCGCAAAACTTTCACCAAGCCAAGAGCTTTGCAGACACCATCACTGATGGATTGCATAGCTTCTGCATCACGCACGGACTGTTCTTTCAGCCCATGTTTGCGGGCAAAGGCAGCAAGGCTTTTTTCCGCAGCGATGGCGTTACGCAACCGACCGCAGAAATCATATCCGTCCAGCAGCACCTCAGCCATTGTAATACGCCGCATGCCGAATGGCCTTGCGTGGTGCACGCCATGTGAAACCACCGGACACACGCGACTGCATGGAAAGATCAGGCTGCACGCGCGCGCTTTCACGCAATGCTCGTACATTGAGGGGACGACGGCGGAAAAACCGGCGTGCGGATTTTGCGTTTTTAAGACGCGACATAAGAAGAATTCTCCTGCGCTGCATGCTTTTTCTTGCGACCGATACCCAGGGCATTGCGGCGCAAATAAATGGCGCGCTCAGATATATTGAGTTTATGAGATTGGCGTTTGATACTAAAACCACAGCGGGCATAATGCCGGATTTTAGGATCTAGCTCCCGCCAGTTGAGTGCCTCACGCGCCATCAGCGATGCTCACCTGCAATGGTTTGCCTTCAGCAATGATCTTGTGCGCTGTGGCCTCAATATGATGCAATGATGTACGGGCACGTTGCGCATGTATGAGGATTTCATGCGCTTCCTGCACATCCACATTGCCATCTGCCATACTTTCAAAGCCCTTTTGCAGAACTTCGCTGGTAGCCTTGGCAAACTTGCCCATATCGTGCGGCAGCAGACCGTTGCCGAACTTGACCGGCACCAGGGCAAAACCTTCTGCCTGAGCCATAACGGAAAGAATAAGCGGTTCTTGCGCTTCTTTATCCAGCTCAACAGCAACATCTACCGGCACCACAGATGCTTTTTCACGGTTGCAGTAATCGGAAAGCTGCGTGATGCCGACACGCACAGCGCGGGATATTGAATCCAGCCCACCGCAGGCTTTGATGGCCGTGCGTGTGGCTGTTTTGATAGCTGCGGTTAGCATGGCGCATGACCCGCAGCAGAGGTGCTGGCAGCGGCATTGATGCCGCTGTCAGCTACGTCCATCATGCATGTGTCACCAACATGAAAGGACGATTCTGATGGAGAAAAATGATCCTCAGAAATCTTTGAGAGATATGCACGAACTTGAAGGGGCGCGCGCACGTGCAGAAGCCATGAAAATAGCGTTAAGGGTTGCAGTGAAGTTACTGCCTCACGAAAGTCAGTTAGAACTGCAAAGTATTTTGCAGAATTATTGCTCCGGCGCGATGCCATTGTTAGGAATGGATGAAGCGCTTCAGATTGTGAAAGATAGCTCACCGCCGACACCCCACATGCAGTAAAAATTCCGCAGTAATTTGGCGCATTCTTTGGCGCTGTTTTTCAGGAATAGGCGGGAATTTTTTTGGGCACTTTGCACTGGCCTGATCACAAGCAGCAAAATAATCTTCCAGACCGGTCATAAGTGGATCAGGGTTGCTGGTGGCGGCATCGCTGCCGCCACCAGCTTTTGGAGACGGCTGTGCTGAAGGAATATGTCCCTCCATGTGCGAAGCCCTTAAAGAAGAATGCTGCCGACCTTGATCTTCCCGCTCTTTTTGACGACATTCCTCCAGCCAATCCAGTGTCTCATCCACCCAAGTAACGTAGGGTTTGAGAAACCACTGCACGGCGCGAAACTGCGCAAGATAAGATCCAGTATCCTGAGTTAATGCGCGTGCGCAATCGCACATCCAGACCGGATAAAATCGAGCAACCCAAAGGGTTTGCGCCAATTTATTGCTCGTATGCGCCTTAGCTTGCATGAAGGTGTTTGGTTTAGGTGGGTAATTCTGTTTCATGCTGCGCCATCATGCTTTGCAGGCAAAGAAAGACGTTCGCTCGCATCTTGCGAAGGATCTGAAACGGTAAACGCAAACCGCCGGGTTTTTGAGCGAGGGCATACAACTACGGTATCGCCCACGCTTACCGGCATATTTTCACAGATAGCCGGTTTTCCGTTCACCTCAAGCGCCCCGCCGCGCACAAGTCTACGAGCCTCACCATTCGTTCTGCAAAACTGCGGCGCATAGATCGGAATAAGACTGAAGAGTGCGAAAGATGCCCGAAACGATTCCGGCTGACAGGGTGAGGGCTTGGGCTTACTGCTCTGGTTATGGTTCATGCGAGTTCACCCTCATGTTTCCCGAGAAAAGGAGAGCTACCAGCAGCGGCATTGATGCCGCCGCTGGCTACGTCCATCATGTATGTGGAACCAACATGAAAGGACGATTCCGTGTTTCTTCCCGATGAAGATCCCAATGCTGCAAAACCAGGCATTAGGAGAATTGAAGTACTGCCACCTTCTGATGGTCGGTCCAGAGTGATTTTGTGGCCTTTCCACCAGAACCCTGAGAAAGAAACTTTTTTGGAAATATCAATTTTGATGGGGCCAAATGACTTATTGCCTGAAGCTAGTTTTGGTGCATATGAGGCAAGAGCTTTAAAGAAAGTTATCGATTTCTGCTCCAAAAGACTTGAATCTTTAGAAGCAGAAATGAGCAAGTAGGTATTGATTCCTTGAAAAGGAATTTTGTTACCTGCGGCATGGTTGGTTTCATGGAAATCGGTCATGCCGCAACTCCAGCGTTTTCAGGTTTTAGAAAGATGTCTGGACGCAGTTCTTCGCGCGGAATACCGAAGGCCTCCTCAATGATTGGACAATATTGTGGAGGCACAACATTCCATTGCGCTACGGCTCCACGCGTAATCCCCAATTCTGCTGCGATCTTCGCAGAAAGCCCTCTGCGTGATCGTATCAGTTCCATCCCAGTAACATCGCTCATGAATTACGCTTAGCACTACTGAGCGAATGAGGCAAGGGATTTTGCTTAGTGCTGATAAGCGGCCATTAAGGCAGTATCGATACATGGAATTGAAAGACCTAATACGTGCTGCCCGCAAAGCTAAGGGGCTATCTCAAGCTGCTTTGGCAGACTTGCTTCACGTTAACAAAAGTGCAGTTGCGCAGTGGGAATTAGGCTCTACACGTCCAACTAATGAAAGTATGGCAGCTCTAAAGTCTGTTCTTTCTATCGGTGAGCAAATCTCTCCAGTTGGATCTGCTCCATATGCAGGTGAGATCGTTGAAGATCCCGATGAACTCGCCCTTCTTCGTTTCTGGAGATCTCTGTCTATTGAGAAGCGGCGCGCAGTCGTTGAGCTTCTGCATATTGGCAGACCTTCTGACCGCTAATTTTCGCTTCTTTCTATGCATCACCCTAAAATCTAAGTTCAAGTTCACATTATGTTCTTATTGGCACCCACGCTAGGGATTAGTCAATAAATTTTACGCGCTAAGAATTTTGCTTAGATACACTAATTATTTTCCTTGACCGCTTAGTAATGCTAAGCGTAAACATACCCCCATCGCCACAACGCGATGGAGGAATGAATGACACTTATTGCGGAACTCCGCACGGTATCGGATGCTGCGCTAGAGCGCTCCCGTGCTGCATCGCAGCTGATCACGGCCATTGGCCCGCTGCTAGACCCAACATTACCCACACCAAACGCCATGCAGGCCGCCCGCGTGCAGCGTGCTGCCCTGAAACTGGTGGATACCGCACTGGAAGAAAGCGGCGCAGATGCCACCCGGTACGTAGGCTTTGGCTTGGCGGCCCTGTATTGTGGCCTATCACCAGATACCTTCCATAGCCTATGTGAAAAAGGCAAAGGCCCGCGCTGCACCATAGTTGAAGGCAATGGCCTGTTTACTGTGGCTGCTCTGGATGAATGGATGGAAAGCATCCACCAGAAGGAAGGTGCGTGATGGTTGATCCAGCATCCGCGCTCACGAGCATTGCCCCCTTCGGTACAGAAGGATCCCGAACAAAAGCAGGGCCGGTAGAATGCCTTGGTTTTACAATAAAAGGTGAAAACCAGCGCAAGATTTTCTTGTTTCGCGATAGCGTTGGTCAGGTAAGGGAATTAAGGGAAATCCAATTATTCCGCCGACCGGATATTGTTGCGTTGTTTGGTGGAGATATTAGCTGGCTGAAAGAGCATTTTCCAAAGAAATCTACTGTCAGCAAAGTTTTTCCGAGTGGAGAAGTCGCCATTGGCGAGATGGTGGTTGATTTTGTAATAAGGGACGCAGCAGCTTGCCTTATTAAAGGCTGCTACATACAGCATCTTACAACCCCCCATACGGCAGATGTTCAAAATCCCGCTGAAAAGGCCACTATCATTACTAATGATAGTGAGAATGCGAGATCAGAACGTGCTCCTGTTCTGAAAATCCTTTTCTATGCATTTATGCTTGCTGCAGGAGCATTTGTGCTGGGCTCACGCGCAGGTAGGACGGCATGTCATGGTTAAAGCTCCTGCGCCGCCACGCCCAATTCCGCCGACTAAAAACGGTATTGGAACGCCCCGTCCATCAATATTCACGCAGCATACAACTCCAAGAGGCGGATATGATGCAGCATTACCTGCAATCGCCATAGTGTTTACTGCTGGAATATTGGTCGGTTTTGCCTTTGCTTTTGGGGTTTTGAATTAAATGCCCGAACGCAGCAACATACGCGTGCCTAATCAGGATGCCCGCTTGCAGGATCTGATTACACAGTTTCTCCAGCAGGCTGACTACATGGATCGCGTTTCTATCGACTTCCGTGCAGAACTGTTCATTCCCGCAGCAAAAGCTTTTGAAAACATAGCTACCTGCATGCGCGAACAGGCCAACGAACTGCAACCGCACCTCAAACACACAATTCTTGCAGAGGATCATACCCCATGACCTGCACACAATCCGCCACGTTCCCTGGCATGCGCATTATTCCCGTAGCCCGTGATGTTGTGGTGAAAGACCCATCCGGCAAAGGCCGGCACGCATACCCAACCATTGGCCGTGAAACACGCACGCTGATGTTTGGAAAAACACCCGTAAAACACACGGTAGTTTTTGCTGATGGCCAAACGCTGAACTTTCCACCAGCTTGGATTGTGCCGATTGCGGACGCACCGCAGCATGGATCATTGGCGGAGTGCATGGAATGCCCCGATACCAGGCAACACTAACGCGCAATCAGGCAGGCAGATACCAAGGCACGGTAACAGACCAGCGCACAGGCAATCAGATTGAATTCCCTGATTGCAGCAAGGAGCGCAAAGAAGGCCGCTGGATTGTATCGGGCAAAAGCACAACACCCAGCCTGCCTGAATGGTTTTTGGAAATGCGTTCGATGGGTGATGGCCTGTTTGAAATAACAGCCACAGAGGACAGGAATTTTCTCATCCGGTTTCCTGAATGCGAGCAGGACGAAATAGACGGACAGAGCGGCATCATTGGCTGGGCAGACGATGTGCAGCTGATTGAAGCGCGAAAGGAGAGGGCGGCATGAGCAATCCAATTATGGAACGCTCATATGTAACAGATCTTCTGGTTACAGCATTGCTGGAGGCTGGTGTTGGGCAGATTGTCCAATACAAAGATCTCCAGCAGCTGGTGAACCATGATGTTCAGGGACGGCACAGATATCTTCTGGAACGTGCCCGGCATATCTGCATGCGGGATCATAAACGCGCCTTCACAACCGTGATGAATGTTGGCCTCCAGCGTACAGCAGCAGAAGATCTGGTGAAGTTAGGGAAAGGCCAGATCAAACGCGTGCGGAACGCCGCCAAAAAAGGTGCGGTTATTATGGATACCGTGCAGCGCGCCGATCTGACAGAGCAGCAGGCACTTGAGCACGATGCCACACGCGGGATTCTTGCGGCCATACAAACCGCCAGCAAGCCACGCAAAAGCATGCAGGCATCCAGAGCAAATGCAGATCCACAGGTGAAACTATGAGCACGGCGCAGAACGGTTGCGGCCTGCTAGCTAGATGGCAGGCAGACCGGAGCCGTTTGGTTCTATCATGCGTCACGGCGCTCCGCTGCGCTCCACACCACAGCATGCCGCAGCGCATCACTTCACATCGCAACGCTACGGGGAGCAGAGCTTCGGTTCTGTTCCTCGGAACGGTGCTTATCGTTCCACGATGCGCCATAGCGCGTCGCAGCTCCCCGCTCCGCTCCGCGCAGCAACACAACACAACACAATGAAAAGACGGGCGGCATCATGCTGCCCGTCACCTAACGGAACAAAACCATGATCATTCGCAAATGTAACGTTAATATCAAAGGAATTTCACCTTATTCACCGTCCAAACCCATTGCAGAAAAACCAAAGGAATATTCCCACAAGGAATGGGAGGAAATGCAGTGGCGTAACAAGGCGCACGTTGATGAACGGACAGGAAAAGTTTTTGTGCCGTTTATGTCTTTCAAAAAGGCACTGACATCATCAGCAAAGCTGACAATCCGCAAGGTTTCCGGAAAGGGAAATAAGACGTTCTCCAGCATTGTCCAGGCGGGCATCATGATTGATACGCCGCTGATGCTGGACATCACCCGTGATGATCTTATTCCGGAAAGCTTCCTATGCTCAGCTACAGGCGACCCAACAGGGAAAGGCTCACGCGTAATGCGCACCTTCCCGCGCATTGATGATTGGGGCGGCATGCTGACTTTTCATATTTTCCAAGAAGACCTCTCGAAAGATGTTTTTGAAGAATATCTGGAAGAAGCCGGCATGATGATTGGTGTAGGACGCTTTCGCCCAGAAAATGGCGGCGTAAATGGCCGCTTCCAGATCCAGAAAACCGAGTGGGAAACACTATGACTGAAACCCGCGCACCGTTTAACGGGAAGAAGAAAGATCCCATAGGCGTGTTCGTACGGTTGCATGATGGCATGTTGAATGAGAAGCAGATTGCCGCTCTGTGCAACCCTAAGCGCTCTAGCACAGAAAACATCCTTACCATCGGCACCCCTGTCACTGGCGGCGAGATGGACTACTATGCTCAGATAATCTGGTTTGAAGACGCTCCAGAGCCTGAAATTGTCGCGTGGCGGAATAGAGATATTAAGAAAGGTGATAATGTAAAGGTTGTCCGTCAATCAGATGCCCTCGCAAAACTTGTCGAGCGCGATGCGGAGATTGCGCGACTAAACCAGAAGATCACCAAACTGAAAGATATAATTGCAGGGGCAATGATACAATCGTGCTTACATGGTGCGGATGGAGATATTGGACGACTACGGCGCGTTGAAGCTGAACTGGAAGCAGTCAACGCCTTGAACAGATCGGAAGGAATGAGCCGTGAAAACTGCCCATGAGCCAACATGCTGCCGTATTAGCGCCCTAGCGCAGAGATGGGATTGCTCACCAACCAAGATCCGCAGAATGGTGGAAACTGGCGAGCTTCCATCCCTGCGCCTAGGCAGAATGGTGCGGATACCTATGCAGGCCATCAAAGAATTTGAAGAAAAACAATGCCAAACTCAGACGCAAAAGAGCCCAGATTGTGCCGAGTCTCCAAACGAAGCACATGGCACATCTATTACCAACGCAAACGCATCTCTACGGGCTGCGAGGATAGGGTTTCGGCTGAATTAGTCCTTCATAAGTTCAAGGAGGGGCTTCTAAAGCCAGAAATCCGGGCTGCTGGCATTTCTGGTATATTAGATGCGTATCATGCAGACCGCGTGAACAATGAAAAACCCGGAGCGGAACGCATAGGCTGGTCTCTCAAGCCGCTGAAGGTATTTTTTGGGGATAAGCCACCAGAAATTATTACACCCGATTCGTGCAAGAGATATACGGCGTTCAGGCTAGATCAGGGCGTTCAGATCAGCACTGCCAGAACCGAACTAGGTACACTACGCGCTGCAATGCGGTGGGCTGTTAGAGAGGAAATTGTTTCCAAAGCCCCGCGCACAAAGCTTCCACCGCGTCCAGATGCACGCCAGCGCTGGTTAACCAGAAGTGAGGCGGCTGAATTGGTAGATGGCTGTGTTGCCCACCATATTCGATTGTTTGTGCTGCTGGCGCTGCACACAGCAGCCAGAAAATCTCACATACTTACACTGACATGGAGCCGTGTAGATCTACAGGCGCGGATCATTGATTTCCGTGACCCAGCTAAACCACGCACCAAAAAGGGCAGGGCACGCGTGCCTATTAACGATACGCTCTATGAAGCCCTGAAAGAGGCTTATGAGCTGCGTGAAACAGAATTTGTTGTGGAATGGGCTGGTGATCAGGTTTCCTCCATCAAAACAGGCTTCAGGGCGGCAGCCAAACGCGCTGACCTGAGCGGAATTACACCACATACGTTGCGGCACACGGCAGCGACATGGATGGCGCAGGCCGGAATATCTCTGTGGGATATTGCTGGCTATCTAGGCCACAGCAATATTAAGATGGTGGAAGAAACATACGCCCACCACTGCCCAGACTATTTGCGGACAGCAGCAGGCGTTTTGGGGTGATTCTCTCGCTAAAATAAGCAACAGTGCTCGCTTGTGTTCATGAACACAGACACCCGGAAACTGGCGGAAATCCATGATCAAAAAGAGCGTTTCAAGAGCGGGCAAAATAACTTAACCCGTTGAAATATAACAACGGGTTACAGTATTGCAACACACGGCGCTGGCTGTACGTGCGGATATTCCATTTGAGCAAAACCCGGATGTTACAGCGCTGGATACCTATGCAACGGCCCCGGCCACCCACCATCATTTACGCAGTGGGCTAGATATTACGCTGCACCAGAACGGACAAACCCTGCGTATTCTGGTTGTGCATCTTAAAGCCGGATGCCCGGATAATCTGCCCCATGCTACACGCCCCACCTGCGCAACTCTTTGGCAGCAATTTGCCGTGCTGGATGCTTGGGTAGCCATACGCACCCAACATCATGAAGCCTTTGCCATTATGGGAGATTTCAACCGCCACCTTACGGTGCATGACCCACTATTTCTCACGCTTTTACGCATTGCACCGCTAGATCTGGTAACGGCAGGCACAGCAAGCCCCTGCCAAAACGGCAGCTACTTTATAGATCATATTATTCTGGGCGGAGCCGCACGGGCATGGAAAATACCAAACTCCCTACGTGTAACTCCTTTGGCAGAAGAAGTCGGTCAAACACTCTCTGACCACTGCCCCGTTTCCATCACGCTGCAACTGCCATCCGCCAAAGAGCAGCCGCAGCCATAGCGCCCGGAAACAAAAAAAGCTGCCGCACCCAAAGATGCGGCAGCCTTATTTTACAAGCTATCAGCCTGAAATATTACATGCGGCCAGCAGGCGCACCGGAACGGCCACCATTACGAGCACCACCACCGGAACGGCGCGGGCCACCACGGCCACCACCCGGAGCCCCCCACGAGGCGCACCGCCGCCGCGCGGGCCACCACGTCCTCGGCCACCGCCACCCAGAACAGGCGGACGCATGGTGGAAGCTTCTGCTTCATCAGAGTGCCAAGGATGATCCCGAACCACCGGCACAGTTTTGCCAATGGTGCGTTCAATATCGCGCAGCCAAGCCCGCTGTTCTGCATCACAGAAGGAAACAGCCCAGCCATCACGCCCGGCACGTGCTGTACGACCAATGCGGTGCACGTAGCTTTCCGGCACGTTTGGCAGATCGTAATTAAACACGTGGCTGACATCGTCCACATCAATACCGCGGGCGGCAATATCCGTTGCCACCAGCACTTTAACAGAACCAGAACGGAAGCCCTTCATGGCCCGCTCACGCGCACCCTGAGACTTGTTGCCATGAATGGCTTCTGCCACCACGTTGTTCTTGTTCAAAAATTCCGCAACCTTGTTGGCTTCATGCTTCATGAGCGTGAACACCACAGCGCGAGAAACCTTGGGAGATTCCACCATGTTCAGCAGCGCATCGCGCTTATCACCCGCGCCATTTACAAACATGACGGCCTGCTGAATACGATCCACCGTGCTGGAAGGCGGCGCCACTTCAACGCGTGCCGGATCATTCAGCAAAGATGCCGCCAGATCTTCAATGCTGCGCGGCATGGTGGCGGAGAACAGAAGCGTCTGGCGCTGTTCTGGCACAAAGGTCATGATACGGCGGATATCGCGCACAAACCCCATATCCAGCATGCGGTCTGCTTCATCCAGCACCAGAATTTCCAGACCAGACAGATCAATAAAGCCTTGGCCCATCAGATCAAGCAAACGGCCCGGCGCAGCCACCAGCACATCTACGCCACGACGCATGGCTTCAACCTGTCGGCCCTGCCCCACGCCACCAAACACAACGGCCTGCGTAAACTTCATATGGCGTGCGTAAGCTTTAAAGCTATCGCTAATCTGGGCCACAAGCTCACGCGTAGGCGCCAGCACCAGAACGCGCGGCTGTTTGGGCGTGTTTGCACGTGGGTTTTTAATCAGATGTTCCAAAATAGGCAGCGCAAAAGATGCGGTTTTGCCTGTGCCTGTCTGGGCCAGGCCCAGCAGA
The DNA here is from genome assembly GCF_003323795.1 of Acetobacter sp. JWB. NCBI lineage: Bacteria > Pseudomonadati > Pseudomonadota > Alphaproteobacteria > Acetobacterales > Acetobacteraceae > Acetobacter > Acetobacter sp. JWB. The sequence goes on along the minus strand of NZ_CP030871.1, from coordinate 673,474 downwards.
TCACGCCCCTGCAACAGATAGGGGATGGAACGTTCCTGAATAGGAGTGGGTGTATCATAACCCTGCTCTGCCAATGCCTTCAGCAGTGGTGGAGCAAGAGCAAGATCGGAAAATTTAGTCATCAGGGCCAACCTTATTTGTGCAGCCTGAAAACGAGATCGAGAGACCGCACCCTTTTCAGTTATGCACTGTATGTTTTGTGGCGCACACGGAACATTTTTGCACCGGCTTGCAGCTGAGCGCCCACAAAATTTTGAACACATCAAGATCCATAAAGGAAATTTTTGAACTGCGTTCGTTCCTTATAAACCTTGTAAAGCTGTATATAAGGGGACTTCCCAAACCTCGCAAGGCTTCCGTACCATATTAGTCCTAAAATGATGTTCGTGTAATGTTGAGGAATTTTTAGAAATCGGGTGAAAAATCGTTATAACATTGCCGCATTTGAAAGTTTATTGCTGATATCTTAAAGGTATTTTTGAAATATTCCTATTTAGGAAATTTCGGAAGATCTTCACAAAAAAGGCATAAATCTAACATTATTTTTAGGCAACTTATTGGCAGCAAGCCTTCAAACCTTAGTCATTTCGGCGCCGGAGCAGGAAAAGAGCTTGCTCGCCAAACAGGTTTGCCATTCGGATAGAGCGCCGCCACGGGGCACGCTCCCCTTCCTCATCCACAGCCATCCATTGCTCTACAATGTAGCCATCCTGCTTACACAGTTCCAGAAAATCCCGAATGGTACAGGGGTGGATGTTTGGGGTTTCATACCACGGTGTGTGCCACACAGATGTCATGGGCATGCGGCCGCTCAGCAGCAGTTTAAGCCGCAACTGCCAATGCCCAAAATTGGGAAATGAGACAATAGCGTGCCGCCCAATACGCAGCATTTGCCGCAGCACTTCCCGCGGGCGCGCAACAGCCTGCAAGGTGCGTTGCAGCACCACATAATCAAACGCGTGGTGCGGATAATGCGCCAGATCGTGGTCGGCATCCCCATGCACCACGGGCAGCCCATGTGCGACAGACTTGGTAACAAGCTCCATGTTCAGCTCAATACCGCGCGCATCACACCCACGGTAGCGGAACAGATGGTCAATAAGCGTACCATCTCCGCTGCCAATATCCAGCACACGGGTGCCGGGGGCTATCATTTCGGCAATAAGCCGCTGGTCAAGACGCATCAGGCAAGCCCCGCATGTTCGGCCACACCACACAGAAAACCACGTACCGTGCGGTCAAAATCCGGTTCTTCCAACAAAAAGGCATCGTGCCCCTTGTCTGTTTCTATTTCTACAAACGAGACATTGGCCGCCGCCCGATTAAGCGCACGCACCAACGTACGGGCAGCCGATGTGGGAAACAACCAATCGGACGAGAACGACACCACACAAAACCGCACCGGCGTACCCGCAAAAGCGTGTGTAAGTTCGCCATCATGGTCTGCGGCAATATCAAACCAATCCATTGCACGGGTAATGCTGAGGTAGGAGTTGGCATCAAACCGCCGTACAAAGGTAGAACCCTGATAACGCAGGTAGGATTCCACCTCAAAAATATCGCTGAACATGGAAACAGGGCCTTCTGGCCCCTGCCCACCAACAGGCCCGCGCCGCATACGGCGGCCAAATTTGCGCGTTAAGGCTTCTTCCGAAAGATAGGTGATATGGCCCATCATGCGGGCCACAGCCAAACCACGGGCAGGCACAACATCATCCGCCCAATAGCGGCCACCGCGCCAGTCTGGGTCTGCTATAATAGCCTGCCGCCCCACCTCGTTAAACGCAATGTTCTGGGCGGAATGGAAGGGCGCTGTGGCAATGGGCATGGCTGCCAGCATCATCTGTGGGTAGGTCACTGTCCATTCCAGCACCTGCATGCCACCCATGGAACCGCCAATAACGGCAAACAGTTTTTCTATGCCCAAAGCCCGCACAAGTTTGTGCTGCGCGCGCACCATATCGCGGATGGTAATGGGCGGAAACGCCGTACCCCAAAGCTCCGTGCCATTGCCTTGGGCATCTGTGCGGGTAGAGCGCGGGCCGGTGCTGCCCATGCAGCCCCCCAGCACGTTGGAGCAGATAACAAAAAACCTGTTGGTATCAATAGGCTTTCCCGGCCCAACCATCCGGCTCCACCAACCGGGCTTGCCCGTAAGCGGGTGTTCTTCCGCTACGTACTGGTCCCCCGTAAAGGCATGGCAGATCAGGATGGCGTTATCCCGCTTTTCTGAAAGCGTGCCATAGGTGCGGTAGGCAATATCAACAGGGGCAAGGGTAACGCCGCAATCCAGCCCCAGCCCTTCGGCAAACCGGACATGCTGCTGTTCACCAATGGCCAAGGGTGTTGTGCTGTTCATAAAAACGCCGAATGCTCCAAACAATCCCCTCCGGCATACGGACGTTTACAGGACAAGGCAAGTCCGGTTTCCAACGGCCCTGCCCTGTTACGCCCGATGTGCTGGAAAGTTCCGCCCGGTCCTGTTTCAGTGTTCCATTTTAAGCGCAGCCAAGAAGGCGCTTTGCGGAATTTCCACCTTACCAAACTGCCGCATGCGCTTTTTACCTTCCTTCTGCTTTTCCAGAAGTTTGCGCTTACGGGAGATATCACCACCATAACACTTGGCCGTTACATCCTTGGAAAGTGCGCCAATGGTTTCACGCGCAATCACCTTACTGCCAATGGCCGCCTGAATGGCAATTTTAAACAACTGGCGGGGGATAAGATCCTTCAAGCGTGCGCAAATCGAACGCCCGCGAGATTCCGCAGCCGTGCGGTGCGCAATAAAGGACAGTGCATCCACTGGCTCCTGATTAACCAGAATGGAAATACGCACGAGGTCACTCTCCTCATACCCATCCATCTGGTAATCAAAGCTGGCGTAGCCACGGGTAAGAGATTTCAGGCGGTCATAGAAATCAAACACCACTTCGTTCAGTGGCAGGCGATACACCGCCATCGCACGGCTACCCACATAGGTCAGATCTACCTGCACGCCGCGCCGTTCTGTGCACAGCGTAAGCACCGCGCCCAGATATTCATCCGGCACCATGATGGTGGCTTTAATCCACGGTTCCTCAATGGTTTCAATCAGGGAGGAATCGGGCATATCCGCCGGGTTGTGCAGTTCTTCCCGCTCACCATTGGTGCGGGTGATTTTGTACACCACGGAAGGCGCTGTTGCGATGAGATCCAGATCGAATTCGCGCGACAGACGTTCCTGAATAATTTCCAAATGCAACAGGCCAAGGAAGCCACAACGGAACCCAAAACCAAGGGCTGCGGATGTTTCGGCCTCATAGTGGAAGGAGGCATCGTTCAGGCGCAGCTTGGCAAGGCTATCGCGCAGTTTTTCAAAGTCATCGGCCACAACGGGGTAGAGGCCACACCACACCACGGGAATGGAGGGTTTGAACCCCGGCAAAGGCTTTTCTGCCGGGCGGCGATCATCTGTAATGGTATCACCCACATTACAGTCTGCCACGGTTTTAATAGCCGCGTTGATAAAGCCCATTTCACCCGGACCAAGGCTTTCAACACTGGTCATGCGCGGGGCAAACACGCCCACCTGATCCACCTGATGCACAGCGCCGGAGGACATCATGCGCACTTTCATACCGCGCTTGAGCCGCCCTTCCTTAATACGCACCAGCACGATCACACCCAGATACGGGTCGTACCAGCTATCAATCAGCATGGCCTGCAAGGGCTTTTCCGCATCACCTGTTGGAGGTGGCAGGCGGGTTACAACGGCTTCCAGCACGCCTTCAATATTCAGGCCGGTTTTGGCGGAAATTTCCACCGCATCATCAGCCGGAATACCAATAACTTCTTCAATCTGGGCCTTTACGCGCTCAGGCTCTGCTGCGGGCAGATCCACCTTGTTGAGCACGGGCACAATTTCGTGGTTGGCATCAATGGCCTGATACACGTTGGCCAGTGTTTGCGCTTCCACCCCCTGAGAGGCATCCACCACCAGCAAAGAACCTTCGCACGCCGCCAAAGACCGGCTGACTTCGTAAGCAAAGTCCACGTGTCCGGGGGTGTCCATCAGGTTCAGCACATAGGTGTTGCCATCCTTGGCCGGATAAGTCAGCCGGACAGTTTGCGCCTTAATGGTAATGCCACGCTCACGCTCCAGATCCATGTTGTCCAGAACCTGATTGGTCATTTCACGCGCGGTTAGGGCACCGCACGCCTGAATCAGGCGGTCAGCCAGAGTGGATTTCCCATGATCGATATGTGCGATGATGGAAAAATTGCGGATGAGCGAAAGGGGTGTATCGGTCATGCTGCTCCTTTAAGCGAAACGGAAAGAAAAGTCAGCCGCTTCCGCACGGGCTTGGGCCATTATCAGATAAATTTTTTCCCTATTGCGCACACTGCCGCATTTGGCACCAGCCCGCAGCCTGTTTTTTAGCCAGATATCAGCACAATACGGTGCAGCCATACGCCAGCAGCGGCCGCGGGCACAGGTTGCAAGGCGCTGCGCCCAAAGGGCTGGATGGCCCGCACAGGTTTTTCTTGCAAAATGCCCACCACCGGGGCTTGCCCTGCGCGTATCAGCACCACGCGGTCTGCCCCACGTGGGTGCAAGGCAGGTTGCACCACCAAGGAACAACCCAGCCGCAATATGGGTTCCATGCCTTCCGTATCTACCCGCAACATATAGGCCGAAGATGACGGCAGGCTGAAAAATGTTTCCTCCTGCTCCCACAATCCTCCGGCGGGCAGGCCTGCACGATCCAGCACGCCGCCCTGATCCAACCATGAAAGCGGCAAGCTGCGCATAAAGCATGGTGCCGGAGTTTTTGCCCCATCTGGTTGTTCATACCCCCAGAGATGGGCCTCAAACTGAGCGAGGGAAACACGCAACACATCCAGCGCACGCAGCAGGCTTGGCAGCGCAGGCCAGCGCCACACGCCATGCCCCGTATGGCGGCGCGAGGGGTTAAAGGTCGTGGCATCCAGCCCCGCCGCCCGCGCCAAGCCAGAGGGCGTAAGCCCTCGCTCCTGTGCCAGCGTATCCAGTGCGTGCCATATGCGCTCTGCCGGTATCATGGTTTTTTGGTGTGGAGCTTTTCCTGCTTCAGCACATCGCTGGCGTGGCGGGCTGTGCCTTCATCGGTAATAAAAAAACGCCCCTGTGCATTCTGCTGCGCAAGGCCCTTACCAGCCAGACGTGTCAGGCAGGGATCATCCTTCATGCCAGTTGGGCGGCCTGCATCCCCCGCAAGGCAAAGCCTGTGCAGCGCGGCGCGGCAACATGTTTCAAGGTAGGGTTCGTTCCACATGAATGCAGGATCACGCATCCCGCACGCGGCGGCAAGAGGATGTTTTCATGCAAAGCCGCTCCCCCAAACACAAAGCGGGCACACGCATGATACGTGTGCCCGCCAAAACCTGCCCACACAAAGCAGAGTTAGTGTTTTACCTGCGCATCTGGCAGCGCATAGGCCACCACGTAATCCCCCAGCTTGGTGCCAAAGGAACCATGGCCGCCATCTACCGAGAGCACATATTGATGGCCGTTTTCTTCATACGTCATGGGAGTGGATTGCCCCCCTGCTGGCAAACGATCCTGCCAGAGCTGCTGGCCTGTCGTCACGTCATAGGCGCGGATATACATATCCAGCGTGGATGTCAGAAACGCTACACCACCTGCGGTAATGATTGGCCCACCCAATGAGGGCACTCCAACACGAAAGGCCAGTGGCACGGGGGAGCTATCACGCGTGGTGCCATTGCGGTGCTTCCACAACACCGTGTTGGTGCGCAAATCCAACCCTGCCACATAGCCCCAACCCGGCTGTTTGCACGGAATACCAATGGGGGACAGGAATGGGTGCAAGTCCACCCCAAATGGTGTGCCATATTGTGGCTGCAAACCAGCCTCTCCACCAGAAGGGCCTGCATTCTGCGGCGGCTCTGCCGGGTTATTTGGCCCACGCGGCACAAGCCTAGAAACAAACGGCACGGCAATGGGGTTGGTAAACGCTACCTCCCGCACCGGATCTACCGCCAAGCCGCCCCATTCAAACATGCCCAGATTACCGGGGAACACCAGCGTACCCTGCGTGGAAGGCGGCGTGAATGGCCCCTCATACCGCAGGCGTTTGAACATGATACGGCAAGCCAGTTGATCAAACATGGTTGCGCCCCACATATCCGCATCCGTGAGGTTGTTTTTGGGGCGGAATGTAAGTGCGGAGAACGGCTGGGTAGGAGAAAGGTGATCCCCCGGAGCAGCCCCCTGCGGCACAGGCATTTCTGGCGCGGGTACCAGCAAATGGCCATTGCGCCGATCCAGCACAAAAATATTGCCTGTTTTGGCGGGTGCATACAATGCGGGCACAACGGCGCCATCGGCCTGTTTTATGTCTACAAGGCTGGGTTGAGATGGCACATCCATGTCCCACAGATCATGATGCACTGTCTGGTAAAACCACACTTTGCGCCCGGTATCTGCATCCAACGCCAGAATGCCAGAGGCATAGCGCTCCTGATCCGGCGTGCGGTGGCCACCCCAGATATCCGGCGTGGCAACACCCGTGGGAATGTAAATCTGGTTCAGCCGCGCATCATAGGCCGACGTAATCCATGAATTGGGAGAATTGGCCACGTAATGATGCGTGGCGGAGGGCAGTTCATTGGGGTTCGGGTTGCCCGGATCAAACGCCCATATCAGCTTGCCGCTATACAGATCATACCCGCGCGTAACGCCTGAAGGTTCGTGCGTGGAGTAGTTATCTGTAACCGCGCCAGAAATAATAGCTACCTTGGAGGTAATAACCGGCGGGGATGTGGGCTCGTAAAACCCCGGCGTGCGCATGGGCATGCCATCCGTAAGATCCAGCGCGCCATCACGCCCAAAACCACGGCACAGGGCACCGGTATCGGCATTTAGGGCAAACAGGCGACCATCATTGGTGGGCAGGAAAATACGGTGTGCGCAATCATCCGCCACGGCAACATCGTGGGCCTGTTCTTCCGCCACCGGCGTTTCTGCGTAAGACACGCCGCGGCATGTCATGTGCTGATAAGAGGCGTTGTAGGTAATTTTGGGGTCAAAATGCCAGCGCTCATGCCCGGTGGCGGCATCTACAGCAAACAGGATCTGGTGTGGTGAGCACAGATACAGCGTATCGCGCACCTTTATGGGCGTGGCTTCATCTGTAATTTCTCCCGGATCATCCGGGCGCTTCAGATCATGCGTGCGAAACACCCATGCCACTTTCAGATCCCGCACATTGCTGGCTGTAATCTGAGAAAGTGGGGAGTATCTGTCCCCCGCCTGCGTGCGGCCATAAGCGGGCCAATCTGCTGCGGGCACAACCGTATTATCTCCCGGCAATGGAGAGGATGAAGCCTGCACACCAGCCCGAGGCAGAACACCCGCAACATCCTGCGGGTCTTGCGTAAGGGCATAGCCATACACACCGGCCCCGGCCACAACACCGGCCAGCAAGGGCGCGCTGTTCCAGCCAGAAGACGGCAACAATCGAGAAGAAACAAAAGGCAACACAAGCCACAACCCCAGTGGCAACAGCACATCACCACGCGGGGCCAAGGCCCAGAAATCAAACCCAGCTTCCCCAACAGACCATACAAGGGTGGCCGCAACCAGCACCGCGTAAAGCCACAGAGCCTCGCGCCGCCGCCGCCATAGCAGCGCCGCCGTAGCCAGCAGCACAACGCCGCACACCACGTAAAAGCAGGAGCCGCCCAGCAGGGCCAGCCAGATGCCCCCACCTGCAAGAAAAACGCCTAATATTGCAAAAACTGCTGCGGTAATCCGCAATACAATATCTGGCTGGTGACTATTTGTTTGTATCATGTTGCCTATTTTCTGCCCTGCACACGTTCACATCCAAATTTTTCTGCACAAGAAAAACCGTTTCAGAATAATCAATACAACAGCGCGGCATTGCATCCCAAGAAAATACTGTAAAAGACACAAAAAACCGCCTGCTGCAAATATGTTAGCGCACTTTTTGTAAAATTTGCGCCGCCCATGGTTTTAAGCACCACGCAGTTGGTGGGAGCACCTGCCGCCGTAATATCGCACCGCGCCATCACGCGACCTTCCAGATTTTTGTTTTCTTCCGCTGCCGGGTAAACGGGGGCTGCCGTGTTGATACGGTTAAGCCGCACAGTTTTATCTACGGCAGACATGGCGTTGATAACGGCGTATTCGTCCTTATCTTCCGTGGTATGACGCCAGTTGTACAAGGTTTCCAAACTTCTGGATAAACCTTCTGTGCCATAATTGAGTGTATAAGCTGCTTGGCCCGGCACCTTAACTTTCACGCTCAACCGAGGTGCCTTGGCAATCTCCTGTGCCGTGGCAATTGGCAGAAAGATACCGAACACTTTTTGCGGTGTGTCATTCGCAAACACCAAGGGAAAATTATAGTGCTGCTTGTTTGGCGTATCTGCCTGTAACTGCACAGAAACACCCGCTGTTGGCTGGTTTTTGGGCCACTGCAAGCCAAGCAGGAACCGGCTATATGTTTGGGAATTGAAGGAAAGCGCCGCGGTATCTGCCAGATCCGCCCCTGTAAGCACATACATGCTCATTACCACCAGGCCATTACTTTGCCCATCTGCCGTCAACAGCGGTTGCGTAGGTGCGGGTGCAGGGCGCGAGTAAATAAAGCACGCTTGTAGCGTCTTGGCGTTTTTCAGGCTTTTGGCAATATAATCCTTATCATCCTGCTGAAGCGGCAGTTGCACAGCCAGCTTGCGAATATCCTGCGCACAGTAAACCTCGCCCCATGAGGGAGACAGCGAAGTAACATTGAGCAAGGAAGGCTTATCTGCCGAAAGCGCAGGATTACCTGCACCAGAAGCTGTTGCAGATGCCGGGGGCTGCACCGGCGCAATGGCTTGCGGCGCAGTAGCAACATGCCCACCGGGCACAGAACCAGAAGTTGCACACCCCGCCAGACACAAAAGCCCGAGCGCAGAAAAAATGCGTGTTTTCAATACCATTCAGCAATCCAATACAAAAAAGCGCGGCCCCTAAGGAGCCGCGCCTTTTATTTCCGATATCTTCCCTAAAGGAAAGAAAATCAGACGGAGTAATACATTTCAAATTCAACCGGGTGCGGTGTGTGTTCGAAACGGTACACATCATCCCATTTCAGGGTGATGTAGCTTTCGATCTGATCTTTGGTGAACACGCCACCAGCCAGCAGGAACTCATGATCCGCAGCCAGAGCTTCCAGAGCTTCACGCAGGGAGCCAGCAACTGTCGGGATCTGCTTCAGTTCTTCCGGCGGCAGGTCATACAGATCCTTGTCCATGGCATCGCCCGGGTGGATCTTGTTTTTAATGCCGTCCATACCAGCCATCAGCATGGCAGCGAATGCCAGATACGGGTTGGCTGTGGGATCTGGGAAGCGCACTTCAACGCGCTTGGCTTTGGGGCTTGTTGCGTACGGAATACGGCACGAAGCAGAACGGTTGCGGGCGGAATATGCCAGCAGCACAGGTGCTTCAAAGCCCGGAATCAGGCGCTTGTAGGAGTTGGTGGATGGGTTGGTGAAGGCGTTCAGCGCCTTGGCGTGCTTGATAATGCCGCCAATGTAATACAGGGCTGTATCGGACAGATCTGCATAACCATTGCCAGCAAATGTGGGCTTGCCGTCTTTCCAGATGGACTGGTGAACGTGCATGCCAGAGCCGTTATCACCATAGATAGGCTTGGGCATGAATGTTGCTGTCTTGCCGTAGGAATTGGCAACATTGTGCACACAGTATTTGTAGATCTGCATGAAGTCTGCTGCGCGCACCAGCGTTTCAAACTTGGTGCCAAGTTCGTGCTGAGACTGCGCCACTTCATGGTGGTGTTTTTCAATCGCCAGACCCATTTCGCCCATGGCTGCCAGCATTTCTGCGCGCAGATCGCTTTCGCTATCCACTGGCGGCACGGGGAAGTAACCACCCTTCACACCCGGACGGTGGCCCATGTTGCCTTCAGGATATTCCTTCAGGGATGCATCGGGGCCTTCAATGCTGTCGAGCTGGTATTTGCCATAGTTCGGGCCGGTGCCAAACAGCACGTTATCGAAAATGAAGAATTCAGCTTCCGGGCCAAAAAATGCCGTATCACCCAAACCGGAGGACTTGAGGTACTGCTCAGCCAGCTTGGCGGTGGAGCGCGGATCGCGGTTGTAAGGCTGCCCGGTGGAAGGTTCAATAATATCGCAGAACAGGATCAGCTGCGGACGAGCAGAGAACGGGTCCATCACTGCGGATGTCGGATCCGGCAGCAGAACCATGTCGCTTTCGTTAATGGCTTTCCACCCGCCGATGGAAGATCCATCAAACATGAAGCCATCGGTAAAGCTATCTTCCTCGATGGTGCTGACATACTGGCATGTATGATGCCACTTGCCCTTTGGGTCCGTAAAACGCAGATCCACCAGTTCCACAGAGTGTTCCTGAATCAGATCAAAAACCTTGGCAATTGCAGCAGCCTTGCTGTCACCCGCCGGAGCTGTTTTCTTTACCATGCTCTCTTCACCTAAGCTTTGTCAGCATGCCGCACTTTGCGGGCACGCGGTCTGCGGGAATAATGTACGCGCATCTTAGCGCCCCATACCTACGCATGGAGCGTGTTAGATTGCGTCTTCCCCTCGTTCTCCGGTACGGATTCGCACCACGTCATCCACCGGACTCACGAAAATCTTGCCATCGCCAATGCGGCCTGTGCGGGCCGCTGCGGAAATGGCTTCTACCGCCCGCTCCACCATGGAAGCAGGGCAGACAACTTCAATCTTCATCTTGGGCAGGAAATCAACAATGTATTCCGCGCCGCGATAAAGCTCCGTATGCCCCTTTTGCCGACCGAAACCCTTGGCTTCGATTACGGTAATACCCTGCAATCCAAGCTCATGAAGGGCTTCTTTCACCTCATCCAGCTTGAAGGGCTTGATTATGGCCTCGATCTTCTTCATCGCGCGTCGTCAACACACCATTGTTGTGCCCGTATTTTGGGCCTGTCCGTTCATGATGCCACCCTGCCCCTATAGGCAGAAGGCACCCCATACCGTTACACTTGCACGGCTTGCCCGTGCGGGCAATCAGGCAGATGCAAATTTGTATCGATAAAGCACCAAATCAACTGTTTACGCCAAATGTTTCGGTATCGCGTCTTATTCGCCTCTTTCCGCCAGCGGGGCAAGGAACTTTGTAATGACAAAATTGCTTAACAGGCAGATTGCAAACCAGCCTGTCACTATTTTTACGCTTATGTCCGAGCTGGCGCGCAAGCATAACGCCATCAATCTTGGGCAGGGTTTTCCTGATACGGAAGGCCCGCAAGACATGGTGCAACTGGCCGCAAATGCCTTACTGGATGGGCGCAACCAGTATGCGCCCCTTACAGGCCTGCCAGAACTGCGCGCCGCCGTTGCGGATGCCTCCGCCCGATTCCAGAACATTTCTGTAAATGCCGAATCGGAAGTGGTGGTGACATCTGGCGCTACCGAGGCCCTGGCGGCATCCTTTATGGCGCTGATAGAACCGGGCGATGAAGTGGTGCTGATAGAACCGCTTTACGATACCTACCTGCCTGTTGTGCGCCAGCTTGGCGGCATTCCGCGCCTTGTACGGCTGGAAGCGCCAGATTGGGCGCTCCCGCAAGAGGCCTTAAAAAACGCCTTTAGCCCCCGCACCAAAGCCATTGTGCTAAACACCCCCATGAACCCCACCGGCAAGGTGTTTAACGCTGAGGAGCTGGCCTTTATTGCCGACCTTATGCGCCAGCACGATACCTACGCCATTTGCGATGAGGTGTATGAGCACCTTGTGTTTGATGTGCCGCATCTCTCGCTTATGGCCCTACCGGGCATGCACGAGCGGTGCATTCGTATTGGCAGCGCAGGCAAAAGCTTTTCCTTTACCGGGTGGAAGGTGGGTTACGTTACCGCCCCTGCCCCGCTGGCTGCGGTGGTGGCCAAAGCGCACCAGAACCTTGTGTTTGCCACAGCCCCCAACCTGCAACGTGCCGTGGCCTTTGGGCTGAACAAGGATACCGCCTACTTTACCCAACTGGCGCAGGAGATGGATACAAAACGCCAGATCCTTTCTGCCGGGCTGGCGCGGGTGGGCTTTGGCGTACTGCCCTGCCAAGGCAGCTACTTTGTGATGGCGGATATTACCCCGCTGGCAAACGGGTTGGATGACATGGCCTTCAGCCGCCTGCTCACAGAACAGGCCGGTGTCACCACCATTCCCGCCTCTGCTTTTTATGATGCGCAAAGTGGCACGCCCCCGCGCAACCTGATTCGCTTTGCCTTTTGCAAGCGTGAGGAGGTGCTGATTGAGGCTGTGGCCCGTCTGGAACAATGGAAAAGCCGCCAGAGCTGATTTTTCTATATAAAAACGCCAGAAGTGATTGACGAACGACGCAGTTTTCTCTAAACGTCCGCTTGCTGTGCGGCGGACGTAGCTCAGCTGGTAGAGCGCCGGTTTGTGGTACCGGTGGTCGCGGGTTCAAGCCCCGTCGTTCGCCCCAGCATTTTTCCCTTGAAATTCAAAATACCTTACGCACAGTACCATACTGCGTGCACGCTGCCGCCTTATGCTTGCATCTGTGCAACTACTCTGCTGGCTTGCACCTGCTACAACCGGCTGAAGGTTCTGCCGCAGATATTTCCTTGCAATTAAACCCCGAACAAAAAAGCCGATCAGACCAAGCTGACCGGCTTTTGCCAAAACACCCTAATTAAGCGTTGTCCTGCATAAACTGGCGCAGATCCTGTTCTAAAACAGCGCCATCATGTTCCAGCAGCGCATCCTTGCCACCTACATGGTGTGGCATCACCATTAGGGATGTGCCCTCATCCATAAAGCGTATCCGCAAGTCATTCCAACGTGGTGCAACAAAGCGAGAATAAGCCTGTGCCAGTGCACACTGATCAATGCACCAGTTGCTTGGATTTTCCGGGCTATATGTCCGCTGAACATAATTGTGCAGATACCGCCCGATCTGGGGCAGAAGTTCCGTTTCCCCAAAATAGGACAGGCCCGCACCAAAGCCCCACGGTTCTCCGGCTATCTGTTTGCCTTCATGATTATACGCATACAGCCGGAACCCGTAATCCGAACCGGATTTGAGTTCCTGCCACAAAGCAGGGAAATCGTGCGGGAAGTAGCCATCACAATCCGCTGTCAGCACTGGGCAATGCCACTGGCCCACAATATGCGGCAGCATAAGGTAACGGATGCACGTATAGGCGGCCTTGTTCGCATGGTTAAGCTGCCCATGCGTGAAGGAGACATCCATCCCCCTGTCTTTTTCCGAGAAAAAGGCCACCAGATCCCGCATCAAGGTCAACTGCTCATCCGTTGCCCGATCCACCCCTAAACAAAGGCGGAAGCGCCCCTGTTCTGGATGAGCCTGACACACCCGCATTAAAGACATGACAAGCTTGGGCACAAAGCGGAAATACGCACTATCGCACCCAAAAACCAAACAGGCATCTGGGGCATCTGGCTCTGCCCGGCCGGGCGCCACACTGGAATGCCAGCTCCAGCCCGCAATGCCCAACTGGTCTGTTACCTGTTGTTCATGCAGGTTATATGCGGCGGCTTCTGGCAACCATATGTAAACACCGCAATTGTAATCAACAGCCTTGATACCGGAATCTTTGGAAAGCTTGCGGGCCGTAACGTAATGTGGGTCTGCGCTGGCCCGATCCTGATTGAGCCATGCGTAATGGCCTGCCACAACTTGGTTCCAGTATTGCGCCCTGTTCTGGGCTTGATCGGCCTGTACCAGTTGCAGCCGCTCTTCCTGCGTGCTGGCAGAAGCCACTTGCTCAAACTGATATGAATACGCCTGCCGCACATCTTCTGCCCGCAGCATAGAAGCAGGCAAAGGCACCATTAAAAAGTTAAAGGCGGGGTCAAACTCTTCTGTATCCGGCAGTTCCTTCAAGGCAGAAGGCAGCAAAAGCAACGCAGCCTCTCCCTGTGCTGTCCGCTGTACCAGATGTGTGAGCTGTTCGGGTATGGGGGCATCACCAAACCGGCCTTTCAGCGCCAGATTGGCTAAATCTGCGGCCTGCTGGGTCTCACCTTCCCGCAATGCCAGAATAGCAGAAAAGAGATATAAATCTGGCCGGAAATCCTGCAACGCGGCGCACAATACCGCCGTGCGCGCCAAGCCGAATTGCCCAATTTTGGCGCAATTTTTTGCCAGATCCAACAAACAGCCTGAATCTTCTGGGGCTACAAGCAAACGTTGGCGGGCGGCCTGTGCGGCTTGCACAAATGGGCTTTCACCCATTGCCTTTATCTGCGCCGCCAACGCCACCATAAAAGTTTTTTGCACAGGCAATGGGCTTGGTTGCAGAACACTTTCCGGTTCCCGCCCATCGGAAATAATAATGGCATCACCTTTTTCACGCAGGAAAAGCGTACGCAAATCCCAATTATGCTCGCCAAGGCACAGCTTGAAATAAGAAAACGAAACCCGCTCGGCGGTCTGCTTGCCCGCAATCAGCCATTTCCCCTGCGCCAAACGGGCCAGCAATGGCACATGCTGGCTGAGCACTGGTGCAAAACGCTCCCAATTCTGGTTATGGGGCACCCAACCCAACAAGCCATCTGGTTGGTTCCACATAAACTGCGTACCATTTTTTAAACTTACCAGACCTTTTGCTTCGCCACTTTGTTCAACCTGAGGCCGGATATCTGCAAACCCAAGCAGGCTGTTTCCATCAGCCGATAACTGAACCACGTTCCACTGCGGAGAAACGGCCTGTGCAACCGGAATACCCATAAGATAAAAATCACGATGTGCCAGAATGTGCCCGTGAAATGATATAAAAGAAAACATGCCTCAGCTTACCCCGGCTGCCCGTTCCATATGCGGAATCATGATTTTGGCTGACACTTGCATACAGGCGGCCAGCCATTTTCCTTAATGATGCACATAGTTAGCATAACATCTCCCGCGCGGGCACCTCTTGAGCGGTATGGGATAATCCGCCATCCCAACCCTGACATGTTTGTGATAACAGGGCCTACCCCGCAAAAAACAAAGATTTTGGCCCGCGCATAAGCGCCATTGCGCCTGATAGCGGCAGTTCTGTCCTGATCGTGAACAGCGCTGTGTTGCATCCCCGCTTATGGTCTCAATTCGCGCACTGCATGATGCCTATGCGTATTCCGCATCTGCGCGCAACGAATGCAAGACACTCTTCGAATCGGATGCAGTATTATGGCTAAAATCAAGGTCAAGAACCCGGTGGTGGAAATGGACGGGGATGAAATGACCCGTATCATCTGGCACTTCATTCGTGAGCGCCTGATTCTGCCCTATCTGGATATTGACCTGAAATATTACGATCTGGGCATAGAAAACCGCGATGCCACGGATGACAAGGTAACCGTAGAAGCCGCAGAAGCCACCAAGCGCTACGGCGTGGCCGTAAAATGCGCCACCATCACCCCGGATGAAGCACGGGTGAAGGAATTTGGGCTGAAAAAAATGTGGCGTTCACCCAACGGCACCATCCGCAACATTCTGGATGGCACCATCTTCCGTGAACCCATTATCTGCTCCAATGTACCGCGCCTTGTGCCGCACTGGACAAAGCCAATCGTGATCGGCCGCCATGCCTATGGGGATATCTATCGCGCTGCGGAAACCAAAATTCCCGGCCCAGGCAAGGTGACGCTCAACTACATTCCCGAAGATGGCGGTGCGCCCATTACGCTGGATGTGCATAACTTCAAAGGCCCCGGTGTGGCGCTGGGCATGCACAATACCCGTGCCTCTATTGAAGGGTTTGCCCGTGCCTCTCTCGCTTATGGGCGAGACCGCAAGCTGCCAGTGTATCTGTCCACCAAAAACACCATCCTGAAAGCCTATGATGGCATGTTCAAGGATGTGTTTCAGGAAGTGTACGAAAAGGAATTCAAGGCCGAGTTTGAAAAGCTGGGCCTCACCTACGAACACCGCCTGATTGATGACATGGTGGCCAGCGCCCTTAAATGGCCGGGCGGTTATGTATGGGCCTGCAAAAACTACGATGGTGATGTGGAAAGTGACATTGTGGCACAAGGCTTTGGCAGCCTTGGGCTGATGACATCCGTGCTGCTGAACCCCACGGGCGATGTGGTGGAATCCGAAGCCGCGCATGGCACCGTAACGCGCCATTACCGTGAGCATCAGAAAGGCAAGCCCACCAGCACCAACCCCATTGCCTCCATTTTTGCATGGACACGCGGGTTAGCTTATCGCGGCCGCTTTGATGATACGCCAGACGTTGCGCACTTTGCCGATACGCTGGAAAAAGTGTGCGTGGATACGGTTGAAGGCGGGCAGATGACCAAGGATCTGGCACTGTTGGTTGGCAACGGCACCAAATGGCTGGACACGCAGCCTTTCCTTGATGTGCTGGATGAAAAACTCAAGCAGGCTTTAACCAAAGGCTAAGCTTTCTGCCGCACATCTTTATTGTTTTGTCATGTCTGCGTACCCCGAAGCAATTTTTTGCTTCGGGGTGTTGCTTATTCTAGGCCATTGCGCACCAGCCCGTGCTGGCGCAAAACAGAAACTGTATTTTAATGTAACCAGATAAGGGAGCATCACGCCACGCCATGACTGATACGCCAGCAGAAACAGACGTAGCCATAATTGGCGCTGGCCCAGCCGGGCTTTTTGCCGCTTTTCAGTGCGCCATGCTGCGGCTGAACTGTGTATTGATTGATGTGCTGCCAGAAGTAGGCGGCCAATGCGCGGCCCTGTATCCGGAAAAGCCAATTTACGATATTCCCGCCTGCCCCGCTGTAGAAGGCGCGCAGCTTATTGCCCGGCTGGAAGAACAGATTGCCCCGTTTAACATCCCACGCCTGCTAAAACACCGGGTAGAAAGCCTTACAGGCAACCGGGGCAACTTTACACTGGGTACCAACCAAGGCACCACGCTAAAAGCCAAGGCCATTATTATTGCCGCTGGTGCGGGGGCATTTGGCCCCAACCGTCCGCCGCTGGATGGTTTGGAAGCGTTTGAAGATACCGGGGCCGTGCAATATTATGTACGCCGCAAAGCCGATTTTGCAGGCCGCCGTATTGTTATTGCAGGCGGCGGCGATTCCGCGCTGGATTGGGCGCTTTCCTTAAAAGACAACGCCGAAAAGCTCTACCTCGTGCATCGGCGGGACAGGTTCCGGGGTGCGCCAGAAAGCCTGCGCCAGTTGGAAGAGGCTGTAGCTGCCGGGCAGATTGAAAAGGTTGTGCCCTATCAGCTTCATGCCCTGCACGGCCAGAATGGCGCGCTAAAAGGTGTAGAAGTAGCAGACCTGGATGGGGCCACCCGTATGCTGGAAGCCGATGTGCTGCTGCCTTTCTTTGGGCTGGCAACAGATCTGGGGCCTGTGGCGCGGTGGGGAATGGATACCATGCGCTCGACTATTCCCGTCACACCTTCCAGTTGTGAAACCAGCCTGCCGGGCGTGTTTGCCGTAGGCGATGTGGCCACCTACCCCGGCAAGCTCAAGCTGATTTTGCAAGGGTTTAGCGAAGCCGCCATGGCCGCCCATGCCATTTACCCCATTGTAAACCCGGATCAGGCACTGCACTTTGAATATTCCACCAGCAAAGGCGTGCCTGCCTAAAACCAACATCCTTATGGCGACATGGCTCAAACTGGGCGCAACATGCCGCCGTTTTTTAAATCATTTTTGCTCAGCCCCACTTACGCATACCTCCTTACAGTGTGCGCCATGGCCGTTTCCTTACAGGTTCTGGCGTGGTGGGGCGCAGCAAGCTATGGTGCCCGCCTGATCTATTTACCTTTTTTGTAAGGATAAAACCGTGCAAGTCATCATTCTCGGCGCTGGCGTTATCGGGGTGACATCGGCCTGGTATCTGGCCAGCCTTGGGCATGAAGTCACGGTTATAGACCGCCAGCCCGCCTCAGCGCTTGAAACATCGTTTGCAAATGCGGGGCAGGTTTCACCGGGGTATTCCACACCTTGGGCTTCTCCCAGCCTGCCACTTCAGGCCGCCAAGTGGATGCTGCACCCCAAAACCAGCCCGCTGGTTATTCGCAAACGGTTTGATCTGGCCATGCTGCGCTGGATGGAACAGCTTTTAAAAAACTGTAACGCCCATGCGTATGACATCAACAAATCCCGCATGTTGCGCATTGCCGAATACAGCCGCGATTGTCTGGATGCCCTGCGTGCAGAAACCGGCATTACGTATGATGACAGACAGCGCGGGCTGATCCAGCTTTTCCGCACCAACAAACAAATAGATACCGCCCAGCACGATATGCGCCTGCTGGCAGAAGCCAACATTCCGCACCAGCTTTTGGCGGTGGATCAGGTTCTGGAGCACGAACCCGGCCTTGCCCATGCCAAACATCTGCTCACGGGTGGGCTGTTCCTGCCCGGTGATGAATCGGGCGATGCGCATGTTTTTACCCAAAGATTGGCCCGCATGGCGGAGGCCAAGGGGGTGAAATTTGTGTATAACACCACCATTTTGGGGCTGGATGCCGCAGCGGACAAAATTATGTCTGTACGCACCAGTGCTGGGCACTTCCGGGCCGATGCCTATATTGTGGCCATGGGCAGCTATAGCCCGCTGCTGCTGCACCCGTTGCGCGTGCATCTGCCGGTTTACCCCGTAAAAGGCTATTCCCTTACCCTGCCCCTTACGGATGAAACCCACGCCCCCATGTCCACCGTGAATGATACATCTTACAAGCTGGCCATTACGCGGCTTGGCAACCGTATCCGGGTAGGTGGCACGGCGGAGCTAACGGGTTACAGCCAGAAGCTCAGCCCAGACCGGCGTGAAACTCTGGAACTTTCTTTTTCAGAACTGTTTGGTGGGGGAGATCTTTCCGCCGCAACATATTGGACAGGCCTGCGCCCCTGCACGCCAGATGGCACCCCCGTTATTGGCCCTGTGCCCAATTTTAAAAACCTGTGGCTCAACACCGGCCACGGTACGCTGGGCTGGACAATGGCCTGTGGTTCTGGCCGCCTGATTGCAGACCTTGTGCATGGCAAAAAGCCCGATATTCCGGCGCTGGATCTTTCCATCAGCCGGTATAACTAAGCGCACACCGCGCTTATGGCCGCTGCAGCGCAAACCCCGATGGCAGCAAGCTGAATACGCATGGGCTGGCCCCCATAAAGCTGCCTGCACACCATGCTGATAATCTAGCCCATTCCTAAAAAACACCCTTTGCATAGCACACAAAAAAGGCCGCGGTGGCAGATACCACCAGCGGCCTTTTTGTATTCCGCAGCTTTACGCCACAGCAGGCAGGGTGCACCACGCCTGTAACGCAGTGCCCCTTTCTACCGGGTGATTACTGAGCAGATTCGGAAGAAGAAGAGTCAGCAGTTGCGGCCTTCTTTTTGCCGTGGTGCTTGCCACCTTTGTGCTTGCCTTTGTGGCCTTTGTGCTTGCCCTTATGAGCAGCTGCACCTTTGCCTTCTTCGGTTGTTTTACCAGCTTCTTCAGCAGCCGGAGCAGCACCTTCTGGGGCCGGAGCGCCAGCTTCTGGGGCGGCGGCAGCAGCCGGAGCCGGAGGAGCAGCTTCCTGAGCGAAGGAAGGAGCAGCAACACCCAGCAGGGCAACGGTGGACAGAGCCGCAAGCAGACGACGAGAAATCATAGAATATCTCCAAAAACCTGTGGTCCAATCCGCCTCATGCAGGACAACCCCGCATCCAGCACATAGACCGGTTTATGTGTTGATTGTTATCACGGCAGAAGCATAGCGTCTTGAGCTAAAATTTGTGCAATCTTTGCACATATCATCGCCCCGCCACTTGACAGCCGCAAACCAGCCATATTGGCGCTGGCAAAACCTAAAAAACCGCCCGGTAACAGGCGGTTTTTATAGGAAAACGCACTTTAAACGCTCTGTATGTGACAAAATGATGTAACCGAAAAAAATACGCCCACACCACAAACGCGCCACACTTACAGGCTGCCCAAACGCTGGGCAGCCCACAAGTTACAGAATCAGTCTGCTTTTTTGCCGCGCTTCTTGCGTTCGTTCGGGTCCAGATACCGCTTACGCAGACGGATGGCAGATGGCGTTACTTCCACCAGTTCATCGTCTTCAATGTAAGCAATTGCCTGTTCCAAAGACATACGGCGCGGCGGGGTCAGCAGCAGGGCTTCGTCCTTACCGGCAGCACGCATGTTGGTCAGCTTCTTTTCACGGATCGGGTTTACTTCCAGATCATTCTCACGCGAATGCTCGCCAATGATCATGCCCTGATAAACCGTTTCACCCGCATCTACGAACAGCGTGCCACGATCCTGCAATGAGAACAGGGAATACTGGGTGGTTGCCCCGTTTTCCGCAGAGATCAGAGACCCGTTGCGGCGGCCTTCCACGGTGCCTGCATAAGGCCCGTAGTGGGAATACAGACGGTTCATAATACCCGTGCCGCGCGTGTCGGTCAGGAACTCACCATGATAGCCGATCAGCCCGCGGGATGGGATGATAAACGTCAGGCGCACCTTGTCACCACCAGAGGGGCGCATGTCCTGCATCTGGCCTTTGCGGAGAGACATCTTTTCCACCACAACGCCGGAATAGGGTTCGTCCACATCAATGGTCACTTCTTCGTAAGGCTCTTCGCGCTCACCCGTTTCTTCATTGGTGCGGAACAGCACGCGCGGGCGGCCGATTGTCAGCTCAAAGCCTTCACGGCGCATGGTTTCAATCAGCACACCAAGCTGAAGTTCGCCACGGCCAGCCACTTCAAACGCTTCACTTTCCGGGCTGTCTGTGACGCGAATAGCAATATTGCTTTCGATTTCCTTGAACAGGCGGTCACGAATCTGGCGAGACGTTACCTTCTTACCTTCACGGCCACCCAGTGGGCCATCATTCAGGCGGAAGGTCATGGACAGTGTTGGCGGATCAACCGGAATAGCTTCCAGCGGGGCATCTACTTCCGGAGCAGCAATGGTGTCTGGAATAGTGGCTTCGGACAAACCAGCCACGGCCACAA
This sequence comes from Acetobacter sp. JWB, assembly GCF_003323795.1. Classification (NCBI taxonomy): domain Bacteria; kingdom Pseudomonadati; phylum Pseudomonadota; class Alphaproteobacteria; order Acetobacterales; family Acetobacteraceae; genus Acetobacter; species Acetobacter sp. JWB. Next base: position 652,456 of record NZ_CP030871.1, on the reverse strand, counting down.
TGTCCCCTGCTTCCACTTCTTCCACACCCACGCGGTCCAGACCACGGAAGGAAAGCAGCTTGGTCAGGCGGCCTGTTTCCACCACGGAGCCATCGGCCCGCAGCACCTTAACAGGCATGTTCACCTTGGCGCGGCCCTGTTCCACACGGCCTGTCAGCACGCGGCCCAGAAAGTTATCACTTTCCAGAATTGTGGCTGTCATGGCGAAGGGCTTGTTTTTGTCCAGATTCGGGGCTGGCACATGGCGCAGGATCAGCTCGAACATCGGGCTCAGATCTTTACGTGCACCGTCCAGCGTTTCATCTGCCCAGCCCTGACGGCCAGAAGCAAACAGCATCGGGAAGTCAAGCTGTTCATCATTTGCGCCAAGGGCTGCAAACAGATCAAAAATTTCGTTGTGCACTTCATCGGGGCGGGCATCGCCACGGTCAATCTTGTTCACAACCACAATGGGCTTCAGGCCACGGGCCAGTGCCTTGCCAACCACAAACTTGGTTTGCGGCAGCGCACCTTCGGCGGAGTCCACCAGCACAATGGCGCCATCCACCATGCTCAGAATACGTTCCACTTCCCCGCCGAAGTCGGCGTGTCCGGGTGTATCAATAATGTTGATACGGGTATTGTTCCAGACAACGGAAGTGCACTTGGCAAGAATGGTAATGCCACGTTCGCGTTCCAGATCGTTGCTGTCCATTGCGCGTTCGGCAACGTGCTGGTTTTCGCGGAACGAACCCGACTGCTTGAGCAGTTCGTCAACCAGAGTCGTCTTGCCGTGGTCAACGTGGGCAATGATGGCGATATTGCGGATATCCATGTAAAGGCCTGATATTCCCTGCGGGCCACGCCACCGCTTTCTGCCTGAAAGGGTGGAGGATGGCTTTGCTAGTGTTTGCTTGGGCAGACAAATAGCCGCCCGCGCGCAGGAATGCACGCAAAATCCTCACCAGTGCGTATCATGGCTGCCACCGGGGGTGGCCGCACAAGGGCCGCACAGCTTGCATTTACCCCCTTATGGTGGTGTGCTTCCGGCCTTGGAACACATTATATTGAAAGGGTTTTTAGCATGGATATTCAGGCCATAGATCAAACTTACAACCAGTTTCAGGCACAGGCCCAACAATCTGCCACCGCCCTGCAAACACTGTGCGGCAAAATGCAAACCGCTGCCGATGGCGGGGATATGCAGGCGCGTGAATGGTTGCTGGATCTGAAAGAACTGGCCCTTTCCCTGCGGGATGAGCAATCTCAGATTATCAATTTGCTTCAGGCTTTGCACACGGCCCTTGCCACGCAGGTGCAGCAGAATGTGGCCCCGCCGCAGCCCTCCGCCCTAAGTTCCGTTAAGCCGGAAGTAGAAAATGTGCTGGATGATGTCATTAACTCCGGCTTTGCGCATTCCTTGGCATCTGGCGCGGGTTTTGGCATTGGCAACACACTTATCAATAAACTGTTCTAAATACGCGCACGCCTAAGGGTGTGAAGGCTGGCTCCGGCGCACGCAACCCGCTACAAGCCAGCCTATGCTGCTTCACCCTCCTGCGCGCTCTATTGTCAGCGCCGCCCCTACTCTTTCCCTTACTGTTGTAGGGCTAATGTTTGGGCTGGTTATGGGGCTGGGTGCGCCCCTGTTTACGCTGGAAATGGTGGATCTGGGGTTTGGCACCGGCATGATTGCCGCCAACACCATGATGCACGCTATCGGCTCCTTGGCCATTGCACCGTTTATTCCGCGCATCAGCATGGCTTTAGGCCCCAAACGGGCTGTTACGCTGGCTTTGCTAACAGGCGCGGCCACGCTGGCCCTTTTTCCGCTGTTGCCGTCCATCTGGGTGTGGTTTGGCCTGCGCGCCGTGCTGGGGGCTGCGTGCGAGATTATTCTGGTGCTTTCTGAAAGCTGGCTGAACCAGATTACGCCAGACCACGCCAGAGGCCGCGTGATGGGGCTTTACAGCACGCTGCTTTCCGTTGGCATTGCCGCAGGCCCTGCCTTGCTAACGGTAACGGGCCGCACCAGCGCCCTGCCCTTTGCCTGCGCCAGTATTGCCCTTTTGGTTACCACCTGTTTGGTTGCCGCGCCGTGGCTGCCACATCCGCAGCTTACACCCCCGCAACGCCCCAGCCTGCTGCGCTACCTGCCTTTGGCCCCCATAGTCATTGCCGCCACGTTGCTGATTGCCATGCTGGATTCGGCAGCCACCTCTTTTCTGGCCCTCTACGCCATGCACTCCGGGTGGTCAGAACATGCGGCCACACTGTTGCTGAGCATCATGCTGCTGGGGGCCACGGCGTTTCAGATTCCCATTGGTTGGATAGGAGACCGCACAAGCCGCCGCTGGCTTCTGGTCTCATTAGCCGGGTTGGCTGCGGGGGGCGCGTTGTTGTGGCCGGTCGCCATTCACCACATTGGGTTTGCCCATGTGCTGCTGTTTGCTTGGGATGGCGTGTTTGCCAGTATTTACACAGTAGCCATGTCTGTGGTGGGAGACCGCTATAAAGGGGGCGATCTGATAGCCATTTACACCCTCAGTTCCCTGGCATGGGGCGCGGGGGCGTTTGTTGGGCCTGCGCTGGCGGCCAGTTCCATGGCGATAACGCCAGATGGCTTGGCATGGTTTGCCGCCGCTGCCTGCGCGCTGTTTGGCCTGCTGCCCTTACTGCTGAAAAAAAGCGCTTAACCCCTCTGTTTTCTCAGGCTGGGGCTGCGCCTTGGGTGTTCACCTGCAAGCGATAGAGCGAATCCCCCGCGCACATAAACAGCCAATCCCGCTTGGGGCCGCCAAACGTAAGGTTAGAAACGCTTTGCGGTAGGCGAATACGGCCAATAAGGTGCCCTTCGGGGTTGAACACAAACACCCCGCACAGCCCCACCGGCCCGCTAACGCCGCACCAGATATTGCCATGCACATCGGCCTTCATGCCATCTGGCCCCATCTGCACGCCTTCAAAACGCATGTTGGTAAACAGGCGCGGGTTGGAAAGTGGCAGTTCTTCCTTGTGCAGATCAAACACATGCACGGCCTGATCTCCATCATGCCCATGCCCGCCCGGCTGCTTGCCAGAGGAAACAACATAAAGCCGTGAAAAATCGGGCGAGAAGCACAAGCCATTGGGGTTGGGCAACTGTGCCTGCGTAAGCACCACATCAAGGTGGCCCATTGCATCTACACGGAAGGTATGATCGGCCTGCCGCCGCGTGCCACCCAATGTTCCAATAAGTTCTTCCCCTATTTTCCAGCGGATATGCCCATCTGGGTTGGCCTCACCACCCGGCATGTCGGCATGGCCCTCGGCCACGTTGTCTCCATACCCCGGATCGGTAAACCAGATGCTGCCATCTGGGTGGGCTATCACATCATTGGGGGAGTTGAGGGAGTGGCCCTCAAACTTATCTGCCACCACATGGGCAGACCCATCATGTTCCCACCTAATCACGCGGCGCAAAAAATGCTCGCACGTAATCTGGCGGCCCTGATAATCAAACGTGTTGCCGTTAGCGTGGTAGGATTCCGGGCGGAAAACCGTTACCTCTCCCGTTTCCCACAAATAGCGGTACTGCTGGCTTGTCACCACATCGCTGAACAGCAGATACCGCCCTTGAGAGGACCACGCAGGCCCTTCCAGCCATGTGCCTTTATTCCATACCCGATGCAGGCCAGCATTGCCGTACAACAGATCCCGAAAGGAGCGATCAATCACCAGCACATCGGGGTCTGGCGTGTAAACGGGAGGAGCATTTGCCCCCCATTGGCGTGGTGGATTGGTGGTAACATCGGGCGGGCGCACAGTATCGGGCAAAATCTCATCCGCCCCACGGGCCAGCACCGGGGCCGCCACGGTTGCAGAAAGCGCGGTTATGCCTTTAAGCATTGCACGTCTTGCCAGCCTGCTACGTGGGGGTGCCATTATGCCTCCTGCGTTTACCGGACAATCTTTGCCGTATGGAGCGGGTGCATACTGCCTTGGCCCTGCACTGTCACCCCTTTGCTGTGGCAACCCCTTTGTGCAAAGGCAAAGGGCCATTGCAAACCCTTTGCCCTACACGGGTTTCAACCAATACGCGCCACACGCAAAAGGTTGGTAGAACCGCTTACGCCAAAGGGCACGCCAGCGGCTATCACGACGGAATCACCTTCCTGCCCTATGCCAGCACGGTTCACGACATCCAGCGCTGCTTCCACCACATCTTCCACCGTGGTTGTGGGTTTATGCGGCGCGCTTACAAAGGCCCGCACGCCCCACACCAACGCCAAGCGCCGGGCAGATGTATGCGTGGGGGTAATACCCAGAATGGGGCATGTGGGCCGTTCACGCGCAATACGCAGCGCCGTGGGGCCACGGTGCGTATAGGCCACAATGGCCGGAGCCTTGAGCGTATCCGCCACTTGCTGCACGGCGCTGGCAATGGCATCGGCCACATAATCTTCTGGGGCCAGACGGGCGGCGGCCATGTGGGCCTGCCAACCGGCATCTTCTTCCACCCGCCATAAAATACGGTTCATAATCCGCACAGCCTCACGCGGATATTTGCCCGCCGCAGATTCGGCAGAAAGCATCACCGCATCTGCACCATCAAACACGGCGGTTGCCACATCCGATGCCTCGGCCCGCGTGGGGGTTGGGGCGGAAATCATGCTTTCCAACATCTGGGTGGCCACCACAACGGGTTTGCCCAGCCTGCGGGCCGCACGAATAATGCGCTTTTGCACCAGCGGCACGGTTTCGGGCGGGAGTTCAACGCCCAAATCTCCACGCGCTACCATCACCGCATCAGACAGCGCCAGAATGGCATCCAGATTTTCAACGGCCTGCGGTTTTTCCAGCTTAACCAGCACGGCGGCGCGTTCACCCACCAGCGCGCGGGCCTGCGCCACATCCTCGGCCCGCTGCACAAAGGAGAGAGCCACGTAATCCACCCCCAGATCCAACGCAAAAGCCAGATCCTTGCGGTCTTTTTCTGTAAGAGCGGGAATAGGCAGCGCCACATCCGGCACGTTCACACCTTTATGGTCAGAAAGCGGGCCACCTACATCCACCCGCGTTTCTATCCAGTCTGGCCCTACCTTTTCCACCACAACAGCCAGCTTGCCATCATCCATCAGCAGGCGGCTGCCGGGGCGCACGGCACTGATAATTTCTGGGTGTGGCAGATTAACGCGGTGTTCATCCCCCGGTGTGTCAGACAGATCAAACCGAAAGGCCGCACCGGGCTGTAGGGTTACACGGCCTGCGGCAAAACGGCCCACACGCAGCTTTGGTCCCTGCATATCAGCCAGAATACCAATGGGAGTGCCCAATTCTGCCTCTACCTGCCGCACAATGGCATGGCGGGCGGCATGATCTTCATGCGTGCCGTGAGAAAAGTTAAAGCGGAACACATCCGCCCCGGCCAAAGCCAGATCGCGGATGGTTGCATAATCTGAAGAAGCCGGGCCGAGTGTGGCCACAATTTTAGTACGGCATGTTTGCGCCTGTTCTGCACCCGCACCCTGTTGTGTGGATTCAGCCATGTCTGTTTCTCCTTCTAGTCCGCCGGGGTCTTTCAGGAGGGGTTCACGGCCTCATCAGCATCTACACCCCAGATGGCCTTACGCGGCACCCAGCCATTATACTGTTTGACGGAAACCCTGCACCACGCAGACCCCGCCGCACATTCTTTAACAGAGCCTACCGCACCGGGTTTCAGCACCGCTACAACGGGGGCATCATCGCTGGCACTTGCGCGGAGCATAACGGCACCCGCAATGCTTTTGGTATCATCCAACGTGGGCACTGTTTCTACAACGCGCGTATCCATGTGGCCGGATGCGGGAATTTTTTCACCATTCTTGTCTAGCTTGGGGGCAATAGGGGTATCATCCCCCGGTGGTTCACCCGGCACCAGAAAATCTCGCCCGCCCGCAAGGGTGGCCTGCTGCATCCAGCCTTTCTGGCCTGTGGGGTCTTCTACCAAACGCCACACATCAAATTCACGCTCGATACGCATTGGCATCCCACGGCGATGATACACCCAGATAATGGGGAAGCGCTGCCCCGGCCCGGCACGCATGTTCACTTCATCCGCCCGCAATGCCGCATAACGTGGCAGCGGCAGGCCCGTTACGGTGCCTTTTGGGGGTTCTGGCGCGGCATCTGCCGGAGGTGTGGCCGGGTTTGCGGCATCTGCTGCGGCAGTGCCAGCGGCTACGGCACCCGCCCCCACTGCGGCACCGGCAGCAACCGTGGCGGCGGGGTGGTGCTTGGCGGCCGCCGTGTGCGCGGCCTCGTGCCCTGCGGCATGGTGCTTTTTATGATGCTTGCTCTTTTTAGCGTGTTCGGCCTTAGCATCGGCGCTGTCTGACTTGGCGGAAACCTTTTTTCCGGCTTTGGCAGAAGCACCCTCATGCGTGGCTCCGGCATGATGAGCGTGGTGGCTGTGCGCCGTGGTTTTTTTCTGCTCTGCCGCATGGGCAGAAACCGTGGGAACACTGGCAAAAGCCACGGCACAGCCTGCCGCACAGGCCAGCAGGTGAAGCCGGAAAATAGAAGAGCGTGTGAACATCATGCCTGCATCCCTGCCAAGAGAGACGCGCCGGGGCAAGAGGCATCGCTTCTTATCCCATGCGCGAAGGCAGATAAGGTGGCATACCCTGCCCTGCCAAAGCTGCGGCAAATCTAAGACAAACCTTACATTCCCGCCAGACATGCCCTGCATACACGCCCTATGCCCAACATGCCATGCTGGTGCAGCCCCAGTGTGTCAGGCCTGTGTTTTTTGCCGCTGTAACGTGCCACGCATGCACGTGGTATCAGGAGTCGCAAGCATGTGTGCCGGTGCGCCGATTTACCCGGCTGAAGGTGTAGCCTGTTGCTGGGGCGTGCAGGCCTGCTCCACCCCCATGCCGCCGCAAACAGGGCAGTTGGGGTCTGCCTCCAGCATAATGGTGGTAAAGCGGGTGCGCAGGGCATCCCACATAAGCAAACGCCCGGCCATGCTTTGCCCTATGTTCAAAAGCTCCTTCAGGGCTTCTGTGGCTTGCAACGTGCCCATAACACCCGTTACGGCCCCAAATACCCCGGCCTCACCACAGCTCAGGCCAGAGGCTTCACCATCGGTTTGTGGGTAAAGGCAATGGTAACACGGGCCGCCACACCACGGGCGAAAAGTGGAAAGCTGGCCCTCAAACCGCTGCACGGCGGCAGAAACAAGCACTTTGCGGGTTTTTACGCAGGCAGCGTTTACCACGTAACGGGTGGCAAAGTTATCGCACCCATCACACACCAGATCGTACTGGCTTATCAGCCCTTCCGCCGTGGTGGCATCCAGCCGCTGGGGGTATGTTTCTACTACAATACCGGGGTTAAGCGCCTCTAGCGTGGCGCGGGCGGAATCTATTTTCCTACGCCCCACATCAGCCGTGGCATGCAGGATTTGGCGCTGAAGGTTGGAAAGCTCCACCACATCATCATCCACCAGCCCGATGCGCCCCACACCAGCCGCTGCCAGATACAGCGCTGTGGGTGACCCCAAGCCCCCCGCACCAATAATCAGCACGGAAGCCCCTTTCAGCGCCATCTGCCCGATTCCGCCAACCTCAGGCAAAAGAATGTGGCGAGAATAGCGCTGGATCTCGTCTTCAGAAAACTGCGAAATCATGGTGGGGCGTCCTGAAAAAAGTAAAAAAGACAGTGAACCGATCGGTCAGAATGGCGTTAAACAGCCAACATGCTTCGTGTTGCGGCAAAAATCACGTTTTTGTAATAACACCAAAAACATGACATGTTAGTGTGCATCAGAGGTATGCTTCTGTTATAGTAACCTGCAAAATCAACATAAGAGGAATGCAAACATGATATCCCTTCCTCAGTTCGGGCAGCCTGCCCGAGCAGCCAGTCTGACCCCGCGCCAGACCGCGCGGGGGATATGTGTTGCCTCAGCCGTAGCGGCACTGGGTGTATATCTGGCTTCCCCTTTTGTAACGCTGTGGAGTGTGGGTTCTGCCCTGCACACCCACGATATGGCGGCCCTTGGGCAAGTGATTAACTGGGGGGCGTTAGATGCCTCCATCAAGCACCAAACGCTTAATGGCCTGCACCTTATACCTGCATCGGACGATCTGCCCGAATTTGGTGAATCCTTTGCTGCCACGGCTGTTTCCAACGCAGTGGATACCACGGTAACGCAAAACAATCTGGGCATGCTGGTAGATCAGGCCATTCCGGCGGCTGTGCCTGTCAGCCAGCCCAATATTTCCTTCGCTTCTCTGGCGGCTCATGCGTCCGTAAGGTTCGCACGGCTTGATCAGTTTGTGGCGGAAGTGCCCCTGCCAGGGCATGAGCGTGAAACCCCCCTGCGCATTGAAATGCGGATACAGGGGTGGCGCTGGAAAATTACCAATGTGGAATTCCCCACGGCGCGGGCTCCAGTGCTTCAGGCCTCTGCTGCGCCATCCAACGCCTGAACTCTAACCCGCCTGCACCCTAGCGTATATGTGGGTGGCCCTTATAAAAAAGGCCACCCACCCGTAGGCGGCAGCGTACTGCCTGCCTACGTATGAAGTGGCCTTGCAAGCCGTTGCGCCAGATTTATTTGGCGGCGGGCAGGTCTTCTTCCAGCACCACAATATTTACGGCGTAGGACACATCACCATCTTCATCATCACGATGGATGGTGCCAATCACTTCACCATCTGCTGCCAGTTCAACAGACATACCTGCACGAGGTGCGGGGTTGATTGTCAGCTTTTCGGAACCCAGCAGCCTGCGCAGAGCTGTCTGAAGCCGGGTGATTTCTGAAGGAGATATGGAACCGCTCATGTCATTCTTTTCCTGCTGGCATAACTTTGCGCCAAAATAAGGCAAACCGCGCAGGCACGGGCCACTCCGCCCGAAAACGGTGGAGCAACCGGGCACTGGCGCGGTCGCCTTTCCGATCTGTGGCCCCGCTATAGGACAACCACCCACGCTGCCGCAACCTTTCCGCAGCATTGCCCTGCCGCCGCCACTTTCTGCTGTGCATGTGACTTACTGGTTAGAGGAGGATCTGCCCATGCGTTTCTTGCGTGCTCTTGTGCCGATGCTTTCTGCCTGCGTGCCTGTTGGAATGTGCCTTTTTGCCCTGCAACATGCGCCACCGCCCCCGATGCAACCAGAACGCACAGCCCATATTCTCAACATGGTGGCACATGATGGCGCGGCCCAAACAGCTCAAGCCCTCTCCCGCCAAAAAGGCTGGGCGGATGTGCAGCACGCCGTAACCTCTGGCCAGCCCGATGCCGCGCGCCTTGTGCCCGCGCTTTTGCCATCCGCAGATTCGCACACAACGCGTACACTTTACAAAACCATGCAGGCCGCCCTGCCCAAACACCCGGCTGTTGTGCTGGCTGCTACCAAGCAAGGGACGTCCATACAGGCAGATTTGCAGGCTGTATGTTCCCCCATAGGCATGAGCCACACATGGCGCCAACAAGCCCGCCAAGCAGTGGCCCATGTGCATGATGTTCATCTGTCTGACCGTGCGCAACGGTGCCTGAACAGACTGGATGGCTGAACACTTTTTTGTTTATTTCTTAAATCAGTTTTTATGAAACCCTGAAGCTGGCACAAAAACCCAAGAAATACTGCCAGTTTCAGCCGGTCTATGCGCGCCTTTTCAGCCGCAAATGCTACACAAGCCAGAAATGCACCACACGCAATTTAGATATGACCTGAGCGCGTGAAGTGATAACATCCAAATATTAGATATTCATTATTAGAATATCTCCCAAAAAAAATAACAAGAAGCGAACCCCGGCCCATGACCGCATACCCCGGATTTTCTCGTCCCGGACAGGCCATTGCCGCCGTTTACTGTCCGGCTTTTTCTTCTCCTGCTCTCCCTGCCCGCACGCCTGTTTATTGGCCTGCCTTTGGCCTGCACGCTCTGCTTGCAGCCTCTGCCGCCGGATTTGCGGTGTGTCTTGCCCCCTACGCTACGGCGGCAGAAACAGCCCCTAACGCCGCGCATCTGCATTACCCACACACACCTGCCGTTGTGCGCACAACACCAACCACTGTTGTGCCCGCCAAGGAAGCACCAGCAGAAGTTACATCCTCTGCCACACCTGCCGCCAAGCCGGGGTTTTGGGATAATGCACGCCTGCTGCCCCCGCTCACCAGCCGACCAGAAGCATATGGTCAGCCGCAATCTTTGGAGCTTTCCCCTTTATCTACCGCCCTGCTGCACCAAGGGCCGTGGGGGGTATTTAACGCCAATACCGGAGCTGCCGCAGGGTTTGGCACCGTGGGGTATTATGCTGTTTCGCGGTGGGCAGAGGATTGGTCCAGCCTGCGGGACAAGCGCAACCGCATAGATGCCATGGATGCGCTTAAATACATTCCCTTCAATCAGGAAGGAGATATCTACCTGTCCTTCAGCGGCAACTTCCGCCAGCACAACTTTTATGATCAGCGTGCAGGATTTGGCACCACCAAAAAAGATCCTGCCTATCGCAACAACTTTCGCTGGAATCTGGGCGCAGACCTGCACTTGGGCGAGCACGTCCGCCTGTATGGGGAGCTGATGAGCGGGCAAGCCGCAGGTGTAAACTACTATGGCTATGCCGGAGGCCGCTGGCGCAGCAAGCTGGATGCCCAGCAGGCGTTTGTAGAAGTGCGCGGCAAAGTGCTGGGCGCCACCGTAGGCGGCATGGCCGGGCGCATGACCTTTTTGGATGCCCCCCCATATTTTACGGCAGGAAGCGTGTACCCCACCCTGCCGTATTCATGGAACGGCCTGCGCGGCTATGCCTTTTGGAAGAACTTTCGCGTAGATGGCTTTTATCTAACCCTAACAGATAACAGCCCGCCCATTGCCTTCCATGATACCGTGGGGTGGAGATCTCGCCTGTTTGGGGCTTACACATCCTACGCGCTGCCCAAGTTCTCGTTTCTGGGCAAAAACAGCCAAGTGTTTGTAGATAGCTTTTACTACGGCATTATTCTGGCCAGCAGCGCTCTGCCCACAGCAGCAGGCGGCAGCATTGCGGGTTCTACCCACCGTGATACGCCGGGCATGCGCGTATGGGGTAACGCTGGGCCTGTTGAATTTTCTGTTGGCGGCATGTGGCAGGGGGGAGAATTCCGCGCGGCCAAAAGCGGCCCCACACGGCCTGTTTCTGCTTATTCCATCAACGCCACACTCTCATGGCGCTTTGCCAAATGGGCGGGGCATCCGGCTGTGGGGATTCAGGTGGATGATGTTTCTGGCGGCAACATGAACAAAAGCCAGAGCAGCAGTTGGGGCAGCTTTCTTTCACCCTACGTGCCCAGCGCCTACTACCTGGATATCAGCACCTATATCGGGCAATCCAACATTATTGATGTAGGGCCTATTGCCACGGTTTCCCCCACCCCCAACACCACCTTGCTGATGAAGGTGCCCGTGGTGTGGCGCAACAGCAAACAAGATGCCATTTATGCCAGCGGCACAGCCTTTTATAACCTGCGCCCACATGGGGCCTATACGGCCACTATGCCGCAGGCCAGCTTTACGTGGCGTGCCACGCGCCACATTACGCTAAGCGTTGATGGCGAATATATTTTTGCTTCCAAAACCATGATTAACGCGGGCGCATCCTCCGGCGCGTTCGTGCAGAGCAACTTGGAACTTACCTTTTAACCCTCGCTTTTGTGCCCATTGGGCCACAGCGGTACAGACAAACTGCCCCGTCCATCGTAATGCTTGCAGCATATACAAACCAGACGGGGCAGCCCCATGCGCCACGCATGTCCTGCACATGCATCCATCGGGCCGCCTTGCCACAGCCAGACCAAGCAAGCAGCCCGAGGCCCCAGCATGACGCCATCCCCCACCCGCCGAGAACTCACCCTGCGCGGGCTTGTGCTGGGCGCACTCATCACCATCGTTTTTACTGCTTCCAACGTGTATCTGGGCCTGCGTATTGGGCTTACGTTTGCATCCTCCATTCCCGCTGCGGTTATTTCCATGGCTGTGCTGCGGATGCTGGGCGGTGGCTCCATTTTGGAAAACAATATGGTGCAAAGCCAAGCCTCGGCAGCGGGCACGCTTTCTTGCGTGTTTGCCACCTTTCCGGGGTTGGTTATGGCGGGGTATTGGCAGAACTTTCCGTTCTGGCAAACGGCGGGGCTTTCACTCGCCGGGGGCATATTGGGCGTGCTGTTTACAATTCCACTACGGCGCGCACTGGTTACAGAAAGCAGCCTGCCTTACCCAGAGGGCGTGGCTGCGGCAGAAATTTTGCGCGCCGGGGCAGAAAAAGGCCATAGCCACGGGCTGCGCGCCCTTATTGGCGGCGGTGTTATTGCCACGCTTTTTTCATTCGCCAGTGCTGGGCTGCGGCTTTTGGCCGATACACTCACCCTTACAGCCACCGCTGGGGCTGCGGTGTTTCAGTTTTCCGGCGGGCTTTCCCTCGCTCTTGTTGGGGCGGGCTATCTGGTGGGGATAGCTGGCGGGTTGGCCATGCTGCTGGGCTGCATTCTGGCGTGGGGCATGGGTGTACCGTGGTTAACGGCCCATTTGCCCAACCCGGAACATCTGGCCCCTGCTGCCTTTGCGCATGATGTATGGCTGCACAAGGTGCGCTTTATTGGTGCGGGGGCCATTGCCGTGGCCTCACTCTGGACATTGGTGGAACTTATGCCGCCTGTGCTGCGTGGCCTGCGCGCCATGTTGACAGGCCGCGGCCAAACGCTGGTGCCCGATACAGAGCGCGATATGTCTGGCCGCAGCATGGGGCTGTTGCTGCTGCTTTCCGCCGCCATGCTGGCTGGGCTGTTTGCGTATTTTCTGGCCCCTGTTGCGGTGGGGTTTTGGCCTGTTGTGGCCGCTGCTGTGCTGTTTTGCATTGTGTTTGGTTTTATTATGGCGGCAGCCTGTGGCTATATGGCGGGCATTGTGGGGTCTTCCTCCTCCCCCATATCGGGCATTATCATTATTGGCGCTGTGCTTTCCGCCCTGATGATACTGGCGCTGGAAGCCTTGGGCCTTACCCCCACCAGCATGATGGCCGAGGGGCAAAAACTGGCCACGGCGTTTACCATTTTGGTGCTTTCGGCCATTACGGCCACGGTGGCCATTTCCAACGATAACCTGCAAGATCTTAAAACCGGGCAGCTTGTTGGGGCATCGCCATGGAAGCAGGAAGTGGCGCTGATTGTAGGCTGTGTGGTGGGGGCTGCGGTTATTCCACCCGTGCTGAACCTGCTTTACCAAGCCTATGGTTTTGCTGGCACCATACCCCGCCCCGGCATGGACCCCACGCATGCGCTTTCCGCCCCACAGCCTGCGCTTATTGCCATGATCGCCAACGGCATTTTTACGCACTCGCTGGATTGGAGCATGCTTTCCATTGGCATGGCGCTGGGGGCTGTTCTGGTGGGGGTGGATCAGCTTTTGCGCCGCCGCCATATGGCGTTGCCACCTTTGGGCGTGGCGGTGGGGCTGTATCTTCCTGCCTCTGTTAGTATCACGTTGGCTGTTGGGGCTATTCTGGGTTGGGGGTTAAAACACCACACCAAAACCCGCAGGGCACAGAACCACCAAACAGAACCTGCTGCCAACGCCGCCATTGGCACCATGCTGGCTTCTGGCTTTATTGTGGGGGAAAGCCTGACAGGTGTTGCGCTGGCCGTGCTTTCTGGCGCGTTGGGGCAGGATGATGCGCTCTCCATCGCGCACTATGTGCCCGCAAACCTGCCGCCTGTGTTGGGCACTGCTGCTTTTGTGGCTGTCTGCTGGTGGTTTGCGCGTAAAACCCTGCAAGCTGAAACACAGGGGCGTTAAACGCGGCCTACGCAAAAGGCTTACCCCAGCAAGGGCGCACAACACGTAAACACCCTTTAAGATATGCGGCGGGAAGATATGCGGCGGGTGGAGCGCGCTACGTTCTGTTTGGCAAACCTGTAAGGCATTCAAAGGAATATTACAGCCTTGTTGGATTTTTTCTTTGTAGAAATCAGGACTTTTTCATTTTTGTCTGCGACTAAAGCCCAATCCCAACACCCCCAAGCCAAACACCAGCCCCGCCCAGCCCCACGCCATACCGGGTGGGGTAAAGGAAAAGCAAATATCCGCGGCCCCTTTTGGCAAAGTGATGCGCTGGAACAGGTTTTCTTCATATCCAATAGCAGCTTCCTGCCCGTTGATGCGCACATGCCAACCGGGCAGCATAAGTTCGCGCCGAATAAGTAGGGCAGCCGTGCGACAATGTGTGCGGAGTACGGTGCGGGAGATTGGGTGGATCTCGCAGCCCTCTGCGGTCTCAAAATACGGGGCGGGATGAGGCAGGCGGTACAGATCATTCGCGGCACTGCTGTAAAGCAATTGCAGACGTTTTTCGGCGGGGGCCTCCTGCTGGCCCGGCAGCACCATACCATGCGGCACAACTGCCAGAGCCACACCCAAGCGTTCCAGAACCTCCGGCTTTTGGCCCAGAACATCCTGCAAAAAGAAGTGCCCATTCGGGGTGTTGGGCGTAATGCCATCAAACGTAACGGGGTTAAGGTTTGCGCCAAAATCCTGCTGCAAACGGGCAATCCACGCAGCAGGCATGGGCACGCCGTTGTGGTTGAGAGAGGCCAGCCCAAAATACGCACCATAATTGGGAGCCAACCCGCCGAGAGATACAAACCTGTTCAGCCCGATTTGTGCCTTCATGGTGTTGATAAGCGTGGCATCTACCGGCAGCACGCTGCGGGTGGAGAGTAGCGGCACGCAAAACAGAAAAAGCGCTTCTGCCACCACGGCACTTGCCAGAACAGCACAGCGCCACCGCACCAAAACCGGCAATAGCAACGCGGCAAGGCACAGCGCCACCAATGCACCACCTGCCAGCACAGAGCCAAAAGCATAAAAGCGGGAAGGCACAGGCCCTTGCGCAAAGCCCCATAAATCGGCCCGTGCGGGGGCGTTCCAGCGCCACACGGCATAGGTGGACAGCAGCAGAACACCACCGGCACACAGCGCAGGCCATGCGGATATCAGCCAGCTTTTGACACGTTGTTTTGCAACACCCGCGCCCGCCTGAGCACCAATATTGCGGCACACATCATCCAGCCCGAAGGCGGCTAGAAGAATAAGCGCCATTTCCTCCATCGGGTAGCAAAAGCGATGAAAAAACGTGAGGGCTATACCGGGTATCATATCCATAAGCGGGGCTATGCCGGGCAGGTTGGCCTGCTTGCCCACACAAGCCACAAAATAGGCTGCCAGCATAATACGTGCCGCCCGGTCTCGCCGCCCCCATAGGCCCAGAAGTGCCAAAAATGGCAGCACAGCCCCCCAATATCCGCCAACACTCCACCATGCCTCGTACCGAGAGGCCGGGCCGTAAAAAATGGGGCCATTGATGTAAGGAAACAGCGCCATAGCCCAGCATGTGATGGGCTGGGTGATGGAAATACCCGCTGCGTGGTCTCCCACCCACGCATGGGGCAAATAGGTGGCAAACGCCACAAGCTGCGGGGCAGCTAAAAGCAGGGCCGTGCTGCCGCCAACCGCAATGGCGGCGGCAAACGGTGCGCGTGCCCCCGCAGGCTGTTGCGCCAGACGCAAAAAAGCCCAGCACAATACCAATGTGCCCTGCAAAAACGCGGTTTCGGGAAAGCTGGAAAGCACCATGCCCCCCAAGCCAAGGGCCAGCAGGCCCCAGTTACGCATACCGGCCCAGCCATGTGCCGTGCCACGCAACACCTCCACCCCCAGCAAGGCCAAAGGCAAAAAGGCCAGCGGCTGGCTTGGCCCATCCGATGCCCACGCAAACGTGCCGTTAAACGCCCACAGCACGGCACCGGCCAACACCACGCGCGCATCCAGCCCCAGCTTGCGCAGCAGGGCGTACATGCAAAAACCTGCCAGAATTTGCAGCGCAATTTTAAGCAGCAACAGCCCACCGGGCAGGCCTAAAAGCAGCACAAAAGGCAAAAAGAACGCGCCGGGCTGATACTCCCCCGCCAACGGCATGCCCACGCCGCTATACGGGTTCCACCACGGCAAAATACCATGCCGCCAATCTGCTGCGGCCAAATGGCCCAATGCCTGCACAATAACACCCGCGCAGCCATCTACCCACCCCGGCAAACCGGGTAACATGCCGCCTTCCAGCCAGTTGCGCCGCGTTTGCGTGCCTGCCGAAAGCACAGAAATAGGGTCGGACGTTGCGCCACCCCACAACATCGGGCCCAGAAGTTCTGGCAGATGCACCAGCACAGGCAGCAATGCCAGCACAACCACGTGCCATACAGGCCAGTGAGCACAAAACCGATGGCGGGCAAAAAAAGAAAAAGCGGGCATATGCCCGCCTTAGCAAAGGGGAAGCCGTATTCCTACACAATACGCCCCTTGTATGTGCGTTAGTGCTGCAAAAAGACCGGCACATCCGGGTGGGCCAGAATATAATCCGTAGCACTGCCCATAAGCCGATTATACAGCATGCTGTGCTGATACCCGCCTATCACCAACAAATCCGCCCGCCGGGCATCTACCTCACCCAGAATGGATTGTGCGGCCTTGCTGGCATCATCACTTGGATTCATCTCCACCCGTTCGGGCGTAATGCCGGGCAAGATATCCATCGGCATGGGGGAAGCCGGTGTTTGCAGCACATCCACCTGTTTGGCCTGCGCCAGCAATACGCGGGCAGAAGCAAACGCCTTGCGGCAACCCTCCGTATCTTTCCATGCCATCAGAATATGGTCCCCACTTGGGCGATCCCAAAAAGGTGGCACAAACAGAACGGGGCGACCTGTTTGAAAAATGGCTGAACGGGTGGCCAGTTTTTTCTGGTCACTATCCCGGCTATCGGGAAAGTTCATAATCAGCAAATCAGCATCCTTGCCATAACCGCTGATAATTCTGTCCACCGTAATTTCGGGGTCCAGCCAGTTTACTTCCACCTTGCTTAACCGTTCTGCGCCAGAACCATATTCCTCCGCCAGCCAGCGGTGGAAAATTGTGTGCAGGCTATCAGCCCATTCACGCTGGTTTTCGCGCAGCACGGCAGCGCTTTCATCTGTCAGGCCCATATTGCCCAGCACCTGCGTAGGGGGTTCCCGCGCGGCCAGAACATCCATGCGGTTGCCGTTTACGCGGGCCAAAAACTGTGCGGCCATGTTCAGCAGCACTTCCGCCTGATCCTGCTGGCTGAGAATAACAAGACATCTCTGCATTGCCTGCGCTCTCCCGTTTTTATCTGTGGCGTGTCACCACGCACACCTATGGTGGGCCAGCGCCAGAAAGCATTCACACCAAACGTGCCCGCCGGCTAAAGGGTTGCCCATCCCTCCAACTGTGCCACGCCTGCCCTCTCTCTGGAAGGTGAAGAAAAAACATGCCGCCCCCTCTCGCATTTCGGGGCAAAGCGCGGCACAACCGCAAGGATAACACCAGCCCTTACGCAAAAAAGGATACGGCCACCGTGTTGCTGAACGTGATTGAACGCGGCCCCGATGCCCCCTCTCCCCTGCCGCCGGTTGTGCTGTTGCACGGGCTGTTTGGCCGTGCGCGCAATCTGGGCTTTGTGCAACGTAAGCTGGCCGCCACCCGCCAAACGCTGGCAATGGATTTACGCAACCACGGCAACAGCCCCCACGGCCCCATGAGCTACCCCGCCATGGCGGAAGATGTGCTGGAAACCATGCACCATCATGGCATCAAAAAAGCCTTGGTGCTTGGCCATTCCATGGGTGGCAAAACCGCCATGATGCTCTCCCTTATTCACCCACAGGCCGTGCAAAGCCTGCTGGTGGTGGATATTGCCCCCGGCCAGGGTGGCTTTGCGCGGATGGATCTGCCGCCGGGGCTGGATAAGCTGGTTTTTCCCCCGCATCTGGATTTACGCAGCGCAGATGAGCTGTTGCGCCCGCTGATAAGCAATGATGCCGTGCGGCAATTGATGATCCAGAACATCCGCATGGGGGATAACCCCGGCTGGGCCATTGGCATGCACGATATTCTGGCCGGAATGCCCGCCATGATGGGCTGGCCCACATTGCCCCCTAGTGCGCAATATAGTGGCCCCACGCTGTTTATTCGGGGGGAAACATCACCCTATATTCAGCCCACCAATTACCCACAGATGCGCCATCTGTTCCCGCACTATCGGTTGGAAACAATCAACGGCGCAGGCCATTGGGTGCATGCAGACGCCCCGCGCCGGTTTATGGAACTGGTGGAAGAATTTGCCACCCAGACAGAAGACGCCTCCACCCCCTGAAGGCGCAAAAAACCTAACGGGGTGGCAGTGTGGCTGGCTTGCCTGCCAGATTAAGGGCCACGGCCTCCGCAATGCGGATACCATCCATAGAGGCAGAGAGAATACCACCCGCATAACCTGCCCCTTCACCCGCCGGATACAGGCCCGGCGTGTTGATAGACTGCCCGCCCTCATTCCGTGGAATGCGCAAGGGAGAGGATGTGCGGGTTTCCACCCCGGTCATCACCGCGTCTTCCATGGCAAAGCCGCGGATCTTGCGGTCAAATTTCGGCAGGGCCTCACGCAGGGCTTCCACCACAAAATCGGGCAGGCATTTTGAAAGATCGGTGGGGGTTACGCCCGGTTTGTAGGAGGGCACAACATCCCCCAACGTGGTAGAGGGGCGGCCTGCCAGAAAATCTCCTACACGCTGGGCGGGGGCACGGTAATCTCCACCTCCCAGTTCAAACGCCTTGCGCTCCCATTGGCGTTGAAAGGCCATGCCCGCCAGCGGGTCATCCGGGTAATCCACACCGGGGCGCAGTTCCACCACTATGCCGGAATTGGCGTTACGCTCGGCGCGGGAATACTGGCTCATGCCGTTGGTAACCACCTGCCCTTCTTCCGAAGTAGCCGCCACCACGGTACCGCCGGGGCACATGCAAAAGGAATACACGCCCCGCCCATTGCTGGCATGGTGCACCAGCCGATATTCCGCAGCGCCCAGCAGCTCGTTTCCCGCGCTGGGGCCAAACTGCGCCACATCTATGACAGATTGCGGGTGCTCAATCCGCACCCCAATGGAAAATGGCTTGGCCTGCATGGCCACATCTTCGGCCTGCAACATGGCAAACGTATCACGCGCGCTGTGGCCCACGGCCAGAATAACATGATCGGCGTGTATGGTCTCACCCTCAGCCGTGCGCACACCTTCTACCGCGCGGGTTTGCGGGTTAAGCACCAACCCATCCACACGGGTTTGAAAACGGTATTCCCCACCTGCTTCCTCTACCTCGCGCCGAATATGCTCCACCATGGAAACAAGGCGGAATGTGCCAATATGCGGGTGGGCCAGATACAGAATATCCTCCGGCGCGCCAGCTTTTACAAACTCCTCCAGCACCTTGCGGCCTAAAAAGCGTGGGTCTTTAACCTGGCTATACAACTTGCCATCAGAAAAGGTTCCGGCCCCGCCCTCACCAAACTGCACGTTGCTTTCTGGCGTAAGTTCAGAGCGCCGCCATAGGGCAAACGTATCCACTGTGCGCTCACGCACCACCTTGCCGCGTTCCAGCAGCAGCGGGCGCAGGCCCATGCGCGCCAGCACAAGGGCGGCCATAAAGCCGCACGGCCCGGCACCTATAACAATAGGGCGCTTGTAACCGGGCTGAGCAGCCAGTTCTGCCCCATTAGCAATAGGGGGCACCCATTCCATGTTGGGGGATGGCTGCACGTGGTTATCCTTGGGGTGGGCGGCACGGTAACGGGCCAGCACGGCGGCCTCGTCCCTTACGGTGCAATCCACGGCATAAACCAGCTTAATGGCCACCCGCTTGCGGGCATCGTGCCCGCGCTTGAACACGCTGTAATGCTCCAACGCATCTTGGGTAATGTTCAGCCGCTCGCAGATTGCCTGTGCCAACGCCTGTGGCGAATGGTCTAGCGGAAGCCGTAATTCGGTCAATCTGAGCATGCGCTGTGCCCTTACCTTTCAAACAGGCGTGAAAAAAAATCTGCTCTTTCCCTAAGCTGCTCTGCCGTGTGGCGCAATATTGGCGGTGTGGGTCACAAAAAAGATGTTGCCCTTCCCTGTCATCCTTAGCAGACATAGATAAGACAGACCGGGTTGGTCATGTTGGTTTGTCCCTGCCCAGCCATTATTGTTCCATTCATTCAGGAATGCTTCTTCCCATGCCTTCGCCGCACGATCATATGCCATCTTCCCAGCCTGCGGATTCAGCCTGTGGTCATGCACACCACACGCCGGGCCAACCAGACGCACACAGCCATGCAGAAGCCTGCACCGCAGAGCATGATCACGCAGCAGATGCGCACACCCACGCGCATGAATGCAGCGCAGAAGAACATGACCACGCCCATGATGATCACGCTGGGCATGATGACCATACCGGGCACAACCATGCTGCGGGTGGAAGTTGCGGGCACAGCCACGGTTTTGGGCACGCCCATGTGCATACGCCAGCCTCCTTCGGCAAAGCGTTTGCCATAGGTATTGCAGCCAACAGCCTTTATCTGGTGGCCGAAGCGCTGTGGGGCTTTTTCTCGCACTCGCTGGCCCTGCTGGCCGATGCAGGGCACAACCTTTCCGATGTGCTGGCGCTGGCGGCGGCATGGATGGCCCAGCACCTTTCCCAACGCTCGCCCTCGCTGCGGTTTACGTATGGGTTACGGCGCTCATCCATTCTGGCGGCACTGGCCAACGCGCTGGTGTTGATGCTGGTAACAGGCGGCGTAGCGTGGGAAGCCATTACCCGCTTGTTTGACCCCGCCCCTGTAGCTGGCAAAACCATGATGATTGTGGCCGCCCTTGGCATTGTGGTGAACGGCGCCACCGCCCTGCTTTTTGCCTCTGGGCAGAAGGGAGACCTCAACATTCGCGCGGCCTTCATGCACCTTATGGCGGATGCTGTTACCTCCCTTGCCGTGGTGATAGCGGGCGGTTTGGTGGTGCTAACGGGCCTGAACTGGATAGACCCTGCCATAAGCTTGGCCATTTCCATTGTTGTGGTGGCCAGCACATGGTCTTTGCTGCGGGATTCCTTGGATATGGCGCTGGATGCCGTGCCCCGCGCGGTGGATGCCGGGGCCGTAGAAGGCTTTTTGCGCACCCTGCCCGGTGTAGCGGATCTGCATGATCTGCACATCTGGCCCATTAGCACCACGGAAACAGCGCTAACGGTGCATTTGGTGCGCACCTCCGCCACGGTGCAGGAAAGTGATACCGCCCTGCTGGAAAAAGCCGCCGCCGCCCTGCGTGAACGCTTTGGCATTGTGCACCCCACCTTGCAGATAGAAGGCGCAGATTATGCCCCATCCTGCGCCTTAACAGACCCGCACACCGTCTGACACGCCTTTCCCTTTCCCGCGCATTTTATGCCGCCACGCCAGCCAGAATTGTTGTTTACGTGCCAGAACTTCCCCTGCCCTCCAGCAATCGTGGCATTGCTGTTGTTAGCCTTGGTGTTAGCTTTGTCGCACTGGGGCTCAAATACGCCGCCTATGCCACCAGTGGCAGCATTGCCCTGTATGCCGATGCGCTTGAAACCATTATTAACGTGGTAGCCGCCGCCGGAGGGCTGTGGGCGCTAAGCGTGGCTGAAATGCCAGCAGATACCAACCACCCCTACGGCCACCACAAGGCGGAATATCTTTCTGCCGTGGCAGAAGGCGCGCTGGTGGTTGTAACAGCTTTTGTTATTGGGGATGAAGCGGTGCATGGCTGGCTGCACCCCAACCCACCACAGGCCCCATGGCTGGGGTTGGGGCTGAACGCCCTTGCCACCGTGGTTAATCTGGCATGGGGGCTTGTTATGCTGCGGGTGGGGCAAAAGCGCCGCTCTCCCGCCCTTGTGGCAGGCGGGCAGCATGTGCTTTCCGATGTATGGACAGGCGTTGCCCTTGTGGTGGGTGTTACCCTTATTCCGCTTACCGGCTGGGTGCGGCTGGATGCTATTCTGGCAGGGCTTTTGGCCATAAACGTGCTGCGCGTAGGCTGGGAAGTCATGCGCGAATCTGTTTCCGGGCTGATGGATGAAGCCCCCGAACCCGAAACAATGGAAGAAATTCGCACCATTATTGCCGCCAACGGCAAAGGAGCGATTGAGGCGCACGATATCCGCACCCGCATTGTGGGGGCTGTTACGTTTTTGGAGTTCCATCTGGTGGTGCCCGGCGCCATGAGCGTTAACACCGCGCATGATATCTGTGACCGCATAGAAGCTGCCCTGCGCGCCAGCATGGGCAGCACGCTGGTGCATATTCATGTAGAACCAGATACGCACGCCAAGCACGAGGGCATTGTGTTCTGGAAAGGCCCGGCAGAAACCTACCCCACACCCGCTGCACGGCCCGATAATGGGGCCAGCGCATAATAAAAGCGGCGCGTGCCATAAATATTCGGCACTAAAGAACTATCGCCTCTTTCATGTTGTGTATGAAATGCTACACTCGGTTGCATCCTTTTTCCTACCCTTTATGCCTTTACGGATGCCGCCCATGTCTGCCAGCGTGTTCCCCACGACTGAATCCCTTCGTCATTTGCGAGAACACGCCAAAGCGGGCACCGTAAACTGGCGCAGAAAGTTTATTTACTGGTCTGGCGCCATTATGGTGGGCGTGGTGGCCGTAGGCTTTGCCGCACTGGCCGATGCCGCCGCCCATGTGCGAGACCACATTTTAAAAATAAGCCCGTTGCTGATGTTGCTGGTAACCCCCGGCGGGCTGGCACTTTCTACATGGCTAACGCGCACATGGTTTAGGGGCGCACAGGGCAGCGGTATTCCGCAGGCCATTGCGTGCATGCACCTTAATAACAATGCCATTGTAGATAAGGTGCTGGCGCTGCGCATTGCCTTTGCCAAAATTCTGCTAACATGCCTTGGGCTGCTTTCTGGCGCATCCATTGGCCGAGAAGGGCCAACCGTGCAGGTGGGGGCTTCCATCATGCATACGGTGGGCCATTATATGGGCATTACAGATATTACCCGCCAGCGTGCGCTTATTAAAGCCGGAGGGGCGGCAGGTGTGGCCGCCGCCTTTAACACTCCGCTGGCTGGCATTGTGTTTGGCATTGAGGAACTGGCCCACTCCTTCGAACAACGCACCAGTGGCACCATGCTGACATGCGTGGTGATTTCCGGCGTGACAGCTATCGCACTTGTGGGCAACTACACGTATTTTGGGCACACCTATTCCTCCGTGCCGGTGGGTACAAGCTGGCTGGCCGTTCTGGCGTGCGGCATTATTGGTGGGCTGTGCGGGGGTGGGTTTTCTGCCCTGCTTGTGCGCATATCTCGTGGTATTCCGGGGGCTTTTGGGGCGTTTATTACGCGCCATCCGGTTGCGTTTGCAGCCCTGTGCGGGGTGTTGCTGGCCCTTATCGGCCTGATTTCTGGCGGCATGACATACGGCACAGGCTACGTGCAGGCGCGTGACATCATTATGGGGTCAGACCAGTATTCGGCCTCATTTTTTGTGCTGAAACTGCTGGCCACCATTGTATCTTACTGTTCGGGCATTCCCGGTGGGCTGTTTGCGCCCTCGCTTTCTGTGGGCGCGGGCATGGGTGGCTGGGTGGCGCAGTTTTTGCCCCACACCGCACCGGGGGCCGTGGTGCTGCTGGGCACCGTGGCCTATTTTGCAGCGGTTACACAATCTCCGCTTACCGCCACGGTTATTGTCATGGAAATGTGCGATAACCAGCAGATTACCCTTGCCCTGCTGGCCAGCGCCTTTCTGGCCTTTGGCGTTTCCCGCACCCTGTGCAGCCATGCCTTGTATGGTGCGCTGGCCGTGCGTTTTGTGCGCACCACCGCCCCCAAACAAAACAGCGCATCTGTTGTTACAGCCACAGATACAGCACGCCAGGCCTCTCGCGGGCAGTCTTCCCCCTCAAAGCAGGGCTGATCCGCCGGTTGGCTTAGGTTCTGGCCTAGAGCGCTATTGCACCCTATATGTTGCAACAGTTGTTTGTACTGGAAAGGTTCATTCCCGATGTCCGATGCATCTTCAGCGCCTGCAAGCGCCGCCGCGCCCGATAGCCGCATACCGGTAACCGTGCTGACCGGCTTTTTGGGCGCGGGCAAAACCACGCTGCTCAACCACATCCTAACTGCCGAGCACGGCCGCAAATACGCCGTGGTGATTAACGAATTTGGCGAACTGGGCGTGGATAACGATCTGGTTGTGGATGCAGATGAAGAAGTGTTCGAAATGAACAATGGCTGCATCTGTTGCACCGTGCGCGGAGACCTGATCCGTATTTTAAACGGGCTGATGAAACGGCGCGGCAAATTTGATGGCATTATTGTAGAAACCACCGGCTTGGCAGACCCTGCCCCCGTGGCCCAAACCTTTTTTGCCGATGAAGATGTGCGTGCAAAAACCAAGCTGGACGCCGTGGTAACCGTGGTGGACGCCAGTAACTTCCTGACCACGCTAACGGAAAGCCCCGAAGCGCACGAGCAGGTTGCCTTTGCAGATGTAATTATCCTGAACAAGACAGACCTTGTAGATGCCGCCGAGCTAAAAACGGTGGAAGACGCCATACGCAAGATCAATGCCGCAGCGCCCATCTACCCCGCCAAAAAAGGCAACGTAAAGCTTACAGACGTAATGGACCGCGGCGGGTTTGATCTGGAACGCATTTTGGAAAACGCCCCGGATTTTCTGGAACACACGCCAGAACATCACCATGAAGGGGATATCACCAGCGTTTCCCTTACCGTCAAGCAGCCCTTAGATGCCGGGCGCTTTCAGGCATGGGTAAGCGCATTGTTGCAGGAAAAAGGCGGAGATATCCTGCGCACCAAGGGCATTCTGGATTTTGCAGGCCAGCATGATCGCTTTGCTTTTCAGGCCGTGCACATGATGGCGGATGGAGACAACATCGGCCCGTGGAAGAAAGATGAACCGCGTGAAAGCCGCCTTGTGTTTATTGGCCGCAACCTCAACCGGCCCCAACTGCGCCGCGGGCTTGAAAGCTGCATTGCCGCATGAGCACCGAGACACAAAGCCTACGCGGCCTTATTGAAAAACGCGGCGCCCATCTACAGATGGAAGGTGAAATTACCGCCTGCGCCGCCACGCGGGATAACAGCCGCTTTGCCTTTACCACGGGTGAAGGTGATGTGGTGGTGGTACACCGTGAAGACCAGCTTACGCCAGAGGCATGGAACACCTATGCCGTGCATGATGGCCCTGCCCTTTGCCTTTCTGCCGATACGCTGCCCGATTGCTTTTTAACGGGGGGTGATGATGGCCGCCTGTGCCGCCTTGATCCATCTGGCGAGATTGAGGAACTGGGCAAAGGCCGCCGCTGGGTGGAACATATTACCACCTATGCAGATGCCAAATCTGCCGTAATTGCCGCCGCTGCGGGCAAAAATGTAGAACTGCGCGATGCCACGGGCCGCACCGTAACCCGCACGCTGGAACACCCCACCACCGTGGGCGGCATTGTGTTTGACCCCAAAGGCAAGCGCATTGCGGTTTCTCACTACAATGGTGTTTCTGTGTGGTTCACCCAATCCAAAGATGGCAAGCCCCGCCAGTTGGAATGGAAAGGCAGCCACCTTGATATTGCCATGCACCCGGCGGGTGATGCCGTTGTAACCGCCATGCAGGATAATGACCTGCACGGTTGGCGGCTGGCAGATGGCCACAACATACGCATGAGCGGATACCCTACCAAGGTGCGCTCGCTCTCCTTTTCCAAAAACGGCAAATGGCTGGCCACCAGCGGTGCTGACATCGTTGTGATGTGGCCATTTTTTGGGGGTGGCCCTATGGGCAAACCACCCATGGAACTGCCGGGCGCAGGCGGTGCGCTGTGCACCCGCGTAGCCTTTCACCCAGAGCAAGAGGTTGTGGCCGCTGGCTTTGCAGATGGTACCGTTGTAATGATGGAACCATCTACCCAGCGGGTTTTGCCCGTATCACTGGGCAAGGCGGGGGCCATTACGGCGCTGGCCTATAGCCCAGATGGCTGCACGCTGGGTTTTGGCACCGAAGAAGGTGTAATTGGTGTGGTGGATTTAGCCGCTTCCTAATTACGCCCGCTTTGGGCATCAAAACGGCGCGTACCACGGTAGAACACAATAAACGGGTGCGTGAGATCAACAAGTAGTGGATTGCACGGCACTCCTCCGCACCGCATGGTGCGGAGCAAGGGGGATATTGTGGGATGAGTGATCGGTTTAGGGTGGTTATTGTTGGCGGCGGTGTTGCAGGCATGGCTATTGCAACGCGGCTGGGCAATAGCCTTGGGCGCTCCGGCAAGTTAGATATTACGTTGGTGGACAAGGGCTTCAGCCATGTGTGGAAGCCCATGTTACACTGCTTTGCTGCGGGCACAGCCAGAAACGAGAATGACCGCATCACCTTTATCTCCCACGCTGCGGCGCATGGGTTCCGCTTTTGCTATGGTGAAATTGCCGGGATAGACCGCGCCGCCAAACGCCTGAAGTTGGCCCCGCTGGAAGAAGAAGACCACGAGGTGCTGCTGGATGAGCGGTATCTGGATTACGATGTGCTGATTTTTGCCATTGGCAGCCGTGCGAATGATTTTGGCACACCGGGCGTGGTGGAAAACTGCATCTTCCTAGACAACATTGTAGAAGCCAATAACTTTAACGAGCGCTTCCGCCATGCGGTTATTCAGGCCTATGGCCGAGGATCTCCGCTGGATATTGCCATTGTTGGCGGGGGCGCTACAGGCGTGCAGCTTGCGGCTGAACTGCACAAGGCGCTGGATATTGGCTCTTTGTACAACTTCACGCCTGTTACGCCGGAAATGCGCGTAACATTGTTAGAAGCCGGGCCGCGCATTTTGCCTGCCTTCCCCAAAAATGTATCTGCCGCCGCGCAAAAGCAGCTTGAAGCACTTAAGATCAAGGTGCTTACCAGCACAATGGTAAGCGGTGCAGATGAACACGGCTTTATGCTTAAAGATGGCTCCCGTGTAGATGCACAGTTTCGCGTTTGGGCGGCGGGCGTAAAAGCCCCCGATGTTACCCGCCAAATGGATGGTTTGGAATGTGGGCGTGGCGGCCAGTTTTTGGTGCGCCCCAATTTGCAAACCACGCTGGATGACAGCATTTTTGCTGTGGGGGATTGCGCCTTTATTAGCGATAGCCCGTTGGCCCCCACCGCACAGGTGGCCCGCCAGCAAGCACACCATCTGGCACGCTATCTGCCGGGCTTTATCTTTAACAAAAAGCCCGTGCCTGCCTTTAAGTTCAGAAACCGCGGGGCCATTGTGGCCTTGGGGGATTACAACGGCTGGGGCGCATTTGCAGATGGCAAAACCTTTGGCGGCGGCTTTATGCACGGCCTTAGCGCGCGTTTGGGCCATATGGCGCTGTATCGGCAACATCAGTTTGAACTGTATGGGCCATTCCGCGGCATGATTGCCTGCTTTACGGATTGGCTGGATGGCTTTGTGCGCCCACCCGTGCGGATGGACTAAGCCACACTTTACACCGTTTATAAAAAAGCATTCCCGCACCGGCCTGTTGAAAACATCAGCCAGTGCGGGAACCTGATAACGCAAACCTGCCACACAGGGGCGGCCCACCCGTATAAGGGCCAGACCAGGCAGGTTCACCGCATCCTGCCTGCCCCTGTATTTTTAAAGCGCCCGCTTTGTGTGTTGGGTAAACCCCACAATGCGGGCCTTTATACACCCTGCCAACAGCAACACCTTTCTATCCGGCTTCTTAATTAGTCCAGATACTTGGCCTTGCCTTCGTTCAACTGGGTAATGAAGGAATCACTTGTCATTTCCTCCACCTTGCCTGCGCAGTCCTTCAGCCGCACCTTGCTGTCACCATCATTGATAACGCCCAGCATTTCGTATTTGGTGCTGCCGATCTGTACTGTTTTGTTTTTCGTGCTCATAAATCTATCTTTCCTAGCGGGGTTTTAAGGTTCCGCTGTTTTCAGCCTGCCTTAATGGCAATCTGGCGTTCTGCCGGTTTGGCTTCTGCTTTTTTGGGCATGGTTACTGTCAGCACACCGTTTTTAATGCTGGCAGAAATTTTATCCACATCCACATCTTCGGGAATAGCAAAGGAATCTTCAAAAGCAGCAAACTGGCGGCCCGCAACGTGGTGCTTTGTGCCTTCTGCCAGTTCGGGCTTTTTCTTTTCGCCGCTAATGGTCAGCAGCCCGTTGGCTGTGCCCAGCTTGATATCATTTTCAGAACAACCCGGCACTTCCGTGGCAACCACGTAGGCGCTAGCGTTTTCTGTAATATCGGTTGCACCCAAGCGGCTTGTAGCGGCGGCTGCCCCTTCTGGTGTTTTGAAATCTTCAAACAAACGGCTCATCTGCCGCTGCAGAACAGAAAACGGATCTGCCACCCGTACCGTGCCAACAGGAACACGCACAACTGGGGAGCGGCCTGTATTCACGTAACTGGTCATTTTATCCTCCTTGTTCTGGCACAAGGGCCCGGCACGCGGCGCCCTTGTGATCACGCTTAGGAGTATCACCGCTTTCTGATCGCCTCTCCCTTGATCCAGATCAATTTCATGCACCCGGATTCAGCGTGCCGGAAATGCGTGCATGTCATAACATGGCTTCCCATATCTAAAGAACAATGCAGCGTTTTTAACAAACAATATGCAGATGCCCTCTACACTTTATGTATAGAAGGCACCTGCATTACGGGGCATGTTGGGGAGAGCTTGGGGTATTAGGCTGTGGCGTCCATCCGGGCCATGCTCAGCGCGGCTTCGGGGTCTTTTACAAACACGGCAATGGCTTTGTTAATATCTGTTGCACGCTCAAGCTGCGGCAGATGGCCTGTTTCTTCAAACACTGTTACCGGTATGATATCCGGCAGGCCAGAGGCGTTGGAGGCAGAAAGAATTTCATCTTCCTTGCCCCAGAAAATCTGGGTAGGTGTTTCGGCCCCGGCCAGCACGGAGCGCAAATCATCCGCCTGATGCCCGTTAGGGAAGCACGCCTTGGCAATAACGTGCAAAGCATCCCGCGCGCCATCCAGCCTGCGGGCACGCAGCACGGCATCCACCATTTTGCGGCCAACAAGTGCCTTGTTATACAC
The DNA here is from genome assembly GCF_003323795.1 of Acetobacter sp. JWB. Taxonomy (NCBI): domain Bacteria; kingdom Pseudomonadati; phylum Pseudomonadota; class Alphaproteobacteria; order Acetobacterales; family Acetobacteraceae; genus Acetobacter; species Acetobacter sp. JWB. Next base: position 623,455 of record NZ_CP030871.1, on the reverse strand, counting down.
CAGCATTTGCAAAACAGCCTTCATATCCCGGCTGCTTTCACTATCCACAAAAGCGCTGATGAAATCTGCATTCACATCCTTGCCCAGCCCGGCGGGGGCCAGCAGGTTTAGGCTGGCAACCTGCTCTGGGTGGTCTCGCAGCAAGGTCAACGCTATGCCGCCCCCCAAAGAATGGCCCACCACATGGGCTTTTTCTATCTTGAGCGTTTGCAGCAGATCGCTCACCACACCGGCCAGAAACGCCAGCGTGCCTGTACCCACGTTTTTAGAGGAAGCCCCATGCCCCGGCAGGTCAAATGCTATCACGCGCCTGTCTGCCGCCAAAGCATCCTGCGTGAGCAGCCAGTTGCTGATATCTCCACCAAAACCATGCACCAGCACAATGGGCGTGCCCTGCTGCGTGCCTACATCACGCACATTCAGCGTGTGCTCGCCCACCGTGATCTGCTTGGGTTCCCCGGCGGTGGCATCCTGCGTTGCGGCGGCATCCTGCGGGTTGTCTGCATGAAAGTTCTTGATAAAGGCTTCAATATCCACATCTGGCGTTTCAGCATCTGCCAGAACGCCAATCAGTGCGCCCACGGGCAAGGTTTCCCCTGCCTCTGCCACCTGTTTGCGTAGCACGCCTGCGGCGGGGCTTTCATAACTGCTGGTAATTTTGGTGGTTTCAATATCCGCCAGCTCATCACCCTGCTGCACGCTTTGGCCAACAGATACTGTCCATGATGCCAGCTTGCCTTCTGTCATGGCCAAGCCAAACTTGGGCATTGTCAGTGCTGTAATGGTGTCTGTCATGGCTTATGCAACCTTCTGCTTCTGGCTGGAGGTAATGGAGCGCACAGCGGCGGCAATTTTGTTTGCATCCGGCATGTACAGCTTTTCCAGCGGGGTGGAAAACGGCACTGGCGTATGGGGTGGCACCACACGGCGGATAGGCGCTTTAAGGCTGAAAAACGCTTTTTCCGCCACAAGGGCAGAAATATCGCACGCCATGTTGCAGCGCGGGCTGGCTTCATCCACCACCACAAGGCGGCCTGTTTCGGATACAGATTCTAAAATGGTTTCTTCATCCAGCGGGGATGTGGTGCGCGGGTCTATCACTGTACAGCCAATGCCCTGCTTTTCCAGATCATCTGCTGCGACGTTGGCCATGCCAACCATACGGCCCATGGCAACAATGGTGACATCTTCTCCTTCACGCGTCACGTTCGCTTCACCAAACGGGATGGTATAGGCCTCATCCGGCACGTCTTCCTCATCATCATACATCACTTTGTTTTCAAGGAAGATCACGGGGTCATCATCCCGGATAGCTTCTATCAGCAGGCCCTTGGCCTCGTAGGGTGATGACGGGATAACAACCTTAAGCCCCGGAATATGCGTAAACAGCGGGTAAAGCGCCTGGCTGTGCTGGGCCGCCGCACTAAACCCGCCACCATACATGGCCCGGATAACCAACGGCGTAGTGGCCTTGCCGCCAAACATGTAGCGGAACTTGGCCGCCTGATTCATGATCTGATCCAGACAACAGCCCACAAAATCTACAAACATCAGCTCGGCCACGGGGCGCAGGCCGGTAGCGGCCGCACCTGCGGCGGCACCAATGTAGGAAGCTTCGGAAATAGGCGTGTCCAGCACGCGATCATCTCCAAATTCTTCCCACAGCCCTTTGGTTACGCCCAGCACGCCGCCCCAGGCATCTGTAATGCCAGCGGTGCCGCCACGGCCCCCGGCAATATCCTCGCCCATCAGGATCACCCGTGGGTCGCGCCGCATTTCCTGCCGCAGGGCTTCGTTAATAGCCTGTCTGAAACTCTTTTTACCCATTGTTCTGGTTCCCGTTTGCCTGTGTGGCTGAAAAACTGGTGGAAGGGTTAGTACCGCGCATACACATCGGCCATCAGGTCTTTGTCCTGCGGCCACGGCGCCTGCTTGGCGGTGACAACCGCGCTTTCCACCTCATCCGCCACGGCGGCGTCTATTTCATCCATATCGCCTTCGGGCAGCAGGTTTTCCGCCACCGCGCGGGCGCGAAACTTTTTGAGGCAATCATGATCTTTCTTTTGCTCGGCCACTTCCCCGGCCTTGCGATAGGTCATGGCATCGCCTTCAAAGTGCCCATACCAGCGGCTGAGATGCACATGCAGCATCACCGGCCCCTCGCCAGAGCGTGCGTGATCTATGGCGTTGCGGGCTGTTTCATACACTGCAAAAAAATCATCTCCTTCGCAGGAGAAATACGGCAGGCCAAACCCGGCGGCCCTATCCTTTTGCGTGCCTGCGCAGGCGTAAGATGCCCCTGTGGCCTCTCCATATCCGTTGTCTTCCACCACAAACACAGCGGGCAGATGCCAAACAGAGGCAAGGTTCATGCTTTCCAGCGTGGTGCCCTCGTTAGAAGCGCCATCACCAAAAAACGCCACGGCCACACCGTTATCCTTAAGCGTTTTATGAGAAAGAGCAGCCCCGCAAATAAGCGGTGGCCCGCCACCCACAATGCCATTGGCCCCCAGCATGCCTTTAGAAAGATCCGCAATATGCATGGACCCTCCCTTACCGCGGCACACACCGGTATGGCGGCCATAAATTTCGGCCATCATGCCGCCTACTTCCACGCCTTTGGCAATGCAGTGCCCGTGGCCACGGTGCGTACTGGCAATGGTATCGTTATCTGTCAGGTTAGCGCACACCCCCACGGCAGAGGCTTCCTCGCCGCAATAAAGGTGCACAAATCCGGGAATTTCCCCTGTGGCAAATTCCACGTGCAGGCGTTCTTCAAAAACGCGAATGGTACGCATGCTCCGATACGCACGCAGCAGGGCTTCTCTTGAAATCTGAACCGACATGTTCTGCCTGACCTTTCCATACATCTGCACAGCGTTACACGGGTGCCAACGTAGGGAGGAAAGGCGGCGTTCCGGCCTATAGAAGGTATATATATGTTTTTAACGCATATGTGATATTATTATTTCAATATAATAACATGTTTTCAGAGCGTTAGCCTTACTCTTTTGCGAGCGGTTCTCAACGTTTGTCATGAAAGCGTCACGCACAATAGGCCAGCAAGGGGCTAAAGGACTGCTCATCCTGTTTGGAGGAGAAGCAGACAATGTGTGCTGAACCAGTTACTGCAATGCAGCCCGATGCACATAAGCCAAAGTGGCGCGAAGCCGTGCGTGAGCGCTGGCGCACCACTTTGCTCTATGTATGGGAACGTAACGGCACCCCGCACCCGTATGCAGCCCTGCCGCATACCGCACGCCGCAAGGTGTGTGCTGGTGCACGCCCTGCTTCAGCGGCCCATGCGGCCGGTAAGCCGGCCCACGCCGTCTGAAACCTGACAGCAGGACGGGAAAATATCTGCTTTTCCCCCATAGAGTGAAATTGACAGTCAGGAAAAATCCATGTCCGGCACGTTGCTGAGTCCGGCTGCCGCACCACGCCCAAACATGAAGGGAGGCACCAACCAGGCCTTCCGCATGTTCTTTATGGGTGTGGTGACGGCTGCTCTTGTTTTTGTAGGGTATAGTGTTCTGGCAGACCTGCGGTCTGCTGGTGAAAACGGCATGGCCATTGGGGCCTTTGCTTTATTGGCCTTGGCGCTGCTGATTGCGCTGGGGTTTGAATTTGTAAACGGCTTTCACGATACGGCAAACGCCGTGGCCACCGTCATCTACACCAACAGCCTGCCCCCATTGGTGGCGGTTGTGTGGTCTGGCATGTGGAACCTTGCGGGCGTTCTGGTTTCATCCGGGGCGGTGGCGTACAGCGTTGTTACGCTTCTGCCAGTAGAGCTTATCTTGCAAGTTGGCAGCGGCGCTGGCCATGCCATGATTTTTGCCCTGCTGCTTTCCGCCATTATCTGGAACCTGGCCACATGGGCCTTTGGTATTCCCAACAGCTCCTCCCACGCTTTGGTGGGGTCTATCCTTGGTGTTGGCTTTGCAAACCAGCTTATGTCTCCTGCTGGTAGCGCCCTGTATGGGGTGGACTGGTCTCAGGTGCGCAAGGTTTTTTCTGCCCTGCTGTTTTCCCCCGTTTGCGGCTTTGTGCTGGCTGCGGGCATGTTAATCCTGATGCGTCTGGTTATCCGCAACGCAGCCCTGTATCGCGCCCCAGAGGGTGATGCCCCGCCGCCACTGTGGATCCGTGGCTTGCTGGTAGGCACCTGCACGGGTGTTTCCTTCTTTCACGGCAGTAACGATGGGCAGAAGGGCATGGGCCTTATCATGCTTATTCTTATTGGTGCGGCCCCTACGGCGTATGCGCTTAACCGCGCCATGCCCGATGACATGATGCCCGCCTTTGTGCAAACCGCACAGCAGGCCGCGCATGTGTTTGAAGTGCATGGCTCCCCCGCCCCTAGCCTGCCAAGTGCAGAAGAAGCCCGCGCACAGGTTACCGATGCGCTGCGCACCAAAGCAATCGCCCGCCCGGAAATCTATTCCGCCCTTGGCGTGCTGTCTGATGACATTGCGCAATCTGTTGGCAGCTATCACTCCCTCCAGGCTATTCCGGCAGCAGCCGTGCCAAACGTGCGCACAGATATGTATCTGGTGGCGGAAGCCGTGCGCAACATGGGCAAGGTTTCTGGCTTTACGGGGGATGAAACCGCAGAGCTAAGCAAGTTTATGGGGCAGCTTAACGCTGGCACACGCTTTATTCCCACATGGGTTAAAATTGCCGTGGCGCTGGCTCTGGGCCTTGGCACCATGGTGGGCTGGAAGCGCATTGTTGTGACCGTTGGTGAAAAAATTGGCAAAACTCACCTCACCTACGCGCAGGGTGCTGCGGCAGAACTGGTGGCCATGGGCACCATTGGCCTGGCAGAACGCTATGGCCTGCCGGTTTCCACCACGCATATTCTTTCCAGCGGCGTGGCTGGCACCATGGTTGCCGGGGGCGGCGGCCTGCAATGGGCCACACTGCGCGCCATGGCCATGGCATGGGTAACAACCCTGCCCGCCGCCATGCTGATTAGCGGCGTGCTTTACTTCATCTTCCGCCACATCTTCTAACACAACATAAGCGGGGCACCCCAAAGTGCCCCGCTTTTTGCTTGAGGGCCTTGGATATGACAGATCAGGCAACAGAAACACTTCGCGCTGCAGAACATGAACGTGAGCGGATGCGCCAGGAAATTATTGATGACCTGGACGAAGAAATAGAACTGGAATTGCAGGAAGACGATCTGGACGGAACCATTTCCGAATCTGAAAACGCCTTCCGCCGTGAATATTTTAGAGAACTGGTTCGCCTGCAAACAGAACTGGTAAAGTTGCAGGATTGGGTGCAGGCCACGGGCCAGCGCATTGTGGTGCTGTTTGAAGGGCGAGATGCCGCAGGCAAAGGTGGCGTTATCAAACGCATTACCCAGCGGCTTAACCCCCGCATCTGCCGCGTGGCCGCCCTGCCCGCCCCAACAGACCGTGAAAAAACCCAGTGGTATTTCCAGCGTTATGTGGCGCACCTGCCTGCTGCGGGGGAAATCGTGCTGTTTGACCGCAGCTGGTATAACCGCGCCGGTGTGGAACACGTAATGGGCTTTTGCACCGATAAAGAATATGAAGAATTCTTCCGCTCTGTGCCGGAATTTGAGCGCATGTTGGTGCGCAGCGGCATTAAGCTGGTGAAATACTGGTTCTCCATCACCGATGATGAGCAGGAAGCCCGCTTCCGCGCCCGCATGGAAGACCGGTTGAAGCAGTGGAAGCTCAGCCCGATGGATCTTGAAAGCCGCCGCCGGTGGGAGGCCTACACCAAGGCCAAGGAAACCATGCTGGAAAAATCCAGCATCGAGGAAGCTCCGTGGTGGGTTGTGCAGGCCGTAGATAAAAAGCGTGCGCGGCTAAACTGCATGAACCACCTGCTCTCATTAGTGCCGTATAAGCCTGTGCCACGCCCCGAAGTGGTTTTGCCACCGCGCGTGTATCATGCAGATTACGAACGCCAGCCCACGCCAGACACCATGATTGTGCCCGAAATTTACTAACCCTCTGTTTTCGGTAAAGCATTGTCAGTTCATGCCTTTTATCACAGTCATGAACTAACAATTGCCAAAAGTTTTTTCCTTTTATAAAATAAAAAAAGCATTCCCCATTAAAAAATGTGTCTTTTCTTTGGCATTCCAGAAAAGTTAACCCGAACACACAAATAAATAAAAACAACTTTAAATACACGTAAACTTATTTGAAATAAATACTTATAAAATATAATTTAATCTCATTTATTTGTTAAAATATTAGCAATAAATACCAAAACGTTAACTTAATTATACTATATCTATAAAATAGATAATTTTATATTTACATTTATAAAATAAAATAATTACCACAATAATTTTTTCTAAAAACATTATGTATTACTGCCCATTTATATATTTAAAAATGCTTGCAGAATCTTATCGTGAGTTTATATGTTGCGAATTATATAACTTTTTAGGGCAACTTATGACAACCGATACATGGACAGGCACCGCAGGTGATAGCAACTGGAACAACGCAGCTAACTGGTCTAACGGCGTCCCAGGTTCAGATTCGGATGTTGTCATCGACACAAATGCCACGCAAAACCAGACAATCAACATTCCATCTGCGGTTGAAATCTCCAGCCTGACCATTACAGGTGATACAAATATTGCGTTGAACAATTACACCGGAGATTCCTCGCAACGCGTTGGCTTTACTGTTGGTAACAATATCAGCATGGATGATTACAGTGGCACGCTTCGGGTCAACTCTCTGTATGTGATAAGCTATGGAGATATGACGGGCGGCACCGTTCTGATTGATAACTCTACCGTGCAGCCTTCAGGCAGTTTTACGTCTGTTGCGTCTTTCTGGCCAACACCCAACAATGGCAACACCAATTATCTTAATCTTTCGGGGGCGCAAAACACTGTTCCCTCCGTTATTAACTTTTCCAGTTACGACGCCATCACTTTTGGCAGCCGCCAATCTTCCGATGGTAGCGCGGGCATCCATATCAAATGGGTTCCTTTGGGCAGTAACACCTACAAAGTTGTTAACGCCGCAAATGCAGATGATGTTCTGGTAGGTTCCCTTACCTTTGTAGATGGAGAATCCCCCGATAAAATCGGCTATGATGGCGATACCGCAACTATCGACTGCTTTCTTGCAGGCGCCCTGATTGAAACACCACAAGGCCCGCGCGCCATTGAAGATATTCAGATTGGCGATGCTGTTTTTGTCTATTCAGATGGTGCAAGAAAAGTCAGCCGCGTCACATGGGCTGGTCATGCCCCGGCAAAGGCAAACACCGCCCTTACGCAGGATGAGGCAGGCTACCCCATCCGCATTGTTGCCAATGCGTTGGCTGAGCATGTACCCAGCACAGATCTGCTGATCACACCAGAACATTGCCTGTTCTTTCATGGCAAGTTTGTACCAGCACGTATGCTGGTGAATGGCAGTTCCATTTTCTATGATACATCCATTGTATCTTACGAATATTACCACATTGAAACCGCAGAACACACCATCATCATGGCAAATGGTGTGCTGACGGAAAGCTATCTGGATACGGGCAACCGCGCATCCTTCCAGCAGAATGGTAGCGTTGTTATGCTGGGGCGCGCGCCCACCAAAAGCTGGGAGCACGATGCCGCAGCGCCTTTATGCATAGATCGTACTTTTGTGGAGCCTCTGTTTCACGCGCTCTCCTATCGTACAAACAACATTGCCGGATGCCATGTATCTGCAAGAAATGTTGAAACAACCACCAACCCCAACCTGCACCTTGTTACGCAGTCCGGGGCTATTGTGCACCCTGCGCGCCACACAACGCACCAGTACAGCTTTATGCTGCCACCTAACACACAATCCGTACGCATTGTTTCTCGCGCCAGCCGCCCGGTAGATATTATTGGCCCGTTTGTGAATGACCGCCGCTATCTGGGCATTGCCATTGCGAACATACACCTTCTGTGCGCCGAAGATGTGCATAATATTAACGTGCACCTTCAGGCAGAAAAACCCGCAGGTTGGTACGCTGCGGAAGCCGCAGGCTGCGCATGGACAGATGGAGATGCCCTGCTGCCTCTGGATGGATACCTTACCGATGGCAAAATTGGCATGCTGTCCATTACCGTACAGGCAGGTGGCCCCTATGTTGTGGAAAACCACCAAAAGGCAGAAACACACACACGCTCTGCCTGATGTTAATCTGTACGCATGGCCTATATAAGCGGGCCCTTATCTCCCCTGTAGCAGATAAGGGCTTGCAGCTTTTAACGGGTCGGCTTTGGCCATAAGCTAATTCAGCACATGGCCATTTGCCACTTTTGTTACAAAGTCATTGCCAATCTGGGCTACGGCTTTTTCACTCGCCTGCATCATGGCGTGTTTAAGCGCCCCGCAGCTTCCGGCCACCGTGTTGCTGCCCTGCCCGGTAATAGGCACCACCTGCACAGGCTGGCCCTGTGCGTTAAGCACCTGCACAGTGCCTTTTAGGGTGGTATCCACCGTGTATTTGTTATCCCACAGGCCCGGTTTAACGCTTACCTGCTCATCCGCTGTTTGCAGGGAAAGGGCCATTGTATAACCGCGTGTTTCTGGGGTTTCCTGCTGCGCATGGGCAAAGCTGGAGCGAATGGCCTGCTGCAACCGCTCCTCTGCAGAAGCTCCTAAATTTGTGGTGTAATTTATGCCAAGGCTGCACGCTATTTGCGCATTCTGCTTGGCAAAGCCCGGCGCAAAACTATAAGCCACCGGCGTTTGCACCAAATGCTGCACCGGCAAATCCTGAATAGGAAAGGAGGCCTCGTTAAGGGCAATGCGAGAACTGCACGCCCCTAAAAGCACCGCCAAAGCAATCAGGCACGCACCGTTTTTACCGGCCACAACCAGACCTCCGTTTCAAAAACAAGAACGGAGGTAATACAAGCAGCGTTACCCGTAAATAAGAAATAGATTTTTAGTGACCAGTTCCGCCCTATTTCTCTCAAAAACGTGAATCACGCGCTTGTTATACTTGATTTAATACTTAAAATCCGCAGGAAACCCGCCCACCAATAAAGCGTGGCTCACCGGGAATATAGAAATACGTGGTGGTGGCCATACCGCCGCTTTCTGCGTAGCGTTTATCCAGAATGTTGCGGGCGTAAAGCGTGGCTTCCCACTTGCCCGAAGGCGGGCGGAACGTTACGTGCGCCCCCAGCAAAAAGTAAGATGGCAGGCGCTGATACCCCGTGCCGCCCACCACAATGGCCTGACTGCCCCGGTATTGCCAATCCGGCCCAAAATCCAGCCGATACCCTTTACCCAAGGGCTGCCGCCACATGGCCTCACCATTCAGTGTGAGTTTGGGGGAACCATTATCCACCCCGGCAAAGTTACGCTCCATTGCTTTCCATGTGCCGTGCTGGGCGTAATAGGCGTTGGTGGCGGGGCGATCCACATTGGGGAAGTTCTGAAAATCCCCGCGCTGCCAGCCAATGTTTTGCATAATGTGCAAACGGCTTATGGGGTTGGCCTCCAACGTGGCCTCAAAACCCCAGCTTTCAGATTTAGGGGCGTTTGTAATTTCGCTTAACGGGCCGTAATTGGGAATCAGCACCGTGCCCACAACCTGCTGGTTGTGGTAATCATTATAAAACGCTGCACCGTTAATGCGCAAACGGTTGGGTATGGGGTCTGATTTAAAGCCCAGCTCGTATGTTAGCACCGTTTCGGGGTGAAAGGGGTCTAGCTGCGCCTGCACCTGCGTATTGTTGGCCGTAAAGCCACCGGGCTTAAAGCCCTTGCTCATTTTGTAATACAGCATGGCATTGGGCACGAACTGCCATGAAACCCCCACCTGCCCCGCAAACTGGTTGGAGGCCGTGTTTTCTGCGTGGAAGTTATGCGTAGCCCCGCCAAATATCTGCGATGTCAGGCCCGTTATGCCGCGATCATCCAGTTCATGCAGCAGCCCCGCCCAGATGGTGACGTTATGCGGCAGCCGGTAGCTGACATGCCCAAATTCCGAAACGCTCTGCTGGTTCTGCCCGAAGGAGGTGGACATCATATACCCACGCGCGGCGTAATCTGTGTAGTTAAAGAAGAAGCGCTGGTTCATCTGGCTGCGCTGATAATACCCGCCCACAACCCAGTTCAGCCGCCCACCAAGGGCAGAGCCGTTAAGCCGCGCTTCCTGCGTAAACACGTTGCCATCTATGGTGCGGTAGGTATCGGCCTCCTGCCGTGATGTGCCATCCTGATCCGTGTATTCTCCACGCCGTTCGGTTTCAAACGCGCTTACAGATGTAAATGTTACCGGCCCGAAATCGTGCATGATATGCACATCTGCGCCCCAGTACTGGTTGTGCTCGCTGGGTTTTAGCCCATCGCGGCGGCCTATCAGCTTGTCAAAGGTGGAATTGGAAGACCATTGCGCATCTGTTCCCATGCCGTAATCGGGCAGCGGGGTAGAGCCAATAATGCGGTGCACGGCTTGCGGGGTTACAACCTCGCTGTTGTCCTGCACAAAATGGCCGCCAAGCTGGATGGTGGTTTTATCATCCGGCCGCCAGCGCAGCTTGCCGCGAAGCGCCCATAAATCTGCATCCCCTAAATGGTCTCCATTTTCGGGGTCTCGCTGCCAGCCGCCGCCTTGGCGTGTTTGCCCCGCCAGCCGAAAATCCAGCCCCTTGGCCAATGGGCCAGAAACATAGGCCTCGCTCCGGCTGCGGGCGTAAGAGGCAATATCCTGCGATGCCCCAAAATGCCACGTATCTGTTGGGTCTGCCGTGCGCAAATGCACTTCCCCACCCGTGGTGGACTGTCCGTGCTCTGTGCCTACTGGGCCGGGGGTTACGCTGGCGCTGGCCAAATCAAACATCATGCCGTCTGTCATGGCGGCATAGGGGTAGGCAACATCGTCCACATAGGTCAGCACGGTGGGCATGTTGTTCTGGGTGAAGTCATTAAACCCGGAACCACGCAGGTAAAAGTTGGTGGAGGCTGTGCCGTTGATGCTTTGCATCGTTAAGTTGGGGGCTACGTGCTCCAGCCCGCGCAGGGTGGTAATATCGCGGTTGCGCAACAGCTCCGCCGTAAGATGCGTGGTGGCATCTGGCTCATGCTGGGCGGATTGAAACATGTAATCGTAGCGGTGGGCGTTTACCTGCACAGATGTACTACTGCGCGCTTCCACCGCCGCAGGTGGGGCTACGTGGTGCCCCCGGCCTACACCCGTAACAGGCCGCCCATGTGCATGCTGGGGTGTATGTGCTGCTTTGGGCTGGGTAGCCTGCGCCATAATGGGCCACAAACCCAGCGCCATAATGCTGGCACAGCGCAAAACACGGCGCGCCCGATGCGCCGCAACACGCACGCGCTGTTGCTGTGGCCCCCACCATATGGCGGCATGCTGCCTGTATTTTGCTCGGCCAGAAATAACGCCATACCCCTTGCTTGTGTGCACCCGCGGGCCGCCGCATAACGTGCAACGCATAACATTTATGTGTGTTTCAGCCCCCTAATGCGGGGGATGCCTGCAAGATGCAAGCACACATACAGGGCTGGCAGAAAAATTCATTCTCGTAGGGCCTGCTAACATTGCCCTTACTGCACGGGGTAGGCAGCCTTCCATGCCAAGGCTAAGGTGGGGCAGAATATTCTTTGTTTCCGAACACTCTGAGAGGTGGGGCTTGCCCCACGCATCAGACCCAGAAGAAAGAAAGCGGAGACTCCATTTGTCCAATTTCCTCTCCCGTTCCTCCCTGCGTGGCGCATTGTTGCTTTCTGCCGCCCTTGTTGGCGCCACTGCCAGTGCCCCCGCACATGCTGCGCCATCTGCCCCCACAGCGCAGCCAGCCCCCGCCAGCTTTGGTGCTTGGGGCGTAGATCTGGAAGGCCGGGACTTAAGCGTAAAACCGGGGAATGACTTTTTCCGCTACGCCAACGGCACCTATCTGGACCACCTGCAAATTCCCGCAGATATGACAAGCTATGGCCCCTTCAACGCGCTGGCCGAGCTTTCCCGCACACGGGTACAGGATATTCTGAACGATCTTTCCGCCCATCCGGTGGAAAACCCACGGAGTATTGAAGAAAAGCTGGGCACCTTTTACGCCTCCTATATGGATGAGGCAGCCGTAGAAAGCCTTGGCAGCCGCCCGCTTAAGGAAGATCTGGACGCCATTCGCGCCATTAAAACACCTTCTGATCTGGCAGCCCTTACAGGCTCCTGCCCCGGCAACTTCCAGTTCTCACCGTTTTCTCTGGGTATCAACCCGGATGCAAAAGACCCCACACGCTATGCGCTTAATCTGGATCAGGCCGGGCTGGGGCTGCCAGACCGCGATTATTACCTGAAGCCGGAATTCGCCAGCAAGAAAAAGGCCTATCAGGCTTATGTAGAAAAGGCGCTAACGCTGGCAGACTGGCCAGAACCCGCAAAAGCCGCCACAGCTATTGTTACGTTTGAAACACGCCTAGCCAAAGCCCATTGGGCGCGTGAAACCCTGCGCGACCCGCAAAAAACCTACAACCCGATGACGGTGGCAGACTTGGCCAAAAACGCGCCGGGGTTTGAATGGTCTATCTGGCTCTCTGCCGCAGGCCTGCCCGAACAGGGGCTGGACAAGCGCGTGCTGATTGTGGGCGAACCCTCCGCCATTACGGAAGAAGCCCGCGTGGTGGCCGATACGGATATGGATACGCTGCGGGCATGGCTGGCCGCGCATCTGGTAGAAAACGCCACATCCTACCTGCCAGATCGGTTTGAGCAGGCGCGTTTTGCGCTTACCAAATCCCTTACCGGCCAGCCCTCTCTGCCTGCACGGTGGAAGCGCGGCGTGCAGGCCACCAGCTCCGCCATGGGTATGGCGCTGGGCAAGGTGTATGTGCAGCGTTACTTCCCGCCAGAAAACCGCGCCACCATGCAAAAGCTGACCACGGATTTGAAAGACGCCTTCCGCATCCGCCTGCGCAACAATACGTGGATGAGCCCTTCCACCAAGCAGGCCGCGCTGCGCAAGCTTGAAAACTTTGAAGTTCAGGTAGGCTACCCCAATAAATGGCGCGATTATGCCAGCCTTGAGGTGCATAAGGGCGATGTGTACGGCAATGCCCGCAACGGCGTGGCGTATGAATGGCGCTACTGGCTGGCACGGCTAGACCAGCCGGTAGACCGTGATGAATGGGACATGACACCCCAAACCGTAAACGCCTACAACAACCCGCTGTTTGATCAGGTTGTGTTCCCCGCTGCCATTCTGCAACCGCCATTCTTCAACCCCAAGGCGGATATGGCCGTAAATTACGGGGCCATTGGCGGCGTGATCGGCCATGAAATGACCCATTCCTTTGATGATGAAGGCCGCCAGTTTGATGAACACGGCCGCCTGCATGATTGGTGGACAAAGGAAGATGCCGCCCGGTTTCAAAAACTGGCAGACCGGCTTGGCGCACAGTTTGATGCGTTTGAGGTGCTGCCCGGCGTACACGTAAACGGCAAGCTGACAATGGGTGAAAACATTGCCGATCTGGGTGGGCTTACGCTGGCGCTAGATGCGTATCATGCCGCACTTAAAGGCAAGCCCGCGCCCGAACTGGATGGCCTGACGGGGGATCAGCGCGTGTTCCTTGGCTGGGCGCAGGTCTGGCGTGAAAAACTGCGCGAAGAAACCATCCGCCGCTTGGTGGTGACAGATCCGCACTCCCCCCCGCAGGCGCGGGTGAACATGCCTATGCACAATATTGATGCATGGTACGAGGCGTGGAAGGTGCAGCCCACAGATAAGCTCTACCTTGCGCCAGATCAGCGCGTAAAAATCTGGTAACGCTATCTCTGCCCCACACCGTATGGCCCGTGCATGTGCTAGGCCCATACGGTGTGGCAAACTTCGTGCAAACTTCTCTCTGGCACCACAGCAGCAGCCATGACACAATACGCACCACACTGGCATGGGGCCGGTATGCGTAAACCCTGCGGAACAGGTGGAGAATAACGGGCGGGTCATGATCGACAGGTTCAGTTCTTCCCGCCATCCTGCCAGACAGGAACCCCGGCTGCTGCCCGACAGCGGCACAAACGCTGCGGAAAACCCCGCCAGCCAGCGCACATCCCAACCGGATACGGAAGATGTGCGCGCACGGCTTTTTCCCGCAGCACCTGTGCCGCGCACACGCGGCGTTAACGTACGCGGCACCTCTACCCCGCTTATCCGCAAGGAAATATACGCAGATCCCACATTGGGGCCTGTGCTTACGGCCTCTTTTCTCGCACATGTGCTGCTGCTGGCCGCCTTGTTGTATAAGGCCACGCACCATCAGCCCCAAGGCTCGCCCGATGCCGCCCAGCAATCCGCCGGGGTGGAAATGGTGTTTTCTCAACCGCAGGCTTCCAGCGGTATGGTGGGCGCACAATCCCCCGATGCTGGTGGCGGGAACGAGGCCAAACACGCCGCCCAAACCAGCAGCGAACCCCCAACCCCAGCAGATGCCGAACCCACGCCCACACCCCCGGCAGAGGAAGCACCCTCCGCCCCCATTCTGCCGCCATCTGATGATGGGCTGCCCAAGCCGGTGGAAAATAAAACACAAACCAAACCCTCTCATCCGGTTACGGGCCACAAACCCAAAACGCCACAGCCTGCGCGCCCCACACCGCACGCCAAGCCCACGCCCCGGCCCAGCCACCACAAGCCCTCTCCGCTGGACCACCCAATGGATATGTCCTTTAACGAGGCCCCAGCCCCACGCCGCAAGCAGCGTGGCCGCCCCGGTGGTTCCAGCGCCCCGGTTGATCTTTCCATTGGCCCGATGGTGGAAAATGGTGAGCTGAACGCCCATTACGCATCGCGCACCACAGTGCATGGCGTGAGCAGTGATTACGCGGCAGAAATTGATGAATGGATCCAGCGCCACCTGTATTACCCGCCAGATGCGGCAGAACGAGGGGATGAAGGCCCATCCTCGGTGCATGTTATTCTGGATCGCACGGGGCATGTGTTTAAAGTGTTCCTGACCAGCGGCTCTGGCTCCTCCGATCTGGATTCCGCAACAATAGGCATGTTCCACGGGGCGCAACTGCCACCCGTGCCGCCGGATATGAAAGATAAGTTCATTAACTTTGATGTGACGGTTAATTACATGCTCATCCGCAACTAACGCGGCAGTACCTTACATTTTCATGCACCACGCGGGCCAATATGGCTGCCCTTGCAAGGCTTTGTAGTGGGCACACCGCATGGTGTGGGGTCTGCACGCCGCACAAAAAACCCAAAGCCAATAAAAAAACGGGGCTCCGGCTTGCACAAAAGCAGCCGATACCCCGTTTTTTAACGTGTAGAGCAGGGTGTTTTTAAACCACCCCACTTTTTATACCAAACCTTCAGGCCGTTTTGGCAAGCCGATGTGCTGGCGTGTCTGATGCCAGATACGGGCCAGCAGCCAATACCTGCATGCTTAGCATACGCAAGCCAGATGTTGATTGGCTTTCCAGATCCAGCATGGCGTTGCCATTTGTCCAGCGGGCTGCGCCACCGTGTTCCAGAACGTACCAGCCGGGGATATTTTCATTTTGTAAATGCGTTGAAATTTCCTGCATATTTTGGGTATCACACAGGGTTACCTGCCCAATGGCCACACCCAATTTGCGCCGGTCATCTACAAACGGGCCTTCTACATCACACGGGCGGCTTGCGCGGGAGACAATCTGCACGCTTTGCACATTTTCTGGCAGCATAAAGGTATAATACCCATCCTGCACCTTTATGGCCCGAATACGCTTGCCGGTGTTGGTTTGCAGGCAGATATCCGGGTCTGTCAGCAACTCACGCGGGGCAGGCTGTGCAGGGGCATGCCCCAAAGCGTTATCCCTGTTTGCAATTTTTTCAAACAAAGGCTGCACAAATTCTTTTTGCGTGCACAAAGGGGCTGCGGCATCTACAGACCAATTGCGCGGTTTGCTGCCAATGCTGGCCAGTACAACGCCAGAACTGCGGAAGCTGGTACGATTGCCCGTATCCAGGTAGCTTTCGCTCAGCACACCATCCGCCATGATAACAGCATGTTCGGGCGTTTCTATGTGGTAATAGGTGTAGGATGTAAACGTACGATCGTAAAAAATGCTGCTGCCATTTACAAGCATACGTACCGGCACAAAGCGCCCATCAAAATACAGGCAGTGTTCGGGCGTTACCAGCATATCCTTGTAAGGCACGCCATCTGCTATGGCATCCTGCACAATACGCACGGGGTATCCGGCCTCATCATCCGCCAAGGTGGGGTTTACCGTAGCCTGTGCATGGCATGGCCTGCCCATACAATCTGGCGGGGTTCTGCTTCACCCCTTCCATAAGCCAGCACGGTATCACCCACGCGCAGGTCTTCTACCGCTACATCACCATTGGGGGTGCGGATCATGCTGCCAGCCAGATAGCAGATAAGAATACCGCCCGTGCCATCCGGGTTGGAGGTGTTTGTCCATTCCTTGGGAATATACCATGTTAATCCAAATGGGTTGCCAGATACCTTAATGCTTGGGCCAAGCGATACGTCAATAACGTTAAGAATATTCAGATCCAGCCCCACCGTGGTGGTGTTTGTGAGTGGATCATAATACCCCCACACATTGGAGGAATCCGGAAAATCTACCGTAAAGTTTGGGGGAACGGTGCTTGTTGTTTTACCGTTTGAATCAATAAACGTGACCACGTTGGAAAGTACACCCACACCAACGCCTGCACTATCCACCTTGATGTTGCCGCCATCTGGCCCAACATTGATAGAACTTAGCACATTGGCGGAAATAATATTTCCCCCCAGTTCCAGCGTGCCACCATCTACCGTAATATTTTTAATGGCCCCAACAGATGCCAGGCCGCCACCCGCCACCACTGTTGCGCCGTTTTCCACCACAATGCGGCTGAGCGCCTGCACATCGGCAATATTACTCAGGTTTACCACCACGGGGTCTCCCGCCGGGGTGCCAGCATCCCGCGTGACCAGAATGTTGCCAGTTACGTTAAGGTTAAGCAGATCCTCAACAGAGTAATCTATAACCTTGTCAAACAGTAGATTGATGGCCATGGCCAACGGGTCCTTTTGCATGAATAAAGCCCCGGTTAATTATTTATTAAGCATTAACGCGGGACGTTATTTATTTTTATTTTAAATTCCTTTATAAACAGTAAACGTTTTGAAAAAATTTACATTACCGTCGCACAGAGCCCGCACGCGCCAGCCAAACCGCCCCCGCGTTACGCTCAAGGCAGGTTTGATCACGAAAAACTGAAGCTGCACCCCGCCATGTTTACGCGCTATCCTGCTGGCAATGCTTTCGTGCAGGGCGGCTCTCTTCCCTGCAAGTCAGAACATAAGGCCCTTGCCAGAAGGAACAGTACTGCATGCCCCGTTCAGATAACTCGCAAATCCCAACCGATATCCCCACCATCCGCGTGGTGGCCATGCCCACAGATACCAACCCGGCGGGAGACGTGTTTGGGGGATGGATTGTTTCTCAGATGGATCTTGCAGCGGGCACCACGGCAGCTTTTCGGGCCAATGGGCGGTGTGCCACCATTGCCATCAACAGCCTTGTGTTTATGGAACCCGTGGTGGTGGGGGATGAGGTTAGCATCTACACCCGCATTATCCGCGCGGGCCGCACATCGCTTACCATTCATGTAGAAACATGGCGCCGCGCCCGCCACACGCATCTGACATCCAAGGTAACGGAAGGCGAATTTATTTTTGTGGCGCTGGATGAAAACCGCCGCCCCCGCCCGCTTCCGCCCGCGCAGCCGGGTGATGAGCTGCCAGAAATTGTGCCCCCCAACGCAGGCTAAAACAGCACGCAGCACCTTTATAAGCCCCTGCCGCGTTATAGTAAGGCAGCCAGAACACACCTTGGGTGTTATCTGGCTGTAGGGCCTTTTTTCAGCTTTTCACGCCAAGGCCGGATGGTCTAGAAATCCGGCCATCAGGTTTTTTCATGCCTTGGCTCTGGCGCAAACCCAACCTGCACGGCATATAAACCACGCACATGCGTAAACAAAGGCAGGAAAGGGAGGCCCGGGCTTATGAAACACTGGCAGATCGACCAACTGCCTTGGGATCAGTTTGATCCCTCTAAAGTAGATCCGCAATTGGTGCCTGCCATCAAGGCGGCCTCGGTGGTGGAACGCAACAGTGTGGATTACGCGCTATACCTTAATAATGTGTTCCGCGATGATCCGGACTTTAGAGAAGCAGCAGACCACTGGGCCATAGAAGAAGTGCAGCATGGTGATGCACTGGGCCGTTGGGCCATGCTGGCAGACCCTACGTGGGATTACCACGCCGCCTTTGAGCGCTACCGGGATTTTTACCAGATTCCGCTGGAAGTGGAGCAATCTGTCCGTGGCTCCCGCACGGGGGAACTGATTGCCCGATGTATGGTGGAAACAGGCACCTCCTCTTTTTATTCCGCACTGGCCGATGCTACGGAAGAACCCGTTTTAAAAGCCCTTTGTAAACAGATAGCCGCGGATGAGTTCCGCCACTTCAAACTGTTTTACGACCACATGAACCGCTACCTAAAACGCGAAAAAATTGGCACGCTGCAACGCGCACGCATTGCCCTTGGCCGCGTAACGGAAAGCGAGGATGACGAACTGGCATCCGCCTACCACACCACCAATGACCCCGCAGATATGCCGTATGACCACACGCGCTGCATTGCGGCGTATATGTCCCGCGCCATGAAAAACTATCAGCCCCAGCATCTGCGGCGCGTCACCAACATGGTGTTCAAAACCATTGGCGTTCCCCCCCACGGCAAATGGCAGAGCGCTGTGTTCTGGATTGCTGAAAAACTGTTTTTCAGCCGTCAGCGTAAATTTGCGCGCATTGCGGGCATAAGCTAAGCGGCCTTTCCCTCTTGCAAGCAGGCGCGTAAGGTTCGTTCCGTCATAACAGACGGAGATTTACATCTGATGTTTACGCATATTGTGGTGGGCAGCAACGATATTGCCCGTTCCAAAAAATTCTACGATGCTATTTTTGAAGCTATGGATATTCCCCCTTCAGAAATTCACCCCAATGGCCGCCTGGTTTACGCCAAGCACGGCCAGCGCTTTGTAGTCACCAAGCCGCTGGACGGCAAACCCGCCACCCCCGCCAACGGTGGCACCATTGGGCTGGAAGCCGCTACAACCGCTATGGCCGACGCATGGCACAAAGCTGGTGTTGCCAATGGCGGACAGGCCATTGAAAACCCACCCGGCGTGCGCCAAACCTCCATGGGCCCGCTGTATCTGGCTTACCTGCGGGACCCGGATGGCAACAAGCTGTGCATTGGCTGCAAGGTTCCGGCCTAAGCCTAGCCCGTTGCGTTTAACCTTGGCGGAACGCCCTTCCGCCGGGGGTGAACACAAAAAAAGCTGCGTTCCGTTTTGCGGGCCGCAGCTTTTTTTGTGCCAAATTTTATACTGTGTTCAAGGCTCTATGCGCATATGCTGCTTATCCAGCCTGCCGTGACATCTGCTGGGGCGCGCATGCACCAATGGCTGCTGCCAAAGCCTGTTGCACCTGCTGGGCTGTAAAGCCTGCGCGCATAAAGGCCCGCCCGGCTCGGCTGGCCTTGCTGTTGGCACTGGCTTGCTGATGCAACAGTACAATGGCAGCAGCCAATGCATCTGCATCCTGCCCCACAAAAGCAGCCAGATCCTGCGGCAGTTCCAGCCCTTCTGCCGCTGCGGGGGAAAGCGCACAGGGTACCCCAGCGGCCAAACTATCCAGCACCTTGCCTTTTACACCTGCGCCAAAACGCAGCGGCGCAACGCTTAGGCGCACGCTATCAAACAGGGCCTGCAAATCCTGCACATGGCCCAGAATTTCTACACCATCACGCGCAAGGGCGCGCAGTTGGGCGGGCATACTGGCCCCGGCCAAAAGGCAGCGAATTTCCGGATTGGTGGCCCATACGCGTGGCATAATATCCTGCACCAGCCAGCGTGCGGCATCTGCATTGGGAGCGTGTGCGTAATTGCCCACAAACACCACACCATCACGCCGGGCAAACCCCGGAACACGCATGCGCACTGGCACATCCCACGGTGTAACCTGCACCCGCACTTGCGGCAGTTCACGCCGCAGCAGATCAGCCTCAACGGTAGAATGGGTCATTACCACATCGGCCAACAGCATAGCGCTGTATTCTGCCTGTTTTACGGTACGGGCACGGGCCATAAGTTCTGGCCGACCCTGCACCTGCGCCTGCCTGCCCAAACGCAGCCAGTGCAGATCGGCCAGCGCATACACAACCCGTGCCTTCGGCTGGTGCCGCCGTGCGAGCGCCGCATAGCGCGTGGCCGTATCCATGCGGTGCAGATACACCACATCAAAGCTACCAGCCTGACGGCGCAGCACATCTTCTACCGATGAATAGAATGGCAACGTGCACACCGTAACTTCTGGCAGAACTTCCAGCGTGGCGGCCCCTTCCATCTGATCTGCCGCAACAAGGCTGACATCATACCCCAACGCCACAAGTGCACGCATATGAGACAGCACGGCATGAGACCCAGCATCACGCCCGGTATCGGGGCGCAGTGTATCCACCACCAATGCCCGTTTGCGCACAGCCAGCGGCGCCACACCCTGCCCCCTGCGTGCACGAGCCGCGGCCAGATTGCGCATATCCTGCCCGCTTTGTGCACGTGCATGGGCCTGCGTAAGTTTTTCTACCTGCCCCAGTAAAAAGGAGAGCACCTGCGCCTGTTCAGCCTCGCCCATTGCGGCTGTAACCGCCTGCGCAATAGCCTGCTGCATTGTGGGATCAAACGCATCTACCGCTTCCAGCACATGCGGGGCACCCAGCAATGCGCCATCACTTTCACGCCGGATTTCCAATACATGCCGCGTAAAGGGGGAAAGACCTGTGGGGAGCAGCACATCAAACCCGCAGCGCTCTGTTGCACAGCCGCCAGCGCGGCGCACATCTGGCCGCAAACCGTTGGCCACAATGGAAGCCACAAGCTGCCCGTTATCCAGAATCTGCAAAGCTACGGGTTCATCCGGCATGGTGGGGCTGTGCGCCCAGCCAGCCACATGTTCACGGGTTGCGCAGTCCACATATCCAAGCAGCGGTGTTGCGGGGGTACGGGCCAGAACGGCCTGCACGGGTTTGGCTGGGGCCAAATCCAGCATCCACGGGCTGTTGCCAAGGGCTGTATGGTCGGCCACGCGCTGCACTTCCAGCACATGCCTTTCGTGCACGCTCAGGCCGCCGGGCACTTCAAACACAAAGCCAACGGCATCTTGCATATCGGCACGGGGCTGGTTGGCCACAACCTCGCCCAGCACTACGCCGCAATCCAGAATACGCAAGCGCACAGGGGCGCCGTTTTCCGGGTTCCGGGCCCATCCTGTCAGACGGGTGCGGGTTATCGTATCAATATAGCCTTCCAGCGGCCCCTGCGCGCGTGGCCGCACGCCAGCACGGGCGTTCAACCGTTTCCGAATGGCCTCCAGCCGGGGGCCTTCTTCTACCCTTGGGGCGCAATATTGCGCAGGCTGTTTGGGGGCTGATGGATAAAGTGCCGCGTATTCCGCCGCATTGTGGAACATGCCGCGCGATTCATCATCCACAAAGGTTTCAGACCACGTTCCATTGGCAAAGATAACATCATGGCTTTCCAGTTCGATATGGAAATACGCCACCTCATCCATCGCCTCTGCCTGCATGATGGATGTGCCATTCACCAGCGCCACAGCAGGCACCAGCACGTTATCCAGATACATGGCGTGAAGTGGAGAAACAGAGAGATCCTGCCGGGGCAGCCCCTCCGCCAAGGAACCTCGGCGGAAAATAACTGGCAGCACATCCGGGTTGCCTGCTGCAAACTGGCCAGAATACGCACGGCGGCCGATCCAGCGGATAGGCCGAAAACCATGTTCCAGCGTGCGCACCTGATCACCAATTTGCAGGTGTTCTACCGGCACTTCACCCCGATCTGTTTCTATCAGCGTGCCGCGGCAATAACAGGGGGTGCCATCTTCAATCTCGTAAATACCCTGATCATCCAGAACGCCCAGCTTATAGTTGCCAGAACCACCCTCTATTTGCAGTGTTTCCACCTGCCCCGTTTCCGAATTGGTGAACGTAAACGTATTGCCGCTTACGCCCATGTCACCATAAAATTGCGGAATCAGGATAGCCCCGTCCTGCAAGATATCATTTTGCAGGTTGGAGTTTTGGTTGAACTGAAGCGTAGCGCCAGAAACAATGGTGGTGTTGCTAAGCGAGGCATCCGCCCCAACGTAAACAGAAACGGCAGTTTCCATTGTAACATGGTTGGCGCTACCTAAATCAAGTTGCAGCGTAGCCCCGTTTTGCAGTGTCATATTTTGCAGGGTATCTTTGGCGTTCTGCACCACTTCCGAAACACCACTGCCCAGGATATCTGCTGTTTGGGCAACGGTACCTTCCAGAACAATAGAAGCGCCAGATGTATATGTATTGCTGGTAAGTGTTTGGTTAGACCCAAACACAAGAACCGTGCCACCATTTACGGCGTTGTTTGAAAACTGCGTATCCTCACCATAGATGATTGCGCTGGTTTTGCTGGCAAATGTGTTGCTGGCAATTGTGGCTGGCGCAGCCTGTATGGATGAGGTGGTGCCTGAATAATGATAGATATCAGAATTCTGGGCGCTTAGTTGGCTGCCGTCTTGAAAGGTTTGCCCGCTCAGACTCCCGCCCGCAGCCAAAAGCTGTTCTTGCGAACCGGCTTCAAACGTCTGGCCGCTTGCACTGCCACCTTCTACGGTTACCAAAGCGCCGGATGTTACTGTAACATTCCCTGTAAAGGCGGCTCCACTTTTAACCCATAGGCTGGAAGCAACCTGTTCATTCCCATATATCCAGACCCCTCCGCCCACAGTTGCGTTTTGCAACGTGGTGCCGGATTCCATAGAGATATTCAAAGCAGGGATAGTGCCCGAAACAGTAGCAGGTTTGCCACCACTGATAGTGCCTTCCAGCACTGCATTATCATAAGCAAATATGGTGCTAACCGGGCCGGTGTAAGCGCTGGCATCTGCTGTGGCAACGGTTACGCCGCTAAGAGTGCCGTTTAAAATAACATCTGTTTTGTTGCCCTCATGATTGGGAGCGGCAAGCTTTAAGGCATCAACTTCTGCGCCAGATGTTACATACATCATCAGCGTGGCATCCTGCTCTGCTGGCAGGGTAGAAATATCTACACCAGAAAAAGGCTTGCCATCTGCTGTAACGTGCGTTTGCAGCACCACATCATCATCTGTGGTAACGGCATAACCCGGCAGCACACCTGTTACATCGCTTACATTGGCGCCACTTTCCGCCATGAAAAAACCACCGCTCTGGATTGTTTCATGCGAGACAGAAGCCCCTGAATCCACATATTCCATTGCGCCGGACTGTATGGTGCTGCCGGAAAAAACCCCGCCCGTTTCTGCTGCTTCTATATACCCGCCCGCCAAAACATTTGCGCTGGTTACAATACCGCCTGCCTCGGCATATATGTTCCCGCCAGAAGAAACGGTGGCACCACTAAGGTAGGCAGAGGTGTTAAACGTGCCGCCCTGATCATCCCCAACGGTAACAGCCCCGGCACTTGCAACCTGCACATTTGTGGCGCTACCGCCTACATCCACGGTAAGTTGCGCGTTGTTGCCTACTGTTACGCCAGAAAGAACGCCGCCATTGTAAACCTCTACATAGCCATCGTTCATCTGCGTGTTCAGCGCAGAGCCATGCACGTCCAGTTCAGCAGGATCAAGGCTATCATCCTGATTATAGGCATTTGTAGGGTCCAGCACTGTATTTACAACAGCGCCACCCTTGGCCACATTTACAACTTCATTCGTGTTGATGATGTGCCCGGTTAGGGTCTGCCCGCTGGAAACGGTAAGGGTTGAGTCAGCCATCAGCGTGCATGCCTTTTCTTAAATACCCGGACAACCGGCAACATAAAAATTACGAACTCACCCCTATCGCATTTTACCCCTTGAAAATAGAAGAAAAAAAACAGCCTTACACTTCTTCTTCCGTGTTGGTTTGTGCCACCAAAATGGCGTGGGAATTCATGCGAGATGCCAGCATGTGCCCCATAGCCACCGCCCCAACGGAAAGTGCTACAGAAAGCACCACATTCACCAACGCACGGCCCCAGCCCCCAACCCGAATAAGATCCAGCGTTTGCAGGCTGAAGGAAGAAAACGTGGTGTACCCGCCGCATATGCCCAGCATAACAAACAGCCGCGTGGTTTCCGATACCGGATACCGGCCAGATGCCAGCGTAAGCGTGCCAAAAAAGCCGATAACAAAGGACCCCACCATGTTAACGCCAATAATGGTGCCCCACGGAATATACCGGCTGATAGGCGCTGTAAGAACAGAAACAAAATAGCGCGCCAGTGTGCCCAGCGCGCCCCCGACCATAACAATCAGGCAGGAATAAAAAGACATTCGTAAACCTTACTCCGCCATTGTGCGATCTACCGCCAAACCGGCAGAGGCCTGGCAGGTGGGCATCATTTCCACATGGTTGATGTTCACATGTGCAGGCAGGCTTAAAACCCATGCTACCGTTTGGGCAATATCTTCGGGCAAAAGCGGGTGCGTGCCTTTGTAAACATCCTCGGCCTTGGTGGCGTCTCCCAACCGCACTTGGCTGAACTCACTGCCGCCGCACAGGCCGGGGGCAATGGTGGTGGCCCGCACCTGCTTGCCCAGCAGATCACTCCGCAAATTGCGCATGAACTGCTCAACAAACGCCTTGGAGGCCCCATATACGTTGGAACCGGGGTACGGATACGTGCCGGCCGTGCTGCCAAGGGCCACAACATGCCCCCAGTTACGCGCCACCATGCCGGGCAGCAATGCGCGCGTTATTTCCACCATGCCTGTTACGTTGGTGGCAATCATGCGCTGCCAGTCTTCCAGCTTGGTTTCCCACGCTTTTTCCAAGCCCAGCGCCAGCCCGGCGTTGTTCACCAGCACGTCCACCTCCTGCCAGCCTGCGGGCAGGCTTTGCGGTAAGGCGGCAAGGGCTGGGGCGTCTGTCATATCCAGTTTAAAAGGCAGGATCTCGCCTTTGGCTTGGGCGGCCAGTTCCTCCAGCCGTTCCTGCCTGCGGCCTGTGGCAATAACGCGGTAGCCCTGCTGGGCCAAAAGCAGGGCAATGGCATGCCCAAATCCGGCGGTGGCGCCCGTTACCAAAACAGTTTGTGGTTGCTTGCGTGTCATACCCGTAGCCCTTTTTTGTGCATGAAACGGGGCGAGCCCCAAAGCAGAAAAGCCGCAGCAATGGGCGTGCACCATGCTTTTCCGCTGTGCCTGCAACTGTAGGGCAAGGCGGGCCAAGTTTCAAAATCCCATCTTGGAGATGGCTGGCTTTAGGGGGTTACGGGGGCCTGCTGGTTGGCTTTGGCTTCCTGCAAAATCTGGCGTTCTGGCGTGTGCAACATATCGGCCAGCGTGCGGCTATCCAGCACCGCCATAAACGCATCCAGCGCCTCACCCAACGCGCCACGTAAATGGCAGGCACGGGCCAGCAGACATTCCGCACTGCCCGGCACACCGGGGGAAGGAGACATGCAGCTTACCAGCGCCATATCATCTTCCGTATGGCGCACCACATCGCCAATGCGAATATCCTCTGGCGCACGCCCCAGCATAAGCCCACCACCCCGGCCGCGCAGCGTATCTACAAACCCGCCCCGGCCCAGATGATGAATGATTTTAACCAAGTGGTTTTCGGAAATGCCATAAACCCGCGCAATCTCCTTTATGGAAACACGGCGGTTGGTATGCACGGCCAGATAAAGCAACGTGCGCAGGGCATAATCTGTGTGCAATGTCAGACGCATGGGGCCTTTTACACCATGAAAGGCAGGTATGCCCATTCATCTCTTTAAGATGCCTTAAAAACACATCTTAATTGAAACTCTAAAACCACAAACGTTCAGCATAAGCAGAGGCCACAATGCCCCATCAGCCCGATATCTGCATCCGCCGTGTATATGAAGACGCCCAGCCCGATGATGGTGCCCGCGTGCTGGTAGATAGGCTGTGGCCGCGCGGCGTGAGCAAGGAGCGCGCGCACCTTACCTTGTGGTTGAAAGACATTGCCCCCACCACCGCCCTGCGTGAATGGTTTGCGCATGACCCAGCCAAGTGGGAGGGCTTTTGCCAACGCTACACGGCAGAGCTGAACGCCAACCCGCAAGCTGTGCAGCAACTGGCCGATCTGGCCCGCAAAGGCCGCGTAACCCTGCTGTTTGGCGCGCGGGATGAAGCACATAACGAGGCCGTGGTGCTGGCCGCCTATATGGCCGCGCATCTGGCCCACCGCGCCTAAAAAAACGCCCCCCTTGGGCATGAGAGAACAAAGCAGGAAACGCGGGAAAACACTATGGGCAAGCTGCCTTCCACAAATCTATCCACAGGCTTTTCCCGTGTTCTCTCCCCCTTTTCTGTGGATAAGATTTGTTACAAAGCCAGAGAACAAATGTTTAGAATCGGCTGTTTTCTGGGATTTTTAGGGATTCGTTATATGACAAGCGCAGAATTGGCTTGACCATAAAAAAACATCACGAGTCGGGCTTGCCACGATTCATCCACAGGCCATCCACACATTTCGCCCAACGCCCCACCGATTATAAACAGGTGGCAACACAAGCTATTGCGCAGCCCCCTGTGCACTGGCACAAGATGAGGCCATTGCGCCCCTGCGCCCTTTAATCAGGCCCAGTAGAAGAACAAAGGAGCATACGCCACCGCATGCAGTTTATTCTTACTTTTTCCTGCCCGGATCAGCCCGGCATTGTTGCGGCTGTGACATCCGTTCTGGCGGAGCGAGGTGCGGACATAACCGAAACCCACCAGTTCAGCAACCGGAAATCTGGCACATTGTTCATGCGGCTGGCCTTTAATGCGCCCGCACCGGGGAATTTGGCAGAAATAAATACTATTCTGGCCCCCGTGGCCCAACGCTTTGACATGAAGATGCGCCTGCATGACGCCGCCATGCTGCCGCGCATTATTATTATGGTGTCTCGCTTTGACCATGCGCTGCTTAACCTGCTGTATCAGGTGCGGGTGGGTTGGCTGAAGGCAGATATTGTGGCCATTGTTTCCAACCACACAGATAGCGCTGCCACGGCGGAACAGGCCGGAATTCCCTATTACTGCTGGCCCGTTACCAAGCAGAACAAGGCTGAGCAGGAAGATAAGCTGCGCGCCCTTATAAAGGAAACAAAGGCGGATCTGGTGGTGCTGGCCCGCTATATGCAGGTGCTTTCGGATTCGCTCAGTGCAGAATTAAGTGGCCGGGTGATTAACATCCACCACTCCTTCCTGCCCTCCTTCAAAGGGGCCAAGCCGTATCATCAGGCCTATGCGCGCGGGGTTAAGCTGATTGGCGCAACCGCCCATTACGTGACAGCGGATTTAGATGAAGGCCCGATTATCGAGCAGGAAACCGCACGCGTAACGCACAACCTCTCTGTGGAAGATTACATTGCCACGGGGCGCGGTGTGGAATCGCAAGTGCTGGCGCGGGCCGTAAAAATGCATGTTGAGCATCGGGTTATGATCAACGGCCACCGTACTGTGGTGTTTGGCTAAATACCCAAGGCTGCCGCCCCATTGTGGGCGGCCCTACCCGGCTACAACCATAAAAAAAGGCGCCCCATTTGGAGCGCCTTTTTTATGCAACCCATAAAGGGCCACATGTAGCAAGATTAGTTGCTGCTGTTGTTTTCGCCGCCGTTCGGGCCGCCATGTTCACCACCTGGGTCACCATGTTCGCCGCCCTGCTGGCCGCGGTCACCACGATCACCGCGTTCGCCACGGTTTTCATCACCACGGCCGTTCTGGTTATCGCTGTTTTCGCTATGCTTGTGTTTGTGGTGATGGCTTTCTGCGTGAGAAGCAACCGGCATAGCAACACCCAGAGCAGCAAGCAGAAGAAGAGCTTTTTTCATCGTGAACAATACTTTCATTCAATGCGTTTGGCACCGCACTTGGCAGTGCGTGTCAAAAATGACGCTAGGAAAGAATTAAGACAAAATAAAGGCTCGCAGACATACATTATATTAATTTGATTTATGCCTTGCGTTGCATCCTACGCAAGCCGCCTGCCTTACCCTTTCATATAATGTGAGAAAGCTGGAACGTAATTCTGCCACAAGCGTATGTGAAAAATAGATTTATTATAAAATAGAGGTTTGACATGAAATTCCATTATTTTGCAGCCGCTGCCATGATGGGTGTGATGTGTGCATCCGCCCCTCTTCATGCCGAACCCCAGTTTAATGGCCGTGGTGGCCCCAATGGTGGCCCCGGCGCCATGCGCGGCGGCCCACAACATGGCGGCCCCGGCCCAGCCATGCACAACAACCGCCCCGGCCGTGGCGGCCCCGCGCGCGGTGCTGACAACTTTGATATGAACCGCACATGGCGTAAGGGAGACCGCTACGATGGCCCCCGCAACAGCCGCTGGATGATCACAAACTGGCAGAGCCAGCGCGGCCTGTACGCCCCGCCATCTGGCTATTACTGGATGCGCTATGGCAACCAGTTTTTGCTAACATCTCTTACCACGGGCATTATTGCTGGTGTTGTAAGCGCCACCATTGGGGCCGTTGCCACCCCAGCAACCCCCACCTATGCCACACCGGGCTATACAGCCCCCGGTTATGCCGCGCCCGGATACGCCGTTCCGAGCGGTTACTAAAAATAGCCTGATACACCATAGAAAAAAGCCAGAACGTATTTTACAATCTGGCTCTT
This sequence comes from Acetobacter sp. JWB, assembly GCF_003323795.1. Lineage (NCBI taxonomy): Bacteria > Pseudomonadati > Pseudomonadota > Alphaproteobacteria > Acetobacterales > Acetobacteraceae > Acetobacter > Acetobacter sp. JWB. Next base: position 594,682 of record NZ_CP030871.1, on the reverse strand, counting down.
TTCTACATATAAAAAAGCCGCTGCCCTTGATATATTGGGGCGCGGCTCTTTTCTTTTTACAATGGGTTTATGGGCTGCGTGCCACCACATGCCGCCACCGCCACCAGCCTTGTGCAGCAAGGCCCACAAAGGCCGTGTACAGCACAGCGGTTACAAACAGCCTGCGTTGCACAAACAGCAGCGCATACAGAACATCCACCACAATCCACAACACCCAGCAGGCGCGGTAGCGTTTGGCTGTCCATATCTGGCCCAGCACGCTGTAGGCACTTAGCCCAGCATCAGAAAGGGGCATGGGGTCATCCGTTATGCCGCGCAAGGCCAGCCCCAGGGCCAAACCTGCCACGGCTGTTATGCCGGTATCTCGCCATAAGGTGTGCCGGGTTAGGCGTGCAATATGCACCTGCCCGCTTGCCTGCACACCACGTTGCCAGCACCACAGGCCATATAACGCCAAAACCCCAAACACGCCCTGCAAAGCGGCATCTGCATAAAGATGATCCTGCGCAAACACCACGCCATATAATACCGAGGCCAGAAGCATAACCGGCCAACACCACACCGTTCTATGCCCCGTAAGCCACACGCCCAAGGCGCTGGCAACTGCCGCCAGCCATTCCAGCCCTGTCACCGCTGTTGCTCCGCCAGCAAGGCAGGCAAACGGGCCAGAAGTTCCTGCCCCTCTGGCGCTTGCGCAAACCACTGGGCATGGCCAAGCAGATACGCGGTATAGGCAACCTCCGCTGATGCCTCATCTTGCAGCAGAGTTCCAAAATATGCTGTTTCAGACAGCGCAAATTCAACATGCACCAAAGGCAAAAATGCCACCACCTGCGCACGTTCTGCCGCACTTAAAGGCCGGATGTGCTGATACCCCGTTACAAACGCAGCAAGCTGATCCCACTCCACCATATGCGGGGCCTGTTGTGCCATTGCGCTACAGCTTGGCAAAGCCAGCCAATCCACCATGCTGCGTTCTATGGCCACAGCCACATCAAACGCGGCGCAGGTGCGGTCTGCCATGCCAAAATCCAGCACGGCAACAGGTGTGTTTGCATGCCAGAACAGGTTGGAAGGGTGCCAGTCTCCATGCCCCCAAGCGGGTTTTATGCCGGGTAGCAAAGGGCGCAAACGTTCATGAAACGGCACAACAACCCGCGCCACATCCTGCTGCCACGGGCGGTTGGCCAATGCCGCCACCAACCCCGGTTGCCGCGCCACCCATTGCTGGAGTGCAGGCATAAAATCTGCTTGCCCCACCACGCACATGCTGGAAACCAGCGGCACCACCGGGGCGGTTTTATTGGCGCTGCGTTCGGAGGCTGTATCATCCGCTGCGGCCTTGTGCAGTTGCGCCAGCGCCACCCCCGCCGCATGCGCCTGCGCGGTGGAGAAATACGGTTTCCAGGACATCACATCCCGGTAGGTGTCTTGCCCTTTGGCGGGTAGAAAAGCCTCGTATGTCCAGTTTTCAAGTTCCAGCGCGGTGCGCCCGTTATGTAAGGCCAATGCGGGGCATACGGGCAGGCCCTTGCTGGCCAGATGGCGGATAAACGCGTGTTCCTGCTCCAGCATGGCGGCACTGCGCAATGCGCGTGCATGGCGTTTGAGCACGCAGCTTGTGGCTTGCACCACCTGCCCGCCTATATTGGCACTGGCACTGGCACTGGCACTGGCAGAAGCCTCTCCCGCAAGCTGCACCACGCAGGCGGCAGAAAACGGGCGCATGCTATGCCATGTTACCTTTTGCGCAGGCGGCATATTGGCAAAATGCGCTAGCACAGCAGAAACTTCATCCAGCGTAAGGCATGGCCAATCTCGCTTTTCCTGCACACCGTGAACGCCAAACTGAGCCGTATTCTGGGGGAAAGGATCTGCCACGCCTAAAACCCGGTAGAAGCTGTAAACAGGGCCGCAAACCCGCCGCCAATATAATAATCCGGGGCCTGCCCGGCTATGGTGGTGCCATAGCGGCCCTGTGTGTCATGCGCGTTCATGGTGGGGTCTGCCACGCCGGAAAGATAGTGCTGGTTGGTGATGTTAATAAAGTTCATGCGGAACTCTGGCCGATGCAGCACAGAAACATCATCCATCCGATACCCCAACGCCAGATTACCCGTAACATGGCTGGGCATGCGCTCATCATTCATGAATGTTGCGTATTGATGGCCGGTGTATTTTACGGTCATCACGCCAAAAAAGTGCCCGTCATCATATGTCAGGCCCGCGGCGGCTTGCAGCGTGGGGCTGCGTACGGCGCGTTTGCCGCGTGTGGGCAGCAGATCTCCGCCCGAATACAGATCATTATCAATGGTGGCGTGCAGATATTCGCCCGAAAGATACGGGCTAATATGGTGCCACGGGCGCAAACCTATTTCTACATCCACCCCGCGAGATGTCTGCCCACCTGCGTTGATGGTGGAATCCACCGGGGCGCCATTTATCATTGCCAAAGTGGCAATCTGGCGGTTTGTGAAGTTATAGTTAAATAACGTCAGGCTGCCCACAACGCGGCTGCCTGCGTAACGGTAGCCCAGTTCTTCTGCTATGGAATATTCATTTTTCAGGCTGGAAGTGCCTTTTTGTGTTACCGCGCCGGATGTGGGGTCATACGCATCATACAAGGCGGGTTCTGCCGGGGTGCGGAAGTTGGTGGTGGCATTGAAAAACACCTGATGTTCCGGCGTAATCTGAAAACGCACACCAAAGCGCGGCAGGGGCACGGCGGTGTTCATATTGGCGTGGTAGGGCGCGCCCGGCACGGCGTTTGTGCCTGTGCGCGAGAACATTACTTCCTTAAAACCGGCTGTCAGCAACAGCCTATCCTGCAACAGGGAAACCCTATCCCCCACAAACAGCGCATTGGTTTGCGAGAGAGTGTGGTTGCTGGCCCCCAGCAGCATGTTGCCATCGGCCAGCGTAATGGGCCGCCCACCCCATATGCTGCCCGCATTGCCGCTGCCATTTACGGCGGCAAAGGTTTCGCGCTCGGTGTCATCACCGTAATCATACCAGTAACCCAGCACCAGATCATTTACGCCGCGCTTCCATTCCAATGCGGATGTAAAGCCAGAACGAAAGCTGCGCTGTGTGTAATCTGCCCGCACAGTGCTGTAACCATCTGCCGTTACGGGCAAATCCAGCACATCGGACACGGCCTCTGTGCCATTATACAGGCCAGATGTGGGCAGTTGCGTACCGCCTGCGGCATTGCCATACGCGCCTTGCGCATAAGGCGTAACGTGCAGGCTTAGCCCCTCCGCCAGTGTAAATTGCAAAGGCGCGGCCAGATACAACGTGCGCTCCGGCTGGCGAGAAAGCCGCCAATAATCCGAACCCCCGTAATCATCATCCGCGTGGAAGTGCCTGTCCAGATTATTGGGGCCGCCTATGCCGTACGTGCGCCAATCATCCTTGCTAACCTGCGGGTAATAGCTGTCCACCGCTTGGTTCCAAGATCCTAACAACCCCGCGCTGTTGCCTTGGCCCCATGTTTTTTCCAGCTTGAAATCAACATGCTGGCGTTCATCCCGCCCGGCACCACGCCAGTTATCCGTAGCCCCGTGAGAATAGGAGACAAAGCCCCGTAGGCCGGTATTATGCCCGATCTCGCCCGTATCCAGCCGCAGGAACTCGCGGTTGGTATCGTAAGAGCCGTAGGAGGCGCTAAGCTGCCCACCCGCCTTTTGTGCTGGCGCGCGGAAACGCAGCTTCATTAACCCGCCAGCGGCGTTTAACACCGGGCTATCCAGATCGGGAGATCCCTGTTGCAGGGCAATGTTTTCGTAATTTTCGCTATCTGCAAACTGGCTGGGGTAGCCGGTGTAATAGGCAATATCGTTCAGCGGCATGCCTTCCAGCACGTAGCCTATGGCATCTCCATTCATGCCGCGCACGCTGATATTGGTTTGCGGTGAAAACCCAAACGGGTCTGACCCGCTAACATTGGCGCCCGGTAGTTGGGAAACAAGCTCAAACGCCGTGGCGGTGGGGGATTGCAGGCGAATATACTCCTGCCCCACCACGCTTTGGGCCTGAGGTTCGGTTTGCGAATGAATCAGCCCGCCGCCAGCACTGGCATGCAGCGGGTTGGCCCGCACAATAACCACCTGCGGGCGGCCAGAAGCCTGCACCGGCGCACCCTGCGCTTTGGGGGGTGTAGCCGCATGCGCACCCGTGGGCGCTGCCGCATGCTGGGCGGCTTTTGGCACGGCCACTGGAGGCACAGATGCAGCCTGCGCCTGCCCAACCCAAACCGGCCACGCCATGCTGCAAAGCAGCGCGCCAGAAGCCAGCGCACAGGCCATCCACCACCGTTGGCGGCAACAGGGCCGCACTTTGGGGGCCACGCACCAGCATACTGCACGTTGTATTAAGGCAGGCATCTGGTTTTATCCTTCTGCCGCACCAAGGCGCACCTGCCGCACCACGCGCTCCATCGTTAACCCCTGCACTAAAATGGTAAACACAACCACCGCATAACACACTGCAAGCAGCACATCACGCATAGGCCCGTGTTCCAGGCTTAACGCAAGGGCTATGGAAATACCGCCACGCAGGCCGCCCCATGTCATAATAGCCAATACGCGCCAGCGCTGGGAATCCCGCAAATATACGGGCAGCATGGCCAGCAGCACGCTAAGCGCCCGCACGGTAATGGAAAGCGGAATGGCCAAAGCGGCCGCCAGCAACACCGGAACACGGATAGGCACGCTGAGCACATAAAACCCTATCAGCACAAACAGACAGGCGTTAAGCACCTCATCCACCATCATCCAGAAATTTCGGATTTCGCGGTGCCCGTGCTGGCTAAGCGCCCCCAGTGCGCGGGGCATGCCCAGCACCAGCCCGGCTGTAACGGCCGCCACCGGGCCAGAAACTTCCAGCATTTTGGCAAGGCTGTACACCCCGCTGGCAAGAGAGATGGAAATAAGCAGTTCAAGATGCGCATCTGTTACCAGCCGCATGCACCATACCGCCAAGCACCCGCACAAAAAGCCCAGCAGTAGGCCGCCCCCCACTTCCTGCACCATTTGCCACACCAGATCCCCCAATGGGCCAATGGTGCCCGCCTCTGCCAGTTGCACCGCTACGGCAAACACCACAACACCCACGCCATCGTTAAACAGGCTTTCCCCCGCAAAAATGGCTTGCACTCTGGGGGGCAGCCCCAAGCGGCGCAACATGCCCACAACAGAAACAGGATCTGTTGGGGCCAGAATTGCCCCCAGCACCACACACCACGGCAAAGAAACCGCAAGCCCCACCAGCGGAAACGCCATCCACATGCCCCCGGCAAGCAGCGCCACAGCCAGCAGTGTGCCTAAAAGCGCCAGTGCCAGAATGGAAAAACGGTTCTGCCATAACTCGCGCTGATCTACAGATTGCGCACCCGCAAACAGCAGAAAGGACAAAGCCCCATCCAGCAAAGTGGCTGGCAGATTTATGCTATCCAGCACCGCGCGGGCGGCATCCATACGGGGCATGGGCACGGCCTGCTCCAGAAAAAGCAAAACCGTGGCCACCCCCAAAGCCTGTGCCGTAATGCCAATAGTGGTGGGCAGGTGCAGGTAACGGTGGTTGATAATGGCAAAAGCTGTTGCCAGTGTGATCACAATGGCAAACAGCGCCAGCGGATTGAAAAAAGGCGGCATGAGCGGTTTCCAGTCTGATCAAACAGGCTGATGACGGGCGCAAACCAGAAAACCGCAAAACCGGATGCCAGATCAGGCGTTATTCTGCGGCTGCCCGGCCTCATCCATATTCACGATCGTCTGATCCGAAATGGAAACGTCTGTAAGTTCGGGGCGTTGCAATGCCTCGTTGGTAGAGCGCGCCAAACCGGCTGTCTTGTCTTTCAGATCTGCCAGTTCCTCCCGCACATCTCCCAGAATTTCCAGAAGGGCCTGATGGTCTTCTGCTGCGCGCCGGTCTGCCCCACGGCTTAGCACCGCATTACCCACCATAAGCGCGGGCAGCGCCACAAGCTGGATACAGTTGCTGATATATAGCAGCGTGTTCTGCCACTGGGGCACAACCGCTGGCACCAGAGAAAACAGGAAAAACACATACACGCACCAGATACTGCCGAACATGACTGTCATTTTAACAGCCACGTTCTCGTTAAATCTGTTCACAAATGAATCGGCCTGTTGCTGTGATTTAGGTTTCATTTCTATACCTTTGCCTGAAATACCCACCGCGTTCGGGTGGGCTATCTATTTGCTCCAAGGTGTATCACAGCGTTGTGGGCTTGTCCGCTTGCGGGCAGCAAGGCTGGCTCCCACGCGCATGCTTCAGGCCAGCAGATAGGGCTGGCCGGTGGGGGTGGTTAGCACGCCTTGGGGGGCCAACAGGGCATTGGGCGGTATGGGCGTGCCATCTGCCAGCGTGGGCACCTGTGGCGGCGCGGCGGCGGCACTTTCTGCACTGATGTAAAGCTGCACGCTGGCCGTAACGCTGCGCCCCTGTACGGTGTGCAGCACCATCTGCACTGTCTGCACCGTATCTGGCGGGCCGCTGCCCAAAAACACGCAGGCCATGCCTTGTATAATTGTAACCCACAGCACAGCCAGATCCGTATCCTGCCCGGTTGCAGTGGGCACGCTGGCCGTCACACTGGCCAGCGTATCCCCCGTGCCTTCCAACCATGCGGCTGGGGTAAGGGTATAATCCAGCGCATCTGCACTGCTGCGGGCAGGCCATGCCTGCACCACCTGCTCTGCCAGTTGGCCACGCAGGCATAGCCCCGGCGCCATCATAACCGGCAACACGCGTGCGCGGGCGGGTTGCCACCCCGGCGCCAGCACGGCCCCTTCTGGCAGCACAGAACAGGCCGTGCCTGCGGTATTGCAAGAACATGTCATGGTTTTTTACCTTGGCCCGATAGCTGTAACCCATACCGTTATGGGGGTGGAAACCGCGCCATCGTGATCATCCACCACATAGCGCACGCCCACAGCGCCAATGCCCGTGGCGGTAGGGGCCTGATCGGGCATGGCAAGTGTCATGCGTTGTTCATACTGCATGCACTGCAACTGCACAGATGTGGGCACCCCCGCAAAAGCCTGCGGAAAAGTAATGGCATCTCCATCCTGAATGGTAACGGAAAAGGACTGAATGCGCTGCCCGTATGGCAGGTTGATCACACGCCCATCCTGCGTGGCAAAATCGGCCTGATACGTGCCCAGCCCCACATAACTGCCAGCGGGCTGAAACACCCCGTTGGCCCAGCTTTGCGTAGCCACCACCGCGCCATCTGGCATACGGATGGAGCCATCCTGGCGGAACTGCCATTCATGCCATCCGCCTGCGGCATCTGTTAACTGCACGCTGGCAAACGCATATTGCTCAAACGCATCACGCAGGCAGAACAGCGCCTTCATGCTGGCGCTATACCCCAAGCGAGAAATAAACTGTGGCCCCCACGGCATATCACCCGCCTGTGGTGCGCCATTGCTGCCGCTGCCGCCCCATGTGCCGGTGCTATCGTAATAACCGTTGCTGATTTTACCACCCGTAAGCGGAAAAAAGCTTTGCGCGGCTTGGGCAGATGTAAGCAGCCCGCTAAACAGGTTTGTCCACGCCGCACCCTGCGCGCCGGGGGTGGACAGGTTGTTATCCTGCCCAGAAACCCAAAACGTGCCCACAACGCTGCCCGCCACCACAGCCCCAGCCGGGTAGCCACCAATAGCGGCGGCAAAACTGGCATCAAACGGGCCAACATAACCTGTTTGCAAAACCTGAATGGCAGCAGAAAGCGTTTTCAAAAACCCGTTCATATCCGCCCCACGCGGGGGTACGCCACCGGCTGCGCGTTCTGTAAAGGTTTCGGGCGGAAAACCCAGCGCCATGCTGGCAGAGCCATCGCCCGCCGTGGTTTGCGCTGTGGGAATATCCGCACAGTTGGCCGCTGTGGCGGAGGCCGCAATAGGTGTTGTAAACCGCCCGGAAATATCTGCTTGTTTCATAAGGTCTTCAGCCCCTGATGCTGTAAGATACCGCAACCCCGGCGGGGCGCGGCAGCACACCGGCGTTTTCGATAATGGAAACCTGCACATCTGTTGGCACAAAGCCAAAGGCGTAGGTCACGCTCATGTTGGTGTTATCTTCCACCCACGCATCGCCCTGCCCGGCAAACAGCGTGCGCAAAATGGCGTTAAGCGAAAGCACAGAACAATCCGTAATATTGGCCAGCGCCTTGGCATAAATAAGCTGCCGAAACCCGACATCTGACAGGCTGCAATTTGTAAAATCACCCACCACAACACGGCCCGCATACCACGGGGCGGTGTTAAAGCCCTGCTCTGTCAGATCATTGGCCTCGGCAAAGCCCAGATACTGGCCAGAGGCCATGCGCAACACGCGCGAAACCCCAACAATGCGGCCCCATACATCCAACCCGTAGCCTTGGGCTGTTTCTATGTTCCATAGATTTTCAAACCAGTTTTCTATACTCTGCGCGGGGTCGAAACACTGGTTCCAGCCCTCTAGCAGCGCATTCAGGCTGGGCGAGCACGCATATTGAGAAAGCACCGTTTGCCCGACATTCTGCATCAGGCAAACTCCACGGCAATATCAGCCAGTTCCAGCGTGAAAATCTGGTTGATATTTGCCTGCGCCGTAACACCCGTGGGGTTGGCCGCTGTGCCCACCCGAATATCCACCACCTGCGCCCAACTGCCCACCGCCGCCACGCAGGCGTAAAACCGGCTGGCATATAGCGTGCCACCAATACCCACGCGGGCAGAACCATCCTGCCCCAAAAAGCACGCCAGAACAGCTTGCTGCACGGCAGATGTTGCTGTGTTTGGCACGCCAGAACCGGCTGCCAGTGTAAGCACAATATAAAGCGGCGTGGGCTGGGCACGCTCAAACGCCACTGTATAGCTGGGTGGTGTGGTGTACGTGCCAGAAGTGTCTGTTACAGAAACACTGGTGCTGCCAGTATAGGCACAGCCGGGTGGCTTTTTACGCAAGATAGCCAAAGCCACGGCGGCATCCGTACCGCCATTTACGCACACATACAGGCTATTGGGCGCAAGTGTTATGCCCCCTTGCGTTACTGCAACATTGCTGCTGTTATCTGCAACATACGCATCGGTTACGCCATCTACCGCCTGCACGGCCGCCAATATGGCAGCCAATGCCCCTACGGAATTCACAGCCACGGCGGCCTGCCTGCGGGCTTCAAACGCTGCACGGCCTTCTACCGCACGCCCCGTAACCCCTGCCACCGCGTTGCCCACGCCAGACCACCCGGCAACAGATTGGCACAGCCGCACACTGCCCGCCGGGCAGGATACCTCCCCCAACGTGGTGCAGGAAAACGTGCCCGTGCCTGTGCCCGTGGTATCCAACGTAATAGCCGCATCTGCCGCATAGGTATTGCCCGCAGCATCTGCCACCAAAGCCCCTTGCGGAATAACCGTGCCCTCCACCCCCGTGCATTGGCATGTTACCACCGTGGGCGTAGCGGGTTTGCGCTCCATAAAATAAATACGGCCAATGGCATCCTGCATGCGGCCAAAAGCACGCGCAGGGTCCACCCCGTTAAACACAGCCAGCATTTGATCATACGCATCGCCCAAAATGGCGGTAAGCGATGTGGCCAACTGTCCTTGTGGGGTAGATAAATCCGTGTTCAGCGTATTGCCAAAAGCGGCGTTTATATCTGCCAGAACACCGGCCAGCATGTCTGCCTCCTGCGGCAGCACAAAGCCGGTATCATCCAGCAAGGGCGCAGGCACAGATGTTGTGCCTGCGGCAAGTGAGGTTTTAGAAACTGGCAAGGGTTGTACTTCCGTTTTCCAATGTCAGATAAATCTGGCCGCTTAGCTTGCGGTCTGCCCCAAGGCTGGCCAGCACACAGGTTGCGCGCGCCACGTTGGGCACAGCAAGGGCCGCCTGCGCAACATCGGCCCGAAACAGCGCGGCAGACTGGTTGCGCCCCAAAACACCTGCCAGATAGGGCAAGCCAAGGGCCGTGTTGTACCAGCATTCTCCCTTAAACACGCGCACCGCGCTGGAAACATCCTGCGCGGTGGCGTAGGGCACATCCGCCACGGCAATATTGCCCTGCGCATCCACCACCAGATCCCACGTTGCACGATCTAGCAACAAGGTTTTCATACGTGCTTCTCCTAACCCTGCGGGGCGCTGGTGGTGCCACTGCCGGGCATAACGCCACCATGCACATGCGATACCAGCGAAACACCACCGGCCTGCACATCCTGCCCCACATTCAGGCTGCCACTTATGCTGGCATCTCCTGAAATCTTGAGTAATTTTGCAGATATTTCCACAGTTCCGGGCGTATGTATAACCACCCCATCAGGTGTGAACTGAATATACTGGCTGGGTGCCGCATTTAAAAAACCGCCCAAATACAGCGCATCCGCCATACTGTTGTGCCGAAAACTGCCGGGCGGAGCAGCAGTGCGGGCGGTTTTTACGTTTAGAATATCCCGATCCGCCATGACGGCCAGCCCGATATCCCCCACTGCGGGGTCTAGCACCACAGCGCTGCTGCCACCCTGAAGCCGAAAATATGGCACGTTATACACCACACCATGCGGCATGGTTTGGCCTGCGGCATCTTGCTGATGCACCATAGGTTGCACATCCACAAACCCAACAGGGGCCAAGCCTGCGCCAGAAACCGCACACACCTTAACGGGTATAGCGGTGCGCACCTCCACCAACATGCGGCGCATAACGGCCACCAGCGCGTTGTAATCCGATGCCGCCGCCCCGGCCCTATCAAACACCGCCTGACCAGATGCGGGCATATTGGGCGGAAAGCCTGATGCAAAACTTCTCTGATCTGTCATGAATTTTTCAATCCTACGGCCTGCGCCACCACATTGGTAAACCACGGGCCATCTGGCATTTGCGCGCTTAAACTGTGCCGAAGATGCAAAACCTGCCACAGCCCCGTTGCCCCTCCACCGGGCTGATACGGGCTTTGCAACGCCAGCACGCCGCCACAGCCAATGCGCGGGTTAAACAGCATGTCCAACGACACCCCACCACCAGACCACGTGGGATACCCCACCAGCCCCGTGCTGGCCGAAACCTGAATAGCGGCAGATGTATCCACTGTTGTGCTGGTTCCGCCGGTTCTGGCGGGCCATGCCGCTAAACGCCCCCGCCCTAATGCGGCCTGAAAAGGTTGCGTATTCAAACACTGGCTGATCTGCTGCCCCGGTGTGCCATGAAAATACGGATCATGCAGCACGGTGTTCAGCCCGTTATTTTCAAATGTCAGCCCGGCTTTTGCGGCAATACGCGCCAATACCTGCGCCAGCGGCACCGCCCCCCTAAACCCGGTGGGCAAAGCAGGCAGCGCATTTGGCAATACTGTAGAAAACGCCTGCACCACAAAAGCAACATCTGGTGCTGTGCTATAATCTGCATAAGCCAAAGCAACCCCACCCTGAAACACCAAAGCCTGCGCGCCAGAGGCCCCATCGGGCACCATAAGCAACACTTCGCTGGCGCTCTGGTTGGCAGGGTCTGGCGCGCTCAGGCTCAGGCGGTTCATTAAATCTGGAGGCATGCCGGTGATACGGATAGACACGGTTTCTCCCGTTGGGTACGGGGCCTGCAAAATATCCGCCTGCACCTGCAAACCAGAAAGCGTAACCGTATCCACCCCATCTGCCGTACCAAACACGCCATTAAGCAGCCGAAACATTACCTGCACATCTCGCGTGGCCCAGTCTGGTGTTTTTGTGCTTGGCATGCTGCTCATGCGGGCCATCCGCTGCGCCATAACAGCACATAGCGCGTGCCAAGCCCGGTGCTTTGCGGGTTCTGCGTGCCTTGGGTATCCATAAACGCCAGATCACCCGGCAGGCCGGTGGCGGCATTCCGTGCCAGCCATGTGCGATCTTGGCACAACACGCCAGAAAGCACGCGCGTGCCAGCGCACCATATATCTGCATACAGCCCCGTAGCACGTTGGCGCAGGGCTATCTGGAGTGTTTGTGCTGCCAGTGTAATCTTAAACATCTGTGCAGGCACGGCACTTATGGGCACCTGCACCAGTGTTGTTGTGGGGGTGCTCATGCAATTTCTCCGGCATCTGCATAACTGGTGGCCGCATAGGCTATGCCGCCGCATTGTATCTGCTGGCCCTGCGGCATGCGGGTGCTGGCAAACTGCGTGCTTCCGGTTATACGCACTTCCTGCAAGGCAATTTCTACAACTGGCATGGTAATGCCTTGGCGAGCTTCCCTCATCCAACGGTGGCCGATAATGTTAACGCTATCGTATTTCTTTTCCGGGGTGATAACGGCATACAGGTTTGTATCGGCCTCCAACGCCTCCAGCGTGGCAAAAAAACCTGCACGCACATACAAAGCCCCTGCCTGCCCGGCCCCTGCCAAAACATCCAGCGCAAGGTTGGTGGCATTGGCATCCTCCATTCCGGCTTCTGAACCATCGCACACCATCACAATCCGATGCTGCCGAGACATGCGCACTTTGCTGTAGGATAAAAATGCACCACCCTCCAGCGGGGCTTCTGCAATGCGCCACGTACTTTGCATATCGGCAGAAAGCACATGGGCAGATGTTAAAACCCTCTGCCCATCCTGTGTAAAAATACCCCACTGGCTGGCGGCCTGCGTAATTTGCAGATCATCCAGCAAACTGCCAACTGTAACAGATGCCGAAGCCTGCACCCCGGCAGAAACAGATTGCCCCATAAGGGCAGGCACCCCCGCTGCAACAGGAATATTCCATACAGATGGCAGGCTGACAGGCAACATGGGCATATAACAGAACTCTTTACTGAACAGGAAAAGGGTTTTTAAATAGAACCAAGCGTAGAAAGTGCTGCCAAAGCAGTGCTATCTCCCCCGCCAAAGCCCTGCATGGCCACACGTGGCGGCAGAGGCGCAGGTTGTTGAGGTAGTTCCGCAAACGGGCTGGTCGTTGAGCGCACAACACTTTGCCCCTGTGGTGCTGGAGCGGATTGCCCCCAAGGCAGAACAGGCTGAACCGCCACCTGCATAAGAGGAGAGGACGGCAAAAATGCCCCCACCCGCCCTTGTGCACCGGGCGCCGCAGCACGTGGCGTGGTTTGCAAAACAGTGCGCGCGGGCTGTTGGGGAACAGAAACACCTTGCCTGAACACAAAAGGCTGCAAACCATTCTTGCGTTGTAGGTATTGTGGAAAGTGCTGTATGTGCCGTGAATATTCTGCAATAACCGGCATCTCCCTCAAACTTGCAGACACGCGCACAGCGCCTGCTGCCAGCTTTGAGATACCACCTGCCACAGGCCCAGAACGCTCTGGCAAATATGCAGATAAATAGCCTGGCGACACAGAAAACGGCCTGCGTGCCAGAATATCCGCAACTCCCTGATAAAGCTGACGCCCGCACGGTTTTGGAGGCTGCGTAAACTCTAGGCCGCTTACCGCCCTTGGTTGCGCCGTGCTGGCCACCAATACCGCGCGATAAGGGAGCGGGGCCGCATTCTGCAAAACCCTTTGTGATACTGTTTGCGTTTCCCGCAAAACAAATGGCACATATGCACTTTGTCCCATATATCCAGCACGTTCCGCACGGCCTGTTGTCGGCGCAAACACAGATGGCCCTGCCCCCAGCGCAGGGAGAGGAACAGAAAATACAGGTTTCTGCTCCCCCACCCCCAAGGGCATATGCACGCCCCCCAGACTATACTGGTGCAGAAGGTGCAATAACGTTAAAAGGCCCTTGTGTTCCTTCTTTTTTACCTGTGCATGGGGCTGCATAAAGCGTTCCAACACACGGCGCAGCCGTTCTAGCAACGGCAAGGTTGCACGTGCGCTGCTGTGGGGCAAAGTATTTACAATTTTGGCCATGTTTGGGGGCTTTCCTGCGCGGGAGCATGCGCCATATTCCAGTTGCGGACAGAAAGTATTTCGACAAGCGTATAAAAATCTTCGCTATCGTAAATTGTTTTCAGATCATGTAACGATGCAAGACCCGATGCCACAACCGCCGCCATAGCGGGCGAGATATTTACACAGTTTACAACGGGGCCTGTGCGGCCTCTTCCCCCAGCAAAGCCGCCACTAGGGGGAAAAGCTGGTGCGCGGCGGCCCGCAAAAAACCCACATGCAACCTAAAAGCCTCGGCCCGCACCATGCCCAGAGTTTCGGGTTCTGCAAAATCGGCGGAAATAACAGCACGTGTTACTTCTGGCCGGTGCGGATCTGGCCGCATTTTAACGCATTGCATCAGCCGGGCCAAAGCGGCATCTAAATCGGCTTCTTCCATAAAACCAAAAATTTCCAGCCCAAAAGCGGCAAGTCCGGCAAGGCCTGCCTGCGCCATATCCGCCCCCACGCGCGCGCCGCCCCGTATGGCAGCCTGCAACACGTGGCGCGCCCAGCTATCTGCGGCAAACGCATCCATGCGTGTCAGCACAAATACCTTGCCTTGGTCTTCCCCCGGCAGGGGGTGCGTGTATTCCACGGTTTTCATGCCTGCTCTTTCCTGTATCTTTTTAAAAACATCTGTTTTTTACAAGGCAGCAGGCAACACGCGCTCCCACAGAATTTCAAAACTGCGGCCTTCCAGCACGCGGCCTGCGCTGGGCATAACAGCCACGGCCTGCAAAAGGCCGCGCACCATGGTATATTTGCGCCCAATGGAAGGCAGTTGAATTTCCGCCCCCAGCCGATACAGCCCGCGCTGGGCATCCTGCGCTGCGGCAATGGCCTCAAACACCAAGCCACTTTCACTGCTGGCCGCCAAAGAGATTGTTTGCCGAACAGGGGTGGGTATCCAACCAGCGCTCAGGTAGCCATCTATGCTCATTGAGGTTTCTGCCAGATCCCGCATGGTGGTTTCAAAAGCACGATCGGCGGCGTAGTTTTCCAGCGTAATGGGTGTATTGTATAACCCCGGCACCGTAATGGTAAAAACCGAGTTGGCGGCGGTAATATCGTAATCAGACATGCTTACTGCACCTCTACTGTAGCCAGAGAGATAGACTGGACAGACTGCCCATCCATGTAAAAGAACCGCGCCTGCACTGGCCCACGTTTGGCCCGTGTAGCGGCAGATGCGGTAGAAGCACCGGGCAGCAGATACCACCCGCGTGTGGCCAGCGTATCTGCAATGCTGCGCCCTGCCTGTGCATTTACCACCTGCGCCTGCGCGGCAGAAAGCGATACGTTGGGCTGGATAGCGCCAAAAGCTACAGCAGTATCAATCGTATTTTGCACAGCGGTAGCCAGCAGCGTATCACCCTGCGTGGCATAAGGAATTTGCCCCACGGAAGAAAACAGCGTGAGCAGATCAGACTGGAAGGAGGATGTCATCCAGATCTGGTTGAGATAACTGTCTGCCCATGCAAACGGGCCAGACACTGCACCGTTATTGAGAAAACTGAATGTGGAATCCCCACTTTTGTAGGAACCATAAAAGCTGTAGCCATTTTCTAGCAATGCTTGTGCTTGTGTGGCCGTAATATCTGCCGGGGTTACGCCCCCATTGTTGCGGAACATCAGCGTGGTACGCCCGGCATTGCGCTGCGGGTTCATGCTGGCGGCCCAGCCCAAACACAGGGCGGCGGCCAGTGTGCCGTTGCCATCCGTATTGCACAGGCACGTTAGCCCCGGCGTAGCCTGCGCTGTAACCGTGCTGCCAAAACAGGCTGATCCTGCCTGCAAAATGCTGGCATCACTATCCTGCATAATGCCCCAGTAGCGGTTGGGGTTTGTGGGCATCCATGCGGCAATAGCCGTTTTGGCTGTGGCATCTGGTTCCTGCGCAAACGCAAAAGCGCACCAATCTGCACTGGCGGCGGCAGCATTTGTAAGGGCTGTGGTGTAATCCGTATCTGCCGGGCTGGCGGGCAGTTGGTAAAAATACAGCGTTTGCGGCAGATCCTGCGCATTGGTGTAGCCCGCAAAGTAAATGCTGGCCATGCTGGCTTCAATACTTTCCGCACCGCATGTGGCTGCTACTTCCGCCGCCGTTGTAAAGGTGGAAAGGCCCGAAGAAAGCGCCATATTTGTAGAAAACACAAGCCCATTCAGCAGGTTTGTGGTGCCCCCCGCCGCCAGCACACCCGGCGTGACAGACACAAGGGAAGAAACAGGAAGGATCATGCAGGTTTTACTCGCATTTCAAAGCCTGTCTGCGGCCACGCTGTGCACTGTGGCAGTGGTGGCGGTGGCGGCTGGCAGGGTGATGGAAAAAGTAAGCTGGCTGTGCAGGGTAAGCTGCCAGTGGGGTTCGTATTGTTGTTGCGCGTTAATGTAGGGCAGACACTCGGCGTTATCTGCATATAAAGGGGCAATGCGCGGCATATCTTGCTGTTGTGCCACAAGGTTTGTAAAAAACGTGGTGCTCCATGCATCACGCCAAAGGGTGAGCAGTGTTTGCGCGGCATCTGCGGCATCCGTGCCAAAAAGGCTGATCTGGGTAGCAAGCTGCTCCTGCCGCAACAGGGTGCAACTTTGCGCCCCATAACGTGTGCTACCCGTGCCAATAGGCTGGCGATGCAAAGGCGCCATTAACACCAACATGCCGCGTGGAGGTGGCGTGCGGTTTTGCCGGGCCTGCAAAACGGTTGTACCTGCTGGCAGAACTTCCGTTAAAAAAGTGCGCAAAGCGGCAAATACCGTTTCTTCATCTGGCTGTTGCACAACTTGGGGGCTCATGCCGCCACCTGTTGGGTTACCAACACGCGGCACCATTGGCCGCCCCATGCCTCGGGCTGGGCCGTTACCAGCCAGTGCGCGTTATCAAACACAAACACATCGCCCCCAAACTGATGCGTACGGTCCACCCCGCAAATTGTGCCGGGCATATAGATTTCTCGCTGAATGATGCTTTGGTTTTGCCCATCTGTTTGCGTAAGCTCATCTGTAGGCACGGGCTGCACCCGAATGGTTACGGCAATATCCATGGTGCATGGGGTGGTGGTGCCATCTGCTGCGGTTTTATAACCCGTGTTAACACGCAATATGGCGGGCACAGATGGCAACAAAGCCGCCGTGGCCCCCAACGCCATGTTGAACACTGCGTTCATGGCCATGAAATCACCCTCTGTGGCCAGCCCGGCACATAGCGCCCCATACGCAAAAAGGCAGATGCCGCCCAAAAGGTTGCGCCATAAGGTGTTTGCACCCACCACGCCTGCGTGGGGGAAACCGTGCCCATATCGGCCTGTACCTGCACGCTGCCCATGCGTGCGGTGGTAATGCGCCCTACAAGGGCAGGCGCACCATCCCCCGCCCCGGTGGCATACACCCCGCTATTTAGGCCAAGCTGAAGCAGATGTGCTGTAATCAGCATCAGCAAATCTGCCCGGCGGGCCGGGTTGCGCACGGGGGATGTGGCCGAGTTGTTTAAAAACAGCCCTGCACGGGCAAAACACGCGCTTGCGGCATCTGCCCCCGCTCTGGCCACAAGGGCTGGGTAGCGCGCCTTAAAAGCTGCGGCATCAAACACAACGGCCCCATCTTCCGCCATGTTGCAGGCAGTAGATAAGGCAGCCGCTTGCATTGGCTGGTTTTCCGGCATGAAAAACATCCTTTTACATGCTGCAAAATAACGGAAAGTTTGGCTTTATGCGGGTGTAATGCCAGGGGCTGGTGCTGCGGGGTTAAGTGGTTCCATACCCGTGCGCAGGCTGGCTTGCTCCTTGGCTTGGCCTGCGGCTTTTTCTGGCGAGGTTTGCGCAAAAATCAACCCGGCTTCCAGCGGTGGAAAGCCTGCGTATTTTTGCGCCCATGCCTGCCAGAACTCTGCTGGCACGGGGGTAAGCCCATACCCGCCCGCCTTGGCTGTGCGTGCGCCTGCCAGTTCGTGCTTCTGGCCTGCCAGTTCCAGCACAAGCCCGTTGGGCAGCTTGCACCCAACGGTAACTGTTGATGATGTTGCCATGTGTTTTTCCGTTTTTATGCAGGGTTTGCGTTACGCGGGCTGTGTTTTACAGGCCTGTCATGGTGGCAATGCCTGCGGGCATGTAAATAATGGCCCCCCATGTGCCTTGAGAAAGCTTCTGCTTCCATGCCGATGCTTCTGTAACCACGGCATGGGCACGCAGTTTTTCTGTAAATGCGGCTTCTGCGGTTTTCTGCACATCCACGTGGTCGGCCATAATTTGCATGGTCTGCACGCCGTTGGCGGCGGCATCTCCGTATTCTACGGCCTGCACAAAGCGCAAATTGGGGTAGGTTTCACGCAGCATGGTTAAGGCGGAAAGGCCAAAACTGTTGCGGCGCGTTAGCAAACCCATGCGGGTTGGGGCAAGGCCCAGCACCATGGGTGTATCCGTATCCACCAGCCCGGCGGTTTGTTTGCGCAACTGGTTGATAAGGGCAATAACGTCATCCTGCCGTTCTTCCGGGGTGGCGTTGTCCCACGCGGTGCCACCTGCGGTTTTGGTGGTGGGGGTAATGGCGGCAGGCAGGCGTGGGTCATTAAGATACCCATAAAGTTTTAGACCACTGATACCAAAAAAGTATGTCTGGTTCTGAAACTTGTTCAGCTTAAGTGCTGCGGCCTCTCGCAGGCTGGCGGCCCATTGCAGGCGGGCCTGCCCGGCCAGCGCCAGTTCCTGCTCACCCCACGCCACAAACACCTGATAATGGTAGGACTGGCGCTCAGGAAAGCTGGGGTTAAGGCTAACCGTGCCATTCTGGTTCCAATCCCCGTAGGAGGAAACCTGCCCTGCCGTTTCCAGCATGGGAAATACAGCCGTTTTAGAAACCCAATCCCCTTTACGCACTTCGCCCAGCAGTTCGGCGGCGCGCATGGGGGCAAAGGCCACCTTGATCAGCCCCGTATCCACCCAGGCAGACATAAAAGCCGGAATACCCGCATTGGCGGTGGTGGAAAGCGCGGGCTGAGCATCCAACGCCATGCTATCTGATACCAAATGCTCTGCGCCAATCAGGCCGCGCGCATCGGGCACCACAAAGCCAAGGCGGTTAAGTTCTGCCAGTTCTGTGTAAGACGTAACCATTATGCGTGCACCCATGTAGAAATCCGAACCAGCTCACCCACGGCACCGGCAGAGGCTACAAAAAACCCTGTTGTCACCGCGCCATTTACGGTACTGCCCGCTGCGGCGGTTTTAATGGTGCCATCTGTCAGGCTGGCAAAAACGGCCTGCCCCGGCGTGGCCTGTGTGGTGGGCTGCACCCAGAAATCTCCTGCCGTAAACAGCGTTACGGGAAAGCCCTGCGGAATAACCATGCTTTCCGATGCCGTAAAATCCGAGATCTGGGCTGTAAGATCACGATGCACAAAGCCATCTGGCGCGGCGGTGCTGCCACTTGGCGGCATGTTGGCCACGCTTACGCCATCGGCCTGCACCCAGCCAAAAGCGGCCACCGTGCACCCACCAGCGGCCGCCACCAATGCGCCCTCACCCGCCGGAAAAGTGGCTGTGGGGTTGAGAGATGCAAAATCACCCGGCACAGCAGGCGCTGGCTGGATATTGACCTGATTTTGAAAAGACATTTACCTGCCTTGTATCATGCGTAAATAAAAAAAGGGGAGTTCAGCCGCGCACGCCAATGCGTTCCAGCCCAAAGCGCTGCCGAAAGCCCTGCGTTGCGGCGGCATCCTGCCCCATGATGGCGGATGCCCCACCAGCACGCGGCTGCATGCGGGCATAGCTTTCAAACAGCGGTTTCAGCCCCTGTTCGGGCAAGCTGGTTACATCAATACCCGCTTCCTTTAAGGCAAAACCGTAAATGGCGGGGGCGCTGTCCATTGCAACATCGCCCACAAAGGGGCGCACGGCGCGTTCTTCCGCCTGCTGCACGGCCTGGGCAATGGCGGCATCCATAGTTGCAACGGTAATGGGGGTTTGATCAGGCATGGCCTGAAAGCTCCTGTTATTTAAAGGCATGTTTTGGTTGGGTGCGGCATCGCCAATAATGGCGGAAGGCACGCGCGGCTGGGCCACAAGGGCCAGATGGTTAAAGGCAATATCCGCCATAACCAGCGTATAAGGCGTGCCCATATAAGTGCCCGCCTGCTTAAGAGCCGTGTACCGATACCCCGCAGAAACCGCCCGCTGTGTGCCGTTTTCTATGGCCTTAATGGCCGTGGCATCCCATATTGTTAAGCTGCCTGTCAGGTTGGGTGGGGTAAAGCGCACATCGCTGCCCACCGCGCCCACGGTTATGCTGGCGGGATGATCCTGCGCGCTTACGGGGGTATGCTGCATGAGCACCGGCTTGCCGCGCAGGCTGGGGGCGGCACGCATAAGCGCATCGGGCGGGCGAAAAACGCTGTAAACCTCGTTATCTTTCAGGCCCAGCGCCGCAGCGCCCGGTATTTCCCGCCCGTAATAGGGGCTAACGGTTGCGGCGGATAAAATGCAGTGCGCAATGTGCAAATGCCCATCTGCATCCACCCGGCGCACGCTGGCCCTGTCCAACGCCAAAAGCTGCGTATCTGGCGCAGCCACAGCGTGTGGGCTGGCACGGGCCTGCCCGGTATTGGGTGTGTTCATTTAAGGCGTGTCCTGTTTTTTGGCGTCAATTTCCGCCTGTTCGGCCTCATCCATCTGCCACAGCGGGCGAAAGGTGAAATCTATGTCCGTATCCACCGCGCCCCACACATTCAGCATCACCATGTGCAAAATGCGCGTTAGGTTCGGGCGCAAGAAGGATTCCTGATAAGCGCTGATCCGATCATAAAAAACCCGGATCTCTCCATCTGCCGAGGCGTTCAGCCCGGAAGGAGAAATACCGGCAAACTTTACCAGCGGCTGTTGCGCCACGGTGCAGATTTGCTCCAGCGCCTGCGCCTGCAACTTGTCCAACCCGGCCAGCGGAGCCGCCAGAAGCTCCAGCTTTTCGCGCTCCTTATCCAGCACAAACGTGCCCCTGTTGGAACGAAAGCGGTTAAACGCCTCCACCCTTGCCAAAAGCCCTTCGGGGTCCTGCGCATAAGCCGCCATATCGGTAGACAGGGCGACAATGGAAAACGCATTCAGCAAATCCGAAACACTCTGGCGCGTGCGCAACCAGTTTTCCACATAGGGCCGCGCCATTTGCGTAAGGGAAACACCGCCGAAGTTATAGGCAGGTTTGAGAATATCCGGCACCTCCCGCGCGCAAAACCGCAACAGGCGCGAGGCATGCAAAAGCGTGCCCTGCACCCACCAGCTTTGTGGCCTGTAAAACGCGGGGTGCAGCGGGTTTGTGGTTTCATACGCGGCGGGGGTTGTCCAAACCGGCTCTACCGGCACCAAGGCCCGCAAACTGCCTTTACGAAAAGTTTCAGGCCGCAACAGCAAAGGTGATGCCAAACCACCCGCCACGGGGGAAAGCCCGGTATCTACATACAGCAGGCCCATGCCGTAATGGCCATCCATTTCCGCCATGCGGCGCAGCACATCACGCACATTCAGGCGGGTAAATTCGGCCTCCAACTGGCTGATGCGCGCGGCTTTGCTCTGCTCCTGCCCTGTGCGGGAGGTAAACACCAGCCACTGGCGCGTGGCCTCCGTGGCAATGGTGTCCACCATGTGCCGATATTCCGCCCGCTGGGCCATTTCCGCCAGCCGCGCATAACCGGGAAACACCACCCCATCCGCCACGGCATTGCGCAGCCAGTCCAGCAAACCGGGGTTACCCTGTGCGGCGGCACTATCCATAGCCAGCGGGGCGGTGCTGCCATTGGCCCGCACCCCACGCGGGGGCCGATACGGCGCAAACACATCTGCCCGCGCTGGAGCTGCCGGGGCCACCTTGGCAACATCTGCCGCAAAAGCCCCTTGGGGCAGCAGCGGCTCCTTCCGTGGCGGGGCTACGGGGGCACAACGCCCGCGCATACGCTGCCACCACCCCGGCATAGCGCGGGAAGAAAAAGACAAACCAGGCATACCCTGCCCCTTGTTAAAAATTAAAAAACGTGGCCACCACACAGCCACAACCCCATATGCACCCATACGGCGCACCCACCCCTCCGCCGCTCAAAACCCATAGTCGGCGCGGAAAAAACTTGTCTGCCCCCGCTGCGGGCGGGTAAATGGGCGGCATTGAAATGCAACCTGATTGCGGTGCTGTAAGCCGTGGCGCGGAACGGATGATCTGCAATCACCCAACAAGCCCAAGGAACCCGCCGAGCATGACTGCCCAGCCCTCTGCCCCAACGCCCGATACGGATAATGCCGCCCTGCCCATTTGCGTGGCAGCGCTTTACCGGTTTACCCCATTTGCAAACCCGGCTGATCTGCGCGGGCCGTTGCAGGATGTGTGCACCGCCAACGGGGTAAAAGGCATTCTGCTTTTGGCGTCCGAGGGCATTAACGGCACCATTGCAGGCCCAGATCATGGCATTCAGGCCGTGCTGGCGCATATTCGCACCCTGCCCGGCTGCGCGGATATTGAGGTCAAGTTCTCCCGCGCGCCAGAAATGCCCTTCCTGCGCATGAAGGTGCGGCTGAAAAAGGAAATTGTCACAATGGGTGTAGAGGGCACAGACCCCAACCACATTGTTGGCACCTACGTTGCGCCCGCAGAATGGAACACCCTGTTAAAAGACCCCGACACCATTCTGATAGACACGCGCAATGATTACGAGGTGGCCGTAGGCACGTTTGAAGGCGCGATAGACCCGCAGATTAAAACCTTTCGGGAATTTCCCGCATGGTTCCGCCAGCACCGGAAAGAGCTTTTGGCAAAAGGCCGCAAGCCGCGTGTGGCCATGTTCTGCACGGGTGGCATTCGGTGCGAAAAATCCACCGCCTTTGCCAAAGCCGAAGGGCTGGACGAGGTGTATCATCTGCAAGGGGGTATCCTAAAGTATCTGGAAACCGTGCCAGAGGCAGAAAGCCTGTGGCGTGGGGAATGTTTTGTGTTCGACCAGCGCGTAACCGTAGGCCACGGCCTTAAACCCGGAGAGCTGGAACTGTGCCACGCCTGCCGCACCCCCATTACCGCGGAAGACAAAGCCAGCCCCAAGTTTGAAACCGGCGTATCCTGCCCGCACTGCTACGGCCAGTGGGATGAGGCCCGCCGCGCCCGCCATGCAGAGCGTGAACGCCAGGCCCGTTTGGCCGAACAGCGTGGCGAGGCCCATTTGGGGGCCAACATGGCCGCAGAACGCGCCCGCAAACGCCAACAGCGAGAAGAAGAAAAACGCCGCCAGCAGGCCCTTCGCCAGCAGCACACCCCTTAAATCCGGGCCAAAAAATCCGGCCCAAAGCGTGGCAGGGGGTGCGCCTCTGCCAACGCGGCAAAGGCACCGGCTGCGGCATCTACTTGGTCATCATGCATGGCGGCGGGAAAAGCGGCCAGTTCCTCTATAAACGCATGCACCCACGGGGCGCGCAGCAGCAGCACGTTGCCTGCATTCACCTGCGCGGCAAACGGCGCGGCGCGGGTGGCTTTATCTCCTGTTTCGCGCACGCAGCGCACTTTGTAACCGGCCAACCGGCGGGTAAGGTAGCGCGCCTGCGCCACACCGGCTTGTCCGGGGTCTTGCGGCAATACAATTTCCACACCCACACCATCACGCGCGGCGGTGGCCAACAGGGTGGCTTCCACTTGGGCGGGGTCTCCGCGCAGGCGGGTTATGTCCGCTACGGCAAAGCGCCCATCTGGCAGGTGGTGCATTTTTACGCCCACCGTCCAATCCGGGTTTTTGCTACCGGTCTGGCGGGTGGCGGCTAAATCCCACCTGCGCACTGTCGCGCCAGATGCTGCGGGCAAGGCATCCTGCACGCTAAGCATATGCGTATGGAACAAATTGCCACAAAGCGGCACCGGGTTTTGCTGATACAGCGCCGCCCATTCCCGCTCCCCCACGGCTTGGCGAATCCGCGCAAGTTCTGCCGTATCAAACGCCTGCGGCCATAATGCCTGCCCCGGCGCGCGGCCCAACGCATCTGGCGCCGTGGCCAAAGCGGGCAAATCCAGCACGTGCCATGCCTCTCCGGTTTTGTTTTGCATATCGTCCAGCAGGCGGCCTGCCAGATCATCCATGCTCCAGCGTGTCATCACCAGCACAATGGCGCCGCCGGGCATCAGGCGGGTGCGTAATACGGCGCGGTACCAATCCAGCACGGCGGCACGGCGGGCGGGGCTTTCGGCTTCCTGCCTGTCCTTTACGGGGTCATCTATAATAGCCAGATGTGCGCCGCGCCCTGTTAAGCCGCCCCCCACACCCATGCCAGTGTAACCGCCACCCTGTGCGGTATGCCATACATCGCGCGCGCTGCTATCCGCCGCCAACCGCGTGCCGGGAAACAACACCCCATAGCGGGAGGAAGCCACAATATTGCGCACATCGCGCCCAAAATCCTGCGCCAGCGTGGCCCCGTAGGAAGCCCCGATAATCTGCCGCTTGGGGTGCCGCCCCAGATACCACGCGGGAAAGCGGCGTGATGTCAGCTCCGATTTACCGTGCCGGGGCGGCATAAACACCATAAGCCGTGCAATATGCCCGGCCTCTACCTGCTCCAACGTGCGGGCCAGCAAGGCATGATGTGCGCCTGCTTTGTAATCTGGCAACGTATAACGGGCAAAATCCAAAACATGCGTGCGTGCGGCATGCCTGCGCGCCAGCTCCGCCCGCGCCACCCGGCCCGCCTGTACGGTACGTGCCGTTTTAGGGTGCGCGTGGTGCATCCTTGCGCCCCTCCGCCATTCCGCCGTTTTCTTGCGCCAGAGCGGCCAGTTCCTCATCTGTAAAGGCATCTGCGCTCCGCCGGGGCAGAGCATCTGTGGCAAGGCCCGAAAGTTTGGGGTGCATGTAGGGGGCGGCCACTTTGGCGGCATCAAACTGGCGGTCTGTTATGCTTTCATCCCCCTGCATGATGCGGGTGAAGATATCCAGCGGCGTTACGGGTTTTGTGCTGCGCCTTTTGCGGCGCGCCATTGGGGCCAAAGCTGATGGCCCTAATGCGCCCGGCGCGGGTGCTGTTGTCTTGCGGGGCATGGGGGCTTATCCAACCGTGCTGAACAAAAGAAGATCCAGAACGCCCAGCCCTGCCACGGGCTATAAACGGACGGCCTGTTTCGTGCTGGTGGTGGTGCAGTTCCCGCACAAGGGTGGCCACCATGCGCTGGCATGCAGGGGGCTTTAACCTGCCCACACAAAAAAGCCCCGCCACGTGCCCGCGCCATACCGGGCGGCAGCGCAGCACGGCCTGCGCGGGGCAGCCCAATAGCAGAGCTTGCGCCCACCCTATGCACATATCTGCCCGATGCCGGTGGCGTGGCGTGCATACCAGCGGGCACATCAGCACCCCTGTTGGCGCAACCTGCGCCACAACCCACCAGCGGCCACCACCACGCAAAACCGCACCACAGGCCAGCTCTGCCTTACGCAATGCTGTTGGCATGGGAATGTCCTTGGTTTTTACAATTTTTGGGATGATGATTGGGAATTAGGAATGACCACGCGCCATGTCAAAGCAAAGCAAACCGGTATGTGAACATACAGTTAAGAACAGTTCACAATCAGGACTGGCAAATATATCGAACACTGATATAGTGCGCCGCGCGTGACAGAAATACTTGACAGATTGGGTGATGGGGAGGTCATGGACAGAGCTTGTGCATGGTGTGACCGAATTTATCACACCACCACCCACGCGCCGTATTGCAGCGCCCGATGCCAGAAAAAAGCAGAAAAAGCGCTGCGTGCTGTCTCGGTTGAGCCTATTTCCCACACATCGGATGCAACCCGCGCCATACGTTTTGGGCTGGTAAGCCTGGTGGGCATTGCTGCGGCGGGTTTTGCCATGCTGCTGCTGGCTGGCCCCGTGCCGCCAGAACCCCCGCCCGGTAGGCGCATGCCGCCGGGGGTGGCCTATGCGCTTAACACCGCCCCACCTGCGCCGGGCGCACAGCCTTACCACGTTCTGCCACCCGCCATGGCCATGCCCAACAGCCCCGCGCAGGATATGATTTCGTATCATGAAGGGCAGACCGCCCGCCATGTATGGAACCGCTGGATTGCCGGTTTAAGTGGCGAGCGCAAACGCGGCGCATTGTTCTGGATGCAGGGCGCGCTGCACCATCGGAGCGATTCGTGCGATGGCACGGCGGGCTTTGCCATGGGCTGTTTTCAGGCCCGCAGGCACCTTTCCCCCATCTTGGCCAAATGGAACGATGCCCCAGATTTCTGGCTGGGCTGGAACGCGCCTTAACGGGCCAACACATCATCTAAAAACGCAGCGTGCTGTTGCACAAATCCGGGCCTTAAATGCTTGTCATCGGCATATTTGGGGGTGGCTGGCGGGGTAACAACCGCACAGGCCGGGCCGGTGCCGCAAATATCGGGCCACGCATCCAGCACCTTTGCCCCGGCTTGCGTGGCAACGCCCTGCACAAAAGCCGTATCGGCCGCTGTATCATTGCGGAGCTGCCGGATGGGAATACCCTGCTCCAGCAAAGGGGTGTTCACACCAATATGCGCAAGGCTTCGCGCTACCAGTTTATCGGGGCTGAAGCGTGCATCTGCCGGGGTAGGCAGCACCAGCCATACAGGCCGCGCCCCGTTGCCCGAAAGGCTGCGGATATCCTGCACAAACGCCGCCTGTTTTTGGGCCTGCGCGCCCGGCGTATGCAGCAGCACGCGTGGCCAGAACGCCCCCACAACCACGGCCTGCACATTCTGTTGTTGAATGATACGTTGCTGCACGTTTTGCATATTCTGGCAATATGCAAAGGATTTTTCGTAAACCTCGCCCGCAAAGGGGCTACAGCTTGGGCCTGCCAAAAAAATAACCGTGTGTTTAAGCCGCCCCTGCTGCAACAGCGCCTCTACCCGCGGCCCCCACTGAAACAGCAAACTATCCCCCGTAAACAGCACGGGGCGGCCCGCATGGCCTAGGGTGGCCACTGTCAGCCCGTTTACGTGCGTGATGCGCATATGTGGCGTGGGAGCAAAAATGCCATCTCGCACCGCCAGATTGATTGCAGACAGATCCGTGCCCGCAGGGGTGTGCGCAAACCGCCCCGGCCAACCTGCCATGTGCCACGTTACCAGCCCCGCCGCGCATATGGTCGCCAAGCCGCCCACAAGGGCCACCGTTTTGCCCCGCCGAAAATGCCCGCCGCGCAACGGGTTTTCTACGGCTTTGGTGGTAAGCCACGCCAGCACCAGCGCCGCGCCTATAAGCGCAAACCCCGCGCTGTTATGGATAACCCCAGCCCCTCGCACAATATGAAACCAAGATACCAGCGGCCAGTGCCACAGATATAGCGGGTAACTGATAAGCCCCACCGCCCGCATAGGCCGCGCGGCCAGCACATGCCGGTTCACCCACGCGCCAGCACCTGCCCAAATCAGCAATGCCGTGCCCCCGGCGGGCAACACAGCAAACGGAGCCGGAAAACCCACCCCCGGCCGCAGCGCCACAAACCCGGCCAGCACACAGGCCAAACCCAGCACCGCCGCACCATGCCGCACACCGCTTGCCTGCATAAACGCAACACGCCGCGCCCACATGCCCCCCACGCCAGCCCTTGCGCCACGCGCCCATGCCGCCCCCGTGGCATCGCCCGGCTTATGCGCCACACCGCGCAAGGCAAGGGTTGCGCCGAGCATGAACTCCCAACCTCGGCTGAAAGGGGCATAAAACCCGGCCCCCGGCCACCACACGCTGCACGCCAGACTATATAAAAAGCAGGCCGCACCCGTGGCCCCCACCAGCACACCTGCACGCACCCGCGCGGCAAAGCCCACCGCCAGCACCAGCGGCCAGAACAAATAGAACTGCTCCTCCACCCCCAAAGACCATAAATGCAGCAGCGGCTTCAGCACGGCGGCGCGGTCAAAATAGCCTTGGGCGTGCCACATCAGCAGATTGGCTACAGATGCCGCACCCGCTGCGGCATCCAGCCCCACGGCGGCAAATTCGGTTGGCAATAGGGTAAACCACCCGGCCAGCAACGTGGCGGCCAACACCACCAGCAAGGCCGGGGCCAGCCTGCGCACGCGCCGCGCAAAAAATGACGCCACAGAAAACCGCCCTGCCCCAAAATGCGCCACCAGATGCCCGCTAATTAAAAAGCCGGAGATCACCAAAAACGCATCCACCCCGCCAAAGCCACCGGGCAACACGGCGGGAAAAACGTGGTACACCACCACCCCCACCACAGCCAGCGCGCGCAGGCCATCTATATCTGCACGCCATCCGGCATGGGGGCGGGCTGCAAGCTGGGCAGAACTGCCGGGCCACACCCATGCCGCCGCACGGGCAAACCGCTGGCCCATACCTATGCGCCGCACAAGATAGCCCGCTGCACCGCGCACCGTGCCGCAAGGCGCCACGCACCGCGCCCTACCCCGCGCTGCCGCCTGCATAACAGGCCGAAAAAAGCCAAACCCAATCATCCTGCCCCTTTACGCCGCCAGCCCATGCCACCCATTGCCCCTTATATAAACTGCAACACCCCCTACACGCAGGTTTTACAGCACCCTTGGCTTTGCCCCTATGGCCACCATACCCCGGCACGGCCTTGGCGCGCCGAGCCCCCAACATGCAGGCATAGGAGCCATGCCAAAAGCCCGCCCGCGCCGCATTGCAGCAAACGCATGGATATGCCAAATCCATGCCCTGCGTGCATTCCTGTTATTACAGCGCACGCTGCGCCATACCGCCACCCCGCAGGCCAGCTTGGGGGCTGCGTTTGGTTACGGTGCGCACACATCCGCCATGCTTGAGCGGAGGTGGACAGCCCCCCACCCCTGCTTATGTATATTCCGTAACAAAGGGGCGCTATCTGCCCATTTTTTCTTTTAATACAGCAGATCCTGATACCCACATGCCAGCAAATGACCTACGCCTTCTGATCATTCAGCCCACGCATTATAAAGCCCCTACAGACCGAACGCTGTTCAAAACCAAGCGCAGGCAGATGGTGCCGCTTGCCCTGCCGTATCTGGCCGCCCTAACCCCGCCAGAATGGAAGGTAACGCTGCTGGATGAACAGCTTGAAGATATAGATTTTGATGCGCCGGTGGATGTTGTGGCCCTTACGGCCTGGACGCTCCATTCCTACCGCGCTTACGATATTGCCAAGGAATTTCGTAAACGCGGCGTAAAGGTTATTATGGGCGGCCCCCATGTGTATTTTAACGCCGAAGAAGCCGCAGAGCACGTAGATGCCGTGGGCGTGGGTGAGGCCGAACCCATCTGGAAAGAAATGCTGGATGATGCCGCCGCCAACCGGCTGAAAAGCATTTACCGCGCCACCCCCCTTAAGGAACTGAACGGCCTGCCCGCCCCAAGGTATGACCTGCTGGACCTGCAAAAGTTTGGCCCCTTCCGCACCTTTGCCGTGCAATCCTCCCGCGGGTGCCCGTTTGTGTGCGATTTCTGCTCCGAACGGTTCTACCTTGGTGGCCGCTACCGCTGGCGCCCGGTGGACGAAATGGTGAACGAGCTGAAGCTGATCAAGAACCGTGGCAGCCACTTCTTTTTTGGTGAAAGCAACTTTGGCGGCAAAAAAAGCCGCGCCATGGAACTGATGGAAGGGCTGGTGCCGCTGGGTATCCGCTGGTCTACCCTGTGGTCTTCCAATTTGTGCCTGGATAAAGAGTTTCTGGATCTGGCGCGCAAATCCGGCGTGATGCACGTAAATATCGGTATTGAAAGTATTGATAAGGATATTCTGGACGGCATGCGCAAAGGCTGGAACAAAGCCAGCCGCTACCATGAAATGTTCGAAAACCTGCGCCAGCGCGATATCAGCTACTCGCTCAACTTCATCTTTGGTTTTGATGATGAAGACCACGATATCTACCGCGCCACCATCTCCTTTCTAGAAGAACACAAGGTGCCTGCGGCGTATTTTAACATCCTTACGCCCACCAAGGGCACGGCGCTGTTTAACCGTATGGAAAAGGCGGGCCGTATTATCAACGCGCCAGAAATTGACCGCTGGCCCGGCCAAATCTGCCAGATCTGGCCCAAAAATTGCTCCCCCAGAGAAATGGAAGCCCGCATTCAATGGATGTATAAAAAGTTTTACTCCATGCGCTCCATCTTCAAGCGGCTGCCCTTTCCGCCGCGCTCCCGCTCGGACATGTCATCGTGGATTTTGGATCTTACAGAACGCCGCATGGCTTTTTCCTCCACCGGCAATAACGATTTCGATATCTACTAACATTTTGCACGCCCGGCCTTTCCCCTGCCACAGCGCGGGGGAAAGGTTCTGGCAGACCATACCCATATTGCATTTCAGATATACTTAATTTGCATATAATGTGCGTAACGCATACAACAGATTGATAATCACGTTAGATAAACATTTACACCTTCCCCTGTGTTGGAAAAAAATTCTTATATTGCTGTTATAATTTCTAGTTTTCCAATTTTTAGCTTCTGCGTATCTTGCGCGTAAGGGCATTTTTCATGAGCAAACCAAAAAAAATCCGTATAAATTTCAATAAATAAAAATATTACCTTTTAATTTTATTTCAATTATTTGTATTTTTATTTACGTTAAATTTACATATACACAACATAGTAAAATGATAAACTAAGCCTCCGCCCGGTTTATTTGCTTTTATATCTTGGCAAATTTTTTATAGCTGGTTACAGTATGGCGTAAACAAGGCCTGATGGACGCAGTTGCTACACACATTAGGCAGTCGTGCCTTATTCCTCAGGCTTTGAAAAAATTCTGGATGCTTCTTGTTCTGCAAGGATCAAGGAACATTTTATGTAGAAGCACAGATACGGAAGCCCTTTTCCGTGGTGTAAGTCAGAAGGAAGAAATGACAGCGCTTCCCCGCCATGCGGTTGTGCATGACATTCACGACAAATCTGGTCAGGCCCTTCCCGATGGCGCTTTCGCACGCCATCCAGATATCTCTGTGCCGGGCGTTCTTCATAATACCAACATTCATACGCAAACCGGGCCGCTGCCTGTTCAAAGCCTAACCCCCGGCCATATGCTGGTAACGTATGATCCGGAAATGGCAGAAACCCCAGCCCCGGTTACCAAGGTTATGCCGCAATATATTTGCGTGCTGCCCGGCCTGCCAGAAGATGAGGCCGGATACCCCATACGCGTGCTGCAAGATGCCATTGCAGATGGCCTGCCCATGCAGGATGTGCTGCTTACGCCAGACCAATGCCTGTTTTTTGAAAACAAGTTTGTGCCCGCAGCACTGTTGGTAAACCGGCTTTCTATTTTTTACGATCACACCTTTGAGCGCTACACAGCCTATCCGCTAGAAACAGATGGCCCCGCCATTATTGTGGCAGAAGGCCTGCTGGTAGCCAGCGCCCTGCCGCCCTGCCCCAACAACACACACTGGCACACCCGCACAGATGCCCCCGTGGTAACAGAGCGCAATGTTGTGGGCGCACTTTACCACCGCCTGTTGGCGCGGGCGCAAAGCCGCGGCCTAAAGCACGATCTGTTTGCCCCGCCCGAAATAACGCATGAGCATGACCTCAGCCTGATTACGGATACCGGCAAGCTTATCCGCAAAATGCGTGAACAAAACAATCTGGCCATGTTCATGCTGCCGCCCAACGTGCATGAAGTGCATCTTTCCACCCGTGCCAGCAGGCCGGTAGATGTTATTGCACCTTACGTGCAGGACAAACGGCGGCTTGGCATACGTGTGGGGGAAATTACCCTTCAGGAAAACAGAAAGCCCCGCAAGATTTCTTCACATATAGAAAAAGACCTTTCTGGCTGGCACGAACATGATGGCGAGCCCGGCCGCTGGACAGATGGCCACGCCCACCTGCCCATGACAGCAGAGCGCAGCCGCAACAAAATGGGGCTTTTGTCTATCCAGATTCTGGATAGCATCCCGTATATGAAGCACGATTTTCATGGGCCTCGCAAAACCCACAAGTAATACAAGGGGTTTTGCAAACCATGTGTTCAGGATAATAGCCCTGTAAAACGGGCAGGGGTTATCATCCTGAACACATTATTTATGATTTACGAGGCAACTTTTTTAATAACCTCGAAATCATGCTGATACTCACATCATATTCCTGGGCAATCTCACGCAGGGTATGGCCTTTAGCGCGTGCCTGCGCCACGGCCTCTAGCTGCTGTTGTGTTAATTTACTGAGGCGGCCCATGCGGCACCCGGCAGATATAGCCTTATGCCGACCAGAAGACATGCGTTGGTGTATAAAGCGTTTTTCAAGTTCTTCCAGCCCGCACAGCATTTCCAGCATAAGCGCACCACGCCCGGCAGATGTATTAATCCACGGTTCTTTTACAGAAACCAGCGTGCAGTGCTTGTGCTGAACTTGCATGATAATATCACGCAAATGCCGCCAGCCACTTACAATGCAATCCATCTGCACCACGGCAATACGCATGCCTGCCTTTTGCCGCGCCACAAACTGCAAAAAACATGATCCGGTTTTTGAAAAAGAGCCCGTGAATATAACACGGCATCCCGCGTCTTCCAGAACCTTTTTTTGCTCATCCCGGCTTACAAAAGGGCAATCTGCACTTACATACCCTATCATCATAACCTTGCTCCGCGTGCAGATAAGTTTTTGGGATAAAATTTTATAAAATCTCCCATTTTTTCAAAAAACTTCCAAACTTCTCGCGGCGGCTTATATCACCGCTTCCGCCATATAGAAACAATCCGTACCAAAAACAGTTCATTTTGGATTATGTATTAATTTTAATTTTATGAATGTTGTTAGTATTTAAACACTTTTTCTAAAAGTTTCTTATTTATGAAAATAAATATCCGTAACGCCTCATCTGCGTTTGCCTATATTATACATGCAAGAATCAGAAATATTCTTTATTTCCAGTACATCATTTAGGAACATGCCGATGTCCAGTCTTTATGGTTATGGCAACACTGTCACCAAAAGCGGCAGTTACACACTCTTTCCTGCGCTGTGGATTTTGGGTGTTGCATCTCTCGGCGGAGCGGACGCTACATTTGAAGGTAGCAATGTTACAGCTACGCTTAGCTTTGCGCCTACAATTATTGGCGCCATTAACCCCTACAGCGTTACGGCAGAAGATGGCGCAAACGTTACCATTAATGTTGGCTCTACCGTGCTGGGCCTGCTTACGGGTTCCACCTTTACAGCAGATGGCGGCACCATTTCCCTTACCGGCGCCAATGTTATTACCGCCCTAACCGGCACAACATACAATATCAAAAACGGCGGCACCCTTAATCTGGGCGTTGTGCAGCAATCCGAAATTTCCGCACTCAGCGGTGCAGGTATTACATTTGGCAGTGGTGGCGGCACGCTGGTGGTTACACCCGCTAGTGGCGTAGAAATTCTAACATTCACCAACATTGATGGTTTCAGCAACGCAGGGGCCACTATCGAAGTTCCCGGCGCTGGTTACGTTACAAACGCCACATATAATGGCACCAACACAACCATCACCACCAACACCGGCATTACCGTTGTTGTGAATGGAGATTACACCCCCGCCACCAAAACGCTTTATCAGGCCACCAGCGGGGGCAACCTTTACCTTAGCGCCACGGCACAAAACAGCACCGATACAACGGGCGTTCTGGTTTGCTTTTTGCCCGGCAGCATGATCCGCACCCCCAAAGGTGATGTTGCGGTAGAAAACCTTGTTGTGGGGCAGGAAGTTCTTGCATTTACAGCAGATGGCCAGCCCATTGCGCGCCGCATTACATGGGCAGGCAAGGCGCAGGCCCGCACCAACCCCGCTGCGGCGGATGATCTGGCAGGCTACCCCGTGCGCGTGCGCGCCAACGCCATTGCCGCTGGTGTGCCCGAAGCAGATCTGCTGATTACGCCAGAACATTGCCTGTATCTGCAAGGCCAGTTTGTGCCTGCGCGCATGCTGGTAAACGGCACATCCATTGCGTATGACACAAGCTTTGCCAGTTACGATTACTACCATATTGAAACCGAAGGCCACGCCATTATCATGGCCAACGGTATGCTTACAGAAAGCTATCTGGATACAGGCAACCGCAGCAGCTTTACGCAGGCAGGCCCCGTGGCGCGCATTGGCGGAGCAGTAAAAAGCTGGACGCAGGATGCCGCCGCAAAGCTGGAAACCAGCCGCACATTTGTAGAACCACTGTTTCGCACTCTGGCAGAACGTGGCAGCACGCTTTATGCAAACACCGCGGCACAAAGCACAGAAAAATCTGCACAGCCCAACCTGCATCTGGTCACCGCACAAGGCCATACGGTGCACCCGCTGCGGCATGAAAACGGCATGTACACCTTTATGCTTTCCGCACAGGGGGCACAAAGCGTCTCTCTGGTATCACGCACATTCCGCCCGTGCGATGCAGAAGGCCCGTTTGTAGATGATCGGCGCATGCTGGGTGTGGCTGTTGGGCATATCAGCATCACATCTGCTGGCACGCGCCAGCCTGTAACGGCGCATCTTACAACCGATACGCTGGAAGGCTGGCACGCGGTAGAAGTATCCGGGCAGGCACGTTGGACAAACGGCCACGCCAAGCTGCCTCTGCCTGCCAGCTTGCAGGGGCTTTACCAGTTGCATGTGCAGGTTTTGGCAACAGGCGCTTACACTGTGGCCGCGCATAACGCACAGGCCAAAACCGCGCTGGCGTAAAAAACCGCACAGCACTGCATACGCTTTGCAAAAAAGGGGCCGGTGCGTGGGCATCGGCTCCTTTTTGCGTGGGTGCATTTCTGCACGTTACGGCTGCACAACTTTCTTTTCTACATCAGCCTTTTTGCGTCTGCTGGCCTTTTTGGCCTGCTCTGCACGGCGCAGCGTTACCTCCAGCGCGGCAAGCTGCTCCAGCACCAAAGCACATTGCGCCGCTATCTTGCGCTGCGCAGAACTGCTGGAAATTGCGGGAAACAACGCCTCCCCCATAGCGCGGAAGGAAAGATCATCCACCAACATCATGCGTAAACGCTGGTGCGCACACAGGCCCAGCGCATCGCGCACCGCCGTAATGCGCCCCATAGCCTGTGCGCGCACCATCTGCCAGGATACGGCATCATGCCGCACGGTTTGCCCTTGTGGGGCGGGGCCTGTGTGTTCCAGATAATCAAAATAGCCAAACACATAGTTGCGGCACCACCGCTCTGCGGCATCGGCGGCTTCTTGCGTAATATCCCCGGCCTGCAACAGCCCCTGCACCGTGCGGCGCGGCCTGTTAAGGGCAGCCTGCGCCACAAGGCCAGCGGGGGCAGATGTGTTGGGTAAGGCTGTGGCCTGATTTTTCATGTGTGTTCCGTATTTTTGCGGTATTTACAAAGCATTATTGGGTTATGGCGTGCGTGTGGGCCGCCCCAGCAGGGCCTTGCAGCCGTGGGCATCGCGCCAGATGGTGTTTGCAAAAGGCAGCAGCACAGCGCGCAATTCTGCCGGAGCAGGCCAACGCGCCCCCACCGGGTAACCATTGCGGGCCGGTTGCCGCGCCCATGCCAAACGCGCCTGCGGGCACCACGCCCCGGCGGGAATATCTGCGCACACTTCATAAATGGCGCGGCACTGTGCCGCCGCATCCGCCGCCCCCGGTGGGTTGGAAACAAGCTGCCCCAGCTTTTTCAGCCACGCCGCCACAACAGGTTGGCTTACGGGCTGCATGGCCACCTGCACACGCTGCCAGCACGCCTGCACATGCGCCACAACATCCGACGGCATATCTTGCGCAGTTAACGCCACACCCTCTCGCCTTGCGGCAAACAGCGCCTGCACATCGGGCGGCGCGGGGGTGTAACCACCAGCAAGGGGAATGGGCGTTATTGCACCTGCGCCCTTTGGCTGTGGCACGCCCTTGGCATTTTCTGCACGCAAGATCGGGCCGCAAGATGCGTTGCCCTGTAGGGGGCGTGTTGCCGTATTACGCGGGGCTTGCGCCTGTTGCGTTGCAGGGTTTTGTGTGGGCGCGCCCCGTGCAAATGCCGCGCCCGCTGCCTGCGCCTTGTAAAGCTGCGGCATGTTTTACACGCCCTCCATATCCGGCACGCCATCCCATGCGGCCATGCGGCGCGCGTGCGGGCTTGTGGGTTCTGGGGCGGGGCGCATCTGCAACTGGGTGCGCAGGGTGGCATCTATCCACGCCACGGGTTCGGCGGGGTTGAACGTGGCGCATTCGGCCAGCACGTTCAGCACCACGGCGGCATCATCCCCCGCAAGTTTGAGCCAGCGGCCCAGAATGGCACGGGC
Source organism: Acetobacter sp. JWB (assembly GCF_003323795.1). Classification (NCBI taxonomy): domain Bacteria; kingdom Pseudomonadati; phylum Pseudomonadota; class Alphaproteobacteria; order Acetobacterales; family Acetobacteraceae; genus Acetobacter; species Acetobacter sp. JWB. The sequence continues at coordinate 558,582 of NZ_CP030871.1, read as the reverse complement.
GGATCGATCCGGCCTGCCGGTGGCTTTTTTCAAAAAATCCAGACCAGATTTGAACAGATGCGTGCGCGCATCCGTGTCCGGCCCGAACTTTGTGAGGGGATGTTCTGCTTCTGCCTCTGTTTCTGCCTCTGCTTCTTGGAGCATAACCGCAGCACGGGGCGCAGGCGTTATCCCCTGCTCTGCCCCCGATAATGAAGGCTCGGCCTTAAGCTGCGGGTTACCACCAGTGCGGCCCCATGCGGCCCCGGCATCGGATGCGGCGCGGTCTCTCACCAAACGGCGAGAATACGGCACGCCCTCCGCCGTGGTGGCATACACGCCCGCATCTTGCAGCTCTGCCATATAGCGCCGCACCTGCTGGGGGCTTACGCCCACCATCTGGGCAATCTGGCGCGGGTGCAGGGGTTTGCCGTTAACGCATAAATGCCCGTAGGGCTCGGCCTCGTGCATCAGGCACAACAGGCGCATCCACAGCCCTTGCGCCGCCAAGGAGCACAAACGCAAAGCCGGATCTCGCTCATGATCCTGCCACCAAAACTTGGACCATCTGCGCCGCGTGCTGGCAGGTGTGGCAGCAGGTGTGGCGGGGGATGAAGCAGCGGAACGTGGCATTAGGCGGCGCCTCCGTTCCACAACAGGGCTTGGGCCAATGCGGCCTCATCCTGCTGCCATGTGGTGGGGGTGGCATGCGCCTGCGTGGGCTGCCAGCGTTCCAGCCCTTTCCATAACCCGCGCATGGCAATGGGGTGGCCTGCGGGCAGGGGCTCGGGGTCTCGCACCAGTTCGGCATAGCCTTTGGGTTGGGGCGCATGGGCGGGGGCTTGGGCTGTTAGGGCATCTTCATACCGCATCAGCACTTGCCGCACGCCCTCCATGCAGCGGCCGACCTCCCGCCCGATCCGCCGGAAGGAATAGCCCTTGCGCCGTAGCCCCACCATGTTGGCCACCACCTGCGCAGATGTGCCGGGCCGCTGCGCCTGCTGGCAGGCCTGTGCGTTTACCCCGCCTTGTGCGGGCAGCACCAGCGCCGGGGTGGATTCGGCACGGTGTTGTGATGTGTCACACCATCTTAACGCCTTGGAAACGTTTTTCCCGTGGTCTTTTTTTCCCTTAAGGGCCGGGGTGCCCCCCTTTTGTGCAGCCGGGTGCAGCACGGGCGCATTGGGGGGCATAACCCCACCCTTTTTGGGTGCGCACAGTAAGTTAGGAAACTGCAAAACATTATGATTTGAAATACTATTTGGTAAAATCCCAAACACATTGGAACCGGAAGCAGGCATAATGGGGTATCCGTGGTTGCGGGGTGGCTGGCCATTTACACCACCAAAACATGGCCTGCCCCGGACGCTATGGTGACCACTCCCGCAGCGTCAACCCAAAAATTGTGATATATCCCCTTTTGCGCCCGCGCCCCCGGCATGGAATAGTGCGTAGGCAATGACAAGATCACCTGTGGCAGATGAACTGGAACGCCGGATGGCCCTGCTTGGGCTTTCCCAAAAGGCACTGGCCCGCAAGGCGGGGGTGGGCGATACCTATGTGCGCGATATTCTTAAGGGGAAATCTCGTAATCCGGGTGGGGAAAAGCTGGAATGCATTGCCGCAGTGTTGGGCTGCACCGCGCGGGATCTGCTTTTTCCGGGGGTGGATCACACCCAGCCGGGGCTGATGCTGCGTGAACGCCGCACCCCGTATTTGCCCCCACCGTTTACACCTGCCACAGCCCCCACGCGCGGGCGGTTGCACCATTCTTGTGCATCTGCAACGCGTATGGCGCCCCCCCCCCTTTCTGCCCCGCCGCCAGCCCCCGCGCCGCCGGGCTATGTTGTGGTGCCGTTTTTGGCGCAGCGCGGCACAGCCTCTGGCCGGTATGATGAAGCGCAGATGCTGGGCAGCCCCAAATATTTTGAAGAAAGCCTGATAACCCAACGCCTGAACGCCCGCGCAGAAAACTTGCGCGCCTTAAGCGTAGAGGGCCAAGCCATGGAACCCCTGCTGCGCGATGGTGATACGGTGCTGATGGATACACGGCGCACCACCATGGCCGAACCGGGGCTTTTTGTGCTGTTTGATGGGGAAAACGTGGTGTGCCGCTGGGCAGAACGCACGTTTGACCCCCAAGGCCGCCCCTTGGTGCAGATAAGCTGCGAGAACAAGCGGTTTTCTGCCTGCACACTGCCCGCCAGCCGGGTGCAGATATTGGGCCGCGTTGTATGGTATGCGCACTGCGTATAAGCGGTGTGACTTTTTTACAACAAAATCCTTAAAATCCCGTTAAAAGTTCACTTTTTCTTTAACAAGACCCTTGCGGTCCTGTTTGCGGCTGGGTAAATACACCTTATCAAGAGCGTTAAAAGCGCGCTAACAATGCCTTAAAGAAAACAAAAACACCAAGTACTAAAGTGTACTAAGTGGGTTTCTTTACTGTATTCATGCAGGACTATACAGATCTATGACAACACCCGATTGGACTTCTGGTTCAAAATACACGTGGGCTGGCCCTGCTTCTGGTGGGGTGTGGACCGATGCCAGCAACTGGCAATACGACGGCGAACCCGCCACGCATGCGCCAAATAACCAAACCAGCGGCACCTTTACCATTCCGGCTGGCGTTACGGTTACCATTCCATCTACTGTAAGTTCTCTGGGGTATCTTACGCTGGACGTGCAAGGCACGCTGGTTATGCCAAGCAGTGATTCCCAACTGACATTCAGCAAGCTGGTCGTAGAAAATGGCGGCCAGGCCACCATTTCCCGCACGTTGAATATCAATGGTGGCTTGCAAATAGATAACGGCGGCACAGCCACGTTTGAAGGCGTAACACAGAACTGGACCAACCCAGCCCTTAACCTTTCCCTGCAACAGGGGGGGCACGCTTAATATTGATAAATCCAATATTGTATTGGGGAATGTCAATCAGAGCAGCGGTAAAGGCACACTCAATATTACGGGTGGTTCTGTTGTCAGCACAGCCAGCAATTCCACCGATTTATCTGGCCCCATTAATGTTACCGGCTCCAGCTTTACGGATTCCAGCTCTCTTGCCAGCACAACCGTACTCACGCTGAATGATGGCGCCACCTCCACGCTAAGCACTTCTGCCTATCCGGCAGATGGCTCCACCGTTGTATTTGGCACTGGCAACAACACGCTTGTTCTGCCCAACCTGCAATACGGCGCCAACAAGGTGAACATAGAAAACCTGAAAAACGGTGACAGGCTTGGCGTGGATGGCACAAAGGTAACCACCGCCACACTTTCCGCCAATAATGTTGCACTCGCCACCGCAAGCGGCACGCCCATTCAGGTTAAAAGTGTTACGTATGACAGTTCCTACACGGATGCGCCCACGGGGGATAAAACCCAGACTGTCACCATTGATAGCGGGCAAGGCGTGATCTGCTTTTTGGCAGGCAGCATGATTGCCACGCCCAACGGTGTGGTGGCGGTGGAAAACATCCGCCGGGGTGATGAGGTTCTTACTTTTGTAAACGGCGTAACCCATGTGCGCCCGGTGGTATGGGCTGGCATGGCGCAGGCCACCATAAACCCCGCCCTGCCCGATGATATGGCAGGCTACCCTGTGCGTATTCTGGCCGATGCCATTGCGCCGGGGGTGCCGTATCAGGATCTGCTGGTTACGGCGGAACACGGCATTTTTGCCAATGGCATGCTGGTGCCCGCGCGTATGCTGGTAAATGGCAGCAGCATCTTTTTTGATCGCTCCATAACCGATTACACCTATTACCATGTAGAAACAGCCGAACACAGCATTATCATGGCCAACGGAATGCTGACAGAAAGCTATCTGGATACCGGCAACCGCCGCAATTTTGTATCCGATGGCAATGTTGTCACCATTGGGGCCAAGGCCAAAAGCTGGGCAGAACACGCGGCGGTACCGCTGGGCACGGCGCGCCATGTGGTGGAACCCATATGGCGTGTGCTGGCCGCGCGTGCGCCAGATGTTGCGGGCCATATGGCTGTTTGCGCCAAGCCAGAAATAACCCACAGCCACGGGCTGCACCTTGTTACGGCAGCGGGCACGGTTATTCGGCCTTTGCGGGCAACGGGGCGCAATATCTCCTTTATGCTGCCTGCGGGGGTGGAGGAAGTGCGCCTTGTTTCACGCGCATCTCGCCCGTGTGATGTAGAAGGCCCGTTTGTAGATAAGCGCCGTATGCTGGGCGTGCTGCTGGGCCGCGTAACGGTGCTTTCTGCTGGCACGGCCACAGAAATAACCGCCCATCTGGCCTACGCAGATGGCGCCTATGGCTGGCAGGATATGCCCCAGCCCACCACGCGGTGGACAGATGGCAACGCCCTTCTGCCATTAAGCGCCACCACGGCACGCGGCCCCGCGCTGCTTACGGTGGAAGTGCTACAAGCTGGCCCTTATCTGGCCACGCCCGCAGCATTTACGCTGCCAGTGGCCGCCAACGGCTAACACCACTTTGCCCCCGCATGTTGCCTAACGTGCGGGGGTTTTAGTTTCCGCCGCCGGGCCTGTTCTTCCATTCTATGGATTGATCGGCAATGTAGTAGGTAATGGCGGAAATAAACAACCACAGCGGCCCCGCCACGCTGTTTTCCAGCACCAAAGCCACGCCCATGCTAAAGGCAGCAATGGAAAGCGTAAGAATAACGCAACAGCACAGCACGCCCAGAGGCCAGTTTCTGGGCCATCCTTTTTTGGGCTGAGACATCTGGTGCGTATCCTATCTGGGCCGCGCAAAAGGCCGGGGCTTATGGTGTGTTATTGCGTATCGTAATCAACTGGGCAGTTAAGCACAATATACACAGCGAATGGCTGCCCTTTTGCCGCCTTATGCGCGCCCACGCAAAAGCACGGCCCCAAAACCCATAAACACGCAGCCTGTTATACGGTTAAACACCCGGCGGATGGCGGGGCGCTGCAACTGTTGGGCCAGTGTGTAACCGCCCACGGCATACACGCCGTACCACAGCATTTCCAGCAGCGCAAAGGTGGTTATCAGCACCACAAATTGCGGAAGCTGCGGGGCATGGGGGGCAATAAACTGCGGAAAAAACGCCGCCGCAAACAGCAACAGCTTGGGGTTGCTAAGCCCCACCCAAAACCCCTTGCGCCAGCGCCCCCATGCGCTGCCATGTTGCGGGCTTTCTGCCTGCGCGGCGGGCGTGTTGGGCGCAGCAGCGGGCGCAGAAGGTGGCACGCGCCCGCCCTCTTGCCATGCCTGTATGCCCAGCCAAAACAGATACACCGCCCCGCACACACGCAGCACGCCAAACAGATGAGGAGAGGCCGCAAGCGCTGCCCCCAACCCGGCGGCAGAAGCCACAAGCACCAGCACAACCGCGCTTAAACACCCCAGCATGGTGGCCAGCCCACGCGCCATGCCCACCCGCGCCACGCTGGCCAACACATGCAGCATGTTGGGGCCGGGAATTGCGCACAAAAAGAACACTATGCCGCAAAACACACCCCAATTATGCCAGCTCATGCTACAGTCCTTAATAATAAGAAAGATTAAGCCACTGTTACACACTTTCTGCCATAGGGCCAGAAACGGCACAGCACAGCCGCGTTAGAGAATACGCTTAAAAGTTCCACCACTTTAACGTGGTTTAAACATTTTTAACCTTGTGCATTTGCGGTTCATAATCTAACTTTTGTATATTAAGTAATTCCAAACTTGATCATTTTTAAGAAAGTCCTCGTTATGGCAACGTCCACAATCACCGTTGGCAGTAACCAGACCGTTACATTTGATGCCACATCCAACGCACTCAACAGCACCGTTGATTTTACCGGCACAAGCGGCAATCTGGATTTGCAGAACCTTTCTGCCTCCAACCCGCTGGCTCTTACAATTACCGGAAATTTTGGGGGCGGTATTAGCAACGTTCTTACGTTTGGCACCGCAGATAATGTTTCTATCAGCAAGAGTAGTGTCAGCTATAATACAGATAACAAAAAAACAACCATTATTACTCTTGTAAACAAGAGCGGCCAGCAACTGGGCACCGTTACAATAGCGGGTGACGTTTTTGAACTTACCGGCGGTTTCCCCAACAATACTGTGCCAAGTGATAGCCTAGATGTGATTGCCACCTCCTATAACAACGGCGCCATTACCGTTTGCTTTCTGGCAGACAGCCTGATTGCCACCCCCAATGGCGCGGTGGCTGTGCAGGATCTGCTTGTTGGGGATGAAGTGCAGACATATGCAGATGGCGTGGCCTCTGCTGGCACGCTTAGCTGGGCGGGTATGGCGCATTGCACGGTTAACCCCACCTTGCCGGATGATCTGGCAGGCTACCCCGTGCGCATTGTTAAAAATGCCATTGCCGATGGCGTGCCCTTTAAGGATATGCTGATAACGGCTGAACACTGCCTGTTCTTTAACGGCGCGTTTATTCCCGCACGTATGCTGGTAAACGGTGTTTCCATCTTTTACGATAAATCCATCATCTCTTATAATTACTACCACATTGAAACCCCAAACCACGCGGTTATTATGGCCGATGGTATGCTGACAGAAAGCTATCTGGATACAGGCAACCGCCGCAGCTTTACCGCAAAAGGCAATGTTATCCAGATTGGTGGGGCCGCCAAAAGCTGGCAGGCAGATGCCGCCGCCCCGCTTTGCGTGGAAAGAGAGCAGGTGGAAACCGTGTTCCGCCAGATTACCGCACGTTACCCGCAGGGGGCCACCGCAGCCGCGCCAGCAACCGTGCATAACCCGGATTTGCACCTTATCACCAACACAGGCGCCACCATCTGGCCTGCAAACTGCAAGAACAACACTTACAACTTTATCCTGCCCGCCAACACGCAGGGCGTGCGCGTGGTTTCCCGCGCTAGCCGCCCGGCAGATGTAATTGGGCCTTTTGTAGATGATAGGCGCAACCTTGGCGTGGCTGTGGCGGAAATTACCCTTTTATCCGCCACCAAACAGCAGGCTGTAACGGCCCATTTGCAGCCCGAAAAGCCCAAAGGCTGGTACGCTACAGATTGGACAGATTGCGCATGGACAAACGGCAATGCCGAACTGCCCCTGACCACGCAGCAAACACAAGGGGCCATTTGCATGCTTTCCCTTAAAGTGCGGGCCGCCGGGCCTTACCTGCTGGCAGATGCTGTGCAGCACAGTGCTGCCAAAACTGCCTGATCTACCAAAAACTGCTTACATATTTTGGTGTTTTTAAAGCACCATTTGGGCCAGTGCAAAAATGCATTGGCCCTTTTGCAGCAACATGGCCATGCTATTGCCTTAATTGGCATATGATATGCAAAAATGAGTGCAACACGCTCTAGCAAAAGGCATCGGCTATGTTTCAGCGCATGACGTCTCTTTTAAAACTTCAGAACACTCCATCGGAAGAATGGCAAAAAATGCCCGTGCATTTGCGCCGCTTTCTATACGCCACTTTTGTGGTGGAAGGCGTGTTGTGCCTTTATCTGCTCAAAAGCATGGCCTCCCCCCTTTTCCATTTAACCATGTTGCTGCCAGCGGCATTTTTGCAGCATCAGGTTTCTGTTGCCCAATTCTCGCTTATTGTTTCCATGTATCTTACTGTGGCCGCTATTGGCAGCATTGCGGCTGGCGCTTTTCTTTTGCGCAAAAATTATGAAAAAAGCATGATGCGGTATGCCGTTATACAGGAATTAAAGCAAAACACCGCCCCCAAAAAGAACTGATCTGCCAGACCTGTTGCGCCCATGCGGCAGCCTTTGGGGGGCTACGCAGCACAATGGGTACAGCCGGGTGCGGCGCGCTTTCCTGCTCTCATAGTCCTGCCTAACCCTGCAAGAAACCCACCTTGCAGGAAAGCCTCGCCACCATGCCAACATCACCAACACATGCAGCCCCCCGCAAGCGGCCTTTGCCCAACACGCAGGAATGGCCGCCCCTACCCGGCACCAGCGCCTATATGGCCCGCCAGCTTGCGCAGGATACCGCCATCGTGCGCCAGATTGTGACAGTTTTACAAAACTGCGCCCAGCAGATTACCCCGCTTGTGGCCCAGCTTTACTTTACCCAAGGCCCGCTAACAGTGCTGGACTGCGCCCCCACCCTGCGCGCGCTGGCCGATGACATTGCGCATGATGACCCCCAAACCCTGACCGAGCTGGCGGCCGAGCGTACCCGCGCTGGCTGATATGTGGGTTTTGGAAACACCCCCGCCCTGCTATGTTGCCCCCTCGCCATGCTGCGCGACAAAACAGAAACCGTATAAAGGACGCCCCTTTTGAAACGCAGAAACCTTTTTGCCGCTTCTCTGGCTGCCGGTGCATTAGCCGCCGGGCGCAAAAGCTGGGCCAGCGTGCCAGAGGCCGCACAGGCTATGGGCCGCACCGCGCCGCCCGGCACCGTACCCGCCCTAACGCCCGCCCGCGTGCATGCAGACCAGATAATGGACATTAAGGTGTGCCTGCGCCCCTTCCGCCCCGCTGGCCCACGGCTGGAAATAGAGCCGGTGGCAGATAAAATTGTGGTGCACAATTACGGGCATGGCGGCAGCGGGTGGTCTCTTTCATGGGGGTCTGCCGCTATGGCGGTGGAACGCGCCGCCCCCCTTATGGAAAAACGCGTGGCCGTAATTGGCTGCGGCATTATTGGCCTTACCACCGCCATAACCGCCCAGCGCGCGGGCATGGATGTTACCATTTATGCGCGGGATATGCTGCCCCATACGCGCTCTGTGCGGGCCAATGGCAGTTGGACGCCGGATTCACGCATTGCGCTGATAACCGCCGCCACGCCAGATTTTGCCGCCACGTGGGAGCGCATGGCGCGGTATTCTTGGCAAACGTATCGGGAATATCTGGGCCTGCCCGGCAACCCGGTGGATTTTAGAGACAATTACATCCTATCCGACACCCCACCGGATGAGGCCGACCATACCGAGCCCACGCCCGATATCAGCAAAGGCTCCTATGCCTCTACCGGCGTGCCGCAGAGCGAGGCCGAATTTGCCAAATATGCTGAGAGAATAAAGGATATCATTCCCGCAGCAGAGCTTCTGGCCGGGGCGGACAACCCCTTCCCCGTTGCGTATGCGCGGCGCAAGCCCATTATGATTTACAATTTTGGTGCGTTTGGCCACGCTTTGTTGTCTGATTTTTATCAGGCAGGCGGGCGTATTGAGATACGCGAGTTCCACAGCCCATCCGAGGTGGCAGATCTGCCAGAACGTGTGGTGTTTAACTGCACCGGCTATGCAGCGCGAGATTTGTGGGGCGATAAATCTCTTATTCCCGTACGCGGGCAAACGGCGTGGCTGCCGCCACAACCCGCCGCCAATTATGGCGTGCGCTACAAGGGCGCGGCCATGCTTTCCAAATCCGATGGGCTGATGGTGCAGGGTGTCAACCTTTCCGGGTTGGGAGAGCTGGAAGGCGTGGGCAACAGTATGGAACAGCCCAACCGCGCAGAGGCCGAACAGGCCGTGGCTGTGTTTGAAGATCTGTTCTCCCGCTTTCGGCCCCGCAGAGGATAACGGCATGGCACAGCACCGCATTTTTGCAAAACAGGGCCAAACGGCTAAAGGATTTTGCGCCGCCCTGTTGGCCGCAACCGGGCTTGTGGCCACAGCCCATGTTGCACAGGCCGCCCCACGCCATGCACCGGCAGCACCCCCTGCCCTTGCCGCGCCAAGTTTTACGGCAGAACAGGCAGACCACGGGGCGCAGATTTACGCAGGCACCTGCGCCATGTGCCACGGTGCAGCGCTGGAGGGCGCGCATGATATGCCGCCTTTGCGCGGGCTGTTTGTGGCGCGCTGGGCCAATACATCGCTCAACAAGCTGTACGCCTACATCACCCACGCCATGCCGCTTATGGCGCCCGGCACCCTGCCCCCGCAGGACAACATAGATGTTCTGGCGTTTCTACTGCGCGAAAACGGTGTGGAACCGGGGCACACACCCCTACCGACGGATGAAAACCGCTTGGCGCAAATGGTGTTTCCCGCTGCCTCGGCGCTGCCTCCGGTAAAAGCAGCGCAACCGGGCAAGGCCCCGCGCGCACGGTAAAAAAAATACCCCGCCCACTGTTTTATGGTGGGCGGGGTTTTTTAAATATTGCTGGCCGTTTAGCCTGTTTTACAAAACAGATGGCTTACCACTTAAAGCCAATGCTGCCTTGGGCGTTCCGGCGCTCTCCATAATAGCACCATTCCTGCCCGTAAGAGGCATAGGCCATGCAGTTGCCGAGATACTTTTTATCAAACAGGTTGCGCACACTGGCCGCCACACTCCACCCACGCAGAGAGGGAGAAAGGTTAGACAGATCATACCCAATGGAGCCATCAAACACTGTATATTGCGGCACATGCACGCTGCCGTAAGAGGCTTCGCCCCCATAACGTGGGGCGGAATAACGCAGGCCGCCGCCAAAGCCAAAACCCTTCATCACACCTTTGGGCATGGTGTAATAGGCAAACAAAGAGGCATTGCCTTTGCCAGACTGCATAAGCGGCTTGCCGGTGGAATCATCCTTAATTTTCTGCACGCTCACTGCGGCAGTAATCATCAGGTTTTTGTAGGGTTCGGCGTGGGCTTCAAATTCAAAACCATCTGAATGCACCTTGCCACTTTGCGTATTGTAGCCCAGATTCCCCACAGATACCAGCACGTTGGTTTGCTCGATATGGAAGCCAGCGGCTGTTAGCAGCACGGATGTACCGGGGAACTGATACTTCACCCCACCTTCAAGCTGCTTGCCCAAGGAAGGATCTGCCTGCCGGAAGCTCTGCCCCCCATTGTTAGACACAATGCCAGATTGTGGCTGAAAGGATGTGGAATAGCTGATATATGGCGCAAGCCCGAAATCAAAGTGATACAGGCCAGAAGCACGCCACGTAATCTGGCGCGGGCTTTCACTGGTGCCGGTATGGCTGATATAGTTCATCTGGTGGGAACGGTACCAGTCATTCCGCAAACTTCCTGTTACAATCAGGTTTTTCCAGCGCAGTTCATCCTGCGCATACATGCCAATCTGATGTGAATCCGTGCGGTAGTTCATATACGGGCTGCCCATGTCTGGCATGGTCATATGGTAATTGGGGTGCAGCACATCCAAAGAGGGCGCAGCGGCATAATAGCCTACCTCTGTGGCGCTTTGCTGCATGTAATCAAACCCGAACATCATATCATGCGTCACTGGCCCGGTGCGCACGTGGCCCTTAAACTGGCTATCAAACGCCAGATTATGCGTGTGCTCGTTGGTGCCAAAGGCAGAACGGGCAAGCATTGTGGGGTCTGTATCGTAATAGCCGCTATCATACACGCTGCGGTAGATGGTTTTAATATCATCATACCGGCCGCGGGTGCTAAAGCTCCAATCATCATTAAACTTGTGGTTTAGAATATAGGTAATGCCGCCCTGCCTGCGGTTGAATTTTTCAAAAGGCACGTCACCATCATAAAAGTTGCGCGGCAGGTAACCGTATGATGCACGTTTGAGAGAGCCCACAAGCGGCACGCCGCCATAAGTGCCGTTTTCGGGATCATACTGATAATTGCCCAGCAGGGTAAGCGTGGTGGGGCCGTGTGCGCCAAAGGTAAAGGCCGGGCTTATGGAAAAACGGCGGCTGCCCGTGCGTGCAAGCTGGCTGTGCTGGCCATTAACCGTGCCATACAGCCGATACTGCACGGAACCATCCTTGGTGGCGTAACCGCCAACATCTGCATCCACCCGGTACAGATCAAAACTGCCGCCGGTGGTGGTGATATCTCCGTAAAACTGTTTGTCTATCGGCAGTTTGCTGGAAAGCGCTACAAGCCCACCGGGGCTGGATTGCCCATACAGGGCAGAGGCTGGGCCTTTTAGCACTTCCACCCTATCAAGGCGGGATGTATCTGTTTGCGGCGTGGCGTACCCGGTGGGGCTAGCCTGCACCTTCAGCCCATCTAAAAAGGTGGGCACGGTAAAGCCGCGCAGCATGAACTGATCATACCGCGTGCCTACGCCACCGCCACGCAAATCAGACGTAATGCCCGCCGCATAACGGATGGCCTGATTAAGGCTGAGCACGCCGCGCACATCCATTTCATCCCGCGTAATGACTGTAACAGACTGTGCTGTTTCAATAAGCGGTGTGTTGGATTTGGTGGCGGAAGACGCAATGGTGGACGCCCTGCGCGCGCGCACTTCCACCCCTTCAACATGCACGGCGGATGCAGGCCCCTTGTTGGCGGCCTTGCCGTGTTTTGCTGCCGTTGCCCCAACCCGCTGAGACTGCCCGGATGTGGGTGTCTGGGTTGCTGCAAGAACCTTACCGCTTATGAAAAATGTAAGGGGAAGCGCACAAAAAATAATCCTGTTGTGGTGCATACCCGTTTTACCCCGTGGTTCTTGCTGGTGTATTGGCTGGGCAGTTAACAACATTGCGAATCATTTGCAATAATTAAATGAGGCTCAGATTTTTGTGGTTTTCTGCCGTTATATAGCGTTTTGCGGGATGTTTTTGGTGCAGGACATGCACAGGCCATGCCCCATAAAACAGGCGCAGGCCGGGCTGTATCAGACCGGAAAATACGGCCCGATGTTTTATAAACTATCTTTTAATAATCAAGCCGTTTGGCAACACGTGCCACCCGTAGCACAGCGCTGAACAGGAACTAAAAATTGGCCTTGGCATGGCCGCCGCACGGCTTGCAAAGGGCCTGTTCTGGCCCCTTGCCGCGCAGAGAGAATAGGAAGTGGCCGCTCTCTAAAATTTGCACATGAGAACGTATTGCAGTTGCAACTGTGGCGTTAAGGAGACACCCCACCATCCTTACCGGCCCAGCCATCTGCTGTATCCAACGCCGGAGCCAACCCCTCTAGCGGGAAGTTTATGGTCAGCACACCTGCATCACGCTTAGACAACATCAGATGGCCCACTTTGCCACGGCGCAAGGCGTCCATCAGTTCCAGCGTAAAGGTGGCCAGCGCCAGGCAGCCCTTAGTATCGCAATATTGCCATTCCAGCGGCACGGGCGGCGCGTTATCCACCGCCAAAAAGGAATGTTTGCTCAGCGAAAGGCCAAGCGGCACCCGCACAATAATTTTGTATGGCGCATCAGACAGCCGCGCAGTGCTGTTGGGTGGCACGGCACGCGCAATTTGCATGCTGCCAATAATGCTGGTGACGTGGTGCTGGGTATCGTTTATCTGAAAATTCTGCTGCACGCCGCATAAAAACGGCTTGCTGGTGGCGCTGTTAAAATTGCACTGCCAGCCCCAATGTTGGATAACCCCGCTTTTACGGTCTATTTGGCTTATACCCGCCTGGGTTGGGCCAACGGGGCCTTTATCATGCAGCGTATCCAGTAATGTTGTATCTTCTGAAGGAGATTTGCTGGCCGCCTGTGCTGGGCTACATAGCAGCGCCGCCATAACGCCGCACGTGGCAAAAAGCCCCGCCCGCGCAAAATACACTTTAAAAAAACGCTGCTGGGACATGCTAAAACTCCTGTTGTTTCATTTAAGCTGCCCCTCTGCCGTTATGGCACAGGCAAGGCAGCATTGCACCGCACGTAGGATTCCTTATCCCTAAAGATAAACAGCACGTAGTAATCCAACGCGCGGCCACGCCTGCGGGTGGTGTGGGTGTAAAACGGAAACACATCCTGCGGGGGGCCGTATTCTGGGGGCAGAGGGTCACTCTCCAGCAGGGTTTCCACTCTAAACAATGGCACATAAATATGCACCGGGCCGGGGTTGCGCCGCACATGCCACAAATTACGCCGAAACTTGCGCAACCGATCTGGCAAAATGAAGATCATGTTTTCTTCAATAAACCGCTCATCCGGCTGGGCGCGGCGCAGGTAGCGCGTATCTTCCGGCATATCGCAAAAAAAGTTGTAACCCTGTATTTTCATGCTTCTCTATGCACTTTCTTCGGGGTCATATCCGCTGGGCTGGGGCATGGGGTATCCTTTTGGTAACGCCTTAATTCTCTCCTCCCATACTGCGCGCAGGCATGCAACCAGAGCGCATGCACGGCAGACCTTAGGCGTTACACGGCCCCGCGGTTGTTTGAGGTGTATAGTTTTTGCTGTTTTAAACGCGCAAATTACGCAAGCAGGGCAACTACTGGATGGCCCACAGCTTTAAGCTATCGCCCATCATGCCCATACAGTGTGCAGGATAACTTGGCCGCAACAACACGGCTTTTACAAAATGCGTGCGCGCGGTGCAAACACACCACATATTGGCGCAGAGTTATCATCTATAAAAAAAACCCTGCCCCAAAATATGGAGCAGGGTGAGGTTATCAGGCCCGCAGAGCGGTTTCTTCTGGCATTTCAGCCCTGACAACATAAGGGCCAGCTTCTAGAATCTGGAGGGCAAGAAGTGCGCCTGTTCCCGGCTCTCTCTGGCCGAGGGGAAGGCAGGCATTTCCATCCGTCCAGCGCATGGGGTAAAATTCTACGTTATTCCATCCGTCCAGATTTTCATCATGCAGATAAGATGTGATCGTGCGCGAAGTCGCCCCTTCGAAAATCCTGACATCCCCAACCAGAACCCCAAGGTGGCGGCGATCATCTACAAATGGCCCTATTGCCTCATTCCGGCGGCTGGCGTTGGAGCGGATGTAAACCGTTTCAATACCTGCGGGAACCATAAAGAGGGCGTAATTTTTTTCTGTGCGCAGGGGATGGATAACACGACCATTGCCCAATGACAGAGAGAGACCGCTTTCCGCTGTTAGAACTGGTGTTTGTGTGTGCAGCGGCAAGCCCATTTCTGCCGCACGTGCGCTGAGCTTTTGAAATATTGGCTCAACAAAAGCGCGGGAGACATCAAGCGGTGCTGCGGCATCATCCCACGTAAGCTGACGGCTGCGGGTTATGGAAAGCACATCGCCATCCTGCCGGAAACTCTGCCGGTTTCCGGTATCCAGATAGCTTTCCGTCAAAACACCATCTGCGATGATAACAGCATGATCTTCGGTTTCAACGTGGTAATAATCGTAAGATGTGAAAGATTGATCGTAAAAGATGGACTGACCGTTTACGAGCATGCGAGCAGGCACAAAGCGGCCGTTAAAAAACAGGCAATGTTCAGGGGTGATCAGCATATCCTTAAAAGGCACGCCGTCTGCTATGGCGTCCTTAACAATGCGCACCGGGTATCCTGCCATATCTACAGAAAGAAAAGGCTTTACAACGCAGGTTGATTTGCCAACCCATGAAACCGTTTTCTGCTCTGTTTTACCGTTTACAAGCACATCGATCCGGTCACCAATAACCAGATTTTCAACCTTACACGTTGCTCCATTCACTGAAATTTCTGTGCCCGCAAGGAAACATGGATCAAAACCGCGGTTTTGAAATGCCAGCGATGTCCTTGTGCCATCGGTTCCTTTTACTTGCCAATGATTGTTACTTTGGCCGTATGAATCATTCACATAGGTATAATTGGAGATATTTACATCTGCGTCTGTTAATAGAAAATATCCGCCCGCCGTATCACCTAATATGATTTGCGATGAACCAGCCTTACCCCAAGTAAAATTATATGAATATTTTACACCATTGATAGTGAAACCTGTTGAACTATTAAAATTTACTGTAACACTATTTTGGATATTAGAGACAGTTGATTTTGAATTTACTGTTTTTATAGTTGCAAAGTTAAGTATATAACTTCCTGAAGATGGAATGTTGGTTGTGGTCGCCATGGGGTACTCTTAAATGATTGTTAAGGAAAAGTTAGAGTTAGTTATATATTATCGCACCTCAGAGTCAAATGATTCTGCGCCTCTGGCCCCGCTGGCATAGGTGCCCCTTAACAGTTCTGGCATAATGCGGCACAGATACACGCACGCGTTTTCCATCGCCCGGCGTGCCTGTGCTGCCAAGGGGCAACAGAAGTAGAAGGACACTTGGCCATGCGCTTTTCCGCCCCTTTTTTCCGCTCCGGCCTTTTTGCGCTGTGCGCTGCGGGCGCGGTGCTGGCTGGCTGTGCAGAACCCCGCACCACCATCACGCCAGAAGGCAAGGAAGCCCCGGTAGCCGCCACCGGCCCCAAAGATGTGTATGAAGCCCGCGGGAACGCACCCTTCTGGAACATGACACTGGCTGATGGCGCGCTTTCTGTTGAAACACCGGATGGCCCGCGCATGGCCCGCGTGATCCGCCACGCTTATTCTGAAGGTGGCACACGGTATTACGAGGCATCGGATATAAAAGCCGCCCTTACCGCATCTGCCTGCACAGATAACATGACCGGCCAAGTGTTTACAGATACCGTAACCCTTACAACCGCCACCAAAACCTTGCGGGGCTGCGGTGGCGCCCTTGTGCCCCCCACCAGTTTAAACAATACGCGCTGGGTGGTTACGGCTATGGATGGCCGCAAGCTGCGTAGCGGCAATTTTGTGCCCGACACAGATGATAGCGCCACGGATGAAAACCCCAACCCAGCCGCAGATATGTTTGCCCCCACGCTAGATATTAACGATACGGGCAAGATTTCCGGTTCCGATGGTTGCAACCGCTATGTGGGCGGGTTGGTGTTTGGGCCAAAGGGCAGCGTAAAAGCCACGCCTGTGGGCAGCATGAGCACGCGCATGGCCTGCCTTGGCAAACAGAATGACATTGCAAACACCTTTAGCCCATTGCTGAACAGCGTAACCGGCTGGACAACAGATGGCACACACCTTGTGCTGCAAACCTCCGGCGGCAAAACCATCCGTTTGCGGCAGGTGTTCTAACCCTTGCGCCTTGTGCCGCGCCTTTTTGGGGCGGCGGACTGGCCCCTTTATGTATCACGCGAGCGTGAGAGATTGCGGGCCTACAACACAAGGCTGGCCAACCCCATATTGGCAGCAAGTAATGCAAATACGTGCCTTTGCCCGCCCTTTAGCGCAGGAACCCTTGCCAGAGCGGGCCGTTATAGGCCTATCGCACAGATGTTTTTATGTTTGAAAGGGCGCTTTCGTATGATTTCAGCCAGCAAAAAAGTGTTTCGCAAGGTGGCTTTGGGTGTCACGCTTGCGGTTACAGTGGTTCCGGCGGCTGTAAGTGCGCTGGTTTCCACCGCGCATGCTGAACGCAGCGAACGGTTTGGTGGCGATTTTACAGCCGAACACAACGCAACATCCCACCCAACTGGCAAGGTGGATGCGGTGTTTTTCCCTTCCACGCATGAGCTGCGCTACACCATTACGTGGGATGGGCTAAGCGGGCAGGTTACGGTGGCGCATTTTCATGGGCCAGCAGATCCGGGGCAGGAAGCAGGCCATATGATCACCCTGAAAGGCCCGTTTAAAAGCCCGTTTTCTGGCACCGCCATTTTAACGGCAGATCAGGAAAAAGCCCTGCATGATGGCAAGATGTACCTCAACCTGCACACCGCCGCCTACCCCAAGGGGGAAGCCCGCGCACAGCTAACATCTCCTTATAATGGAGACACAGCACACACAGACCCCAACCGCACCTAATAAACTTTGCCCCCGCGCATAAAAAACGGCCCCACTGCCTACACCCCGCATATGGGGCAAGGCAGCGGGGCCGCTTTGCGTTTTAAGCCCAGATACTGGTGGGCATAAGCCGCAACATATTACAGGTGCTGTGCGCCTTCTGGCTGGGCTTCACCCCCCTGCGGGGCACCGTTAGGCTGCTGGGTGGGCTGCATGGTGCCGGGGGTGGTGGAATGTTCTACATCATACGCCGTGGCTTTTTGCTGATACGTACCCTTTGAGCCGGGGTGTTCCTTATCATACAGCGCGGCCTTGGCGCGGGCTTCCTTACGGTATTCGTGCCGACGATACATGCCCGCGGCACACCCCGCAGCCGCACCCAGCACACCATGATGGTTGGCCATATGGCCACCCACGGCACCAGCGGCACCATACTTCAGGCAGCCGCCCGGTTCGCTGGCGTTTGCGGCGGTGCCAATGGTGGCAGCCATAAGGGTTGCAAGGCCAAGGGTTACAATCTTACGCATTCTTTTATCCGTCTTTTCTATGGCCTGCCGGTGTGGGGCAGGCATCTGCCAAACTTATATAGCAAATAGATATGGCAGCAGCTTTGTTCAACACCGCCACACTAACCAGCAAACAGTGGCGGAATATGGGCCAAGGCAGAATACCGGGGCGTTTGCTATGCGGTGGCCTGTGTACTTAAAACTTTGTTTAAGCTGTTCTATTAAAACAGGCACGCATCCCCTTTTTAGCATGGCTTGCAACGCAAAAGCCCGCCAGCGCGGCTGCCAGCGGGCCTGATGTGTGTGTTGGTGCTGTGGTGGGCGCGTATTACCGCATAGCTCCGGCCTGAGATGCCGCCTGACGGGCAAATTCGGCCT
Source organism: Acetobacter sp. JWB (assembly GCF_003323795.1). Classification (NCBI taxonomy): domain Bacteria; kingdom Pseudomonadati; phylum Pseudomonadota; class Alphaproteobacteria; order Acetobacterales; family Acetobacteraceae; genus Acetobacter; species Acetobacter sp. JWB. The sequence continues at coordinate 540,294 of NZ_CP030871.1, read as the reverse complement.
GTGCTGCGGCTTCTCGCGCTTCGGCCTTTTGCGCCACGTCATCCTGAATAGCCTGCTGCGAGGGCAGCGGCGTATAGGGCACTGGCTTGGGTGCTGGCGCGGGTGTGGGGGCCATAACAGCCGGTGGCGGAGCAGAAATAACCTTCGGCGCAGGGGCAGATACCGCAGGGGCCGCCACATGCGGCGTGGCAGCCACGGCACGCGGGGCCACATAAGCCGGGGCAGATACAGCCGGGCGCGGTGGTGCCACACGCGCAACAGGGGCCGAAACCGCACGCGCTGGCGCTGTTATCTTGGGTGTGGCGGCCACACCTGCGGGAACAGCCGCCGCAGCGGCAACGGGGGCTGTGGCACGGATAGGCGGCGGGGGAGCGGACGGCCATCTTGGTTTTTCATCCGATGCCCGCTGGTTATCTATGCTTGGCGCGGCATCACCATTGCGGGCGGCCTTAAGCAGATCCGGCCCCATAAGGGCGGTGCGGGAGCATACGGCCTCACGCTGGTCTCGGTTTAGGGTGCGGGTATCAAACATCTGGTCTGGGCCAAGGCGCAGCATGCCAATGCCACCCCATGCGTAATCGGACGAATTGCGGACATCCGGCAGTTTTGCCAGTTCCCGCCCCAGCATGTTTACCGTGGTGTCTGTTATCAGCTTGTTGTGGTAGCAAAAATACATCAGCCCGCCCACATTGGCCGCATTTGTGCCCAATACGGTGGGTATGCCATCGTAATCCAAAATGCCGGGGGCGGCTGTGGCCACTGTCATGGGGGGTGGGCCGGGGCGCATCTTCATAATCTGTAGCCCGTAATGAGGGTTTTTCTCCGCCGCATAAGCCGCCGGGGGCGCGGCCAACAGGGCAGTGCAGGCCCCCAACGCCAGAAAAACAGGACGGAATCCCAACATCTACTTTGTTCCTTGCTTTGGTCTGGCCGCAGAATACGGAAAAACCCCACCTGCCAGCAAGGCCCGCCGCGCGTGCCATGCCGCATAAACTTGCGCATAGATGCCTGATATCCACACCTACGGCCACCCCATTGGCACGCAAATACAGCCTTACGGCCCTGTGAATGGCCTATATGCCACGCAGCGGGCACAAAGGCTGCGGGTGGATTTTGTGTAATGTTCTTGTATGCTGATGGATGAATATGGCCGAGCTTTCTTCTTCCTCCTCCGTGCGGGTTTCTGCGCGGCGCATTTTGGTGCTGGATCTTTTAGCCGGGTATGTGGATGCGCTGGGCTTTGTGTATCTGGGCGGGCTGTTTGCCTCCGCCATGACAGGCAACACAACCCATCTGGCCGCCGCCCTTGTTGGGGGCATCTGGCCGCATGCGCTGCTGTTGCTGGAAATTTTAGGCACGTTTTTTGTAGCGGCCATGCTGGCTACTCTGGCACGGTTGCGCTGGCAGGCCGCCATTGGCATAGCCTGTGTGGGCGTGCTGCTGGGGGCCACGCAAATTGCCATGCTTACACCGTGGCACCGCCCACTGGCCCTTGTGCTGCTGCCCGCCCTTATGGCCGTGCAGGGTGAAACAATTGCCCGGTTTTCTGGCACCGCTATCCAAACCATTGTGATCACCAGCAACCTGCTGAAATGTGCCTCTGCGCTGGCGACATCACTGGCTGCGCGCTGGCCGGGCAGCACGGTTAAACCACCCGCACCCGGGGCGGCCCTGCTGCCGGGGCTTTCCTGGCTGGGGTTTGCTGCGGGGGCTCTGTGTGGCACCCTAGCCATGGCGTGGCATGTGCCGCTCCCCTTTATCTGGCCCCTGCCCCTGCTGATTTTGCTGTATCTGGACATTGCCCGCGCCGAAGCCCACAACACACCGCCCTGAACACCCCCACCCTTTTACGAACAAGAGTAATGACCGGTCTGCCCTTTCCTTCCCTGCCTATTTCTGCCTCTGCTGCTTCTCTGTTTTATCGTGCACGCGGGCTTGCCGCGCTGGTGCTGCTGCCCGCGCTGGCAGGCTGCGGATATATAGATAGCCGCACCGCCCATAAGGGCCAGTTAGCCGTGATTGGCATGACAAATGAGGATTTACAGGCCTGCGCGGGTATTCCCGACAAAACGCAGAAGATAGATGAGCACACCACGGTTTATCAGTATGTGCGCTCGGTCAACATGCCTTCCACCAACGATTCCTCGCTGTTTCCGCTCCAGACATTTGTGAACATGACGCAAACCACCTTTGGCGGCGCGGGCAAAACCTGCGTGGCCAGCCTGCGGATGGTGGATGGCCGTGTGTATGACCTACACTACAGCGGCGATAATGACCGCATGATTGGCACGGATGGCGCATGCTCTACGGTTGTAAAAGGCTGCATTCGCTCCCCCGTGGCCTCCACCAACCGGTTCCATGACAGGTTGATTGGGTTTGGCCCGGTTTCGGCTTTTCATGAACCCAGCATAGAAGCCCAAAGGCGTGCGCTGCATTCGGTTTATGAACAGCCAGAACCGCAACGTATCCTCAACCCACGGCCAGATTCTGCTGGCGCGTCCTCCTCCGCCGCCACGCCCGCAGCGCAGGCAGGCGCGGCAACACAGGCGGTTCCGGTTTCTCAAACGCTCACGGGCCCGCAGGCTGTGGCCGCCGCTTGGGCTGCCAAAGCGCAGGCTGCAACACCCGCTACGGGGGCGGCCCAAAACAGCAACGCCCAGCACTAAGGCCGGGCGCTTTATATATTATGTGGGCTGGGGGTATGTGCCCCGGCCCGGCATGTTAAGGGCGTTCAGGCCTTGCCGCGTGCGCCTTCCTGCAACTGGGCTTCCAGCTTACGCAGGCGTTCACCCAGAGCTTTTGCGTGTTCTGGCCGATCCTTCAGCGCAATATCGTATTCCCGCTTTACCTGTTCCATTTCACGGCTAATATCTGTGGCGAATGGCAGGTGGTGGGTATGGTTTTCTGTTTTTTCAGACATAAAAATCTTATCCTTGGTTACATAAGCCTACCTTAAACATTGGAGCCGCCCCCGCAGCCTGCAACCCGCACAAAAGCAGACCAGCATTACCCGCCACAACGCCATGCCCAGATAGCGGTTGACCACGCGGGGCAAAAGAGTAAGTGTGACGCTGTTTTGATTTGGCATGATTCCGGCGGAATCTGCGGGGCTTGAGATGCATGGATATGGCACCGGCCCGGCAACCCTTTTACCGCCGGAACACTATATAAGGGGTTTTTGGGATGGGCATGTTTCTGTGCATTGCGCTGCTGGGCCTGGATCTGATGTTGTACTTCCTGGGCATGAACGTTGCAGCTATGAGCTCTGCTGTTATCGCCTTTATTGTTCCGGTTATTGTGATGTGCAGCTACAGCCTGACCCACATTGAAAAAGACCCGAACGCGTCTTCTTCTCACCACTAATGTGGGCTGGCGGGTTTTTACCTGCCATGCTGTAAAAAAGCCGCCGCAGCCTTATTGGCCCGGCGGTTTTTTTGTGCCCACATGTGTGCGGTATGCGGTATAAAGCGCGGCCTTACTGCGCCGTGCGGGCCAGTTGCGCATGGGTAAAGGCGCAGGCCCCGTTATGATAGGGCGTGCAATTTTGCTCCTCGCTCCCTATCACACCATGCGCCCCCATGCGGAAGGTGATGCGGCATGATTGGCCGTTATATTCCGGATCTGTTGTAACCACCCATGTTGTGCCGTGGCGGGCGGCTGCGCCCTCGGCTGATCCGGCGCAGGCATCCCCCACAACCGAAACTTCAGCAAAGGTTTCATCCCCCGTTTGCACCAGTTTAAGGGTGCCTTGGCCGCCTGCCATGCTACCGGAGTACATTTGGGCGGATGTAGCGGGCGGTGTATCCTGCGCCAGCGCGGGTGTGGCGGTTATGGTGGCGCAAAACAGGCCCAATGTGCGAAAAAGATGCGGCATGGCGGTTGCTCCGTTTTTAACAAACCGGGCTAACGCCAGCCACCGTGCGCGTTTTAATGAGACATCAGCGCACGAAACAGGCTGACAAGCCCCGGCTGTAGCACATACTGGATAATCAGCAGCACCACCATTGGGCTAAAGTCCATGCCGCCCGGCATTGGCAGCATACGCCGCACGGGAGCCAGCACGGGTTCTGTTATCCGTTCCAGAAACACGCCTATTTTCCAGACAATCTGGTTGCGGCTATCCAGAATGCCAAAGGCATACAGGTTTACAAAAATACAGGCTGCCAGAAGCACCCAGCTATACAGTTCCAAAAGCCGCATCAACAGCATGAAAACGAAAAACACGAACGCCAAATCCTGCCTTGCTAAAAAACCGAACACACCCTTATGGCATGCCCGCATGTCTGCCATCAGACACCTACAATACAGCTTGACAGCGAATTGGTAAGCCCTATACACCCAAAAATCACGGAACAGGCGGGGCTGTAGCTCAGATGGGAGAGCGCCTCGTTCGCAATGAGGAGGTCAGGGGTTCGATTCCCCTCAGCTCCACCACCCTCCTGTTCAAGCCCTCAACAGGCTGCTGCTTCTGCCATGTGCCATGTAGCAGCTTTGCACAAATTATGCTTGGGCATTTTTGGACGAGAAAAGTGCGCAAGAGCCTCCATAGAGAGCAGGCTGTTTCTGAGTTACAACGCATATAATAAAAATAGACTATTGAACCATAAGCTTTTTTGTTTTTCGGCTTCTATGGCTATCTGCTCCTGTAATAATTCTGGAGACAGTTGTTGAGCTAATTCCAAAAACATCTGCAATTTTCTTTAATGTTTGACCGTTCTTTCGATATTGAATGATTTCCTTTCGCTGTGCAGGAGTAATTTTGGCAGGCCGCCCCATTTTTTTGCCCTGCGCAATGGCTCTTGCGCGCCCTTCGGATGTACGATTGCGAATAAGATCGCGCTCCACGTCTGCCAAACCACCTAAAACCGCAAGCATCAGACGGCCTGTGCTCGTATTTGTATCCGTCCATGGCTCTGCCAAAGAGTAAAACTGAGAATTTTTTTCAGTTATTACTTTTACAATAGAAAAAAGGTCAAATGTGCTACGTGCCAGCCTATCCAAACGCGTTACCACAACTATTTGGCCCTCCTTCAGATTATTGAGTAATTTGTGTAATTCTTTTCGTGCAGCATCTGCGCCGCTAGCTTTTTCACGATAGATACGGTGACATCCGTATTCTTTTAAAGTTTTTATCTGAATATCTAAAGTTTGGCCCACTGTACTTACACGAGCGTAACCAATTTTATCACACGATTTTGATGAACTCATAACATCATAAACGACAGACATTTTTCAAAAGTTTCTTGCTAAAATCTTGATTTGCGCAAAGAGCGAATTTGCTCCGTACCTCATTCAGGATTCTTACAAGTATTTATGACAACCAGAACTGTTTATGCAACAAAAACTTATTTTGTTAGTAAAAATAAATCATGAAAAAGTGCGCAAATCAAGATTTTCGGAGATTTATATTATGAGCAGTGCAAGTACTTATTACACTTATGAGCTGGACGATCAGGGCAATCCGGTGCTTGATGCCAACGGTAACAAGATTATCGAAACAACATGGACAGTCTCGCAGCCATATGGGTCTTTATTCTCAGACTGGGATGTGAAAATTACAGATTCCAGCGGGCACGTTATATTAGACCAGCAGGACATTAACCCGGGTCTTGATATCCTTGGTATAGCGCAGCTTCTTGGCAGTGGTTACGTTCTTACGCCAGGATCTGGTGATTTTGCTGTTCTCATTAGCGCATTGAGCGCCCAAACTTTTGTAAGTACTCCGGGTGCAACAGGAAACTTCATTATTGGTGCGGGTGCAGCAGAAATTTCCACATATTATATTGGTGGAACCACCTCCATTTCTGGTTTAGCTAATCTTGTCACAGGTTCAACAATCAACATTATTGGGGGCAATGCTACATTAACCGGAACAAGTGGGGGCGCCCTTGCCGGTGTTTTAAATGGTTCAACAATTAATGTTGAATATGGCGGAACACTTAATACCGGTTCTGCATTAGCTAGCGTTTTAGAAGGCTCAACTGTTAATTTTGGAACAGGTGGCGGCACTGTTATTATCAACGGTGGCGGAACGCTTATCAGTCTTCTTTCGTCTGGTTCAGTAAACGCAACAACTTTCCAAAATTACGATCCTTCCAAGGATACGATCGAACTCCAGAACACAACAAGCACGATTGCATCTTACACCATCGAAAATGGTGGTTTATTTGGAACGAGTAGTTCAGAAAAAATTGTTACACTTAAAGATGCAAATAGCAATGTAATTGGGCAGTTTGCTGTTTCTCCTGCATCAGGTGTTACACTTAACAACGGTGCTTACATTGTTAATGCCTCAACCAATGATACAAACCCCCTGAAAATCACTGTATCTGATGGCAACACCTACATTGGTGCCTGCTTTCTTGCTGGCAGCATGATCAGCACGCCAAAAGGTGATGTAGCTGTAGAAGACATTCAGATTGGTGATGAAGTTGTAACCTTTGATTGGCGCAACAACAAGCATGTCACGCGTTCGGTTGTGTGGGTCGGCAAAGCACACGTTAATGTTCGCTCCGGCCTTCCTGATGATGAGGCTGGCTGGCCTGTGCGTATTCTAAAAGATGCCGTTGCAGATGGTGTGCCCTACAAGGATATGCTGATTACATCTGAACATTGCTTATTCTTTAAAGGCCACTTTGTGCCTGCGCGTATGCTGGTAAATGGTGTGTCTATTTTCTATGACAAATCCATTAGCTCCTATAATTACTACCATGTAGAAACGGAACAGCATTCCGTTATCACCGCAGACGGTATGCTGACAGAAAGCTATCTGGATACCGGAAACCGCTCCACCTTCCGGCAGGAAGGTAAAGTTGTCACACTGCATGGCATTGCCAAAAGTTGGGAAGACGATGCAGGCGCACCACTATGTGTGGATCGCGCTTTTGTTGAACCTCTGTTTCGCGCACTTGAATGGCGTGAAAATCATGTTGTTGGCTGCCCGCCGTCTGTAGAAAAAATTGCAACAACCCATGATCCAGATCTGCACCTGATGACGCAAACAGGTGCTACCATTCGCCCAATGCGGCATAACGGTCAGCAATACAGCTTTATGCTGCCACCTGATACAAAATCCGTGCGCATTATCTCCCGCGCCAGCCGCCCAGCAGATGCCATCGGCCCGTTTGTGGATGATCGCCGTTATATGGGTGTAGCTGTTGCTGATATACGTTTGCTTTGCGCCCAAAAAACATACGACATTACAGCCCACCTTCAGAATAAAAAACCAGAAGGCTGGCACGCTACAGAGTGGACAGATTGCGCCTGGACAACGGGAAATGCGGAATTGCCACTTGGAGACCATCTCACACACGGGAAAATGGGCATCCTTTCCCTGAGCATTCGTGCTGCCGGGCCTTATCTTGCCCAAACACAGCACACAGCACAGTTGAAAAAAGCACACTCCGCTTAACGGTTTTAAACAGGCTCTATCTTTGCGGGTAGAGCCTGTTTGTACAATTAAAGCCCATCCGTTGCTTTTAAAAACGGCTGCACCAATATCTCTATGCTCTTACTGTAGGTGAGAAGCCGCGGGGGAGTGCTCTTTTACAATCTGGAGCGCTTCTGCCATTCCCGGAATTTCCACGCTGCCTGCACAAACTTTTTCCAGAGCTTCGCGCAGGTTTTGTAAACTTTGCGGGGGCAACCCGCTTACGGCAAGTTTCAAAACATCTTTCAGCCCTTCAACCTGCATATAAAGCTTTTGCGGGTCTAATTCGGTGCCTGTTAGCATACGGGCTTCATCATCAGTCATCTCAACCATCCTATTGTGTCTTTTTTCCTGCCGCATCATGAACGCAGATAGCTGCGGTATCAATGCAAGGGCTTACATCAATTTCCGCACAGGCGTGTGTATGTTAAGCGTTAAGTGTTTCTGAAAATTGTGTTGCCTCTTGCCAGCAGATAATGCCAGACCAGATAAGCGTTGCCACTGTATAAAATGAAAAATGTATATATGAATTTTACGCCCCCAACACATAAGCCCACAACTTCAATCCAGACACCCTATATTATTGCTTGGTTTTTGTGTTTGGTGTTTTACCTGCTGCAATACTCCACGCGCTCTGCCCCCAGCGTTATGGTGAGCGAGCTTGTCTCCTCCTTTGGGCTTACAACGGTTGGGTTGGGGTCTTTGCTTGGGCTGTATTATTACACCTATTCCTTCTGCTCCATTATTTCAGGCGCTGCGGTGGATCGGTGGGGGGCCAAATATACCATTTCGTTTGGTGCGCTGGTGCTGGCAATTGGCACCTGCCTGTTTGGTTGGGGGGATGAGTGGATGGCAAGCCTTGGCCGCCTTATGCAGGGTGCGGGCTCGGCTTTTGCATTTGTGGGCGCGGTTTATCTGGCTGCACGGGGGTTTCCCAAAAAGTATCTGGCCACGGCTGTAGGGGCAACGCAATGCGCAGGCATGCTGGGCGGCGCCATGGGGCAATCAACCGTGGCATGGTTGATTCATGGCGTTATCAACTGGCATTTTTACTGGATTGATACCGGGCTGCTAATTGCCCTGATAGCCGTTTTTCTGTTTGTAATGACCCCGCAGGAAAAAAAGGCAAACACCGCGCACGTGGGCAAAGCATCTGCTTCCATGTTTGCACCGTATAAAAGCGTGCTCAGCAACCCACAATCTTATCTGTGCGGGCTGTGTGCGGGGCTGCTGTTTTTACCCACCACCGTAGGCAGCATGACATGGGGCATTACGTTTTTAACCCAAAGCTGGCACGTTGGTTACCACGAGGCCGTTATGCGGGCCGCCATGGTGCCTGTGGGCTGGATGTTTGGCTGCCCTGCCCTTGGGTATTTAACAGATAAGATCGGGCGCAGAAAACCCGTATTGCTGGGCGGCATTATTGTTATGGCGCTTACGGTTGCAGCCATTATTTACCTGCCGGGCAATACGTTTCCGCCTTATGTGCTGGCTTTACTGCTGGGCTTTTCTTCCGGCGCGGCCATGATCCCCTATACCATCATCAAGGAAGCCAATGCTGATGATGTAAAAGGCAGCGCCACAGGGGCTATTAACTTTTTGGTATTTGTTATGAGCGCCATTGTCTCTCCGCTGTTTGCAATGTTTCTGCAACATCTGGGGCATGGGCGACCACTCAGCGGGGCGGATTTTACAAAAGGCTTTAGCTTTGGCCTAGCCGGTATTGTGCTGGCAGGCGCACTTACTTTTCTCCTGCGTGAAACCGGGCAGAAAAAGCAGTAAACTGCGGGCTTTCCTTACCATATGCAAAAGGCCCTACCCTTTTCAGGTAGAGCCTTTTGCACACATTCAGAACTGATAAAATCAGGCAGAACGCAGGTTTAATTCAGCAACTGCCTGATCTTCAACAAGATATGGCCCAGCCGCCCGAATGGTCATGGTAAGAATGCCCATTTTGCCGTTGGTCAGATAGTTCCCCAAGGGCAGCACGGCATCACCATTGGTCCATGTGCAATCTGTCCAATCTGTAGCGTGCCAGCCAGCGGGTTTTTCGGCCTGAAGATGTGCCGTGATGTTATGTGCCTTTGTGGCGCAGAAAAGGCGCACATCTGCCACGGCCACACCCATATAGCGCCGATCATCCACAAACGGGCCAATCACATCTGCTGGGCGGCTTGCGCGGGAAACCACGCGCACAAACTGCGTGCCAGAAGGCAGCATAAAGCTGTACTGCTGGGTTTCCTTGCGCAGGGGCCGCACAATAGCGCCGGTGTTTGTAACCAGATACAGGTCTGGATCTACCGTTGTTTCTGCTTTTTTAGCCTGCACAATATGGCCCGCAATATCATGCGCACGTGTATTTAGAACATGGAACAGGGGTTCAACAAAGGCACGTTCTACCGCCAAAGGGGCGCCTGCATCATGCGCCCAGCTTTTGGCCTTGCCACGCAGCGCAGCAACCTTGCCAAGCTGGCGGAAGGTGGCACGGTTGCCGGTATCCAGATAGCTTTCTGTCTGCACGCCATCGGCAGTAATAACGGCGTGCTGCGCTGTTTCGATATGATAGTAATCGTAAGAGGTAATGGATTTATCGTAAAAAATGGATACGCCATTCACCAGCATACGGGCCGGTACAAACTTGCCATCAAAAAACAGGCAATGTTCGGCCGTAATCAGCATATCCTTGTAAGGCACGCCGGGGGCAATGGCGTTTTCAAGAACACGCACGGGCCAGCCTGCTTCATCATCCGCAAGATCAGCCTGCACATGTGCATGGGCTTTACCGGCCCACACAACCGGGCATGCCACATCTTTGTTCTGCTGCCAGTCAAAAGTTACAACGTCATCACCAAGCTGGATGTCTTCCACCGCCTTTTCACCTTCGGGCGTGCGGATCATGCTGCCAGCCAAAAAGCAGGTAACGGTTACGCTGTCTCCGTTAAAGGAGTAATCGTCCTTGCTATACCCATCAGCAAAGGTCACGTTCGCCAGAACTGTTCCGTCCTGATCCACAATTTCGTTGCCATTGCCGCTCCAGCTTAGACTTGTGGTTTCACCATTGGAAAACACAATCTGATCGCGCGGAGACAGGTTGTTAATTGTGAGCGTTCCGCTGGACGCATAATTGCTAACAATTAACGTATTATACCCGCTGGAATCTGAGGAAGATGCCCCGAAAGTAACAGGCGCCTTCAACGTGCCAACAGACAGGGTGCCACCGTTTGCAATGGTAACGGTGTTTCCTGTCAGGGTGCCATTTACTGCAAAGTTGGTCGATTCAACAGTGAAGGATGAGGCGTCATTCGTAACCGTATTGTTGATAGAAAGGTAACCATCACCGGTGAACGTAACATTCCCTTTAATGGTCATGGTGGGGGAATGGAAGTTGGAATTTGCCGTATCACCTTCAGTCCAGCCACCGTAATTATGCGCTACAACGTTAACTGTAATTGGAGATGATGTTCCATCTAAAATAACATCGTCACCATCATAAGTAGTGGGAACGCCCCAATCCCCACTTGTATTTACAGTTAGTGTTGTCATGCTCTTAATCCCTCACGTTATTCTGATTTTTTATATGCAGTCTGGGAATCCGTTTAATATTTTTCTAACGTAAGCTCAATCAAAACGTTAATCCATTTAGAACAAATTAACTATGTTGAAACATATCTTTCCTTTTTGAGAGAGAATGATTATCATCTAGGGTTAAATTTTGCGCTGTATATCGGCTATTCGCACCAGCCATCGCTTAAAAATGCTATTTGCCCGATTCTGCCTCTCATACTTGGTATGGTGGGGCATAAAATGGGCTGTGCGCTATACATTGGTGCAAGCGCTTTTGCCCAGCACCAGCATAAGGATCACACATGATAAATGCGCCCGCCCCCACGCCAGAAGAAGACTGGACAGAGGAAAACCCAATAGACGCAGATATTGATGCACGCGTTGCGCAGGTTAATCAGGCAGCCGGGTTGCCGCCAGAACGCCCCTCACGCTTTGGGGCGTTTGTAACAATCGGGCTGCCGGTGCTGATAACTGGCGCCTTGATGTTTATCATCTGCTGGCTGTATTTTTTCCCGCTTTTTTTCCGTTAATCGGGCTGCGGCCTTTATTTGCGCCGCAGGCCAACCACCTTACGCAGCGGGGCTGTAAGCTTCCATGATGAGGAAGCCCGCATGATCTCAACATCCCGCCGGGCCTGCTGCACTTCCTGCGCCAGATGTTCTTCGCGCAGGCTGCCATAAAACTGCGGGCCCTGCTTTTTAACCCCTTCCAGCGTAGAACCCGCGCAAATCACCTTTTTGGTTTCGGGGCTTAATTCCGTGCAAAAAGGTTGCTGCATCATGTCTGGAATGGGGGCAGACAAAAAGTCATCCACCCGCATGTTGCCAAACTGGGCCTTGGCATGTTCTGGCAGGCCGTTCTTCCAATCCTCCATCATCCAGCGCAGGGCATGCACAGGGTGGAAGTGATCTTCTACAACGCAATACTGGATATCACACCATTTTTCAAAAAGGCTGATATTTCCTTCAGGCGTGGCGTTAAAGTAATGCGATGGATAGCCATGCACAGGCTGCAAGAACGGATAATCTATGCGCACAATGCCGCCGGGTTTAAGCACGCGGCAGATTTCCGCTGCTACTTCCCACGGGCGTTTGGTGTGTTCCAGCGTGGCGGCACAGAGCACAAAATCAAACTGAGCATCGGCAAAAGGCAGGTTTTCCCCCACACACACCACATCCGTGCTCAGGGCGGGAAACACATCCACATTCACCATCTGCTCGGTTACGGTATCACGCAGCCCGGCCCCTACATCCAAAAACATCCAATCCGGATGCTGCTTTTGCAGGCCCGCAATATAGCCGCCGTAATTATGGGCGGAAATAGGCGGAAAAGGCGGAATATGAAATTCCTGCTTTATAGCGTCTGTCATATAATTGGCAGGCTGGCCGTAAGTGCGCGGTGTTACGGGGTTCTGGCGGAAGGCAATGCGCTCCAGCTTGCGTTCGCGCATGGCGGCCACCAAATCCTGATTGGCAGCCTGCATACGCCCTTCGTGCTGGCCATTCTGGGCATAATGCTGGGGGGCAGAAAGCCCGCACGTGGCCACATCGGGGTTGGCTTGCCAGTAAGCCAGATCATCCGCCGGGGTTTTAAAAACTGGTGTTCTGATAACCGGCACTTCGTTATAGGAACCGTCTTGCATCCGCTCTACCTTGCATACTGTGCGCGCCAAAGTTCCGCCCTATTGCCTGAACCCAAGCCCCACCCTTATACTTGGCACACCCTTGCAAAACGCTAAAGCCCCCTGCCATGTCTGTGCTTCTTTCTACTTTTCCGTGTGTGTTTCAGGCCTCTGGAGGCCGGGGGTTAATTGAAACCTCATCTCGCATGGGCGGAAACTTTGCCTTTGGCGGCACGCTGCCCGATGGCACCCACAGCCTGCTAACAGACTGGCACACAGATACCCCCCCCATATACCGCTACAGTTTTGGCCCCGCAGTGTTTGACCCCGCTTTGGCCCTGTTTGCATGGGAAGGCCGCCCCTTGCATGATACAGTTTATACCCAAGGCCCGGACGCGCTCAGGCGCTGGCATGCGGCCCCGGCCAACACACCTGTAGAACAGCACAATTGCACCGCATGGGCAGGGTTTGACCACTGGAACACCAATTACTACCACTGGGTAGCGCATACGGTTCCGGCTCTTTACTATTTTCTTAAACACGCTGGGCAGAACGATGTGTTTTTGCTGCCCCCCCTTACCCCGTGGCAGGAGCAATTTGTAACATTGGCTGGGCTGGCGCCCGAACGGCGGCTGATAACCCGGCATGGCACACGCTATGCCTTTGCGCGCGTGGTTTATACAGATTTTGTGCGCGGCAAAACCGATTTTACAGCATCCCAAACAGCACTTGCCGCCTATGCGGCGTTACGCCGGGCCGCCAGCACCACACCCAAACGCGGGCGCTATCTGTTTTTGGAACGCGGCGAAGCCACAAACCGCCGCATGCCTAACGAGGCCGCGTTGGCCGAAGCTTTATCCACGCTCGGCTTTGCCCGTGTACGCCCCGAACGCCTGCCCGTAACCCAGCAAATAGACCTGTTTGCACAAGCCGATATGGTGGTGGGCTTTTTAGGCGCGGGCCTTGCCAATGTGGCATGGTGCCAGCCCGGCACGCTGGTGTACGAACTGGTGCCCAGCCACCACCTTAACCCGTGTTTTCTGGCCATGTGTATTCAGGGTGGTTTGCAGTATTGGGCAGACAAGGTGGAAACCGGCGTTGCGCATGAAGACCACTACACACCCGCAAACCTGCCTCTGCCTGTAGGCAAGATTGTCAGCCACGCACAAACGCTGCTGCACTTCCGGCAAAAACAGACTGGGTAAATATCCATGTCTGTATTCTTGCATATATAATAAAGAGGATTCCGTTTCGTTCCCGCTCCGAAAGTGTTAGGCTGGTCTTTCCCCCGCCAACTACAGGAGCCCCCCTATGCCAACCCTTGTGATAAACGGCCAGCCGCACAGCGTGGATGTTGATGCCGATACGCCGTTGCTCTGGGTTTTGCGCGATATTCTGGGCTTAAATGCCGCCAAGTTTGGCTGCGGCATTGCCCAGTGTGGGGCCTGCACCGTGTATGTAGATGGCAAGGCCGTACGCGCATGCAACCTACCCGTTGGGCTGGTGGGAGAGCGCGCCATTACCACCCCGGAAGGTCTGGACATGGCAGACCCGATTGTGCGGGCCATCAAATCTGCGTGGATAGCGTTGGATGTGGTGCAGTGCGGATACTGCCAGCCGGGGCAGGTTATGGCCGCCGTAGCCCTGCTACGCACCACCCCCAACCCCACGGATGAACAGATAGACAGCGCCATGTCTGGCAATATGTGCCGCTGTGGCACGTATATGCGTATTCGCGCAGCCATTCACCACGCAGCGGGAGAACTGGCATGAGCACACATTCCCCCTCATCCACCTCGCGGCTCCAAACAGGCCGCAGGCGCGTGCTGCAAGCGGGCGGCGCATTGTTGCTGGCCACACTGTGGCCCATGCCTCGTGGGCGGGCAGCTCAGGCCACGCAGGCAGGCACCGGCATGCTGGTAGAAGATGTTGCCACCCCTTTTGCTCCCAACGCGTTTATCCGTATTGCCGCAGATAATACCATTACCCTTATTTTACCAAATATCGAGATGGGGCAAGGTATTTACACATCCTCCGTTATGCTGATGGCGGAAGAACTGGGGATAGATCCGTTTGCCGTGCAAATAGAGGCCGCGCCCCCCGGTGGCGGGGCGGAAATTACCGGCGGTTCTACCTCTACCATGACAGAATGGTTGCCGTTGCGCCAAGCCGGTGCGGCAGCACGCGCTATGCTGGTGCAGGCCGCAGCCACACGCTGGGGCGTTGCGCCAGAAAGCTGCACAACCGCCAATGGGGCCGTTATGCACCCGCCTTCTGGCCGCACCGTGCCGTTTGGCGATGTGGCCGAAAATGCCGCCAAATTGCCTGTGCCCAAAGAACCAAAACTCAAAGATGCAGGTAATTACACACTTATTGGCCGCAAACATCATCGGTTGGATAGCCAGATCAAGGTAGATGGCACCGCCCGCTTTGGCATGGATGTGCAGGTGCCGGGCATGAAAATTGGCACCGTGGCCGCCTGCCCCGTGCAAGGCGGCACCGTGCGCAGCATGAACCGCAATGCCGCTTTGGCCGTAAACGGCGTGCAAGCCGTGCTGGTAACGGATAATAAAGATACCGTATGCGTGGTCGCCAACCATTACTGGGCGGCCCGTAAAGGGTTAAAGGCCCTGAACCTGAAATGGGATTTTGGAAAAAACGCAGCCATTACCACCCAAACCATTTATGATGATCTGCACGCAGGGCTAAACGGCCCGGCCATTGTGGCCAACGCCAAGGCAGATGCGCCGGGTATTATTGGCCAATCCGGCACCACCTATACGGCCACTTATCAGCAGCCTCTATTGGCGCATTCCCCTATGGAACCCATAAACTGCACCGCCCATGTGCGGCCAGATGGGTGCGATGTATGGGCAGGCACACAGATAGCCGAACGTGCGCGAGATACGGCAGCCGAAATAACCGGCCTGCCCGCCAGCAAAATTACAGTGCACAGCCAGTATATTGGTGGCGGCTTTGGCCGCAGGCTGGAGCACGAATACGTAACCCAGTGCGTGCAGTTTGCAAAACAGGTGCCCTACCCGCTGAAAATTATCTGGAGCAGGGAAGAAGATATTACCAAAGATAGGTATCGCCCAGCTTATGTAGATAAACTCACCGCCGCGCTGGATGAAAAAGGGCATATCACCGCACTGCAACATCGCATTGTTGGCCCGGCAGTTGTGGCGCGGTGGGACCCGCCAGAACTCACAAAGGATGGGTATGATGATGACCTCTCCCTTGCCACGGTGGTTACGCCCTACACCTACCCTGCGTATCGGCTGGAATTTGCCCGGCGCGAGGCCCCCGGCATTACCACCGCATGGTGGCGCGGTGTAGGTGGCACACGCGGCCTGTTTGTGGTGGAAGGATTTATAGATGAGCTGGCCGCCCGCGCGGGGGCAGATCCGGTAGCTTATCGGCGCGCCATGGTGCAAAACAACCCACGTGCGCTGGCTGTGCTGGAACGCGCCGCCGCAGATGCAGGCTGGAGCACGCCTGTGCCCAAAGGCCGGGCACGCGGTGTGGCCTTGCAGTTTGCTTTTGGGTCTTACATGGCCAGCATTGCAGAAATTGAAATGCCCAGCCCGGATGAAGTGATTATCCACCGCGTAACTGCTGCAGTAGATTGCGGGCAGGTTATCAACCCAGACCAAGTGATTGCACAAATAGAGGGTGGCCTGATTTTTGGCTTTTCCGCCGCCCTGTATAATGAGATCACGCTAGAAAACGGGCGTGTGCAGCAGCAAAACTTCAACACATGGCGCGTAATGCGCATGAACGAAGCCCCGCGCCGCATTGATGTGGTGGTGATGCCCAGCAAGGAAGACCCCGGCGGTATTGGTGAGGTTGGCACAGCCGCAGCCGCCCCGCTTCTGGCTAACGCCATGGCCGCCGCACGGGGGCACCGTTACCGCACCCTGCCCCTGCTTTCTGCCCGCAACACGGAAGGGAAAGAGTAAGACCATGAAACATGATTTTTCTTTTCCATCCGTTAAGCGTGTTTCCTTTTCTGCCAAAGGTGCTGCGGCAACTGTGCTGCTGGCAATCTTATGCCTGCCCACACATGCTGCCCATGCCAGTGCTGCCGAGGAAGGCACACCCGGCAGCACGCCCGTAGAACGCGGGCAGTACCTTACCCGCGCATCGGATTGCGAGGTCTGCCACACGGCCCCCGGCGGTATGCCGTATGCTGGCGGACGGGCGTTCAAGTTACCGGGCATGGGAGTGGTATATTCCACCAACATTACAGCAGATAAGCAGCACGGCGTGGGCGCGTGGAGCGATGCGGAATTTGTTGCTGCCGTAAAGCAGGGTGTTTCCCCCGGCGGCAAGCACCTTTACCCCGCCATGCCCTACCCCGCCTATGCGCGCCTGAGTGATCAGGATGTGCGGGATATTCGGGCTTATATGGCCACATTGCCCACATCTGCCAGCATCCCGCCAGAAAACAAGCTGCGTTTTCCTTTTTCCATACGCAGTTTGATGATTTTCTGGAACATCGTGAACGGCCCGGCCTCTGCCTACCCAGATGACACCACAAAATCCGCCCAGTGGAACCGTGGCCGCTGGCTGGTGGAAGGCGCAGGCCATTGCGCAGATTGCCACAGCCCACGCACGCTCACCTTTGGGCTTTCCACCAGCAAGGCACTTGGCGGTAATATGCTAAATGGCTGGCGCATCTATAACATCTCGTCCGATACCAAAACCGGTATTGGCGGCTGGACAGATGCCGAACTGGCGCAATACCTTTCCACCGGCCATGCAGATGGCCACGGCACGGCATCTGGCGATATGGCAGATGTTATTGGCCACAGCCTGCGTTACCTTACCCCTGCGGATATTCAGGCTATGGTAACGTATCTGCGCAGCACAAAACCTGTTAGCACACCGCAGGATTCTGTAACCTTCCGCAAAACAGCCAGTGGTGATGCCAGCCTGCCGCAAAACAGCCGTGGCGCACGGCTTTATGCCGCGGCCTGTGCGGGCTGCCATCTGCCAGATGGCACAGGGCGGCAAAGCAGCTTTGCCAGCATTGCGGGCGGCAGATCACTGGGGGCAGATAATGGCCGTAACCTGATACAGGTTTTGGTAAATGGCACCGGCCTGCAAACGGCAACGGGCGTGCAGATTATGCCGCACTTTACGGGAGGCGGTTTAAGCAACCGTGATCTTGCAGATATGACCGCGTTTGTAATGACACACTTTACCACAGCCCAACCGCATGATCTGGAAAAACAGATTGAACAGACCATAAAAGATCGGGACTAAATCTTTCCTGAAAACAAAAAAAACCGTGCCGGGTGCGCTCTGCCCTGGCACGGTTTTTTATATCCGCCACGCCACACATAAAGCCTATGGCATGGCGCGTATTGGATATTACGCGTTGAGATAAATGGTTTTGGTGCGCACATAGGCTTCCAGCCCGTGCTGACCGTCCTCACCCCCCAATCCGCTTTCACGATAGCCGTGGTGGAAGCCCTGCGGTTCTTCACCCGATCCACGGTTGACGTAAATTTCCCCAAAGTCCAGTTCCCGGCCCATACGCAGGATACGGGAAAGATCATTGGTGAACAGGTAGGCAGAAAGCCCATAGCGGCTATCATTAGCGCGGGTTAGGGCCTCATCAAAATCCTTCACCTTGATAAGGGAAAACACGGGGCCAAATACCTCGTCCTGCACAATGTCCATATCCGGGGTAATGTCTGTGAGCAATGTGGGGGCGTAAAAAGTGCCTTTATCAAACAGGCCACCAGTAAGACGCTTGCCGCCCAGTGCCAATTTTGCCCCCTGTGATATGGCTTTTTGCACAATGCCATCCACTTTTTCCAGCTCGGTTTCATTCACCTTGGGGCCCATATCTGTGGCATCATCCATCGGGTCCCCCACTTTCAAACTGGCGATACGATCCTTTAGCGCTATGGTAAAGCGATCATAGACATCTTCCTGCACGTAAGTACGTTCGTTGGCTGTACACACCTGCCCACCGTTAAAGAAACGTGCCGTAACGGCAGCTTCCACTGCTGCGGGAATATCTGCATCTTCCATAACAATAAAAGGCGCTTTGCCGCCTAGCTCTAGCCGCACTTCCTTAAGATGCTCGGCTGCGGCTGCCATGATCTTCTTACCTGCGGGGGTAGAGCCTGTCATGGTAATCAGCGGTGTATCCTTATGTGCCACCAGTGGCACGCCCACACCTTGGCCGCTACCTGTAACCACATTAACCACACCTGCGGGAATACCGGCTTCCTGCACCAGTTCAGCCAGCGCCAAGCCAGAAAACGGTGTGCCATCAGCGGGTTTAAGAACAATGGTGTTACCTGCCGCCAGAGCCGGTGCAATTTTACGCGCACACAAAGCCAGCGGGAAGTTCCATGCTGCTATAGCCCCCACCACACCATGCGGCACGCGGTCGATCAGGATTTTTTCACCTTCACGTTCACCGGGTATAATTTCCCCCTGAAGCCTGCGGGCATTTTCCGCCGCAAAACGCAGCAGCCCTGCGGCAAAATCTACCTCGGCGCGGGCTTCCTTAATGGGTTTACCCATTTCTGAGGTAATAATGGTGGCCAGGCGTTCCTTATCGCGCTCTACAAGATTTTTAAGGGCGTAAAGATAATCGGCACGCTGGCTGGCAGGTTTACTGCTCCAACCTTTAAACGCAGCTTTTGCAGCAGCCACAGCTTTTTCAACATCCTGTGGGTTGCCTTCTGCGGCCTGCCCAACTTCCTCCCCCGTAGCGGGGCTTTTAATGGGCGTATATTTGCCAGATGTGGGTTTTACCCATTCATTATTGATGAACAGATCCTGCTGTTTGACATCAGCCATGAGGTGTTCTCCTTTTTTATGAAATGCTGTTTGCAGTATGACGCACACATGTATTCATTAAAAGTAATGATATATCAGTAAACCATTTACGAAAAATGAATGGCTTTAATCTCTTTCTGCCGGGCAAATGGTATTTATAAACCTGCGTAGCAAAGGTTTTGCACCATTACGCCGCCATACACAGTAAACAGGGGCTGGGCGTAACCCTTGCACGGCTAACACACGCACATCATCCGGTGCTTTATGTTGAAAAATGCTTTTAGGAAAACAGGAAATACCAATACCATCGTGCACACAGGCCCGAATGACATCGTAAGATTCCACTGTTTGAATGACACGGGGGACAAAGCCCTGCTCTGCCATCCAGCGTTCAAACGCGCTACGGTAAAAGCAATCTGTGTGGAACAAAAGCACTGTCGTGCTGGGCCAGTGAATATCCTGTAAACTACGGATATTTTGTGGGGCCACCAGCACCAGTTCTTCTGTAAAAACAAAGCGGCTTTCAAGAAGCGGATGCACAATGGGGCCATCCGTTATAGCCAGATCCAGTTCCTGATCATCCAGCATATGTTCCAACGTATAGCTGGCGCGGCGTAACAGGCGTATTTCCACATCCGGGTGGGCGGCCATAAAGGCTGGCATATATTGGGGCAAAAAATGCGCCAAAGCCACATCCAGCGCCCCTATACGCAAAATACCGCGCGGCACATCGGGCTGAAAAAAGCTTGCAAGTCTATGGGCTTTTTCTACAACCTCCCGCGCTTCATGGTAAAACAGGCGGCCTTCTGGCGTGGGAATAAGCCGCCCTTTTTCCCGCGCAAACAGATCCTGCCCCAAAAGCTGTTCTAGCTCCTTGAGCCGCGCCGTAATGTTGGAGGCCACACAGTGCATACGGCGCGAGGCCGCAACCACCGAGCCTTCCTCCATCACGGCGCAGAAAATCTGCAACTGCGCCAGACGGAGAGCCTCCATAGTTAATTAAAACTCTTCGTACGTTGCGGGGTCCTGCCCGTGGCTGCGGCCATCAGGACGGGCAAGGGTTGCCATGTCCTTCATATCCTGCTCTGTCAGTGAAAAATCAAAAATATCCATATTGGAAATCTGATGTTCTTTGCTAGAAGCTTTTGGAATAGGCACGCAACCCAACTGGTGGTGCCAGCGCAAGATAACCTGCACGGTAGATTTGTTGAGCCGCTGGGCAATTTTTGTAATCAGCGGATCTTGCAGCAGCTTGTTGGCCCGGCCAAGGGGGCTCCATGACTGGGTAAGAATATTCAGCTTTTTGTGCAGCGCCCGCATATCATCCTGCGGGAAGTAGGGAGAAAGCTCAATCTGGTTGATAGATGGTAGAACCCCTGTTTCTTTCTGCAATTTTTCTAGATGTTCGGGCAGGAAGTTACACACGGCAATAGAGCGCACATAGCCACGTTTTTTGGCTTCAATAAGCGCCTGCCATGCCTCTACATACTTGCCAACCTTGGGGTTGGGCCAGTGAATATAATACAGATCGTAATAATCCAACTGGGCACGGTAGAGGGATTCTTCAATTGTTGTCAGTGCCTCGTTATAATCATGGTGGCGGCCTGGCAGTTTGGAGGCAATGCGCAGGTTCTCCCGCTTTTTACCACTTTTGCGCACGGCATGGCCTACGGCGCCTTCGTTTTCATAATTAAAGGCGCTATCCAGCGCATGGTACCCTACATCCAATGCGCTGACCATTGCTTCCATGCCAGCTATACCGTTCAGTTTGTATGTACCAAAGGTAATAACGGGAAAAGTAAGACCATCGTGCAGTGTGATATCGGGAATACCCAAAACGTGTTCTCCTAAATCCGGCGGTAAAAGGCAACATGTTGGTTTTGCGTGTAAAACCATGCCACATGCTATCCCCAACGCCTAGCTGTAGGAGAGGTTGCACATATCCATACTCATGCCTGCCTTGCAGGTAGCGAACACTCTTTAGGGCAAGGGGGGCAACCCCAAAAGGTTTTCCCTAAGAGCACGAAATATTTTTTCATAAACCGCTAGATCTTCGGTTTCCGGCAATGTCAGATTAAGCATGATGTAGGGCATATCTGGGCGCGTGGTATTCTGCCCCGCAAGCGGTAGCCCCATAAGTGCGGCTGGTGGCGCGCTGCCCTTGGTATCCGGCGCGGAATCTTCTGCCTGTAGGCCAAACAGTTGCGCCTTATCTTTAGCTGGCTGTGCTGGTGCGGCAACAAGCATGTCTTGATCTTGCTCAAGCAATCCGCTTTCTAACAAAATATCTATCAAACACCGTGCACCTGTTTGCGTATGCGCATGCTTTTTATGCACCGAAACATCTAGAATATGTGCCGATAAATCCTTTTCGCTCATCCCACGCTTGATATCTTCTGTGGTGATAAGCTCCATCATGGCAGAATTGCTAGAGATAGCCTCGCGCCAGTATGCTTGTGCATCGGCCCCTAAAGCATATTCCAGAGCATGCCCCAGCTTTTGGCCTAAAGGGGTAACTGTTTTTTCTGCGG
The DNA here is from genome assembly GCF_003323795.1 of Acetobacter sp. JWB. Taxonomy (NCBI): domain Bacteria; kingdom Pseudomonadati; phylum Pseudomonadota; class Alphaproteobacteria; order Acetobacterales; family Acetobacteraceae; genus Acetobacter; species Acetobacter sp. JWB. The sequence continues at coordinate 518,342 of NZ_CP030871.1, read as the reverse complement.
CACCAGCAATAACGCCGATATCCATTAGAAATTTATTGTTTCTGCTGATAGCAGCAGACCCCATTTTGGTAAGCCGCGCAAGAATATCTAGCGTAGGATTATCGGGCACATGACTGTACGCGATAATAATTTTCTCCAACCCTTCAAGAGAGATTTTGGGGAGATGAAAGGAGTCGGTCATGGTGGCACTCCTGCTCTTTTCCAGTACTTAATTTAAATCTGGCAAGTTATGAGCAGCAGAGTCAATAAAAACTATTTGCGATTATTTATAACATCATTACCAAATATTTTATAATTACACGTCCAGCATCACACGCGGTTACGGCGCGTGTGCTGCATATAGGTTTGCACCGTGCTAAACCCGCTTTCCCACGCGTTTAGCAGGCTTTCCAGATGCTCGCGGTTGTTCACCAACCCACAGGCAATAAGCGTGCCCTGCTGATCGAACAAAAACGCGGCAGGCAATTTATCTACCTGCAAGGCACGGCCCAGCGCCGGATCATTTATAAACGCAGCAGCCGGTGTGTTGGTTTGCTGGGCAAAGTGCTGCTGAATGATTGGGGCATCATCCCCCGCCAGCACCAGTTCCAGATTTTCACGCCCGCAAAAGTTGCGTGCAATAGGGATAACCTTGCGAGAAATCGGGCATGTTGCAGAAACAAACAGCACCAGCCGCGGCTTGGCGCCACCAGCCAGCCCCAGAACACCCCCCGCCAATGTGTGGAAAGGTTGCGGTGGGCAGGCATCTCCCGGTTGTGGCCCGCGTGAGCTGGTAAGTGCGCCCACAGGTGCAATTTCCTGAAACAAGCGGCGTATACGGCGCAGCATTAAGCCCATAACAATGCAGGCCGCAAGCAGCACAACAGTAAGGGCAGCATTGGCGTATATCAGGTTCTGCACGGGCTGATCCTCTGTGTTGTGCCGGTGGTGGGGTGGCGGAGCGGGTTTTTAGAATGCCCAGATAGCATCACAACTGAACCAGAACATGTTGTTCATGCCATTATTGGCATAGTTCACGTTTGGATCATCCGTGGGGGAAACGCGGTTAAAGGGCCGCGTGCCGTTAAGGGATTTATCAAGCCGCACTTCCGGGCGGATGGAAAAAGACCCTTTGGGCAGCTTAAGAAAACCGGGACGGTACGTAACACCCACCGTCAGTTCCCCATAGGTGGTGCCGGGTGCGTAATCATACGGATAGTTCTGGCCACGCAATTCGTTCACGTAAGACATGGGGGATGTGTTGTTACCCACCACGCCGCCATTATTATCACGGAAAATTTCACCACGGGCGTTAAACGTCAGTTCATCGCTGAAATCATGCGCGAAATAGGCCGTTACACCATAAACGTCATCCCGCAGGTAATCATCATGGAAGTAGGTGGCGTTCAGGGTGACGGTGGTTTTATCGTTAATTTTGTAGGAGGCCAGAAGGTCTCCGATATATTCCATATCGTGGTTGGCTTCACGCCCAATGGCGTACACGCTTTGCTGCGGGCCAAAATAGCCAATGGCGGCAACATCCAGCTTGCCATCTGCAAGTTCTGTAAACTGGAAGCCAAAATACCCTTTGGGGCGGCTATTGTTTTTGGCATGGCCAAAGGTGGTGGAGTTACCGGCGTTTACACCCAGCACAAGGGCTGCGTGGTCTGTCATGTGCCATGTAGCCAGAACACCCACGGTTTCAAACGGCACAATGTAATCGGATGAATAGTTGTAGGAATAAAAAGGCCGTTCCAGCGCATCTGTGCCTTCAAAACCCTGAATACCGTATTGCTGGCCGATTTGCAGGTCTATCCCGCCTTTGGTCAGCCACGGCAGGTGGGCATCAATATGCGCCTGCGTGGGCGTCCACTGGTATATGCCTGTCAGGTTGCCATCCCCCATGCCAATGGTGGGGTTAAACCGGGCATCGGAGCCATACAGAACCTCAAACACAAAACCCAGCCCATAGCCATCGCCCAGTTCTGTTACCGGGTGGGAGAGTGTGCCTGTAATCTGGTTAAGTGTGGCAGTATTGGCCCTATCTACGTAAGACTGCGCCCAGTTGCGGCCTGTTTTGGTCCATGGGTTACCGTTTACACCGGCTTCCACCACAATATGGCCTTCAACATCATCAAACCATGAGTGGCTGGAAGGGCTTTTTAAATTCACCTCATCCTTCTGGGCCTGCTTTTTTTCTGCTGCTGTTTCTTCCACCGCCAAAGGGCGCTCGGCATCATCGGGGGTGGTTTTTTCCTGCGCAAATGCAGGCAGTGCTGCCAGTTGCAGGGCAAAACACATACCGGCGGACAAACGGTGGCGCAAACGCATGCTCCCTGATACTCCCATTATCCACAAACAACCGCGGCAGGGGGCGGGTTTGCTTCTGTTTTACAGTGTTGTGGCCCAAAGCTGTGATCTAGCCGAGAGCAGCCCTGTAGAACAGGGCTTACCGTGTTACTTTACTGTTGCAGCCGCGCCATTGTTGCCACGATGACACGCAGCCAAAGAGCGCTCCAGCACATGCGCGCGGTTAGCCATGAAGTCTGGCATAGAAAGCGGGTGTTGCCGCCATTCATGCACTTCTGCGGCTGTATAGGGCTTAAAGCCCGGCGGCGTGCTTTTGCCGCCCAGATCAATCAGCACAAAGTTCATGACATCTGCCAACTGCTGATCATCCCGAATGAGGGACATGGAAACACCGGGCACCTGCACCAGATATTTCCGCCCTTCATCCGTGCAGGCAAAGCTGCCCACGCTATCACGCAGCAGAGGCACAAAGGTTGGGCCAGATACGCCCGCAATACCGTGGCACCCCCCGCAGTGCGAAAGATAGGCAACCTGCGTGGGGTTTAAACTTGTGGCCCCCGGCACGGCATCTGCCGCGCGTGCCACCCCGCCTGCCAAAACCAGTGTTGCACACGCTGCAACAGCAGGCACGGCAAGGCGGAAAACAGCACGCAACATAATCAGGAAGCTTTCCCGATCACCGCAGCCGTGGAGCAGTTGTACATTTCAGACGTGCCCGTGCCAAAGCACCAGATAATGTCATTATTAGCCATGGGGCGGTAGGAAGGCTGATCTCCATCCGTGTTCAGGCAGGTCACCTCGTTACAGGAATCCTGGCCACAGCAATCACGATACGCAATCATGTAGGAATTGCCATCCTGCGGGTTGTAGCAGCTACCAATCCATGATGTGGGAGAAGGCGCTGTGCCCGGCGGGCAGCTATGAACGCCACCCCCACAGGTGGAGCACAAATTGCCATCAATAGCGCAATAACGCCAGTAATCGCACGCATTGGCATCTTTAGCCTGCGCTTTGGCGCCAAATGGCGTTGTAGCCTTGGCCACGGCCTTGGCGGCAGAGGAAGAAGCCGCATTGGCGCGGCTTACCGGCAACAGCGGAAACAGCGGCACGGCAGCGGCCACGCCGCCCAGCTTTGCCACCACGCCACGGCGGGATGTTTTGCCCGCAAAACGGCGGAGCAGAGATTCGGTCAACCGGTCAAACAGGGTGCCCTGTTCTGCGGAGTTTTTGTTTTCAGACGGCAGCATGAGACATTGCTCCTGTATCGGTCAGACCCTGCGGGGGTGTGGCGGTAACGTTGCCAAGCAACCCTTCGATCTGACGCCGGGTATTCACGAGGTCTTTGGCCAGAATGATGCCGCGTTCATCAAGCAGCACCATGGCTGGCATACGGTTAATTTGCAGCACAAGGGCCAGCTCCACGCCGGTTATCAGGGGAACACCCTGCATTTCCGGGCGGGCAGCCACCATGCTTTTCAGTTCAGGTTCGGGGCCATCGCCCACAAAAATAAGGTCTAACCCACGTTCGGCAGCCACCTGCCGTGCAATGGGGATAACGCGCTTACACACCGGGCATTCCGCCGCCACAAACAGCAAAAGCTGCTTGGCGCCTGCAGGCAGGGTATCGCCCACCACAAAAGGCTGGCCCTGTAGCGTATGCAAAACCAGACGCGGCACAATCTGCCCCACATCCAGCCCCGGCTTGGCTTCCTGATTCCCCAATGGTGCAAGGCGTTCGTGCAGCACGCCAATCTGGCGGGCCAAGGCCACCAACATAACGGCAAGCCCAAGGGCCAGAACCGTAAGCAGCCCCTGCCAGATGTACAAAAACAGCATCATGCTTCCTGCCCTCCGCCAGATCCGGGTACGCGTTCTGGCGGCAAGGCCACCAGTGCCAACCACACCAGATACAGCGCCACACCCGCCATAACGCCCTGCCCCCATACAAAGGCAGAAACGCCAGAGGCAAAGCACGGGGCCAGCGCCAGCGGCACGCACAACACGGTGCGGGCTACCAGCTTCCATGACAAAGTTTCGGACACCAAACCGGGCGTGCACCCGCAAGACAGGCTGGTGCGCCCACGGGCAACGTTTATGCCCATAGCCAGTGCAAACACCACCAGCATGGCCGCAGCAGCCAAACCGCCAAGTCCGGCGGCAAAGCCGGAAAACAGCGCCAGACCAGCCAGAACCTCTGCCCCAGCCAAGCCCCACGCCACACCTTCGTATGACCAAGAGGGCAAAAGCCGGTAAGAGGCCAGCGTGCCTAAAAACGCATCATGCCCACGCAGTTTGGAAACACCAGCCACCAAAAACATGGTGCCAATGCCCCCTGCGCACAGGGCCGCAAGCGGGGCTGTTTCAGCCAGCAGGCTCATCCTTCACCCGGCGCAACCGTAAAGATAAGGGATGTGCCAAGGGCCTTTATGGTGCGCAGGGGCTTGCCTGTAAGCGCATCAGAAACAAAGAAATCACCATTATCTTCATTGGCAGTGAACATCAGCGGGTGTGCGTCCTGCGTAACACCTACAAGGTTGCTGGCCACTTTAAGCGGATAGCGGCGGATGCGCTTGTGGGTTTGCGTATCAAACACCCACACTTCCGTGCCGTTATCCTTATGTGTCCAGAACGTGCCTTTGTGCATCAGCACATACATCTGGTGAGATGCCTTGTGCAGTGCGGCAATCTGCCAGCCACCGGGCCGCCATGTTACTTCAAACGGCTTGGAGGAATCGGGGGCGGCTTTCATTCCCGCGCCTTCCTGCAAGGACCACGGTTTTTCTACCGTGCTGTTTCCCCCCATTTTAGTGGGGTACACCATGCCGCTGTAGCTGATGAAGTAAGCCGTGCCATCTGCCGCAACAGTGGGGCTTTGTTCAAAAATACCGTCCTTATCGGGTTCAAAGAACGGTGCGGTGTGCGTCATGCCCACCTTGCCATCTGCCCCAAGGCTGACATTGGCCAGCGTGCCATCTGCACATAGAGAGGAAAAGCCAGCGTTGCCCCACGGATACACCAGCGCACAACCGGGAATTTCTACCGTTTGCGTCACCTTATGGGCGGTGTTGTCCACCACTTCCACGGCGTTGCTGGGGCTCATCTGATACACGTAGGAACGAGAGCCATCGGCATTCAGCGCGAAGTCGTTCTTTTTAGGCGTAACCAGTGCGCGGGCGGGCAGTTTTTCATCAGATGTGATCTTAAGCGTGTTGGCATCATATTCAGCCAGCAGATCGTTCCGTGCGCCACGGTTGCCGCGTTCCCATGTGGTTTCTGCCACATAAATGCGTTTGGCATCGGGCGTAAGCGCCATGTTGGCGTTATAGGCGGCCTGCACCATGCCCAGCAGTTTGCCGGAATCGGCATCCACTACATAAACGCGGCCATCCTTGTTGTGGGTGTAAACCGCATCTTCCACCAAAATGGTGTGGGGGGAGTAAGCTGGCAGGGTAATAACGTCACTCTGCTCGGTCTGTAATACGGGTTCCGCTGCCTTGGCGGCGGTTCCTCCCATGGTCAGAATGGCTGCACTGCCCAAAAGAGCGCGCAGCAGAGAGGGACGGACTTTTTGAAGAGACATGCGAACTGTTTCTCTCGATACCGGAATGTTTCGGTATCATAGCGTTTCTCATTTCGCCTGCAAGACAAAACATGTGCTTTAAGGTGGCATTGTTGTTTTGTTACAACGGCTGTATTTTATTAAATATCAATCCATTACAATTGATCATGCTTTTATGAACTGGCCTTTGGCCCTTTATACAAAACAGACTCCGAGGCACAGAGGCGTTGCCGTAACCAGCGCGCAGCCGCGCCTTGCGGCCGTTTGTGATGCCACACCACAGCCAACGGCACGGGCCTATCTCCGGCATCAAACGCCAAGGGGGGCGTAACAATATCTGGTGCTGCGGGAGAGGCCGCTAAAATATGATCTGAAATAAATGACCAACCGATATTGTGCTTCACCAGCTCCAGAATGACCCAGTGGCTTTCTACCCACCACACCTCGCCCGCTACGCGCAGGTGTTGGCGTTCGCGCTCCTGCCCACGGGCGGCCACCATGATCTGCCGATACCGTTTAAGATCTTCCCACGCTATGGGGCCGCATGATGCCAATGGGTGGTTGCGCCCACATACCAATTTAAGCGGCACCCGCCCGATGGTGCGAAACGCCAGATCTGGCGGCATACGTGTTTGCTGCCACATAACCCCCAGATGCGCGGCCCCTTCCTGCACAAGCTGGCCAACATCCTCCATGAGCGGGAAAAGGATTTCCATTTCCACATAGGGGAAGTGTTCGGCAAATTCGGCAAAAACCGGGCCCAGAGCGTATTCGGGGTACAATTCATCTATTGCCACAACCAGCCGGTTTTCAACCTGATTTTCTAAAGATCGGGCCACGCCTATCAGGTGCTCGCGCCGGTCTAACACCACGCGGGCCTCACGCAGCAGGCGTTCACCTTCTGGTGTCAATACAGGTGTGCGCCCGGTGCGTAGGAATAATTCCAGCCCCAGATCCACCTCCAGATTGGCCACATGCGTACTAATAGCAGATTGCGCACGCCCCAAACGACGGGCTGCTGCGGAAAACGAGCCCGCATCCGCTGTGGCAACAAAGGCTTCAAGCTGTTCGAGCGAGACATTCATCCATCTGTTTTCCTGATGGTTCTTATCTTTCCTTTAGCCGTGATGACGATAGATTGCGCCGCATGTCAACGCAAACATTCAGTTCCCTTCAGGCCGCTCCGGCCTCCTCTGCCATGGCAGATCATCATGCTGCACAAAATGCCCCTGCTGTGGGCACGCGCGGCACGGCAGACCGTGTGCGCCACGTATTGCTGTTTGAGCTTATTGCACTGGCCATTGTTATCCCCACCGGCAGCACGCTGTTTGGGCTACACGAATCCTCTATGGGGATGATCGGCATAGGCAGCGCCATAACCGCTACAATATGGAACTATCTTTACAACGTGGTTTTTGACCGGGTGATGGCGCGGCTTTATGCCACCACCCACAAAACCGTGGGCGTGCGTGTTGTGCATACGCTGCTGTTTGAAGCCGGGTTGCAGGTTGTGCTGCTGCCCGCCATTGCCTGGTACCTACATGAAAGTGTGCTCACGGCGTTTTCGCTCAGCATGTCTATTGCCGTGTTTTATCTGGTTTACGCTTTTGTGTTTAACATGGTGTATGATCGGATATTCCCTGTTCCGGCAGATCACCCCGCAACCGGCAAGGCCAACGGGTAAAAAATCCCTTTACAGAGCTGAAGATACCCTACCCTCCCCATTGCAAAACGCCATAATTACGTAAGAAAAACCTACTGGCTTTGCATTGGGAGAGAGTAGGAAAGATAACTCAACCGGCGTTTTTCCAAACGATCCAACGCGATACTATCCAGAATAAGCCCACAAACGAGGGAAAGAGCCGACAGAAGCTCGAACCCTGTTGCCAAAAGCGCTGTTGGCAAGCGTGGCACATAACCGGTTTTAATAAATTCCAGCACGACCGGGATACCCAGCGTCATGCCCAACATAAAAAAGAGAAGAGAAAAAACACCAAAAAACAGCAAAGGCCGTTCGCACCGCACAAGGCTGATTATTGTAAATAATATACGCACACCATCGCGATATGTATTGAGTTTGGAAGTGGAGCCTTCCGGGCGCTCAATATAAGCTGTTTCCACTTCCCCTACAGGCATACACAATTTAAGAGCGTGTACCGTAAACTCGGTTTCGGTTTCAAACCCGCTTGAAAGGGCGGGAAAGGATTTTACAAACCGATTGGAAAAAACACGGTACCCGGACAGCATATCCTTAACGCCCTGCCCGAACATAATCCGCACCAGATTTGTAAGCACCCTATTACCCAGAATGTGCCCGAAGCGATAAGCCGCCTGTCTGTCTGAAACACGTAACCCCGTTACCATATCCAGAGATTGATCATAGGCAAGTTGCACCATCTGGGATGCAGCCGCAGCTTCATACGTGGCGTCACCATCTACCAGCACATAAAAATCGGCATTGATATCAGCAAACATTCTGCGGATAACATTGCCTTTGCCCTGCCGCCGTTCCTGACGGACAACAGCACCGTGCTGCCGCGCTATGGCGACAGTGTTATCCTTTGAATTGTTATCGTAAACGTAAATCCGGGCATCTGGGAGAGCAGCCTGAAATTCGCTGATAACCTGCCCGATCGTGACTTCCTCATTATAACAGGGGATAAGCACAGCAACGCGCAGTTTTTGACCCTGAGCTTCTGATTGGAAAAAAAAATCTGACTGCACAGACATTTATATCAAAACCCTCAAGACCAATCATACACATGCAGTGCTATATAGCATGTAAAGAGTATGCAAAGGCGTCATGTTTTTGCATAATTTCATAACCAAGACAAATATCAGGCTTCTGCTGCCGTTTTACGCGGTTTGCAGGCCATCATACCCACCACTGCGCTGCCCACCAGACCTACTGTAAAAAGTATAAAAATAAGCCGTACATGCTGCGGAGCATAGTCATACGCAATATCAAAATGCCCGGTGCCCAAACGGATGCTTTGCTGTACCTGATCTGCCGCCGGAACCAACTGCACTGGTCTGCCATTTACAACCGCAGTCCAGCCTTCGTCATAAAATTCGTTACGGAAAAGATTTCCCGGTTTGTCACACTCCGCATGGACGTGCGTGTAGTCTTTAAAAGTAACAACACAATTATCTGCATGATAATAAGGCGTTGTGCCCGAAAGATCCTCAATAACAACATGGCCGTTATTAAGGAGTTGCCGGGTATTGGAGCTTCTGGGCAGATCAATATCCAATGTCAGTAACGGCATCGGCTTACCGCCCTCTCCCGGCCACAGGGCTATCGCTGCTGGTTGGGCTGGTGCATCGCTCCAAATGGAATATGTCAGTTGGGTTTGGTTTGCTTCAATCGTAAGTGGGGTAGACAAGTTCAACCATGTAACAAGGTTATCGGCAGCATATTCAAGCTTTCCATCAGCTATAGTGCAGTTTTCTTTGCTGCATAATTTGATATGCCACACACCTTTTGCAGCCCCATTGTATGTTCCCAAACCTGTACCAACACGCCGTAACGTTGCGCCCGCAAGTTCAGGATGAGAAAAAACACCCGAAACCGGAGTGCCACCAAGGTTTTGATAACTGTTGGCCTGTGCAGGAATGCGCGTGCCGATCCGATCATGCCAGAATTGCAGATTTGCCGGATACATGATGACCCCGGTATTATGTTGCTGCAACCAGGCAAGCCCATCCTGAAAAGACACAGAAGGCGCCTGCCACCCTGCATAAGTCAGACCTTCGGTATCTCCGCTACAAAACTTTCCCAACCCAATGGAAAAGAACGCTGTATGATCATAATGAGGGCATACGTGCTGATCCATCTGCGCGGCAAAACGCTCTGGCAAAGGCAGAAAATTGTAGTTTATGGTGGGAATACCAAAAAACGCACCATAATTGGGCGGAAACACGCCAAAACTTACAAGACGTTTTTGCGTGGTGAGCTGTTTGAGCAAGGATAGAGCATCTGTATCCACCGGTGCCGGACGCACGCCTGTTAAGGTGGGTATAAAAAACAACACTGCTGCATTTACGACAAGTGCTGCAACCACAGTATGTTTACGCTTACCAAGTAATGAAACACTTAATACCGTAAGCACAAGGGTTGCCCATAGCAGAGATAAACCCAGATACCATTTGTACCCAGGGTGATTATAAAAATCCATAATATGTGGGCGCGCTTTAAAAAGGCATATAACGCTGCCCACAAGGGTGCCAGCCAAAGCAAACTTTATGGATTTACGGCCCGAATGTTGGTTTGATGTATTCAAATCATCAAGCAGCATGCAAGACAGTAACGTAAGAGCAAACCACCATCCCGGTGCAATATAGACGTAAAACATTGTCTGCTTGATACCGGGAATAACGTCTATAAGACGGCTGACAGGTATAAACCCTACAGCTTTTAACCCCGAAAGAAGCAAATAGCCCCCCAGCACAAAGCGTAACCCACGGAAAGAAGTCCCGCGTGAAAAAGCCATGAACAATCCTGCACAGCCCGCAAAAATCAGCGCAATGTCACAATATCCTCCGGTGTGCCACCAAACATCAACGGCTACGGAACCTCCTCCGGCAGAAAGTGCATATAATGGTGGGCCAAAAAGATACGGAAACAGGGTTTGCGCAGGGTTTGCCGCCAACATATGCGCATCATGATAATTGGTGTTCTGGCCCAGAAAACCAATGCGCAACAGGCTAAGAAAAGGCACAACCGCAGGAGCACTTAAAAACAGCCCCAGTATGCCGCCAACCCCAATAGGCAACGCACCTTGCAACCATTTGCCACGCAAAGTGCATACCCGCCATATTGCAATGCATAGTACTAGCAGGCCGCTCATAAACGCTGTTTCGGGAAAACCGGCGTAAAGAGAACCCGTAATGGCCAGTGCTGTTATAAAACAGCCGCCAAGCCGGGTTTTAAGGTCTGGCTGACAACTTCGCCACACACCCCATGCCAGCAGCGGCAGAAAGGGGAGCGGCATAATGGGCCCATGCGCAAACCAAGCAAGTGTTCCGCTCAGTTCAATCAATATGGCACCCGTAAGAGCCGTAAGCCGGGAAAGGCGCATTTCATACAAAAAACCCAGCATGAACAGGCCGGACATAATCTGCATTGCAATTTTTAAATAAAGAACACCGTTTGCAAAGATCAGCAGGAGAACAAACGGGAAAAACAATGCAGAATTTTGCATTTCTGCCGCAAGAGGCAACCCCATGCCAGAAAAACGCTCCCACCATGGGATATGGCCAGACAACCATTGCCGCGCGGCTTCATGCCCAAGCGCTTGCGTTGTTGCGCCTGCATTTGGATCAACCCAGCCAGGGCTTCCATCCAGAATTGCGGAATGCTCTCCTCCGAAATTCAGGTAAATCTGTAACGGATCTGAAGATAAGATGTTCAACAGACCCAGAAAATGAATAAAGATCGGAATTGCGATAATGATTGCAATGGAATAGCTGGCACGAATATTCATGAATATACCTGGTTTTTATAAATTATAGAAAATTACAAATCATGCGTTTTCATGCAAATGGTGCATCTGCATGATATTCACCAATACCTGTAGGAAAGAGCCTGACACACAGCCGCATAACAGCAGACCATAAACGCCACAACAAAACAGTTTGCAAAAATATTTGCTATGACATCATGTTTTTTTGAATGCTGAATATCTTCAGACATTTCATACTGCTTCCACAAAAAGGGATAAAGTGTACCCAGCATAACAATGGGCAAAAAATATCTTCCCTGCACGCCATCAACAATATTTTTTCCTACAGGTGTCCATGTCACATACAATGCCATAAAGATACCTGCGACCGCAGCCAACATGATCAGCACCAAACCGCACACTCGCACGGCTGCTTTCTCTCGGGTTTTCAGAGACCTCATGCACAAAAAAGGGAGAGCAAAAGTGCAGCCCAGCAAAATAGTGGCAAATCTGTACATTCCAGAAGAAAGCGGCAAATCCAGCCAGCCAAGCACGCCAATAGCCTGATTAACCAGATAGTTCCCGTATGTTTCCAAACTGTTAAAAATACTTTCTACCAGCAGAATGGGGTGCTCGCGTATGAAAGAAAGCTGCCCAGCCGCAGAAGCGCCTTGCGGTGCAAGTTCTGTCAGAACCGGGCGGATTCCACATTCAACCCAGATAGAAAAAACACCCACACTCATGGCACATGATGTGATAACATATTTAACATTGTCCCTGTTCATAAAGAGGACAGGCACACATGCCATAACAAGATAAGGTGCTTTGGCGGCGGCCACGCATCCAAAAGCCATCCCCCCCAAACAGGCCAGAATGTATTTTTGCCAAACAGCGCTTTGCCGTAATCCATTCAACGTGCATGCAATACCCAGCGCCGCAAGTGCCAGCACCATGCCATCCTGCGAACAGGAACTCATAAGGCTTATGCTCATGGGCAGCGCCAAAATAACCAGCAGAAAAATGCCTGTCTGTGGCATCAAATAAAGTGCCAGCACACTTACTGCCATATCTGCAAGCAGATTACCTACACGGGCAAGGTAAAACGTACCCAGCAAACTTGAATGTAAAAAGCGTGCCCACCACACCCCTCCTACGGCCCCTATATAGGAGGTAGGCGGATAAATAACGGTGTTGGACAACCCAACAGAAACCTTGTTGCCAGACCAAGGCACGGCCATGGCCTGAGCTAGCATTTCCGGTGTGACCTTGCTTTGATGTGAAAGAGCCAGCTTATCAAAAATACCCTCAAGCACGGGCACGGACTGCGAAAGCATGGTGCCGCTTGCTAGACGAGAATATTTGACGCCAACCAGCTCATTATCCGCAATTTCCAAAACCCGCATAAAATGGGCGGGCTCATCCGCCACCTGAAAAGGCGGCGTTAAAATAACGCAAAACATTCCAGTAATCAGTGCAAAAAAAACATAAAAACAGCGCAGCACTTTACGACTTGTAAATATTTCAACGAGATAGGTGCCATTTGCCTCCAAAAAATTTTTAATCACAAATAAACATCCCCAATGAAAACTTCAAAAATATAGTCTGCCCACCCTATATCATTTTGTAGATTCTATTTCGATCATGTTCTCTTACATACTGTTGGGCGCACCATCTGGCCGCCTCCTGCATTAAAACAAGGCAAACAACAGAGCTGAGCTTCCTAAATTTTAGCCTATGGACGCATTTTCCTCTCGAAGAGTTGCAACTCTTTTGCAAAAAAGAATTGCGATTCATTCTTACTTGTGATGAAGTCTCTCCAGAATCGATCAACCACCACAAAGGTGCTGCGTATGGTTGTCTGCTCTTGCAATCGTCTCACTCACAAAGACGTTGAAGCCGCTGTGGCAGACGGGGCAACCCGCCCGCGTGACATTTATGCCGCGCGCAACTGCAAGGCTCAGTGCGGGAACTGCGTAAAAGGCGTTGTCTGCCTGCTGCGTGAGGCCCGGCTAAAACACATGAAAAAAGCCGAAGTTCCAGCCCACATGGTGCCTGCTGCTGCTGGCGTGGCGCTATCTGCCTAAGCGCGGGGCTGCTGCTTTATGTTGTGCTTGCGCCCCGGTTTGGGTTCTGGCACCGCTTAAAGAATGAAACACCGTATTCTGGTTATGGGTGCTGGCGCATGGGGTACTGCGCTGGCCCTACATATGGCCCGCACTGGGGCACAGGTTTATTTATGGGCGCGTAACCCCGCCCGCTTGCCCTCTGGCGCTATGCCGCGTTTGCCAGATTTTCCGTTACCAGATTCCATCACCGTTTCCTCTGCGCCGCCCCCGGCAGATGTGGCGTGTGCGCTTATGGTTATTCCCACCCAGCATATGGCCTCTGTTCTGCCATTGGTGCCTGTAGGCGTGCCTGCTGTGCTATGCTGCAAAGGCATAGAACGCAGCACACTGGCTTTTCCGCTGGATGTGCTGCATCGGTTGCGGCCAGATGTGCCGGGGGCTGTGCTTTCTGGCCCCAATTTTGCGCGTGAGGTTGCAGCCAATTTACCTGCGGCATCTGTTGTGGCCTCGGCCAATATGGAGCTGGCGCGTAAATTGGTGGATCTGCTCTCTACCCCGCGCCTGCGCCTGTATGCCAGCGCAGATATTACCGGCGTGCAGCTTGGCGGCGCGGCTAAAAACGTTATTGCCGTGGCCGCAGGCATTACCATTGGCGCTGGGTTGGGAGAAAACGCCCGCGCGGCCCTGATAACCCGTGGATTGGCAGAAATAACCCGCCTTGGCGTAGCCTTGGGGGCACAACCCGCCACACTGGCTGGCCTTGCCGGGTTGGGAGACCTATTGCTGACCTGCACGGGCGAGGCATCGCGCAATTATCAGATGGGCTTGGCTTTGGGCCGAGGGAATGCGGCCCAAAGCGCGTTGGCCACCCTGCCCGGCGTGGCGGAGGGGGTAACCACAGCAGATGCCCTGCTGGCATTGGCCCACCACCACAAGGTAGATGTGCCCATTACCGCCTGCATTGCCGCTTTTCTGGAAGGCAAGATCACGCTGCCACAAGCGCAGGAACAGCTTTTAACCCGACCCCTGCGCACGGAACTTGATACCCCTTAAACGCGTTGCTTCCTGACATTCACATGAATGTGAGAATTGTGATCTTTCCATGTCAGGCCTTGCATCATGCCTATATGGCACCACGTGTAAAAGCAGCACTTGGCAGGCACCACTGGTGGTGTTGCCAAAAAGTGAAAACAGGAGGTTCGTTCAAACCATGAGCACAGCCACAGCAAAAGAAGCCCATATCAAGGAATATCTTGGCACGCCAACAGACCTGAAGGCCGATAAGGTAAAGGCCGTAGCAGGTGGTTTGTCCGAAGTTCTGGCCGATGTGTTTGCCCTGTATATTAAAACCAAGAACTTTCATTGGCATATGAGCGGCCGCCACTTTCGGGATTACCACCTGCTTTTGGATGAACAAAGCCAGCAGATTTTTGCCATGACAGACCCCATGGCCGAACGCGCCCGCAAGATTGGCGGCACCACGCTGCATTCTGTGGGAGAAATTGCCCGCAAAACCAAGATTTCTGATAACGATGCCCTCTACGTAACACCCGAAGACATGCTCTCAGAACTGCGGGAAGATAACCTTACACTCACCAAACGCCTGCGCGCTGTGCATGCTATTGCATCCGATGCCGGGGATGTGGCCACAACCAGCCTGATTGAAAACTGGATTGATGAAACCGAACGCCGCACGTGGTTCCTGTTTGAAAGCACGCGCCCGGTTTTTGGGCATAACGAATAAATATGAACGCAAGCATCTAAAAGTTTTCAAAAAGATCTTTCTGAAAAGCGGCCCATATTTGGGCCGCTTTTTATACTGTACAATATTAGAAACAAATAAATGGCATAACATTTATTAATTTTGTAAATTAATATCATATAATTCATTGTTATATCTGTGCTTTTTATAAAAGCATTCCTGCATCACAGAATTTGCATATCGAATATTCAGATGAATATGAAATATAAATTATTAAAAATCATGCTTATTCGAAGTAAATATTTTTCTATTTCCTGTTTTGATAATATTTTCATAACTTTGTTGTTTAGAGAATATTAATGTATTTTTGAAAGAATATTAAATATTTCTTATCCAAATTGTGGATTTGAAGCCAACTGCATATTCAAGGCTCAAGAACATGGCAGATGATGTAACAACCGTTTCCACCAATACAAGTTGGACAAACTACAACGGCGGCGGCACGCAATCCACTGATACCCCACCAGATAACGCGACAGCCGGTTTGGGCACAGGCCCAACGCTGAACGTAACCAATGGTGCGTTGCTTAAAATTGCGGGCTACCTCAACCTCAATGCGGCAACCATTAATATTACAGATGGCGCCACTGTTTCTGTTGTGCCTGGTTTCCTCGGGGCAGGTGGAGATATCACCAACGCGGCTGGGGGCACCATTAATATTGATGGCGGCACACTTACCGTAAGCAATCAATTCAACGGTAATCAGGCCGTTTACAATATTACCAACGGCACATTATCCGTTGGTAATGATTTTAACGGCAACCAGGCTGTTTACAATATTTACAAAGGTGGCGTGCTAGGGCCTGTTAGATCTTGAATTTCTTCCCATATTGTAGGGATGGAAGAAGGAGACAGAACAGGCACCTTTACGGACGAGACATGGGCGATCTGGGAACCTCTGATTGAGGAGGTTCGCCCGAGGGGCAAGACGCCGCCACATGATCTGCGGCGGACGATAGCAGCGATTTTCTGGCGTCATGAGAATGGCGCGAAATGGCGGAGTATCCCCGCTGAACTGGGTCCGTGGTGGCGGGCTGCGCAGCTTTTCATCCGCTGGGCGAAGCTCGGCGTATGGGAGCGGCTGCTCGCACTGGTTCAGGAACAACAGGGAGTGGCATTCGGAATGACTTTTCTGGATGGCACAAACATCAGGGCTCACCACAAAGCGGCGGGAGCCCAAAAAAAGGGGCCTCTTTCGAAGAGCGAGACCATCGTGAAGCACTTGGCCGCTCTCGCGGTGGCTATGGCACAAAAGTCTGCGTGATCGCTGATGGACATGGAAAAGCCTTCGGTTTTGCGCTGGCCCCTGGACAGGCTCATGAACTGCCTCTGGCACCAGCCATGCTCGACAGCCTTCCCGCCACTCCCCTGTGGGTAGTAGCGGACAAGGGCTACGCGTCGAACGCCATGCGTGAACGGATATGGGACATGGGAGCACGGCCAGCCATTCCTGCGAAACGACGCGATGGCCCGGTCGCCTGCCCCAAATGGGCCTATCGGTGTCGGCATCTCGTTGAGAACCTCTGGGCTCGCCTCAAGGAGTGGCGCGCTGTCGCAACCAGATATGAAAAAACAGCAACGTCGTTCCTCGCGGTCATCCACATCGCCTGCCGCAGCAGACTGGATCAAGCCCTAACAGGCCCTAGATGCAGGCACCAATTATTCCAACATCAATGCTGGACGCTTTAATATTGAAGGCGGCACGGTTATATTCTCTGGCATTGCCAATATTGATGGCGGCAACAAGATTGATTTCCACAATATCCCCGGTGGGCAACTTGTTATTGGCAGCACATCTTTAAGCGATCTTTCAGGAGATTCCCTGAATGTCGAAAACTTTGTGTATGGAGACCAGATCAAGATTGCCTCCAGCACATCTTATAGTAATGATGTGCTGTCCACTGCCGTAAGTGGGGATGATCTGCTTATCCAGTCCACCGTTGATGGTAAAACCACCACGGTTGTAACCATTAAAGGGTATGCAACATCTTCCGCCGCCAATGTAGAACCCGCCCCCACCGTAACCTACAGCGATGGCTACATTCTGTTTGGTGAACAGAGTGATACAGGCGCATGTTTTCTGGCAGGCAGCATGGTGCGCACCCCGCAGGGTGATGTGGCAGTGGAAGACATTCAGGCAGGTACAGATATTTTTGTATATGACTGGAAAAACAACACAGAAACCACACAGCAGGTTATCTGGGCTGGGCAGGCCTTTACTGTTGTAACCCCCAGCCTGCCGGATGATGAAGCCGGATACCCCGTACGCATTCTAAAAAATGCTTTGGCAGATGGCTTACCTAACAAGGATATGCTGGTAACGGCAGAACATTGCCTGTTCTTTAACGGGCAGTTTGTGCCTGCGCGTATGCTGGTAAATGGCGCTTCCATTTTTTACGATAAATCCATCACGTCTTATCCATATTACCATATAGAAACAGCAGACCATGCCGTAATCTCGGTAGATGGTGTGCTCACAGAAAGCTATCTGGATACAGGCAATCGCCGTAGCTTCCGCCAAAATGGCACGGTTGTGCAGTTACACAGCAAAACGCGCACATGGGCAGAAGATGCCGCCGCCCCATTATGTGTGAATGTTGATTTTGTAAAACCGCTTTTTGATAAATTCAAAAATCGCGCAAGCCATGTAGCAGGCAGCCAGACACCAACCTCACCCGCCACCTTAACAGCAGACCCCAACCTGCACCTTGTTACGCAAACAGGGGCTGTTATCCGGCCAGTACGCTGTGCCAACCAGCATTACAGCTTTATACTGCCGCCGGGCACGCAGTCTGTTCAGATTGTTTCCCGCGCAAGCCGCCCGGCTGATGTGGTCGGGCCTTTTGTGGATGATCGGCGCCTGTTGGGTGTTGCTGTGGCTGATATTCAACTTGTAACAGCCCGTAAGCGTGCAACCCCCATTACAGCGCACCTTCAGCCTCACAAACCGGCTGGCTGGCATAATATGGGGTGGACCGAATGTGCATGGACAAACGGCAACGCCACCCTGCCGCTAGATACACAAACAGACCGTAACGAAATTGCCATGCTGTCCATTACCCTACAGGCAACGGGTGTTTACCCGCTTGTAGAAGACGTGCAGCCAAACGCACGGATACGTTCTGCCTGATAGGTTCTCAAACCTTTCAGCTATCATAAAAGAGGCCCTGCTTTTACAAACAGGGCCTCTTTTTATTTTGTAATCTTTCTAGAACTGCACAGTTGGAAGAGGTGTTTTCTGTGCCACCCACATATCAGGCGGGATTTAAAAAATGCTCTGCCTGCATGATATAATAGGGTTTTGGCTAAACACGTTATTCCCCTTTACTGTTCAGCCCTTTTTCCTGCCGGTAGCGGTCATAATACTCACCAGCCATGCGGCGCAGGGCGGCCCCAATGGCAGCGTATTGATACTCGTTCAGGTTGGCCAGCGAGGCACGGGCCGAAGGGCGTTTTACAGCAAAACCATCACCCGGCAGCAGCACAACGCCTGTTTCCTCTGCAATACGGAACAGGATTGTCTGATAATCCATACGTGTCATCAACCAACGGGCAAAGCGGGTGCCGTAAAGCTGTGTCACCACATTTACCAAATCTATCAGCGTGTAATAATGCGTGCTGCCAGCATCATCCGGGGCTTTTACGCCCAGATCTCGATACAAGGCCAGTTCGCGCCGGTGCAGCAAACGCTTAAGGGCGTTTTTATACGCATCCCGCCCATCTATTAACGCAAACAGGGCAAACAGCACCATTTGCACCTGCTGCGGGGTAGAAAGCCCTGCTGTATGGTTAAGGGCCACGGTGCGGCTATCTGCCACCAGCCTATCCAAAAACTTCAGGCCGCGCACATCTGGCGTAAGAGAGGCATAGCGTTTATCCAGCTCAACCTTTTCGGCTTCTGGCAGCGCCGCCAGTGCCTCATCCAGCACGTTTTGTTCGTGCATGGCAATCACACCCAGACGCCAACCCGTAGAACCGAAATATTTGGAGAAGGAATACACCAAAATAGTATTATGCGGGCAGATGGCATAAATAGAGCGAAAATCATCTGCAAACGTGCCGTACACATCATCTGTTACGATAATGAGGTCTGGCCGTTTTTTAACAATCTCGGCAATGCGGGCCAGCCCTTCATCACTTATCCGCACAGATGGGGGATTGCTGGGGTTAACCACCAGAAAGATCTTAACGGATGGATCAAGCAGCTTATCCAGCTCTTCATCCGGGTATTGCCAGCCTTGTTCCGGGCAGGCGTTAATGGCCACTTCCTGCAACTGGTAATCACGCAGTTCGGGAATTTCTACATACGGAGTAAACACCGGCATGCCGATAGCCGCTTTATCACCCGGATTGATCAGCCCGTTTTCACGTAGCGATGCAAAAATATAGCTAATGGCCGCCGTGCCACCTTCCAGCGCAAACAGGTTTGTTGTGCTTTCTGGCATGGTGCCGCCTGCCATTTCGTGCAGCAGGTAATGGCGTACCACTTTTTCCGTATAACGCAGCATGCGCGGCGGTGTGGGGTAATCACAGCCTAAAATACCGGATGTAATTTCCAGCAAAAATTCATCTGCGGGCAGGCCAAGCTGGTCGCGCACATAAGATACGGCACGGCGCAAAAAGGAAATACCCGGCACGTTCTGGTTATCTGCCAAAAATGCCTCAAACCGTGCCTCTATGCCCTCACGCCGGGGCACACCGCCTACGCCTTCTGCCATGTAGGAAAAGGTTAAAGCAGAATCTGCCGCGGCAAACATGCCAAGCTGGAAAAACCCTTGCCGGGGCAATGTTGCCAGAAAATTGGGGTTGCCACGCCCGGCATCCAACATGGCGCGCTGGGCACGACCAGAGGCCAGCTTTATAAGCTCATCTTTCAGTTCAAATGGGCTGAGATGACGAAATTTTTGATACGCATCTGGCGTGGTAGACATGCGGGGTTTCCTTCCTGCGGAACTTCTTGCCATCATCAGCTTGCATGTCCTGTTCTATTATGACCAGTGGGAAAGTGTAAAAAAACAGCGGTTTGGCCCCTTGCGTAAGGTGCAATTACACTTCCTCGTTCGGGGGGAGAGGTGCGGAAAGACGGCTGGCTACAGCCAGAAGCACCGCCGTAATGGGGGAGGCAAAAATAAAACCCCACATACCCAAAAACGCACCAAAAATTGTTTGCGAAAGAATGGTGAGCGCAGGCGGCATCCGCACCGCACGTTTTTGAATGAAGGGAGACATCACATACCCTTCAAACGTCTGGATAGCAGCATACAGGCCCGCCACCATCATGGCCTCACGCGGGCCAACGGAAAGCGCAATCAGCAACGCAGGCACGGCCCCAATAAACGTGCCCAGATACGGCACAAAATTGGCCAGCCCCGCCACCAACCCCAAAGGCAGCGCCAGCGGCATGCCCAGTAGGGAAAGGCCGCTCCATGTCAGCATGCCTACAACCGTCATATCCAGCATCTGGCCCGCCACCCAAGCGGTTAGGGCGTGGCCGGTTGTAAGCAACACAGTGCGCATGGTGCTGCGGTAGGCTACAGGCGTTATGCGCAAAATGCCGTTGGCATACAGGTGGGGTGAAAGCGCAAAATACACCCCGGCAATAATAATCACCACCATGGTGCCAACCGAACCAAAGGTGGATGTCAGCACGTTAGTCATGGAGCCAGCAAAATCCATGCCACCTTCTGAGCCTGCACGCCCATCTGGCACCATGTTGCCACCCAAAAAGCGCGGGAAGTGGTCCAGCACCGCATGGCCCAGCGGGTTGCTGTCCAGCATGTTGTGCAGGGCATCACGCTCGCTGGTAAGGGCTTCATGCAGGTGCGAAAGCTGCACTGTCAGTTCCGGGCCGGACACATGCACCACAAGGGAAAGCGCGCCCACAAGCACCAGCACAAACAGCATAACAGAAAGCCACTGCGGAATATGCAACAGGCGGGAGATAATGCGGGCCGCAGCATGCAGCACCACCGCCACAAGAGCAGAGGCAAACACCACCATCACCACCGCGCCGCCAGAGCTTACAAACAGCCCGGCCGCCGTAACCGTTACCACCATAACGGCCAGCCGGTAAAAGCGGCGCACCGTGTTTTCCAGCTTGTGAACAGATGCTTCCAGCCCCGCAAGCTGCGGTGCCTCAGGCGCATGGGCCATAGAAGCGGCTGGCGTTGGAGCGTGAGGGGGTGGGGCGCTGCTATCTGGCGGTTGCACGGCGTGTTTTCTCCTGCCTGCGGGGCGGAAGAACACAGGGCGCACTGCACCCTCTGCCAACCACCGGCATTTGTGCCGTTGTGCTGCAAAATGGCACCGTCCACACCCTTTTTTCTTGCAACGCAGGCTAAACGTGGCGGGCCACCCTGCCTGTTTTGCCTGTTAACGTGCCAGACATGCAAAAGGGCCACCCCACCGGGCAGCCCTTATGACAATGAGGCATATTTTTAAAAACGATGCCTTATTTTTTGCGCGTGGCAGCAGAGGGCGGTACACCCAGCCAGCTTTCCATAACGGCCACGTTGCGCATGTTGGCCTTAAAGGCAATGTCCAGCAGATCACCCGCCACAGGCACCACATCCACGGCGGCTTCTATGGCAATATTGCTTATCATACGCAGCAGCAGTTTGGGGGGCAGGCCCATGCGCCATGCCTCCCACACCACATAAAAGGAAAGCAGGCCCATAACCGTGCTGCCACCGCCGGGCACCAGCCCCACAATGGCATCTGCTCCTACCCTTACGCGGGTGCCGGGCAGCCTAATGGCGGCATCCAGCAACCACGCAAAACGGCGCGCCCGTTTAAGGCGGCGCAATGCATCCGCAGAGGGCTGCCCGTGTGCAGACTGCCCACTTTGGAAAGAGGAAAACCCGGTATGAGCCAGAGCATGTGTTGTCATGCTCCCTTACGTAAGCAGCAGGCATGCTGCTTTCAAGAGGCCCAGCCGCTTGTATGATCCATAGCGGTGGCGCCTCCAGCAGAAGTTGCCCGTTGCGGATCTGGCCTAAAATCCAGCGCCAGACCATTCATGCAATAACGTTGGCCGGTGGGGGGTGGGCCATCAGGAAAAACATGGCCCAAATGCCCTTCGCACTGTGCGCAATGGGCCTCTGTGCGCACCATGCCGTGGCTGGTATCTTTGTGCGTGGCAACGGCGTGGGGTTCTGCCGCCCAAAAGGAAGGCCAGCCACTACCACTTTCATACTTGGTGTGAGAGCGGAACAGCAGCGCCCCACAGGCCGCGCAATGATACGCCCCCTCGCGCTTTTCATGATTCAGTGGGCTGGAACCGGGATACTCCGTTCCGTGGCCAAACAGAATCTGCTCCTGCTCTGGGGTAAGCGGGCCACGCGGGCCGCACCCACCGGCACCGCAGCTGCCTGACAAAGAATCTGACATGGCTAATCGCCTTTCCTGCCGTGTTTACAGTTGCATGTTACGGCACCAACAACGTGCATGGCTATAGTTTGGCACCTTCACACTCTAGCGACTGCCAAAGACAACGCCGCCACAAAATACAGCCTACCCCATTGCATGTACACATCTATACCGGCACCACATGGCGTATGGTTAATGCACCCTCCCCCGCCCCTGTTCTGGTTTTGCTACGAGATGATTACCGCGTGGCTGATAACCCAGCCCTGCACGCGGCCTGCGCAACGGGGCAGCCCGTGCTGTGCGCCTATGTGCAGGATGCCGCCTTGCAGGATGCCCCCACCACCCGCATTGCAGGTTGGGCGCAAGCCGCGTGTGCGCAACTGGCCACCAGTTTGCATAAACAGGGGCAGACTTTGTTAATGTTATCCGGCCCAACGCGGCTTTCTGTTCCCGCATTGGCGCAGGCCATAAATGCTACAGATGTGTTCTGGAACCGTCGGTATGATGCGCCGGGCATTGCGGCGGATACGGATGTGCATGCAAGCCTGAAAAAACAGGGGGTGACAGTACACTCATGCACCGGCCGTTTGTTGTTTGAACCCTGGGCCATACGCACGCAGGCGGGCCAGCCATACCGTGTGTTTACCGCATGGTGGCGCGCCGCGCGGGATTTGCCAGAACCGCCGCCTCCACTGCCAGCACCAGATATGCACGGTAAAAGTTATGTGCCTGCTCGCGCCCTCAATTTGCCAGAAGGCGTGCGCCTTGCCCGCGTTGGCACGCAAATGCCCCCCGCCCTGCCCGGCTGGACAAGCGGAGAACAATGCGCCCACACCAACCTGCACCGGTTTATAGAAAACGCGCTAGAAGATTATGAAACACAGCGAGACAGAACCGATGCCACACATGGAACATCTCTGCTTTCACCTTATATTCGGGTGGGGCAGATTTCTGTGCGCCAGATCTGGCATGCCATCCGCCATGCTGCACACCTGCACCCACAACTGGCCACAGATGCCGAAAAGTTTTTGGCAGAACTAGGCTGGCGTGATTTTGCGTGGATGCAGATGTTCACCACACCAGACCTTGCCACCCGCAACCTGCGCGCTGAATTTAACCACATGCCGTGGCGCACGGATGCCACAGATCTGGCAGCATGGCAGCAGGGGCAAACGGGGTTTCCGCTGGTAGATGCCGGTATGCGCCAACTGGCCCGCACGGGCTGGATGCACAACCGCGTGCGCATGGTTGTGGCCTCCTTTTTAACCAAACATCTGCTGACAGACTGGCAAAAAGGAGAACGCTGGTTTTATGCACACCTGTTGGATGCAGATGCCGCCGTAAACGCCATGAACTGGCAATGGGGCGCTGGCACAGGCATTGATGCGGCACCGTGGTTCCGTATTTTTAACCCGGTGGGGCAATCTGAAAAATATGATCCATTAGGCCAATATATTCGTACATGGGTGCCAGAACTGGCGGCGCTGGATAACAAAACCATCCACACCCCTTGGAAAAGCGCGCAACGTTTAAATTACCCGCCCCCGATTGTAGACCTTAAGCTGGGCCGCCTACGTGCATTGGAGTGTTGGAAAAACCTGCCCAAATAGCACGCGATCATTATAAAACAGGCCCCACCCCGGTAGAGGTAGAGCCTGTTATTGCCCTTAACTTTTGAAATCAGGCAGAAAAAACCTGTGCTTTTTGGTCTGCCTCATGCAGCAGGTAAGGCCCGGCGGCACGAATGGTCATGGACAGAAGGCCCATTTTACCTTTGGTAAAATCACCCATAGGCAGCACGGCGTTGCCGTTTGTCCATGCGCAATCTGTCCAATCGGTATCATGCCAGCCTTCGGGCTTTTCCGCCTGAAGATGCGCTGTAATGGTATGCAAGTTTTTGGCTGTGATAAAATGCACATCCGCCACAGCTACGCCCATCTGGCGCCTATCATCCACAAACGGCCCGATAACATCAGCCGGGCGGCTGGCGCGGGAGACAATGCGCACAGACTGCGTATGAGCTGGCAGCATAAAGCTGTAACGCTGGCCATCCTGACGCACTGGCCGAATAATTGCCCCTGCCTGCGTAACCAGATGCAGGTTGGAATCTGTGACCATGACAGCCTGTTCTACTGGCACATGGCACCCAGTTACACTGTTTTCACGCGCTTCTAGCTTGTGGAACAGGGGTTCAACAAAAGCGCGATCCACACAAAGTGGAGCGCCGGCATCTTTTGTCCAGTTCCGCACAGCGCCGCGCAGGGTTGCCACCTTGCCTTCCTGACGGAAAGACGCACGGTTGCCCGTATCCAGATAGCTTTCTGTGAGCATACCATCGGCAGTGATAACCGAATGCTGTGCTGTTTCTACATGATAGTAATCATAGGAGAGAATAGACTTATCGTAAAAAATGGATACACCATTTACCAACATCCGCACTGGCACAAACTTGCCATCAAAGAACAAGCAATGTTCTGCGGTAATCAGCATATCCTTGTAGGGCACGCCATCTGCAATGGCATCTTTAAGAATACGCACCGGGTAGCCTGCCTCATCATCCGGCAGACCTGCGCGCACCACGGCATGCGCCTTGCCAACCCATACAACCGGACGCGTGATGTCTTTGTTGTTTTTCCAATCGAACGTAACAACCTGATCACCAATCTGGATATCTTCCACCGCAACATCCCCTTCGGAAGTGCGGATCATGCTGCCAGCAAGAAAGCAAACAATTTTATCAGCGGTAAGGTAGGTTTTGCCGTTAACTGTTTTAACAGTGAATGTAGAACCTTCATCTGCTTCAGGTAGCTGAAAAGATGACGTACCTGAAATAGGCTGCCCATTATCCGTAAGTGTATAAACACCATTCACATACGTATAGTTATCGGCTGTCATACCATCCAGAATAATGGTATCACCAGAAGAAATATTTGTAATGTATTCAATAATACTTGGCGTTGTTCCGGCGGCAACTTCAATTGTGCCTCCGTCCCCACCAAACTGAATCAAGCCGGAAGTTGTTGTGGCATAGCCCCCCAGAATAAGCGTGCCACCATTGCCAACCACAACGGTGGAACCTGTTGCAATTTTATCTGAGTTATCAAGCGTTAATGATGCACCATCTGAAACGGTAACTGTTGCAGTGCTACCGGACGCTTCCCCAACATTCCAGCTAGTTGCTGTAACAACAGCATTATTAGTTATAGAAATAGTGCCTGTAGTTGATGCATTCGCATCAGAAACCAGAATGCCCGGCGCAACATACTGCGTTCCAGTAATATTTCCAGATTCATTAATGCTGATAACGCCGTTGCTATCTGGCCCGATAACCGACTGACTTCCGTTAGTCGGCTTAAAAATAATCGACTCAGCCATTTGTTGTACCCTTTTATGTGGTTTTGCCTGCGCCGATTACGCTTTGTTTGGAAAATATCATCCACTACCATATGGGGCGTGTTTGAAAAAAAATAATTATACCAAATGGTATATTGCGTTTGTATCGCATTAACTTATTGTGCGCGTGCCGTTGAGGGCAACCGTGTACTCTTCGAGTAAGTATTACTCAAAAATGGATATTCACAGACATGCTTTCAGAAATAATAAAAAATATATACGCAACTATTGACAATAGAAGTCTATGGAAAAAATCACTCGCCACTATTGCAGAATACTGTAACGGCAGCAATGAAGGTGGGGCAGCACTGGTTCCTTTAGACCCGGATTGTGTTCAATGGCGTTATGGAAGCAGCAAAAACGAAGAATCTGACTTACTTTATTACTCTCAATGGAGCGGAAAATCTCCGCTAAGATCATACAAACCCCAAAGTATGCCCGGAGATTTTTGTTATATAGACGATAGTTTTCTAACAGATAAGGAGCTTGATCACTCTCCATTTTATCAGGAATATCTCAAAGATTTTGGCGTCCGCAGGCTACAGAATTGCCTTTTTGAAAATTTTCGCGGTAAAAAATTTCTTTTATCCATACAAAACCCAATCGACGCCCCAGCCGATACCCTTTCAACATCCAAAAAAAAGCTGATTACGCTTATTCCCCATATTATACAGGCTATAAATATAGGGGATAACTTCTATTATAACAAAAACACAAAAGATTGCTTTCAATGCCTTATCGACAATATGCCGTATGCTATTGCCATTTTTGATAAACAAAACAATATTTTATTTGCAAACCATAAGATGATAGATATGGAACAATATGGTATTTTTATTATAAACAATAGAATCAAAAACAAATATGAAGATTCTAAAATAAAAATAGAAAAATTGTTAAACTCTACTGAAAAAGATACATATGTTACGTTCTCAACAAAATCACAGAAAAAATTTATTGCGAAAATCGGCTTTTTCAACAACATTAAAAAAAACAATCAGGATATTTCTCTTCTTTTCCCAAAATTCCTTATTATTCATGATTGCCATATCAATAAGAATACAGAAAAAATACTTAAAAACTTCTTTCTTTCTCCTGCACAATCCAAAATTTCTTGCATGATTGCCAATGGGCTTCCTGTAAAGGAGATAGCTAAAACGCTTAATATTACCGAAGGCACAGCCAGACAAACTATTAAGGAGGCTTTTACTCGTCTGGATATTAACAGTCAGGTCAAGCTTGCTTCCTTCATAAAGGACATAGATTGTTTGCCATAATTATAGCCGCATAACATCAAACCCCTACCCGTTAAAAGCAGCGTGATTCTGTTCTGGAACAGCGCCACAAACCCATACATAGCCAAACCGGACAGGCAGATATGGTGCCTGATAATTTCATCTCACGCCAAGGCGGCCCTTTTCTCCAGTTCCCACGCAAGAAATCATGCGCCTAAGCTGTTGATCTTTCATGGTAGCAAAACTACGCTGGCACTGTTTCTTCTTCCAAAATAGTTTTTAGCGTCGCCCTATCATGCCAAAACCCTTACGCCAGATATGACATTTGCTGATCTGCTGGTCATGCTGGCGTACCTTACAGCCCTGCCCCTTCTGGCGCTGGGGCTTGCTGGCCGCCAAACCTCCGCCACAGCATACCTTGAAGGGCATGGTGATCTGCCGTGGTGGGCACTCTGCCTTTCCCTTGTAGCAACAGAAACCTCTACCCTTACGCTTATCAGCGTGCCCGGCATTGCCTATGGCAGCGGCATGGTTTTTGTGGGGTTGGCCCTTGGGTATCTGATAGGCCGCGCCATTGTGGCCTGGAAGTTTCTGCCCCTTTATCAATCAGGCAAAATGCTCAGCGCGTATGATTGGCTGGGCCAGCGCTTTGGGGCTTCCATGCAGCGTATGGCGTCCTCTACATTTTTAATCACACGCTTGCTGGCGGAAGCTGTGCGTCTGTTTGCAGGCATGTTGCCTCTGGCGGCTATGTTGGATGCCGCACATATGGGCCTGCCCCATGCTGCATTGCTGGGCGGTATTATGCTGGTTACGCTGTTTTATACGCTGTGCGGTGGCCTGCGCGCTGTTGTATGGTCAGACAGTATTCAGTTCGGGCTGTATCTGTTTGGCTCTGCCGCCTGCCTTGCCCTGCTGTGGCAGGTAACCCCTCCGGGTGTGCTGCATACACTATATGCTGCGGGTCGGTTTGATTTGTTTGTGAACCATACGCCACCTTTCACCAGTTCCTTTACGCCACTGGCGGCTCTTTTGGGCGGCACGGTGCTTTCTGTAGCCTCGCACGGAACAGATCAGCTTATGGTACAGCGCGTATTGGCGGCCCGCTGCCTGCGTGATGCACGGCTGGCCCTTATGGGCAGCGCTGTGGGAGTGGGCCTTTTGTTTGCGCTGCTTTCTGGCGTGGGCGTGCTGCTATGGGTGCATCATGGTGGGGCCACCTTGCATCAGGCTGGATTTGCCACGCCAGATGCCATTTTTCCCGCCTATATCGCGCAGGAACTGCCCTCCGGCTTACGGGGGCTGATGCTGGCTGGTGTGCTGGCAGCCACTATGGGGTCTCTCTCCGCCACGCTTTCCGCCATGACAGCCGCCACAATGGGAGATTTTGCAGCCCCCTGCGCATGGGCGGCCCGCAAACTTGGCCTTTCCGGCCTTGGGTTTGCACGGGTTGTTACCTTGTTCTGGGCTGTGGCATTGGTGGTGTGCGCGGGCATGTTTGCACAGGGCAGCCAATCTGCCGTGCTGGTTGGGCTTTCCATTGCCGCATGTGGGTATGGCCCCATGCTGGCCAGCTTTATAGCGGGCATGGCATGGCCGGGCCTAAAGGCGCGCATATTGGCCCCCGCCTTTGGCCTGAGCATACCGCTTATGGTGCTGGCCATGATGTATCTGCACCCCCACGGCAAACCGCTGGCTTTTGTCTGGCTGATTGTGCTGGGCATGATCACACTGTTTGGGCTGGTCGGCCTGCGCTATGTGATACAAAAGAAAATACGCCATTAGTTTTATACAAAGGGTTCCAGTTATGCTCCAGCCTGCCTCTGTTCCGCTTGCCCATACAGAAACGCTGGATGCCCGCTACACAGATCTGGACATATGGCCTACAGGCACGGTGCTGGAAGCCTTGCTGGAAAGCCAGCTTGGGGCCGTTGCCGCTGTAAAATCCGCCCTGCCGCAACTGGAAGCCGCCATTACAGCCGCCGTACCGCGGTTAGAGGCCGGAGGTCGCCTGTTTTACGTGGGCGCAGGCACATCGGGCCGTATTGGGTTGCAAGATGGGGTAGAGCTTATTCCCACCTATGGTTGGCCTGCTGAGCGGCTGGTGCTCATGCTGGCAGGCGGTGATGCCGCGCTATTTAACCCCGTTGAAGGGGCAGAAGATGATGAAGCCGAAGCCCGCCGCGCCATAAATGCCCATGCCCCCACCGCGCAGGATGTTGTTATTGGCGTGGCGGCCAGCGGTGGCACGCCTTATACCTGCGCTGCGCTGGAAACTGCCAAGGGTGCAGGCAGCCTGTGCATTGGTATGTCATGCAGCCCAAACACACGCCTTTTGAATACTGAATACCCGGTGCTGATCCAAACCGGGCCAGAAGTGGTGGCAGGCTCCACCCGTATGAAGGCCGGTACGGCGCAAAAAGTAACCCTTAATCTGCTGTCCACCACGTTAATGATCCGCTTGGGCCATACATGGCGCGGGCAGATGGTAGATATGCGCATTGTTAACGCCAAGCTGGTGCGGCGCGCACACCGCATGTTGCGCCATCTTACGGGCTGCACACAAGCGCAGGCAGAAGATGCCCTGCAACACGCCAACGGCAGTATCAAGCTGGCTGTGCTACTGCGCCACGGGTTGGATGTTCCGCAGGCCCGGCAGCTTTTAACGTTGTGTGGCGGGCATTTGCGCAAGGCTCTGGCGCGTATTGCGGCAAAAACCCCCGCAGAGGCCTCTGCCTAATGGCCGCCCACCCCACCATTCTGGCGCTGGATGGCGGCGGCACCCATACGCGTGCGGTGGTAATAGCACCAGATGCCACCGTAATGGCGCAGGCTACTGGCCCCGGTTGCAACCCGTTTGATAGGCCAGAATGGGCCGAAAACCTGCGCCACCTTCTGGCACAAATGCCACGCACCACTTTGCAATCTGCCGTGCTGGGCATGGCAGGGTATGATGCCGCACGCCCTTCCTCCGCCCAGCAGGAACAGGTGGCCCGCGCAGCCCTTGGCCCCAATGTGCGGCTGTGGTTAGAAAATGATGTGGAAACCGCACACCGCGCCGCCTTTGCGGGCCAAGCGGGGGTGTTTGTGTTGGCGGGTACCGGGTCTGTCGCCATGGCGGTGGGGGCAAACGGGCAAACAGCACGCGCTGGTGGCTGGGGCTGGCTTTTGGGGGATGAAGGCGGCGGTTACTGGATAGGCCGCAAAGCGCTAGGCTATGCCACGCGGTATCTAGATGATCCTTCCGTGCCTTTTGCCGCTTTTGCGCAAGCGTTGCTCCTTAGCCTGAACCTGCCCACCACAGGCCCCACCGCACCAGACGCCCTGCGAGAATGGCTGCGCACCCGCACGCACCCGCGTTCCGCCGTGGGCGATGTAGCCGCAACCGTACACACATTAGCTCAGAACAAAGAAACATACGCCATAGCCCTACTGCGTGCCGCTGGCGGACATCTGGCAGAACTGGCCCACGCAACGGCCAAACAGGTAAGCAACCTGCCGCCTTCTCCTCTGCCTTTGGCGTGGAGCTACGGCGGCAGCGTGATGCACAACCCCGTTGTGCTGCAAACCGTCACATCCCTGTTGGGCACAAAACCGCACCCCGCTACACTGCCCCCTATTGGTGGTGCGGTATTAAAAGCAGCAGAACTGGCCGGATGGCATAGTGATGCCACATGGATCTGCCAACTTGCCCGCAATCTCACACACGGAAAGGCGATTGCATGATAAAGGGGTTTTCCATCCGCACTGGCTTACGTGTTCTGGCCGCCGGGTGCGCCGTAGGTGTGCTGGCAGGTTTTGGCGCAAACCTTGCCCCTGCCAGAGCAGATACTGCGCAGCCCGCGGTGTTTAACGCACCGCAACCACCGGTTATCATGCCCGCACCCAGTACGCTGCAAACGGATGGATCTGCTTTTGCCTTGCCTGCCCAATGGCAGGTTATCTGGCAAAGCCCCCCTACCCCGCTTTTAACCCGCGCCATGCAACGTTTTGCAAACCGCATGAGCGTAGTGGCCGGGCAAGAGGTTTATGTAGAAAATGCAAAAAAGGGAAAAGACCAAAACACTTTTCCCATCCACATTCAGTATGCGCGTGAGGCCAGTTTTCCCGCCCCCACCATGCGGGAGGATTATACGCTGGATGTGGGGCCAGATAGCATAACCCTAACGGCGCAAGGCCCTGCTGGTGTGCTGCATGGTTTGGCCAGCATTGTGCAGCTTGTACGGCGTGAGGCCACAGGCCCGGTTATGGCGCAGGCGCATATTCAGGATAGCCCACGCTTTGCATGGCGCGGGCTGATGCTGGATGTAAGCCGCCACTTTATGTCCATCCCCACCGTTGAGCGGCAGCTTGATGCCATGGAAATGGTAAAATTGAATGTACTGCACCTGCATCTTTCAGATGGCGCGGCATTTCGGGTAGAAAGCAGGCATTACCCGCGCCTGCAAAAAATCAGCAGCCACGGGCAATATTACACGCAGGCCGAAATCCGTAATCTGGTGCAATATGCAGCAGAAAGAGGCATTCGCATTGTGCCGGAATTTGATACGCCGGGCCACAGCTTTGCCATGCTGCTGGCCTACCCACAATACGCCTCTGTCCTACCCATGAACACAACAGACCGTGCCGAGATCAACCGCGCGGCGCTAGACCCCACAAACCCCGCCACCTACAGTTTTGTGCGTGGGCTGTATGCTGAAATGTCCGCCCTGTTTCCAGATCCCGTATTCCATATTGGTGGGGATGAGGTGGTGGCCAAACAATGGACACTGACACCCCGCATTGCGCGCTACATGCAGGCGCATCATTTTGCCACACCGGCTGATTTGCAAGCCAGTTTTACAAACCGCGTGGCGCAAATGCTCAAAGCCGATGGCAAAATCGTTATGGGGTGGGATGAGGTTCTGGCGGCCAATGTGCCGCCCCACACCATTATAGAAAGCTGGCGCGGCCCAGCCAACACAGTAAAAGCCGCAGAGGCAGGCCTGCCCGTGGTGGTGTCTGGCCCATATTATCTGGATAGGCTGCTGCCTGCCTCCGCCTATTATGAGACAGACCCGCTAGACACCCGCAAGGATGCCGCAGAGGCACAGGCCGCAGCCCAAACAACTGGCCCCGGCGGCACCATTGCCACCCCCACAGACACCAAACCCGATGCCCCCGTACCCCCATTAACAAAGCAGCAAAAAACCCTGATACTGGGGGCCGAAGGCGCATTGTGGACAGAAGTGGTGGATGAAGACATGCTGGATGCCCGCCTATGGCCCCGCATGGCCGCCGTGGCGGAGCGGTTTTGGTCTACTCCACAAAACTGCGTGCCTCAAACCCTGTATGGCAGGCTGGCGATGACTCAGGATAAACTGGATCTTATGGGCCTGAAAAGCCGCGAAGATGCCGATGCCCTGCTAGACCGCCTTGCCGCGGGTGAAACACAAGCCCCGCGTGTGCTGCTAAGTGCTGTTTCCCCCGTACGCAATTACGCCCATAACCACAAATTTTTACAAATCCGCCATAAGCAAACGGCCACGGAACAGGATTTAAATACCCCATCAGACATTGCCAGCCCAGATAGCTTTGAGGCTGAAAGGTTTAATGCCGAGGCTGCTGCCTTTGTAAACGGCAAGGTGGAACTCAAGCCAGAGCTGGAACGGCAACTCACCATCTGGGCGGATAATGATGCCGCGTTTCATCAGGTTGCAGCCCGCCATGCTGCGCTTACACCCGCACTAGCGGCATCTACCCGGTTGGCCGCCCTTGCCCGTGCCGGGCTGGCGGCACTGGGTACAGAGCGCACACCCGGATGGCGTGAACAGGCGCGGGAAACATTGGATGCAGCGCGCAAGGACATTGCAGCTTCATCCTCCATCCATGTTGTCACCAATACACCCCAACCTGCGGGAGATTTAATCCAGCGTATTGTACCGGGTGTGGAAGCCTTGGTAACGCGCGAAGGTGGATTAACCCTGCCCTAAGAACGCATTTTTACAAACGCGCTACCGCAGCATATGTCTGTATGGCTGCACGGACACGTGTAAAAACGCTACTCTGCTTACTCTGGCTGTGCCGTGCATAAATCCCACGGTACAACGGCGTTTTCTACCCGCCGCGTGGTAACACCGTAAGTTTGGCGCACCATCTCATCTGTCAGGCTGGTAGGGGGAATGGTATGCCGAATACGGCCCTGCTGCATGAGCACCAAGGTTTTGCAAAAACGTGTGGCCAGCAACAAATCATGCAACACCACCACAACGCACGTGCCCCGTGCCGCCAGTTTGCAAAACACCTGCATAACCGCCAAGGCATGGGCAGGGTCTAGCGCGGCTACGGGTTCATCCGCCAGCAAAATGGGGGCCTGCACCGCTAAAGCACGCGCCAGCATAAGCCGTGCACGCTCTCCACCAGAAAGTTGGTTGGCTGGGCGATCCGCCAACCCCAGCAACCCCACTTCCGCCAAAGCCTGCGCCACTGCCGGATGATGCAAGGCCTGTGTGGGAGATTCCCCATAAGGCAAGCGCCCCAGCGATGCCACCTCCCGCACTGGCATGGGCGGAAATGGCGGCACATCCTGCGGCATATACGCCATAAGCCGCGCACGCTGGGCCAATGTAAGCTGTTGCAAAGGCGCGCCATCACACACCACATGCCCCTGCGTGGCGGGTAACAAGCCCGCCATAATACGCAACAGCGTACTTTTGCCAGCACCATTTGGGCCTATTAATGCTGTTACGCTTCCCGCCTCAAATTGCACAGTGGCAGCTTGGAGAAGCTGCGCGCCCTCTATGCTGAACCCAACATTCTGCACATTTAACATGACAGCATGTTCCGTTTTCTAA
Source organism: Acetobacter sp. JWB (assembly GCF_003323795.1). NCBI lineage: Bacteria > Pseudomonadati > Pseudomonadota > Alphaproteobacteria > Acetobacterales > Acetobacteraceae > Acetobacter > Acetobacter sp. JWB. The sequence continues at coordinate 484,393 of NZ_CP030871.1, read as the reverse complement.
ACAAGATAACACGGTGGAAAAACACAGGCGCCCCCACCAAGGCCGTTACCACACCCAACTGCAATTCTGTGCGCCCGGCTATAAGCCGCACTGCCAGATCTGCCGCCAGCAAAAGCGCAGCCCCGCCCAAAAATGCTGGCACCATAAGCCGAGATGGCCGATGCCCCGCCAAAGGCCGCAACAAATGCGGCACCACCAGCCCCACAAACCCGATAGCGCCAGAAACCGCAACGCAAGAGCCCACAGCCAATGCAGTGCCCACAACCACGCGCATTTGCACGCCCCCAACACCACCAAGCCGAAAACCAAGGCTTTGGGCCACGTCCTCCCCCATTGTTAGGGCATCCAAGGCGCGGCCACAGCCCATAAGCAGGGCACACCCCACCACCACGCCGGGCAAGGCCAGCAGCACATCATTAAGGGTGCGATCTGTTAAAGACCCCATAAGCCAGTGCATGATTTCAAACGTAGCATAGGGGCTGGGCACCAGGTTCAGCACCAGTGCGGTAAGGGCTGCGGTAAAACTGCTCACTGCCGCACCAGCCAACAACAGCACCAATGCGCCACCACGCCCCACCAGCGCCACAAGCAACGTGGCCGTCACCAATGCACCGGCCAAACCACCCAAAGGCAGCAAAGCCGAGGCTATTTGAAAAAGCCCTGTATAGAACACACAAACAGCCCCAAGGGCTGCCCCACCAGAAACACCTAAAAGCCCCGGATCAGCCAGCGGGTTGCGCAAATAGCCTTGCAGCACCGCACCACTTAGCCCCAACGTGCCGCCAACCATAAGGGCCAGCAACATACGCGGCAGGCGCAACTGCCCCATAATAACCGCACCTATGGAATGCGCACCGGCCCACCAATCTGCCAAGGCTGCTGGCACGTTAATGCTGCTTTCCCCCCACCACAAAGAGGCCACAGCCATAACAGCCACCAGCACCACCAACAGCGTGTTCAGCACAACGGGGCGCAAGGGCTTCATGGTTGGGTTTCCTTTACCGTAGGCTGCGTAATGGGTGGGTTTTGAAAATTCTTTGCGCCATCAGTCACAATGCTATCCCGCGCGTGACGTAATGAGGCAACGGCATCCAGCGTTTGTGGCAACCCACACAGCCAAAGGCGCGCTGGCACATCCACAACATGTGGCGGCGCAAACATGGCCAGCATAACCGGGTTGGCCAGCATGGCCTGTGCAAGAGAATGGCCGGGGCCGGAGGGATCGCGCACCAGTAAATCTGGGTGATAAGCCAACAGCACTTCCAGCGGTACGCGCCCGCCCAAAGGTGGCGTGCCTGCCGTGGTGGCAAAGTTACGCAAACCGGCATGAGCCAGCACATCATCGGGCAAACTATGGGCGTGCACCACAAAGCCATTGGCCTCATACACCACGGCTATGGGGTCTGATAGTTGGCGGGTGGTAGCAAGTTCCGCCAACCGGGCTTGAAATGCCGCTACAAGCTGCCGTCCGCGTTCGGGGTGCCCCACCGCATTGGCAACTTGCATGATCTGGTCTGGAATATCCGCCAAGGAGGATGCGGGGGAAAGCGTAAGCACTTTGGCCCCTACCTCCTTTGCAGCCCGCACAGCCAAGCGGGCTGTAAAGCGGCCTGCCAGCACCACATCTGGTTTGGCGGCCAACACTGTTTCCGCCGTGGATTGCAACACCGGCACGTCCTGCGCCTGCTGGCACAACACAGATTCCGTGCAATCCCGCGCCAAAGTGGAAAGACCTATAATATCCTTGTGGTCTGCCAACATAAGGGCAAGCTGATCTGTGCACAGGTTAAGCGATGCCACACGCTCTGCCCGTGCTGCCCCCGGCGCAGGCACCGCAAGGGCTGCACCCAGTACACACATACCCACCCGGCGGAGGATTACGGAAAGCTGCATCAGTAATTCAGCGTAAAGCCGCCATAGCCTGCGCGGCCGGGCTGAAGGTAGCCTATGGGGCTTTCATACTGGCGGTTCAGCAGGTTATCTGCCCGCGCAAACACTGTTACATAGCGGTTGATTTTATAACTGGCCGCCAGATCTATGGTGAAATATCCGTGATCTTTACCGCATGTGCTGCAATACTGGTACGTATCGGAAATAACAGGCACATCACGCGCGCCGCTGACATACAGAATATTGCCCGAAAGCGAGAGCCCATCCACCGGCTGCCATGTGGTGTTGAAATTGAACTTGTGCTGCGGGCGGCGTTGGAGTTCTTGCCCGGTAGAGGCATCTCGCGCGTGGGTCCATGTATAGTTCAGGTTGAAATCCAGCGTATCCAGCGCTTTCCAATCCAGATACGCTTCCACGCCATACATGCGGGCACGGGCGACGTTATTGTAGGAATAGGTGGAGTAATAATTTTCGTAAGAACTTACGGACTGGATAAGGTTGCGCACGTGGTTTTCATACCATGTGGCCCCAAAATGCAATTTGTCATGCGCCAAGGTTTGTTCTACGCCCACATCATACCCTATCAGGCGCTCGGCCCGCAGGTTGGGGTTCCCCTTTTCTGCATAGCTGGTGGAAATCTGGTTGGCAAAAAGCTGATACAATGAAGGGCCATGAAAGCCACTGCCTGCACTGGCCTTGATAACCGTGCCGCTGTGCGGAATATGAATGGCCGGAGCCACGCGCCACGTCACATAATTGCCGTAGCGGGAATTGGCGTCATACCGGATATTGGCCGCACCATATAAAATCTTGTTCCAGTTACCCTGATACTGCCCATACCCTGCCGTGGTATCCATGCCCGCACTGGTGCTGAACGGCGTGGAAGATGGCGCGCTATTTCCTTGGTTGGAATTAAACGTGTCATGAAAATGCTCTGCCCCCACAAGCAGAGATCCGTATTTATCCAGATTGACGGTGCCGTGCCAGTCTATCTTGATACGGCTGGTGCGGTAATATGTGGGATCATACTGCAAGGCATCGCCTTCCAGCGTGGTGCCGGTTTCTGTCCAGCTTCTGCGGCCTGTCATATACCCCAGACCAATGACCTGATCGAACCTGCCACCAAATGAGGACAAATGCGCCGTGCCCCGCACAATGGCCTGATTTTGCGTGGTATGTTCACGCTCGCTGCTGACATCACCGTAATATCCCAAGCGGCTGTAATATTCATCTTCCATATTATAGCTGCTGTAGGTGTGCAGATTGCTCTGGATCAGCCGGGCCGTTAGCCCCAGATCAAAATTATGCGTCACATCATAGCCAAGGCGAATATTGGCGGAGCGGTTATCGTTTCTATCCCCCCGGTGGCGCTGCTCCTTATCTGCGCCAAAATAGCGCCCGATATAACGCGGGATTTCATGAAAGCCATCCTGCCGGTAATGAGAAAGCTCTACATTGTAATGGAACTTTCCCTTACTGCCGCGCGCGCCCATAACCTGATTAAACGTGCCGTAAGATCCACCTTCTACCCGCACAAAAGGGGTGAACCTGCCCTGCCCTTGCGCGGTGGTTATATCAATCACCCCGGCCATGGCATCCGCCCCGTACAGGCCACTTTGCGGCCCGCGCAAAATTTCTATGCGGCCCATGCCATCGGTTACAAACTGCGCGGCATCAAACGCACCAGAAGTGGAGCTGCCATCGTTAATATCCATGCCATCCAGCCGCACTTTTACCTCGTTGGCATTGTTGCCACGCATAAAAATAGAGGTGGTGCCCCCAAAACCGCCCGAACGCACCACATTCAGCCCCGGTTGGCGGGCCAGAATATCTGTTAACGTGCGGCGCTGCTGGGTGAGTATCTGCTTTTCTGTCACGATCGTCATGGCCGTGCCAATTTCATCTGCCCGCATGGGCCGCCGTGCGGCACTAACCGTAATGTAATCCGGGTACGCCTGTGCGCTGCGCGCTTGCACAGCTTGCGTGCCCTCCACCCCGGCCAAAACAGGCGCATTTTGTGGCGCCGGAACGGTGGTAGCTGGTGTTGCTGCCGCCTTGGTGGCAACAGTATTTTTGCCCGTTGATGTGGCGGGGGTTGGGGCATCTGCCGCCCAAACGGCGGTGGTTTCTACCAGCAGCAAAGATGAGCCGGTAAGCAAAAGGGTTTTAAGGCGCATGGCTTTAGGCAATCTCGCGGTTTAACAGCGTTGCCACGAGACCTGGCCCGGCTTTTTCCACCACAGGGGCACAAACCACCCCATAGGCTGACCGCTAGCCCAACCTGCCAGCACACCCCGGCTGACATGCCCCGTCTGCAACTGTGTGCTGATGGCAGGTCTCCTGGCTTGCGGTTTTTTCGGTTGTGGCACCCCTTCCCGGAAAGGTTTGTTCCAGTGGGCCAGCGCGTAAGGCGCTGTGCGTGCACATCCATGCCGCTTACAGTTGCGGGGACAGCCCGGGAATATCGCAAAACCATTGCAGGCAACGGCGCGGGCACCCGGTTCCCTTTTCATTCCCCTAAGGGGAAACCATCATGCGGTGTGGTTTACAGGCTGGAGGTGGCTTGTCAACAAAAGCACGCCACGTTTGGCAGGCGGGCTTTAGGCCTCCCGCGGGAGGCGCTGAGACTGCGAGCGGATCACCTGCTCCTCATAATCCAGTTCCTGCTGGAGCTTCCATTCTGTTTGGTCATTGATCTCTCTGCGCGATGTCATATCTCGCATGGCCTGCCGTTCTGCCCGCAGCAATTGCAGGCGCAGGGCCAGATCCATACGCGCATGGCGCAATGCCCGGTTACGATCCAGCGGCGTAATGCGCGGCGTTTCATCCTCCTCTTCCAACCGGCTGTGATACAGTTGGTAGAGGCGGTCTATCACCTCCTGACGCAGGGCTTCATCTGCGGCACCTTGCCCCTCCGGCTTAGCCAGTGCTGTGCCCTTTGGGTTGGGCGCAGGCGGCTGCGTGCGCGCTTTTGTAAGCACTGCAAGGGCTGCGCGTATCAGTTTTTGGCGGGCCATGTTTTCTTCCTGCGCATTCTTATCCACCGTTTCGTGCGGTAAAAAACGCAGGCACAGAGGAATGAACACACTGGCCGCCAGCAGGGAAAGCACAATTACACCTGTAGCCGCCACCACCACGGCATCGCGCATGGGAAAGGCATCTGTGCCATCCGCTCCTTCTGGCAGAGAGAGCACAGCCGCCAGCGTAACGGCCCCGCGCACCCCGGCAAATGTCAGCAACAAGCTGCCTGCAAAGCCCGTGGGTTCAAACGGCAGGCTGCCAATACGCGCCACCACCCAACGGCCAAAAACGGATGTCCATACGCCTGCAAACCGCATGGCCAGCATAATGGCGTATATTTGCACCACAAACAGGCTAACCTGCCACAAAGCCACATCGTATTTATGGCCCAACGCCACGCCATGTTGCAGCAATTCTGGCAACTGCAAGCCCAGAAACAAAAAGATAAGCGCGTTAAAAACGTAGCTGACAATGTTCCATACGGTTGTGGCCTGTAGGCGGGTAAAGGTGGCGGTATCCTCTATCATACCGGAAAGTTTAAGCACCATGCAGCCTGCCACGGCGGCCAGAATGCCCGAACATTCCACCGCTTCCGCCGCTGCGTACATTAAAAATGGCAAGAGCAGCACAAAGATGATTTGGGATTGCGAATCATCATACCCACGACGCACCAGCACGCGGTTAAGCTTAACAGTCAGCCATGCCACCGCAGCGCCCACCAGCAAGCCGCCCAGCGCCACCATTAAAAACGTGCCAAAAGCCTGCCTGTAAGAGAACTCCCCCGTAAGGGCATCGGCCATGGCAAAGCGAAAGCACACAAGGCCGGAGGCATCGTTAAACAGGGCCTCACCAGATAAAATCTGCAACAACCGATTGGGAACTTTGCGCCCTTCAATAAGGCTGGAAACAGCTACCGTATCTGTGGGGGAAAGCGCTGCCGCCAGCGTAAAACAGATGGGCAAGCCCAGTTCTGGCACAATCCAATGAATAGCATAGCCACATACCAGCGTGCTGATAACCACAAGCCCAAAGGCCAAAAAGAGAATGGGGCCGCGCAGTTCTGAAAACTCACGCAATGGCATGCGGAATGAATCTGCAAACAGCAAAGGCGGCAGAAATACAAACATGAACATATCTGGCTGCAAGCTGACATGCATGCCCGCCAACGCCGCAAACACACCCAGAATGATAAGAACAACCGGCTGCGGAACCTTCTGTTTAAACAGGGCAACAAGCAGGCTGCTAACTGCCGCCAGCAAAAGCAGCAACAGAATGTTTTCTATGGTTAACATGGCTTGCGCTCTTTGGGCGTGTTTAGGCGTTTATGCAACGGGCATTCTGCACATACACGCCACCTTTACGGAGCGGCGGAAACAGGGCGTAAAACCTGCTGGCGCACCAGTTCCTCCAGCCATGCGGCAAACACCTGCACCCGCATGGAAAGATGCCGCCGGTGTGGATAAAGCAACGCCATAGGCAAAGGGGCCGCGCACCATTTGGGCAGCACTTTTACCAACTGGCCGGTATGCAGGTAAGAGCGCACATCGTACGCGGGTATTTGAATCATCCCCAACCCAGCCAGCGCACAGGCTATAAGGGCTTCTGCACTGTTTACTGTTACACGGCCCGGTATATCCAGCGTGTGGGTTAGGCCGTTTTCTTCCCACTCCCATTGTTCCACGCGGCCATTCTGGGGGGAGGCATAATTTACGGCCTCGTGCCCATGCAGCAGGTCTGCCGGGCATTGGGGTACGCCATGCTGATGCAGATATGCCGGGCTGGCCACGTTTATCAGCTTTAACTCCCCCATACGGCGGGCAATCAGGCCGGAATCCTGCAAAGGGCCCACGCGCAGCACACAATCCAACCCTTCTTCCACCAGATTAACGGCCTTGTCCGTTACCCCCAGTTCCACCGAAAGGCCGGGATATGTTGCCAGAAAATCGGGCAATGCCGGAGCCACTATCAGCCGCCCAATGCGGCCGGGCATGTTAACGCGCAATACGCCTTGCACGGCACTTTCGCTCTGGCGGAACAGATTTTCTGCTTCCTCCACATCCGCCACAAGGCGCAGGCAGTGTTCGTAAAACGCGGCGCCATCTGGCGTGGGGGCAACGGAGCGGGTTGTGCGCGTTAACAGACGTGCACCCACACGGCTTTCAAGCTGTTGCACTGCGGCAGACACACTAGAGCGCGGCATGCCCAAGGTTTCTGCCGCATGGGTAAAACTGGCGGCCTCCACCACACGGGCAAAAATCCGAAAAAGATCTATTCTATCCATACACGTTAGCCTTGTGGTGGCTGCCTTATTGTTCGGTAAATCTGGCAAGTGTTGTCAGAACATACTGCTTTATCCGGCTATTGTAGCTGATACGATGACAATAGAAAAACGGGGGCCACCATCCATCGCCCCCTCGATCATGCAAGGGAGCAGCCAACATGGTAGATCACAGCATTAAAGGCAAAACTGTTCTAATAGCCGGTGGGGCCAAAAATCTGGGCGGGCTGATTGCGCGGGATCTGGCGGAACATGGCGCAAAAGCCATTGCCATCCATTACCACAGTGCAGCCAGCAAGGCAGAAGCAGATGCCACGGTGGCTGCGGTAAAAGCCGCAGGCGCACAGGCCGCAGCTTTTCAGGCAGACCTTACGCAGCCAGATGCTGTTGCCAAACTGTTTGCAGATACCAAAGCCGCTTTTGGCGCGCCAGATATTGCCATTAACACCGTGGGCAAGGTGCTAAAAAAGCCGATTGCAGATACCACGGATGAAGAATTTGATTCCATGTTCGCCATCAACACCAAGGTGGCGTATCAGTTTATCCGTGAAGCTGGGAACCATCTGGCAGATAACGGTAAGCTGCTCACACTCGTCACATCTCTGCTGGGGGCTTACACGCCGTTTTATTCCACCTATGCGGGTTCCAAGGCTGCGGTAGAACACTTTACCCGTGCGGCCTCCAAGGAATATGGCGCGCGTGGCATTTCTGTTAACGCCATTGGCCCCGGCCCCATGGATACACCGTTCTTTTACGGGCAGGAAAGTGCAGATGCCGTGGCTTACCACAAAACGGCAGCAGCGCTTTCTCCCTTCAGCAAAACGGGCCTGACAGATATTGAAGATATTGCCCCGTATGTGCGCTTTATTGTTTCTGAAGGCTGGTGGATGACGGGCCAGACCATTCTGGTAAACGGCGGTTACACCACAAAATAACATCTGCCTTGTGCCCGTAGGCACAACGGTATGCGCAAGGAGGCCACGTGTTGCATGTGGCCTCTTTTTTTATGCCTTACTCTGTGCGCAAAGCTGTTGCGCGTGTGCAACAGCCCACAGAAAGCTGCACGCACACGGCTCATTCCTATTGTAATGTTATACTATTACATAATACATGCTGCGCCCTCCGCCACACTCAACCAAGGCAGCACACAGCATGATGGTTCGATCAGCCGCTCTTCTTCTCTGCTCCACTGTTTTAACTGCTCTGGGCAGCAGCATGGCCCTGGCTGAAACCACAACGTCTACAACAGAAACAAAGCAGCAGAAGCCCTCTGAAACAAAACCGCAAAGCGTAAAAGTAATTGCGCATGACAAGAACGATGCCGAACAGGTAATTGTTACCGCGCATCTGGACCGCATGCGTTCAGAGCTTTCGCCCTCCACCGGGGCCACTGTGCACAAGTTCAGCCGGCAGGCGCTGGAAACCATTCCGGGGGCCGATAACGCACCACTTAACCAAGTGCTTTTGCAAGCCCCCGGCGTAGCGCAGGACAGTTATGGCCAGATCCATGTGCGTGGAGACCATAACGAGGTGCAATTCCGTTTGGATGGCGTGCAATTACCGGAGGGGCTGAGTGTGTTCGGGCAGGCGTTGATGACGCGCTTTGCCGATAACATGTCCCTCACCACCGGTGCGCTGCCCAGCCAGTTTGGGTTTTTGCAGGCGGCTGTGGTGGATATCAACACCAAGAACGGCACCACCAATTCTGGCGGCAATCTCTCACTTTACGGCGGGGCGCGAGATTATTTTTTCCCTTCCCTGCAATATGGTTTTCATAAAGGGAAGTGGGATTTCTTTGCCACGGCAGATTATGTGCATGACCGCACGGGCATTGAAAACACAACGTCATCCTTCAACGCCATTCATGATTTAAGCGAGCAATATCACTTTTTGGGCCACCTGCGTTACACGGCGGATGAAAACACGCGTATCAGCTTTATTGCCGGTGTTTCCAACGCAGAATACCAACTGCCCAACAACCCCGGCCAGCAAACCCAGTTTGCCATGCCTGCCTACTCTGGCAGCAATCTGGCGCAGCAGTTGAACGGCAGCGTGGACAGTGCGCATTTGGATGAGCACCAAAAACAGATTACAGATTTTGCCATTCTGGCATTGCAGAAAGAGATGGGAGACTTCAGCCTGCAAAGCTCCGTGTTCTCCCGCTATAGCAGCCTACGCTATTCTCCCGACTGGCTGGGGGATCTGGTGTATAACGGCATTGCCCAGCAAGCCGCGCGCTCTGTTTTTTCCATGGGCACACAGCATGATGTGACATGGCGTGCTGCCAAAGATCACACCGTGCGCTTTGGTTTTCAACTTTTTGTAGAACGCAATACCTCTAAATCCCTCTCCCGCGTGTTTGCGCAGGATGGTGAGGATGCAGATGGCAACGCCACCTTTGGCACAACCCCGCTCAGCATTTACGATGGCAGCGGTAAAACTGGTACGGTTTACGGCCTATATGCGCAGGATGAGTGGCGCCCACTCAGCAACCTGACCATCAATTACGGCCTGCGCTTTGATGGTGTGAGCGAATACACGGCAGAAAAACAGCTTAGCCCACGTATCAACATTGTGTGGAAGCCATGGAAAGGCGGGGTGATCCATGCCGGATATTCACGCTACTTCACGCCTCCGCCGTTTGAAGTTGTAAGTTCTTCCTCGCTTTACAAATTTGCGGGCACCAGTGCCGCGCCCTCGGTTTACCAGAACAACAAAGTGCGGGCCGAGCGCGACCATTACTTTGATGCCGGTATTGAGCAAACCATTCTGCCGGGCTGGCGTGTCTCGTTCGATGCCTATTACAAGCTGGCTCATAACCTGATTGATGAAGGCCAGTTTGGCGCCCCGATTATCCTAAGTGGCTTTAACTATCGCCGTGGGCAGGTGAATGGGTATGAGGTCAGCACCTCTTACGATCATGGCCCGCTTTCACTCTATGGCAACTTTGCGTGGTCTCGCGCCATTGGTAAGGATATCACCAGCGCACAGTTTAATATGGAACCGGATGATCTGGCCTACATTCAGCACCGCTGGGTCCATCTGGACCACGATCAGCGTTGGACGGCCTCTGCCGGGGCGGCCTATTCCTTCTTCCATAAAACGCGCTTTCCGCTGCGGCTATCTGCCACCATGGTATATGGCAGCGGGCTGCGGGCCGATGGCCTTGTGCCCAACGGGGTGGCCCTTACACCCTACGCCACCGTTAACTTCTCTGCCGTGGAAACCATACACCATACATTCGGCAGCGCATGGCCGGGGGATACGCAGTTCCGCATAGATGTGATCAATCTGGGGGATCACACCTACAAGCTGCGCGATGGCTCCGGCATTGGCGTGGGGGCCCCGCAATATGGGCTGCGCCGCACCATTCTGGGCGGGATTTCCCAAGGTTTTTAACCGTGTTACCGGCTGTGGCGCTGCCCACGCGCCACAGCCCCCACACTGGCGTGGATTGATTTTACCAGCATTTTGCCCCAGAAAACGGCTCCAATACGAGGATATCCAGCCCGTGGAGGAGCCAGACCAATGGATATGACATGGGGCAACTTTCAGGCCATTGTTCAGCTTTCCGCCGGGTTGAATGTTGCCATTTTAAGTTTTGTGGATATCAGCCTGCCCGCCATTCAGGAACGGCGGAAGGTTTTTGCCAAGGCCCGGCAGGAGCTGGAGATCCACCGCAAAAACCCCCACAAGCGCACAGAAGCCGAAAAGGCAGACCACGCCGAAAACGTGGGAGACATTGACCGCCGCCTGTTTGACCTATGGCGTGAGACCGCCGCCTTTGAACTGGTGGAAGATTCCCTTATGCGGCTTACGGGTGCTTCTGGCTTTATTGGTGCTGTGCTGAGCCTGATTTTGCTGTGGTATTCCGCCCTGCATTATGATGAGAAAATCTATCTGACAGGCCAGTTGCTCACTGCGGCCTCGTTCCTCTCATTGGCAGCGGCATTTATTATCAACTGGATTACCGCCACACGGGCCGCAAAATATACCCAGCGCTGCAACACCCTGCGGCAAGAAATGGGCAAACGGCTGTGAACTTTTTTCGTTCTGTGCGTTAAAATACTAAAAAACCCCCGGTGCGCTTCTGCCACCGGGGGTTTTTTATGCACACAGTGCAGGCTGATACCTAAAAGATGGCTCAGGCCTTGGCTTGCGCCGCAGCAACCTGACCCAAGACAGCCTTGAGTTTTTCTTCTGCTTCTGGGGAAAGAGAGGTTTGCAGGATACGGGCATGGCCCTTGAACTGGCTGAGATCGGCCAGAACCTTTTCCGGCTGAGACTTACGCACCAGAATAAACAGAGCAGAGGTGTTGGGCGGGATGGTATCGCTTAACTGTTTGATGAAGCCATCATCAATCCCGTAATCAGAAAACTTGCCAGACAGCGCGCCAGCACCGGCCCCTACGGCACTCCCGATCAGGAAGCCAGCCAGCGGGTTCAGGCACAAAAGGCCCACCAGCGCACCCCAGAAACCACCAGAAAGCAGGCCCCAGGAAGCCCCAGCTTTTTCAAGGTTTACGCTCTGGTGCAGGTGTACCTTACCCTGTGCATCCCGCGTAACAACTACGGCATCTTCCAGATCCAGCAGGTATTCCTTCTGCAAGGCGCGGCATTCTGTCAGCACCTTGGTGGCATCATCAACGTGGTCAAAACCCAGAACAATCAGATCAGACATTCAAATCGGCTCCCTGCTTTACATCTTTACGCCATCTGCCCCGCACAGCGGCAAACAGCATGTACGTTCAGTATGTATTCGATCTTGGATATAGGAAGCCCAGCACACACATGCCAGTAGGCAAGATTGCGCAGGTGTAAGAAAAATACAGAAAGAGCATTATAGAGTATTCGTATAAGAAGCCTGAATAACCGTGCGCATCCCTGCCAATACAGGCATAGCATCCATACACTCACATCCATGTGATAATGTGGACTATTATTGTCCGATTAGATCACGAAACTTCACAAATCATGCAGAATTTTTGATAACAAACCAATATTTTCTGCATAACAGACCGGCAACCAAGGCTCTTGCCGCATATCCGGGCCGGTTCGATAGTGAGCCCCATCAAACTTGTTCACAAAGGAGGTTCACCCATGAACACACTGCGCAAAGCGGCCCTTGCTGCCGTATGTGGCCTGGCTTTGGCTGCCGGGGTTGCACCTGCCCATGCTGCCAATGTTGGCGTGGCTTCTGTGCCAGAAGCACCAGTTGGCCCCGGCCCCACGGTAGATAACGCATCTGTCGGCAATATTGCCGGGCTGATGTACTACTGTTACGCCCACAACATTGATGATGATACAACGGTGCGCTCTCTTGGCCGCTCCCTTGCAAAACGCAGCGATGTGAAAAACGATGCCGCATACCCCGCTGGTGGTGCAGGGCAGCTGATGGTTGGCCCCGGCCAGATGATTGACCTGAACACGGTGGATGACAAAGACATCCGCACCGCAACCTGCGCCCACGCCGCCCAGCGTGGTATCCAGCTGGATGATGGCACCTTTATGCTGCCATTGCAGGACTAATACAGAAAAAGGCGGTTACTCCCGTCCGGCATTGCCGCACCACATGGCTTAAGGCCGCTGGCTGTGGCAGATGCTCTGTTTGTAAAAAACCGCCCTTGGTTCAGGGGCGGTTTTTATTTTTTCAGCACATGGAAACTCTCTCAACCTGCGCGCCGTTGGCAGTATGCACCCCTTTTGTAAATACGGGAGGTTTTCATGACATTCCTGAACTCCGTTTCCAACGCCATTTCGAGCGTGGGAGATTTTGTAACAGCCGCGTGGTTTAACAAATCCGGCCTGTTAAGCGCTTTAAACGAAGTTCTTGGCCCTGTTCCCACGCCGGATCAGCCCAGCAAGCTGGAACAGCGGGCAGAAGCCATGGGCATGCTTTCCACCATCCGCCGTTGGCAGACCGCCCCCCACAGCCCACCAGCATCTGAGGCAGAAGTGCGCGGCTTTTTCCTACAGGAAGAACTGGACTGGTTTTCTGAACAGACAGGGCTTTCCGATACCGCAACCATGCACATTATCCGCAGGCTTCTGCCCCGTTGCGTGCGCCTGCGTGCCCTGCATGATCCGGCCCTGTTCCCGCAAAGAAGCCGCATTTCCCCGCAGGAACACACGTCTGCCGTATGATGTATTCAACACCGATAAAATAAGCATGGCGGAAACGCCAACTGGCTGTTCTGCCATGCTTTTTAGAAAATTATTTAACTTATTTACCCTTTACTTCCTTTTCCCTGCATGAATATCCAGACCTTCAAGCAGGAGAAGGATAATGTCTGAGCTACAAAAGATTTTAAGAAATAAGATATTCGTTTTTATTATTTCTTTATGCAGTATTTTTTATATTTTTTCTTATCTGATCCTGCCTTTTTCCACGGCTGATACAACATTTTACGCACTTATTGGCCGCGGCATGCTGCAAGAGCATATGCTACCGTACCAATATGTGTTCGATCACAAACCTGTAGGCGTTTATGTGCTTTACGGCGTGTGGGATGCACTTACTGCCCCGTTGCCTGTTGGCAAATTTACGGTTCTGGCTCTCCTTTCCCTTGCCGCATTTGCGGCTATGGCACGCAGTATCTGGCACACACGCTGGTTATGGGTTTTTGCTGCGCTGGTGTTGCTGGGTGCGCCGTTTGAACTACTGGCCGGAAATACAGAAACACTTCTGATAACAACAGAACTGGCTGTTATCTGGCTGACCCGCAAAGGCACATTTGCAACCACACAGCAGACAAACCGCGCCCTGCTGCTTATGGCTGCCGGGGCTACGTTTGGCCTTACGGTTAACATCAACTATCTGGAAGGCATTTGCCTGTTTTTGCCTGTGTGCTTCCTGTTGCTGACAAACACACGCCCTCTTTTCAACGTGGTTTTGTTTGCCCTTGGCACATGCGGTGGATTGGTGGTTTTATTCTCACCTTATCTGGTGCAGGGGCACCATGCGCTGGCAGATTACTTTACCCTGCAACATACTTTTTTACATTCTTACAGCGCCAAGCTTTCAAAACGCATTAAGGCTGTTCTGCTGCTTGCAGCTTATCTGGCGGTTTTTTCGCCCATTCTCATCAAATGGTTCGGGCAGAAATCCATCCTTAAAACAGCCCCTACACCAGATACCACGCTGCTTACGCTGTGGTTTGTATCTTCTGTGCCTGCGGTTCTTCTTTCCGGGCACCCGTTCAGCCATTATTCCGGGCTGTGGTTTGCGCCTGTTAGCATCATGCTGGTGCTCTTGGCACAACAGAAAATACATTTTTCAGGCTGGGCATTCGCCCCACTGGCTACGGTTGTGGTGCTTAGAGGTGTGGATGAAACGCATAAAAATCTAAAAGATTATATCAACTTCAAACAGATTGATTACACGCGGGTATCTGATCTGGTTCAACAGCAAAAAGTTCTCAACATCCGTACACCGCACACCCATTTTTACATGGCCCATCTGCACAGTTTTGATCGCTACCTTTTCCGCGATCATATCGATATTATTTATGGCAAGAACGCAGCCCAGCATTACTTGCAGGATCTATCTCAGCGTCCGGCCTTTGTTATGCTGCCGTATCAAGCATGCACATCAGGCACAATAGAACAGCCTGTATGTGCCTATATTCAACAGCATTACCAACAGGTATATAGCGTACGCATAGGCAAGCCCGGCAGAAAAAAGCCCAACCGTTTCTCGTTCGAACTCTACAAAATCTGGAACTAACGCTTACGCGTCTGCCAGCTCCTGCAACTTCCAACGGTTCTCTGCTTCTGGCTCCAAGCTAAGCGGAATAGCGTTGGGCAGGCGTACATTGGCGGGCAGAAACATGGCCGCACGCAAAGCACGAAACAGCGCCCCATGTGCCACAATCAGGGGCCGACCGGGGGCCTGTGTGGCACGGTTTACGGCGTCTGCGGCACGTTGTTTTAGGGCAGCAAATGTTTCTGCCCCGATGGCGTGTATTCACCGGCAATCCAGCTATCATACCAATCCCCAATCGGCTGGCCTTCCTGCTCACCAAAGCAGACTTCCTCCAGCCCCGCATCCACATCCAGCGGCAAAGCAGGCAGGCCGTGGGTAATAAGGGCATCTCGCACAATCGTAGCTGTACGCAAAGCACGCTCCAGCGGAGAGCACACAATGCGCGTAACCCCATTTTGCCCTGCTGCACGCAAGGCAACCTCAAGCAGCTTTCCCGCCGCCACAGCTTGGTCAATGCCGGTTTCATTCAAGGGCACATCCGTGCGCCCCTGAGAAAGGCCAGCCCGGTTCCAGTCTGTCTGGCCGTGGCGCAAATACCAGTATGGGCGGGGGAGAAGCGTGCTCATGGGGCCTCGGATCAATCGAACAGGGAGGAAACGGAGCTTTCATCCGCCACAGCATGAATGGCGCGTGCCAACAGACCAGAAATGGTAATCTGGCGGATATTGCGCGCAGCCATAACCTGCTCCGTAGCGCGAATGCTGTCTGTTAGCGTCAGCATTTCGATAGGCGAATCGGCAACGCGTTCCACGGCCTGCCCTGTCAGCACACCGTGGGTGACGTATGCGCCCACAGATGCGGCGCCTTGGTTGGCAATGGCACGGGCTGCGTTGCACAATGAGCCACCGCTATCCACAATATCGTCCACCAGCAGGCAATGGCGGCCACGCACGTCCCCAATTACGTTCATCACTTCGGAAACGCCTGCGCGTTCACGCCGCTTGTCAATAATGGCCAGATCCGTGTTCAGGCGCTGGGCCAACTGGCGGGCACGCACCACGCCCCCCACATCGGGGGAGACAATCATCAGATCGCGGTCCCCATAGTGGGAGCGGATATCGCGCACAAACAGCGGTGCGGCGTACAAGTTGTCCACCGGAATATCAAAGAAACCCTGAATTTGCATGGCGTGCAGATCCAGTGTCAGCACACGGCTGGCACCGGCTTCCACCAGCAGATTCGCCACCAGCTTGGCGCTGATAGGCGTGCGCGGGCCGGATTTACGATCCTGCCGGGCATAACCAAAATAGGGCATGACAGCGGTAATACGCTTGGCCGAACCACGGCGCAGCGCATCCAGCATAATCAGCAGTTCCATCAGGTTATCATTTGTGGGGGTGCAGGTGCTCTGGATAACGAACACGTCCTCACCACGTACATTTTCGTGGATTTCTACAAACACCTCCATGTCCGCAAAGCGGCGCACGGTGGCGTTGCAGAGAGGGAGGTTCAGCTCCGCGGCAACGGCTTCGGCAAGTGGGAGGTTGCTGTTACAGGCGACGATTTTCATGACAAGGACGGTTCCCGGCCTTAGGTGTGGAACGAAAAAAGGGCTCTCCGGCGGGCCGGGTGTAGCAACCACGGGGCCTGTTGTCATCTCTGCGGAGTGTTTTCCTGCCAATCGTTGCGCAAATGGCGCGCTCCCCTAGGGCTGCACGGGCTTATATGGCAGGCCATAATGGCAGCATAAAAAGCAAGCCAACCTTGCACAAACAGGCTGGGTTCTCTATCGCGTTAAACACCATGAACAGCACGCCCACCTTGCCGGATACGCAGGAAGAACGCGCCGCAAAAAAACAGCCCCCTCTTTCGGCTGCGCCGCAGCACGCCCCCCAGCCAGAGGGCCAACCCGTGCTGCATTTGGTGCCAGAACGGGGTTTTTCCTACTTTGTGCATGCCGCCCAAGATTTTGCGCGCGGCTTCCGCCATGCCCGGCTGGGGCTTACACTGGCTTGGCTGGATATTCGGCTGCGGTATCGTGGCTCCATTCTGGGGCCGTTCTGGCTTACGGCCACCACGGCCATTATGGTAGCGGCCATGGGCGTGCTGTATGCGTATCTGCTCAACACAGATGTGCACACCTACCTGCCCTTCCTTACCCTTTCCTTGGTGTTATGGGGCTTTGTAGGCGGCACCATGCAGGAAGGGTGTGGCACTTTTACAGGGGCCGCGCGGCTTATCCATGCTGCCCGCATGCCGTATTCCCTGCATGTGCTGCGCGTGGCGGTGCGCAACATTCTGGTATTTGCGCATAACGTACCCGTAGTGGCCGGGGTGTTCTTGTGGTTTCACGTCGCACCTAAATGGACATGGACTCTGCTGCCCGCCACAGGCCTGTGGTTGGTGGACTGCTTTTTTGCCGTGCTGCTGCTGGGTATTCTGGGCGCGCGGTTTAGGGATGTGCCCCCCATTATCGCCAGTCTGACACAGGTGATGTTCTTTGTAACACCCATTTTGTGGTCTCCGCAGTTGATGACAACCGGGCAGGCCTGGCTGCTGCTAGACCCCTTCTTTCCGTTAATTGAAATTTTGCGCGCGCCCTTTACCGGGGATGTCATGCAAACCGCCGTATGGCCTGCGGCCCTTGGGTGGTCTGCCGTGCTGATTGTTGCAACCTTCTGCCTGTTCGCCCGCATGCGCACACGGCTGGCATACTGGGTGTAAGGCGCATGACGGATATTGCGGTTGAAAACCTGCAAATCACCTTTCCGCTGTATCATGGCAATGCCCGCAGCTTGCGCAAATCGCTCAGCAAAACACTGGGCCGTACGCTCAACACCCGCTTCATGCACGATAACCGAGACCGCGTGGTGGTGCAGGCGCTTAAAGGTGTAAGCTTTACCCTGCAACCGGGGGACAGGCTGGGCCTTGTAGGTGGCAACGGGGCGGGCAAAACCACGCTGTTGCGCGCGCTGGCCGGTATTTATGAACCCGTAGGCGGCAGTGTTACGGTGCGCGGCAGCATTGGCACACTGCTAGACCCCGAACTGGGCATGAACATGGACCTAACCGGGCGGGAGAACATTCGCCTGCGCGGCATGTTCTCTGGCCTCAGCAAGGAGCAGACCGCGCAGGTTGAGGTCGATGTAGAAAACTTTGCCAGCCTTGGCGCTTTTA
Organism: Acetobacter sp. JWB; assembly: GCF_003323795.1. Lineage (NCBI taxonomy): Bacteria > Pseudomonadati > Pseudomonadota > Alphaproteobacteria > Acetobacterales > Acetobacteraceae > Acetobacter > Acetobacter sp. JWB. Next base: position 466,322 of record NZ_CP030871.1, on the reverse strand, counting down.
TGGACCTGCCCGTAAACACCTACAGTTCGGGCATGATGGTGCGCCTTTCCTTTGGCTTGGCCACGGCTATCATGCCCGATGTGTTGCTGATGGATGAATGGTTTATGGCGGGGGATGCCTCCTTCCGTAACCGTGCCCGTGCCCGGCTTGAAAACCTTGTCTCCCGCGCCGATATTCTGGTGCTCTCCAGCCATATGGCGGATGTAATGGCCGATTGGTGCAACCGCCTGATCTGGCTGGATCAGGGGCAGGTACGTATGGATGGCCCCACAGAGCAGGTGCTGGAAGCGTATTTAGGCCGCCCGCTGGAACGCAAGGCAGACGCAGAAAAGCCCGAAGAAACGCCGCCTACCCTCTAAACGCGGTTCTTGCAGCCCGTTATTCGGGCTTGCACGCCTTTCAGGGCAGATGTTCCGTGTTCTCCCTGTTCGCAGGGGGCGCAAGTCATGACATACTCAACACCCACCTCGGCCCGCGCACACAGCACAGCCCACACGGAGCATGAATGAACCGGCCCTCCCCGCCTGGCGGACGCCACAAGGCCTGCTTTACCACCGGCAGCATCATGCGCCACGTGCTGGTTATGGCTGGCACCGGGGCCATTGGCCTTATGGCGGTGTTTGCGGTGGATATGCTCAATATGGTGTATATCAGCCACTTGGGTAACACCGCCCTTACGGCTGCCATTGGCTTTGCCGGGGCCGTTATTGGCTTGCAGATTGCCGTTTCCATCGGGCTAACCATCGGCATAAGTGCCGCCACCGCGCGTGAGATTGGCGCAGGCCGTGCGGATGAGGCACGCGGCATTGCCTCCTCCGCCCTTACTGTCATGATCGGGCTGGCAATGGTGCTGGGTATCGGCACCATGATTTTTGCCCACCCCATTCTGGTGCTGTTTGGCGCGCAGGGTGAGGCCTTGGCCAACGCCACCACATTCCTGCGCACCGTTAGCCCCGCTTTGCCCCTTATTTGTGCGGGTATGGGGGCTTCCTCCCTTATGCGCGTGGTGGGGGATGCCAAGGGCTCCATGCACATTACGTTGCTGGGGGCCGTAGTTGCCGCGGTGCTGGACCCTCTGTTTATTTTTGGGCTGCATGAAGGGCTTATGGGGGCGGCTATCAGCACAGTGCTTTCACGCGCGGTGGTGGCAACAGTGGGCCTGCGCGGCGCATTGCGGCACGATATGCTGGCCATGCCACAAGCCCACCGAATTGTGCCCGATACCAAACGCGTGGCCACGGTGGCTTTCCCGGCCATTCTTACCAATCTGGCCACGCCTGTTGGGGGTGTGTACGTTACGCAGGCCATGGCGCACTTTGGGTTGGCCGCTGTTGCAGGGCAGGCCTCTATCGAGCGTACGGTGCCTGTGCTGTTTGCGCTGGTTTTTGCACTTACCGGATCTGTTGGCCCTATTATGGGCCAGAACCTTGGCGCCGGGCAGTGCGACCGTGTGCGAGAAACCCTGCGTGCAGCCCTCAAGCTGGTGATTTTGAGCGTTGGGGCCACATGGTTGCTCCTGTTTTGTGCGCAGAACGGCGTTGTGGCCATGTATGATGCGCAAGGCGATGCCGCGGCCCTTATCCATATGTTCTGCACATGGACAATCGGCAGTTATCTGTTTGTGGGCATGCTGTTTGTAGCGAATGCCGCCTTTAACAACCTTGGTTTTCCGCTGTATTCCACCGCTTTTAACTGGGGGCGGGCCACGCTGGGCACCATTCCGTTTGTAATGATGGGCGCACGCTTTGGCCCGCTTGGCGTGCAGGCCGGGCAAGCGCTGGGGGCGATAGTGTTTGGCTCTTTTGCAGTCTTGACGGCGTTCCGTGTGACACAAACATTAGAAGTCTCTCCCGCACAGCATCCTCTGGCAGCGGGAGTGCGGAGCAGCACACCGGTTTCCGATGTTCCCACCACCAGCGCAGAAGCTGCCATGGCGGAACTGGACGAACTGGAAAGTGCCTCTGAACTGTGTGAGGAAGACAGGAAGACCAACCATGTCTAAGCTGACAACTGAAGAACGCAACGCCCTGCCCGATGATGCCTTTGCTCTGCCCGGCCGCCGCTACCCCATTCCCGATGCCACCCATGCGCGTGATGCGCTGGCACGGGCCAGCGAAATGCTGCACCGGGGGAACCTGACGCAGGAAGAATATGATACCATCCACGCCAAGGCGGAGGATGTTCTGCGCCGCGAACGAATGTAGTATTTAAACCCATATGCTAAACCGCCTGTATGCCCGCGTTTTGCGGCACGCCGCCAGCCCCTACGCGCCTTTATGGCTGGCGGCGCTGGCTTTTGCAGAAGCCAGCTTTTTCCCCCTTCCGCCAGAAACGCTACTGGTGCCCATGGTGTTGGCACATAGGCAAAAGGCATGGGTTTATGCCGCCATCTGCACGGTAGCCAGTGTGGCCGGTGGCCTGCTGGGCTGGCTGATTGGGGCGGCATTGCTGGATACGATAGCCCGCCCGATTGTGCATTTTTACCATGCCGAGGCCACGCTTCTGACCTTGCAGGAAAAATTCCGCCAATGGGGTGTGTGGATTATTCTGCTTAAAGGGCTAACGCCTATCCCCTACAAGTTTGTAACCATTGCCAGCGGCATGGCGCATTTTGCCATTTTGCCTTTTATGCTGGCCAGCCTTGTAACGCGCGGTGTGCGGTTTATGCTGGTGGCGGGCCTTTTGTGGCGCTTTGGGGCCCCTATTCAGGATTTTCTGGAAAAACGCCTGCCGCTGGTGGCCGGGGCATTTGCCATCGTGTTTTTAGGCGGCATTATTGCGCTGAAATATCTGTAAGTCTGGCCCTTGCATAAAAGCCCACGCGGGGCAAAACCCCTGCCCTGTGGCTTGTGCCCTGCCCGATTGCAGCGCAAAATGGTAGCCAGATTTTAAACATCTTGCTTGAGTGATAACCGGGAGAAAAAACGCGGATGCCAACCCAGATAGCTGTGATTACAGGCGCAGGCGCCGGTATTGGCCGCGCGGCGGCACGTGCGCTGGGCCGCGCCGGGTTTGATATTGCCCTGCTGGGCCGCAATGAAGACCGGCTGAAAGAAACAGCAGAAAATCTGGCCAAACATTCTGTGCGGTCATTGGTTATTCCGCTGGATGTTTCAGACGCCAAAGCCGTGCAGGATGCGGCAGAGCGTATTGAAACAGAACTTGGCCCCATTTCGGTTTGGGCCAACTGCGCCGGGGCCACGGTTGTTGGGCAGGTTTCCACTCTTTCTGCCGATGATATCCGCCGGGCCACAGAGGTAACCTATCTGGGCAGCGTACACGGCACATTGGCCGCACTTGGCGTTATGCGTCGGCGCGGGCAAGGGGCTATTATCAATCTGGATCTGGCCCCCAATTTACGCGGCATGCCGCTTCAGGCAGCAGAAAACGGGGCACGTTCTGCCCTGCGCGGTTTTTGTGAAAGCCTGCGCCCAGAACTGCGGCACGATGCCGATAATATTCGCGTGGTGATGGTGGATTTACCCGCCATCAACACCCCCCATTATGGCTGGACACGCAACCTTACGGGCAAGCGCTTAAAACCCGTTGGCCCGGTGTATGAACCCGAAGTAGCGGCAGAAGCCATTTGCCGTGCCGCCTTTAGCACCAGCCGCTCTATCTCCATTGGCGCCACCAACAGCTTTGCCGCCCTGTGGCACATGATTGCCCCCGGCTGCCGTGAAGCCCGCTTGGCCGAGAAAGGCTATAAGGCCCAGATGGAGCATGATTGGGCAGAAGGCCCGCAGCCGGATGATTTATACAAATCCGTGCCCGGTTCCTTTGGGGCGCAAGGCCCGTTTAATGAGCACTCCCGCAGGGTGGACAGCCCGCTAACCTTTTTTGTTTCCAGCAGCTTGCGGGCAAGCATTTTTGGTGCGCTTACGGCCATGAGCCTTACCGCCCTGATGGCGCATATTCGTAACTGCCGGAAATCCTGAACGCCTGCTTTCTGCCCCGTGTGGTTTTTCTGCTGCACGGGGCAAATTTTTGCGGCCTTAATGATGCCATCTGAATAAACAGCCAGAAATCAGTTCAAACGCCCGCGTGGTTTAATAGGCTGCTGGCGCATTTGCTGGTGCATGTGCAAACCATGCATCAGACGGTCTGCATCTGCTGGTGGCAGCACAAGCCCTACCGGGCCAAAGGCCGGGTGCTGAAAAGCCAGAACAGAGCCATCCGTGCTGGCTTCGGGTTGAAGCGCCCATTTGGTGCGCGTAACAGGTGTAAAAGTGGCGCCTTCTATGGGCGGCAGCTCCTTACCTTCCAGCATTGTTTCCCGGCACTGGCCCAAAACCTGAATCAGCCGGGTGATGTCTTCTACCGAAAGCGCAATATCTACCGCAGGCTGATCTTCCTGCTCTAGCACCTTAAGATGTACTTCTGTGTGGTCTGCTGAAAGAGACAGATCAAGCTTGGAAGACATATAACCTCCTACCCTCGGTTACCCCAAAACAGGCTTGCGCCCTTTCGGCTCACCAAAAAACTTTACGCTGATATGGTGTGGCAAAGCCCCTTAAACCAGAGCACCACCCCACACCCACCATGCGGCGTGTGCATCTGCCAACCTGTCTGCCGCTTCTCGCGCGGCTTCTACGGTAGGGAACACGCCAAAACACGTGGCGCCAGAACCGCTCATGCGGGCCAACTGGCATTCTGGTTGCATGGCAATATCGGCCAACACCCGCTTAACGGGCGGGCATACATTGCATGCCGGAGCTTCCAGACTGTTTTCCTGCGCCTTTAAGGTTTCCACCATAGCAGCACTATTGGGCCAGCTTTGCGGCAAAGCAGCCCTAGGCACAAAATCGCCGGTTCTTTTGCGGAACACATCCGGGGTGGAAACAGCCTGCCCGCAATTTACCAACACAAGGCCACACTCTGGCAAACGCGGCGCGGGGGTAAGGGTTTCCCCAATACCTTCCATCCGCACGGTCTGGCTTAGCAGGCATACGGGCACATCCGCCCCCAATGTTTCCGCTACACGGAACAGGGTTGGTTCACCCACCTGCGCGTTCCATGCCCGATTCAGCAAACGCAAGGCCGCAGCAGCATCTGCCGAACCCCCACCAATGCCAGAGGCCACGGGCAGGTTTTTTTCCAGCACAAGGCAGCCGCCCTGCACATTGGCATCCGGCCCGGCCAGATCACGCAGCACTGCGGCGGCTTTCATAACCAGATTATCAGCCCCGGCGGCATCTGCCCCAAGGGCGCGGCCAAAGCGGCCTTCCAGCTTGAGATGCAGAGGTTCAGAACCCGGCTCATAACGCAGCACATCCCCAGCGCCAGCAAACACCACAAGGCTATCCAGCAAGTGGTATCCATCTGGCCTGCGGCCAGTAACGTGCAAATACAGATTGATTTTTGCTGGAGCAATTTCTGTCAGGGTTGTGGTTGCAACATCCAGAACATCAACTGTCATGGCGTGTGTGTTCCTTTATCCTGCGGCGCGACTTTAGCGGGCGCGGCCTGATCTGCTTTTTTTACATCCGGCTCTACACCTGCGCGCTTGAGCGCAGCACGTATCAATACTTCATCCGACGGAATAGGGTGCAGCCCCAAAGCCACGTTCCACTGATCTATGGCTTCGGTCTTGCGGCCCTGCCGCCAGTAAACCTCGCCCAGATGATAATTCACTTCCGGGTCTTCTGGTGTTTTTTCTGCGGCTTTTTCTAAAAGATCCAGCGCCTCGTTCAGGTCTCCACGCTCTGCGCGCACCCAGCCGAGGCTGTCTGTAATAGCGGCATCATCGGGGGAAAGCTGGTGCGCCTTGCGCAAAAGTTTTTCGGCTTCGGGCAGGTTTTCATGCCGCTCCACCATAGAATACCCCAGAAAATTCAGCAGCATGGATTCGTCTGGCGCGTAAGCCAGTGCGGCGCGGGCATCATCCCGCGCGTGGGGCCAATCCCCCATTTCGTGGTACACCATGGCGCGCAGGAAAAGCAGCGTCCAATCCACATCTTTTTGGGCTGTGGCAAGGTCTATGGCTTTGGTATAGGCGGCAATTGCGCCTTTCCAGTCCTTCTGCTGCACCAGCGCATTGCCCAAGGCACGCTGAAGCAGAATCTGATCTGGCAACTGGGCCACAAGCGGGCGCAACAGGTTTACCGCCTCGGTGGCCTGATCGGGCGTGGAATCCAGCACCGCCAGCCGCAGCCGCGCCACGGGGGACATGGGGTCAGACTGCGGCACGCGCAGCAATGTTTCACGCGCAGCAGCCCCGTGGTCTTCATCAATCTGGATTTCGGCCAGCATCAGACGGGCTTCAGCCAATGTGGGGTCCATCGCCAAGGCAAAGCCCAGCATCAGGCGTGCGGCCTCGTTAAACTGGTAGAGGTTGGCATCATTCCCCACCATGCCGCCTGTGGCTGCGGCCTGTTGGGCTTGCTCCCGCCCCTGTTGGCGCAGCAAAAACGCCGTAAGAATGTAAGCCCGTGCAATACCTCCGCGCGCCGATGTGACCGGGAAGTGCGAAATGGTAGCCTGAAGCTGCGGGCCAGCCAGCAACAGAACTGGATCATCCCCTTCCAGCTTGCGCAGCTCGGCGCGGGCTTTTTCTTTCTGCCCGCGCTCCCACAACCATGCGGCGTAGGAACGGGTAAGCAGCAGATCACCCCCCGGCATGATCTTGCGCGTTGCATCAAAAAGCTGGCCTGCGCGGTCTGTCTGGCCTGCTACCTGCGCAATCAGGGCGGCGTGCAGCGTGTAAAACGGCACCAGAACAGATTTTTGAATATGGGTCAGGCTTTCCACCGCCGCATCCGCATGGCCTTGGGCCTGTTCACACCATGCCAGCAATAGCGGCATAATAAGATGTGTCAGCGGGTCTGTGCGTGCTTGGTGGTAATAGGTCAGCGCCTCGCCCCACTCACCACGCGCAGCGGCATCGTTCCCCAACACCAGAGCGGAGATGACGCTTTGCGCGCCGGGCAGCTTATCCAACTTGTGGGCCAGCGGCACCGCATCGGCATCCCCCGCCATAACACTGCGCACAAAAGCCTGCTTCAACAGGTCCATATTCTGTGGGTCTGCGGCTGCGGCCTGGCGGAAAGAGCGTGCGGCCTGAAGGTCATCCCCCCTGCGAACGGCAATGACGGCGCTTAGAAACGCCCCCGAATCGACATGCCCGACAGGCGCATGCATAACCGCAGTATCTGCTTTGGGTTCGGCCCCTTTAAGGGCTGCGCCAGATGTATCGGGCTGGGCCGCATACAGCGGAGAAGCCAGCACAGTGGCGGAAAGCAGCATGAAAACCGTAGGCAGAAGGCGACAAAACAGCATAAGAACCCTATCTACAGGATACGGTGGCAACCGGGCAGGCCGCCCACGGATGCCCCACCCCTTCTGGCAGAGCGGAAAGGAACGACATGAACGACTGGTTTTGTCTAACGCGCCCGCGCCAAACCACCAAACCGTCCGCTTTATGATACGGTTTATATGATGGAAGCTGCTCTGTCTCTCCTGCGCCTTTATACGGAATGGGGCGTGGATGTTGCTGTAACCGATGCTGCGGTCGATCATCGGCACGCCGGGGCCGGGCTTGTGTTGCCTCCGCTACGGGGCAAAACGCCCCAGCAGGCGCCACCGTACACACCGCCGCAGCTCGGAACGGGCAGAACACCGGCACCTGCCACCACTGCGCAACGCCCCCCACAGCAACAGCCTGGCCCCACCAGCTTTGCAGATACCGTGGAACAGGCGCAGCGCCTTGCCGCCGCCGCCACTACGCCAGAAGAGCTGTTTCAGGCGATGGATTCCTTCATGGCATGCCCTTTGCGCGGCGCTGCCATGCACACCCTTATGCCCGCCGGGCCACACCACGCCCCGTTGATGCTGATTGGGGAAGCCCCGGATGAGGATGAAGATAGAAGCGGGCAGGTTTTTGCGGGCCTATGTGGCACCCTGCTGGATACCATGCTGGCCCCGCTGCCTTTGGAACGCAGCCAACTGGCCCTTGCTACGGCCCTGCCGTGGCGGCCAGCCGGGGGCACCGCGCCAACAGAGATGGATCAGCGCATCTGCCGCCCCTTTCTGGAGCGCGCCATAACGTTATTTGCCCCCCAGCGCCTGTTGCTATGCGGGCGGCTGCCTGCCCGGATGCTGCTCGGCAAAACAACGGATCTGCCCCGCCGCAACTGGCAGGAGATTACCTTGCCGGGGTTGCCTGCGTTGCCGGTTATGGTCATGCGCCATCCACTTCAACTTCGGGCCAGCCCCGCTGCACGGCGTGAAATATGGGCAACACTGATGACGGTGATGGATACCCTGCGCCAAGACAGCCAAAGCATGTAATCAGCACACGCATGTAAGCGTAAGCGCTGCGCCAGATGTTACAGAATATGTCAGCAAGAAATACGTTGCATAAACCATGGGAATACCTGCGCAAATCATAGAAATTCTTCCAGCTTGACCAGCGATTCACCACAGGGAATGCAACAATTTTTGAAGAACCTTTCCCTTTTCTTACAGACAGGAAACTTGCCTTTTAGGCTGGAAGGGCCTAGACCCCGCCAGCCATGCGAGCGATAGGTCAAATTCCTCATCAGATCGCGGCAAAAGCCATTCTGGCTGGTGCCGCCCTTTTGGCCAGCGCTTCCGTCGTTGTGACGAGAGCCCATGCCAAGCCCCCGGAAGCCGGGCCAGAACCGTACAGCGAAGAGCTGGCTATGGTTCTGCCACGCCAGGCTTTCCCCGAAGGTGATGATGTTACACTCCCCAAACCTCTTCCCCCGGAAGTTGCCACTCAGGTGCGCGCTATTTTGCGCCTGCAACAGCAGGGGGCGTTCACGGAAGCCATTAGCAGCACCACGCATCTCACAGATTCCACCCTGTTGGGTGAGCTACAGGCAGACCGTTACCTAAACCCGAATTACCACCCCAACGCGACCGAGCTGCGGAACTGGCTGAAACAATACACCAGCTATGCCGATGCTCCGGCCATATGGGCGCGCCTTGCTGCGCTGCCTGAACGGGGCGGCCCATTACCCCCTGCCCCACCGGCAGACCACTTAGCCCCGGCCCACGCTGCCCTTGCGGCTGGCCCACTGGCGCAGGAATTCACCCGTAACCCCCTGCTAGACCGCACCTTGCGCGAACGCACCACATGGGGGCTAAAGGGCGTGCACAGTGCATTGCACCTTATCAGCATTACACCGGGCATGACGCCCGCTTACGCGGCCCAGCTTCAAGCGGAAACCGCACAGGCCATGCTGGTTTCGGGTGAAACGGATATGGCGCTGGATATTGGCCGCACGGCTGTACATCTTTCCCGCGAGCGCAATCCACTGGCCAGCTACATTACAGGGCTGGCCCTGTGGCAGAAGCAAGCCTACGCAGAAGCCATTCCGTTTTTTGAAAAAGCCTCCCACGCCCCGCGCGCCATGCCGGAAATGCGGGCCGCCTGCGCCTTTTGGGCCGCACGTGGGCACGGAAAAACCGGCAATGCCCATGCTCAGCATGTGTGGCTCCAACACGCGGCAGCTTTCCCGCGTAGTTTCTATGGGCTTCTGGCCTATCGGATGTTGCAGCCAGCCCCGGCAGACCATGCGGCCTCTAACGCCCATACACACCCTATTGGCTTTAAACCGCTGGAAAACAGCCCCGTTCCGGATAACGGTGCGTCCTCCGCTCCGGTGCTAACGGAAATTGATATCGAAGCCGTTGGCAGTTCCGAAGTAGGCCGCCGCGTGTTTGCCCTGCTGCAAGTTGGTGAGCCGGAAATGGCAGAAAACGCCATCCGCCGCGCATGGCCAGACCTGCGAGACGTGACACTGGCGCGGGCCTTCCAGCTTGTGGCGCAAACAGCCGGGCTGCATGATCTGGCTACAGAAATGGCCGATGCCCTGAACACCCATGCCGCCACGGCGCAGAATGCAGAGGATACACCCTTGCCCCTGCTGCGCCCCCGGCACGGCTTTACCATGGACCCTGCCCTTGTTTACGCACTGGCCCGTGTGGAATCGAACTTCGACCCACGTGCTGTTTCCGGCGCAGGGGCACATGGCCTGATGCAAATCCGCCCCCTTACGGCTGATTTTGTCACCAGCGAGTCCCCCACCAATCTGAACCACCATTTTGTGCATTCCGCCGAAGCCCTGCATGACCCCAGCATCAATCTGGAAATCGGGCAGCGCTATGTGCAGTATCTGGCGGGGCTAACGCGCCAGAGCAACCACACAGAGGCACGTGGTGGAGATATTATCCGCCTGCTTGCCAGCTATAACGCAGGGCCTTCCGCCCTTGCGCATTGGGAAAGTTCCACCGGCCCAACAGCTAATGATCCGCTGCTGTTTATGGAGCTGCTACCCAACACAGAAACGCGGGATTACGTGCACCACACCCTTGCTTACCTGTGGATGTATGCCGCCAAGATGAAGCTGCCGACACCTTCCCTTACAGCCTTGGCCCAAAGCACATGGCCAGACTTTGAGGATGAAAAGGCACTGGCGCATACGCTCAACACCCGCACCCTTCATTAAGGCTCTGCGGCGCAGGTTTAGCGGGCTTATCGCATACAAAAAGGGGCGCAGCTTTAACCGGCTGCGCCCCTTTTTTATAACCTATGGCAAGGCTGCATGAGAGCCCCTTGGGGCAGGCCAAATACCTGCCCGCGTGGTTGGCCCTCAGTTTTCCGCCAGAGGCTGCCTGCTGGCCCGCACGCGGGAAACACGACGGCCCTCCATTTCCAGCACCTCAAACAGCCATCCCTCGTAAGCCACCTTATCCCCCACTGCTGGCACACGGCGCAGAAGGGCCAGAATAAGGCCGCCCAGCGTGTGGTAGCTGCCTTCTTCCGGCAGGGTTTTGATGGCCAGTTGGTCTTTCACTTCATCGGCGGATTCCGTGCCATCCAGCATCAGCACCGCATCTGGGGCCGGTTCTGTGTTCAGGCGCGTGAGTTTTTGAGGCTCGTGCGAAGTTTCCCCCACAATGGCATCAAACAAATCAGACGCCGTAACAATGCCTTCAAACGCCCCGTATTCATCAAACACAAAGGCCATGCCCAGTGGAATACTGCGCATGCGCTCCAGCATATCCAGCGCGGAAATACTATCTGGCACCACCACCATTGGGCGCAAACCTGCCTCTATAGAGGCAGGCATGCCGTCTAAAACGCGGTCCAGCATATCCTTGGCCAGAACCACACCCACGGGGTTATCCACCCCACCCTCGCACACCACAAGGCGGGCATAGGTGGTTTGCTTGAGTGCCTGCACCAGTGCCTCGCGCCCGGCATGGCGATCTATCCATACCAGCTCATTTCTGGGAGTCATGATGGCACGCACGGGCCTGTCTGCAAGGCGCAGCAGACGTTCGATCATGGTGCGTTCTTCATGCTCCAGCACGCCCAAGCGCGCGCCTTCTGCAATGTAGGCTTTCAGTTCTTCTTCCGTCAGCGTCTGGTTTACGGCATCTGCCGCACCCATCAGGCGCAGAACCACGTTGGAAGACTGGCGCAGCAGCCACACCACCGGGCGGGTGGCATTGGCCAGAACCTCCAGCGGTGCAGCCAGACGGGCGGCCACTTTTTCTGGTTCGCGCAGGGCCAGTTGCTTGGGCACAAGCTCACCCAGCACCAGCATAATCGCCGTAATCAGCACCACCACCACAATCATGGAAAGCTGCGGGGCAATAGGTTTAATGGCCGGAATACGCTCCAGCATGGGGGTAAGGTGCGCTTCTATCTGCACCCCACCAAATGTGCCTTCCAGAATGGAAACAAGTGTCATGCCCACTTGCACTGTGGGCAAGAAGATTTGCGGATCTTCCGCCAGCCGCATGGCCCGCTCGGCCCCGCGTACGCCTTGTTCCTGCAACATGACCAGCCGGGGGATACGCACGGAAATAAGTGCAAGTTCCCCCATGGCAAACACGGCGTTCAGCAACACCAGAAAGAAAATGACAAGAATGGAAAGTGCCATGAAAAACGATATGCCCTCTGTGTAGGGTACCCGCGTGGCGGGTTTCTGGCGGGCAGAATAGGGGATGATTTCTCCCAAAGCCACAGCTAGGCCATACAGGAAAGCGTATTGCCTTATGCGGCGGCAGTATGTCTGCCTTCCGGATAAAGCGGACCAATTCGGTATGTTTTAGGCGTTCAGCGCAAAAAAAAGCGGCCCCTTGCGGGAACCGCTCCTTTTTAAAACCCGATTCGGAAGGCCCGATCAGTCTGCCGCAGTGGCTTCTACTGCTGGCTTTGCTGCCGGAGCATCGTTTGCGCCTTCGGCTGTGCGAATCACCTTCACACGTGGGGCCTTGGCAGGCTTGCGTGCGGCAATGGCGTCCATCTGTTCTTCCACCTGTTTGGAGAAGACGTACTGGGCCGGGCGCTGGTTTGCCAGCGAGATTTCCGGAGCCATTGGTTTTTCTGTTTCGGGGCCAAACAGCGCCACTTTGGCAATGTGCCAAGGGCGGCGCACGGCATCCATCACAGCGGTGGATTCGTAACCGGAATGCACCATGCAATCAGCGCATTTTTCGTAGTTACCGGTGCCGTAATCATCCCACTTCGTGTCATCCATCAGCTCACGGAAGGACTTGGCATAGCCTTCACCCAGCAGATAGCAGGGGCGCTGCCAGCCAAACACGTTACGCAGCGGCTTGCCCCACGGCGTGCAGTGGTACTGCTCGTTCCCCGCCAGGAAGTTCAGGAACAGTGGAGACTGCGTAAACCGCCATTTGTGGCCTTTGCCCAAACGGAAGATATCGCGGAAAAGCTGCTTGGTTTTCTGGCGGTTCAGGAAGTGTTCCTGATCTGGTGCGCGTTCGTAGGCATAACCCGGTGCGGTCATGATTCCGTCCACACCCATTGCCATCACTTCATCAAAGAAACTGGCAACACGCTGCGGATCTGCGCCATCAAACAGGGTGCAGTTGATGGAAACGCGGAAGCCGCGCTCCTTGGCTTTTTTAATGGCTGCCACGGCACGTTCATACACCCCATCTTGGCAGACGGAGGAATCGTGCATGGTTTTGTCACCATCCAGATGCACATCCCAAGAGAAGAAGGGGGATGGTTCATATTCATCCATCTTCTTTTCAAGCAGCAGGGCATTTGTGCACAGGTAAACGTATTTCTTACGCGCAATCAGACCGCGAATAATCTGCGGCATTTCCTTGTGCAGCAGCGGTTCACCACCGGCCACAGCCACAACTGGTGCGCCTGCCTCGGCATCTGCATCCATGCATTCCTGCACGGTCATGCGCTGGTTGAGAATGGCAGCCGGGTAGTCGATCTTCCCGCAACCTGCGCATGCCAGATTGCAACGGAAAAGCGGCTCAAGCATCAGCACAAGCGGATAGCGCTTCCGCTTCTTGAGATGCTGTGTGACGACATATTTGCCGACCCTGACGGCCTGCATTATCGGTACGGCCATAAACCCCCGCTCCGGCGCATCACTTACGCCCGTATCGTGACTGGAAAGAACTTGTTCAGTTCAGTGTGTAACAAGAAACGCGGCCGTGCTACCCGCGGCAAGTATTTCCGCCCTGAGCCATCAGGTGGTCAGACAGCATACTGAATACACGCGTTACGCGGCCACGCATGAAAGAAGATATTGGCCTGCATATATGTTGTGTGGTTTGTCAAGCTCAAGTGTTTTCACACTCCTGTTGCAAAAAGGCCACAATCACCAGCTTGTTTTGTTTCAATACTTGCGTTCTTGCGTGAAACATTAAACCACATGCCATCGGATCGCGATGTCTGTCGGCATGCAAACGCGGCGTAAGACACACTTCGGGTTGCGTCATCCGCCCAGGTACCAGACAGCAGCCCGCAACAAAAAGATGGAAACGATCGCATGGACAGTTCTCAGGACAAGAGCGCGCCTTCACCGATTCCGACGTTAGGGCGTTTTCCTGCGCTGGATCGGGTTGAGTATCCGGCGGACCTGCGCAATCTCTCGGTTGAGCAGCTTAAGCAGGTTGCGGATGAACTGCGGGCCGAAACGGTGGACGCGGTTTCCACCACAGGGGGGCACCTTGGGGCATCCCTAGGTGTTGTGGAGCTGACGGTTGCCTTGCATGCGGTGTTTGACACCCCTGATGACAAGGTAATCTGGGATGTGGGCCATCAGGCCTACCCTCACAAGATTCTAACAGGGCGGCGGGACCGTATCCGCACCCTGCGCCAGCCGGGCGGCCTTTCTGGCTTTACCCGCCGCGCAGAAAGCCAGTACGATCCGTTTGGCGCAGCACATTCCTCCACCTCCATTTCCGCAGGACTCGGCATGGCCGTGGCCCACCACCTGCGGGCGGAGGAAGACCCCAGCTACCGCGAACGCAACGTGATTGCCGTGATTGGCGATGGCTCCATTTCCGCCGGCATGGCGTATGAGGCCATGAACAACGCCGCCGTGGCTGGCCCCGGCGCAGAACGGCTGATTGTCATCCTCAACGACAACGAGATGTCCATTGCCCCACCCGTGGGCGCAATGTCGAACTACCTGTCGCGCCTGATGTCCTCTCGCAAGTTCATGGGCTTGCGTGAACTGGCTGGCAAGTTCGTGAAAAAGCTGCCTGCCCCTGTGGAGCGCACGGCCCGCAAGGCGGATGAATATGCCCGCGGCATGATCACCGGCGGCACGCTGTTTGAAGAACTGGGTTTTTACTACGTTGGCCCTGTAGATGGGCATGATCTGCCGCAGTTGGTTTCTATCCTGCGCAACCTGCGCGATACGGATAACGGCCCCATCATGCTGCATGTCATTACGGAAAAAGGCCACGGCTATCAGCCAGCCGAAAAAGCCGGAGACAAGTATCACGCCGTTGCCAAGTTCAACGTTGTTACAGGTGAGCAGAAAAAAGGCCCCGCAGGCCCACCAAGCTACACCTCTGTGTTCTCGCGCGAACTCACACGCCGCGCCGCAACCGATAACAAGATTGCCGCCATTACCGCCGCCATGCCCTCTGGCACGGGGCTGGATGCCTTTGCCAAGGCTTACCCGGATCGGTTTTTTGATGTGGGTATTGCCGAGCAGCACGCCGTTACCTTTGCCGCAGGCATGGCAACGGAAGGATTGCGCCCGTTCTGCGCCATTTATTCCACCTTCCTCCAGCGCGCCTATGACCAGGTGATGCACGATGTGGTGCTGCAAAAGCTGCCCGTGCGCTTTGCCATTGACCGCGCCGGTCTGGTAGGGGCCGATGGCGCCACCCATGCCGGATCCTTCGACATTGCCTATCTGGGCTGCCTGCCGGGCATGACCATTATGGCGCCATCAGACGAGCTGGAATTGCTGCACATGACAGCAACCGCCACCCTGTTTGATGAAGGCCCGATTGCCCTGCGCTACCCACGTGGCAGTGGCCTTGGGCTGGACCTGCCTGCCGAGGGCACACCGCTGGAAATTGGCAAGGGCCGCATTATCCGTGAAATGGGTGGGCAGTCTGGCCCTGAAAAAGGCGGCGTGGCCATTCTCTCGCTTGGCCCACGTCTGGCGGAGTGTCTGAAAGCCGCAGACATGCTGGCCGCCCGTGGCCTACCGCCCACCGTGGCGGATGCCCGCTTTGCCAAGCCGTTTGATACGGAACTGGTGGAAAACCTGGCCCGCAACCATGCGGTGCTGATCACGATTGAGGAAGGTTCGGAAGGTGGCTTTGGCTCCCTTGTTGGCCACCATCTGGCCCGCACAGGCCTTTTGGACAACGTCCGCTTCCGCCCCCTCACCCTGCCAGACCGCTTTATTGACCATAACACTCAGGCCGCCCAATATGCCGAAGCAGGGCTCTCCGCTCCGCACATCGTCGGAACAGCTCTAAGCGCATTGGGCATCGGTGACATGCTTGAAGCGATCTTGCCAAACCGCGCAACCGGGACAAAATCTTAAGCCATGAAACGCTTTTCCATTCGTGCAGGCCTTGTGTTTGGTATGACCATGGCCCTCCTTCCGGTTGCTGGCGCTGGCATTTCCGCTCCGGCAGCTTTTGCCCAGTCTGCTCCGGCAAGTGCCGTAAGCGTGCCCATCCAGTCGCTGTACAAAGCGCTGGATCAGGTTCAGAACGCGCACAGCAGCTTTGCTGACCGCAGCCAGATAGTTGCTGGCGCTGTGGATCAGGCTTACGATCTTGAAGCCGTGCTCAAGGCCTCTGTTGGCCTGCGCTATGAGAGCCTGAGCCCGAGCGACAAGCAGAACCTGCTGGCAGCGTTCCGCAACTTTACCATTGCGCGCTATGTCTCCAGCTTTAAGCCCGGTTCTGGTGCCCGCTTCACCGTTTCTCCGTCTGTTACGGATGCCCCTGCTGGCGGCGGCAAAATTGTGGAAACCCATATCGGGTCTGATGACAGCATGCCCGGTACGGCTGTGAGCTACATCATGCACAACGAAGGTGGTGCATGGAAAATTACCGATGTGCTGCTCAGCGATTCCCGCATCAGCCAGGCGGCTGCCCAGCGGTCTGACTTCAGCTCCACGCTGAACTCTGGCGGTGTGCAGGGTCTGATTAATGTGCTGAACCGCAAGGTTCAGAACTACTCCAAAGATTAAGCAGAAGCGAGAAGCAACATCGTGCGCCGCAGCAGAAAGAAAACAGCGCCCCGACGGGGCCATAAAACGGTTGAGGTGTAATGTCCGCCTTTCCGTTTCTAGCTGCGGCCAGCGCGGTGCTGGCTGTTACCGGCTGCGTGCAATCTTCTTTGGGGGCGGGCCTTCTGGCCCGTTTCCGCCGCAAGGAGCACAAGCCGGTTGTTCTTAAAAACAGCCCGCCGGTTACAGTTTTAAAGCCTCTTTATGGCTCTGAACCCCTGCTGGAAGAAGCGTTAGAAAGCTTTTGTACGCAGGATTACCCGCAAGTTCAGATTCTGTTTGGTGTGCGGGATGCAGATGATCCGGCCATAGCCATTGTGCGCCGCCTGCAAGAACGCCACCCGGAACTGGATATGGATCTGGTGGTTAACCCCGTGCTGCACGGACTTAACCGCAAGATCAGCAACCTGATGAATATCCTGCCACAGGCCAAGCACGATATTCTGGTTATTTCCGATTCTGATATTCATGTCAGCCCGGATTATCTTCAACATATTGTGGCCGGGCTGAGCAAACCCAACACAGGGTTGGTCACAACCCTATACGCGGGGCTACCAGCACGGCGTACCGTGGTGCAGATGCTGGCCGCTTGCCAGATCAACCACAACTTTCTACCCGGCGTGATTCTTTCCCGCTATTTGGGGCGGCAGGATTGTCTGGGCGCCACCATGGCCCTGCGGCGTGAAACGCTGGAACAGGTGGGTGGGTTGGAAGCCCTGTTGCCGCATGTGGCGGATGATGCCCTGCTGGGCCGCCTTGTACGCCAGTTAGGCATGGATATTACCATTGCCGACTGCCTAACATGGACCACCATTGCCGAATCCAATTTTACAGAATTGTTAAAGCACGAGTTAAGATGGGGCCGCACAGTCTGCACGCTTGCACCGGCGGGCTATGCGGCTTCTTCAATCCAGCTTCCACTGTTCTGGGCTACGTTGGTGGTTCTGTTCCAGCCCCACGCAGCGTGGACACTCCCTTTTTTCTGGGGTGTATGGGGCTTTCGCTGCCTTACCGCGTTAGTAATAGACCGCACTGTAGGGTCTCGCCCGCTTTGGCCACTTCTGCTTTTGCCTGTGCGGGACTGGCTTTCCGCCGCCATTATGGTGGGCAGCGCCAGCGGCACAGAAGTGCATTGGCGGGGGCAGACCATGCATGTGGCCCCTCACCCGGTTGGGCCTCCTTCCTCTGGTGGTCTTTCCGCCAGACAGTAAACCCCGGTGCACGCAACACTTGCCTTCTGCTAACAGCCCAGAGTAAATCCCTCAGCTAAATGACCATGGAAGCCTTGCAGACCGCTTTTTTGCCGGCTCCAACCGCTTCACGCCCTTGTCAGGATAAAAACCGATGACGATGAGAACACTTTTCCTGCAGCCCCCGACTTTTGACGGTTTTGATGGTGGCGCAGGCTCGCGCTATCAGGCGCGGCGCGAAATCAAGTCCTTCTGGTATCCGACATGGCTGGCCCAGCCCGCAGCAATGGTTGAAGGCAGCCGCCTGATTGATGCCCCGCCAGCAGGTATCGGCATGGAACCGATTCTGGAAGATGTAAAAAACCGCGATCTGGTTATTCTGCACACCTCCACCCCATCCTTCGCAAAGGATGTGGAAGTGGCGCAGATGCTTAAAGACGTAAACCCCAACCTGAAAATCGGGATGGTGGGTGCAAAGGTTGCTGTTCAGCCAGAAGAAAGCCTGCTGAAAGGCGCGCCAATTGATTTTGTGGCCCGCAATGAATTTGATTACACAATCAAGGAAATTGCCGAAGGCCGTGACTTCAAGGATGTAGATGGCATTACATGGCGCAACAAGGATGGCGAAATTATTGCCAACCGTGACCGCGCCATGATTGAAGACATGGACAGCCTGCCCTTCGTTACCGAAGTGTACAAACGGGATCTGCGTATTGAGGACTACTTTATTGGGTACCTCATGCACCCCTACATTTCCATCTACACGGGCCGTGGCTGTAAATCCCGTTGCACGTTCTGCCTGTGGCCGCAAACAGTGGGGGGCCACCGCTACCGCACACGCAGCCCGCAGCACGTTGCGGCTGAAATTCGTCTGGCCAAGCAGTACTTCCCGCAGGTGAAAGAGTTCTTCTTTGATGATGACACCTTCACCGATGACCTGCCACGTGCAGAAGCCATTGCGCGTGAGCTGGGCAAGCTGGGTGTTACATGGTCTTGTAACGCAAAAGCCAATGTGCCGCGCGAAACACTGAAAGTGCTGCGTGATAACGGCCTACGCCTGCTTCTGGTTGGGTATGAAAGCGGCAACCAGCAGATCCTTCATAACATCAAGAAGGGTATGCGCGTTGAAGTGGCGCGTGAGTTCACCAAAAACTGCCACGAACTTGGTATTAAAATCCACGGCACCTTCATTCTGGGCCTGCCGGGTGAAACCAAGGAAACCATTCAGGAAACCATCCGCTTCGCGCAGGAAATCAACCCGCACACGTTGCAGGTTTCCCTTGCTGCGCCATATCCGGGCACGGCCCTGCACAAGCAGGCCACGGAAAACGGCTGGCTGGATGAAAACAACGCAGAACTGCTGGATGATAAGGGCGTGCAGATTGCACCGCTGCATTACCCGCACCTGTCCCACACAGAAATCTTCAGCAGCGTGGAAGACTTCTACAAGAAGTTCTATTTCCGTGCGCCCAAGATTGCCTCCATTCTGGGTGAAATGGTGCGGTCTCCGCAGATGATGAAGCGCCGCCTGCGTGAAGGTGTGGAATTCTTCCAGTTCCTTAAGAACCGTAAGGACGCTGCGTAACCCACGCATGCCACATGGGCGGGGGCAAAATGTCTCCGCCCATGACATGTGCCCCCTGCCGGTGCTAGATACAGCCGGAGCAAGATCAGGGGTTCTGTTATGAAACGCGCCATTATCTCTGCCGATGATTTCGGCATGTCGGTTGAAGTGAATGAGGCAATTGAAATTGCCCATCGCAATGGCCTGCTTTCAACAGCCAGCCTCATGGTTGCGGGTGAGGCTGTGGATGATGCCATAGAACGGGCCAAACGCCTGCCTACCCTAAATGTTGGCCTGCACCTTGTGGTGATAGAAGGCCCGGCTGTGCTGCCCCATACCAGCCTGCCGCTGATTACTCAGCCAGATGGATGGTTTTCATCCTCTCAATTTGGCTTGGGGGTGGATTACTTTTTCCGCCCGGAAGGACGCCGAGAACTGGAAGCCGAAATTACCGCCCAGTTTGAAGCCTTCCGCCGCACCGGCCTGCGGCTAGACCATGCCAACGCCCACAAACACATGCACCTGCACCCCACGGTTGGGCACCTGCTTATAACCATTGGCAAACGCTATGGGCTAAATGCCGTGCGCGTGCCGCTAGAACCGCCCGAACCCCTTTACGCCGCTGGCACCTATACAGATACGCTGGGTGATGCTGCCCTCCGCCGGTGGACAAGCCTTTTGCGCCATCAAGCCCATGCCGCTGGCATGAAAACAAATGACTGGTGCTTTGGGCTGGCATGGAGCGGCCACATGACAACAGACCGCGTGGCCGCACTGGCTGCACATCTGCCCGAAGGTGTTTCTGAAATTTACTTCCACCCCGCCACACATAAAAACGCTTTGCTGCAAAGGCTGATGCCAACTTATGAGCAGGAAGCCGAATTCAAAGCTTTGTGTTCTCCGGGCTTTCGGGCCGGGCTGGAACATGCCCATGCGCAGCTATGTGGCTGGCAGGATTTAAAGATGCCGCAGGACAATGTGCCACCTGTTGCAAAATTACCGTTATAACAAAAAATACATTCCGATATTGGCTTTTATTTCATTATTATCGTATTTTAGGAAATATTATTACAAATCCTAGCTTGACCACACAGATTGCTTCTGTTTGTGATGAGGGGCCAACAACCAAAAACAACAATAATGGTTTGTCCCATGTCTTGCATCTTAAGCCCTCGCGCTTTGCGTTCATCCGCTGCCTTTGCGCTAAAAGGTGAATTGTCCGGCTATCTGCGCTGGCTCACCATGCTGCCTTAAACAGACAGGCTGGCTCTACGGAGCTTTTTCCTTACCAGCATTGTGGTCAACATTTCCGACACTCATGATTTTGCGGGAAGCGGAATGACTTTTTTAAAAACATGCCGCTATAAAGCGGAGCATGATATGCCCGGGCGTGCATCTCCTACCGCCCTTTCTGTGCTGCTTGCAGGCTGCGCGGCTGTTGTATTGCCTGTTGGCGCACACAATGCGGCACAGGCGCAAAGCACCGCCACATCTCCGCTTACGGCCCAAACAGCCGTAGCACCTGTATCCGATGCCATTATTACGCCGGGAAACAACAAGGTGCACGCCGCCCCGGCAAAGGCAGCACGCCCGCTGGATGCAGAATCCCTCGGCCCGGATCTCAACGCCATTCGTCGGCCGCCCAACACGCCTATTCCGCCCAGCGGTGTGCCTGTTCTGCCGTTTCCCGGTATGGCCACCATGAGCGTGCAGCCTGTAGGGCCATCGGGGGATGCCTCGGCTTTTCATAAGGTGGAACTGGATTCCATCCTGCCCACAGAAGGCCCATCCCGCATGTTGCCCCCCAATCTGGATGCACTGCGGGATACGGATCTGAACGATCCGTACTACGTGCCCACGGCGGGATCTGGCGCGCTTATTCCGCAGCTTTCCCCTTTCCGGAACCGGCTGCGTGAAAAAGGCTTTACCTTTTCCTTTACTTATAAAGGGGAAGCCAATGGCCTGTTTGCCGGGGGCCGCCCGGGTCAAAAAGGCACAAGCTATGTGCATGAGCTTACCCTTCAGACCATTTTCGATCTGGGTAAAATGAACCCCAGTCTGGGCGGGTGGTCTGTACATGCACTGGTGATGGAACGCGCCGGTAAGGCTATTCAGAGCACGCGCGTGGGCGAATCCTACGTTGGTTTGCAGGAAGTGTATTCTCTTTCCGGCAACGTGGTGGCCCACTTGGTGGATTTGTACGCTGAAAAGAAATTCCGCAACAACACGCTGGATGTCATTTTCGGGCGTATGTCACTTACCCATGTGTTTGCCACATCACCTCTGCTCTGCTCGTTCATGGTTACCTGTTCTGCGCCTGTGGCCATCAAACAAAATCCGGGCATGAGCGTGTATCCAAAAGCCACATGGGGGGCGCGTATCCGCTTCCGCCCCACATGGGATACGGCTATCCAGATTGGCGCATATTCTGTTGGCGCTCTCAACGAAAACCCCTCTGGCTGGGCATGGGGGGCAGAACACGCCACCGGTATTTCCTTGCCCATCGAATTTACGTGGCAGCCCTTTTTAACGCGTAACCGTCTGCCGGGGCATTATGTGCTGGGCTACGCGCATGACACCACGCGTTATGCCGATAAAATTGGTTCGGCCCTGCCAAGCGCTGTTGCCGCACAGGTGCCCGGCGCACGCTCCGCCCCGTCTGACATGTTCTGGCTGGAAGCAGACCAGATGGTGTATCGCCTTGGTGGGCGTAATATGATGGCCGGTGGCTACCTGATGGGCGGCTACATCCACGTAACCCCGCGCGCCGTAAATGTGTCCGACCAGCTTTATGGCGGTATTTCCCTTGTAGGGGTTATTCCCTCCCGCATGACAGACCGTCTGGGCATGATGTTTTCATGGTACAAGGTCAGCAACCGGCGGCGGCAGAGTGAACAACTGGCGCTGGATGGCGGATACGGCCTGCCAAGCGGTGTGTACGGCGTGCAGCATTCGTCTGATGTGATTGAGGCTTATTACGGTATTGATGCCCTGCCCGGCCTGCTGGTGCAGCCAGAGTTCCAGTATATGATTCACCCCGGCGAAACACATAAAATCCGCAATGCGGGCATGATGGGCCTTAAGGTTATTGCCAACCTCTAGCAGGTTTTGTCCATCCATATGCAGTCTGCCCTAGTCAGGGCGGGCTGCCTCTGCTAGTCAGCCTGTCGAACGTTCAACCTACGCGACTGGCCTGCTGCATACCGGCATGACTGATACGCCCGAAAAAACATCTTCCGGCCCCCGCCTTTCCTCTAAAGCGGAAGCTGCCCGCGCCGAGCGCATGGCCCGGCAGGCTGCGGCGCTGCGTGCAAACTTGCGCCGCCGCAAGGAACAGGCGCGCACCCGGCAGGACACAACAGATTCTGCCACCCCCACCAGTTCTGAACCCGGCGCACAAAACCGCCACCCTACCGGAGAAGATAAGACATGCCCGTGATGCCAGACACATGGATCCGCCAGATGGCACAGGACCACGGCATGATTGAACCGTTTGTGGAAAACCAGAAGCGCGAAGGCGTTATTTCCTACGGTCTTTCCTCCTACGGGTATGATGCCCGCGTGGCTGATGATTTCCGTATTTTTACGGATGTAAACAACGCCATTGTAGACCCCAAAAACTTCAGCCCGGATGGCTTTGTTTCCCGCCGGGCCGATGTGTGCATTATTCCGCCCAACAGCTTTGTGCTGGCCCATACGATTGAATACTTCCGTATCCCGCGTGATGTACTGGTAGTATGCTTGGGTAAATCCACCTATGCGCGCTGCGGCATTATCGTCAACGTCACCCCTTTAGAACCAGAATGGGAAGGACAGGTAACGATCGAGATCAGCAACACCACGCCGTTGCCTGCACGCATTTATGCCAATGAAGGCATTTGCCAGTTTCTGTTCTTTAAGGGTGAAAGCCCGTGCGAAGTAAGCTACGCAGATCGGGCCGGTAAGTATATGGGCCAGCGTGGCGTTGCCACCCCGCGGATGTAAGAGAGACCATGGATCGTTTCATCATCCGGGGCGGACGCCCCCTGCACGGCGAAATTACCATTGGCGGTGCCAAAAACGCAGGCCTGAAGCTGCTGGTAGCTGGGCTGCTTACATCTGAACGGCTGGTGCTTTCCAACGTGCCGCGCATTGCCGATATTGGCACCATGCGCGCCCTGTTGCGCCAGCATGGGTTGGAAGTAGAAGACGTAAATGGAGATGGCTCCACCATTTCCGTTGGTGGTGACATTACCAATACCGAAGCGCCGTACGATATTGTTTCCAAAATGCGTGCATCCATTCTGGTACTTGGCCCACTGCTGGCCCGCTGCCATGAAGCCCGTGTTTCACTCCCCGGTGGGTGCGCCATTGGCACACGGCCTGTAGATATGCACCTAAAGGGGCTGGAAACTCTGGGTGCAGAAATCACGCTGGAAAACGGCTATATTCATGCCCGCGCCCCCAAGGGGTTGAAAGGTGAGCGCGTTATTCTGCCGTTTGCCTCTGTTGGGGCTACGGAAAATATCATGATGGCCGCCACCCTTGCCAAAGGGCGCACGGAAATTGTGAATGCCGCGCGTGAGCCGGAAATGGTGGATCTGGCCAACTGCCTGAACGCCATGGGTGCACGTATTTCTGGCGCAGGCACCGGCACCATTACCATTGATGGCGTAGAAGCCCTGCACGGTGCAAATCACCGTATTATGCCAGACCGTATTGAATGCGGCACCTATGCCTGCGCCGCCGCTATTACCGGGGGTGACCTACGCCTGATTGATGGGCATGTGGATCATCTGGGCGCCGTGGTACGTGCGCTGGAAGAAACCGGCGTGGAAGTCACGCAGGAAGGCAATGTTATGCGCGTGCGCCGCACTGGCGCGCTACGTGGCATTGATATTATGACAGAGCCCTACCCCGGTTTCCCTACAGATATGCAGGCCCAGTTCATGGCGCTGCTTTCTGTGGCCGAAGGGGCCTCCATGATTACGGAAACCATTTTCGAAAACCGTTTCATGCATGTGCCAGAGCTAAACCGCATGGGCGCACGCATTAACGTGCATGGGTCTTCCGCCATTATCCGCGGTGTGCACAGCCTTTCTGGCGCACCTGTTATGGCAACAGATTTGCGGGCTTCTTTCTCTCTCATTCTGGCAGGGCTTGCCGCGCATGGGGAAACCATCCTCAGCCGCGTGTATCACCTAGACCGAGGGTATGAGGCTGTGGAACGCAAACTGGCAGCCTGTGGCGCACAGATTGAGCGCGTGCGGGACTAAGCCAAAACCCAACGGGCCAAGTTTGAAAAACGGGTGGTGGCCGCAATGCCCCACCCGTTTTTCTATTCAGCCTTCGGGCGCTGTTTCCTCACTTACGGCAAAGCCTATCAGGCCGCCTATAACAGCAATAAGACCCGCATAATCTGCTATTCCAAGTGAAATGCTGCCCAACAGCAGGGCCTCCCCCACCAAGGTAAAACCCACTTCTCCCGCCTGTGTGGCATCTACGGCAGCAATCAAATACGGATCTGAAGATAGATTGCGCGCATAGATGAACAAGGGCGTGGCCAAACAGCCTGCAAACAATGCAATAAGGCCCGTGGATGTTATCTGCCCCATATCTGGCAATGGAGGGCGCACCAGCAGCAACAGGGCCGCAAAAAACGGTAGAGCGCCGAGTGTCATTAACAAAACAGCAGCCAGGGGGTCTTGCAACAATGCAGCATGTGGGCCAGCCTGATGGCGGAACCGATTAAGCAACTGGTTGCCAATGGGGTAACAGAACGCCGCCACCAGCAACGGCACCACGCCAGAGACAATTTGCGCCAACGGCACGCCAGCTTCCAACCGCCCTGCATTGAGAATAACGATACCCGCAAAAATAAGCACCAAAAACGCCACACCGCGTAAAGGCACCTTGCCGCCAAAGGCCCATAACACGATAGGCGTAGCCAAAATGGTGCTTTGCCACGTGGCGGCAACTATCCAGCCGGGGGCATGATTAGCCGCAAAGCAACAGCAGGCGTAAAAGACACCATACCCAATACCGCCCGCCACCAGCCAGAAGCGCAGCTTTTGCCAGAACAGGCGCCAGATTGCCGCCCCCAGCGCGGGCCTTTGGCCACAAAGCCCCATGCCAACAGCAGAAAAGCGGTTTCAATATAACGGAGTGCGGCACTCCACACCCAATGCCCACCATGCAGGCTGATAGACCGATTAAGCACAAAGGTGACAGAAAACAGGGCCGAGGCAATTAACCCCAACCCAATAAGCCGGGGAGCCCCCGCACCACCATGCCGCATATCTGCACCATCCAAAATAGGCGCTACCGCTGTGTTGTTATCCGCCATATCTGCGCCACCTGTTTTATAACCACAGCCTTTTTCAACCATAGGCAGGCCAGAACCTGCCCTTACATTCTGTGCGATGTGTTAACGAATAATACAAGAGCACAATGCTTGGGCTGCACATACAAAAAAGCCGGAGCAGGCTGATACCCGCTCCGGCTTTTCTAAAAACGCTGTTTTTCAGGTAGGCGGGATTAGTCTTCCCACCACACGGAAAGCGTACGCACGCCCTGCGCACCACGCACCAGAACACCCTGAATATCAGCCGTGGCGGAAGGCCCGCTCATCAGCACGCCGTAATTGGCGGTGTGGAATTCTGGGCGATCTATATAAGCGGTGTGCATGTTTGCGGTTAGATTTTTGGGGGAAAGAATAACCACAATATGCTGTGTCAGATGCGCGGCGGAGTTTAGGCTATTCAACTGCGCTTCGCTCAAATAGATGGAGCCCATTTCGGCAATACCGAAAGGTGAGCGCACAACCAGCACATCCACCGAGGCCGCCTGCTGTGGGGAATCCAGATCTTCAATCCGGATTGTGCCTTCAAAATCCGGCACAGCAGAGCAGATAACCTTGGAATCCGGAAAGGTGCGGGCAATAGCTGTTGCCAGCGTATCGTTTTCCTGCCGTTCCAGAACCTGGCCGCCAATAATTTGCAGGCTGTTTTCAAAACGCGCCTTGCCTGCATCCATATCACCCAGCTTGGCAACGGGGGGGAGGGGATGGGCGGTGGGGTCTGGGCGGTTATCCCGCAAACGGGCTAGAATAGCATCACGCGAACTCATGCTTTTTCCCTTTCCTTCTGTATGTTCAGGCGGTTTTTCTTGTACCAACTGTTGAAGGTGGTTTTTACGGGGTGCGGCAGTTCACGGTGCTTGCCCCACGGGTTCAGCCAGTTATACAGCACAAAGCGCGGCATGGTGTTAAGGGCCACCTCCGTACCGTTAATGGCGGCACGGTATAGCTTGGGCTGGCCCATAAGCTTGCCCGCCATGTGCATGATCTCACGTTTTACAAACGGCAGTTCATGATGTTCGGCCAGCACGCGCCGCCATTTATAAAGCTGCTCGTGAATATTGATCTTAACCGGGCAAACATTGGTGCAGCTTCCGTTCATGGTGGAAGCAAACGGCAGCGTGCTGTATTTACGCTCGTTAAAGGTCGGATCAATAATTGCGCCAATCGGGCCAGAATACACGGCGCCGTAAGACAGCCCACCGGAGCGACGATACACCGGGCAGGTATTCATACACGCACCGCAGCGAATACACTTAAGCGATGTCCAGAAATCCTGCATGCCAAGGCGGTGTGAACGTCCATTATCCACCAACACCACATGCATTTCGCTCCCCTTTTGCGGGCCACGGAAATGCGTGGTGTACTGCGTGATAGGAGAGCCCAACGCACTGCGGGAAAGCAGGCGGATAAACACCCCCATATCCGCCATACGCGGCACAAGGCGTTCGATCCCGATAGTGGCAATATGCAGCCCCGGCACGGTAGCGCTTAGATCTGCATTGCCTTCATTGGTGCAAACAACAAAGGAGCCCGTTTCCGCCACAACAAAGTTGCCGCCTGTCATCCCCGCATCAGCAGACAGAATAACCGGACGCGCGGCCAAACGCTGCTGCCATGCCAAAGACTGCGCGCTATTGTCGTTCGGATCTGTGTGATAGTGCTCGGCAAAAATCTTGGCCACGTCTGGTATCAGCTTATGCACGGCTGGCACCACAATGTGGCTGGGCATCTGGTTATCCAACTGCTGGATACGTTCACCAAGGTCTGTCTCGGTAACTGTAACGCCGCGTGGTTCCAGATATTCGCGCATCTGGCATTCTTCGGTCACCATCGACTTACTTTTGATAAGTGATTTGGCGCCGTGTTTTTCCAGAATTTCGCCAACAATGCGGTTGTGTTCCGCGCCATCGGCTGCCCAATGAACGTGAATACCGTTCTTTTTGGCGTTGGCTTCAAACTGCTCCAGATATTCGGGCAGATTGGCCAGCGTGTGTTCTTTTATCTGGGAGGCACGGGTGCGCAGTTCCTGCCATTCTGGCAGAATGTGCATCTGCTCATCACGCTTCTGGCGCAGGTCCCACAAGCGTTCATCATGAAAACTTTCATGCGCAACGTCTTCAATGAACTTTTCAGCCGCTAGAGCGTGATTGACTGGTTTAACCTTCATTCCCGTGCTCCATTCAGAATTTCAGCAATATGAATGAAGCGGATGGGAACCCCAGCCCGTTCCGCACACCCTTGCTGGTGCATCATGCAGGACGTATCGGCAGAAACAATGTATTCCGCCCCGGCTTTGTGATGATCTGTTACCTTATCCACCCCCATTTTGGCGGAAACGGCTTCTTCCGTAACCGAGAAGGTGCCACCAAAACCGCAGCATTCATCTGGCCGTTTGGGATGCGCAAAGGAAATGCCTTTCACTTTGGAAAGCAGATCCATCGGTTTGGAAAAGAACGGCTCACCCAGTTCAGACATGCTGGCCGTGCGCAGGGCGCGCAGGGTGCCGCAGCTATTATGCAGGCCCACCTTATGCGGGAATTCCGCCCACGGGAAATTGTCTACCTTCAGCACATCGTGCAGAAATTCCACCAGTTCAAAGGTGTTTTCACGCACATGCCGCACTTCATCCGTTTGCGGAATGGCATCAAAGTTGTCCCGCACATGGTGGGTACAACTGCCAGACGGCATAACAATGGCATCGTATTTGGCAAAGAGTTTGACAAACAGTGCCTCAGCAGAGGCAGCATCCCGGTTACAGCCTGAATTGGCCATTGGCTGGCCACAGCAGGTTTGTTCCATGGGGTATTCTACATCCTGGTCCAGCTTTTCCAGCAGTTGCAGCGTGGCAATCCCTGCGTTTGGATAAAACGCATCTATGTAACAAGGAATAAACAACCCGATTTTCATACGCACCCCCGGTTTTTGCAGCCTGACACTCTCAGCCCGCTGCAATCATAATTTCAACAAGCGCGGGACCATCGGTCGCTAATGCTGCTTCCAGCGTGGGCGCAATATCCGCCGCCCGTGTTACTCTGCTGGAAGGCACCCCCATGGACCGGGCCAGAGCCTGATAGTCTATTTTTGGATCAACAATATCCATGGCGGGATATGTACCCTCCTGCGCAGAGATATAGTTGTTTTGCTGCCGCATGAAGTTCTTGAGCACATTGTACTCGCAATTGTTCATCACAACAAAAGTAACGGGCAGCTTTTCGTGTGCGGCTGTCCACAAGGCCTGTGGGGAATACAGGGCTGCCCCATCCCCCACCAATGAAACAACCCTGTCCCGCCCAAGGCCAAGTGAGGCCCCAACAGCCGCAGGCATGCCCCAACCCAGTGCTCCACCACGCAGGAAGGAATACTGGGCAGACCATGCACTTTCTAAAAACAACCGCACATCGGATGAGGTGGCAATGGCCTCATCCACAATGGCAATATCCGGGCCAATGGCGCGCACCGTCTCCCACGCGGCAACGCGAGGGGAAATAACGGCATCTACCGGATGGGCCAGCACCTCTGCCACGGCCTGCGCACGCTGCGCGCGGCGGGCTTCTGCCACCTTCTGGCCCGATGCCGCATAGGCAGCACGCTGCGGGGCTGCCGCCTGCTGCAACATAGGCAACAACGCCTGCAAGGATGCGCGAATATCCCCCACCACGGAAAGCGGTGTCCAAAACGTGCGTCCCAGATCTCGCACATCGGAAGACATCTGATACACCGCACAGGATGGCGGCAGGGCCGGGCCTTCTGTGTACAGAATGGTGATAAGGGATTTGCCACCCAATGCGAAAATGGCATCGTATCCGCTTAGCTTTTCTGCAATGCCCGTGGCTTGTGTGGGCAGATTACCGCACCACAACGGATGCGCCGTGGCAAACGGAATGCGTGATGGCCATGAAGAACCATAAACCGGCGCACCCAAACACTCTGCCACAGCGGCCACTTCTGCTGCGGCATCCGAGGCATAGACCTCATCCCCCGCAATAATGGCCACCTTGCCGGGACGCAGGGATGTAAGGGCACGCGCCAGTTCTGGCAGCCCCCCCGCTACGGCCTGACGGTTGATATTGGAAGGTTCACCAATATCAACACTGCTCATTTCTTCCATCACATCCATGGGGAGTGACAAAAAAACCGGCCCTGTAGGGGCTGCTGTGGAATCATGAAAAGCACGGCGCAGTAAAACAGGAAGTTGATCTGCATGGGCCACTTCCTGCGCCCATTTTACGGCGGGGCGGGCAATCTGCACCAGATCACCAAATAAAAGTGGATCAGAAATAGTGTGGCGGGAATCCTGCTGCCCAGCAGTAACCACTAATGGGGTTTGAGAAACACTGGCATTAAGCAGATTGCCCATGCCATGGCCCAACCCGCCTGCTGTGTGCAGATTTAAAAAAGCCGGTTTACGGGCAGCCTGCGCGTACCCATCGGCCATAGCCACCACGCTGGCTTCCTGAAGGCCCAGAACGTAATGCACGTTGGGCACTTCTAACAGAGCATCTATAAGCGGCAGTTCCGTGGTGCCGGGGTTGCCGAATATGTATTCAACCCCTTCACTTCGCAGCACTTCCAGCAAAACCGCTGCACCACGCCGGGTTTTGCCGCCTGCCATTTCTACAGATGTTACTGCCATTACCCCTGCCCCCTATTCTGCCGTTTTGGCAACTGTGCCACAGCCTGCGCATTGGCACACGCGCCATTGCCCAACTGTATATACACTTTGCACGGCTGAAAGGATTTGTTCATACCCCTACTCTGAATAGACTGGCAGAAATATGCAGGGGAATTCACAATCAGGCAGACTGTTAACATCTGCATTGCTGGCCCGGATTTCTGTCATGCTGCGCTGCCCTTTCTGGCAGCCTGAACTGCTACGCCGCTTGTTATAACAAAATATGGCATTTTGCAAAACAGGCGGCGCGCACATCAGCAGAAAAATCTGGCCTGCGTTTTTTGCGCAGCTTTACGCTGCGGCACTCGTTTCACCCAACTGAGCCAATGGCTGCAT
This sequence comes from Acetobacter sp. JWB, assembly GCF_003323795.1. Classification (NCBI taxonomy): domain Bacteria; kingdom Pseudomonadati; phylum Pseudomonadota; class Alphaproteobacteria; order Acetobacterales; family Acetobacteraceae; genus Acetobacter; species Acetobacter sp. JWB. Next base: position 435,700 of record NZ_CP030871.1, on the reverse strand, counting down.
GAGCAAATGGTTGTGAGAATAATCTACCGGCACAGCAATAACCACCGGGCCTTCTACATCCATAGCCGTGCGCAGGGCCTGACGCACTTCGTCTTCCGTGGTGGCGTTAATGCCCGTTGCGCCACAGGATTCTGCATATTTTGCAAAATCAATGGGGCCAAAGTTCACGCCGGAACCACGGCCATATTTCTTCTGTTCCTGCATTTCCACCATGTTATAGGCTTCATCAATCCAAACCATGTGGATCAGGTTGCACTTCAGGCGCACAGCCGTTTCCAGTTCCATGCTGGACATCATGAAGCCACCATCACCAGAAATGGACAGCACTTTCTGCGCCGGGTTCAGCAGGCTTGCGGCAATACCCCACGGCAGGCCCACACCCATTGTTTGCTGACCATTACTAATAAGCACCTGGCGCGCCCGGAAGGACAGCAGATAACGTGCCAGCCAGATATGGAAGGTGCCCATATCCAGGCACAGTGTCATATCCGGGGTTACAAACTGTTCCAGCTCACGCACGATCTGGAGCGGGTGCACGGCATTGTTGCTGGTGCTGCGGGCTTCCAGCAGCGCGGTGGTACGGGCTTTTTTGTAGCCTTCCAGAACAGTTTCCAGTTCTGGCGCACGGGTTAGCTTGCCTGCATCTTTTGCCAGCACTGTAAGTGTTGGCGCAATTTCACCAATCAGCTCAATAGCTGGAACGTAGGCGTTATCCAGTTCCGCGGGAACGATATCTACGTTAATGATCTTGCGGTCATCATTCACGTTCCACAGCCACGGATCGTATTCTACCGGGTTGTAGCCAATAGCCACAACCACATCGGCTTCGTGCAGAAGCTGGTCACCATGCTGGTTACGGAACAAGCCAACGCGGCCACCAAAACGATCCACCAGATCTTCAGAAACCGCACCCGCAGCCTGATAGGTGCCCACAACCGGCACGCCTGTTGCTTTTACAAAAGCGCGCACGCCATCTGCCACATCTGGGCGGCTGGCCAGCATGCCCAACAGAACCACAGGACGCTTGGCGTTTTTCAGCATGGTTGCGGCTTCTGCAATCACATCAGCCGGGGCACCGCCAACGCGCGGCAGCGGACGGCCAGCCAGAACCGGCGCCTGTGCAGGCATGGACAGCACATCCATAGGCGTGCTGACAAAAGCTGCACCGGGGCGGCCACCTTCTGCAAAGCGGAAAGCATTGGCCATCACTTCAGAAATCGCAACCGGGGTTGTCAGCTCTACACTGTATTTGGTGATAGGCTTAAACAGGTTGACCGTATCCATGGTCTGGTGCGTCAGCTTCAGACGGTCGGCCAGTTTTACGGCGCCACCAATAGCCAGCACCGGGTCGCCTTCTGAATTGGCGGTGGCAAGGCCGGTTACAAAGTTGGAAGCACCGGGGCCGGATGTGGCAATGCACACGCCTGCCTTACCTGTCAGACGGCCAAGGCCACCTGCAATAAAAGCTGCGTTTTGTTCATGCCGCGTGACAACGGTGGTGATAGAGGAATCCACCAGCGCATCAAACAGACGGTCCACCTTAGCACCCGGAATACCGAACACGTGCTTAACGCCGTGGGCTTCCAGATTTTTGACAATAAGCTCCGCACCGCACTGAGCGGCGTTGTCTGCCGGATTGGTCATTTGAGTTCTGTCCTGCAAAAACTGGGCTGTCAGAAAGCTGTTTTTCAGCAGCCCCGTTAAAAATATTCAGCGAATGGAGGCTCAGCCGCCTTCAGCAATACGGATCGCTTCGCTCAGGCTTTCGGGGTTCAGATCCGCCTTGGCAAACTGTTCCGTACGGGGCAACTGAATTTCCAGATCGGAAATGGAGGCCACTTCAAGCTGACCGCGCACAAGGCGATATTCTGTAACGTGCCCGCCACGTTTTCTATCTTCAGAAAGGAAGTGCAGGTGGTAGCCCGCAACATTCACGCCCTGCATGTAAACCGGGGTACGGAAGCCAATCATGGTGCCCATAACGTTTTCCATGGTGCAGGTGGGCTGCTTTTTCACCACTTCCAACATATGCGGATACGGCTTGCACTGGCAGAACACCGTGCGGGTATCAACGCGCTGGAATTCACCCGTAAAGCGAATAGCGCCAAACAGGTTGGGGTTACCCAGCAGGCTATCCACCAGCTCTTCAAACGTTTCCTTGGTTTTGGGGGAATCGATGGTAACTTTTTTTTCCGGTTCAAAATAAGTTACGCATGCAAAAGGCGTTTTAAGAGAACCGGGCACTTCTGCGGCCAAACCTTCTGCACGAAACTGGCGCACAACGCCGTCCGTCACAATCATTTCGCCATCTAGTGCGTTAAAGGTGCCAAGGCCGAAGTTACCGTGCTGGAGCAGTTCATCCAGCGTGGTTTCACCATCATACACCGCATCCAGCAGGGCTGCCATGGTAGAGGTCTGGTACAAACGGTTTGTAACAGGCTTTTTCAGCACGCCGTTACCAAGGGCAGAAGAGCGGACATCCATGTCCATCACCGACTGTTTTTTCATGCTGCATACTCCCACAAACGCATGGTGGTTTAAGTTCGTTTCGCACGCACGTTATAACAGTGGCAGCCAGTCTTCCAATATATATTGAACACGTTATCCATATGTATTACATATACCATATGGATATCAGGCACCTGCGCTACTTCGTAACCGTTGCTGAGCATGGCAGCATTACCCGTGCCGCAGAGGCACTGGGTATTGAGCAACCCCCACTTAGCCAGCAAATCCGCCAGCTTGAGCGCAATTTGGGCGTAACGCTGTTTGAGCGGCAGACTCGTGGCATGAAGCTGACAGAAATTGGCGAAGTGCTTTTGCCCCGTGCCCGCACAATTTTGGATTTGCAGGCACAATTTCTTTCCACGGCAGAAGGTTTGGCGCGGGGGGAAAGAGGGCATATTCGCGTTGGGCTGGCGGGGGCTGTGCCACTGTTGCCGGTTATTCCGCTCACCATCCGCCGGTTTCGGGAAATGGCGCCCGATGTCACCCTCTCTTTGGAAGAAAGCAACACCCCTGCCCTTTGCGCAGCATTGCACGAACCCAGCGTGGATATTGCCATTATCCGCCCGCCGTTTACCGACCCCTCACGCCTTTCGGTTTTTCATCTGCTGGATGAACCTACGGTTATTGCCCTGCCCCGCGGGCACAGGCTGGCAAAGGAGCCGGTGATCAGTTTGGATATGGTGGCGGATGATCCGCTAATTATCTTCCCGCGTGAGTTGGGGCCGGGCTTTCATGATGCTATTTTGTCGGCTTATCAGCTTGCTGGCGTTACCCCTACAATGGGGCAGCAGGCCCCACAAATTGCAGGCACCGTGCCTTTGGTGGCAGCGGGGCTTGGGGTTTCTGTTGTGCCGCGCTCGCTCAGCCAGATTCATGCAGGCGGGGTAACGTTTCATGCCATTAGCGAACCAGCCCCCCGCGCCACGCTTGCGGTTGCCATACGCACCGGGCAGAACATGCCGCTGGTTACGCGGTTTGTAACGGTGTTGCGCACGGCCTGCCGCAAGTGGGAGCAACGCCAGCATGACACCGCCCCCTTTGCAGATTCGGAAAACCTCTAACCGCCTTAGCCCTGCTGCGGGCGATACGGCACAGATGCCCGTGGCAGACCATCTTCTATGGGCATATCCGCATGGCGAGACCACTCGTTCCATGATCCCATATAAATGCGCAGCTTGGTAAATCCGGCAGAAGCCAGCGCCACATAGGTATTGGCTGCGCGTGCGCCCTTAAAACAGTAGATGATAATATCATCATCCGGGTACAAGTTACGTGTTGCCGCCAAGGCCCGAATATCTTCCGGCGTTTTAAAACGTGCTTCCTGATCCTGCGTGTGCATGAAGCTATACCACTCTATCCACACAGCACCGGGAATGCGCCCTTTGCGCGGCGCAAAGTCCACCCCGTAAGGAGATGAACTTTCACCCAGCCATTCCACCTTATCGCGGTTATCCAGCAGTTTGATGGATGGGTTGGTAAGGGCTGCAAACACATCTTGCCGCGTGGCCATAAGTGCATGGTGAATAGCCAGCGGAAACTGCGTGGGGGCTGGATGCGTGATATCCTGCGTAAGTGCGCCGCCAGAGGCCAACCATGCCCGCAGCCCACCATCCAGAATACCTACCTTGGGGTAACCCAGATACTGCAAAATCCAGTATCCACGGCAGGAGGCACCATAACGTGTATGCAGGGCATCTTCATACACAACGGCTGTTTTGCTGCCATCCAGACCATATTGCGCAAACAGCGATGAAAACTTTTGTTGCAGGCTGGCCAACCCGCTTTCTGATGTTTCTGCCAGATAGGTAAAAATATCCGGCATATTGACGGCACCGGGAATATGCCCTTTGGCAAAATCTTCTTCCGAACGCACATCTATCAGAACGGCGTTGCCATTGTGCTGCAATTGCCGCAGGGCATCCGGAGTGTAGAGAACGTCTGTCATGTATCTTCAGTCCGGTCTGTTCACGAAAGGCCGGACGCTATCAGGTCTGCGCCCATGCGGGCAGGGCCTGCGTATCACTGCCGCCATACCATAAAAGCAGCCAACACCCCCTTATGGCCGCCCGGAACGATGATACGGATGCCCCGCCGCAATGGCCTGCGCACGGTAGATTTGCTCCACCAACATAATGCGCACCAGCATATGCGGCCATGTGAGTGTGCCAAAGGACATAGAAGCATCGGCCCGCTGGATAACCGAGGCATCCAGCCCCTCCGCCCCGCCAATAACAAAACAGGGCGTGCGGCCCGCCGCCAACCAGCCTTGCACGGCGTTAGAAAAATCCGGGCTGCTGAAATTGCGCCCGGCTTCATCCAGCACCACAACATGGCTTTGCGCGGGGCAGGCTGCCAGAATGGCTTGGGCCTCGCGCCGCTTGATCTCATCCGGGCTGCCGCGCCCATCTGGCAGTTCTATAATATCCAGCTTGGGGCGCAGGCGCTTGAGGTAGCGTTCCACCAGCGCCCGCTCGGATTTATCCTTCATCCGCCCGATAGCCACCAGCCTCATGCCAGCGCACTCATGCATACTGAAAAATCAGAGAATAACATTATAAACTGGGCGATTACAGGCGGGTAACGTTGCCTTCCGCGCCTTCATCCAGTTCCTTGCCCCACATTTTTTCCAGCCCATACAGCGTACGTGCTTCCGGCTTGAACAGGTGCACCACAATATCACCCGTATCCAGCAGCACCCAGTCTGAGCCGTTTGCGCCTTCCACCATCACGCGTTTGATGCCTATATCACGCAGCTTGCGTTCAATATGCTGCGCCATGGCGGAAATCTGACGGTCTGCCAAACCTGTGGCAATGACCATCCGATCTGCAAAAGAGGCACGGCCTGCCAGATCGATCACCACAATATCTTCGGCCTTGTCATCTTCAAGGCTGGCAGTGATGAGGGCCAGAGATTGCTCCAGCATATCCGGGGCCACGGCTTCGCGCTTGGTGGTGGCCTTGGGGCCAGCAGCCGCGGCTTTTTTACGTACAGAACCGGGCGCAGCAGCCCCGGCAGTGGTTGCAGCACGCGCCGGAGCGGCCCGCCCCTTGGTGGACGTGGCAGCCGTGCGGGAACGTGCTGATGTTTCGGCGGGGGGCTTGGTAGGAATGACCGTTCTCCTGATCTTTAAAGCGTATTGGGGGTATGGGGTTGGCCTGCAGCGGCATTGAATCCGCCCTGCTGACGAATAGCTGTTGCAGATATACTGTTTTGTGCCCCCGGAAGAAAAGCCCACACCGGGGGAGAAAGTTCCGCAAGGGCATGCGCACGCCATGCAGGCACCCGCCAGCGGGCCAGATACCGCCCCGCAAGCCCATGCAAGGCCCGCACATTTTGCCCCGGACGGGGAAAAACCGCCACTGGCACGCTATGCACAAGCTGCCGCCAGTTTTTCCAGCGTGGTAAGGTGGCCAGACCATCTGCGCCCATTAGCCACACAAACCGCGCACGCGGAAAACGCATTTGCAACACCCGCACCGTATCCACCGTATAACGTGTGCCGATTCGGTTTTCTATATCCGTGGCAATAATGCGCCGCCCATCCGCCAGTTGGCGGGCCGTGGCCAAGCGTACGGGCAAAGCGGCCATATCCGACCGTCCATCTTTAAGCGGGTTACCGGGTGAAACCATAAGCCACACCTGATCCAACCCCAGCACCGCCAGCGCACGCTGCGCAATGGCTTGGTGTCCTTTATGACCGGGGTTGAAAGACCCCCCCAAAAGCCCAATACGCAGGCATCTGTTATCCCCCCAAGTGGGAATAACAGTGCCATGCAAGCAAGGCTCTGTAAGCGGAGCTGCCTGTTGCTGCACCTGCACGCCCTGTGCGGTTGGCTGCATGGCCGAAAAAATCAGGGACGTACCTGCCCGGTGCCAATCACTTCGTAACGGAAGGTTGTTAACTGCTCTACGCCCACCGGGCCGCGAGCATGGAAGCGACCTGTGGCAATGCCAATTTCCGCACCAAAGCCAAACTCTCCGCCATCACAGAACTGGGTCGAGGCATTCCACATCACCACTGCGCTGGAAACACCGTTCATAAACCGTATGGCCATGTTTTCATCCGCCGTTACAATAGCTTCTGTGTGGGATGAACCATATTGTGCAATGTGGTCCAGCGCTTCATCCACACCATCCACCACGGCAATGTTCAACACCGCATCCAGCCATTCTGTGGCGAAGTCTTTTGCCGTTGCTGCGGGGAGATCGGGCACAATGGCGCGTGCTGCGGCATCCGCCTTAAAGGTGCAGCCTTTTTCTGCCAGATCCGCCACAATTTGCGGCAGCAGCGCAGCGGCAATGGCGGCATCCATCAGCAGCGTTTCGGTAGAGCCACAAATGCCGGGGCGGCGCATTTTGGCGTTCAGCACAATGCGGCGCGCCATAGCAAAATCTGCGGCAGAATGGATGTAAGTGTGGCACAGCCCTTCAGCATGGGCCAGCACAGGCACGCGGGCCTCGCGCTGGACACGCTCTACCAATGAGCGCCCACCACGCGGGATAATCAGATCAATCTGGCCAGAGGCCGTGAGCATTTCCGCCACATGGGCGCGATCTGCATCTGGGGCAATCAGTACGGCATCTTCTGGCAAGCCAGCAGAACGCAGCCCGGCCTGCATAGCAGCATGAATAGCACGCGCACTGTTCAGACTTTCTGAGCCACCACGCAACAACACGGCATTGCCAGATTTCATGCACAGCCCGGCGGCATCTGCTCCCACATTGGGCCGGCTTTCATAAATCATGCCAATAACGCCCACAGGGGTTGCAACGCGGCGAATGCGCAAGCCGTTGGGGCGTGTCCACTCTTCCAGCACACGGCCTACGGGGTCTGGAAGATCTGCAATTTCTTCCAAACCACGCGCCATGGCTTCCACCCGTTCGGGTGTAAGGGTCAGCCGATCACGGAACGCATCATTGGCGGTGGAGGCAGCAAGATCCTGCGCATTGGCTTCCAAAATAGCAGGAGTAGCCTCACGCAAAGCCGCAGCGGCAGCCCATAGGGCTTTATCCCGCGTGGCGGAAGAACTTTGCGCCAGTGTGCGGGCCGCCAGCCGCGCACGATGGGCTAAAACGGCCATTGACCCCTGCCCCTGTGCCTGCGCTGGAACATCCTGCACGGGTTTAGCCGAAGCCGTTGTAACCCCTTGCAGCTTACTCTCACCCTCCGCGTTCATAACGGCGTTCCTATCTCCATCTTTTCTATCTGGCCTGCCGGTGCGGGCAGGCCATCAAGCTCTTATTTATGTGGTTGTGCGCTGGATGTTAGACGTTAAAGCGGAACAGCAGCACATCACCATCTTTTACTACGTAATCACGCCCTTCAATGCGCAGGCGTCCGGCTTCCTTGGCGCCAGCTTCCCCACCATACTGAACGTAATCATCATACGCGACAGTTTCACATGCAATGAAGCCGCGTTCAAAATCATTGTGAATAACGGCGGCGGCCTGCGGGGCCTTGGTGCCTGCGGTAATTGTCCAAGCACGAGCTTCCTTGGGGCCTACGGTAAAGTAGGTGCACAAACCCAAAAGCTTGTAACCAGCGGCAATAACCCTATCCAGCCCGCTATCATTCAGGCCCAGACCTTCCAGAAACTCGCGCCGTTCTTCATTTTCAAGCTGGCTGACTTCGGCTTCAATCGCGGCAGATACAATAACGGCAGCGGCACCTTCCGCCGCAGCCTTGGCCTGCACCTGCGCAGAGAATGCGTTGCCTGTTGCGGCCGAGTCTTCATCCACATTGCACACATACAGCACCGGTTTGGTGGTGAGCAGTTGCAGGCGGCGCACGGCTTCTTCTTCCCCCGCCGGAATGGCGGTGCGGGCCGGGCGGCCTTCTCGCAGCGCTTCCATCAGCGGTTCCATAACGGCAAGCTGGGCTGTGGCTTCGGCATCCCGGTTGCGGGCGCGCTTTTCCAGATTGGGCAGACGTTTTTCCAGCGAATCCAGATCCGCCAGCATCAGCTCCGTTTCAATAATGTCGGCATCACGCACAGGATCCACGCCACCTTCAACGTGGGTGATGTCATCATCCTCAAAACAGCGCAGCACATGAATAATAGCGTCCACCTCACGGATGTTGGCCAAAAACTGGTTGCCCAGCCCTTCACCCTTGGAGGCACCGCGCACAAGGCCCGCAATATCTACAAATTCAAGGCTGGTGGGCACTTCACGCTGTGATTTGCCAATTTCCACCAACTTGTCCAGCCGGGGGTCTGGCACAGCCACGCGGCCTGTATTGGGCTCAATCGTGCAGAACGGATAATTGGCCGCCTGCGCCGTGGCCGTGGCCGTAAGCGCGTTGAACAGCGTAGATTTACCCACATTGGGCAGCCCGACAATACCGCAGTTAAAACCCATCAGCCCTTGCTCCCTTCCGGCAGTGCAACCTTTGTCATGAACTGGTCTGCCCGCCCATCTGCCAACAGGGGGGCGGCATCGGCCATGCGATCAAGCAGCCGTTCCAACCATTCCTGCCGGTCTGTTTCCGTAAAATTGCCTAGCACCCAGCCATGCACCCGCTCTTTTACGCCGGGGTGGCCAATGCCTATGCGTACACGCCAATATTCCGGCGTGCCCAACATTTTATCTGTAGAGCGCAAACCATTGTGCCCCGCAGCCCCTCCCCCACGCTTTATGCGCAGACGGCCCGGCGCCAGATCCAGCTCATCATGAAAAACGGTAATATTTTCGGGTGCGATTTTGTAAAAAGCGGCGGCTTCCTGCACACTTTCACCCGATTTGTTCATGTAGGTCATGGGCAGTAGCAGCAGAACTTTCTGCCTGCCTATGCGGCCTTCCGCAACTTCGCCCTTAAAGCGGTTGCGCCACGGCGTAAACCCGTACTTACGGGCTATGGCTTCTACTGCCATAAAGCCAACATTGTGCCGGTGCCGACGCATGGAGGATTCGGGATTGCCCAACCCGACCCAGAGCAGCATTGCTGATTCCACCTAACGTTATGAACAGCACAGGGGGCACGCGCATCTGCACGCACCCCCCATGCCTAATAAACAACCCGAATAAACCGGCTTCCGATCAGGAAGCAGCTTCTTCCGTAGCTGCTGCTTCACCTTCCGTGGTGTCCACGCTTGGTGCAGCAATAGAAGCCACAACAAAGTTTTCTTCGTGGGTCAGCGGGGTTACGCCTGCGGTGCCCTGCACATCTTCCCAACGCACGTTGTCTGCAATGTCCAGCTTGGACAGATCAACGGTGAAGAATTCCGGAATGTTGTCTGCTGGCACGTCCACTTCAATGGTGTGGCGTACAACGTTCAGCACGCCGCCACGCTTGATACCGGGGCATGTTTCTTCATTTTCGAAGTGAACAGACACTTCAACATGCACGCGGGAGCCAGCGGCCAGACGCAGGAAGTCAACGTGAACAGGGCTGTCCTTCACGGGGTGCAGCTGCACATCACGCACCAGAGCGCGTTCTGCCTTGCCATCAACCTTGATTTCATACACGCGAGAGCGCCAGCCAGAGGCCTGAATGCCCTTAATGATAATGCGCGGGTCAATAGCAATAAGGGTGGGTTCCTGCTTGCCGCCGTAGATAACGCCGGGCACAAGCCCTGCACGCCTCGTTGCCCGCGCTGCCCCCTTACCAGCCTTCGCGCGCGCCGAAGCTTCGATAGATGTAATCTTGGACACGTTGACTTCTCCATAAAAAACTTAATCACGCAGGCCTCCAGGGGTGCCCACGCAGTGGCAGCGCCTTACAGCAAAAGCTGTGCATGAGCAAGGTATAGCTTGTGCTATAGGGCAGGCTTTGGCACCTGTTGCCCACAGCCCTTGCCGGAGAAGCCGCTTATGCCCCTGCCGCAAACCACCACGCCGCCACAACAGTTTGGCAGTGATAATTATGCCGGCCTGTGCCCGCAGGCGCTGGAAGCCATAAGCCGCGCGGCCAAGGGATCCACCCCCGCATATGGGGATGACGCATGGACACGCCTTGCCGCCAAAGCTGTGGCGGATGTGTTGGAAGCGCCTGAAGCCGCAGTGTTTTTTGTGCTCACTGGCACCGCAGCCAATGCGCTGGCGCTGGCAACGCTGTGCCCACCTTATTGCAGCATTATTGCCTCGGAAGTTGCACATGCTGAAACCTCCGAGCGCGGCGCCCCAGAGTTTTTTACCGGCGGCGCCAAGCTGATAACGCCCCCTACCCCAGACGGTAAGCTAACCCCAGAGGCCATAAAACTGGCTGCCCGCCGCGCCAGCAGCCCGCAGGCTTCCACCCCCGCAGTGGTAACCATTACGCAACCCACAGAAAACGGGCTTGTGTATTCGGTGGATGAGATTCGGGCCATTGCCAATGCCTGCCACGATCATGGGTTGCGGCTACATATGGATGGCGCACGTTTTGCCAACGCCATTGCCACACTGGGCTGCACACCCGCCGCCATGACATGGCAATCCGGTGTGGATGCCCTAAGTTTTGGAGGCACCAAAAACGGCATGGCCATGGGGGAAGCCGTGGTGTTTTTTAAACGCAGCATGGCGCAGGGCTTTGCCGAACGCGCCAGACAAAGCGGGCAAACGGCCTCTAAAATGCGCTTTCTGTCCGCACCGTGGCTGGCCATGATCCATAGTGGCGCATGGCTGGACAACGCGCGCCACGCCAATGCCAGCGCACGCCAATTTGCACAGGCGGTAGAAGATATGCCCTCTGTTAAACAAGCATGGCCCGTGCAATCCAACGCCGTGTTTTTGCTCATGCCCGAACCTGTCATGAACGAATTGCGGGCCAGAGGCTGGCGGTTTTACACATTTTTTGGGGGTATCTGCCGCTTTATGTTTGCGTGGGATGCGCGGCCAGAAGCCATTGCCGCATTAGCCGCAGATTTACGTAGCTGCGTGCGCGGGCAAGGCACCTTATAAGACGCAAGATTACAGTGTGGCCTTGACATAAGCGCTGCTCCCCTGCTTCCTCCGGGCACAACGGAATCATTGCCAAAAACCGCCCCTGCTGCAACGCCGGGCCAGATTTCAGGACAAGACCATGCATCCTTACCGTTCCCACAGCTGTTCGGCCCTTCGCGCCAGCGATGCCGGCACCACCGCGCGCCTGTCCGGCTGGGTGCATAGCAAGCGGGACCACGGCGGGCTGCTGTTTATTGACCTGCGCGATGAAACAGGCCTGACACAGATTGTGATACCCGCCGGTTCCCCCGTTATGGAAACCGCCGAACACCTGCGCGTAGAAAGCGTGATAACCGTAACCGGTGATGTGGTGCTGCGTGATGAAACCACCCGCAACCCGGACTTGGCCACCGGTGATATTGAAGTGCGCGCGCGTGAGCTGATTGTTCAGTCCTCCGCCGCTGTGCTGCCACTTCAGGTTGCCGGGCAGGAACATTATTCTGACGAGCTGCGCCTACGTTACCGCTATATTGATCTGCGGCGCGAACAAGTGCACGCCAACATCCGCCTGCGCTCCGCCATTATTGCCAGTATGCGCCGCCGCATGACGGATCTGGGCTTTACCGAGTTCCAGACCCCGATCCTAACAGCATCCTCCCCCGAAGGTGCGCGTGACTTTCTGGTGCCTTCCCGCACCCATGCGGGCAAGTTTTACGCTTTGCCGCAGGCCCCACAGCAGTTCAAGCAGCTTGCCATGGTGGCGGGGTTTGACCGCTACTTCCAGATTGCTCCGTGCTTCCGTGATGAAGCCTCCCGCGCGGATCGTTCCCCCGGTGAGTTCTACCAGCTCGACTTTGAAATGGCCTTTGCCACGCAGGACGAAATTTTTGCCGTTCTGGAAGAAGTGATGTCTGGCCTGTTTACGGAATTTGGCAAGGGCCGCGCTGTTAGCACCGCACCGTTTGAGCGTATCCCCTATGCCCGCGCCATGAAGGTATATGGCTCCGATAAGCCAGACCTGCGCAACCCGCTGCTGATTACCGATGTAACAGAAGATTTTGCCGGTTCCGGCTTTGGCCTGTTTGCCCGCATTGCCGCCGATGGTGGGGAAGTGCGCGCTATTCCGGCCCCCGGCGCTGGTGGCCGCCCCCGCTCCTTCTATGACAAGCTAAACGCTTGGGCGCGTGAAAACGGTGCTGGTGGCTTAGGTTACATCACCTTTGCAGAAGAAGGCGGCCAAGGCCCGATTGCCAAAAACCTTGAAGCCGACCGTGTGGAAACCATTCGCACCAAACTGGGGCTGAAGCCCGGTGATGCCGTGTTCTTTGCTGCTGGCAAAGGGCATGATGTGGCCAAGTTCTCTGGTCTTGTGCGCACCCGCATTGCTGAAGAACTGGATCTGATTGAAAAGGATGCCTTCCGTTTCTGCTGGATCACGGACTTTCCGATGTATGAGCTGAATGAAGAAACAGGGCTGATTGACTTCTCACACAACCCGTTCTCCATGCCGCAGGGTGGTCTGGAAGCGCTAAACACCAAGAACCCGCTGGATATTCTCGCTTACCAGTATGACATTGTGTGTAACGGCATTGAACTTTCCTCCGGTGCTATCCGCAACCATCTGCCGGATGTGATGATCCGCGCCTTTGAAATTGCCGGTTACCCAGAAAGCGAAGTGGAAGCCCGCTTTGGCGGTATGCTCAACGCCTTCCGCTACGGTGCGCCGCCGCATGGTGGTTCCGCCCCCGGTGTGGATCGTATTGTGATGCTGCTGGCAGATGAGCCGAACATTCGTGAAGTTATTCTGTTCCCGCTGAACCAGCAGGGTGAAGACCTGATGATGGGTGCCCCGGCCCCTGTTCCGCCGGAACGCCTGAAGGAACTCTCCCTAGCGCTGAACCTGAAGCCCGCTGTCAAGAAAGACTGATCTGGCCTTCACATCTGCATGCAAAAGGGCCACACCACGGCCCTTTTAACATCCGGGTGGTTGCAAGACCGCGCCGGATGTTTTTTTGTACCGGGTATGAGACGTTTACGCCGCCTGCCTTCTTACACGCCCCCTGCCCGCAGTTTTTTCTTGAGGCAAGGATACGCTTGCAGTGCAGTAAGCAGAGCCATTGCATTTGTGCTGGTTGGTGGCGTGGTGGCCTTGCCCCCACAAATGGCACATGCCCAAACAGCCGGAGCGGTGGTGCCTTCTGGCACGGTTACGCAAAGCACAACCTCAGCCGATACGCACGCCAGTATTACGCCCAACACTGCGCCATCTTTTTCCGATACAGATACTCGCCAGATTGCCTCGCAACGCGCGGTGTATGATCTTACGCTCACAGAAGCCTCTGGCGGCAAAACGCTTTCTGCCACGGGCACCATGCTTTACAGCGTGCGGCATGGATGCAGCGGATGGTCCACCCAACAGCGATTGGATATTCAAAGTGTAACACGCCAGAACGGCGTGGAGCATATGGTGTCTGACTATTCTACCTTTGAAAGTGCCGATGGGCACAGCCTGATCTTTCGCACCATGGAAACATCTAACGGCAAGCTGCTCCAAAACATCCGGGGGGAAGCAACGCTGCATGCGGATGGTTCTGGCACAGCACATTATGAAAAACCTTTAGCCAAAACGCTTACACTTCCGGCTGGCACGTTGTTTCCCATCCAGCATACAGTTTCCATTTTAGATGCAGCCCGAAGCGGAAAAACCGAGATTTCGGCACCTATTTTTGATGGCACATCACCAGATGGCGCAGCCGATACGTACATCACCCTTTTGGGCTGGGGCAATACAACGCCCACAACGGATTTTGCCGCCCTGAACGCCTTGCAATCTGGCCGCGTGCATGTGGCCTTTTTTGCACGCACGCCCCCCAATATGATGCCAGAATATGAAATTGGCATGCGTTATTTTGCCAATGGTGTTTCCGATAATCTGACGCTGGATTTTGGAGATTTCCGCATGAAGGGCACATTACATGCGCTTGATCTGCCCAAGCCCGAAACATGCCATACCAAACCGCACCAGAAGAAAAATTAAAACGTCACAAACAAAAAATGGCAGGAAAAACCTGCCATTTTTTGTACACCAATATGTATGAGATTAGTGCGAAAGCGCACCACCAGACTGATGAGCCGAACGCAGAACTGTTACCAAATTCTGCAAATCCTGCGGGTTGGATTTAAGAATAGCAACATTGGCAGGTTCGGGCTGTGGCATTTTGGTATTGCTGGGGTTGGCAGGCACGTTCATCAAGCTGCCCGTTAGGCCCACACAGGTCAGGCTCATCACAAAATCATGCGCTGAAAAACCATTCTTTTGCAAAATTGGCTCCAAACCCGGCACCTGCTGCACAAGCGCGATCTGCTGATCCAAAGACATGCCAAAACGTGAGGGGGGCTGAATACCTGCTGCCTGAATTTCCTTTAACGCTGTGGTTAAACGCGGCAACACGTTTGGAGCCAGATGGTAATGCAGCGCGGTATCCATATCATGCTGCAAGGTGGCTACCTGCTCTGGTGTTAAATTGGGCGCACCATTGCCGCCGGTGGAAACAGTTTGCGCCTGTGCCGCCGTGCCAACCACAAGCGCCGCAGCCCCCATGGCACCCAACAGAGCAGAGCGGAAGGAAAGTTTTAGAGTATTTCTCATGCTTCTATCACCCATTCACCTTTGCGCATCAATGCCACGCGTTCGCCTTTGGCATCCATGCCGTCCACATCAATTTCACCAGAACCAATCATCCAGTCTATATGGATCATGCTGCTATTGGCCCCGCGTGCAGCCAATGCGGCCTCATCCAACCCAGCCGTATCGCGCATACATTTGGTGTAAGATTGCCCCAATGCGATATGGCTGGCGGCGTTTTCATCAAACAATGTGTTCTGGAACAAAATACCACTGCGCGAAATAGGGGAAGAATTGGGCACAAGCGCCACTTCCCCCAAACGGCGCGCGCCTTCATCCGTATCCAGCACACGGGCCAGCACATCTTCACCCTTGCTGGCGTGCATTTCCACAATGCGTCCGGCTTCAAACCTTACGCGAATATCCTCAATCAACGTGCCTTGGTGTGAAAGCGGCTTGGTGGCCGCCACCGTGCCATCCACCTTAAGGCGGTGTGGTGTGGTAAACACTTCCTCGGTTGGAATATTGGGGTTGCACACAATGCCGTTTCCGGCTTTTTCCGCACCGGCTGCCCATTCGTGCCCATCTGCCAGCCCCACCATCAGGTCTGTGCCGGGGCCTTTAAAATGCAGCGCACTGTATCGGGCATTATTTAAAAACGTGGCGCGGCGGTGCAAAACGGCATTGTGGGCCTCCCAATCCGCCACCGGGTTTTCACCCGTAATGCGCGAAACAGAAAAAATAGCCTGCCACAGTTTTTCTACTGCCTGATCAACCGGCAGATCCGGAAATACCTGTGCCGCCCATGCCGGAGAAGCCGCCGCGACAATGCACCAGTTCACATCAAAATTGGTAATAATTTCCATAGCAGGCCGGTTCACGCGGGAATTGGCCCTACTGGCGCGGGAAATACGCTCTGGGTTCTGCCCTGCCAGCAATGCGGGGTTAGAACCCGTAATGGCCATACGCGCAGCGCCATTACGGAAGGCTTCTGTCATTCCGCCAGCAAGCCAGCCTGCTGCGGTATCAAACGTATCTTCCGCCGCGTATTTATAACGGGCCAGCGTGGTTTCCTCATCCGAATAAAAGGTGCTGACGAGCGAGGCCCCAGCCTTGTACGCGTGCTCCGTAATCCGGCGCACCAGCGGCACGGCATGAAGGGGGGCGGTAATAATAACCTGCTGGCCGTGGGCCACGTTCAAGCCCGTGCGCGCTGCCACTTCACCCAGCTTATCCAGCATGGTGGCAAATTCGGCAGATGCCAGATAACCACCTGCGGCACCCTGCGTGTTCTGTAAGGCCATAATATCCATATTTCCCTTAACTTTGCTGCACCACACGCCTGATTTTATAATATGGCAGGCATTGGGTGCAGAACTCAAACACCTCTATGTGTATCGGATACCGAACGAGGCCGGGCGTCAATACACATGGGCAGAAAGCTGCTTTCCGTTTCCTGTACTTAGCTTTTCGGCAAGGGCTCCGGCAACAGGCTGGCGGGCAGGTACAGCGGGTGGCATGGTCGGCCTGTTTTGCTCAGCCGCAGCGCATCCACCGTAATGCCGTGTTTTTGGAGCATATGCACCACCTCCGGCCCACGGGCCAGCAGAGCCTTGTGGTGTGGTGTGCCATAAGCCGCAATCACTTTATTGGCTTCCTGCGCCATTTCCAGCAAGGCCTTATCATTTTCTGGCCCAACCGGATCTGGCGTTTCCAGCAGCCGAAGCTGATCTGTGCACCGATACGCAAAAGTATTACCCACCAAAATACCGCCATACCCCCATGCACGGGCATAGCGCTGGCATTTGGCGACAGTACGGTCATCTCCATATTCTGTGGCAACAGATGGGTTCATCATCAGCCACATAACCAACGGGCGTGTTGGGTTCCACACCCGTTTCAGGCGGTAACGGTAGCATTTATCTGGCCCGCCATAGGTAGCGGTGCTGACAACATCTTCTGAAAGTTTCAGAGGGCGGGCGGTGCCGACATTATGCCCTTCAAACAGATCTTCCATTACACTCCCGCTGGCAGAACATAGCTTAATAAACTCAAGTTTTAGGCCGTGTTCCGTTCTGGCACAAATCTGGCTGCCAGCGGGCAGTGTGATATAGCTAGTGTGCAGCGCGCCACGCCTTGGTGGTGGCAGCAATAACCTGCTGCTGGTTCTGCTTTAATTTTTCCACATCATAGCCAAGGGCAGCACTTTGCTGGGGTGTGATGTACCCCCACAGCACCAAAGATTGCGCCAGACTTTGCGGAAACGGTACGGTTTTTACAAACTGCTTGGGGCAGGATGCACCATCCTTGTTTTGAGGCCATGCGGCTTTATCCAGTGCGCACCATGTTTCTGCAAAATCAGAGTGCGTATCATAGCGCGCCATCATGTAACGCCAGCCTGCGTTCAGCTCCCCTATATTCGCGCTGGTGGCCACATAGGCGGCCAGATAGCCGTTTACTTCTGTAACACCCGTTTTGCGCCATTGTGCGGAATCCTGCGCAAGCTGGTTACGCAAATAGGCCGCAAAACGGGGCTGCGCCGTAACATTCTGCAACTGGCCATCCTGATACTGATACAACACCACCGGCATGGCCGAACCTGCGTGAGAGGCAAAGGCGTAATCAAACCGTTCATCCGTATAAACAAGCTGGCGAGTGCCATCTCGCGCCACGTCCTGCACGATAGGCTCCCCACCGCCATTTTGGGCAGGCAGCGCCAGCACGCGCCATTGGCCTTGCGGGGCGGCCTCTACAATAGCGGCCGCCTGGCAACAATGCGCCCCACCTGTGTACCCCGAAACCACAACCTGCGGTAGGGCATTCTTTGGCGCATTTGGCACAAGTTGATACAGAGAAAGGTTTAAATCCATCAGCCCACCACTATCCTCCGCCATCAGGCTGCCAAGGGTCTGGATGAATGCGGGATAATCCGGGGCGTTCACCTCCAAGGTGGCTACACGGCAGGTTTGCCCTGCTGTTGGGTTTTCATCCTTACCTAAAAGCAAACTGTTGGCCGGGCATGGCTGCTTGTCCGCCACTTTTACCGCAGCTTTTAGGCTTAGGGCAGATAAGGCCACCGGGCGGGCTTTTGCGTGCAGATCATCCCCTTGCACCTGCCCTCTTGCAAGCGGCGGTACCGTGCGCGGTTGCACATTGCGCGTGATAATCCGCTGTTCTGCCGGTGTTGCTGCATAGGCCTGCGCATATGGCACCCCTGCACCAGCCAGCACCATACATGCGCCCAGATATCTTATAAAAGCCAAACCGTTTTTTCCTTCCCACGTGTTGCCACTTAACCCGCTGTTTAGATCCGTTGTGGATACAGCCGAGCATTAAGGAGTGTAAGCACCAGCACAACCACGGCGCCACCCCCAACGGCCAACATCAGTGCCGGAGCCAGCCCCATACCTAACTGGGTAGCAAACCATGTTTGCAACAAAGCATTACTGGCAGCAATAAGGTTCCCGCACTGGTAAGCAAGGCCAGGAAACGTGGCCCGCACGGATGGAGGCGAAAGCTCGCTTAAATAGGCAGGCACCACGCCCCACGCGCCCTGAATACAGAACTGGATGCACACAGCCCCTAACCCCAGCCAGAACAGGGAGTGAGGGAGTGTCCATAACGGTAGCAAAGGCAGCGTTAAGGCCGCAGCAAGAACAATGGCATATTGCCGCCCGATTTTTTGCGACAAAAACCCAAAAAACAACCCGCCCGCAATAGCTGCCAGATTATACAGCACAACCACTGTTGTAATGGACGTAGGCGGCACATGCCGTTCCAACGCCAGAAACACTTTGGGGTAGAGATCCTGAGAACCGTGGCTCATGAAGTTGAAAGCGGCCATCAGCACCACGGCAAAAACACATAATGCCGCATTGCCTTTTATAATGGCCAACAAACCAAGATGCGCTTCTGCATTTTTGTGCTGTGTATCGGCTTTCTGCCGGGCCAGCCAATCCGGGCTTTCTGGCACACGCAGCCAGATATACAGGGCAGAAAAAATAGCCCCACTGCCCAGCACAAACAAACCGCGCCAGCCTAAAACCGGCAATAGCAGAAACACCAAAGATGCCAGCAAATACCCCGCAGGATACCCCGCCTGCAAAATGCCCGAAGCCGTACCACGCCAGCTTTTGGGCACGCTTTCCATAATCAGGGATGTACCCACCCCCCATTCGCCCCCAAGTGCAATGCCAAACAGGGTGCGAAGCGCCAAAAATATAACAAGGGTTGGCGCAAAGGCTGAAGCCAATTCTATAAGGGAATAAATAATAATTGTTAAAACAAGCACCGGCTTACGGCCATATTTATCTGCCGCGCGCCCACATAGAAAGGCACCCAATGGCCGCGTCATTAACGTAAGTGTGGGGGCAAGCAACACACTTTGCAGGGACACGTTAAAACTGCGCGCCACATCATCAAGCGTGAACAACACAATAAAAAAATCACACGCATCTAGCATCCACGCCAGAAAAGATGCCAACACAACGTGGCGGGCTGTTGCTTTATCTACCGGCTGATCAGGCAAAGCAGACGGCGTTACAGACGAAAAAGAAGGCTCGGTCATTCACAGCTCCGGTTCTACAGCCTGTTTTTACCGTGATGGTGCCACGCATGCTTATCCAGCAGCCAGTGAATCTCAGATCACGACCCCGCCAGCGCGCCCATTTTTGCGTGATAAACCCACATGAACCCGTTTGTTAGAAACAAAACATACAACAGGGCCGAGGGGTTCCCTCGGCCCTGAAGCATCTTGCCGCGCGAAGCAAACTTGTAAGATCTCGCTTTAAGGTTAGGCTCTGGCCTGCGTGCGAGATGTAGAATCCTCATCAAAGGCCATGTGGCTCCATACTCTGTCACTCAGCATACGCACGATGGAAGGATCATTCAGAGATGAAAGGTCTCCCAGATTTTCTACTTCTCCACTGGCAATTTTACGCAGCAGGCGGCGCACAATCTTGCCAGAACGCGTGCGTGGCAGATCCGGCACCAGATAGACGGCTTCTGGCGTGGCATAACGCCCCAGCATACCGGAGATAAGGCGGCTTATACCCTTTTCTGTGAGCTGCGTGGCCACGTTCTGGCGTTGAATAACAAATACTGCCAGCGCCTGCCCCTTTACCGGGTGCGGGATGCCCACTGCAGCAGATTCCACAATACGATGATCTGCTGCCAGCGCATCTTCCACCTCTGCCGTGCCCAAACGGTGCCCTGCAATATTGATAACATCGTCCATGCGCCCCGTAATCCAGTAATACCCATCGGCATCTCGCCGTGCGCCATCACCCGTGAAATAATGCCCTGGCACCATACTAAAATATGTCTGGCAGAAGCGCGCATGATCCTTCCAAATTGTGCGCGCCTGCCCCGGCCATGAACGCGCAATGCACAAGCTGCCTTCCGCAGGCCCCTGCACCGGCCTGCCCTGCGTATCGGCTATCACCATTTCCAACCCCGGCAACGGCGTGCTGGCAGAACCGGGTTTAAGCGGCTGCACACCGGGCAATGGCCCCAGCACAATGCCAGCGGTTTCTGTCTGCCACCATGTATCCACCACGGGGCAACGCTTTTTGCCGACAACATCATGATACCACAGCCACGCATCGGGGCTTATGGGTTCCCCCGCAACACCTAACAGACGCAGGGAATCCAACTTACGGACGTTCACAACATCATCACCATCGGCCATCATGGCACGTACGGCTGTGGGGGCCGTAAACAGCATGGTAACCTTGTGCTCATCCACCAAATCCAGCCACCTGCCCGGTGCGGGGTGTGAGGGCAGGCTATCGGAAATCATGGTGGTGCCACCATTGGCCAGCGGGCCATACACAACGGATGTATGCCCGGTTATCCATGCCACATCTGCCGTGCACCACAGAACATCACCGGGTTGATGATGGTACACCATGCCCATGGTGTAAGCAGCCCACACCATATAACCACCAGTAGCATGCACAACGGCTTTGGGTTTGCCTGTGCTACCTGATGTATAAAGCATAAACAGCGGTGCTTCTGCCCGCATCACAACGGGCACAAAATCTGCTTCAAACGAATCTACAAAATCATGAAAATCGTAATCTCTCCCCGGCAGCATCGGAACAGGCGCATCTGATGTGCGCACAACTAGAACAGCACGTACGCCACTCTCTGCACCCGCCTTACAAAGGGCCTCATCCATAATGGCCTTAAAGGGTACAATCTTGTTGCCACGCATGCTTTCGCTGGCAGTAATCACCGCAACTGCGCCGCTATCTATAATACGTTCTGCAATACCTTCTGCCGAAAAACCACCAAACAGCACCACATGCACCGCGCCAATACGCGCACAGGCCAACATGGCCACCACGGCTTCTGAAATCATGGGCAGGCAAATGGCAACGCGGTGCCCTTCTTCCACCCCCAAATGCACCAGCGCGTTGGACAGGCGGCAAACCCGTTCATGCAGCATGGCATATGTAATTTTTTCTGCCTCGGCCCGGCCTTCACGGTGGCTGATAAGGGCAACCTGATCGGCCTTGTCTGTCAGATGCTTATCAATACAGCACACAGATGCATTGATAAGGCCATCTTCAAACCAACTTATGGACACATTATCCGTAAAGCTACCCGTAAAACCATGCTTGGGTTTGCGGTGCCAGTGCACACGCTTTGCCTGCTGCAGCCAGAAACCATCCGGGTCTCGGCGTGCATAGCACTGCATGGCGGCCAGTTCCGCAGGTGGCATCAGGGCCGGGTAATCTGCATACTGCGTGTGTGGGATAGTGATGTTTTCCGACATTGTTCTGTCCCCCTTACTTTTTTGTTTTTTGTTGTTTGGGATAGAAAGAGAATGTTCAGGCGGCGTTGCGATCGGCCTGACCGATGTGCGGCAGAACCGTGGCCACAATGCCTGCGTCCAATGATTCATAATCGTAATACCGGATTGTTTTGTACAGTTCCTCTCGCGTTTGCATGCGCGGTAGCATGTCCTGCGTACCGCCTGTGCGCACAATGGTTTTGTACAAATCCTCCTGCGCCTTGTTAGCCGCCCGCAGGGAACTGACAGGCCAGATGACCATACGGTATCCCATATCTTCAAACTGAGATGCCGTGAAGTAAGGGGAGCGGCCAAACTCTGTC
Organism: Acetobacter sp. JWB; assembly: GCF_003323795.1. Classification (NCBI taxonomy): domain Bacteria; kingdom Pseudomonadati; phylum Pseudomonadota; class Alphaproteobacteria; order Acetobacterales; family Acetobacteraceae; genus Acetobacter; species Acetobacter sp. JWB. Next base: position 413,582 of record NZ_CP030871.1, on the reverse strand, counting down.
ATGTTAGCAAGCAGGGGCACATCTGGCATACGGCGCACAAACTCCCTGAACATATCTTCAGAAATCAATGCTTCAGGAAAAATGGCATCAGCCCCGGCCTCGTAATACAAGCGGGCACGGGCCACGGCACCATCCAGCCCTTCTGAGCTGGCGGCATCTGTGCGCGCAATAATCAGCATATCGCGCCGGGCCTTGGCTGCGGCTGCCACCTTTTGCGCCATCTCCTGCGGAGAGGCGAGCTTTTTATTGTTCAGATGCCCGCATTTTTTGGGCAGTATCTGGTCTTCAATATGCACGGCAGCAGCGCCGGAATCTTCAAAAGCCCGTACCATATGCATGACATTCAGTACTTCACCGTATCCGGTATCTCCATCCACCAAAAGCGGCAGGCCGGAAGACCGCGCAATCTGGCGGATGAAGAAACACGCATCCTCAATGGTGATAATACCCATATCTGGCAGCCCCATGCTGGCAGACATAGCCGCACCTGAAAGATAAAGAGCCTGAAATCCATTATCCTTAGCCTGCAAAGCCGCCTGCCCATTATGTGCCCCGGGAATTTGCAGAATACCTTGTTTGTTCAGCAGAGCGCGAAAGCGCTGCCCGGCTGGTGTTTGTGGCAGATCCTTGCCAACCAGATATGTCATGCTGCATGCTCCAGACCATCGCGTTCACGCAGGGGCACAAAAGGCCGATTATCCGGCCCCACATAATTGGCAGACGGGCGAATGATTTTACCATCCTGCCGCTGTTCCATAATGTGGGCGCACCACCCTGTTACGCGGGCAATTACAAAAATAGGTGTAAACATGGCCGTAGGAATACCCATGGCGTTGTAAGAAACCGCGCTAAACCAATCCAGATTAGGGAACATTTTTTTCTGCTCATCCATAATCCGCTCAATACGCTCGGCTACATGATACAGGCGCATGTTGCCATTACGGCGCGAAAGGTTGCGAGCTGTTTCCTTAATAATTTCGTTACGCGGATCAGCTATCGTATAAACAGGATGCCCAAAACCGATGATAACTTCACGGTTTTCCAAACGCCGCAGAATATCTTCTTCAGCCTCATCCGCAGTGCGATAGCGCTGCTGAATATCCAACGCCACTTCATTGGCGCCACCATGTTTGGGGCCACGCAGCGCCCCTATGGCTGCCGTAACGGCGGAATATATATCCGAACCAGTACCCGCCACCACTCTGGCAGTAAATGTGGAGGCATTAAATTCGTGCTCGGCATACAAAATAAGGGATGTGTGCATAGCCTGCACCCAATCCTCCGATGGCGCTTTACCATGCAGGAGGTGCAAAAAGTGTCCGCCTACACTTTCATCATCCGTATTGGTCTCTATCCGCCGTCCGTGGTTTGAGAAATGATACCAATACAGCAGCATAGACCCTAACGAGGCCACAAGCCTGTCTGCAATATCTCGTGCGCCTGCGGTGGGGCAATCGCTCCGTTCTGGCAGTGCACAACCCAGAACGGAAACTGCCGTGCGCATAACATCCATAGGGTGCGTGGCGGCTGGCAAACGCTCCAAAGCGGCACGCACAATGGCAGGAATATCCCGCATACTGGCCAGATGCCGCCTATAGGCTTCCAGTTCTGCGCTATTGGGCAGATATCCGTGGATAAGCAGATGCGCGACCTCCTCAAACGTGCTGGCGCGCGCAAGGTCTTTGATATCGTACCCACGATAATGCAGATCATTCCCGCTCTGCCCCACAGTGCTGAGCGCCGTATTGCCCGCAACCGTGCCTGACAGCGCAACAGATTTTTTTGGTTTTCTGTGCAGATGCGTTGTCATTGTTCTATTCCTTCCTGTGCGTTATCGCCTGTTTAGGAAGCCAGAGCCGTGGTGGTGGCCGCAACCGCAGCAGGTTTGGCCTGCCCGAAATTAAAAATGCCTTCCGCTGTGTTCTGGCGGATATCACGCTCTGGAATGGCAATTTCCAGCATATGCAGTTCCCCTGCTTTCAGGTTTGGCAGGTTCTGCACAACTTCTAAAAACCTGTCTGCTTCCTTATGGGGAACAATGCCGTCTGAAAGAGTCTGAAACTTACCAATGTAATCAGTCCGCTGCCAAGGTGTTGCCCCTAACGTATGGGCGTTGGCAACAGCCAGCTCATCCGCAATAACCGAACCATCTTTCATGCGGATAACAATGCGGCCACCAAACGCTTTTTTATCCGGATCTGTTTCGTGATACCGTTGTGTCCACTCTGGTTTTTCTATTGTATGGATCTTGCGCCAGAGCCGCACAGTATCTGGCCTGCGTGCCCGTTCCGGGGCATAGGAATGCACATGGTGCCAACTGCCATCCTGCAAGGCCACGGCGACAATATACATAATGGAATGATCCAGCGTTTCCCGCGAGGCTTGTGGATCAAACTTTTGCGGATCGTTCGAACCCGTGCCGATCACATAATGCGTGTGATGGCTGGTTTCTATCAGCACATCTTCCACGTCATCCCAATTTTTGATTTTCTGGCCCATACGAAAGGCAAGATCAATAAGCGCCTGACTTTGATATTCTGCCGAATGTTCCTTGGTAAAGGAAGACAGAATGGCACGTTTTGGCTCACCCATTTCTGGCAATGGCACGCGATAATGCGCATTTTTACCATCCAGCATCCAAGCAATAACACCATCTTCCCCTTCATAAATCGGGGTTGGAGATGTTTCGCCCATCATCGCACGGTCAACGGCCTCTACCGCCATCTTGCTGGCATGCGCAGGCGCGTAGGCTTTCCATGATGAAATTTCACCCTTGCGGCTCTGGCGCGTGGCTGTGGTTACATGCAAAGCCTGCCCAATGGCCTGATAGATAACCGCTGGCGGCAAACGCATAAGCGTGCCAATACCTGCGGCTACAGATGGGCCAAGATGCGCCACATGATCTATCTTGTGTTTGTGCAAACAAATGGCACGCGCAAGATCTATCTGAATTTCATACCCTGTGGCAGCACCACGAATTAAATCCGCACCACTTCGGCGGCACTGTTGGGCAACTGCCAAAATGCCCGGAATATTATCACCCGGATGAGAATATTCTGCTGCTAAAAATGTATCGTGAAAATCCAGCTCACGCACGGCTGTGCCGTTGGCCCATGCGGCCCATTCTGCATGCACACGCACATTTGGCCCCATACCAAACACTGTAGCCCCGCCTTCGCGCCGGTGGGCCAGAGCCTCTGCCCGTGCGCTCATTACGGAATGACGGTTCACAGATGCCATAGCCACAGATGCGTTATCTATCAGCCGGTTGATGATCATATCCGTAACGGCGGCCTCCACCGGCACCGGATCTGCCGCTACCTGCGCAATTTTCCACGCAAGCTGTTCGGGCCGTGGCAGACGGTCGCTTTCTGGATGAACGCGCACATCATGGTACTGCATTGTTTTTACCTCATGATCGGAATTTGATCGTGAAGCGAGTGTTGCAGAGTGTTGTTTTGAACGGCAGAGAGATAAGAGTAAAAAGAGGCGAAGGGAATGTTCCCGTTTGCGAAGTTTGCGAAGTTCGTACCATGCCACAAACCAGAACCAAGCTTTTTGCTGGCCCGCGCTTGCGGCAGTTGCGCCAACGCGAAACCCTAACCCAAGCCAACCTGGCGGAAATACTTGACATATCACCAAGCTATCTGAACCAGTTGGAGCGCAACCATCGGCCCCTTCCACACCACCTGCTGCAAAAACTATGTGAGCGTTTTGGTCTGAGTCCGGCATGGTTTAGCAACACCAAAGAAGCCCATACCGTGCAGGCCATGCGCGAAACCATGGCTGACCCCGTGTTTAAAAACGCATCTTTGCCTTTGGCCAAAATGGCGGATGCCGTGCTTACCAATCCGGATTTATGCGCCGCGTTTCTAACCCTCTACCGCGCTTATAAATTTGAACAGGAGCGTGAAGACAACGCTCTTTTACCAACCCCAAATTTGGAACCCTATGAAACGGTAGGGGATTGGGTGCAGCAACACCGCAACTATTTTCATGAACTTGATTGTGCAGCCGAAAAATTTTACGAAAGTCTTGATCTCAAAAATGGCTTGTCCGAAGCCTTAAAAACCTACCTTCTTGATCATCATGGTTTGCATACGCAACAAGACCCGGCGCTGGAGGAAGGCGGCTTGGTGTGGCGGATAGATCGGCACCGTCGCACTATTCTTCTGCCCCCAGATCAACCACCTGAAAGCACGCTGTTCTATCTGGCGCAAATTATTGGCCAACGCGACCAAACCCGCCTGATAAGTAGTATTTTACGCCGTGAAGGCCCAAAGGAGAAAAATGCGCTAGAGTTGGGGCGTGTTTACCTGGGCAACTACTTTGCCGGGGCATTGCTGTTGCCCTATAAGCGCTTTTTGCATGCGGCACAGACCATGCGTTACGATATTGAACGCTTGCGCCGCCATTTTGGTACCAGTTTTGAGCAGATAAGCCACAGGTTAAGCACGTTACAGCGCCCCGGCATGGAGGGCATTCCCTTTTATTTTCTCAAATTAGATATTGCAGGAAATATTCTTAAAAGTTTTTCTGCCAACCGCTTTTCTCAGGCCCGTTTTGGTGGCCCCTGCCCGTTATGGAACATCTTTCGGGCTTTTGCCACGCCCGGGCAGGTGCAAGTGCAGCTTTCTCAAACCACGGATGATTCCATTTACCTCAATGTTGCCCGCACTGTAGGGCATGAGGGGGTTACCTATACAGACCGCCCACGCCAGATTGCCATTGTATTGGGCTGTACCATCAATGATGCCGCAAAAACGGTTTATGCAGATGGTTTAAACCTGAATGACCACAGATTGGTTGTGCCCATTGGCCCCGGCTGCCGCGCATGTATACGGGATAATTGCAGCCACAGATCTTTGCCTGTTTCGGGCCGTATGTTGGATACAGGAAGCGATGCCAGAGGCGTTGTACCCTATCGGGCACTACCTGAAAAACCCTGATATCTTGCAAGAAAGAAGATAGTCTGGTGGGGCAAGGGGAACTTAAAAAACCTATCTGGAATGACCGGGGATGCAAAAACATTCCAGATAGGAACCGGGGATTGAACGGGATAAATCAAGACGAACCAAGAGTTGTCGCGGTAATGCCCCTTGCCCCACCAGCAGAAACGCCTTCATCACCGCGACAAGATTGATAATAAGAACTATTCTCAATAAATGCAACAGAAAAAAGCAGGGATGGAGAACTTTTTTGCTCTCCATCCCTGCCGTATAACGCAGCGTATTGTTTTAGTTGGATTTTTTAGCCGGTGTGGAGGGCGCAACTTTTTCCACCACATCGTCCGAAACAAACACAACGCCATCCAGAAGCTGGTTAAGTGCTTCTACAGCCTGCTGCGGCTGGCGGCCTTCTGTAAACACTTTTGCACGGTACAGGGCACCTTCGCTCTGTTCCAGCGGGGCAAGGGCCAGAATGAAATCTGCATCTTCACCCACAACCTGTAGGCTCTGCTGTGCCTGCTGGGTCTGCCCGGCTTGGAACTGCTTGTTGGCGTTTGCCAATGCAGCCTGTTTTTCTGGAGCTAGTGTTTCGCTTACAATAAATTCACCACCAACAGGCACCCATGTTGTGGGGTTGGCAACTGGCGTATGGGTTGCAGAAACCGGATGCTGCGGCGCTGGCTGAAGCTGGCTTTCTGCCGCAAAGAACTTCTTGTTATCTGCACTGGCAGCCTTAAAGCGCTTTTGTGCATCATAGAGCGGGGGAATAGCTGCATCGGTTTTGCCCTGAGCCAGCAGATCCCGCGCCTGAAACACGTCCATCATGGCTTTCTGGCCATCAACAGAGAGACGGTGCATGGCATGGCCAGCCTTGAACTTTTCCCACGTGGTGTGCACAGTACCTGCCTGAGCCACAGAAAAACTGGTGAGCAATACAGCGGAGGCTGCAAAAAGAGCTTTTAAACGCATAAAAACTAATCCAAACTGATTTAATTATTCAAAGATAACGAATGATATCCTGAAATTTAATTTAATGCGCCACGTGGGGTGATACAATTCATCTATATTAAAAAATATATTATAGTCAGGCGTTTTTTATTTATTGTCTGATACCTGAATGTTTTTTCTTCTCAAAACCCTGCTTTCAGCTTTGATTATTGCTCTGGTTTCCACTTTGGCACGCCGTTACCCTGGTTTTGGTGCGTTGGTTGCCGCCCTGCCCCTTGTTTCCGTATTTGGGATGATCTGGCTTTGGCTGGAAACGCATGATCCCGCACGGATGGAAGCCCATGTGAGCGCTACATTCTGGTATGTGCTACCCTCCTTGCCCATGTTTTTGTTCATGCCGTGGCTTATGCGGTATGGCGTGCATTTCTGGCCCGCACTGGCCAGCGGCTGTGGCTTAACCATTGTTTTGTATCTGCTGATGATCTGGGCCGGACCTTGGCTTGGCATTAGCCAATAAAACCCCTTGCCAAGAGATTCGCCCACAGATTCTGCGGATGCTCCGGTGGGTAAGCCTGTGGATAACGTGTACAACCTACGTGAAAATCGTGGCCTGTACTCTCACCTTCCCACGCTTACCGCCGTATTTTACGTGGTGACGGCAAGCGCCAAAAATTCTGCTTGATACGATCTGCCACACCCGGAAACGGATCCACCCCTGTATTGCGGATAAGGGTTGCCACTGTTACCTGATCGCAGTGTGGAGAACGTTGCACGTTTTTGCAGACATATACGCCCGCAGCGTGACGTTGCGCAGAATACACAGCTTTCCATGTAGAAGACGGCACAAACACATGGTCTGGCCCAATGGTGGGAATAGGATGGCCATGAAAGGCAGGGCCGGTGACCACATATAAATCACCTTCCTGCACAGCCAATTCCCGCACTGTGTATTCAATACGCGCCCAAATGCCCTGATTGAGCGTAATGGATTGCGGTACCACGTTGGAATACGCAAAAGTTTCAAATTGTGCAGCGGGAGTTGGCTGGTCTGCACTGGGGGCCATGTGGCCTCTGCTGTAGCCAGATTTTTTGTAATCATGGTCTCGACTACCATTTGGCCAGCGAGAATCTTCATAAAAAGTGCCAGCACGCATCAGGCGTTCTGCAAGACGCACATTATCTGCCTGCAAATGCTCTGCGGCCCACAAAGGTGTGTGCGTAAGAGATGAAACCAAAACAGCATAACCCATGTTACAAAACAGCTCTGTCTGCTTCCACATGAAAGGCCGCGTGAGTGTGGGCAATCTGTTTTCTGGCCCAAACGCCTGACATGCTGCATTTTCCTGCGCCCAAGCGGCAGAAACCGGCAAAGACGCTATAACCATGCCTAAGCATATTTTAGCAACACGCAAGCTCATTGAACGGATACCAGCGTGAAACCCTGTTTTAAATACACAATGCTGCCTTTGTTAAATGCTATAAACTACGAAATGCCTTTATAAAAAAGATAACGCCCAAAGAAAGGCACATAAAACAAAATCAGCCACAGTTATGGAGCAGAAATGGAGCAGCCACCATCTTCCAACACCGATACGCCAGAAACCCTGCGCGAACACCGCACACAAATGATAACAGCAAAGCTGCCCGCCAAAATGCGCCGCGCCATACAGTGGTTACGCAAACCCCAGCAAAAATGGGTGCGCTTGCCTTCTGGGCTGTTGTTAATTTTGGGTGGATTGCTTTCCTTTTTACCTGTGTTGGGTGTGTGGATGCTGCCTTTGGGCATCTTGCTTCTGGCAGAAGATATTCCGCTCTTTCGGAGCCTAAGCGGTAAGATGTTGGGCTGGATTGCCCGGCGCAAGCCCTCGTGGTTGGGGATTGCTGAAAACGAAACGGAAGAAGAAGCCTTCCTGCGCGTTAAAACCTTTCTGAAGCAGGATTTATACCACCCCTGAATTTTTTATCCGCAGGTATCTTGACTGCCAAGCTTAGTGGCCTTGTCCACAGATTCTGCGGATGCTCCGGTGGGTAAGCCTGTGGATAACGGGCACAACCCATGTGAGTCATGCTGATGATTTCCCCATGCTCCATACCAGCCTATACATCCGGTTGAAGGATTTTTTCGTAGTTTCACTTACCATTTTGCATCATGCATAGCTGTGCTTTGCATGCTATGCAGCGAGGAATCTGGTCAACTGCTCCCCTGCCCGATATGAACTTTGGAAATATCAAAAAAGCAGGGTCAGATGGCAGGTAAATATAACAAAAACATAGAAATACAACTCATGCGCATTATCTCTATTGCCTTGGTTGTTATGGCGCATCAGGCATCACTCCGTACCAATATCCACCCTCATTTTGGAGAAAGTTTGGGAGCAGTTTTGCGTCCTTGGTTGGGGGTAGATATTTTCTTTGTTATATCCGGTTATTTCATGGGTTACATGGTTTTGGGCAAATCCAAACCCAATATGGAACTGGCAGAGAAAGTTTCCTTCTCTCTTGATTTCTTCAGGAAAAGATTTCTCAGACTTTTTCCGGCTGCGTTTTTCTGGATAACCGTTACACTTACTGCGGGCCTTATTTCATCCGATCGCGGGTTGTGGGGCGATCAAACCAGCCTGTTTTATAAATGGCTGACTTCTATTTTTTATATCAGAAACTTTGAAAATGCTGTCTCTCCCAGTCCATTAGGCTGGTATTGGTCTTTATCGCTTGAAAATCAATTTTATATTGTTCTGCCGCTTCTGTTCTTCACCATAGGCAAAAAGTTTTTTATCTTCTGTATTTATGCTTTAGCTATGGTGCTGCTTTTCTGGCTGCCGGGTGGTGTTGATTGGGGATGGTACCGTCCCACAGGGTTTATATGGGGGCTTATTGCTTATCATCTTGTAAACACGCAGGGCATAGGCGATATTATCCGGGCAAAAGCACCACAAATTCCTGCAACGCTTTCTTTCTTCTTGCTGATTTTTGGCCTTGTGGCATCTACAGCCATACCTGCTGCATTTCAGAACCAAATGATGCCTTTTTCTATCAGCATTGTTTCTATTCTGGCCTGTGTGTGCGTGGTGTATGCCGCCTTAAAATGCGGCACCCTAACAGTACCAAAGCCACTGGTGTTTCTAAGTTACTGGGGTGGAGAAATCACTTACTCCTTTTATCTGTGCCACATTGTTGTCTGGGATATTATGCAAGATATTCGCCAGTCTTACGGTTTAAGAATATCATCTGAACTGTTTGCCGTTTCAGGCATCTGTATGGCCATTCTTTTTGCAACGCTTTCTTATTTCTTTATTGAATTACCATTTTATAGAAAGAAATCTGATTTGGAGCCAAGTTTGAAGTAACCACAAAAAAAACCGCCGAAAGGCGGTTTTTTCTTACCTAATTCGTAAAATGCATCTGCTGTTTTAAACAGCTTCCGACATCTCATACGGAATATTGGCTTTTGTCAGCTCTGCCAAGAAGTCTCTCTCCACTACGGCATCCTTATAGTTCTCATCCTCTACACATTCCCGCCAGGAAAGTTCTGATGCAGAAGGCTTACTTGCTTTCCACGTCTGATGCAGGGCAGATGCTTTGGAAACAAACTCTTTTAGAACAGAAATGGTGACAGTGCTCATAGGGCGAACTTTCTCTTTAACATTGGTAATTGCCTATATGTGGCCTTAGCAGATGCGCGCTTCAAGGTATCAATTCACACTTTCCACAAGGTTGTACACAGGCAAAAAACCTACACAACCCGCATGAAAAGAAACATGTCATGTGCCTTATGAGGCAAGTTCATCATGCATCATGAATATTTTTTATGACATATAGAATATCGTATCTGTAATGATACATTTTAAAAATACAAAATACCGCGCTTAAAGTAAAGACAGTACCTCTATCGGGATAAGCATAATGCTGCCCGCGTAACCCGATAAGAACAATGTTGAAGGAAATGCCAAAATATTCCAATGTAAGGATATAATTAGATCCATATTATCGTCGGCCATATCCAACCCCAAGAGCGCGCATGAACAGTCTGAAAAAAGTTAAAAGATCTGTAAAAGAACTGCTCTCTTTGCTCAGATATTACCACCAGTTCAAAAAGATCGCGCAGAATATTCAGGGGCTTGAAGTGGTTTCTGTTGGAGATCATTGCCTGACAGCTTCAGTTCTCAAAAACCTTGGACTTAAAAAGCACTCCTACCCATTTGATTGGATATTTAGTGATATCCGCATGGTAAACCATTGTATTCAGGACGGGTTTTCAACTTTTCTGGATAGATCAGAGCACATAAAAATTGCTGACAGTGAAAAACTCTCACCCGATGCAAATTTTTGTGATCACAGATATTATAAAGAACACTTTGGTATTCTTTTTGCATTTAATCACTATGATATATCTGTTAATAACGTTTATAAATATTATCAACGCTGCGTTGACAGATTTGTAAATCTACTACGCTCAGATAGGAAAGTTATATTTATCTGTATTTCTCAAAGAATTTGTGAAAATGATTTTCATGAGCTTTCAAAAACTCTATCACTTTATAAAAATAAATATCTCCTTGCCTTGAATTTTATCCAACGTGAGGATCATCTTTACACATGTAACATCACCTCCAAAACAGAAAATGCGCTTTTATATTCCATTTCTCGCAAAGAAAGTATTGATGGCACTGATTTTCAAACAGCACAGGATCTCATAAGCTTTATAACAGTTTTTTCCTCATTCATTTCCACCAAAAATCAGACCGCACCACCAGCAACCGCCAGCCCACAGCCAACGCGATAGTAGCGAGGAAAACTCCCCCGCCACCAACAATCATCCCGCATTCAAAATCTGGCGTCATGCGGACTGGATAGCCGCATTATCCGCCTTGCACTTGGCAAAAATGGCTTCAATATCTGCTACAGTTGGGCCAGTCTTGCTCTTGGACTGCTCAATGGCCTCTTTCACCGTCTCGTAAACTTCTGGCCCGTATTTTTCGGCCAGACCAGCTACGGTACCAACTACACCAAGGATGGCGCTGATTTCTGTTGCATTCATGTCATTTGCTCCCGTTAATAGCTGCGCAGGCATCCGGCGTGGTGCCGGTTTTCAGGCCTGCCCAGCAGGTTTCGAAAGATGCGAAGTCTGCTTGCAATGCGCTCACGGCAGTCTGCGTAATGCTGTTGCCGCTTTCGATAGAGGTTTCCAGAGACTGGATTTCATTAAACACGGTCTGACTGGCCGCCTTGGCAATAGTCTTTTGCGTGTCGGTTAATGCCACACCGGGAACCTTGCCTGCCATCACATCCGGCATAGGGTTGGCCAACACATGATAAGCGCTGTCCACATCATAAACAGCCTGACGCAATTTGCCCTGCGAAGTATCGGCGCAGGCAGCTAGAAGAGGCAAAAGCCCCAAAGCGAGAAATACTTTTTTCATTTCGTATCGTCTTTCGGAATGGTCACAACAGAACCCGGCCCAGCCTTGGGCGGTTCAGATTTGGAAGAAACTGCTCCGCGCAAAATAATCGCAGCATTGGCAGCCTGCTTCCAGTTGAGGGCAAGGAAGTTGATGATCCGGTACATAAGCCACAGCTTGCCGGACTGATTAGCTGGCAGCGGGATCTGCGTTGCTGCCGCCCCTGCTGCCGCAAACACAACACAGGCATAAAGCACCCATGTTGCTTCGGGCTGCGGGAGTGCCGCCACCATAGCGGGCAAGGACAGGCCAGCCGTAATGGCCTTGGCCGTTTGCGCGACAACAGTAGAGCGTTTTGGCGCTACGGGAGCAGGTGCATCAGTCATGCGACACCCCTCCCCGCAAGCTGACTGGCAGTGTGTTCACTTCCACAACCTCAATTACGAGGTTCCCGTTTGGGCTGTGCTGCATCCTTGAACCCCACCGCACGTCTAGTTCATCTACGACAGCGCGTGCGATTTCTCTTATTTCTTCTTTTGTCATCAGCCTTCCCCAAAAGGCCCCACGCGGTAAAACGCATGATGACCAATCGTGCAGCAGTAAAATTGCGAAGAAGCCCAAGCAGGGCGTGGGGAGCGCGTGTCATAGTAATGATCCGCCCCTTTCGTCATGTCAGTAAGGTGGCCGCCCACAAGCGCCTGCGCTAAAGCAATGGCCTCACGAAACTGCGCGTCCATGTCAGTAATGGTCAGAAGTTTGGGCAAGTTCACATCAGCCGTATTCCAGCACGAAAACTGCCACGGATGCAGGAACACACTACACAAATCATGCCCCCACCATGCCGGGCGGCTGGCGCGGTTGCGGCCAACGCACAGCACTGCGGCCATGCCGTTATTGCCTTCTCCCCGCGCCTCTCCCCACGCTGTGCGCGCACCAACCTGCACAGGGTCAGACATCCATGATGCGGGTATCATGCTACCTCCATTTCACGCGGGGGCAGAATGAACTGCGTTTCCTGCGGCTGCGGTGTGGGCTGCGGGTATGGATGTTTCCGATGCAAAAACCCGACCTTCCCAAACAGGTAATCGTCCCATGTTTGGCTAGAGAGAATTGTACCGCCAACTGCCGCACCAAGCGTGCAGAAAATCCCTACAATCACAGACAACTTTCGCAATCGTCGCAGATTGCTTTCCGCCAGTCTGTTCCGCTCTTCCTGCGCACCCGTATGGGCCGCCAGTTGGCGGGTAAGGTCAGAAAGCTGGATACCAATCCGATCCATTCCGGCGTTTGTAGCTTGCTGGCGGGCGTTGCCTTCTGCCCGTACAGCCGCAATATCTCGGCTGATGCTATCCAGCTTGCCATCTGTCACGTCCTGCCGCCTTTCTACAGCGGCAAGGCGTTCTTCGTGATCATCCAGACGTGCGTGCACACCATCAGCCACGCAGGGGCTGCCCGCGCTCTGTTCATCTATCATTCTTTTATCCGAAAAAGGTGGGCCACCCGCTTAAAGATGGCCCATGCAGTTAGGCTCCGCTATAACCCCACTGCGCATCAATCCAGGCAATGCGGCGGTTAGCCCAATCTAGAATGAAGGTATAATAATTGCGGCCCGGAGCACCATAATCGACGACATCAGAACCATTAGGAGGCCAGATAGCCAAATCCTGTTCCATCATGGCTGGATCAATAAAGTCAGCCTGCTGTTTGACTAGCTTGGCAATACTTTCATAGCTTATAGTTCCCGCATTACGCAGCTCTGCCCACCGTGCTCGTAATTCAGGAAGAAAGTAAGTATAAAACATCTGGAAAAAGTTTGTTCCAGCCCAATAAGACTGCGTATTCTGATTCATAATGAACCCGCAATTTTCGGGAGCAGATGTTTCAACTGTTGTATCAAACATGATCCCCCATGTTTCATCCATGTCATAAGCACATTGATGCCAGATCATGCCGTCCCATGTGGTCATGTTGAAGTTATTTTGTCTGCTATCTTCACCTCCTGCCACTTCACAAAACAGAATATAATCCAACCAAGATTGCAGATTGATATAGTAAGGATATGTAGCACGCATATCTACATTTCCGGCCCGCACATCCATACACCACTGTATGAAACGTGTTCCTGCTGCCTGAACATCCGGTGCCGCTTTAGAAATATCCATCTGATCAGTATATTTTTTAATTTTTGGAGATGCGACAACCCAATCCGTACCCGTAAAGGCATGATCCCAGATAAACCCCGCATGTTGCGGCTGTATCTGGATATGATTACGGTTATCTTCATCTAACAGAAAATCTGGAATATCAGCCGATGTGCGCCAGACAAACAGCCCAAAAAATGTGCCATCCTGCTGCCATACCTCAACAGGAAAACCATCTGTCGAAAACAAGGCAGATGCGTTCATGCTCAAATCGTTAGATTGCAGGCTATCCCATACATGCTTTGGAGCAATAAGGTTGTCAGGAAATGGGGCTGTTCTGCGTATATTACGCCATAGTGCTGCACTGATAGTATCACGAACTAACGTTCTATCAACAGCATAACCTTTAAGAGTCCATTTATTTGTAGGCAACCAATCACCGATTTTTATCAATAATTTGTTGCCTGTTATTGGGTTCGTAAACTTGAACTTATAACCCTTTTTATTATCGGTCGCGCTGGATTGTCCCTGAATAGACATTTCCGCGTTGGCTGAAAAAAGAGGAATACCCCCTTCATAAACACTTACTGCAACATCAACAGGGGTTCTGGCATCACTATTGTCTATAGGAAATGCTCCCTCTACCACAACACGCCAAGGTGCATTCGGTTTGTTAAGAACAAGAGTATCAATATCCTGAACAGCATCGGCGGCAGCGGGATTACCGAGCATGGCAACCCCACCGTTATTACTAAACCCAGTTGAATATGTTTCACTCATTAGATGGATTTCCCGTAAATCGTATTGCCGCCATCCAGCGTCCAAAGGCGAAAGAAAGTGACCGCGCCAGAACGTGTATCAATGAAGGGAGGATTACGCTGCCATACGATATTGGCGGGAAGTGTAACCATATTATTCCCCATAGCTGACTGCTGCACCATAACGAGCATCTCTTGAAATAACCCAGATACACCGCCGATAATGGAAATTTCTGTATCCTGAACAGGCAAAACCCGATGCGCAATTCTACCACGCTCCGAAAATGACAGAGCAAGGGACGTATCAGGATTTACATGTACGACAACAGGAGGGCCACTGCTTACGGCATCCACAATCTGGCCGCCAGAGAGGGTGTTGCCACCCGCTCCGATTGCCACACCCGCCGTAAAATCAAGCAGGGTTGGCATTAGGCACCTGCCTTGGCTTCAAGAGCCGCAATACGCGCTTCAAGTGTAATCTGTTTCTGCTTACGTGCTTCTAGCAGCAAGCACTGCAATTCATCATAGCGCAGCATGTATCCTGTTTTTTGGGTTTTACCATCTGCTTCATAAACCGGGACAGTCTCGTAATATGTTACAGTCTTACCATCCGCGTCTGTTGCAGTTTTTTCCTGCTGTTCTGTCAGCGGATAGGAAATCAGCAGACCCATTTTACCGGCATCAAGACCTGCGTTTGTCAGTGCTGCATCCCATTCCTGCGCAATATAACCAATATGCAGACGGGCATTGGCCGCACCTTTTTCAGTAATAGAGGCGTTAAGCTGGTAAACCTTGGCATCTACAGCATCGGCTGCGGCGAGTAGTTTCTGACCATCTGTATAGGACGTATCTGCCAGTGAGCCGATGATAGTTTTTTCGTTCGCATCGGAAGTAACTGTTGGCGCTGTTTTCAAGTAGCAGTTATTATAAGCATTGCCTGATGCGCCTAGGTCCATGCTACCATCTACATCTGGGCCGATGTGCCCCCATGTATTACTAAACGCAAAATTAATTTTACCATTACTGTCCGCCATACAATTAATAAGGCCCTGAACAGCGGATGTGCCACTACTGGCATTGATATTGAACTGACTATAAGATGATGCCGTTGATACCGCTGCGGGATTCATGTTTAAGCAGGCGGAAATAGGAACCCACGGTGTAGCTGGGGTAATTGCTTCAATACGTGCATTACCGGAAGATGCATCATAGGCTACGTAACCGCCCACTTCACCCGCGGCAGAAGTCTGAACAGGCGTACCAATGGCAGCTTGAGCAGCTTGGGCAACCGTAAGGGCATTAGAAGCATCAGATTGTGCTGTAGCCGCATTACTATTAGCTGTTGTTGCTAATGCCTGTGCAGAAGATGCCGAACTTTGTGCAGTTGCTACAGCGGTAGCATTATCCGAAACAGCCTTGCCGAGTGCAGCAAGTGTCTGACTTGCTGTGCTTCCTGTTGCCGTAACAGAACAAGCAGAAAGATCCAAACCCGTAGGTGCACCATAAGTTGTAGCCATGCTAAATTACTCCGAAATGGCGCACAGAACGCCAATATTATTGATTGTGTTGGGGAAGAAAACACTGCCGTCTGTCAGGATAATTCCAGTATCCGCATCAACAGACAGACCAGCAGGAAGAACACTCGCGCCGTTGGTATAAGGTGCTGGCGCGATATAGATATTTCCATTCATCGTGAAATCCGATGGAATGGTACCAGTAACGGTAGGACGCGATACAACAGAACCACCTAGAACGGTCAGGTAATCCGTATCCTGCATTGCATCAGCAACACTTGAAATAGAAATATCACCTGATGCAGTCCGCACCTTTGCGCTTTTATCTAGCGTAAGCAAAGGGGTAAGCGTTGCTGTCTGAGTTTGTGTGGCAGGGGAAACAGACAGAACAGACTGCAAAACCGTACCGTCTGTCAGTGCCAGATTGCCGCTTGCATCCAGTGCAGCCACACCACTTGCTTTACCGCGCGCAGCATTTACCCCATTGGTTGCGTTCTCGGCTGCCTGTTCTGCCTGCGCTACGGCTGTTGCGGCGGCGGCCTGTGCTGCTGTTACCGCATCTGATAAACCGATAGTTTCTGAAATACCCTGTGCTAAAACAGAAACCGGCACCTGTTCAGCCTGCGTTGTGCCAGATGATGTGACGACACCCACAAGTGTATCCGTTCCAGATACAGCACTCGCCAACGGTAAAGACGAGACAGGGGTGCCAGAGGACGTTGTCGTCCCCGACATTATTTGCGTTCGTCCATAAGGACGCCTCCATTTTTTGAAATAGGATTCCGAGCGACACTCTGTGCCGTTATTCGGAAATCTCCTGATTTTTACATCTCAGATAATATTTTTCATTCCTGAGATGATGGAACAGAGATACCAGTGACCACGCAGGAACGTCAAGAACAAAATAAGAACAAATATTCACGCCATGAGAAGGATAGTCATCCGACTCTGAAAAACCTGATTCAGAAAAAACGCTCTAAATGGTGTTGTGAGATGCCCATACTCTGTTGATCTATTATATTGGACTTGTAACGGTTTTGTGCCGGTATGTGATGTCTTTTACGCGGCTTTGTGCCAACGCGTCATGACCTGCAGAACCCGACACAGATCAGTAATAGACCAGCGATTACAAGGTGTGCTGATCATCAGAGATAAACAAGACGTCGACATCATAAAATCAGGACCTTCCCAAAGACGTTTGTCAGGAATAGAGCATCACTTTATTGGATTGATTAATGAAGTTTGTCTCCCCAGAAGCAGGACTTTGATTTGCTATTGATGGACAATTCCCGCCCAACCTCGGCTCTGGCACAGCGCTCAACTCGGCTAGCATTTCTCATTGCCGGGTTTTCGGGCGCGGCATGGGCACCGCTTATTCCCTATGTCAAACTGCGATGCGGGCTCACGGATGCCCATCTCGGCCTGCTGCTTTTGTGCTTAGGGATGGGATCAATCATCGCCATGCCTGTCGCGGGAAGTCTGGCCGGACGCTTTGGTTGTCGTTGGATCATTGCGATTGCCACTCTGAGCGTATGTTGCACTCTGCCGGTTCTGGCGTCTTCAGACTTTATGCCTTTTCTTGTCGCTGCCCTGGCCATCTTCGGAGCAGGTGTCGGATCGATTGACTGCGTCATCAATGTCCAGGCTGTTATTGTCGAGCGGGCTTGCCAGAAAACCATGATGTCTGGCTTCCATGGATTATTCAGTGTGGGAGGCCTGCTGGGAGCCATAAGCGTCAGTGGCTTGCTCGGTTTTGGTTTCTCGCCAATGCAGGCCTCTCTCTTTGTTATTGCTCTGCTGTTTTTGAGTGGTGGGTTGGCGCTGCCAGGACTGCTGACTGGGCGAACCAGTTCAGGCGACGAGCTGGCTTTTGCTATGCCTCACGGAATCGTTCTGGCTATTGGGATCATGTGTTGCATCGTCTTTCTGGCAGAAGGAGCCGCCATAGACTGGAGTGCGGTACTCCTGACCACGGCACGCCATGTCAATATGCGTTATACCGGTCTGGGATACGTGGCGTTTGCCTCCACAATGACGATCGGCAGACTGTTGGGAGATTGGCTGGTACGCCATATTCCCGGTCGTGTGCTGGTCACAGGCGGAAGTCTATTAGCTGCTTTGGGAATGCTTCTGGTGGCAGGAGTGCCGGTGTGGCAAATCACATTGTTGGGCTATGCCCTGGTAGGTGCAGGATGTGCCAATGTGGTGCCAGTGCTGTACTCCGCCATCGGGCGTCAGGCCTTCATGCCTGAACATCTCGCTGTATCGGCCATAACAACGCTCGGCTATTCAGGCATTCTAGTTGGGCCTGCTGCGCTCGGGTTCGTGGCCCAGATCATCAGTCTGCCTTTTGCTCTAGGAGTTATCAGTATCCTCCTCGCAGTTGTGGCTATAATGGGGATAGTCTTGCCGCGCGCTCTTATCAGTGCTGATCGTACAAAGTAACCTTCTCTCATTTCAGACTAATGGTTATTCTAAGAAACTCTTTTTTCTAACATTTAATTCAAACCACATTTTCCTAACTGCTGATATTTCATAATGGACATAGAGGCAGCACAAGCAAGCCTGACGTTTTGATCTAGGATTATTGCGTTATGTTGTCTGAGAGTGGATGTCGCCACAAGAACTTCGATTAACGGCTCTTGGATCCCTCCATCTGCTCCTCCGTAAAACGACTAAGTTTCATTCGTCCGTATCCTTCTCCATCGGACTCTATCGACTTTAAAATAATTACATTTTCGGGGAGCATGTCAGAAGCACATCCCAAAATTAGGTTAAAAGTGTTTTACTGATAATGGAATTAATGTGCATAAGAACATGGTTTACAGAAATATTCTTAGAACATTCAAACTCTCTTTCTGTATTTTTATGTCTTGGACACCAAAAATAATCAGTTGGATCTAGCTGGCAACGTATATCATTGGCGCAACTATTACATACATTTCTATTCAAAACACGCCATGGCGTAGAAAATTCATTCTTTTCTGCTGTAAACCCACTGATCATTATAATTGGACAGCCTACAGCCCATGCCAGCCAAGATAACCCACTGGAAAGACCAATGAAAAAATCTGCATGCTGTAGCCACTGTATTCTTTCCTGAAAAGGTCGATCACCGGTCTCATCTTCGGCTCCATAAGGAATATAGTGCCAAGATCGTCCATGTCCTGAAAAGAGTTGTTTATCTAAGCATATGACACGGTATCCCTTCTTTTTTAGAAATTCAACAACCTGAAGCCAACCATTAGGATTATTCCAAAATTTACAATGACTTGATGCTTGGGTCGCAATACACACATATCGCTCTGCAATCGGACGATTATATGTAATACAAGAAAAATCTGGTCTACGTTCTGTAAGGGGAAGCCCTAAAATAGACGCCGCGTATACCACAAGACCAACTTCGCGATAATCAATCGGCGAATATTCTAAATCGTAATCATTATAAAATATAAGAACCTTATACGTAGCATAAAAATCCTTTCTTTCAGGAAGAGAGGAACAAAAATCAATATCTGGAAAATATTCCTTAAAAACTTTTTCCAAGTCATTTCGAACAAGACAAGTAATATTGCAGCCATGTTGTTTTCTAAAATGTTCAACATGAGCAACCCAAGCTAAATGATCACCTATTCCACCCTTATCCATATTAATAAGAACAAATTTTTCTCTTAAATTCAATTTATGGCTAAATACTTTTTCCTCTTTTTTCCATATTTCAAAGAAAAAATTCATATAATACTTTTTACGAGTTTGTATAACTCCACCATCTAATTTTTGAGAAAAAATCAAACATTGAGTATCAATATCCCAAATATTAACCGTCCATTCCCCAGAATATGGCAAGGACAAACGACAACCCTCATTAAAATCAAAACGTATCCCCAATGGGCCTTCTTGAGAAAATAATTGATCTTCAGGTGAATTCATTATTTGGAACTTCTTTCATACGTCTTCATTTTCCTGACATGAAAACTCGAATTATCGTGAGAGGAAAATTCTTTACGAAATACCATATCTATCCTCCCATCTTCTAAATGTTGTTGTGTTTTTTTCATACTTACTTTTCCACTAGGCGTTCTTACAATACCAGATTTAGAAACAGCAATTATTTCTCCATTAGAAACCTTAAATTTCCTGCACAGGATATTTTTTATATTTCGAAATATACTTGTGAAGACACTTTCCTCTAAATTGGCAGCGCCAAAAACAAACACAATGCTCTCATGCCGTCCTGTTTTTTGAAACACAGCACAATTACGCTGTGATAACTTGTCTTCCACTTCGTTTACAGAAAAAACAATGTCTTCTGGATCCAAAAGAACCCCATTAACATTTATTTCATTATCTTTTCTTCCAATAATGTAAATATTTTGGTTAATGAAAAACCCCTTATCTCCGGTTGAAATATATAATTTACCCTCATAATTAAAACTTTCTATATTTTTAGAAAATCTTCCACAGTACCCAGAAGAAATACTCGGCCCATTTAGATAAATAGTTCCACATTCTCTATCAGAGCAAATATTCATATTTGAATCAACTATAACAGCTTGTGTTTCATCTATTAAATTTCCACTTGAAACTATGCCTCTTTGATCCTCCAGATTTTCTGTTTCAACAATATAGCCTTCACTCAATTTTTCTCTTGAAACTGTAATAAATAAAGGAAGTAAATTGCGTTCTTTAGCTGATACCAAAAGAGTGGCCTCAGCCAATCCATAGCAGGGACAAAATGCTAAATTTTTAAATCTATACTTTGAAAATTTTACCTCAAACTGTTCTAAAACTTTTCGGTTAATAGATTCCGATCCTACAAAAGCTTGATCCCAAGTAGATAAATCCAAACTATCTATAGTATCTTCGTTAATATTCAAACACATTTGATATGCAAAAGCAGGCCCACCTGATAAAGTTGCACCATACTTACTAATTGCTCTCAACCAGTTTGATGGATCTTTTAGGAATGTTTCTGGAGGCAATAAAACACATTTCCCCCCGGCTCCAATCGCCATTAAAGCAGCTCCCATCAGCCCCATATCATGGGAAAGAGGCAACCAACTCACACCCACATCCCCTTTCTGATATCCAAACTTTTGTCCCTGCTGCAATAAGTTAAAAAGAATATTTCTATTTGTCAGTATAACACCCTTAGGGTTTTGAGTGGAACCAGATGTATACTGAATAAGTGCTAAATCTTCATTCAAAGATGGATTATATACTTTTTTATAATACGTCTCAGATATTTCCACCGGGATCCAGAAAACTTCTTGAGAAACCTCTAAACATTCAGATTGGAAAGCTTCCAATACCTTTTTTTTCCCCAAGATAGCTGAACATTCACTATCCTTGACGATATAATTCAGACGATCTCGGCTACCAAAATCAGATGGATAAACACCTGATACAGCGACCATACCTGCATATGCACATCCGAAAAGACCAATCAGATAATCGGGCCCATTTTCAAACAAAAGCATTACTTTAGAAGATGGCGGCAAAACTTTAGATAACCACGCCGCCATATGAGAGGCCTGTCTATCTAGTCTTTCTATAGTGAGCGTTTCTGTTTCATGAATCCCATCTCCTAGAAAACTCATAATTTCCAAATCTGGTTGCACCATGGTACGAAAACGACAAAGTTCCGCCAAAGAAATCTGTCTCCAATCAGGAATTTGTTCCTGATTGGGTCCTAGCACTAGAGAAGGAAACTTTTCCATTTTTATGCGTTTTCTTCAGTCTTCTTTGCCGACATTTTGACAAGTAACTGATCATAGAACTTTTTCACGAGACTTCTAATAGTATCATCCTGCCCCAGTAACATCATAGAAACTTCAAGACCAAACTCCATTTTAATAGCAGTCTGTAACTCAACAGCGGCTAGAGAATCTAACCCCAAAGAGGCTAGCTTAGCATCAACGTCAATTTCATCTGCGTTCTGATGTAAAATGTTCCCTATCATAATCTGCATGCGATGAACCATAAATGGTAATTTTTCAACATCTGGAAGATTCCAGAAAGCCAAAAGCGTTTCGCTAGAAAAATCACTATTCTTAGAAAGATGATGCATTGCAGAAAAACGAGAGAGCTGTGCTGCCAAAGGAACAACTCTTAACCACTGCTCCCAATCTATATCTGTAACAAACATATCATGAACACCACTAACAGTAAGAGTTGGCAAAAATTGTAAAACATTTTGGATATTTAGAAGTTTCATTCCAGCCGCCATCAAAGTATCAGCAGCCTTTTGGTTTCTAGATAAAATTCCAACGTCACCGATAGGTCCTAGCTGGAGAGCCATTGCTGGCAATCCAGCTTTCCTTCTCTCCATCGCAATCTGATTCAGAATCGTATTGGCAGCAATGTATGCACTTTGTCCAATATTGCCGAGAGTTGTTGTAACTGATGAGAATAAAACAAAAAAATCCAAGTTAAGATGGCGTGTCACAGAATCTAGAATACGCCCCCCTAATGCCTTTGCTTTTAAAACGCTATCCAGGCTTTCAAGGGTGATATTTTCGATTAAAGAATCATGAAAAACACATGCACAATGAAAAATCCCTTTTATTTCAGGTACATTTTTTTCAAAATAAGAGAGATTTTTAGTAACCTTATCTTCGCTCGCTATATCAAAATATGCTTCATAAATATTCACGCCAAGCGCTTCCCATGATTGAAGCCTATATTGCACCACTTCGTTATCGGAAGGAGTTCTTCCATTTAAAATAAGATGACGTGCGCCAGAATCTATCAACCACTGAGCGGTCTCTAAGCCTAAACCACCAAAAGCCCCTGTAATTAAATAAGATGCATCAGGCAGTATTTGCGGAATCTTACCAAGAGCAGCATATCCTTCTAGATCTCTCAAATTTTGGTAATCAATTACTACTTTACCTATATGCTTGGTACTAGCAAGAAAACGAAATGCATCAATAGTTTGATGAGCTGGATAAACAGAAAGAGGTAATGGTTGAATTATTCCTTCCCCCATAAGTTTTTGCATTTCCTGCATCATATTCTTAATGAGTTGCGGACGTTCCAATAACATCCGATCCAAATCTACAGAGAAAAATGATAAGTTATTGTTAAATGGAACCATAGGAAGAGCATTACGCTCAATAATATCTCTTTTTCCTATTTCTACAAATCTGCCAAAACTTGCTAAACAACGCAATGTTGCAACAAGAAACTCTCCAGACAGAGAATTCAGAACTACATCAACACCTTTTCCTTTGGTGATATGTAAAATTTCTTCCGAAAACTCTAAAGTCCTTGATGACCAAACATATTCACAACCAATACTTCGTAAATATTCTCTTTTTTCTTCACTCCCTGCGGTGGCAAAAATTCGAGATCCTCTCAATTTTGCAATTTGAATAGCTGCTAAGCCTACTCCACCACTAGCGGAATGAATAAGAACAGTTTCTCCGGCCTGTATATGAGCAAGCTCATGTAAAGCATACCATGCAGTTAAAAATGCAACAGGCAAACTAGCAGCTTGTAGCGGATCAAAATTATCTGGCAATTCGACAATAAAAGGAACGTCTTCTTCCCGAAGGTAGCAGTGTGTTGCAAAGGTTTGCGGAAAAGCAGCAATGTATTTTTTCCCAACCTGTAGATTGTTACATCTCCCCCCCAAAGCAACCACTTCTATTACGGCTTCCATACCCAATGAATCACCATAAAATGTTCCATCAACAACAATTTCAGGAAGCAAATTCATGGCTTTAAGTACATCTTTGAAATTTATTCCAGATGCAAGAATTTTACACATTACCTCCCCTTGCTCTGGCAAACGTTTTGGATACACCTCATAAAACATTCTATCTAAAGCCCCGTTAGCAGAGACTTTTAATATTCCCATATTATCTTTTGTAATTAATATCTTTCCTTGCTTTTTATTATTCAATTTAAATGGAACAATCCGGGGAAGATAACGTTTATTATTTCGAATAAGGACTTCGTCTTCTAAATCATCAGAAAGAATTTCTGCACATAGGTCTTGCCAAGACTGACTAGTATATTCTTTCTTCTGTCTGATAATTTTCAATTTAAGGTCAGGACGTTCAAGTTCAATTCCACGAAACAGACCTTTATAGCCTGCACTCATTAAAGTATCTTGTTCTTCTGGAATAACAGCACATAGGCGCATTTGATCCTGAGAAGCTGGAAATAGCTTTAAATTTCGAATGATCTGCACAATATGTAAGAGAGAATGACTAATACAATTTTCGTCCCCTTGTGGACAAAAAACAACAACTCTTTTACAATTGTTATAATCAATATTATTTATTTCTTGTATTTTCTCATCACTTATACAAATATTATCGATGAATTTTTTTTCTAAAATCGTAGAGAATGGTAATGTATTTTGTTCCTGTCCAATTAATACAATTTTCTCAGTTTCCATCACCATAGGCGGCAAACTAACTTCTTGCCACTCAGTTTTATAGAGAAGTTTTTCAAATTTGCTTTCAATGCTCACTTTAGGGAGGGCTTTACATACAAGCCCTTGTATAGACATTACACAGAAGCCATTTTCGTCGTATAATTGTATATTTGATACAATGCGTCTTGAGGAAATTTCCTCAATAGTAAGACAACAAATAAGCTGTGTTACTTTTTTTCCATAATAAAAAATACGATCTGCTACAGTAGGGATATAAGAATTTTCAGAAAATTCTGGATATTCATTTACTGCTACAGCAAGTAACTGGAATGCTCCATCTAAAAGAGCAGGATGTATATGGTAATCATTTACCTCTTGGAGGCTACAAGGAGAAAGCTCTATTTTTCCTACTATTTTTTTGTTTAATTGCCCTACAGATTTTACGGTCTGAAACTGAACTCCATACAGTAAACTAAGGTTTTCTAGTTTAGAATAAAAATTCTCGGGTGAAAATTCTTTCCATTCCACTTGAGAAAAATCAATTTTTAAATTGTCTGCCCAAATAGGAGATGCCACTATCTCAACATTCATATGTTGTGACCAGTGATCAGCAGAATCGTCATCTATATTCGAAACTTTACTAGATACCGTTAATAAATTACTAGATCTATTATAAATCCATTCAATTTCAAATTCTTTGCCTTTTTCAATAATTAACGGAGAAGAAATATTAAAATTCTGTAGCAATATCCCTTCTCTTTCTTTCAAAACAAAACCTAACGCCAAAGCTCCTTCAATATATGCTGCGCCGGGAAAAACAACATGACCTTCGATTACATGATCATCTAACCATGTCATGTAATTAACATTTACCATAGCCTGCCATGCTGGGTAAGGTGCTCTCAAAGCTGCGCCTAGGATTGGGTGTATATTTGCCCCTAAGCGATCTTCACGCCCTTCCAGACATTCTGACCAGAAGAACTCTCTATTCCAACGGTAAGTCGGAAGATCAACAAGCACTCCTCCAGTCAGTAATTTCCAATTCAGACAACACCCAGCCACAGCTAAACGTGCAAGACACATTTCCAACCAGTTGGAAGGTGTACTATTTCTTCTCCCTGAGTAGACAGTTTTTATTTCTTTGTCTGATTCAGAGGATATGTCTTTTAATGATGGAGAAAGAACAGAATGTGGACCAACTTCTAGAAAAATCTGACTTATATTATTATTAAGAATAGCTTGTATTGCATTTTTGAATTCAACAGGCTGCCTCGCATTTAGGGCCTGTTAGATCTTGAATTTCTTCCCATATTGTAGGGATGGAAGAAGGAGACAGAACAGGCACCTTTACGGACGAGACATGGGCGATCTGGGAACCTCTGATTGAGGAGGTTCGCCCGAGGGGCAAGACGCCGCCACATGATCTGCGGCG
Organism: Acetobacter sp. JWB; assembly: GCF_003323795.1. Taxonomy (NCBI): domain Bacteria; kingdom Pseudomonadati; phylum Pseudomonadota; class Alphaproteobacteria; order Acetobacterales; family Acetobacteraceae; genus Acetobacter; species Acetobacter sp. JWB. The sequence continues at coordinate 388,052 of NZ_CP030871.1, read as the reverse complement.
GACGATAGCAGCGATTTTCTGGCGTCATGAGAATGGCGCGAAATGGCGGAGTATCCCCGCTGAACTGGGTCCGTGGTGGCGGGCTGCGCAGCTTTTCATCCGCTGGGCGAAGCTCGGCGTATGGGAGCGGCTGCTCGCACTGGTTCAGGAACAACAGGGAGTGGCATTCGGAATGACTTTTCTGGATGGCACAAACATCAGGGCTCACCACAAAGCGGCGGGAGCCCAAAAAAAGGGGCCTCTTTCGAAGAGCGAGACCATCGTGAAGCACTTGGCCGCTCTCGCGGTGGCTATGGCACAAAAGTCTGCGTGATCGCTGATGGACATGGAAAAGCCTTCGGTTTTGCGCTGGCCCCTGGACAGGCTCATGAACTGCCTCTGGCACCAGCCATGCTCGACAGCCTTCCCGCCACTCCCCTGTGGGTAGTAGCGGACAAGGGCTACGCGTCGAACGCCATGCGTGAACGGATATGGGACATGGGAGCACGGCCAGCCATTCCTGCGAAACGACGCGATGGCCCGGTCGCCTGCCCCAAATGGGCCTATCGGTGTCGGCATCTCGTTGAGAACCTCTGGGCTCGCCTCAAGGAGTGGCGCGCTGTCGCAACCAGATATGAAAAAACAGCAACGTCGTTCCTCGCGGTCATCCACATCGCTGCCGCAGCAGACTGGATCAAGCTCTAACAGGCCCTAGGTACCAATAAGATGCGTCGTGACTCATCTCATTCTCCCAAGCGTCACCTGTCACTGTTGAATATATTGGCAATATAGGTGAACAAGGCTTAATATCAGAAAGGTCTGAGAGCATATCTTCTCGTATTTGTTCCATCGCGTAACTATGATATGGAACATCAACTTTCAAAAATCTTACAAAAACGCCTTTATTTTTATAAAATACTTCTATTTTCTCAATGTCATTCTTGTTACCAGATACTGTGCATGATGATGAACTATTAATTGCAGCTAAAGAAACATGTAGTTTTTCTTGCTTTATAAACTTTTCAACATCATTACGATTACATCCAACAGCAAGCATCATACCCTGCCCGGATAAACGCCCTTGTAATTGACTGCGGATATAAATAATTTCAGCTGTATCCTGTAAGCTTAGCGCACCGGCACAATAAGCGGCTGCGACTTCTCCTACACTATGCCCAACAACAGCTGAGGGCTGAACACCGCAGAGTTTTAGACTTTCCCATATTGCAATTTGTACTAAGCATATTGCAGGTTGTGCAATTTCAGTCTTATGGATATTAATATTTTCATCAGTTAATTTAGCAAGCAAAGACCATCCTGATTTTTGCTTAAAAAAATCATCGAACTGATTAATTATTTTTTTCACACTTGGCCGCAGTTCTGAACAAATACTGCTGACCATTCCATCCCACTGAGAACCCATTCCAGAAAAAACTAAAACAGGCCCATTTTTTTGTAAAATTGATGATTTTTCTAATTTTATATTCTCTTTATTTTTAACAAATTTACAAATATTTTCTAATAATTCCTGATGCGTCTCGCCCATAAAAATATGTCTGTATTGAAAAACTGTTCTTGTCTGAGCAACAGAGTAACAAATGTCGGAAAGTTCGACAGAGTCATTTTCAGATAAATATTTTGCATAAACTTCTGCCGATAAATGCAATCCTCCGTCACTTGGAGAGGATAAAAACAATAAATGTTTTTTAAGAATAGGTAGTTCACATTTTTCTACATCACATACAGCATTCCGCTCTTCATCAGATAAACTTCTAATAATGGCTATAGAATTTGTGCCACCATATCCAAAAGAATTGACACCTGCATATAAAACTTCTTTATTGGAGAGAGAAATTTCTTTCTCCATAGGTATTTTTAAATTCCACTCTTTTTCTTTTATATTTGGATTTATATTTTTTAGGTTAGCTTGAGATGGTACACGCCTATTTTGCAAACAGGTAATAACCTTCATTATACCAGCCACACCAGCTGATGCTTCTAAATGGCCTATATTCGCCTTAACAGCTCCTATAACAAGAGGCTGGTCTGCGCTCCTTTTAGAGGCGATAGCCTGAGAGATTGCAAACGTTTCTATGGGGTCTCCAACAGGTGTTCCTGTTCCATGAGCCTCCACGTAATCAATTTGATCTGGAGCAATTTTTGCCTTTGCAATTACGCTTTCAATCAGTTCTTTCTGCGCTTTACCATTGGGAAGTGTTAAGGATGTTTCTCCTCCATCATGATTAACACCGCTTGCAGAAATTACAGCTAATATTGGATCTTTCGCTTCAAGAGCATCCTCTAGCCGCTTAATAAGAAGGATACCGGCTCCTTCCCCTCGGCCATAACCATCTGCTTTTTCATCAAAACTTTTTGAACGCCCATCCTTAGCCAAGAAATGTCCTTTTGACATGGGCATAGCGGCTTGTGGATTCACCATATAATTAACACCGCCAGCCACAGCCATATCACAGTCATGTGCTGCTAGAGATAAACAGGCATTATGAATGGCGACCATAGAAGATGAACAAGCTGTATCTAGTGTCAGGCAAGGACCACGCAATCCGAAAACATGCGCCAAGCGCGCGGATAACATTGTGGCTGAAGCCGCTGTTGTCGAAAAATGATCTTTGATCGCACTTCTGTTAAAAGGGCTGCCACAACTTACCAGCCAGTCCAGAGAAAAAGACCCTATAAAAACGCCTACATTTTTGCCGCGCAGATTAGACGGAACAATACGGGCACGTTCAAAGGCTTCCCAACAAACCTCAAGCAGCAGACGTTGCTGAGGATCCATTAAGGCTGCTTCACGCGGGGAAATACTAAAAACGCGTGGTTCAAAATACCCTAGTGCCTGCTCAAGAAAGGCTCCTCGACGCATATATGATTTTCCGGGCGTATCATAATCAGCATCAAAAAATCTTTTAATATCCCAGCGGTCAGCAGGAACTTCCTGCGTTGCATCTCCTTGCTCGCATAGAAATTTCCAGAACTCCTGCAAAGAGCAGATATTTTTTGGGAAACGGAGTCCCGTAGAAATAATTGCGAATTCCTGCTGCGCTTTCATTTTTCAATACCCTAAAAGTAATATTTCTATACAGAATTACTTTTTTAATGTCTCTGATATACTGTCTGTCATTAGTTTCCTATTAGGGCGCCCATCCGACAAACGAGGAATTTCATTAACCCATATTAACGTAATACTCGGAAGATTCTCATATTTTTCATGCATTTTTCGTGAAAGCTCATCTCCATCGAAGTTATCTTCACAAACAACAGCGACATAGGGCTTCAGAATACCATTCTGATCTGGAACAGGAAAAACACTACCATCAATTATAGGAGAGAAAGATTTTACAATATCGTCCAAAAGACGCAGATCAAATTTGTCTCCACCAAAAGAAACAAGATCATCATAACGTCCTGTTATAAACAACTCTCTATTGGAAGATTTCAAATACCCTCTATCTCCAGGATAAAACCAACCATTCTGAAACTTTTCTCCCGCTTTAGGTCCTAAAAAAAACTGGGGCGGCAAAACAGAACTACTTTTTATCCGAACACTTCCTTCTTGTCCCTCAGCCAAAATATGTCCATTTTCATCAACAACTTCCACCTCCACCCATGGCAAGACAGAACCAACACTATTCATGCTCCAATCTAATTTATCGTTTTGAACAGCGACTAAGCCAGTTTCCTCTGTTCCATAAACAACATGAATTTTTTTTGTTAATTTTTGTGTTGTTATCTTCCGCAATTGCTTGGGTAAGCTACCACCAACGATAATAATATTCAGATTATCGCGTGCGGTAGAAAGTGGAGATAAAATTCCAATAACATACTCGAGATGCAAAGGAGATAAGATCAATACTAACGGCGTGTTTCTAGCCAAAACAGTTGCTATATGTGTGCGATCTGTTATTTCAACCGTTACACCAGCAACCATCGCTGCCATGATAATTTGAAAACCGGTTAAAATATCAAACCCAATACAAGAAATAAGTTGTGGCTTTTTCTCTCCTTTTTTGTAGGAAAATGATAATAAATTTGAGTGTAGAATATTGTTTATATTTTGGATTATATATTCTGCAGTAGCACCGATTTTTTCAGCGGTAACACCTGTTCCTGAAGCAACAGATACACGTGCAAAAGATGTATTTTTATATCTATCTAAAAAAACTCCTCCCTTGGAAAGAATATCAGAAAACCACCTCTCATTAATGAGAATATTTTTCACCCGATACGCTGACAATACTTCATCACACAGCATCAAATCAGGCTGAATAATATTAAAATTTTCATGAAAAGTAACCCCTGTATCATTAGGGAGCGACGCTGATGCTATTCCTAATTGATCAAGGGCGAATATAACCAACCAATGGTGATAAAAATTACGGCATTTAATGCCAACAATACTAGGTGCCTGTTCTCTTATCCCAGCAAGAGCATGTGCTACTTTTTTAACATCTACCAGAAACTCTCTCATACGCCAAGAGCGAGAAAACCCTTCGAACAAAACATGCTTGTCGTCAAAGGATTTGTGAGATTGTAGCAAAAACTCTTCAAACATCAGGCTCTTCGATCCTTAAACAAGAAAGTCTCCCGTTATACATTTTTGTACAACGAGAGACTTTCAAACTACCCAGAAGCTAAGCTTCAGGCGAGCTTTTTAAATGCTTGATCAACAGCATTTTCCATATCATCAGCAAGAAGATACGGACCTGCGGACAGCACTTCAATGCTCAGTATTCTAAAGCCACCTTTACCTTCTTCTGGGAGAACAAGCTCTGCACACCCATCTGTCCAGCGACTATCGGTATGTTCATAATCATTCCAACCGATCAGCGGAGTATCTTGTAGATGCACATTTAGGTTGCGTGTCTGCTTCACACTACCCAAATGCATATTCCCAATCAACACACCCAGATGGCGACGGTCATCCACAAAAGGACCGATAGTGTCAGATGGCCGCTGCGTTCTGGAAACAATATTCACCCGGGTAATTCTGGATGACAACATGAAGGTATATACATTGTCTTTGGCAGAAATTGGCCAAATATGTGCACCAGTTTCCGTTTCTAAATGAAGGCGCGGATCATTCGTAAACGTCCGCTGCTTTGAAGGAAGGCTGTCACATCGTGAAACAACTTTATTATAGAGAGGTTCCACAACGTCCCGCGCCACGACAAGCGGTGCAGCTGCATCATTTTCCCAACTACGCTGCGTGTTTCGAATGACAGCAAGATTACCATCCTGACGGAACGTACGGCGATTTCCGGTATCCAGATAACTTTCTGTATAGATACCATCTACAGTAAGAACAGAATGTTCTTCTGTTTCCACATGATAGTAATCATACGAAGAAATGTTTATGTCATAAATGATGCTTTGCCCATTTACCAACATACGTGCTGGAATGAACTTTCCATCAAAGAACAAGCAATGTTCTGGCGTGACCAACAGATCTTTATAAGGAACGCCATCTGCAATCGCATTTGCACAGACACGTACTGGATAACCAGCCAAGTCAACAGGCACACCCTGTTTTATCTGCTTGTGCTTTCTTCCAACCCAAACAACAGGACGATTAACGTAAGTGTTATTCTGCCAATCGTATGCGGTTACCAGATCGCCAACCTGCATTGTTTCAACAGCTCGTTCCCCATCAGGCGTGGCAACCATTGATCCGGCAAGGAAGCACACTTCATAAATAAGATCACCATTGCCGTCTGTTTCCAGACTGTAACCAAAATTTCCAACACCAATAATGTTCAACGTAACTTCTGACTTATCAGCCAGTGTGAAAGTTACATGATTAGCATCTGGGTAATCTACATGAACAATATCGGCTGCCTTCACACCAGCCAATGTAATCCCATCCGAATTACCTGCAGCCGTTCCAGAGAACCCACTGATAACGGTAGTTGGATTGCCTGTTCCCGAAATTACCAAACCGACATTGGTATTGCCCTGCAAGTCAACTGCGCCACCTGTGGCGGTGGTAATAGTTGCAAAACCACCATTGGCTAGCAACATAGTTCCAGAAAGAATGGAACCATCTAGCAGATTTGCAGAACCACCGGCAGAAACAGTTATGCCACTCAGCACAGCTCCGTTGCTGACATTGATGACGCCATACGAATTAACAACAGCATCTTCAATGAGCGCACCAGCATTGGCCTGCAATTCTGAGTGATTACCGCTTACAACAGCACCAGATACCAGGCTGCTGCTCACATCCATGATAGAGCCAGCATTAATATTGGCACCCAGCACTGTACCACCGCTGCTTACATGCCCAATACCACCAGAAATCAGATTTATAGCTGAAGCGTATCCGCTATTTTCAATATTTACGACAGCACCATTTTCTACCCAAGCGCTTATAAGATTACCATTATTATCTGTAATTGTACCACCTGATAGCGCACTCGTATAAACTGCCGACCCACCACTTTCCACAAGCATTTGGGAATTGCTTCCCGTCAGAATGGAAGAAGTTGCCGTGCCGCCATCAATATCCAGCAAACCACCATCTGCGATAGTAGTATTAACAGCACTACCGCCAACATTCACAAGTTCGGTGCCACCAGATTCAATAGTTGTTTGTGATGTTAAACCACCACTATCAACAATTTCTGTGCCGCCACTTACAAGCACACCAATAGTTGTGCCACCAGATTCAACATGCTCAACACCAGCAACAGTACCGCCAGAAGCAACACCGCCGTGAAGGATATAAGCATTTGCTCCAGCATTAATGGTTGCGCCATTTGCTATTGCGCCACTTTGAGCCACCCAATTGGCATTAGATTGGACATTTCCTACCGCAATAGTTGTACCGCCACTGCTATCTGCGGCAGAATAAAGATATCCACCTACAATCTGAGTAGACCCAGCATCAAACAACCCATTTGTTGCTGTACCACCAGACAAAACAAGCTGGGTGCCATCAAATTTACCTCCAACAGCACTCCCGTTTCTGATCATTTCCGTCGAATCAAATGCGAAGGTTCCGCCAGAAATTGTGCCGCCTGCAGGAAATGTTTGCCCTTTAGCCGTAAAATCACCCGCAGCAACCACGCCACCAGCAAGAACTGTCGGATCTATGACCGTCCCGTTCTGCGTGACTTCAATACCGCCACCAGATGACACAACAGCACCGCTTAAAGTCCCATTTCCTGCAGCAACGGCAGCACCTCCAGAAAGAAGATTGGCATTATTAATAACGCCACCATTAGAGGCTAACAAAACCCCCATATAATCTGCTGTTGCGGAAGTAATAGTATTCTGTGTTCCAAGAACTTGCAGATAAGCTGTACCGCCACTTACAGTACCTGATGCTGTTGCTCCGTTGGAAAGCGTACCCTTATTCTGGGTATATGCCTTAAACCCTGAATTATAACTGCTATATAAAAGGCCATCTTGATCAGACATTTTACTCTTACCCTTCTCTTAAAATTAATAAGAATCTCAATTTTTACTCTACATATTATGTTTGACGTTGATCAACTATTATTATTTGGTAAATACAAACTTTATAATTTTGTTTGATATTTTATGGTGAAATATTTTGGTATCTCAAGAACATATCGTCAGTTAGCTCGATGACAGCGGAGACGAGTTGCAATGCCTCTGATGTGCTTCAGTCCGGCGAAGAGTCGTTCGATGATGTTTCATTTTTTATAAATTAAACAACGAATTGTTCATGAATAGATACGGTTTTCTGTGGAGGAATACCCCATGTGATCCGCCGGCTTTCAAATTTTTCATAGGTAAATCTGCGTCATAAACCTAATCAACGATGAAGACCTCGGGACAGCATAACTTCGATAAACAGATGGTTATCCATAGCTGTTCCACCGACATGACCTTCGCGATTAGAGAGAATCTTTTTTACTCACCCCACTCCAGAAACAGGAAGAAAACATCACAGATCAAACAGTCGATTAAAGATGATCAAACGCACCATATTCAGCAGAGCATAGATCCTACTAAAGACACCACGCGCTTCGCGGAAAAACACACCTCTTCATGAATTTCCAAAAGGATTCTTATTGCGCGCTTACCCCTGACATATTTAATTTTGAATTGTTTTGTTTGAGATAACATTTTTTTGTTGTTAATTCTTTGAGTACATGTTTAATCCTAGAACAGGTATTTTGAGAAAGGATATATTATGGCTAACACAACAGATACGTGGACTGGCGCCGCAGGAAACAGCAATTGGAATGATGCTAATAATTGGGATAATGGTGTTCCTACAGCATCATCAGATGTTGTCATTAATTCAGGCGCAATAGGCGATTCTCTCTCCATTACTCTGCCTAGTGGAGGGTCATCTACCATTGCGAGTTTAACGATTAATGGGGATGGGGATGTATCGCTAAATGGATCACGAAATGCCCAATATCGGAGAACAAATTTAATCGTAAATGGTGATGTTACAGTTCCTCCAGATGCTGTAACGACTGTTAATGGGACATATTTGATTTCTTCTGGAAATATTTCTGGTGGAACAATTTTGATTGCCCAAGGCTCTACTCTTCAAGGCAATGTATCTACACCCATCTCATTTTCACCAACAAACGATGGTGTATATGCAAACGCACTGTATCTAACAGGACTGGATGCACCTTCAAGTGTTGTCAATTTTTCTGATAATGATATGATAACATTTGGGTCTCTTATAAGTGATGAGGGCAACGCGCATAGCGTTTACATAAGAGATAATCCTGCCAGCACAGGCTCTCTATTCCAAGTATATGATGAAACGGCAGATAAAGTTCTTATTCCTACACTTGGAATGGCACCAGGTGCGGATGTAACAAAAATCACTTGGGAAAGTAATACTGGCACATTAAACTGCTTCCTTCCCGGAAGCATGATCCACACATGTGATGGTGATGTGGCCGTTGAAAATATCCAGATTGGTGATGAAGTTATTACCTTTGACTGGAAAAATAACAAAAATATTGTACGTAAAGTTGTCTGGGTAGGCAAAGCCCGTGCTGTTGTACGGCCAGAACTTCATGATGATGAAGCGGGTTGGCCTGTTCGTATTCTAAAGGGAGCCATTGCCGACGGCGTGCCTTACAAGGATATGCTTATCACTCCGGAACATTGCCTGTTTTTGAAAGATAGATTTGTGCCAGCTCGTATGCTGGTAAACGGTGTATCGATTTTTTATGATAAATCCATCACCTCTTACGATTACTATCACGTGGAAACAGAACAGCATTCCGTAATCACCGCTGATGGGGCGCTCACAGAAAGCTATCTAGATACAGGAAATCGTTCTTCTTTTCGTCAGGAAGGTAAGGTCATTACCTTGTTTGGTTCGGTTAAAAACTGGGAAGATGATGCCTGTGCGCCTCTGGGTGTTGAGCGATCCTTTGTGGAGCCTCTCTATCATGCCATTGAACGCCGTGAAAATAGTATCATCGGTGCTCATACCTCAACAGAAGGTATGGAACTCACCCATGATCCAGACTTACGCTTAGTAACAAACACAGGCACTATTGTATGGCCAATGCGCAAAACAGCGCATCAGTATAGCTTTATGCTGCCATCTGATACACAATCAGTACGTATTGTTTCTCGCGCCAGCCGTCCATCTGATGTGATTGGCCCATTTGTAGATGATCGCCGTTATATGGGTGTTGCTGTTACAGATGTGCGTTTGCAGTGCGCCAACCAGCATTTCGATATCACGTCTCATCTTCAAGCCCAAAAGCCCGAAGGTTGGCATGATACCGATTGGACAGATTGTGCCTGGACGAATGGCAATGCCGAACTTCCTCTTGGTAATCATCTAGCCCGTGGTGAAATGGGTATTCTCTCCATAACACTGCGTGCGGCAGGCCCTTATCTGCTTCCATCAGAAACAGGTTCTGAGATGCAGAAACGTTCCGCTTAACGCCTTATGTGAAATAAAATATGAGAGGACTTTGTCTTTATTGAAAAAGTCCTCTTCTTTTTCCATTATAGGTTGTTTCGAAAAAATCTAAATTACCTAAAAATATAATTTATACTAAAAAGTTTTTGTAGGATTTTCTTACGTTAAAGGCACTATTTTTCAAACACCCAAAAGGACGGTAGGCCACCCCCAGAAGTTTAAGCGGGACAATGATTAGCGAAAACATAACGCAGCCAATCACGTAGAAAAACCACGCAAGACCATTTAACATTCTCTTGCTGCTCAGGCATCAGGCATGTCGTCAGTTTATTGAAGCCGTGCTGTATCATTATCGTGCAGGCATTCCCTAGGCTCCCCAATGATGTTGCTCTGTTGATCGTCCATGATTTGGATGCTGCGGCTGGACGACCGCTACGGCAGTTCAGGCCGCTGCCGCCGTATCCATTTCCGGCAGAGGTATCTCAGCCTGTCACTGATTGTTAGAGGCCTATTAAGACCTCTTTAAGAGGCATTAATAAGCGCGCACGTCGAGACTAAGGCGGTATTTTTTGGGTTCCAAATTATGCGGCCCGCTACAGCCACGCGTAGATGACTGGCGTGTTCTGAGCAGGATCGTTTATGTAATCCGTACAGGCTGGCTGTAAGGGGATATTTGGGCTTGCCACCCCGGATACGCCCCTGTTACGTATTACGACACGTAATACGGAGCTAAGCCCATGGAAACCGTCGTCGTTCGCAAACAGGGTAATTCTGTCGGTGTTACCCTTCCAGCAGAAACACGTATCCGTCTTGGCCTGGAAATCGGGCAGGAACTCACGCTGGTAGAAATGGCCGACGGAATCAAGCTCGTGAAGCGCAATCTCAAGCTTGAACGCCAGATGCAGATGGCGCGCGAGACGCTACGTGAGCAGGCTGACGTTCTTCAGGAACTGGCCAAGCGTTGATGCCGGATCTGCCTGAGTTTCTGGAACCTGATGCGGTGCTGTTCATGCACGATCAGGCTCTGAAGGAATATGGTGGGACACATGGTCTCAAAAACGAGAACCTGCTGCACAGCGCGTTAGCTCGCGCCGAAAACCGATGGCACTATGCTGAGGCGCCTCGACCGGACACCGCAACTCTGGCGGCCGCCTATGCTTATGACATTGCGCGTAATCATCCCTTCAATGACGCCAACAAGCGGACAGCCTGGAGCTGCTGCATTCTTTTCCTTCGGCTGAATGGAACCCGTGTGCAGGTCAGCGCCCCGGATGCCGTCGAGGCCGTGGTGGCTCTTGCGGCTGGCGCAATACAGGAAGACGCGTTCGCGGCGTGGCTTCGGCAGCATTTTCAAAATCAGTGATTCATATATCTTCGACATCGGACTAGATTTCTTCATGAGCACGACACCCCGCACTGCTTCCCTCTCCTCCATGATTTGGCAGGTCGCCGATCTCCTGCGAGGCGATTTCAAACCAGCCGAATACGGTCGGGTCATCCTGCCCTTTACCGTTCTGCGCCGCCTTGATGCCGTTCTGGCTCCAACCCGTGACAAGGTGCTGAAGGAAAAGGAGAAGTGGGAGAGCAAAGGGATCGACCCAATGTCTTTCATGGAGAAAGCCGCAGGTCTGCGGTTCGTAAATACGTCTGACTTCACGCTGAAAAGCGTGCTGGGCGATCCGGATAACCTGACCCAGAACCTTTCGGCTTATATCAACGCTTTCTCTCCCGCCGCCCGTGACATCTTCGACCACTTCCGCTTTACCGAACAGACAGATCGGCTGGCCAAAGCCAATCTCCTCTATCTGGTACTCGAAAAATTCATCAGCTTCGACCTCAGCGACAAGGCCGTTGATAACCACCAGATGGGGCAGGTGTTCGAGGAACTGATCCGTAAATTTTCGGAAGCCTCCAACGAGACCGCTGGTGAGCACTTCACCCCGCGCGAAGTCATCAAACTCATGGTGAACCTCATCTTTGCCGAGGATGATGGCCTGCTGACCCCCGGCAACGCGGCCGTCCGCACCATCTATGACCCCACTGCTGGCACCGGCGGCATGCTCTCTGTCGCGGAAGAGTTCCTGCTCGACCACAATCCGGACGCCCGCCTGACCATGTTCGGGCAGGAGCTGAACCCCGAATCTTATGCCATCTGTAAGGCTGACATGCTGATCCGTAATCAGGATGTCAGCAATATCCGTCTGGGTAACACACTGTCCGATGATGAGCTGGCGGACTACAAATTCGATTACATGCTCTCCAACCCGCCCTTCGGTGTAGAGTGGAAGAAGGTTGAGAAAACCGTTCGGGCCGAGCATGAAAAGCTGGGTTATAACGGGCGCTTCGGCCCCGGCCTGCCACGTATCTCGGATGGCTCCATGCTGTTCCTGCTCCACCTTGTCCACAAGATGCGCCCGACAAAGGACGGTGGTTCACGCTTCGGCATTGTGCTGAACGGCTCCCCCCTGTTCACGGGCGCAGCTGGTTCCGGTGAGTCCGAAATCCGGCGCTTCGTTCTGGAAGATGATCTGGTCGAAGCCATTATCGCACTGCCGACCGATATGTTCTTCAACACTGGCATCGCCACCTATGTCTGGGTGCTAACCAACCGCAAGCCCAAGAACCGTAAGGGCAAGGTGCAACTGATCGATGCCTCCTCCTTCTGGCAGAAAATGCGCAAAAGCCTCGGCTCTAAACGCAAGGAAATGGGAGAGGACGACATCACCCTTGTCACTCGCCTGTTCCGCGATGCGCAGGAGGCACAGCTTGCCACCATCACCGGTGCGAACGGCACGCAGACATGCGCAGTCGTAACGCAGGGCGAGACGCCACCGGAAGCGCCCGAAGGCGGCAAGGTCCGGCTCGCGCCGTTGAGCCGCATCTTCAATAACAAGGATTTCGGTTATCAGACCATCACCGTGGAGCGCCCGCAACGCGATGAAGATGGCAACATCGTCCTCGGCCAGCGTGGTAAGATGAAGGGCAAGAAAATGCCCGATACCAGCTTGCGCGATACGGAAAACGTGCCGCTGAATGAGGACATTCACGCCTATTTCAAACGCGAAGTGCTGCCCCATGCCCCAGATGCGTGGATTGATGAGGACAAGACAAAGATCGGCTACGAAATTCCGTTCAACCGATATTTCTATGTGTTCGAGCCACCGCGCCCGCTTGAGGAGATTGATGCGGATTTGAAAGAGGTAACCGCAAAAATCATGGCGATGCTTGAGGAGCTTTCGGTATGAGTTTCCCGAAGTATCCGGCTTATAAGAACAGTGGGGTTGAGTGGATTGGGGAGATTCCGGTTGGGTGGATAATATCTCCTCTTCGCTACTTGGCTCACTGTCTCGATGGGAAACGTATTCCTCTTAATAAAGAGGAACGGAGCTATAAAAAAGGAGATATTCCTTATTGGGGGGCTAACTGTATTGTTGATTTTGTTGACGAATTTTTATTTAATCAAGAATTAATTTTGCTTGGAGAGGATGGTGCTCCTTTTTTTGATAAGACAAAGGAAGTATCTTTTTATATAAATGAACCTATATGGCCCAATAATCATGTACATGTATTGAAGGTTTTTGAAAATTTTTCTCCAAAGTTTCTAGTGTATTCTCTTAATTGCGTTGAATATTCTTCGTACATTGAGGGCTCAACTCGAGATAAACTTACACAAAATAACATGAATAGAATTGTTGTGCCAATTCCACCACTTCCCGAACAGCAGGCAATAGCCAGCTTTCTGGACCGCGAGTGCGGGAAGATTGACGCCCTGATTGCCGAACAGGAACGGCTGATTGCCCTCCTTGCGGAAAAGCGGCAGGCCGTCATCTCCCACGCCGTCACAAAAGGCCTGAACCCCAACGCTCCTATGAAGGAATCAGGCATCCCGTGGATCGGGATGGTGCCGGAAGGGTGGGATTGCTCTCGCCTTCGTTTCGTAGCTCAGTTTAATCCCTCAAAAACAGAAATTTCCTATATCCCATTAAACGAAGAAGTTTCTTTTCTTCCCATGGAAGCTATCAGAGACGATGGAACGATCAACCTCGAGCAAAAACGAAAAATTTCCGACGTCCAGAATGGCTATACGTATTTCAGAGATATGGACATTGTTTTTGCAAAGATAACGCCATGCTTTGAAAACGGGAAAGGTGCTGTGGTTAAAAAATTGCTTCGAGGAATTGGCTTTGGAACAACCGAGCTTATAGTTGCCAGATCTGTACCGTCGCGCGTTATTCCCGAATATCTTTTTCGTTTTTTTCAGTCAGATATTTTTAGAAAACCTGCTGAAGCGTCTATGTATGGAGCCGGTGGCCAAAAACGTGTTTCAGAACGGTTCGTTCGGGATTTCTCTGTTTATCTCCCGCCACTCCCCGATCAGCAGGCAATCGCCAGCTTTCTGGACCTTACGTGCAGTAAGATTGATACTTTGATTGCTGAACAGAAAACGATGCTGACTCTTTGTAAAGAACGCCGCGCCGCCCTCATCTCTGCTGCCGTAACCGGCAAGATTGACGTTCGCGCCCAGAACAAGGCCCTCGCAGCATGATCGACACCAAAGGCCGTTCTCTGGAGCTTTTTTATATCGACGGTCATCCGGACGGGATGATCACCGCTGAACTCTTCAACTGGACGGGGCATGTGTTCGTCACGCCTCGTACGCGCCTGACGGAGGCGCTCAAACGGGAGGAAGCTGGTTACGCCGGGGTTTACCTGCTGCTGGGTGAGAAAGAAGGAGAAGACTTCGCCTATATTGGGGAGGCCGAGGATCTTGGTGTCAGACTCAAGCAACACGCGGCAGCGAGTGATAAGGACTGGTGGGAAACAGCCGTTCTGGTATCGGCCAGCGCTAACCGGCTAAACAAGGCGCATGTAAAGTATCTGGAAGCGCGGCTTATCGCTATGGCGCGGGAGATCGGACATACACCGCTACACAACGGCAACTCCCCAAAGCTGCCGGGGCTGACGGAAGCGGATATCGCCAAAATGGAAGCGTTTCTTGCCAGTCTGATGGTGGTTTTGCCTGCTATCCGGGTGGATATGTTCATTCAGCGTAGCCGTCCGGCGGGCTCAACGACTTCTGCTGTCACCAGACAAGCAATCGCGGTAAATGAACAAAGCTCAGATTTAGAGCCAGAGTTCATTCTCAAATATCCGAAATATGAAATCGAGGCGCATGCTGTCTTACAGGATGGCGAATTTATCGTTCTCACCGGTTCTCGCCTCTACCCGTGTTGGCAAGGGAAGGAAGGAACGAGCTATCACCCACTACGTGATGAACTGGAGAGAGGCGGTGTTATAAGATCTGAGGGTCAGTCCGCTGTATTTGTGAAAGATTATGCTTTTTCCAGCCCAAGTGCGGCTGCCGCAATCATCTATGGACGTCCCGCGAATGGCCCGGACAAGTGGCATCAGGTCCACTCTGGGATCACTTATAAAGAATGGGAAAATCGTCAGCTTGATGCTCTTCCCACAGAGGATGCAGCTGAATGACCGATCTTCACAAGGAACACCATCTAGAATCCGAAATCTGCGATTACCTTGGGCGCTCTGGCTGGCTTTACGAGGAAGGCTCGGCGGCCCGATATGACGTAGGGCTGGCGTTGTTCCCTGAAGACCTGCTGGCATGGGTGCGCGAATGCGAGCCCGAGGCGTGGGAGACGCTGGAGAAAACGCATGGCAGCTCGGCGGACGCCGTGTTGTGCCAGCGGGTGCGGGATGCGCTGAACACACGGGGCGCGCTGGTTGTTCTGCGGGACGGGCTGGACATTATCGGACTGACAAAAACACTGAAAATCTGTCAGTTCCGTCCGGCTCTAACAATGAACCCGCATTTGCAGCATCGTTATGACGCCAATCGCCTGCGCGTTGTACGACAGGTGCGTTACTCGTCCAGTAACGGCAATGAGCTGGATCTGGTGCTGTTTCTGAATGGCGTTCCGGTTGCGACCGCCGAACTGAAATCAAACTACACGCAGTCAATTCAGGATGCGGTGGAACAGTACTGCTCAGACCGCCTACCAAAACCGCCGGGAAAGCCTGCGGAGCCTCTGCTTTCGGTACCTGGTGGCGCGGTCGTGCATTTTGCTGTCAGCAACAGCGATGTGATGATGTGCACGCATCTGGATGGCGCGCACAGCCGCTTCCTGCCGTTCAACCAAGGGAACGCTGGCGGTGCGGGCAATCCCGGCACTACGGCGTATCTGTGGCAGGAGATCTGGCAGCCTGACTCATGGCTGGATATTCTAGGCCGCTACGTCATTCCGGTGAAGAAAAAGGGGAAGATCGCGGGCTGGATCTTTCCGCGCTATCATCAGCTTGCCGCCACACGGCTGCTGGTTTCCACTATTCTGGAGGAAGGGCCGGGGCAGCGTTACCTAATCCAGCACTCTGCCGGTTCAGGCAAGACAAACTCCATCGCATGGACGGCACATTTTCTGTCCGACCTGCATGACGCTCATAATCACAAGCTGTTCGATACGGTCATCGTGGTGTCAGACCGTACCGTGCTGGATCGGCAGCTTTCGGAAACCATTGAGAGCTTCGAGCGCACGCGTGGGGTGGTGGCGTCGATCTCTGGCAACGGGGGCAGCAAGAGCCAAGAACTTGCGGCGGCCTTGCATACCGGCAAGAAAATCATCATCTGCACGATTCAGACCTTTCCATTCGCTCTGGAAGAAATCCGTAAGCTTGCGGCAGCCGAGGGCAAGCATTTCGTCGTGATTGCTGATGAAGCTCATTCCTCCCAGACCGGCACTTCGGCCAGTAAACTCAAGGCTGCTCTTTCCGCCGGTGAACTGGCGGAGCTTGCGGACGGTGGGGAGATCAGCACGGAAGACCTGCTGGCGGCGGAAATGGCGCAGAGGACGGCAGCAGACGCTGGCATTTCCTTCATTGCGTTCACGGCTACGCCAAAGGCCAAAACGCTGGAACTGTTCGGGCGCTTGTCGCATCCGGATCAGCCCAAGAGCAAAAACAATAAGCCTGAGGCGTTCCATGTCTATTCCATGCGGCAGGCTATCGAAGAAGGCTTTATCCTCGATGTGTTGCAGAATTACGTGTCCTGGAAACAGGCATTTCGCCTGAGCCAGAACGGGCAGATTCTGGATGACACAGAAGTCGAGGCTTCGGAGGCAAAGAAAGCGCTGATGAAGTGGGTACGCCTGCATCCCACCAACATCGCCGCGCGCGTGCAGATTGTGGTGGAGCACTTCCGCCAAAATGTGCAGCCTCTCCTTGGCGGCAAGGCACGCGCTATGGTCGTAACGGCCAGCCGCAAGGAGGCCGTGCGCTGGAAACTGGCTATGGATCGTTATGTGAAGGAAAAGCATTATCCCTTCGGGCTTCTCGCAGCATTCTCGGGCGAAGTGGATGACCCGGAAAGTGGCCCGGAGCCCTTTACGGAAAGCAATATCAACCCGGCACTCAAAGGGCGCGACCTGAGGGAAGTTTTTGCCGAAGATCCATGGCGGATTCTGATCGTGGCGAACAAGTTCCAGACGGGTTTCGATCAGCCATTGCTATGCGGCATGTATGTGGATCGTAAGCTCGGCGGGATTCAGGCCGTGCAGACGCTTTCGCGCTTGAACCGCTGCTATCCGGGCAAGGACATGACCTTCGTTGTCGACTTCGAGAACGATCCCGAAGACATCCTCAAGGCGTTCCAGCAATATTACACGAAGGCCGAACTGGCGGACCTCAGTGACCCGAACTGCGTGGTGAACCTGCGCCACAAGCTAGATGATGCCGGGTTGTATGATCAGCCTGAAGTGGATCGGGTGGCTCATATCCTCGCAAACCCCAAAGCGTCACAGCAGCAGCTTGACGCGGCCATTGTGCCTGTCAGTTCCCGTGTACTGGGCCGCTATCGCGAGGCACGGAAAATCATTCAGGACGAACCGGAAGGCTCACAGGAATGGAAGGAAGCGAAGGAGCGGATTGACGGACTGGCCCAGTTCCGGAGTGATCTGGCATCTTACGTGCGGATGTACGAGTTTTTCAGTCAGATGCTGAACTATGGCAATCCGGATTATGAAAAGCTTTACCTGTTCGCAAAAATGCTGTGGCCTCTGCTGAAGTTCGACCGTGAGCGTGAAACCATTGATACGACGACTTTGCGTTTGACGCATCACCGTATGAAAGACCTTGGCAAGCAGAAGCTTGGACTGAAGAACGAAACCGGTGATGGGCTGGAACCGATAAAGGAAGCCGGTTCGGGACAACCGCAGGACAAAGTGAAGGTGCAGCTTTCCCGCATCATTGACGCGATCAATGATCTGTTCCAGGGCGATCTGACAGATGGTGACAAGGTGGCGTTTGTCACTGGGCTGGAAACCAAGTTGGCAGAATCAGAAAAATTGCGGGAGCAGGCAACGGCGAACACAAAAGATCAGTTCGCCAACTCACCTGATCTTCAGGAAGAAGGGCTGAACGCGACCATTGAGCTGATGGAAGCTCATGAAAAAATGGGCAAACAGTTGCTGAACGATAACTCGCTGTTGCGTGCTGTTATTGCCGCCATCGTAAAGCAGGGCGGACTATGGGAGGGATTTCAAGGGTAAAGCTGGTCGGAAAATTTGAGGTGGCTCATCTTGAATCTGGGTGAATGGCTCTGGGTCTTGCTGTCTCCACAAAACCCGGAGCAATTCACTTTACTTCTGAGTGGTACGGATCTGGCACGAGTATAGGCACCGAATAATGGTAATTAATGCCACTCATAGAATATGATTTTTTAGGGAGAATTATGCTCAAAATCCGCAGAAACTGCCGGGTAACAGATGGTGGGCGCAACAGGGATTGAACCTGTGACCCCTACCATGTCAAGATAGTGCTCTACCGCTGAGCTATGCGCCCATCTGTAACCGTGGGCCGCCTTTTATCCTTCTTGCGTGGCAAACGCAACCCCTTAGAATAGCGGCAACATGAAAAATCTTGCCCACTCCCTGCTGCCTCGCCATTTGGCACGTTTGCTGGAAAACGCACCACAGACAGATTTGCCAGATCAGGCAGGCCGGGCTATCTCCCCTGCTCCGTTTGAGGTGCAAGGTACCGTGGGCGCGCCTATTGTGCTGGCTTCTCCGCATTCCGGGCAGTTTTATCCAGAAACCTTTGTGCAAAACGCCCGTCAGCCGCTTTCTGTCTTACGTAGTGGAGAGGATAGCCATATTCACCTTTTGGCAGAACAGGCACACGCGCTAGGGCCTGCTTTGCTGCATGCTACCTTCCCTCGTGTGTTTTGCGATGTAAATCGTGGCGCGTGGGATCTGGATACCCGCATGTTTCACGGCCCCATTCCCGCTTTTGTGCGTCCTACAGAGCGTGGTCTTGCTGGCCTTGGCTCCATTCCGCGCATCGTAGGTAACAGAAAACCCATTTACTGGCACCGTCTGCCCTTTATGGAAGCCGCCTTGCGCATCCGCCATTACTGGATGCCTTACCACGCAGCATTGGCCGATATGCTGGAAAAAACACGCGCAAAACACGGCATCTGCCTGCTGCTAGACTTACATTCCATGCCCGATATGCCAGAAACTGCCTGCCCAGACTTTGTATTGGGCGATGCCCACGGTACCACATGCCACCCAGATATTATCAGCGCAGCCGAACAAACCTTGCAGAATTTAGGCTTTCGTACCACGCGCAACCAGCCTTATGCGGGCGGATATATCACTCGCCATTACGGCAGACCGCAGCAAAACCTGCATGCCCTGCAAATTGAAATGCGTAGAAACCTGTACATGGATGAAGAAACCCACATCTGCCACGCAGGCTTTGCTCCGCTCTCCAACGCATTGGCGCGTGTTACAGAAAAACTGTTGAAGCTCTTTCCCGCATCTCACGGTTTATAGAAAAGAAGCATGCGTATTATCTCACGGGGTGGATATTGAAAATGCGGCTTAACCACCACATCTGATAATCACATAAAAGCAAACAATGCATTACAGGACGTAAACATGACAGAAACAACCCAGAACACCACACCCAATGCCGAAACGCGGGAGTTTAGTGCAGAAGTTGGGCGGATGCTGGATCTGGTTGTCCACTCTCTCTATTCTGAAAGAGAAATTTTCCTGCGCGAACTGGTGGCCAACGCGGCAGACGCCACAGACCGCAGACGCTTTGAAGCCCTGACAGATAGTGCCCGCGCCCTGCCAGAAGATGCCAAAATTCACATTAACCCTGACAAAGATGCGCGCCTGTTAACCATTACCGATGATGGTTCGGGCATGACCAAGGAAGAATTGATTAACAACCTTGGCACCATTGCCCGCTCTGGCACCCGTGCTTTTGGCCAGCAGCTTGAAAACGCAAAACCCGAAGATCGCCCCAGCCTGATTGGTCAGTTTGGCGTAGGCTTTTATGCGGCCTTTATGGTGGCGGATAAAGTGGATGTGGTTTCTCGCCGTGCCGGATCTGATGAAGCATGGCGCTGGACTTCTGATGGGCGTGGATCTTACACACTGGAACCCGCCACGCGGGACAAGCCGGGCACAGATATTACCCTGCACATCAAGTCTGACGCTGAAGAGTTTCTGGATCCTACCCGTCTGCAAACTGTTATCCGCAAATGGTCGGACAATATTGCATGGCCTGTTACCATTCTGCATGATGGCAAAGAAGAAACAGCCAACGAAGGCAAGGCCCTTTGGCTAAAACCAAAAAGTGAAATTACAGAAGAACAGCTAGAAGAATTCTACCGCCATCTCACCCATAATTTTGATAAACCGTGGGATACGTTGCATTGGCGCGCAGAAGGCACCATTGAATTTGCAGCCCTGCTGTTTATCCCTTCCATGCGGCCTTTTGAATTTGCGGAACAAACGCGTGAAAGCAAGCTGCGCCTGCATGTGCGCCGCATGTTTATTACCGATGAAGCCGAAATTCTGCCGCCATGGCTGCGCTTTGTGCAGGGTGTTGTAGATACGGAAGATCTGCCACTTAACGTCTCGCGCGAAATGTTGCAGGCCACACCTGTTCTGGCCCGTATCCGCAAGGCTGTTACAAGCAAGGTGATGGGTGAGCTCAAAACCCGCGCCAAAGATGCCGAAAACTATGCAGCATTTTGGGAAAACTTTGGCCCAGTTCTGAAAGAAGGCATGTGGGATGACCCCGCACACCGTACAGAAGTTGCCGCACTCAGCCGCTTCCGTTCCAGCGCCGTGGATGGTCTGACATCTCTGGATGAGTATGTCAGCCGCATGAAGCCAGAACAGGATGCCATCTACTACGTAACGGGTGACAGCGCAGAAGTGCTGGCAGCATCTCCGCAGATTGAAGGCTTCAAGGCGCGCGGTGTGGAAGTGCTGCTGTTGTCTGACCCAGTGGATTCCTTCTGGCCGGATCGTCTGGGCACGTATGAGGGCAAAACCCTGCGCAACGTGGCACAGGGTATGACTGATCTGGAAAAATTTGGCGCGCCAGAAGAAACATCAGCCGAAAAAGCAGATATGGAAACTCTGATTCCAGCTCTGAAGGACGCACTAGGGCAAGATGTTTCAGACGTATGCGCCACAGACCGTCTGGTTTCCAGCGCAATGGTGTTGAGTGCGCCAGAAGGTGGGCCTGATCTGCAATTGCGCAAGCTCATGCAACGCAGTGGGCAGAGCATGCCAGAAGCTGCACCCATTCTGGAACTCAACCCGGCTCATCCTATCGTGCACACGCTGGCGCAAAAGGTAAAAGCGGGGGAAAAGGTAGATACTCTGGCCCATATCCTGCTGGATGTTGCCAGTATCCAGAATGGTGAGACACCCAAGGATGTAAATGCCTTTTCTCGCCGTCTGATGGAATATCTGGCACAGGATGCAAAGCCTGAGGCCCCAAAAGCCTGAGGCCCGGCTTCACAAAATATTTATATGTTTCAGAAAGGCCCGGTTCTGCCGGGCCTTTCCTTTTTATAGCACAAACTTTTCAAAAACATCATGACAGCAACGCCACAGAAATATCTGGCGGATGACACTCAAAAAGAACTTTTCCCGCTCTGGTGCATTCTAGTAGGCAGAACCCGCTATTGAGCTTTTATTACAAAAAGGTAGCGGCACTTTTTGAATAAGACCTGTTGTATGGAAAATTTTGAAAGGGCTATCTAAATGTTCTCCACTAAAAAAACAATAATGGCTGCAAGCTGTATTCTGGGGCTAAGCGCCGCAAGCATGGCACAAGCACAGGACATGCCTTCTCATCTTCCAGCAGGCACCACATTCCCAGCCACTCCTGCCGGTTCCCTTCCGGTAACAGATCCTGCTCATCCGGCTTCTGCCCCTACTAATGGTGCGCAGGTTGTGGGCAATGTCTCGGGCACCTCTACCACCTCCACTCCCGGCGTTTTGGGAGAAGGCGGCCTGCCATCAATAGAAAACGCAAGCACCGGAAATGTGGCGGGACTGCTTTCCTATTGCGTGCATAAAAATTATGCCTCTGGCACCACACCACGCAGCGTTGCACGCAATCTTTCCAAACGGCCTGATGTACGAAACGATCAAGGTTACTCTTTGGGCGGGCAAGGGCTACTGCAAAACAGCACATCCAAACCCTTTGATATTGCCACGCTTGACCTTTCCAAGCGCGTAAAGCTGTGCAGTGACCTCACAAAAAAAGGCCAAAGCCTGACAGACTAATACTCTATTGCACGGGGCATGCCGTAACAGGCTGCCCCACATGAGGGATATGCCAAGCCCACCCGCGGCAAGCATTATTTTTTGTTTTCTGCTTCTAGTTTTTTGACACTTTTCCAAATATCATCAAGCACTTCTACACTTTGGTCAGACATAGAAAGCCCCTGCTCTGCCAGAACAGCCTCTACCCCTTCAAACCTACGGGTGAATTTGTCACACGCTTGACGCAAGCAGGCTTCCGGATCCAGCTTTAGCCGCCGTGCCAAACTGGCAATAGAAAACAAAATATCGCCAAGCTCATCCTGCATGCGTTCACGGTTGCCAGCTCCCAGTTCAACAGAAAACTCTTCAATTTCCTCATGAACCTTGGCCACTACGCCAGAAATATCTGGCCAATCAAACCCCACACGGGCAGCCCGTGCAGCCAATTTGGAAGCGCGCAATAACGCAGGCAATGCTGGCGGCACACCAGCCAAGGCTCCTGGCACTGCTGCCCCTCTGCCATTCTTCTGCCCGGCATTGCGGCGGCGTTCCTGCTCTTTTAGCATTTCCCACTGGCCGGGAATGTCCTGTTTTGGCTTAGGAGAATCAGTTACGGTTTGATCTTCCAGCACATCGGCACCAAACACCACATGCGGGTGGCGGCGGATCATCTTTTCCGTAATCATGCGTGCTACGGTTGCAAAATCAAACTGCCCTTCTTCCTGTGCAAGCTGGGCCTGATACACCACCTGTAACAGCAGATCTCCCAGTTCATCGGGAAACGCATTCCAATCCTGTTTTTGTATGGCATCCAGCACTTCATACGCCTCTTCAATGGCATAGGGAGCTATGGTTTCATGCGTTTGCTCTCTATCCCACGGGCAACCTTCCTTGGGGTCTCGCAAGCGGGCCATAAGGGCGAGCAGACGTTGCAGTTCGTATGCGGCCTGTTGGCTGCTGCCCTGTTTTGCGGTTTCTGCCGGTTGCCTTGGCGTAGGTGAAATGACCATGCTTGTTTCTGCCTTTGGTTTGCATACATACACCGCAGCCCGGTGCAAAAGATATGATGGCATTTTGCCATAAACAGCCGCGCCGTCTATGCGGCAGCAGCCAGAAAGCCTAATCTGCCGCCAGAACCAGAATGAGGTAAGGCATGACACAGAAACCCGTAATCTTTATTGATGGTGAAGCCGGCACAACAGGGCTTGAAATTCGCGAACGCCTTGCCCCTTTGCCTGTCACACTCCATTCCATAGATCACGCACAGCGGAAAGACCCGGCCGCCCGTAAGGAAGCCATGCAGGCCGCAGATCTGGTTGTGCTGTGCCTGCCCGATGATGCATCGCGCGAGGCAGTTGAAATGGCTGCCGAGTTAGGCGATGCGGCGCCGCGCATTCTGGATGCCAGCACAGCTTTCCGCACAGCACCCGGCTGGGTTTATGGTTTTCCCGAACTAGAAGCCGGACAGGCGGAAGCCATTGCCATTGCCCCCCGCGTTGCCAACCCCGGTTGTTACCCCACAGGGGCCATTGCCCTGCTGCGCCCATTGCTTGATGCTGGCATTATGGACGCACGTTACCCCGTGTGCATTAACGCCATTAGCGGATATTCTGGCGGGGGCCGCAGCATGATTGAAGCACATGAGCGCGATGGCGGCCCAGCATTTGAACTGTATGGCCTAAAGCTTGAGCATAAGCATGTACCCGAAATTCACCAGCACGCGGGACTTAAGCGCAGGCCGGTTTTTGTGCCATCTGTTGGGCACTTTGCACGCGGCATGATTGTTTCCATTCCGCTGCATCTGGATGATCTGAACGGAAACGTGAGCGGGGAAGACCTGCACAACATTCTGGAAAAACATTACACAGGGCAAGACCATGTGCGTGTGCTGGCCGCAGAGCCAAAACTTTCTGCCGAAGCCCTTGCTGGAAGCGACAGAATGGAACTGCGCGTGCATGCCAATACCCAAAACCGGCAGGCGTTGCTTACGGCCCGTTTGGATAATCTGGGCAAAGGGGCATCTGGTGCTGCGTTACAGAACATCCGGCTGATGCTGGGCCTGAATGCACCCTGATCCTGCCCACACAAAACAAAAGAAAGGTTAAAAACTATGAGCAACCGTGTTGCGCTTGTAACCGGCGGAAGCCGAGGCATTGGTGCCGCTATTGTTGAGGCTCTGGCAAAAGATGGCTACGATATTGCCCTCTCTTACGCCAACAGTGCAGATGCTGCTGAAAAAATTGCCCAAAAGGTGCGTGCACTGGGCCGCAAGGCAATCACCATTAAAGCCAACGGAGCCACAGTAGAAGGCAACAAGGCTGTTATTGCCAAAACCATTGCAGATTTTGGCCGTATTGATGCGCTTGTGTGCAATGCGGGCATGTTCCCTTACGGCCCAATTCATGAAACCAGCGTTGAAGATATTGAAAAAGTTCTCAACCTGAATGTGCGTGCTGTTATGATTGAAACAGCAGAAGCCGCAAAGCACATGCAAAAAGGTGGCCGCCTTATTTTTATAGGTTCTGCTTTTGGTGCACGCGCGCCCTTCCCCGGTATTTCTCTTTACGCCACAACAAAAGCTGCGCTACGCGGTTTTGCCAAGGGTGTTGCGCGTGATCTTGGGCCAAAAGGCATTACAGCCAACGTGGTAGAACCCGGCCCAATTGATACGGACATGAACCCGGCTGAAGGCGAAGTTGCAAAACTGATCAGCAGCTTTGTGGCGACCGGTGCTTATGGCACGGTGGCGGATATTGCCTCTACAGTTGCCTTTCTTGCCAGCCCACAGGCTGAATACATTACAGGCGCGGCCATTCCGGTAGATGGTGGATTAGAAGCTTAAAGCCTTCCACTTTTTCTAACGAAGTTTTATTTAGAGCCCCAGCATCCATTTTTAGGATGCTGGGGCTTTATTTGTTAAGCCGGGCAAAAAACCTTGCCGCAGAAATTATGCTGACAGCGCTACATCTTCCTGCTGATCGACACACACAACATACGGGCCGGATGCTCGAATTTCTAAACTGAGAATACCCATTTTTTTTGTAGCAATGTTAAGAAGTGGCAAAAGAGCATTGCCATCTGTCCATGCGCAATCTTGCCACCCCATATCATGCCACCCTTCTGGCTTAGAGGCCGCCAGATGCTCCGTAACCTGCTGTGATGCCCGGATAGAACCAAAATGGATTTTGCCAACAGCAACACCCATTTGGCGGCGGTCATCTACAAACGGGCCGATAGAATCACAAGGGCGGCTGGAGCGAGAAACCACACGCACACTTTCCACCCCTGCTGGGAGCATGAAGCTGTAAGTGTTCTCGGATTTTTTGAAGGGGTAAATAGTCGCCCCAGCATTTGTAATGAGCTTAATATCTGGATCTTCAATAAGAATTTTTGGTTCTGCGCGATTTTCAATTCCCAGATTTTTTGCTCTTTCTTCAATTTTTTGAAAAATTGGTTCAACAAACTCACGCTGAACACCCAATGGCGCAGCGGCATCTTGCTGCCAGTTTTTCTGCTTGCCACCAATTCTGATAACTTTGCCAGCCGACTGGAAGTTACGACGATTTCCTGTATCCAGATAGCTTTCAGTCAGCATACCATCTGCCATGATAACGGAATGTTTGTCCGTTTCAATATGGTAGTAATTATAAGATGTCACGCTTGTATCATAATAAATGGATCGACCATTTACCAACATACGGGCAGGAACAAACTTTCCTTCCACAAACAGACAATGTTCAGATGTTATCAACATATCTTTAAAAGGTACGTTTTCTGAAATAGAATTTTTTAAAACACGTACAGGATATCCGGCCTGATCTTCTGGCAAATTGCCATTAACAACAACACGTGCTGTTCCGGCCCATACAACTTCTTTTTGTTCTTCTTTATCATCCATAAAAACAGAAATCATTCTACCGGGGACAATATCCTGCACCGGCACATATCCATTTTCTATTTTTATGAATGAATCTTTCAAAAAGCATGCAAATGTATCGCTATACGTTCCATCTGTTGTAATATTTGTAACTTGATACGCCCCAGATAAGCTATGCGTAATGTTTAACGGATTACTAACTGTAGCTGTATCTGGTATCACAACGTAAAGGTTCTGGTTTGTATAACCACTACCTGCGTTAAGATCCGTGCTGATAATTGTTTCTTTATTTGTTGGATCATACGTTGCGTATAAATCAGATGTGGTAATCGAAAGGCCTAATGTAAAATGATAATCAGATGGATTGCTAATTTTATAATAATTAGAACCCGTCATTGCAGATGCACCAGAAAGAGAGACATCCTGATTTGGTAAGGTAATTTCTATAGTATTTGAATCTGACATCTGAGAATCACCATATAAATTTCATGAAAACACAACAAAATGTAAGGGTTTTTTATCTGCGCTCATGAATGCAAAAATCACATACCTGATTTGATTATTTATTTTTGATAAGTATTAGTGAACAAAATAAATACGCATTGTGTAATATATAATTTTTTATTTGTCTAATTTCTTAAGTGTTCTTCTGTTATTTACTTTACTATACTATTGTCAGAAAATATATTTTGCCAGAATATAGGTTTGCCGCAATGGCACAACTTTCTTGGTCTAAGGTGAAAACCTATGAAAACTCTGAACGATTCCGAAATCGCTATGGTTGCTGGCGGTACGCTGGGCGATGCTCTGGGTACCACACTGACAGACACACTGGCTGGTCTGGATGTTGGCCTGGCCACCATTCTTGGCGGCGTGAACAGCACGGTTAATGCTCTGGTTCCTGCTGCAACAAGCGGCGTGACCACGATTGCTGATGGCCTGCTGACGGGTCTGGACGCCACAACCAATGGCGTGACCTCCCTGCTGGGTGACATTCTGAAAGTTTAATTTCAGGAATTTCCAGGCGGTTTTCAAAAAGCCGCCTGGTTATTTTACAAAAACACTAAGTGGTAAAACTTTGCACTCTTCAAAAAAGCCTGCATGAGTTCGAACCTTTTTAGGCGCGAGGTTCTAGACGCGCGGCGCCAATCATGGCTTGGGCAGGTTCAGGCCTCTCAACCGCTTTCCATCCGAATTGCGGCGTGGTTTACGCTCGCCCTTGTGGTGCTGGCCATTCTCTACACCATTTGGGGTGTTTATACCCGGCGTGTGCATGCCACAGGATTGATGGTTCCTCCTTCAGGCCTCATTACCGTTAACGCCAATACAACTGGCACCATAGCCCGGCAAAACGCTATAGAAGGCCGCCACGTTAAAAAAGGTGATGTGCTGTTCACGATAGATCTGGAAGCCACATCCGCATCAGGCCCTACGCAGGAGCATATTCTTTCTCAACTGCGCCACCAGCGTGACCTGTTGCAGCAGCAAAAGGACATTCGTGCCAAGGATGCTCCCGTAGAAAAACAATCTATGGTAACCCAAATCCGTTATCTTAACCAGCAACACCAACATATCGGGCACCAGCTTGATAATGATGCCCATGTGCTGCCCGTGGTGGAAGCTGCCGTCCGCCGTATGCAAACGGCACAATCCGCGCATTTGGTAACAGAAACACAATTCCAGAGCCAACTTTATACCTATGCCCAACTGCTCAGCAGTCACGCACAGTTTTTGCAAAGTTATACAGATACAGAAGGAAAGATTGCAGACCTTACCACAAAGCTGATCCGCTATGATGGCCAACTGGCGCATGATCTGAACGACCTGGATAAACAAATTGCCCAGATTGACCAACAGATTGCCGAAAGCGAAGGCCACCAGAGCAGTATTATATTGGCCCCGGATGATGGCACCCTTACTGCTGTCCGCGTTAATCCCGGCCAACAGGTTTCCTCCGGCACCCCCCTGCTCACCCTATTGCCCACAGGCCATGCTTTAGAAGCTGAACTGTATGTTAGCTCTGCTTCTATAGGGTTTTTGCATGAGGGCGAACCTGTTTTGCTGCGCTATGCGGCCTTTCCCTATCAGCGCTTTGGCCTGTACCGCGGCCATGTCAGTGAGATCACGCGCGCACCCGTAACGGCAACAGATGGCACAGGCCAGAAAGCTGCTCCTTCAGACAAAGACAAAACACAATCGCAAAATCCGGGGCAGGATATCTATCGCATTCGTGTGCGCCCAGATCAGCAATTTGTAGAAGCCTATGGCCAACACAAACCCCTTGAAGCGGGCATGGAAGTGGAAGCCGATATCGCCATTGATACCCGCAGCCTCTACCAGTGGATTTTCGATCCCGTTATCAGCATGCGTGATGATTTTTACGCCGTGAGCGGAGGATTGAGGTAATGGGCATCACCCTCAAATCCCTTGAATTCGGATGGCGTTCGCGCACTCCTGTCATCTTGCAGGTAGAAGCCGCGGAATGTGGGCTGGCCTGCCTGGCCATGATTATGGGCCATTATGGCAACCAGATTGATCTGGCCACGCTGCGCAGGCGTTATTCCATATCTGTTAAAGGTGTTACGCTGCGCGATCTTATCGCTACGGCCGATACGGTGGGCCTATCTACCCGCGCCGTGCGGCTGGAACTGGAAGATCTGCCCAACCTGCGCATGCCCTGCATTTTGCACTGGAGCATGAACCACTTTGTGGTGCTTACACAGGTTAAGGGCAACAAAGTTATCATTCATGACCCAGCAGTGGGCCGCCGCACGCTCAGCATGGGCGAAGTCTCACGCGAGTTTACAGGCATTGCCCTAGAAGCCACCCCTAATGACAGCTTCCGCCGCGAGGATGACCGTGAAACTCTACGCCTGCGCGATCTGTTCCGCCATGTCGCAGGGCTGCGCCCGGCGCTGATGGTGCTGGGGGCGCTTTCCCTTGGGCTGGAAGTTATTGCGTTAGTCATGCCCATGGTTTCGCAGGTAGTGATTGATGAAGTGGTGGTAACGGCTGATCACGAACTGCTTATCACCATTGCTTGTGGCATGGCCCTGCTTCTGCTCTTGCAGATGCTTATTGGCTGCGTACGACAATGGGCCGTGCTGCTCCTGAGCACACGAGTTGGCTTGCAATGGAATACCAGCCTGTTCGACCACCTCTCCCGCTTGCCGCTGGATTACTTCTCCAAACGCCATGTGGGCGATGTGCTCTCGCGCTTTAACGCATTGGGCACCATCCAGAAAACCATTACCACCGATATGGTGCAAACAGTCATGGATGGGCTGATGGCGGTGGGAATGGCCATCATGCTGTTTATTTATGGTGGCTGGCTGGGCATGGTGGCTATGGTGGCCACAGGGCTGGATGTGCTCTTGCGCCTGATCACCTACCGCATCTACCGCGAGGCATCTGAAGAACAGATTGTTATTGATGCCCGCCAGCAAAGCCATTTTATAGAAACCCTACGCGGCATGGCCAGCGTGAAGCTTTTGGGCCTGCGTGAGCGCCGCCGCACCACATGGCTAAACCTTTTAGTGGACAGCATTAACATCCGCCTGCGCCTGCAACGGTATGATCTGATTTATGGCCGCATGGGCGATCTGATTTTTGGCGCCGACCGTCTGATTATGATGGTGCTGGGTGCAGGCGCAGTAATGAGCGGCCACATGACAGTTGGTATGCTGGTAGCGTTTCTCTCCTACAAAGATCAATTCGCCACACGCATTGGCAACCTGATCAGCAGCGGCTTCCAGATACGCATGCTCAATGTGCAAACAGACCGCTTGTCTGACATTGTGATGACAGACCCGGAAGCCACAAGTACCACGGCGGCCATTCCTCCGCCCCGTCTGGATGAACAACCAGCCGGTGGCACGCTCAGTTGCTCCGGCCTATCTGCCCGCTACGGCACGCAGGACCCGTGGATCTTCCGCAACATCTCGCTAGAAGTGCCAGCCGGCGGCAGTGTGGCCATAGTGGGCCCTTCAGGCTGTGGCAAAACTACCTTTCTCAAAGCTCTGATGGGGCTGATGGAAACGCAGGAAGGCAGCATCCGGCTGGATGGCGCGGATCTGGAAAGCCTGACGCTTGAAGGCTATCGCAACCGCATTGCTGGAGTATTGCAGGATGATGGCCTGTTCTCTGGCTCCATTGCCGACAATATCAGCGGATTCTCCGAACAGGTGGATGAAGCATGGCTGGTGGAATGTGCCACCCGCGCAGCCATTATTGATGATATCAAGCGCATGCCCATGGGGTTTGAAACCCTGGTAGGTGATATGGGCAGCGGGCTTTCTGGAGGACAGAAGCAGCGTGTCATTCTGGCGCGTGCGCTCTATCGTAAACCTGAAATCCTGTTTCTGGATGAAGCCACCAGCCATCTGGATGAACTTACCGAGCGCAGGGTGGCCGAAGCCCTGCGCGACATGAATGTAACCCGCATTATGGTTGCACATCGCCCGGCAACCATCGCACATGCGGATACCATCTATATCTTCCAGCCCGGTGGCGTGCTGACGCAATACCAGCCACCCAATACACAGAACAGGGCGGCATCTTAACTTTTTGGCTTAGGGAATGCGTACAACCAGCCGCCCCCGCACATGGCCAGCCAGAAGCATATCTGCGGCCTGCGGCGCTTCCGCCAGATCAATCTCACGCACCATGTCATCAAGCTGCCGGGGGGGTATCAGTTCAGCCAGACGCGCCCATGCATCCTGGCGCTCCCGCCGGGGGCATTGCACACTATCAATGCCCACCAAGGTAACGCCTCGCAAAATAAATGGGGCCACTGTTGCGGGAAAATCCATCCCTCCGGCCAACCCGCAGGCCGTTACCACCCCTTGTGGGCGCATGCTTGCACAAACAGAGGCCAAAACCTGCCCCCCCACAACATCAACCGCACCTGCCCAGCGGGCTTTTTCCAACGGGCGGGATGGCGTAGTAAAATGCGCGCGTGGCAATACTTCCGCAGCTCCCAAACTGTGCAGATAAGGTTGTTCCTCCAACCGCCCGGTTACCGCCACAACCTGATACCCCAACCGGGAGAGCAGCATGATAGCCACGCTACCAACCCCGCCACTCGCACCTGTTACCAGCACCGGCCCACTTGCGGGTTCCACCCCTTCTCTCTGAAGGGCCTGCACACATAACATGGCTGTAAAGCCAGCCGTGCCAAGCGCCATAACCTGCCGCCCGTTCAACCCCAATGGTTGCGGCACAGCCCATAAGCCCGGCACACGGGCCAATTGGGCAAAACCTCCCCAGCGGCTTTCCCCCAAGCCATGGCCGGTTACAATAACATCCTGCCCGACAGGAACCGCAGGGTGGGCAGAAGCCTCTACCCGACCGGCCAGATCAATACCCGGCACCATAGGCCAGTTGCGTATGATCGGGCCCTTGCCTGTAAGTGCTAACGCATCCTTATAATTAAGGGATGACCACTGCACCCGAATTGTTACATCCCCTTCCGGCAGATCTGCTTCTGCCAGTTCGCGCAGCGTAACCTGCTGGCCAGATTCTGTTTTTTCTACATACAGGGCTTTAAACATGTTTTTTTCACCGCTGGTTAAGCTTTTGCCACCCATCAACTGGCCAAAATTTGGGGCACGGTACACATTACACCAACGCCTGCAAAGCCCATCTGTGCCTGCATGACAGTATTTTGAAGTTTCTTCTCATTCCGGTTGGGATCAAAAATTAAACTAGGTATCTGTTCGGCCTGCGGGTATAGATGAAACCACCATTACAGGTTTCACTTTATTTCGGACGTTCTCTTGTTCCTGTTTATTATGGGTCTGCTGACCCTTGTCCTGCTGATTGCTGTCAGCATCCTCATTTCACTTTCCGAGATATCCTTCGCAGCTGCGCGGGAGGTCAGGCTTCGCAGTCGTGCAGAAGCAGGAGATAAACGTGCACAGGCCTTTCTGGCCCTGCGCCGTAACAGCGGGCAGGTTATGACTGCCATCCAGATCTGCCTGAACGGTGTGGGGATTCTGGGCGGTATTGCCAGCTCCGAAATGTTCACCCCGCCTGTAACCGAATTTTTAAGCCGCTGGGGTATGTCAGACTGGTGGGCACAAAATCTGGCCTCCACCTTCAGCTTTATTTTTGTAACCGGCGCCTTTGTTCTGTTTGCAGATCTGCTGCCCAAGCGCGTTGCCATGAACAACCCGGACAAAGTAGCCATGGCGGTTGGGTGGTTCCCCCGCGTGGCGCTACGGGTGCTGTATCCGTTTGTGTGGATTTTCTCCAAAATTTCTGATGCCATTTTGCATGCATTGAAAATCCCAGCTGCTTCTGCGGTGGAACCCATAACACCGGAAGACCTGCACGCCATTCTGGCCGCTGGCACGGCATCCGGCGTGCTGCTGCAACAGGAACACCAGATGATTGAGAACGTGCTGGCCCTACAGGCGCGTTCCGTTACCTCCGCCATGACACCGCGTGATGAAATTATCTTTCTGGATATTCAGGACACGCCCGAACATAACCACGAAAAGGTACGCACCAATCCTTATTCCCGCTATCCACTGTGCAACGGCGGATTGGACAAGGTTATTGGCTCCATCCGTGCAGAAGACGTTCTGGCATCTGTGGTGGACCCTTCCATTGCGCCTTCTGGCCGCCCCCACAGCAACCCCATTGCCCGGATGCGGCGTGAAGTTCTCTCTGTTCCCGAAACACTCAACCTTTGGGATACGCTGGCCCAGTTTGATACCCACGGCACCGGCTTTGCCCTGATAGTTAATGAATATGGGCTGGTTGTGGGGCTGATTACCTTTAAAGACATTATGGGCGTGCTGATGGATGGGTTGGCCAGCCCGTTTGAAGAACAGGCCATTGTAAAGCGTGATGAAAACTCGTGGCTGGTAGATGGCGCAGCCCCGATTGGGGATGTTATCCGAGAACTGCATGTGTTGGATTTGCCCGATAGCGAGCAGTTTGACACAATCGGCGGCTTTATTATGCACCGTCTGCGCCGTATGGCCCGCAAGGCAGACCGGGTAGATGCTGCTGGTTTCCGCTTTGAAGTGGTGGATGTGGAAGGGTTCCGTATCAACCAGTTGCTTGTGACACGTATGACCGAGACCTCATGAATTTTTCCTATTTCCGTTCCTCCGCTTTGCTTCTTGCCTGCCTTCTGGGTACTTCACTTTCAGCCTTTTCACCCACAATCGCTATTTCAGAAGCATCCGCTGCACAGGCGAATACCTCTGAGGCGACATTAGAACGGGTTGTGCTGGTTTCCCGCCACGGAATCCGCAGCCCAACAAAACCTTTAGACAAGCTAGAAAAAAAGACCCGCCACACATGGACACCATGGCCTGTGCCCCCTGGTGAGATGACAGCACATGGCCAGTTTGATCTTGGCCTTATGGGGCAATTTTTAAAAAGCTATTACCACATTGCCAGCAGAGATGCTGCGGCCCGTTGCCTGCCAGAACAGCCAGCTTTTATATGGGCAGATTCCGCCAGCAGCCGCACGCAGCACAGTGGCGATATTCTGGCTGCTGCATTAAGCGATGGATGCCAGACACAGGCCCGCTCCATGCCTGCCAAAACGCATGATCTGCTGTTTAACGCTTTAGCCGCTAAAAAAACGACACTGGACACAGATGACGTTGAAAAAGCCCTAGATCCAGAACGCATGCCGGATACGCAACTGCCGCCACCTGTGCAATCCGGCGTCCAAACCTTGCAGACTCTGTTCGCCCCTAGCGCATGCACCACGGGCGCAACCCCTTGTTTTTTCAAGCATGCGCCCCTCTCATGGAAAAAAGGTGCGCCGCATGCAGAAAACGGATTGGCATTAGGTTCTACTGTTTCAGAAGCCCTGTTGCTGGAATATGCGCAGGGGCTCCCTTCTTCCATAACCGCAGCAAATACAGATGCCGTGCATACGCTCAACAGTGTTCTGCCTGTGCATAATTATCAAAGTGCGCGTATGCGCCGCGCCCCTGCCATTGCCATCCCACGTGGCGGCAAACTGGCCCAAGCTATTCTAACACTATTGAATGAACAGCCCCTGACCTTGCCAGATGGCAATGTGCTGCCTACGCAAGCCCGTGTGGTTATGTTTGCCGGGCACGATACCACGTTGGACATGCTGACAACGCTATTTGGGCTGGATTGGACCTTTACAGACCAACCAGACCCCACAGCCCCAGATACAACACTGGCTTTTGAAACATGGAAGCACCCTGATGGACGCAAAGAAATCCGCTTTGCTGTTTTCCATCAATCTCTCGCCCAACTGCGAGATGGCCTGAAGCTAGACAACGTTCCGGGGCAAGGTGCGCCCCTGCCCTTAACCAGCACACTTTGTAACCAACCCAAAAACGAAACCTGCTGGCTGGAAAACTTAAGCCAACACGTGCCACAACATTAACGCAGGATAGCCTATGCATCGGAACACCAGTGCATAGGCCAAAGCGTTTTACTTGATCGGTTTAAGAAACCGAAATAACGAGCGCGTAATTTTGTTACCCTTGTAACGCACCTGCGTTTTTTTGGGTAAAACGCCAAAATGTTCTTTTACCCGATAGGTATCTAGGCTGAACCCGGCTTCCAGTGCTTCCTTATAAAGCTCATCAAACTTCTGTTGCAGATCCGGGCGCGGATGATTGTAAATTGTGCCATCAAACCAGTGTTTGCGGTCTTCACCATTTAAGCGCTGCAAAGAATATTTATGGGAAAACTGCGTGCCCATATCTGAATAATGCAGGAATTTTAGCGCTTCCAACGGCATGCCATCGCCATCCAGATTGCTAAAGGCGGGATCTAGCGGCTGAATATATTCGGGATGCTTTTCAAAAAACGTTTTCAGCTTTTTATGAGCCGATGCGTCTTTTTTAATTTCCGCTAACGGGGCAGAAGCTTCATGGCGGCTTCGCAATCCCACATCAGGGTGCCCAGCCGCAAATCTCGCCCTTGGCCAGATGCCAGCATCACCTTGCCTTCTGGAATAGGCAGGTTCCATAGCTTTGCAATATCTGAAAGGGCAAAAATATCAGCATCCATATACAGCGCACGCCCCTTGCCACCACAATAGGCAGGAATACCCCAACGGAAGCCAGAAAACGGCGTTGGCCATTCCGTCGTGTTCCAGCCTTCTTCCGGCTTAAAGCCAGAATACCAGAAACTCGAAGGATCACGCGTAAGCTGCATGAAAGTAATATCAACCGGCAGACTACTATATTTTGTAATACTATAGTGTAACACCATTAACTGTTCTAGGTCGCAATCGTTTGGATCACAGCCAATAAACAGTTTAACTACGGCATTCATTCGTAAGTCTTTCATATTGATTTTTTGTTATTAGAATAAACGTTTGCATAACAGAAAGAGCCAACGTTTCAAACGGAAGTAAGGCTAGTTT
Organism: Acetobacter sp. JWB; assembly: GCF_003323795.1. Lineage (NCBI taxonomy): Bacteria > Pseudomonadati > Pseudomonadota > Alphaproteobacteria > Acetobacterales > Acetobacteraceae > Acetobacter > Acetobacter sp. JWB. The sequence goes on along the minus strand of NZ_CP030871.1, from coordinate 352,323 downwards.
ATTTTTTAATGACTGTTGAGCTGTTTATCTTGTAAGAAAACTCTGCCTGATCATATTTTCATTCTTTCTTTTCCTTAAAAATGGCATGATTATCTACCATATATACGCATGTATCATGGCTTATATACAAAGGACAAATATACATGAAGCTTCATAAAGCGGCGTTTGCCTTCCTGCCGGCTCTTTTGCTTGCAGCTTGCGCTGAAACACCTATGGGCCCTACCGCACAGGTATTGCCCGGCCCCGGCAAAGATTACGGCACCTTTTTACAGGAACAAAATTTCTGCCGCTCTCAGGCTGCTGCTGCTGTGCATGGTCAGGCAGGTAGCCAGAATCGGAAGGCCCTCTATGGTGGGCTGGCAACCACTGCGCTGGGCGCAGGCTTGGGTGCTGCTGTTGGTGGTGGCACAGGCGCTGGTATTGGTGCAGCCGCAGGTGCTTTGGGGGGTGGCCTTGGTGGCAGTGCTTATTCCAACAGCCAGCAAGGTGGCATTCAGACCCAGTACAACAATGCGTATGTAGCCTGCATGGTTGCCTACAAAAACGTGCTGCCTGCCCCCAATGCTGGTTATATGCCGCAGCAGTAAAAACTACGCTTTATCTTAGCTCACACGCGTTTTGTGGGCTGATAACAGCAAAAAGGGATCGTTCCTTTCGGAACGATCCCTTTTTTAATGGCAGAATATCGGGTTTAGAATGCAGCCTGCACACGGGCAGCCACAGAATTCCCATCACGGCCAAGAATGTTATAGGCTTGGCTATTACGCGTTACGATAAAGTGGTTGAAGTCCAGCATCACGCGGAAGTGGCGGTTGGGATACCAGTTTACCCCACCAGACCATACCGTTTGGCGGCCACCGCGCACACTGTTTGCCGTATCATCAAAATCAGCCACACTGTAACGGCCAGAAAGTTCCAGCGCGCCCCAGTAACCGTGTGCGGGATCAAATTCGTGTTCCACACCCGGAGCAGAAAACGCACCTTCTTTTTCATTATACATACGGGGCTTGCCAAACAGCGTATAGTTAGCTGCGCCATAGTAACCTTCAAACGACAGAGATGGCAGAGACTGCCCACCCTGCTGTTGATTGCGCGTCACGCCGATGTGGTAATATTCCCCCTTCAGCACCAGCTTTTTCCAGCGGAAACCCAGTTCCGGCCCAGCAGACCATACGGAGCCGATGTTGCGCAGCGCGCCTGTGTTCAGCAGTGCCGTTGTTGTTAGGTTAACTTCCGGGGCTTCTTTAAAGGTATATGTGCGGCCATTGGTGCCATCATTCACCTTGAATGCGCTAATGGCGGAAAGGCCCAAATGCACATCTATGTCTTTAGAAACATAGGGGCGCCCGGCAACACGGAAAGTGCCACCGGTCTGGCTATCACCAATATTGGTATCCTTGGCACGGTTACCAAATGTCTGACCAGTGAAATACCCTGCAATCCACCAGCGTTTTTCATAATGCAAGCCACCAACACTAAAGCGGGCATCGCCTGCGGCAATGTTACGCACGATATCCGTGATGGCAGGACGTTCCATCATTTCGAAATCGTTGGAGCTTTCGGAATCTTCTTCCGTCACACGTGGCTGAAAATAACCTACTGTTAGAATAGTGTTGTGCAGGCCGGTGTAGTTCAGGTTGGCTTCATACAGACCATCCGATCCGTCCGCACTGCCAGACCCGAAATCAGGCGTAATATTTGCCACCCAATCTTTATACCGGAAGGTGAATGGAATACGCAGGCGGCGTGCATTTTCTGTGAAACTTGAGAAATCACCTTTGGTTTCGCCCCGGCGCGGAGACATGCCCATAAAGCCACCAAAGTCTTCATGAAATGCCAAACCAATAGACAGGCCATAAGCTCCGTCCTCTGATGCAACCGTAAAACGCCCTTTGGGAAAGCCGATGATCATGCCCCCAACGTGCACGTTTTCATCCTTTTGCGTTGCGGCCTTGAAGTCCTTCCAAGATGTCGTCATTCCACGATCAGAAGGGGGTGTGCCCACACCGTTGTTCAGCAGAATATTTTTGCGTGGCGTTTGTTCACCAAACTTTACGTTAGGATCTACATCGTTATCAGCATATTTTTCCGGGAACTTATACCCATTTTGTGCCGTTGTACGTGTAGCACGACGTGAAGCAGAGCCTCTTTGCCGTGTTTCATTTTGGGCGATCTGAGATTTAAGATGTGTAATCTGCCCCATCATTTCACGCCGCATTTCAGCCATTTCGGCTTTCAATGCACGGATCTGGGCATCATCTGAACTGGAAGCCTCGGCCACTGGGGCAATTCCAGACATCAAAATTGAAGCAAACGCAAAAGATGGAAGAAGCGGTGAACAACGACGCATCATGGCCATTCCAAAACAGAAGAGGAGCGATGCGTGGTGAATAACTTTATTCCAACTTTTTGTGCGTGACGCTTAGATGATGGTTTCATGACAGTTTCATGAAAAAGCGGCCCGCAAAGAGGCCGCTTTCCATAATAAAATATCTTATTGAAATAAAAAGCTTATTTACCAGCCTGCCACGCAGATTGGATGCTATCTTTAACAGTCTTGGGCAACGGCACATAATCAAGCTTTGCTGCAATGGAATCACCCTTTGCAAAATCCCAGATAAAGAAGCGCTTTACAGCTTCATCACGCGCGGGATTACGTGCAGGCAGCGGCACCAGAACATACGTGGCAGAAACAATTGGCCATGCCTGCGCGCCAGAAGTGTTCAGCAAATTAACAGAGAAATGAGAAGCATTTTTCCAATCTGCGGCTTCCGCTGCCTGAGAGAAGCTGGCCTGAGAGGCTGCTACAGCCTGACCAGAACTGTTCTTGAGGCGGATGGTGGTAAGGTGGTTACGGCTGGCATAGGCATATTCCACATACCCTACGCCACCTTCCGTATTCTGTACGGTAGCGGCTACGCCATCATTCCCGCGTGCGCCCAAGCCACCCGGCCAACTGATAGATGTGCCTGCACCGTATTGATCATGCCAATTTTTGGAAGACTGATCGAGGTAGGATGTGAACACAAATGTTGTGCCAGACCCATCTGCACGATGGATAGGCGCTACTGCCGTATCTGGCAGAGAAACACCGGGGTTAAGTGCTGCAATTTTTGGATCATTCCAAGTGGTGATATCACCAGAGTAGATGGCGGCCAGCACATCACCACTCAGCACCAACACATCTGCCTTAATGCCCGGAATGTTCACAACCGGCACAATCCCGCCCATAACAGTGGGGAACTGAAAAAGATGGGCGCTTTCCAGCTTTTTGGCATCCATAGGCGCATCAGATGCCCCAAAATCTACCGTGCCTGCCAAAATCTGGTTCTGCCCAGCGCTGGAACCTACAGTCTGATAATTTACATTAACACCTGTATCTGCTTTGGCGGCAGAGGCCCAAGCCTCATAAATCGGGGCAGCAAAACTGGACCCCGCACCAGTTACACTTTGTGCGTGAGAAAAAGAGGGTACAGCTGCCAGCAAGCAGGCAACCGCAGCAGCACAGGTTTCAGACCGAAAAGAAAAACGCATTTTGGGGAGCATCCCTAAGCATCAACACATAACGGCACCAGTACATGCCGCTTTTGCTTCGTAAGGGAGTGAATGCAAAAATGGGTTACGGCTGCAAGACAGTTTGGTGACAGTTTAATGAAGGATCAGCCACCAATGGCAAAAGCGGTAGCCAGATATGGCAGGATGTGCCCTGGCCCACTGCGCTTTCCACCACAAATCGCCCCCCATGCCGGGTGACAATATGCTGCACAATAGCAAGCCCCAACCCACTGCCCTGCACAGCGGCCGCAGTTTTAGCCACGCGGTAAAACCGTTCTGTTAAGCGTGCCAGATGTCGGGCCGGAATACCGGGGCCGTTATCCGTTACACTCAGCACAATACCCGCAGCGCTCGGCCAACGTTGATCTTCCTCTGCCTGATGGCAGGCTATGGTAATAGATACAAGTTTACCGGACTTTGTTTTTTCTGAAACAAGGCTATATTTTATAGCATTTTCAACAAGATTAACCACAACCTGTAAAAGCTGCGTTTCATCCCCTGCAACCTGCCAGCTCTTGTTTTCTGGCGGCTGTACATCAACCTTAACCGGCAAACCGGCAGACAGAAGATCTCCTTCTGCCTGGCATTGCTCAAACAGATCAGCCAGACACACTGCTTCACGCGGTTTTTGGTGTTCCTGCATTTGCACGCGGGAAAGATAAAGCAAGCTGTTCAGCAGGTTTTGCATCCGCTTGGCCTGCTGAGACATAATTTCCAAAAACTCTTTTTGCGCTAATGGATCATCTGCAGCTGGCCCCTGCAAAGTTTCTATAAACCCCAGCAAAGCTGCCAAAGGTGTGCGTAGCTCGTGGCTGGCAAATGCCACAAAATCCGTATGCTGACGTTCCGCAACAACAGCATCTGTTTCATCATGCAGATCAACAAACACCAATGTTGTTTGTGCATTGGGTGCTGTGTTTTCCCTACGCATACTTATTGGCAACAACTCTGCTGGCAGGCTTTGTTTTTGCAAAACAGCCTGAACCACTCGCAACCGTGGAATATCCAGAATAACACGCACACGGCCCGATGGTGTGTTTCCTACCTTTTGCGCAAGCACCACATCCAGCTTGGCCTGAAACGCCGGATGGCGGACTATACTGCCAAGGTCTCCATCAAACTGCTGTTCAGCCATTTTGGAAACCACACACAACCCGCGTGTTTCATTTATTACCAACATGGCAGCAGGCAGGCAGGCCATAACCTGTTCTAGACAGGGTTGAGAAACTTCCTTACTAGGGCTACGCCGTGCAAGAACAGGCACATGGCTTGCAGAAGCACGCATACGCCCAAGCACCATGCCACCCAAAGTTGCCATGGCTGCACCAGCTATGGCCCCCTCCCCCATTATCAGCCATGCCTGTGCAACCATGCCGAAAATTTACCCTGCTTAGCCTTGTGGCAGATCCAACGCATACCCTCTGGCCCGCACTGTACGGATAATATCTTGCTCATCTCCTTCATTCAGGGTTTGCCGCAAGCGACGAATATGCACATCTACCGTACGCAATTCTACAAAAGAGCTGCGTTCCCAAGCATGTTTCAAAAGTTCCTCGCGCGAGAAAACTTTACCTGGGTTGAGCATAAAAAATTCCAGCAACCGATATTCCGTTGGCCCTAACGCCAGCAAGCGCCCGCCACGTTCCACCTTGTGGCTCACCCGATCCATCACCAGTGTATCAAACCGTAATGTTTTATCTGCTGGTGGCAGGCGGCGCAGCATGGCTTTTACACGCGCAAACAATGCCTCCATGCTAAAAGGCTTTACAAGATAATCATCCGCCCCAGTATCTAAGCCGCGGATCGTATCTGTTTCTTCTCCACGTGCGCTGAGCATCACAATCGGAAGCGTCGCTGTTTTGGGCTGCCCCCGTAGCTGGCGGCACACTTCTAAACCGGAAATACCCGGCAGCATCCAGTCCAGCAACAACAGATCAGGGCGTTTTTGGCGCACTTCTTCAAGCGCTGACTCACCATCCCCTACAACACGGACTGCGTATCCCTGTTTTTCAAGATTGTAGCCGATAAGCCGGGAGAGTGCCGGATCATCCTCAACCACCAGAAGATCTGCCTTATTCATGCTTTCCCTGCTTTTTGTAACATGATTGAAAGATAGGGGGTTCTCACAGCAAAAAACAACGTCCCACCACCTCGCAAGAAAGGGATTATGTGTGAAAACCGCTTATATATCGGGCAAAAAGTACCCGTATGAAAGTTTTGTGAAACCCTCATAAAGTTGCAACAAAAAAAAGGCCTTCCCTTATGGAGAAGGCCCTTTTGTTACAAATATTCTGGCAACCAGATCAATCTTCAAACGGATCACGCATCAGAATAGTATCATCCCGATCTGGGCTCGTGGAAAGCAGGGTAACAGGCGCACCCACCAACTCTTCAATCCGGCGCACGTATTTAATGGCCTGCGCTGGCAAGTCTGCCCAGCGGCGTGCACCGTGGGTGGTTTCCTTCCAACCTTCCAGAGTTTCATACACCGGCCGCACACGCTGCTGCGCTGCTGGTGCAGACGGGAAGCGTTCGACCTTCTGCCCGTCCAGCTCATACCCAACGCAAACCCGGATTTCATCCAGACCGTCCAGCACGTCCAGCTTGGTAAGTGCCAAACCATTTATACCGCCAACGCGCACAGCATGACGCACCAGCACGGAATCAAACCAGCCACAACGGCGTGCACGGCCCGTGTTGGTGCCAAATTCATGCCCGCGCTCACCAAGGCGACGGCCTGTTTCATCATGCAGTTCTGTGGGGAACGGGCCTTCACCCACACGGGTGCAGTAAGCCTTGGCAATACCCAACACAAAACCCGCAGCCGTTGGGCCCATGCCAGAACCCGTACCTGCATTGGCAGCCACAGTGTTGGAGCTGGTAACAAACGGATAGGTGCCGTGGTCTACATCCAGCATCACGGCCTGCGCACCTTCAAACAGAATACGGCGGCCCGCACGGCGGGCATCATCCAGAATATCCCAAGTGGGGGCCATATAGGGCAGCACTTTAGGGGCAATATCTGTCAGGAACGTAAGAAGTTCTTCCTTGGTGAATACAGGTGCACCCAGCCCTGCCAGCAGGGTGTTATGGTGCAACAGCAGTTCATCCAGCTTCCAATCCAGCGTTTCCGGCTCGGCCAGATCACATAGACGAATAGCACGGCGGGCCACTTTATCTTCATACGCGGGGCCGATGCCACGGCCTGTGGTGCCAATTTTACGATCCCCCCGCGCAGCCTCACGCGCACGATCCAGCGCACCATGCACAGGCAGAATCAGCGGTGCATTTTCTGCAATCTTGAGTGTATCGGGCGTAACTTCCAGCCCCTGTTCCTGAATACGGCCAATTTCCGCCAGCAGCGCCTGCGGGTCCACCACCACGCCGTTGCCGATAATGCCCAGCTTGTTGTTCACCACGCCAGAAGGCAGCAGAGAAAGCTTGTAAACCTGATTGCCCACAACCAGCGTATGTCCGGCATTGTGCCCACCCTGAAAGCGCACAACAATATCGGCCCGGCTAGCAAGCCAATCTACAATTTTGCCTTTGCCTTCATCACCCCACTGGGCGCCAATCACGGTTACGTTGGACATGGATGGTGTGCTCCTGAAAGAATCTTGCCGCTAACTGAAAGAGAAAAAGCCCCTTCCGGGGGAAAAATCATGACAAGGCCGTGCAAACGGTGCCACGCAACACATGGGTGCAACCCAAACGGCGTGCTTCAATCTCTGGCTCTACGGTAAGAGAAGATGCCGCCAGCGTGGCGTAACCCTGCGTGCGCAGGCGTGCGGCCTCCCGCTTATCTGCCCCCGGCGCCACATAAACACGTGGGCGGGCAGGTGTAGGCGGAATCATGCGGAACAGCACATCTGGCCGCAATGTCAGCCCACAGGCGGGTTCATTATCATTACACAGGTAACGGCCACCACGCCCCAGCTCTTCCGAGCGGCCAACGGCAAACAGTGTGACACACACACCTGTGTGGTATTTCCAGCCCCGAAACTCTACCGGATCTACCGTCATGCGCAGATTGGGGCACTGCTCACGCAGGGCGGCCACGGTATCTACCAAACGGTCCAGAACAGCACGGGCCTTGGGCGGCAAGGTAATTTCAATCAGCCGGGCCACCGCATGTTCTGCCAGCCCGGTTGCTTCCAGCAATGCAATAAGCGTGCTTGCCAGTGGGCCACCCTGTTCGGCCACGGCAGCGGAATCCTTACGATCCAGCGCACGCATAAGGGCGGCGCGCTGCGCTTCGGGCACATTACCTTCTTCCAGCAATGCTGGAATAAATGGCGGCATGGTGAGATCGAAGGAAACATCCTTCACACCCAGACGCTCAAGCGCTTCCGCCCCAACAGACATGACCTCCGCATCCGCTTCTGGCGAATCGGGGCCTATCAGTTCGATACCCGTCTGCATAATCTGGCGGCTGCTTTCTTCCGCAGCCACGGGGGACACCACAACACACACACCGGCGTAAGAAACACGCAGCGGACGTGGCGTGCTGGCCACACGGGTTGCCGCCATACGGGCCACCTGCGGCGTAATATCGGGGCGCAGCACCATCATGCGGCGAGTATCCGGGTCCATCACCCGGAAACTCTGTTCCGCAAGGGCCGCACCGGCACCCGCCAGATACGTGTCCTCAAACTCTATAAGAGGGGGCCGCACGCGGTCGTATCCGTGGGATGCAAACACGTCCATAAGCGTGGCAACGCCTTCTGCCTCGGTTCGGGCATCGGGCGTTAAAAAATCTACAAAGCCTGCGGGCAGCAGCGCCGGGCTAAAAGGCGGGTCTTCCGTCATGCTTCGGGCTATAGCACTGCATGGCGTGCCCGTCATGCCCGCAAAGGGGCACTTTTTACGCTATATGCGTCTAACAGGTGTGGTTTTTTCAGCCATCTGCGTTGCCGGGCAGCGTTTCCCACCCTGTGCCGATAAAAGTAAGCACGCGGCGGCCCATACCATCTGCACGCAATACAATCAGATTCTGGTCTTCCAACCACCCTAGCAGACGGCGCGCACGCCCCTTTGAAACCGTGCCGTACACTCGCGCAATAGCGGCATCAGATGGACATGGCTGCCGATCCAAGGCGGCGCGTGCCAGAAAAAGCCCCACGGCCTGAAGGTCTTCCGGCAAAGTGGAGGCCAGAGCTTCGGCTTCCTGCCATTCGGGCTGCGTGGATGTTTCTTCATCCACACCGCTGCGAGCTGTGGCCAAAGCCCGGTTAAAGCGCCGCATATCCAGCGCATTCCGCCCCAATCCGGCAATCCGGCACCGTACCAGAAAATCCTGATACAAAACGGGTGCTGGTCGAAAAGCAGCTTCTTCATCTTCCATCATGTCACGCAGAATGGCGCGCATGCGGGCTTCACGCTCGGTTTGGGTTTCAGATGTTTCTTCGGGGGCTTCCTGTTCAGCTTGAGCGGCCTGTGCCTCACCATGTGCCGCAAGTTGAGTTAGCAAATCAGGCGGTGGCGGTGCAGGCGCTTTGCGTGGGCGAACAGGCATATCCTGCACAGGCACGGGGGCTAGGATAAGATCATGCACAGGCGCTGGTGGCGGCTCAAATGGCGTAAGCACCGGCCCGGCAGAGCGGCTTTCTGTTTCTACTGTGCCAATACGCACCGGCACTGGCCTGCGGCACAAGGCTGGGCCAAGTGCTACAAAAGTGCCGCGTGCTAAATCTCGGAACGATTCGGCCTGCCTGCGCTCCATCCCCAGCAAATCTGCCGCGCGGGACATATCAATATCCAGAAATGTGCGGCCCATCAGAAAGTTGGAGGCTTCTGCAGCCACATTTTTGGCCAGCTTGGCCAAACGCTGCGTGGCAATAACCCCGGCCAAACCACGTTTACGACCACGGCACATCAGGTTTGTCATGGCGCCAAGGGATGCACGCCGGGCTTCGTCCGAAACTTCACCTGCGGCGGCTGGGGCAAAAAGCTGCGCTTCATCCACCACCACCAGCACCGGATACCAGTATTGGCGCGGCACCTCGAACATGCCGCCCAAAAATGCAGCAGCCCAACGCATTTGCTGGTCTGCATCCAGACCTTCCAGATTCAGCACAACCGAGGCACGGTGCATACGCATGCGTTCACCCGCTGCATGTAGCGCCATTTCGGAATGGTCTGCGCCATCAATCACCAGATGACCGAATTTTTCCGCAAGGCTGACAAAATCCCCCTCCGGGTCAATAATCGCCTGCTGCACCATGCGGGCGGATTGCTCCAGCAACCGCCGCAGCAGGTGTGATTTACCAGACCCAGAATTACCCTGTACCAGTAGGCGCGTGGCCAGAAGTTCGGCCAAATCCAATTGTGCCGGGCCACCCCCCGGCACTTCACCCATTATGATCATGCTGCTCATGGCTGGAGGGGATACCGCTTAGCCCCTGTATCCTGCAACCATGCCTGTAGGCCCTTTGCTGCCGCGAGCCCCGTGGCAAGGCAGGCATGCAGCAGATAGCCGCCTGTTGGGGCCTCCCAATCCAGCATTTCCCCCGCCACAAACACACCGGGCACTGCACGCAGCATAAAGCCATCTGTGCAGGAATCGAACGTAATCCCACCAGCAGTGGAAATGGCACGGGCAAGCGGTTGTGGAGCGCTCAACACTACGGGCACAGCTTTTAACCGCGCAGCCAAAGCTTGAGGTGAAGAAGGAATATCCTGCCCACCTTCACGCAGCAATGCAACAGCAACAGGCGGTAAGCGCAATGCCTTGCGTAATTTATTAGAGAGGCTCTCTCGCGGGCGGGTAGCGGCCAAACGGCGGGCTACTTCCTGCTCTGGCATATCCGGGCGCAAATCTACCATCACGGTCACCACACCCTCTTCGGCAATGGCAGCCCGAATAGGAGCAGACAGTGCGTAAATCGCGCCGCCTTCCAGCCCATTAGCAGTTACCATCACTTCACCCTGCACGCGGTGCCCTGCAAAGCTGAGTGCCACAGGTTTAAGCGGCACGCCTGCAAAACGCTCCCGGAACAGATCAGACCATGCTGTCTCAAACCCACAATTTGCGGGCTGTAAGGGCGCTATATTCACACCCTGCTGCGACAGAACTGGCACCCAGCCTCCTGCACTGCCCAAACGCGGCCAGCTTGCCCCACCTAGCGCCAGTAATGTGGCATCTGCCTGCATGGGGTGCGGTACATCCTGCCCTGCACGCTGCACAAGCAGGTGGCCGTGCTCATCCCATCCTTTCCATGCGGTGCGAGTGTGAAAAACAACGCCAAGCGCCTGCAACCGCGCCAACCATGCACGCAGCAACGGGGATGCCTTCATGGCCGAAGGAAACACACGGCCAGAAGACCCCGTAAAGTGGGCTTGCCCAAGCCCTTCCATCCAGTGCTGGATGTCCTGCGTGGTCCATGCATCCAATGCCGGGCGCAACCATGATTGCGCCACACCATAACGCCGCATCAAGGCCTCATGCGGTTCGGAATGCGTGATGTTTAACCCACCCCGCCCTGCCATAAGAAACTTGCGGCCAACACTGGGCATGCGCTCCAGCACCTGCACACTGTAACCGGCCTGTGCCAGATACTCCGCAGCAGCCAACCCCGCAGGGCCAGCCCCAACAATAACAATATGAGCGGCTGAAGCGTATGTCATGGGCAAGATATTACTGGAATCGGAAAAACGGAATCATACTGCCTTTCCACCAGCATTGCGCACGGCTTTTGCCAGATCTTCAATCTGCGCCAACACGCGTGGCAAAGTTTCCGCCGTAGCACGCCCTTTGTCATCCAACGTATCTGCCAAGGTGGATAGCAAGGCCGAGGCCACAACAGCACCATCTGCAATGCTGGAAGCGTTGGCAGCCTGCTGCGGCGTACGCACACCAAACCCAATGGCGATGGGCAGCTTTGTTACCTTACGCAGGCGCGGAATGGCTTCTTCCAGATCATGCGTGGTAGCGGAACGTGTGCCCGTAATGCCCGTAATGCTCACGTAATACACAAACCCAGAAGCATGAGAGAGCACATAAGGCAGGCGCTTATCCGATGTGGTGGGTGCCACAAGCCGGATGATATCCAACCCGTTTGCCTTGGCAAATGGTGCCAGCACATCAGCTTCCTCTGGCGGCAGATCCACCAGAATCAGGCCGTCCACGCCGGCACTCGCAGCATCACGGCAAAAGCGTTCATATCCGTAGGATTCTACCGGGTTCAAATACCCCATAAGGATAATGGGGGTTTTGTTATCCTGCTGACGAAAATCCGTTACCATATCCAGCACGCCTGCCAGCGTGGCCCCGGCCTTAAGGCCACGACGAGCAGCAGCCTGAATAACGGGGCCATCGGCGGAAGGATCTGAAAAAGGCATGCCAATTTCAATCAGGTCTGCGCCAGCAGCGGGCATTTTCCGCAGCAGTTCGAGCGATGTATCCCAATCCGGATCATACGCTTCCAGATACGGGATAAGCGCACCGCGGCCTTCCGCGGCAAGTGCTTTAAAACGGGCTGCTATACGGCTCACAGCTTGACCCCCAGATGTTCGGCAACAGTGAAAATATCTTTATCACCCCGCCCAGAAAGGTTGACCACCAGCAGGGTATCCTTGGAAAGGGTGGGCGCAATTTTGGCGGCATAAGCCACGGCATGGGCAGATTCTAGCGCGGGAATAATGCCTTCCATACGTGTGCAAAACTGGAAGGCATCCAGGGCCTCATTATCCGTAATGCCTACATATTCTGCGCGACCAATATCATGCAGCCATGAATGTTCCGGCCCCACACCGGGGTAATCAAGCCCAGCACTGATGGAATGCGCTTCCTCAATCTGGCCATCTGCGTTCTGAAGCAGGTATGTGCGGTTGCCATGCAGCACACCGGGGCGTCCGCGCTCAATAGAAGCAGCGGTTTTGCCGCTATCCAGACCGTGGCCTGCGGCTTCCACACCGATCAGACGAACCGATTTATCATCTAGAAACGGGTAGAAAATGCCCATAGCGTTGGAGCCGCCGCCAATAGCGGCCACCACAACATCTGGCAGACGGCCTTCAGCGGCCTTCATCTGAGCTTTGGTTTCCGTGCCGATTACGCTCTGGAAATCACGCACCATAGCTGGGTATGGGTGTGGGCCTGCCACCGTGCCAATAAGCATGTAGGTATCAGCAATGTTGGCCACCCAATCCCGCATGGCCTCATTCATGGCGTCTTTCAGTGTGCCTGCGCCAGAGGTAACGGGCACGACCTCCGCACCTAGCAAACGCATCCGGAACACGTTGGGCTTTTGCCGCTCTACATCGGTAGCACCCATGTAGATCACGCATTTCAGGCCGAACAGGGCGCATACGGTTGCCGTGGCCACACCATGCTGGCCCGCCCCGGTTTCCGCCACAATACGGGTGCGGCCCATACGCCGGGCCAGCAGAATCTGCCCCATAACGTTATTGAGCTTGTGGGAACCCGTATGGTTGAGTTCTTCACGCTTAAGAAAAATTTTAGCGCCACCCAGTTCTTCTGTCATGCGCTGGGCAAACCAGAGCGGGCTGGGGCGGCCGACATAATCTTTCAGATAATAATCCAGCTCCTTCCGGAAAGCCGGATCAGCCTTGGCAGCTTTATAGGCTTCATCCAGTTCCAGAATGAGAGGCATAAGGGTTTCCGCCACAAAGCGCCCCCCATGACGCCCACCAAAATGCCCCCGCTCATCCGGCTGGTGCCGGAGGGAATTGCTCTGCACCGCTGCCGTGCCGTGTTCCTTCGGATCTGCCATTTCTGGTCTGCCGCTCCCATACCGCGTGAAAAACCGCGCCTGCCAGACATGCAAAAGTCTGGCATCGCCTGTCATAACGAAGCCGCAGGCTTACCAGATACCGCAAGGCGTTGCACAGCCCTGCAACCACGTAACCTTGCCAGAAACATGTAGAAGGCCGCATAATTTGTAACAGTTGAATATTTGCAGCCCATATCGCCACCTGACATTCTGTGTTCAGAAAACAGTGGCCCTGCCTGCCTTCGGTAGCGCGCGCACACAAAATGGAGAATCGCATGTTCCTGGCCCACCGGCCTGGTATGCCCGCACGGGCTATTGAGACCGCAGCCGACGCCGCCGATGCCGTATGGCTGGATCTTCTGGACCCCACCCCGCAGGAACAGGCTCTGGCAACCCAATTATGTGGCCAGCCCATTCCCACACTGGATGATCTGAACGAAATTGAAAGTTCATCCCGTATTAGCGTACGCGATGGAGCGGCTTTTCTTTCCTCGCCTTTATTGCAGAAAACCGGCCCGGAATTTCAGACAACACCTGTCGGCTTTATTCTGACGCAAAACCGGCTGTTCACCATCCGCTTTCAGTCCTACCAGTCTTTTGAAACCGTGGCGTTGCTTGTGGCGGATCATGCGCAGGTTATGCCTGCCCCCCATGCCATTCCCACCCCAGAAACACCGCTCCCCACACCCGCATCCACCACAGCTCCCTCTGCCCCACTCCACACCCAGCATGATACCATGCTGCATGCGGGGGAAATTCTGGTGGCGCTGATTGAAACCATTGTAGACCGGCTGGCCGATATTCTGGAAAGCGTGGGAGACCTGCTGGATACTCTTTCGCACGATATTTTCCGCACCCGTCCATCCGGCCAAGCCATGCGCAACATTGCCTCATGGCAGCGTGACTTACTCCAGCGCGTGGGCAGTTCGGGCAATCTGTGTTCACGTATGCGCGATACGCTTTTGGGCATGGAGCGCATTGCCCTGTTTTTGAGCGAAAGCCGCAAAACAGCCAGCGCCATCCCCACCCCCGGATACATGCTAAGCACGCGCCACATCACCACGGATTCCGTACCGCAAGAAGGGGAAAGCAATACTGCCGCAGCCTATGCGCTTTCCAGCCCGCTGCGGATGCGCATTACCACAGTAAGCCGAGACCTTTCCTCGCTAGATGCCTATGTTTCCCAGGCGCAGGACAAGGTGGAATTTCTGCTGGATGCCACGTTGGGCTTTATTAACATTGAACAGAACGGGGTCATGAAGGTGCTGACAGTTGTCAGCTTTATTGGGGTAGCCCCTACTTTGATTGCTGGCATCTATGGTATGAACTTCAAGAACATGCCTGAACTGAACTGGTCTTTCGGTTACTGGTATTCACTCGGGCTTATGGCCTCCACCATTGTATTGCCCCTGCTGTGGTTCTGGAAAAAAGGCTGGCTGGGAGGGATCAAGTAAAATGCATCAGCTCTGGAAAACGGCTTTTTTCTGCGCCTCTCTTATCGGTAGCATGGCTACGGCACAGGCTGCATCTTCCACACCCACACAGGCCCCGCCACCTAATGGGTATCAGGCGTTTTTTGACCATCTGAGCACCGAACCCTTACGCTATGCCGCCGTATCTTCACGCAATGGCAAACGGTTGCTTGTTGGGCTTCATCCTTCCACGGCAGGCCATGTAGCGGGGGAGCTGATGCTGCTGGATGGCACCATGCGCCCGCTGTTAAGTGCGGATGTGGAAGGCACAGCGCCTGATCTGCAAAGCGGGCAAACCGGCATGTGCCAACTTACCACCACCCTAAAGGAAGACAGCCTGCACCTGAATGGCCCGTGCTCACAGAATCAGATTTCCGGTGGGCTTACACGCACCATGCACCCTTCCCAGCTATGGTCTCAGGTCAACAGTTTTATTTCCCCCGATATGTCGGTTTCCGCTGTGTGGCTGACCCGTGCCGGGTGGAATGCAGCCATTACCCCTGCGCCAACGCCATGAAGCCCACACCACAAGGTTATTGACGATACATCTGGCCGCCGTTATTATGCGGCCCCAATAGTACTGGCTGACTTCACCTGCCCAGTGCATCCTCCCTTTAGTCTGGATTATTCTGCCCCGGCATCACCTTCCAGCAAGGTGCCTATTTGCCGCAGCCGCGCGCTTCCGGCAGCCGATGGCATGAGAAATCCTGACATATTCCTTATGAACTTTTGCCAGTCAGGGCATTTCCTAGATGCATCTTGCGGAACTCAAGGCCAAATCCCCAGCGGATCTTCTGGCCTGCGCTGAAGACCTGAATATTGAAAACGCGTCATCCCTGCGCAAGCAGGACATGATGTTTGCCATCCTGAAGGCGCTGGCCGATAACGACCAAGCGATCTACGGCGAAGGCACGCTTGAAATCATGCACGACGGGTTTGGTTACCTGCGTTCCCCCGAATCAAACTACCTTCCCGGCCCGGATGATATTTATATCTCCCCCACACAGGTGCGCCGCTTTGCCCTGCGCACAGGTGATACGGTAGAGGGCCAGATTCGCGCCCCGCGTGATGGTGAACGCTACTTCTCCATGCTCAAGATCAACACGATCAACTTTGAGCCACCGGATGCTGTGCGCCACCGAATCAACTTTGATAACCTGACCCCACTTTACCCTGAGCGTCGCCTTCAGATGGAAGTGGAAAGCCAGGCAACAGCCCCGGAACCCAAATCCGAAAAAGGCAAAAAAAGCGCGCAAAAAGACTTTACCCCGCGCGTTATTGATCTTGTTTCCCCCATTGGTATGGGCCAGCGCGCCCTTATTGTGGCCCCACCTCGCTCGGGCAAAACGGTTATGCTGCAAAGCATTGCCTCTTCCATCAGTGCCAACCATCCGGAAGTTTTCCTGATCGTTCTGCTGATTGATGAACGCCCAGAAGAAGTTACGGACATGGCGCGCTCTGTGCGCGGTGAAGTGATTGCCTCCACCTTTGATGAGCCCGCACACCGCCACGTGCAGGTAACGGAAATGGTGCTGGAAAAAGCCAAACGCCTTGTTGAACACAAGCGCGATGTGGTGATCCTGCTGGATTCCATTACCCGTCTGGCACGCGCCTACAACACCGTTGTGCCCTCATCCGGCAAGGTGCTGACCGGGGGTGTGGATGCCAACGCCCTACAACGGCCTAAGCGCTTTTTTGGTGCCGCCCGTAATATTGAAGAAGGTGGTTCCCTTACCATTATCGCCACGGCGCTGATTGATACCGGCAGCCGCATGGACGAAGTGATCTTTGAAGAATTCAAAGGCACGGGCAACTCGGAACTGGTGCTGGATCGTAAGCTGGCAGACAAGCGTACCTTCCCGGCAATCGACATCACCAAAAGCGGCACCCGTAAGGAAGAACTGCTGGTGGATCGGGCTACACTGTCCAAAATGTGGGTTCTGCGCCGCATTCTGGCCCCTATGGGCACGATGGACGCCATGGACTTCCTGCTGGACAAGCTGAAATACAGCAAAACCAACAATGACTTCTTTGAAGCCATGAACAACTGACCGGGCAGGCTTTTTTCTCGCCTTTCTTTCCGTCAGTTCATTTCTACAGAGCGCCTGCTTCGGATTACGAAGCAGGCGTTTCCTGTTTTTTGCGCAACGTGAGCACCACACTGCCATCGGGCTGCGGCACATCGGACAAAATGGTATGCCCAAGCGCCCGAGCAGACCGGCTGATGTTCTTTAGCGGCTCTTCCCCCTTCAGGCGCACAGCCAACAAACCACCCGGTGGCAGGCCATCCAGCGCCAGACGCGTGCGCACAAATGTCATGGGGCATTTTTCCGTTGTAATATCCAAAACGGCAATGCGTGGCTCTTCCTGCACGTTAAAATCAGGCACGTATGCAGCAGAACGGGTCATTCAGAAACTCCATAAAAGGGCGAAAAACGTAAGCTCATCTGCAAAAGATAGGGGCCTGCATCGCATAAAAAAACTGCCAGCGAGTGTAAAATTGGACAAACCCTATCACTTTCGGCTACCTGAAACCTGAAACACAAATTGTAACTCAAAGCAGGATTTGTGATCTTGAAGGCACAGTCGGCAGAATCGCGGATCGAGCAGCTGTGTGTTGAACACGGCCTGAAAATGACCGGACAGCGGCGCGTGATTGCGCGTGTTCTGTCTGAAGCAGACGACCACCCTGATGTGGAAGAGCTGTACCGCCGTGCCTTGACACTGGATTCCCGCATTTCAGTGGCCACGGTGTATCGCACCGTAAGGCTTCTGGAAGAAAAAGGTATTCTGGAACGCCGAGACTTCGGCGGTGGGCGCGCACGGTATGAAGCAACGGAAAATGGGCGGCACCATTATCATCTGATAGACGTGGATAATGGGAAAGTTATAGAGTTTGAAGATCCCGAACATGAAGCTTTGATGAAAAAAGTGGCTGATCGGTTGGGCTTTGAATTTGTTTCCATGCGGCTTGAGCTATTCGGCCGCAAAAAATCCGCTGCAAAGCCGGGCACCAAAACATCCTCTCGTGCCCGCCAGAAAGGAAATGCTGCATGAGTGCAACGCGCAATAACGGAGGGGGACTTTCTGCGCTGGATCTGGAACGCAAAGGCTTTCCCGAGCTGCGTGGTGGCACCCTAAGCGTACGCATTGCAGAAACAGAGGCCGAGCTGGAAGCAGCCCAAGCCCTGCGCTATCGCGTTTTTTATGAAGAAATGGGGGCCCGCCCAGAAGGCGAAACCCTACGCCTTAAACGCGATATTGATGAATTTGATAATGTGGCAGACCATCTGTTGGTGATTGACCACTCCATTGCCTCGGACGCACGAGGCGTGGTGGGCACATACCGGCTGGTGCAAAGTGACGCTGCAAAAAAAATCGGGCGTTTTTATTCCTCCAGCGAATATGACATTACGCCCTTAAAAGAATTCCCCGGAAAATTGCTGGAAGTGGGCCGATCCTGCGTAGATAAAAACTACCGTGGCCGCACAGCCATGCAACTGCTGTGGCGGGGCATTGCCTCCTACATTTTCCTGCATCAGATTGATCTGCTGTTTGGTTGCGCCAGCTTGCCGGGCACGGACCCGGACAAAATGGCCAATGAGCTTACCTACCTGTACCACAACCATCTGGCCCCTCCGGCCCTGCGTGTGCGGGCTTTGCCAGACCGGAAGGTAGAAATGCTGCGCACAGACCCGCACAGCCTCAACCTGCGCCGGTGCCTGGCTGGCCTACCGCCACTTATTAAAGGCTATCTGCGGCTAGGTGGTTATGTGGGGGATGGCGCGGTGGTGGACCCGCAGTTCAACACTACGGATGTGGCCATTCTGGTCAAAAGTGAGCTACTGGCAGATAAATATTACAGGCACTACGAGCGCCGCCTGCGCGATGCTCTGGACTGATAACGGACAGCTTTTTCAACGTCCGTTTTCTTTTTCTGTCAGTCAGTAAACTAAGGTTTGCGCCGTGGTAAAACTGCCCGCGTTTTTTCAAACGGCGCATAACCGCCTGCGCCGATGCTGGCGGGACAATTGGCGTTTCATAGGGTTTATGCTGGGGGTTGGCGCTCTTTCTGCGCTGGCTCTGCCCCCTTTGCACTTCCTACCCATATTGTTGCTTACTTTTGGCATACTCGGCCGGATACTTAACACCACAACAAGTTGGAAACACGCCGCATGGGCTGGCTGCCTGTTTGGTTTTGGCTTTTACACAGCCGGACTTTACTGGCTGGTCAATGCTGTGCTGATTCGTGCTGATGAGTTCTGGTGGTTTGTGCCTTTCCCTTCCATGGGGTGTGCCCTTATTCTTGCGCCGATGGTGGGGGCACCGGCCGCACTCAGCATGTTGGTGCCCGCAGGATTGCGCCGTCTGGCATTTTTTGCCGGAGCATGGACGATTTTTGATATGGGCCGCACATTTTTATTCAGCGGTTTTACGTGGAATGCACTGGGCAGTTGCCTTGCCATACCCGGCCCTGTTGGGGACATACTCATCCAACCTGCTGCATGGGTGGGAGAAGATGGGCTAACTTTGGCGCTTGTATTGGCAAGCCTGCTATGTGGCAGCGCCTTATTGGATAACCTGCATCTGCGCATTCCGTTTACGCCACAATCGGCAGCCCCTTATTGCATACCTATAGTTCGGCGTAGAATTTATATGGGCTGTATAGCTGCCTCTGTGCTGTGGCTTGGTGTGGGCGCCGCGCGCTTTTACAGCATTTATCCTCAGGGCGAATCCGGGCCAATAGCTGTTATGGTTCAGGGCAATGTGCCCGAAACTGAAAAAGTAGGCCGGTTGCGCCCCAGAGATATCTTTTTGCGCTACCTACGCCTAACAGCCCAAGGCGTGCAGCAAGCTCGGCAGTTACAAATTCAGCAGGCAGCCTCTGGCACACCTTATCGCCCTATTGTGTTTTTGTGGCCGGAAACCTCTTTCCCCGGCTACGATCTGTTGCAGGATACGCCCAAGGCCCGAGAAGTTATTATGGATTGGGCTCTTGGGGCCGATGCAGGAATTATTGGTGCACTCCGGCAGGATGATAACGGGCATTACCGTAATTCCGTTTTGGCTTTGGCTCCTGATGGGGCCGTAAGCGCCGTGTATGATAAAGCACGCCTTGTACCTTTTGGAGAATATCAACCCTCCTTCATCCCTTTACAGATTGTACCGCAGGGCGGATTGGCTGCTGGCCCTGGCCCACAAACATGGCATTTGGCCAACATTCCACCCGTTGGCCCGTTAATCTGTTACGAAGTGATTTTTTCGGGCGATGTGACCAACCCCCATGATCGCCCCCGCTGGTTAGCCAATGTTACGAATGATGGATGGTTCGGCAACAGTGCAGGCCCACGCCAGCATTTGGAATCCGTGCGCTTACGCGCTGTAGAAGAAGGGCTGCCAATCGTAAGAGCTGCCAATACAGGTATTTCTGCGGCTTTTGATGGCAGAGGCCATCTTCTTGCCAAATTGGGATGGGATAAAACAGGTGTACTTGTTTCTGCTGTGCCTGCGGCCCTTCCTCGCACGTTTTTCGGGCATTACGGACAAGCTGTTCCTTTACTATTCTGTGCATTGCTGATTCTGGGCGCATCTATCCGGCGCAGCAAAGCCTGATTTTTCTTAGTTTCCTGTTCACCGTTTTTTTCAGTTTTATGGCGCAGTTCGCTTTTAAATAGGTGTCTGCGCTGTTTTTCTTTTGGAGGAGACGGCAAACATCTTTATAAAATGTTAACCTTCTTGAGCATATTCCCTCGTGAAAGCAGGAAAAGTTTCGAGGCGTGAAACATACGGAGCAGGAACCGATCGACACCACCATGATCCAGCCTCATGCTGCTGCCAGTGCCATTGATGCCCATGTTGGCAAACGCATAAGACTACGCCGCACATTGTTGGGACTCTCTCAGGAAAAACTGGGAGAAGCTTTGGGAATTACCTTCCAGCAGATTCAGAAATATGAACGTGGAGCAAACCGAGTAGGCGCTTCGCGATTGTATCATATTGCCTGTGCGTTGGATGTGCCGATCAGCTTCTTTTTTGATGATATGCATTCTGCGGAAGTTGTTTCCAATAAGCAGGCGCATTTTTCGGAAACACGCAAAAGCTTTGGTGCGCCATCGGACAAGAATGTTAGCGTAGCACCTACATCGGATACAAAAAATATATTCAAAAAGCAGGAAACACTGGAGCTGGTACGCGTGTATTATAGCATTCCAGACGCGCAAATGCGCCGAAAAATTCTTGAGCTTATGCAAACAATGAGCGTATCCAGATAAAAAAGGGCGGCCTTGAAGCCGCCCTTTTTAGTAAGTGGATCAGAAGCTCTGATCGTCTCCACCACCCCAATCTCCGCCTGCATCTCCGGCGTCTCCGCCCCAGTCAGAATTGTTTGCGTCAAAATTCGGATCTGCGCTGGTACCTGCCCCACCAAAAGGATCTGCGCCCGCTGCTCCTGCATCACCATAATAATTGTTAATGGTTTCCGTAGGGGCCGCGCCGCCACCCCATCCAGCATCACCGCCCGCAGCGCCAGCATCATGATGCCCACTGAAAAGGCTGGTGAGCGCATTGGCTGCCATCATACCGCCAGCAACACCTGTTGCTGTGGAAAGTGCACTGCCCAAAAAGCCCGAACCACCCTGAAACATAGAGGGACGCATACCATAAGGCATGGGCTGCGGCTGATATTGCGGCGGCATGGGTGCTGCTGCAGGGCGCCCACCCCAACCCGGAGGCGCTGCGGTTGGCTGCGGTTGGGGCTGAGCCTGCGGATTCTGCCCACCACCAAACAAACCACTAAAAAACCCACCCGATTTCTGTTGCCCAGAACCCTGCTGCTGCTGGGCCTGCTGCAAAGCTTGTTGGGCTTGCTGTAACTGGAACTGAAGCTGTTGAATGCGGTTTTGCGCTTCTACCAGCGCGGCTTCCTGCACAACTGCCATCTGGGTGATACGATAGCGGGCTTCCGGGTATTTCTGGAATTCCTGCGCAATAAACTGGTCTGCTTCCGGGTCTATTGGGGGCAGGTTGGGCCGCGTAGAAGGCACGCTGGCAAAACCACCCTGCGGCGCGCCGCTTACACGCGCAAAGAATTTTTCGATCAGATCGCGTTCGTCGTTATTCATCCCATACCTTCCCTGCCCTTTTGGGCCTAACGCTGGCGGCTACAGCCTTTGTTTTTACGCCAACACTCTGTCCAAGATGTGGCGCGGATACAAGCGCGATGCAAGAAGCCCTGCGCAGGAAGAATTGCACCATGGCCTACCTTCTCTTCCGGTTCGGCGCATGGGGCTGTATGGTGTGCCCGCACGCAGCATATATATCAGCATATATATTGCTGCATTATAACGTAACCTACCGGAGTAGCACCCTGATCATGGACCCGGCGTCTGCCCGCCCCACTGAGCGGCCTCTTTCCTTTCAGGATCTTATCCTGACCCTTCACCAGTTCTGGTCCAAACAGGGATGCGCCATTCTTCAGCCCTATGATCAGGAAATTGGTGCAGGCACCCTTTCCCCCCATACCACCTTACGCGCGCTTGGCAGCAAGCCGTGGAAAGCCGCCTATGTGCAGCCCTGCCGCCGCCCCTCTGATGGCCGCTATGGGGAAAACCCAAACCGCTTGCAGCACTATTACCAGTATCAGGTTCTGCTCAAGCCCACGCCGGAAGAAAGCCAGAAACTGCTGCTAGACAGCTACCGCGCAATTGGGATTGACCCCGAACTGCACGATATCCGCTTTGTGGAAGATGACTGGGAAAACCCCACCATCGGCGCATGGGGCCTTGGTTGGGAAGTATGGTGCGATGGCATGGAAGTAACGCAGTTTACGTATTTCCAGCAGGTTGGCGGTATTCCCGTAACCCTGCCTTCCACCGAACTAACATACGGGCTGGAACGTCTGGCCATGTATGTGCAGGGCGTGGAAAACGTGTACGATCTGGATTACAACGGCGCGGGCCTGACCTATGGCGATGTGTTCCTGCGCGCCGAGAAAGATTACTCCCGCCATAATTTTGAACTGGCGAACACAGACCTGCTGTTCCAGCATTTTACAGATGCGGAAAAAGAAAGCGTGGCGCTGGCCGAAGCCGGAGTGGCCCAGCCTGCGTATGATCAATGCCTGAAGGCCAGCCATCTGTTCAATCTGCTAGATGCGCGCGGCGTTATCAGCGTGAGCGAACGCGCTGCCTATATTGCCCGAGTGCGTAATCTGGCCAAGCTATGCTGTGAAACCTGGCTGGCTGGCGAGGACAAGTAAGATAATGCCCGAACTGCTGATAGAACTGTTCTCTGAAGAAATTCCAGCCCGGATGCAAAGTCAGGCAGGGGAAAACCTTCTGCGCCTGCTAACCGAGGCTCTGGCCCCCCTGCACCCACAGAATGCCGTGGCCGCCACCGGCCCGCGCCGCATTGCCGCCAGCCTGAACATTGATGCCACAGTGCCCGGCCGTACGGTTTCTGAACGCGGCCCGCGTGAAGGCGCACCAGATAAAGCGCTTGATGGCTTTACCCGTAAACATGGTGTTACGCGTGATGCCCTAACACTACAAAACGGCTTTTGGGTGCTAGAGCGCGAAGAACCTGCCGTAAGCGCGCAGACCCATATTGCGGCTGTGCTGCCTGATCTGCTGCGGCGCTTCCCTTGGCCCAAATCCATGCGTTGGGGTGCTGGCAGCAGCTTTACATGGGTGCGCCCACTACGTCGTATTCTGTGCATTCTGGATGGTGAAGCCATACCTTTCTCCCTCGCTCAGGGTGAAGATAACGGGCACAATCTGGTGGCTGCCAACCTTACGGAAGGCCATCGCTTCCTCAACCCCGGTGCCGTGGCTGTGTCCAGCGCTACGGAATGGCGGAAAACCTTGCATGACCGCCACGTGATGGTGGATGCGGCAGAACGCCGTAAAACCATTGCAGAAGGCCTGAACACACTGGCTGCCTCCGAAGGGTTGCAGATTGTGCCAGATTCTGGATTGGTGGACGAAGTAGCTGGGCTGGTGGAATGGCCTGTGCCGTTCCTTGGCCAGATTGATGCGCAGTTTATGGAACTTCCTGCCGAAGTGATGCAGGTTTCCATGCGCGTGAACCAACGGTATTTTGCCCTGCGCAACAGCGATGGTTCGGCTGCACCGCGTTTTGCTTTTGTGGCCAACATTATCCCCGCAGATGATGGCACGCTGATTGTTACCGGCAATGAACGCGTGCTGCGTGCGCGCTTTGCAGATGCCCGCCATTTCTGGGATCTGGATCGCAAGCAAACGCTGGCTTCCCGCCTGAAGGCGTTGGATTCCATTACTTTCCATGCCAGCTTGGGATCACAGGGTGATCGCACGCGCCGTATGGTGCGTTTGGCCGGTATTCTGGCCGATATGGTAGGCGCACCCAAAGCTGATTGCGAGCGTGCGGCAGAGCTGAGCAAAACCGACCTGACAACCGGTATGGTTGGAGAATTCCCCGAACTTCAAGGGGTAATGGGCGGCTACTACGCTAAACATGATGGCGAAAGTGCTGCCGTGGCTCAGGCCATTAGTGAGCAATATACCCCACGCGGCCCCGGTGATTCCGTGCCAACTGCGCCGGTTTCTGTTGTGCTGGGGCTGGCCGACCGGATAGATATGCTGGTGGCTTTCTTTGCCGCTGGTGAAAAACCTTCCGGTTCGGGAGACCCGTTCGGTCTGCGCCGTGCCGCATTGGGCGTGATCCGCCTGATCCGTGAAAACAATCTGCGGCTTGATCTGGTGCGCCTGTTTGTTCTGGCTGCCGAAGCCCTGCCTGCTGATTTGCAGGATGCGCCTGATCTGGACCTGCTGCCACAGTTTATTGCGGAACGTCTGCGCGTGCAGGTACGCTCCGAAGGTGCACGGCATGACTGTCTGGCCGCAATTTCCGTCGATAATTCCGATACGGATATCGTGCGCCTGCTAGCCCGTGCCCACGCCTTGCAGGATATGCTGGAAACGGAAGACGGCAAGAACCTGCTGGCCGCCACGCGCCGTGCGGCCAATATTCTGCGGATTGAAGACAAAAAAGACGGCCCACACGAAGATAGCCCAGACCCCGCCCTGTTCACACAGGATGAGGAGCGCGCCCTGTTTGACGCGCTGGAACGTGTGGAACCCGCCGTGGAAAAGGACTTTGCTGCCGAACGCTTTACCGATGCTATGCGTGAAGCTGCCAGCCTGCGTGAACCGCTGGATAAGTTTTTTGAAGTGGTTACGGTAAACGCCCCAGAACCAGAACTGCGGCTTAACCGCCTGAAACTGCTTTCCCGCGTTGTGCGTATGATGCGGCTGATTGCAGATTTCAGCCAGATTGAAGGTTAATTATCTGCATCGCTTGAGTTTGGCTTGCTGCATCTCAAAAGCAGCAAGCCAGCCAAAGCCAAGTATTGCTTTGGCACGCCCCATGCAGGCTAAACTTCTACACAACGAGTTGTACACAGGCGTGTAACTGATACCCGTAAAAAGCATAGCTTTTGCTACAACACTCTTTTAGACAGGCACAAACCTTTCTCCGGCAAAATTAAAGTCGGAACTGGCTTTTCCCGGTTTTTTGCATGGTAGAATAGAATGACGTCTTCCCGCTCTCTCACCCTTGGTGTGCTTAATGGTATGGGAAGCGGTGCGTTGTGGGGCACTGTATTTATTGTCCCCCTACTGCTGCATGATTTTACATCTTTGCAAATAACAGCCGGACGCTACATTGTTTACGGCCTCATTTCCCTGATTTTACTACTCCCACGTTGGAATATTCTTAAAAATATTCTGGGAAAAGCCGAATGGAATGCGCTCATCCGCTTATCTATTCTGGGCAATATTCTGTATTACATTCTACTTTCTACGGCTATTACAACCGTAGGTGGCCCCGTAACCACACTTATTATTGGGTTTTTACCCATTGCTGTATTGGTGATGGGCATACGTGCTGGCAGTAACATCCGTATCAAACAGATTGCCATCCCCATGAGCTTAAGCGTTATTGGCATTCTGCTTATTGTTTCGCGCAGCTTTACATCTCATGCTGCAAGCACCCCCGTACACCCGGTTGCTTTTTCTTCGCAAATTATCGGGTTATTTTGTGCTGTGGGGGCTTTGATATCCTGGACGTTATATGCCGTTGAAAACACACGCTGGCTGTTAAAAACCTCTACGGTAAGCGATCATGACTGGTCTTTGCTAACAGGTGTTGTTACCGGCGCATTGGCTCTTGTACTGGTTATTCCTGCTTTTGTTTTTCATGCCGCCCCCCATGCTTGGTTAGATTGGGCACGTTTTTGGGGTGTATGCAGCGCAACGGCTCTTTTGGCTTCTGTGGTGGCCAACGGATTGTGGAACCGCGCTTCCCGCCTGTTACCGCTTACACTTTCCGGACAAATGATTATTTTTGAAACGCTGTTTGCTCTACTTTACAGCTTTGTATGGGCGCATCGCTGGCCAAGCCTTGTAGAATTTTGCGCCATTATCTGCCTGATAACAGGTGTGTTGTGGTGTACGGCAGCACACCGCACACCACATGACACATCTGAAAAAGCCTGAAATCAGGTTCGGGGTGTGCGGCCAAAAAAGAGGCTGATCACCAGCAGCACCACAAACACAAACAGCAAAATTTTTGCTATTTCTGTAAAATTACCTGCTGCGCCAGAAAACCCGAATATGGATGCCAGAAGGGCAAAAATTAGAAAAATCAGAACCCAGCGTAAAATAGCCATCTACTCTCTCCCTTCGGCCATACGTCAACACGCATGACTGTTACTGGCCTGTAGTAGAAAGACTAACGCACAAAACCGGCAACAGTTTGCTGTTACCGCTTTGGGCTTACACTGGGCACCTAAAAGACGGTTTTAGTGTTCTTCTGCACCGGGAATAATATCATAAGCCGGGCTGCCGGGTGGTGGCCCGGGTGGCGGGGCATCCCCCACAGCAATACCCACCATTTTTTCGGCTGATGCGCCAATTTCTCGCGCATCAATGGCTGTGCCCAGTTCACCACTGCTACCTGTGCCAACAGCATAGAGCATTTGCCCCGGAGCAAGCAGATTGGCAACACGCGTAGCTTCACGCGGGGTAATGCAGACAACAGAGTGATCTTTCAGAATCACACCTGAAAGCTCTCCATTGGCATTGTAAAGTTGCTGCCAGATTTCGCCGTGCAGCACCAAATCTGGGCCAGCAATCATTTCTGTAGAATGCACGGGCATAGCAATAAAGTTATCCTGCATGCCACGGCCACGCGGGCTGGTAATTCCAAACGCCCGGATAATAGGCAGCGTGCGCCCTTTTAACCCACGGATGGAAATAACATCCCCCGGTTTAACCAGCCCAGCCAATGCATGCGTTTGTTCGGGAGAGACAAAAACCTGCGTGCCATCTTCAAGCACCAGCCCAAAGACCCCACCATGCGGAGATGGCAGAAATTGCGCCACCTTACCGCTAAAGGAAGGCAAGCCAGAAAGATCGTACACACCATCTGCCTGCTTTTCTGTATGCGTCTGCCTAGCAGAAAAGGACTCTGCCTTAGAGGCAGGCGTTTTATGTGCCGGCGCAGCTACAGCCACGGAAGACACGAATAATGCAGCAGACAAAGAAAGCAGATAGCGCATAGCCCAACCGATTATGAAACGCCGCCCCCGCCCATATGTGCACGGGGGACAGCATTGCGTGAGATTCGTGGCCCTATTCTCTGCCACGAACTGTTATTCCCACAAGAGCGGGAAAAGCGTGTCAGTGGCGGAAATGGCGCATACCAGTAAACACCATAGCAATACCGGCGGCATCTGCTGCGGCAATCACCTCATTATCACGGATAGAACCACCAGGCTGAATAACCGCTGTGGCCCCGGCCGCAACAATGGTTTCCAGACCATCTGCAAACGGGAAGAACGCATCAGACGCGGCCACAGAACCCTGTGTCAGCGGCTTGTCCAGCCCAGCGGCTTTTGCGGCCTCACCACTTTTAGAAGCGGCAATGCGGGCAGAATCCACACGGCTCATCTGGCCTGCGCCAATGCCCACCGTGGCACCACCCTTGGCATACACAATAGCGTTAGACTTAACGTGCTTAGCCACACGGAATGCAAAAATCAGATCCTGCATTTCCTGTTCCGTGGGGGCGCGTTTTGTCACCACCTTCAGGCCTTCTCGGCTGATCTGGCCGTTATCACGCGTTTGGGCCAGAAAACCCCCTGCTACGGAACGCACGACAATACCTTCTGCCGCCGGGTTAGGCAGGCCACCAGTCAGCAGCAAACGCAGGTTCTTTTTGCGGGAGAGAAGCGCCTTGGCATCTTCTTCCGCATCCGGAGCAACAATCACTTCCGTAAAGATGGTGGAAATCTTTTCCGCCGTGGCTGCATCCAGCGAGCGGTTAAGGGCCACAATGCCCCCAAAGGCAGAAACCGGATCACACCGCAGGGCCTGATCCCACGCGGCCGTTAGGGAAGGTGCAACAGCCACGCCGCAAGGGTTGGCGTGCTTTACAATTACAACAGCCGGGCTATCAAATTCGGCAACAGCCTCAAACGCAGCATCGGTATCATTAATGTTGTTGTAGGAGAGAGACTTGCCCTGCACCTGCTGCGCCGTTGCTACACCGGGGCGCACTGTGCCATCACGATAGAAAGCGGCTTTCTGGTGCGGGTTTTCACCATAGCGCAGGATTTCTGCGCGCTGGCCAGCCATAATAAAGCGTTCGGGGAAAGGCTGCTGCGCCTGCTTGGCAAACCATGCGGCAATGGCGGCATCATACGCAGCGGTGCGCGCATAAGCAGCGCCAGCATAGGCACGGCGGGTTTCTAGCGTGGTACCACCATCGCCCAGCGCATCAATCAACCCTTCATACTGGGCTGGGTCTGTCAGCACCACCACGTGGGCATGGTTTTTGGCTGCAGCACGAATAAGTGCCGGGCCGCCGATATCAATGTTTTCAATGCACGTATCGGCATCTGCGCCAGAAGCCACGGTTTTTTCAAACGGATACAAATTCACGGCCACCAGATCAATCGGGCCAATGCCGTGTTCTTCCATCTGGGCCACATGGGCAGGCAGATCGCGCCGGCCCAGAATGCCGCCATGAATTTTGGGTACCAGTGTTTTTACCCGGCCATCCAGAATTTCGGGAAAGCCTGTGTAATCCGAAACTTCCGTAACAGGGATGCCCGCATCGCGCAGCGCCTTGGCAGACCCCCCGGTAGAAAGAATTTCTGCCCCCTGCGCTGCAAGAGCACGGGCAAGATCAAGCAGACCCGTTTTATCGGAAACAGAAATAAGGGCACGACGGATAGGCAGCGTCGTCTGGCTCATGGCGGACCTTTCGCATGGCAAAAACGTAATGCGGGCTGATGAACCCACATGCCACATGCAAGCCATCAACCGAGGGTGAAAAACGACAAAACCCGCCTTAGCGGCGGGTAAATGTCCAGTACATAGGCTGTCGGCCAGCGGCAATGGCCTTGGCCTCGTACCGGGTGGGAAACCAACCTTCTGGCCGGGTTAAAACGGGTGCGGGCGCTTCAAAGTAATTTTGAGCAGCCATAACTTCCTGCACCCATGCCTGATAGGTAGGATCATCACTGGCAACGCGCCATACTGCTCCGGGCTTAAGCACACGGGCAGCCAGCGCTACATTTTGCGGATGCACAAAGCGCCGCTTGGCATGGCGTGCCTTGGGCCACGGATCCGGAAACATCAGGAACAACCTGTCCAGACACGCATCGGGCAACACATTCAGCACTTGCCGGGCATCATCATCCCACAACCGCAGCATATCTGGTACGGGTGCAGTTGCTTCCTCCCCTACCGGCACAAGGCGGCTTAACAGGGAGCACAAACCATTATGGAAAACTTCGGAGGCAATATACCCCACTTCGGGGTGTGCATTGGTTTGGGCAAGCACGTGCTCACCACCACCAAAGCCAACCTCAAACCAGATCTGCTCCGGCTGATGGCCGAAAACAGAAGCCGGATCTGCCGCGCGCTCTAGCGGAAAACGCATACGCGGCAGGGTTTCATCCAGCAGCCGTTCCTGACGGGGGCGCAACGGATGCCCACGCTGGCGGCCATACAGCCGCTCTGGCGGGGGTTTAACATCTGTTACCACAGGCTGACCATTTTCAGCCGAACCTTTAGCCTCCGCCATGAACAGAACGCCCTAAACTTAGCGGTTTAGCGCGCTACGCAGGGCATCAACCAGATCGGTCTGTTCCCACGTAAAGGTGTCCAGCTTGGCATCCGGCTGGCGGCCAAAGTGGCCATAAGCAGATGTAACAGCATAAATCGGACGGTTCAGGCGCAGGTGCTTACGGATACCGCGCGGGGTAAGATCCATAACTTCACGCAGCACTGCACCCAGACGGTTTTCATCCACATCCTTGCCGGTTTCATCCAGATCCACATAGACGGACAGTGGATGAGACACGCCAATAGCGTAGGAAAGCTGAATGGTGCAACGATCTGCCAAGCCAGCGGCCACAACGTTTTTGGCCAGATAACGGCAGGCATACGCTGCCGAACGGTCAACCTTCGTGGGGTCCTTACCGGAGAATGCGCCACCACCATGCGGGGCTGCACCACCATAGGTGTCCACAATAATCTTACGGCCTGTTAGCCCGCAGTCACCATCCGGGCCGCCAATAACGAACACACCCGTGGGGTTGACGTAAAATTCTTTTTCCGGCGGCACCCAACCTTCGGGCAGCACATTCTTAACCACCTGGCCCAGACGGCCACGCAGTTCTTCCTGATTGATGCCTTCATCATGCTGGGTGGAGATGACGACAGAAGTCGCACCAACCGGGCGGCCATTTACGTAGCGCAGGGTTACCTGGCTTTTGGCATCCGGCTGTAGGCCAGCTACAATCGGGTCACCCGCACGGCGCAGATCACGCATTTCATGCAGAATGCGGTGCGCGTAGTAGATTGGGGCTGGCATAAGGGTATCGGTTTCGTTCGAGGCATACCCGAACATGATCCCCTGATCGCCTGCACCTTCATCTTTCTCACCTGCGCTATCAACGCCTACCGCAATATCGGCAGACTGAGCATGCAGGTAATTCGCAGCTTCCGCATGACGCCAGGAGAAACCTTCCTGATCGTAACCGATATCTTTGACAGCTTCACGCGCCAGTTCAATCAGCTTGTCCGATGTTACGGAAGATGGGCCACGCACTTCACCCGCAAGAATGATGCGATTGGTGGTTACCAGCGTTTCACAGGCAACGCGGGCTTCCGGATCTGCCGCAAGATAAGCGTCCAGAACGGTATCGCTGATCCGGTCAGCAACTTTATCGGGATGGCCTTCGGAAACAGACTCCGAAGTAAACAGAAAATCGCCGTCTTTACGCATGATGGTGCCGTTTGCCCCACGCACTGTGAAAAAGGAAACAGATGCCCGCCCTAAAAAAAGGGGGACGAGGTCGTATGAAGGGATAGAAAGCAGCGGTCAAGAGTATTGGCCAAACAGGCCAGCCAGAAACGCCGTTTTCAGCCTTGCGCCCAACGCGGGGCGGACACTGCCCGCCCCTTTAGGCTGGCATTAGAGCGGAGGCAGCCCCAGCACATCTTCCATGCTGTAAAGGCCGGGTTTGTGCCCTTTTACCCACTTGGCGGCACGCACGGCACCCGTGGCAAAAATGCGCCGGTCAAAGGCGCGATGCCCCAAAACGATCTGTTCATCTGCGGATGTGAACAATACTTCATGTTCGCCCACAATTTGCCCGCCACGCAGGGCCGCAAAGCCAATGGCTCCTTCCTTGCGGGGGCCGGTATGGCCATCACGCCCACTTTCGCGCACATCCGCCAGATTAACACCGCGGCCCTGCGCTACGGCCTCACCAATAGCCAAGGCTGTGCCAGAGGGGGCATCCACCTTTTGCCGATGATGCATTTCCACAATTTCAGCATCGTAGGAGTCTGCTGGCAGGGCACGTGCCATCATCTGCGCCAAACGCTGCACTAATGTAACACCGGGAGAATAATTGGCGGCATGCACCACAGCAATTTTTTCCGCAGCTTTGTTCACGGCGGTCTGTTGCTCTGCTGAAAGGCCAGTTGTGCCCAACACCCATGCCGTGCCTGCTGCGGCCAGCGCCTGCGCGTTAGGGATAACCGTATCCGCATGGGTGAAATCAATCACCACATCGCTGTTGGCTGCAAGCTCCGCCATATCCTTAAACAGCGCCACGCCTTGCGGCAAACCGCTTGCTGCTTCCGGCTTGCGTGTTGTGCCACCAGAAAGGGTTGCCCCTGCGGCCTGCACTTCTTCTACCAAAAGACGGCCCACGCGCCCCGTTATGCCTGCAATACCGATACGCATGAGCGCTTATTCCTTCCCTTCAAAAAAGTCCCGCACGCGGCGGAAGAAGCCCGTATGTTCTGGGCTTTGCTTCACATCCTCACCGGCTTCTTTTTCAAATTCTTCCAACAGTTCACGCTGGCGCTTGCTGAGGTTCTGCGGTGTTTCCACCGTTACCTGAATGTACATATCGCCACGGGCTGTGGAACGCAGAACAGAGAACCCTTTGCCCCGCAGGCGGAAATGCGCGCCAGTTTGCGTGCCAGCCGGAACTTTTACCTTGGTACGAGAACCATCAATAACGGGCACTTCAATTTCTGTGCCCAAAGCAGCCTGCGCCATGCGCAACGGCACGCGGCAATAGATATTGGCGCCATCGCGCTGGAAGATACTGTGTTCGTCTATGGAAATATGGATATAGAGATCACCCGGCGGCACACCATTGCCCCCAGCTTCCCCTTCGCCAGAAAGGCGAATGCGGGTGCCATCTTCCACACCGGCAGGAATCTGCACTTCAACCGTGCGTTCTTTTTCTATGGTGCCTTCACCGTGGCAAACCTTACAGGGGTTTTTCACCACTTTGCCTGCGCCATGACAGGTTGGGCATGGGCGTTCCACAACAAAAAAGCCCTGCTGCGCCCGCACCTTGCCTGCACCGTGGCAGCTTGGGCAAACTTCAACGCCCGATGCACCATCGTTAGAGCCCGTGCCATGGCAGGATTCGCACGCCACGCGGGTAATCACCCGCACATCTTTCTTTACGCCAGCAAAAGCTTCTTCCAGCGTGATTTCAACATGGGTCTGGATATCGTTGCCGGTGCGGGCACGGCCACCACGGCGGCCGCCCATCACGTCACCAAACATCTGTTCGAAAATATCGCCCAGACCACCGGCACCAAAACCACCGCTAAAGTCAAACCCGCCGGGGCCAGGGCCACCGCCTTCAAACGCGGCATGGCCGTACTGGTCATACGCAGCGCGTTTTTGTTCGTCCTTCAGAATATCGTAAGCTTGGTTGATTTCTTTGAACTTGGCTTCTGCCGCATCATCCCCCGGGTTCCGATCGGGATGATACTTCATGGCCAGCTTGCGATAGGATTTCTTGAGTTCATCAGCCGTGGCGGTTCGGGAAACTTCAAGAATTGCGTAGTAATCGAGCTGAGTGGCCATGGAAGTCCTCTTATCGGGGGCTGCCTCTAAAGCATGAGCACAGCATTGGTCCGAAACAACAAAAAGCGCCCGCCTTACAATGAAGCGCGGACGCCAGAAATAAAGTAAAGGGTGACTATGTTTGTCACATAGTCACCCTTGTGCATAGCGTCCGATCAGGACTTCTTGCTGTCGTTCACGTCTTCAAAGTCAGCGTCAACGATCTCTTTTTCGTCCGGCTTTGCAGCTTCTGCTTCCGGAGCTGCTTCACCAGCCTGACCAGCCTTATAAGCGGCTTCACCCACTTTCATGGCTGCCTGTGTCAGGCGTTCGGTTGCGCTTTTCAGAGCTTCTGCATCTGTGCCTTCCATAGCGGCCTTAACGGCAGCAATGGCGCTTTCTGCTTCGCTCTTTTCAGCAGCCGGAACCTTGTCACCAGCTTCGGTCAGAGACTTTTCAGTCTGATGCACCAGAGCTTCGGCATTGTTACGCAGTTCTACCTGCTCACGCTTGGCTTTATCGGCTTCAGCATTCGCTTCAGCGTCTTTCACCATCTTGTCGATATCGGTATCGGACAGACCACCAGAAGCCTGGATTTTGATCTGCTGTTCCTTACCGGTTGCCTTGTCCTTAGCAGACACAGACACAATGCCGTTGGCATCGATATCGAAGGTCACTTCAATCTGCGGCACGCCACGCGGTGCTGCGGGAATACCCGTAAGATCGAAGTTCCCCAGCAGCTTGTTGTCGGCTGCCATTTCGCGTTCGCCCTGATAGACCTTAATGGTCACGGCGTTCTGGTTATCTTCCGCCGTGGAGAACACCTGGCTCTTCTTGGTCGGGATGGTTGTGTTGCGGTCGATCAGACGGGTGAACACACCACCCAGCGTTTCAATACCCAGAGAAAGCGGGGTTACGTCCAGCAGAAGAACGTCTTTAACATCACCCTTCAGAACGGCACCCTGAATAGCAGCACCAATGGCCACAACTTCATCGGGGTTCACGTTACGGGCAGGGTCCTTACCAAAGAAGCCTTTAACCGTTTCGATAACCTTAGGCATACGGGTCATACCACCAACCAGAATGACTTCGTCAATCTGAGAAGCAGACAGGCCAGCATCCTTCAGCGCTGCCTTACAGGGTTCCAGCGTACGCTGCACCAGATCGTCCACAAGGCTTTCCAGCTTGGCGCGGGTCAGCTTCAGAACAAGGTGTTTCGGGCCAGATGCATCAGCCGTGATGAACGGCAGGTTGATTTCTGTTTCCTTGGAGGAAGACAGCTCGATCTTGGCTTTTTCTGCTGCTTCTTTCAGACGCTGCAGAGCCAGCTTGTCAGACCGCAGATCAATACCCTGTTCGCGTTTGAACTCGTCTGCCAGATAGCCGATGATGCGGTTATCAAAGTCTTCACCACCTAGGAACGTATCACCGTTGGTGGACTTCACTTCGATCACGCCATCAGAAATTTCCAGAACGGAAACGTCAAACGTGCCACCACCAAGGTCATACACAGCCACGGTGCCACCGCTTTTCTTTTCCAGCCCGTAAGCCAGAGCAGCCGCTGTGGGTTCGTTGATGATACGCAGCACTTCAAGGCCAGCAATCTTACCTGCATCCTTGGTGGCCTGACGCTGGGCATCGTTAAAGTAAGCCGGAACCGTGATAACAGCCTGAGAAACTTTTTCACCCAGATAGGATTCAGCCGTTTCCTTCATCTTGCCCAGAACGAAGGCGGAAATCTGTGAGGGGGCATATTTTTTGCCGCGCGCCTCAACCCATGCATCGCCATTATCGCCCTGAACGATGGCGTAGGGCACCATTTCCTTGTCTTTCTGGACTGTCGGATCATCAAAACGACGCCCGATCAGACGCTTCACAGCGTAGAAAGTGTTAGACGGGTTGGTAACTGCCTGACGTTTTGCAGCCTGCCCCACCAGCATTTCACCACCTTCGGTAAAAGCCACCATAGACGGGGTGGTACGGGCGCCTTCGCTGTTTTCGATAACCTTTGTTTCGTTACCTTCACGCACTGCAACGCAGGAGTTGGTCGTACCAAGGTCGATACCAATAACTTTACTCATTATATATTCCCTTTCAGCGACCCCATCTGGCCCGAAGCACCAGAAAAGGCCCTTGCTTTCATTTACCCGCCTGCTCTCCCTTAATTAAGGTATGGAAGCAGGCCTGAATGATAAACCTGATGTATGGTGGCGTTTTCTCTTTTTCAAGAAGGGAAAACACCTTGGCGGGCAGGATTTTTTACCTGCCGCCATGCCGTAACCTCCGGATCAGGAAGCTTTGGCAACCACCACCATAGCTGGCTTAAGCAAACGCCCGTGCAGCGTCCATGTTGGCGTCCAAGCCTGCATGACCGTGCCGGGTTCGTGCTCAGCACTCGGCTGTTCTGCCATCGCCTGATGCAGGTTGGCATCAAACGGCTTACCCGCCGGATCATCACACTTGATGCCGTGGCGCTCCAGAATAGAAATGAAGGAGCGTTCTGTGCTTTCAATGCCTTCACGCATTTTGGTCAGCACAGAATCTTCGCCTTCCTGCGCAGGCGGCAGGCTGGCCAGCGCACGACGCAGGTTTTCTGCGGCTTCCACAACGTCACGCGCAAATTTTTGCACGGCGTACTGGCGGGCATCATCCAGATCACGCTTGGCACGGGCGCGCAGGTTCTGGTTTTCAGCCTCTGAACGCAGCCACTTTTCCTTAAATTCGGCAACGCTTTGCTCAAGTTCGTGAATACGCGCTTCCGGGCCTTCTGCCTGACCGTTCTGCGCAGCTTCAGCAGCAGCTTCGTGTTCCGGAGCCGTCTGCTCGGCCGGGGCCGGCTGTGCTGCCGGCGTTTCGACCTGTGTGGGATCTGTATCGTGGGTCATGCCTTTTGAAGTAAGCAACACAAACGCTGCCGACAAGACCCGCCACCCCTGCCATGCGCATGATTTTATGCCCTAACAACACAATGCTGAAAAAAGCTGGCCGATTCTGGACAGGGGCCCTTGGCAGGATAGGATGGCAGGGCCTAGTCTATAGGGCTTGCTCGCATGGCAGCAGGGAAGGACAACGCAGACAATGACAGAGCGCACCAAGCAGACAATTGCGCTGGTGGATGATGACCGCAATATCCTGACATCGGTGCAGATGACACTGGAGGCAGAAGGCTTCAATGTTCGCACATATACAGATGGCGAATCGGCGCTGCAGGGTTTAACGGCCTACCCGGTTGATCTGGCTGTGCTGGATATCAAAATGCCCCGCATGGATGGCATGGAACTTCTGCAACGCTTGCGCACCCGCTCCAACCTGCCTGTCATTTTCCTGTCCTCTAAAAACGAGGAAGTTGACCAGCTTATGGGCCTGCGCCTTGGGGCGGATGATTACATCACCAAGCCGTTCTCCCAACGTTTGCTGCTAGAGCGCATTCGCGCTCTGTTGCGCCGGAATGAAGTGAGCCGTGCAGAAGCCAATGGTGAGCCAACAGGTGGCGCGCTGGTGCGTGGCAACCTCTCCTTGGATGAACTGCGCCACAAATGCACATGGAAAGGGGAAGATGTTCCCCTAACCGTAACGGAATTTCTGCTGGTAAAAACACTGGCCCAACGGCCGGGGCTGGTAAAATCCCGCGATCAGCTAATTGATGCCGCATATGGTGACACCGTGTATGTGGATGACCGCACCATAGACAGCCATATCAAGCGTGTGCGTAAAAAATTCCGCCAGGTGGATGACGAGTTCAACCAGATCGAAACTCTGTACGGTATCGGTTACCGATATCGGGAAGACTGATCACGGTTCATGACCAGCCAGCCCGCCCCTTCTTTTTTCAAGGCGCTGGCAGGCCGCATTGGTGGCCTGCATTATCTGTCCATGCCGGGTAACAAACCCCGCAAAGGCAGCATAGAAGCCACAGCGGCTTATCAGGCCTCCCGCACACGGCTGGTTTCTCCGCTGATGCGGCGGGTCTTGCTGGTTAACATTCTGCCTATTGCCCTGTTGGGCGTTACCATTCTGTTTCTTAACCAGTTTCGGAACGGCCTTCTGGCAACAGAAGTAACGGCCCTGCGTGAACAGGCCCGAATTTATGCGGGTGCACTAGGGCAAAGTGCCGTACGCACCACGCACCCCCACGCGGCCAACCCGCAGGACCGTGGCTATGTGCTGGAAGAATCTCTGGCCCGCCCGCTGCTGCTGCGGCTTACAGAACCAAGCCCCAACGCCCATGCCCGCCTGTTTGGCCCGGATGGCCGCCTTGTGGCTGACAATCTGGCAGACTGGCCCGAAACGGCAGAACCCGCCCCAGCCACACCGCGCAATGAGCAGCATGTCAAAACCATTCCTTTTCCTCCGGCCACGCAGCCCGGCATTTATGAACGGTTCCTCACGTGGTTATGGGGAAACCATAATTCGGGCATTGTCACGCTGAATACGGATGAGGAAGATATTCCCGCCCGGCCCTCTGGCACGACCATCGGAACAAAAGGCGCTCCGCCTCCTCCTCCATTGGAAGCACCGCCTTATATCCGGCGCACCGCACGCGGGCGCCTGATTATTACGGTGGCTGAGCCCGTCATGCACGATGGCAGCACCATTGGCATTATTCAGCTTACCCGCGTGGCCTCACAAGTTGATCGTTCCCTGTTTGCCATTCGGTCTTCCATTCTATCCGTTTTTCTCATGGCGCTTGTGCTGACGGTACTGCTCTCGTGGTACCTCTCTCTCACCATTGCGCGACCATTGTTGCGGCTGGCCGCATCAGCACAAGTTATGCGTGATGCAACAGGCCGCACTGGCACCGTGCCCGCACGACTGCTGGCCCGGCGTGATGAAATTGGCGATGTGGCACGTGCCCTGCAAGCCAGTGCGCAAGCGTTGTGGAAGCGGATGGACGCCATTGAGCGCTTTGCCGCCGATGTTAGCCACGAGATCAAAAATCCGCTGTCCTCCATCCGCTCGGCTATTGAAACACTACTGCGTATTGAAGACCTGAACCAGCAACGCCGCCTACTCACCATTATCAATGATGATGTGCGCAGGCTGGATCGGCTGATTACCGATATTTCAGACGCCAGCCGTCTGGATGCAGAAATGTCTCGCGCAAAGGCTGAACCTGTTGCCATTGCGCCGCTGCTTTCTGTTCTGGCGGAAATTCAGCAGGCCACCCGGCAGGAGGGACAACCCATTGTGCACACCAATGTACAAGGTGATAGCCCAGAAAGCCCCTTGGAAGTTCTGGCTGTGGAAGACCGGCTTGTGCAGGTTTTGCGCAACCTGATCGGCAATGCCATTTCCTTTTCTCCGCCCAATGGCCACATTACCCTTTCGGCTCTGCCAACGGGCAAGATGGTCACCATTTCTGTGGCGGATGAAGGCCCGGGTATTCCGCAAGCCAAACTGGATTCGATTTTTGACCGCTTTTATTCCGAGCGCCCAAAGAATGAAAATTTTGGCCAACACTCAGGTCTGGGGCTTTCTATCAGTCGGCAGATTATAGAAGCCCTGCATGGCACGATTTCTGTTGATAATCTGCACAACCAGAGTGGGCAGGTTATTGGGGCCTGTTTTACCATTCAGCTTCCACGGGTTATTGTAACCCGTTAGCTTGGCAAAACTGGGTGCATTCAGAAGGCGTAATCTTCTTCCTGCACCTCTGCCACTTCTTCCTGCACAACCAGTTCAAAAATAATTTTGGGTTGGGAAGATGGTGCATCCTTCAGCCACATCAGTGTCATGATGGGGGAAATGGAAGGAAAAAACTGCCTAAAAACAGGGAAACAGGAAGGAAAGTTTTCAGCATCAGCAACTGTGCAGAGAATATGGGTGACATCATGCAAGGCATGCCCCTGCTTGGCCAGAAGCTCTACCCCCTGCTCCAGCGCCGCACGGCACTGCTCTGCCATATCCAGCCCCTTGATATGCGGAGCCGTTATGCCTGAAAGAACAAATCCACCCGTTATATGTTTAAGATGTGGTATATGCTGTTTCACCAAAGCCCTATCTGCCTGTTGTTTTTGCGTCATGATAATGTCAGGACGTAGGGCAAGAAGGAGCGAACCGCAATTTTCTCTTTCGTAACAAACGCCTTGTTTTACGTCACAAAACGCAACGATGTGTTACGAAGTGATGCCTGCCTTGAGGATAATGCCTTCTCACAACGGGCCAAACTGCAGTAAAGTGGCGCAGCAAAGCGCTTAACAGGGTTACTGGCTGATTCCGGGTTCTGGCATTTTTGTGCATTATCAACCAGCACCTGCCAGCCTCAAGATGGAGAGGAAAAGCCGTTCATGGTTACGGCAGATGATACGCCTGCACCACGCCGCATTCTGCTGGTGTCCGGCCTATCTGGGGCGGGCAAATCCTCCATCCTGCGGATTCTGGAAGATCTGGAACACGAAGTTATCGACAATCCACCACTTGGAATGTTGGATGATATTGTAGCCCGTGCAGAACGCCCCGTTGCCATTGGGGTAGATTCTCGCACCCGTGGGTTTGATGCTTCCACCGTGTTGGAAGCCATGGCCCGCCTGCGCATGAACCCGCACCTGCGTGTTGAACTGATTTATGCCACAGCAGATGAAAGCGTGCTGTTACGCCGCTATACGGCAACACGCCGCCGCCATCCGCTGGCACCGCACGGCAGCATTAAAGAAGGCATTGAAGAAGAAATAGCCCTAACCGCTCCCCTACGGGCTGCGGCTGATCTGGTGATTGATACAACAGATATGCCCCCGCCAGAGCTGCGCCAGTTTGTAGAAAGCCGCTTCAGCCCTTGGACTGGTGGCGCACAGGAAGGCCTTACCGTAGCTTTAATGTCCTTCGCTTATCCTGCAGGCCTGCCGCGGGAAGCCGATATTGTGTTTGATGCCCGTTTTTTACGTAACCCGCATTATGTGCCCGAACTGGCCCCCAAAACCGGGCTGGATGCTGATGTAGCGGAATATGTGGCAGAAGACCGCGATTACCTGACATTCCTGAACCAAATTCACGCCATGCTGCAACTGGTGTTGCCGCGCTTTGTGCAGGAAGGCAAGAAATACGCCACCATTGCTATTGGATGTTCGGGTGGGCGGCATCGCTCCGTAACCCTTGTGGAAGCCTTGGCCAAAAGACTTTCCGCCCCGGATGGAATGGGCAGCTATGAAGGTGCGGGTAAATGGCCCATTATGGTCATGCACCGTGAACTGGCCCGGCAAGGTATTACATCTTGGCGCTGGGCCAGAAAACCTGTGGAACCTGCCTTGTCTGACCAATCACGATCTCTTTGATCTTAAAGCAGCAGTCGCGCCTGCCATCAGGCATGCCCCACCTGCCCGCTCAAGCGCAATGGATCGATATTGATAGAAGCCAAGGCACGCCGCCACTTGGCTGCATGGTCACTTCCAAATACAATATCCCGCGTGGCGGGTGCCACCAGCCACGCATCTTGCTGAAGAATTTCCTCTTCAAGCTGCCCGGCTGTCCAACTGGCATGGCCCATAGCCAACAGGGCTTCTTGCGGGCCTTTGCCTGCGGCAATTTCCTTCAGAACGTCTACGCTGCCTGTCAGGGCAATATTTGGGCTGACACTCAGGCTATTCTCCCCTTCCCATTCAGCGGAATGCAACACAAGGCCACGTCCGGCATCTACCGGCCCCCCTGCGCACAAACCAATTCGCCTAACCGGAGGCATGGGCTGGATATCAAGCTGGGTGAGTAGCTCATCAAAGCTGGCCACTGCCAAACGTTTGTTCACCACAAGCCCCATGGTACCGGTATCTGGCGCATGTGCGCATACATAAATCACACTCTGAGCAAAAGGTGTTTGCGCCAACATGGGGGAAGCAACCAGCAACATACCTGCAAGAGATTGCGCCTCTTCTGGCTCGGATTGCACAGGAATAGAAGAATTTACGGATTTCATAGTAAGAATATGAGAAGCGCCTCTTTTTTTGACAAGATTGAACCTGCCTTTATGACTGACATATGCCCCACCGCAATTCGTGAAGGGCAAATATTTTGTAAGGCAATTATAGCATGAATACCCTTTCGCGCTTTCTGGATGCGCTAGACAGCTATCATGTTACGGACGGCAGCAAGTTCAAGCTGAGCGCGCACAATCCGAACGATGATGGCAATCTGGGCCTGACAAAAGCAGATGGAAAACTTCTGCTACGCAAAGTCAAAAGTCTTTTGCAAATATTGCAGGAACTTCTTTACGCCAACCAGACCCATTCCTTGCTGATTATTTTGCAAGGCATGGATGCCGCGGGCAAAGATGGTACTATCAAACATGTGATGTCTGGCGTGAACCCTCAGGGGGTTTCCGTAACATCCTTCAAACAACCCGGCCCTACTGAGCTTCAGCACGGTTTTTTATGGCGTATCCATGCTGCGGCACCGCAGGCAGGGCGGATTGTTATTTTCAACCGCAGCCAGTACGAAGATGTGCTGGTAACCCGCGTGCACCCGGAATTGCTCCAGAATGCCCATCTCACTGGAGATGTAAATACCCCCGAGTTCTGGCAGGGCCGCTTTAGCGATATCCGCCATCTGGAACATTATCTGAGCCGACAGGGCACTGTGGTTCTTAAGTTTTTCCTGAACATCTCACCCGAAGAGCAGCGTAAACGCCTGCTGGCCCGGCTGGATATTCCGGAAAAGCGCTGGAAATTCTCCCCTTCCGATTTAAGGGAGCGCGAGTTTTGGAAAGAATATGCCACAGCTTATCAGGATGCTATTGCTGAAACAGCACGCCCTTATGCACCGTGGATTATCGTGCCTTCCAACCACAAATGGTATGCGCGCCTTGTAGTTATTGGCACCATTATTCGCGCCCTTAGAAATCTGCATCAGGTTACACCCAAACCCGTGCCAGAGGTTGAGCACTTTTTGGATGATTACCGCGCCCATCTTCTGGCTGAAAAAGGCCAGATCCCCACACCACAGAACTGAATTTTCATGACATCTTCACGTTTTCCCGCTCTTATGCTGGCAGGCCTTACGGGTTTGGCAGCCTCTTTCCTTTCCTCTCCTGCGCAAGCGCGATGGGGATGGAAGCAGGAAGCTCCTGCTGCATCCTCTATGCCCGCAACCTGCAACAATCAGGATTTTCTGAGCAAACAGCAGGACTATGAAAACGGTGGCGCCAAAGGGGATACGCCCGTCCATATCTGCGGCACCGTACGCGCTGTAAGCCCCAAGGCGCGCCACACCCGCAGTGGGTGGCATGGATATTTTTACGTAACAGTCGCGCCCAACATTTCTATCCGGATTGTAACCAATCTGGATGAAATGCACACGCCATCATGGCCGTGGGTCAATAAGGGAGACCAAGTGGAAGTAGTAGGCCGTTACTATTACGATTCCTACCGTAAACAGGGCATTGAC
This sequence comes from Acetobacter sp. JWB, assembly GCF_003323795.1. Taxonomy (NCBI): domain Bacteria; kingdom Pseudomonadati; phylum Pseudomonadota; class Alphaproteobacteria; order Acetobacterales; family Acetobacteraceae; genus Acetobacter; species Acetobacter sp. JWB. The sequence goes on along the minus strand of NZ_CP030871.1, from coordinate 309,758 downwards.
TGGACACACCGTGGCACTGGTAAATCTTGGCCAATTCCGGGTTCCGTTACAGTTAACGGTACAAAATACGACTGATCTTTTTTCAAACTCTCACAGTATATACAAACAGGGCCGCCAGATATTTTCTGGCGGCCCTGTTGTTATTTACGCACGTGGCTTAAGTTCAATTAGCCCGTTGCTTCTTCCTCATGTTCGCTGCCGTGGGTATCTTCCCCATTGCTGGAAGAGCCACCGCTGCTTTCAACAATATCAAACGCCAACTCACCGTTCTTCAGGCCAATTTTTACAGCTCCACCCTTTGCCAACTTGCCGAACAACAGTTCTTCGGCCAGCGGCTTCTTGATGGATTCCTGAATAACGCGCCCCAAAGGCCGTGCGCCATACAACCTGTCATACCCGCGCTCTGCCAGCCATTCCTTGGCAGCGGAAGACAATTCGATGGTTACGTTGCGGTCTGCCAACTGTGCTTCCAACTGAAGCACAAATTTTTCAACCACCTGCCCCACAATTTCAGGCGAAAGGTGTGCAAACGGAATAATAGCATCCAAGCGGTTGCGGAATTCTGGTGTGAACAGGCGTTTAATGGCCTCTTCATCCTCACCTTCACGCACCTGGCGGCCAAAGCCCACGGCCTCCTTGCTCATATCCGATGCACCAGCATTGGTGGTCATAATCAGGATGACGTTGCGGAAATCCACCGTCTTGCCGTTATGATCCGTCAGCTTTCCGTTATCCATAACCTGCAACAATACGTTGTACAGATCGGGATGTGCTTTTTCGATTTCATCCAAAAGCAGCACTGCATGTGGATGCTGATCAATAGCATCCGTCAGCAAACCGCCCTGATCGAAACCAACATACCCCGGAGGCGCACCCAGCAGACGAGAGATAGAATGCCGCTCCATGTATTCGGACATATCGAAGCGAACCAGCTCAATCCCCAGCGCCGTTGCCAACTGGCGGGCCACTTCTGTTTTACCAACCCCAGTGGGGCCAGAGAACAGGTAGTTACCAATTGGCTTTTCTGCATCACGCAGGCCAGCACGTGCCAGCTTGATGGCGGCAGACAGGGCATCAATAGCCTGATCCTGCCCAAACACCATTCCTTTCAGATCGCGTTCCAAAGAGCGCAGCACTTCCTTGTCATCCGCAGAAATGCTTTTGGGCGGAATGCGGGCAATACGTGCGATAATATCTTCCACATCCTTCAGGTTCACCGTCTTGCGGCGGCGGCCTTCAGGCTGGAGCATGCGCGAAGCGCCTACCTCATCAATCACGTCAATCGCCTTATCCGGCAACTTGCGATCATGAATGTACTTGGCAGACAGTTCCACTGCCGCGCGAATGGCTTCTTCCGTGTAACGCACTTTATGGTGTTTTTCGTAGCTGCCTTTCAGGCCGCGCAGAATCTTCACCGCATCATCAATGGTGGGTTCAGGCACATCAATCTTCTGGAAGCGCCGCACAAGTGCACGGTCTTTTTCGAAGTGCTGCCGGAATTCCTTGTAAGTTGTAGAACCGATGCAACGCAGCGTGCCCGCTGCCAACGCTGGTTTCAGCAGGTTTGATGCATCCATCGCGCCGCCTGATGTGGCACCCGCACCAATAACGGTGTGGATTTCATCAATAAACAAGATGGCGTGCGGGTCCTGATCCAGCTCTGTCACCACAGCTTTCAGGCGTTCTTCAAAATCACCACGGTAACGTGTGCCTGCCAGCAATGCGCCCATATCCAACGAATAGATGGTGGATTTCAGCAGCACTTCCGGCACGTTACCTTCCACAATGCGGCGGGCAAGCCCTTCCGCAATGGCAGTTTTACCCACACCCGGGTCCCCCACATAAAGCGGGTTGTTCTTGGTGCGGCGGCACAAAATCTGGATGGTGCGCTCAATTTCCGTATCGCGCCCGATAAGCGGGTCTACCTTACCGGCAATCGCCTTATCGTTCAGATTGACGCAATAAGTAGAAAGCGCATCCTGATTGCCTTTCTGACTTTTGCTTTCAGCCCGTTCGGGTTCTTCACCCTTTTCTGCATTGGATTCCGTACCCGCTACCGGGCGGCGCGTAGACCGATCCGGCGCTTTGGCAATACCGTGAGACAGAAAGTTAACGGCATCCAGCCGTGTCATATCCTGCAATTGCAGGAAATACACCGCATGGCTTTCCCGTTCTGCAAACAGGGCCACAAGCACGTTTGCACCTGTTACCTCATCCCGCCCAGTAGATTGCACATGAATAGCAGCCCGCTGAATAACGCGCTGGAACGCGGCGGTGGGTTTTGGTTCTGTTGGCCGATCAGATGCCAGCCCAGCCAAATCCTTATCCAGAAAACCTGTCAGATCCGTGCGCAGGCGATCCAGATCCACCCCGCACGCCCGGAACACCGTAACGGCGTCCGCATCATCAACCAGGGCAAGAAGCAGATGCTCAAGCGTGGCGTATTCATGATGCCGTTCACCGGCCAGAATGAGCGCCCGATGTAGAGTCTGTTCGAGATTGCGTGACAACATGACGAGACGCTCCTTTCCCCAGACATTGCAGGCACGGCAGCAACGCTACCCACCATACCCGCAGCCCTTGTTATCATATTTGGCTGCTTCTTCAGGAAATGCGAGTCTTATTCCGCGCAAAAAACGCGTACCATGCCGTTTTTTAGCAATAACGTTGCAGAAGTGATCAGTCTTTTTCGATCGTGCACTGTAGTGGGTGCTGGTTTTGCCGCGCCAGATCCATAACTTGCGCCACCTTGGTTTCTGCTACTTCATAAGTGAACACACCACACACACCAACGCCACGCCGATGCACGTTCAGCATGATGTCTGTGGCCTCTTCCCGATTCTTCTGAAAAAAACGTTCGAGCACGTACACCACAAATTCCATTGGGGTGTAATCATCATTCAGCATCAGCACTTTGTACATGGCAGGCTTGCGGGTTTTGGGCTTAGCCCGCACCACCACGCCAATATCGGCACCATCATCCGAAGAATCCGTGCTTCCGCCACGGCGCAAAGGCCCATTACCCGTATGCAAAACAGGATCGCGATGCAGAACCATTATGGGCAAACTCCGGCAGCAGGTCAGACAAAATCATGGGGCTGTATCTTCCACCATATTGGTTACGGCAACCCCATATGGAAGAGGGCATACCACGCCATACCTTTATAACGTGGCTCTGCCCTGTGTACTGCCATATTTGTGCCACATAGGCAGAACACACGAAAATATACACACTACCACGCCGCTAAAACTGAAACCCTGATTCGGATTTTTCCAGATTTATGCAGACGTGGGCTTGCGATCTTAAGCGGCAGACGGAATAGTAACCCTGCAGGAAGCAGGTGGGGGTGGCAGTGGCAAACAGGACAGTCATGCGGTACGTAACAACGGCAGAAAACAATAAGCTGCCCAAGCTGAAACGTAAAAAAACATCCTCTTTACGTAAATGGGTTGGCCTGCTGGCAGGGTTGGCCGTTGGCACCACAGCCACTTACGGTAAAGCACATGCACAGTATGCGGGGCAGTTAAGCTCTATTGTGGTAGATGCCCGCACTGGCGCTGTTCTTTCGCAAGATGATCCGGATCTCCGCCGCTATCCAGCCAGCCTGACAAAGCTGATGACCCTGTACATGACATTCAACGCCCTGCGCGCTGGTGCCATTTCACTGGATCAAGCTGTACCCGTTTCCATCCATGCTTCTACTATGGAACCTTCCAAACTCGGATTGGTTCCCGGTTCCCATCTGACTGTTGAGCAGGCGATTCTGGCCCTTGTTACCAAATCTGCCAACGATGCTGCCTGCGCATTGGGCGAGCTGATTGGTGGCGGTAGCGAACCTCAGTTTGCCGCTATGATGACACAGCAGGCCCATTACTTGGGCATGAGCAACACCACCTTCCGCAATGCCTCTGGCCTACCTGATCCAGACCAGATGACAACAGCGCGTGATTTATCCACCTTGGGCCGCCGCCTGATTGCTGATTTTCCGGAATATTATCACTATTTTTCAACGCCGTATTTCAGCTTTCACCGCCGGATCATTCCCAACCACAACCCTATGCTGAAAGTGTATGCAGGGGCGGATGGCATGAAAACCGGCTACACGCAGGAAGCCGGACGCAACCTAGTGACCTCCGCCATACGCGACAATGTGCGGCTTGTAGGCGTGGTGATGGGGGCTTCCAGCAATACCCAACGCTCATTAGTTATGGCTAATCAGCTAGACCGTGGGTTTGATGCAGAAGGTGTGGCCCCTGTTGCACGGCCTCTTATGCTAGCTCGCGCTCAGGTTGGCACACGCACAGCCCGCAACCATCATGCCCTTATCATGGCAGCATCTGCCCACCGCCGGGTGGTGGAAGTGGCCTCAGCCCCTGCAACACGCCGTGGCCGACACGTGCTGGCCATGCCGGTTTCTGGGGGCCACCATGTGCGGCTGATTGGCGCCAAGGTGCGGCCTGCAACGGCTACATCTTCCAAAAGTGCCGCCAAACACCGCACAGCGCATAACCACACCTAAGTTTTTTTCTGCCGATTCTTTCTGCTTAGGCAATCCGCAGCAGCATAAGCGGGTTGCCTTTGCTGCTTGCTGGCTCCATCTTGCGGCTGACTCGTTTAACGCCTGCAAAATTTAGGGAGCGCGATTATGGCCGGCAGAGGCGGAATTATTCTGCATACTGAAGAAGATTTTAAAATGTTGCGTGCTGCCGGCCGTCTGGCAGCTTCTACGCTGGATATGATTACCCCTTACGTCAAACCCGGCGTTACCACTGGGGAACTTGATCGTATTATTCATGAATACACGCTGGCGCATGATGCCGTACCCGGCACGCTGAATTATCGTGGTTACCCCAAGGCCTGCTGCATTTCCGTCAACCATGTTGTGTGCCACGGCATTCCCGGTGATCGTGTTCTGCAGGAAGGGGATATCGTTAACATTGATGTCACCCCAAAACTGAACGGCTGGTTTGGCGATAGCAGCCGCATGTACACGGTGGGCAAGGTTGCTATCAAAGCTGCTAAGCTGATTACCGCAACCTATGAAAGCATGATGCGCGGGATTGAAGCCGTACGCCCCGGCGCCACGCTGGGTGATATTGGCTACGCCATCCAGAGCTATGCAGAAAAACACCGCTATTCCATTGTGGAAGACTTCTGTGGCCACGGCATTGGCCAGACCTTTCATACTGAGCCCAACATCCTGCATTATGGCCGCCCCGGCGAGGGCATGAAGCTGAAGGCAGGCATGGTGTTTACCATTGAACCCATGCTGAATATTGGCAAAGCAGATGTGAAAATTCTGGAAGATGGATGGACAGCCGTTACGCGCGACCGCTCCCTTTCTGCCCAGTTTGAACATATGCTGGCCGTAACCGAAAAAGGGTATGAAATCTTCACCCTTTCTCCTGCCGGTTATACCTGCCCGCCCTACCCCGTAAAAGGATAAGCCCCTATGCCTGCTCCCATACAACGTTCTTCCCTTCCGTCCCGTTTGGTGGCGATGGCAGTGCTTTGTATGGGAGTGGGGGCGACTACCATACAGCCACTATGGGCTGCTGCACCCGTAGCATCTGCACCAGACCCGCTGGCATTCAGCACAACGCAGCCTGACCAGTTGCCACCTTTAGCCCCTACACGTGGGGCGCATGGCATGGCCGTTTCTGCCCAACGGCTTGCATCCGAAGCAGGCGCGCGCATTCTGGCCCAAGGTGGCAACGCCGCAGATGCCGCCGTAGCTATGGGGTATGCACTGGCAGTTGTTTACCCTGCCGCGGGCAATTTAGGGGGCGGTGGCTTTATGCTGCTGCGTGCACCGGGCAAACAGCAAAGCGTTTTTCTGGATTTTCGGGAAAAAGCCCCTGCCGCCGCCACCCCCACTATGTTTTTAGATGAGCATGGCAATGTGCTGCCCGATCAATCCGTAATAGGATGGAAAGCAGTTGCCATTCCCGGCACCGTTGCGGGGCTGGAGGAAGTGCATAAACGCTGGGGCAAATTGCCACGTCAGGCCGTGCTGGCCCCGGCTATTCGGCTTGCGCGTGAAGGGTTTGTGCTGGAAGCCGGAGACGTAGCGCTTCTGAACACCTCTACTGAGGCATTTCGTAAAGACCCCTACGCACGGGCCATTTTTCTGCGCCCAGATGGCTCTCCCCTACAGGTGGGAGACAAGCTGGTGCAAAAAGACCTCGCCCACTCGCTTGAGCAGATTGCCCGCCACGGTGCAGATGCTTTTTACAAAGGCCCCATTGCCCACGCCATTGTAAAGGCTTCTCGCAAAAACGGTGGCATCCTCACCCTTGCGGATTTTGCACATTATGCACCGCGCGAACTCCCTCCGCTAACGTGTCATTATCGTGGGTTGGAGGTAGAAACCGCACCACCCCCAAGCGCGGGTGGCGTTGCGTTGTGTGAAATGCTGAACATTCTGGGTGGCTACAACATGCAAACCCTTGGTTTGCATACCGCTCCCGCTTTACAGCGCGAGATTGAAGCCATGCGCCACGCTTATTCTGACAGGCGTGACTTGGGTGACCCAGCTTTTGTGCCCAACCCCAGCCAACATTTGCTAGACCCAGCCTACGCAGCCGAAATACGGACACATATCCCCACAGACCACGCAGTGCCTTCTACATCCTTGAAAGCCGGGGATGCCTCTGCCGAAAAACCCGAAACCACTCAGTTTTCTGTCATGGACAAAAATGGTTTTGCCATTTCCACCACGTACACACTGAACGGGTGGTTTGGGGCCAAAGTGATTGGTGGCAACACTGGCATCTTTATGAATGATGAGATGGATGATTTTTCCATCAAACCCGGCGCGCCCAATATGTTTGGTATTCCCGGCAGCACAGCCAATGCCATTGCTCCGGGCAAAACGCCTCTTTCTTCCATGACACCCACCATCCTCTCCCGCAATGGCAAACCCATTATGGTGATAGGCAGCCCCGGTGGCTCTCGCATTCCTACCATTGTGCTGTCTGTTATTCTGGGCGTTGTGGATTATGGCTTAGATATCCAGCAGGCCATTGATCTGCCGCGCCTGCACGAGCAGTGGATGCCCGATGCGGTGGAAATAGAATCCGGCGCAGTCTCCTCGGCTGTAGAACGCACGCTGGAGCATGAGGGCTATCATTTTGCCCCGCATGCACCATGGGGCATACCGGAGGGTATTCTGGCCGGTAGCCCGCGCTTAACAGACCAAACCACAGGAGCACCGCCCTATTTTGGCGGGTATGACAGACGCCACCCCGGCGGTGCAGCTATAGGCGAGTAAGCCTATAGCCTGTCCAGCTTGTGGGTTTCCCCCTTAGGGTCTTTTACCTGCTGCGGGCCTTGCACGTATTCAGGCCCCAAGGGCACCTTGCCGTACCCTCCGGGAATATCCAGCACATAAAGCGGCCATGCCAAACCGGTGACACGTCCGCGCAATCCTGCAAGCAGGCGCTGCCCTTCCTCTACCGGCACATGAAAATGTGCCGTGCCGGGGGCTGGGTCTAGCTGATGCAGATAATACGGGCGCATACGCGTTTCCACCATGGCACGGAACAGGTCTTCCAACGCCTGTTCGCTATCATTCACACCACGCAGCAAAACAGACTGCCCCAATAGCGGAATACCCCTGCGCACAATGCGCTTAAGGCATGCTCGTGCAGGTTCCGACATCTCGCGCGCATGGTTGATGTGCACGGCCATCCACATAGCTTTGTTTGTTTCCAGCGCATCCAGCAGGGCGTCTGTTACCCGCTCTGGATCCGCTACGGGCACGCGGCTATGCACACGAATGGTCGTGACATGCGGCATGCGTGAAAGCTCTGCTACAATATGACCAAGCCGACGCGGAGAGAGCATAAGCGGATCTCCGCCCGTTAGAATCACTTCGCGAATCTGCTTATGTGTACGCAGCCATTCCAGTGCTTGTTCCAACGCGGCATCATCCAACACACCGCCATCTGGCCCCACATGCTCACGCCTAAAACAGAATCGGCAATAAAGCGGGCAAATCAACAAGGGCTTCAGCAACGCCCGATCTGCGTAACGATGCACAATGCCGGGAACGGGTGAAAGTGCATTATCACCAATAGGGTCGGAACGCTCCTCTGGTGCAATCTCCAATTCCTGCGCAGAAGGCACAACCTGTACGCCTATTGGATCATCCGGCGAGGTGATTAAATCCAGAAAAGCTGGCGGAATGGCCGTAGCATAATGTTGGGCAACATCGTCCAGCATCTCATGCTGTTGAGGAGGCACCAAACCGGCTGCTATCAGATCATCCGGGGTGCGCAGTGTTTTGCGCCGTGAAAAAGAGGGCTTGACCGGGAAAGACATGTCACGCCTCTACTCCCCTCATGTCAGACTCTGCAACTGTTCAGCCCAATCCGGGTCTAAAAGACCCCGATCATATTCTTGACCGGCTTCCTTTTCTGCTGCGCCGCAATCTGGTTTGGCGCGGGACGCGTGCCTTTCTGGAATCTCGCGGCTGCGTGGAAGTGGAAACACCTTACGCCGTGCCCACACCAGGGGAAGAGGTGCACCTGCAACCTTTCCATACCGTGCGGGAAACCCCTGATGGCATGCAACAAAACCTGTTCCTGCACACCAGCCCGGAATTTGCCATGAAGCGTATTGTGGCGGCCACTGGGCTACCTGTTTTTCAGTTTGCGCGTGTCTGGCGGAATGGAGAAGGCAGTTACCTCCATGCCCCCGAATTTACCATGCTGGAATGGTACCAACCCAACATGACACTGGAAGGGCTGATGGATGAAACCGAAGCCCTTTTGCAAGCGGTGTTACCGCCGATTCTCCAGCATTCAGACCATAGCCTGAGCATATCTGGGCCGTTTGAGCGGCTTACAATGCAAGAAGCTTTCCATCGCCATGCGGGTGTAGATCTGCTGCCCACAGAAGGAAATGCACAGGCCTTGGCAAAAGCAGCAAGCTGCACATTGCGTGAGGGGGAAACGTGGGAAGACCTCTTTTTCCGCCTGTTGATGGAGCGGATAGAACCGGCCATTGGCCGTACACGCCCCACTTTTCTAACCCATTGGCCTGCCAGCCAAGCCGCATTGGCGCGCAAAAGCCCACAAGACCCGCGCGTTGCCCTACGGTTTGAACTTTATGCCGCAGGCATGGAGTTAGCGAACGCTTTTGAAGAACTAACAGACACCACAGAACAACGTGCCCGCTTTAAGGCCGACCGCCAGCAGCGCCAAACTCTGTACCCCAACCGTCCAGAATGGCCCGTGGATGAAAAACTGCTAAGCGCCCTGCCCCATATGCCTGCCTGCTCTGGCATTGCACTGGGGTTTGATAGGTTGGTTATGCTGGCTTGCGGCACAACACGTATACAGAACGTCTTGTGGATAAACGGTTAGTCTGCAACATTTGGCGCAACCATAATATGTTGTTCAACATTTATCCGTATGATGCCCGGTTACAACACTACCGGCGGGAGCCAGAGCTGCCATGATGCATAAAAGATTTATCCTGCTGCTGGGCGCTCTGGCTCTAACGGGTTGCCAAGTACCTAGCAAAAAGGAACGGCGCCAGCTTGATTCCATGATCGGCAAGCAAACAACTGATGTGGTGCGCACATTTGGCGTGCCCACGCGGCAGTTTGTTTCCGGTAACCACACCTTTTTAGCTTATATCAACCAGCAAACCGATTACACCATGCCCATGAGCGGTTGGGGATGGGATGGCGGCTGGGGTGGCTGGGGCGGATACGGCCCCGGCTGGGGTATGGGCGGTTGGGATGGTGGCTGGGGCGGTATGGGGGGTGGCATGGGCACAGCCTATACCTATACCTGCCAGACTACGTTTGAACTGGTAAACGGTATTGTAACAGCCTGGACAATGCGAGGAGACGGGTGCTGAGTATGCCCGGTGCAGTCTTCTACTTCATGAAGCCAGTCTTTCTTTTAGCGGCATGATCTTTTGGGAGACATCCATGCACCTTAAGCGTGTTCTGTACAGAACAGCCTTTAACCCACGTACGCTTGCACCCGCGGCCATAGGCATTGCCGCCTTGGCGCTTGGCGGCTGCACACAAAGCCGCGCACGGCAGGATACGTATAAAGTTGCCAATTCAACCTGTTCGTACATGATGCCAACAGTTTCGGGCACACGCACTTACGCACCTGCAAAACCAAGCCAGACCCGAGAGGTAGAACCAAAAAGCGCTCCAGATAGCCGGGTTGCCTACCCCAACCCGGAAACACCAGCTTTTTGTGACCGCCCGCTGTCGGATACACTCCCGAGTTCTCTGGAAATGGCAGATTACACCCATCTGCTCAATACAACTGGCCTGTTAACCACCTTACAACGGAGTGGGCCATTTACAGTTTTTGGCATTCCGAATTCAGCACTAGAAACCTATAACGCCCAAACAGGCAACAAACTGACAAACCCGGATAATACGGCTGTTATCAAGGAAATGCTGTCTTACACCATTGTTAAAGGGCGTTGGCCTCTGGCCAAAATCAAGCATGCTGCTCTGGCTTCTCCCACCCAGTCTGTCGGGCTTCCTACCCTGAATGGCCAGTTGCTTTCCGCGTGGGTGGATAATCAGTCTGGCCAAGTTGTTATTGGTAATGGGCAGGGCATGACGTCTCACCTATGGGTTACGGGTATTCCGCAGTCCAACGGTGTGCTGTATTTTATGCAAGATCTGATTCTTCCACCTGTGCCGCAGCAGAGCGCCAGCGCTACCACGCCTGTTTCTGCGGCCTCTGTAACCCCTGTCAGCCGCCCACTGCCCACAGCACAGGCACAGGCACAGGCACAGGCACAGGCACAGGCACAGGCACAGGCACAGGCACAGGCACAGGCACAGGCACAGGCACAGGCCAGCACGATTGCAGCCCGCACGCAACCGGCCACAGCCTCCTACACATCCCGCAAGGAAAACCTTACAACACCACCTGTTTTACAACTGCCCTAAAAACAGTTTGGGAACATGCAAAAAGCCCCTGCCAGTTTTGCACTGACAGGGGCTTTTTTAATGGGTAAAGCAGGCGAAAAAGCCTGCTCATACCGCAGCAAAATCAGAGGGCAGACTGCGCCTTATCCAGCACCATGCTGCACAGCTTGGTTTTCAGCTCACCCTTCAGGTTGGCCAAAGAGAACATCTGGTTATTGCCGGTTTGCAGCAGTCCCCGCTGGCCAGCTTCATACGCGCTGGAAGATGTTACGCCCGGCTTCTGTGTCAGGCTACCCAGAACGGACTGCGCCGTGGAAGAACCCTGTTGAAGCACATTGTTCTGCACACAATACCCAAGAATACCGGCCAGATTGCCTGTGCTGGCAGAAGAAAGGCTTGGCAGCATGCTGGATGCCATACTTGCGCCTTGGCTTTCCACGCCGCTTTCAGCGCCAGACAGGGCACTTTTACCAATAGAGCCCAGTCCACCACCAAAACCCTGTGCATGCACAGCCGGAGCAGCAACAACACCAGCAGCCATAGCCAGCATCAGGAATGTTTTTTTATTCAGCATGGAAAATATCCAGTTCTCGATAATCATGCCGCGTCCTTCATCCGCAGATCAGCATGATCTGTTCGATCAGAAAGCGCGTTCTGATACTTAGCATTGCCCTCAAACATGGCAAAAACCCGTATCAAACCCGACAAAAATCAGCCTTGCCACGTGTCCGGCTGCTGCCACCACTGTTCGGAGGGCATAACAAAATCCGCTCCGCTGGCGCTCAACACTGCCAGATCAGCCGGTGTTTGTGCCTGCGCCACCACAGGCAGTTCCATCATTAAAGACCACCAGCGTGTAAGTGCTGAAACAGTTTCAAGCGAAGCGCCATCTTCTGCGCCAAAGCAGATATAATCTGCGCCATCTTCACCAGCGCACATGGCGGCATCTCGGCTTTCTCCAACAGCAACACCAAGCTGGAGATCCGGCCCGATAATGCGCCGCACATCCTTTACAGAAGCCGCCGTATAAGAAGGAGAAAGGTGCACGCCATCGCACCCGGTTTCCTGCGCAAGGGTCGGGGCATTTTCCAGCATCAGGGCAATATCACGCGCCTGAATGACCGGCTTAAGAAGTAATACAGCCTGCCGGGCTGCCGCCACAGGCATATCCACCAGCCGCAGCAACAAGGCTGCGGGCTGGTGGGTAGCTAAACCTGCTTCAAGAACAGGTAAAAAAGCCTGTGCATCAGACACAGCAGGCGTGACAAGATAAAGATCAGACATAGTGTTCCTTATCTCATGCCCGCTGCGCAGATACTATGGCTGTTTCAGCCTTTGAAAATGGTGGTGATTTTGTCCAGCAGAGCCAGAGCTTCCGCCTTCGGACGCTGGAACACGTTACGACCGATAATGGAACCGAAGCCACCACCATCCTGAATACCCTGAATGGTCTGCAACAGTTCATCCGTGCTGGTATGCGCACCACCAGAGAAGATTACGATACGGCGGCCCGCAAAGCAGGACTGCACCACATGCTGCACGCGGGCAGCCAGGGTGGCAACGTCAATCTTGTTCTGCTCATACACTGGTTTGTTGGCATCCAGTGCAACAACTTCAGTCGGCGGCTTTACCTTGATAATGTGCGCACCCGTCAGCGCAGCCATATGTGCGGCGTAGGCGCAAACATCCACTGCGGTTTCAGCTTTTTTGTCCAGCACGGGGCCACGTGGGTAGCTCCATACAATAACGGCCAAGCCAGCAGCCTTAGCTTCTGCTGCCAGTTCGCGCAGTTCTTCCATCTGCTCGAAGCAGTATTCGGAGCCCGGATAGATGGTGAAACCAATAGCAGAGCAACCCAGACGCAGGGCATCAGACACGGTGCCCGTTACAGCCTGATCTTTTTCCGTTGCAAGGCTGTTGGAGCTGTTGCACTTCAGAATCAGCGGAATTTCACCAGCATATGTTGCGGCGCCACATTCCAGCATGCCCAGCGGCGCTGCATAGCCGCTTAGGCCTGCTTCAATCGCCAGTTCAAAGTGATAATGCGGATCATACGCTGCCGGGTTAGCTGCAAAAGAACGGGCCGGGCCATGCTCAAACCCCTGATCAACCGGCAAAATCACCAGCTTGCCTGTGCCACCCAGCTTACCTGCGTTGAGCAGCCGCGCCAGATTCATCTTGGTGCCGGGATTATCGCTCTCGTACTGGTCGAGAATAGCCTTAACCTTGGGGGTAAGTGTCATGGGTAACAATCCTTTTTTTGCCTTGTGTCCGGCAGTTTATTTTCCGGATCTGAGGATTGGCAATAACCGTCGGTGAAATACCCGACAAGAGAAGACGTGTGACATAATGATGGTATAAGGTGAAATGATGGCGGGCGGGCGCTCAATAGCATGCCAAATTCCTGCGTATAAACTGCTTTTATCGCATTAAACTGGGCAGCAGATGCTTGCAACACAGCATGTTTTTGGCCCATGCGCACAGCACCCAACGCATAAGCTGCGCTGCCACCGCAATCCAGCGCATGCCAAAATGCAAGGCCTGTCGAATCCTCCAGCGCTGCAATAAGTGCCAACCACCACCCTGCCCCCATAAACCCAGCCGCACCTGGGGCAGAAAGAAAACCAAAACGTGCGCTTGCGCCCTCTATCATGCCCTCTACCGCACGCGCAGCACGATAGGCAGCCATGCCAGATTCGTATCCATCAATCGTAAATAACTTGTCTGGCGGCATTTTTGGTAAGAAAAATGAAGCGTTTTTGGTTAGCATGCTTGACGCCATCGCGTTTGCGGGTGATTCCTGAGCACAGTTGACAAAAACAAGAATGCAGGATCAAGCCGTGGAGCCGTCTTTGCCCCAGACTGACGAACACGCTGGTAAACAGCACCCGGCCACACAGCCACCGGCTGGGCAAGACCCCATAGCCCGGCTGGATCGTGCCTTGCAACGCATTTCCTTTGCTGTTGAAAAAGGGCTGCAACAGCAAACCCGCACGGGCACAGAAAAACAGGAACTGGTGGCCAATGTAGATGCCCTTCTCTCCCGCGTGCGAGATGCGCTGGAACGGGCAGAAAAGCCATCTTCCCTTACCTTTTACCACCCGGCAGAACACGAACAGGGAAACTGATACAGCATGGCACTTGTTTCGGTTCGGATTAACGGCCACAGCTATACGGTAGGGTGCGATAACGGGCAGGAACGCCACGTTCAGGCCATGGCCCAGCAGGTAGAACGCCGCGTGCAGCGCGTGCGTGACATGGGCTTTAGCGGAGATGCCCGGGTACTGGTTCTGGCCGCCCTTTTAATGGCGGATGAAATACAGGATCTTTCTGGCAGCCGCGTGCCAGATGCCACCATACAGGCTGCAAAAGATGCCGAACGCCTGCGGGCGGAGCAGGCCCTTACAGCCGGTCGCTTAGCAGATTTGGCCGAACGTGCGGAATCTCTTGCAGCAGAGCTTGAGCACGCCTACATAGATGAGGCGGGGCTGCCCAACGCGTGAGGCAAGTCATCCCCTGGGCCGATAAGCACTTCCTAGGGAGCTGGCTCTGTTGTGGCCCTGGTCACATTACCCGGCGCCCACCTGCACTCGCAGGTCCTGGAGGTTGAAAGACCCACGGTTCATGGTGGCTCCGCACATTTCCCCCCCACAAGGTGATCCGCCTGCTGTGGCCGCGCGCAAAAAAGAACTGCGCCAACACTGCATGGCCACGCTAAAAACGCGTGATGAAGCGCTGGATAGCGGTATCCTTACCCACCTGCATACACTTCTGCGCCCCCTGTTGCCCGCTGTTGTTGCTGGCGTGTGGCCCCTACCGCATGAAGTAAATCTATGCCCGCTGTGCCACATATTGGTGGATACAGGCGCAACCATTGTGCTGCCTGAAACACCACCACGCGGGCAGCCCCTTATTTTTCGGCGCTGGACGCCACATGCCCCCATGATGCAAGGCCGTTTTGGCACTGAGTTTCCTGATGGCCCGGTTCTGCAACCCACCATTATATTGGTGCCCTTGCTAGGGTTTGACCGCACAGGCAACCGGCTAGGATATGGTGGCGGATATTATGATCGCACTTTGGCCGCCCTGCCCGATGCACGCAGCATTGGGTATGCGCCATCTTGCCAAGAATTAGACAGCCTTCCTGCTGGACCGTATGACAGGCCGCTTTCCTGTATTGTGACTGAAAAGGAGATTCTCCATTTTGACTAACAACAAACACAGGAAACCTCTGGCGTGAGACTCCTTTTTCTGGGTGATATTGTTGGCCGCACTGGCCGCGAAGCCGTTTTAAGCCGCCTGCCTGCCTTGCGTGAAAAATTGGCGCTGGATCTGGTTGTGGTCAATGCCGAAAACGCCAGCCACGGCTTTGGCCTTTCCCCCGCCATTGCCACATCCTTGCTGCAAGGCGGCGTAGATGTGCTTACCCTTGGCAACCATGCGTGGGATCGGCGTGATCTGATCGGGCATATTACCTCCGAACCTCGCATTGTGCGCCCGCTCAACTATCCCCCCGGTACACCCGGCCAAGGCAGTGTGGTAGTAGAACTGGCAGATGGCCGCAAAGCTCTTGTGGTCAACGTGATGGGCCGCCTGTTCATGGACCCGCTGGATGATCCCTTCCGGTGCATGAATGAACTGCTCAACAAGCATCGCCTTGGCGCCACCATACAAGCGGCCATTGTGGATGTGCATGCAGAAGCCACGAGCGAAAAATGGGCAATGGGTCATATGCTGGATGGCCGTGTATCTTTGGTTGTGGGTACGCACACACATACCCCCACAGCAGACCATAGGATTCTGGCCGCTGGCACGGCGTTTCAGACAGATGCTGGGATGTGCGGAGATTACGACAGCGTTATTGGCATGACCAAGGAACCCGCGGTTACCCGTTTTGTACGCAAAATGCCGGGTGAACGCCTACAACCTGCAGAAGGCGAAGCCACAATATGCGGAATTATGGTGGAAACAGAAGATGCCACGGGCCTTGCCCGCCGTGTGGCTCCCCTCCGCCAAGGTGGCTTGCTGGCCCAGACACTGCCTGATTTCTAAATCAGGCTACGTGTTTCCAGCACGGCTTTACGCGTCCTGATGCTTCAAGACGGCCACTGCTTGCTGCGTTGCAATCGTAAGGGGCTGCGGCAACGCATCCAGAGCAAACCATTCTAGCCCATTATGTTTATGTGGCTCGCAGATATGGGGCTGCCCCGTGTACTGCTGCACCCTGTAAACGGGGGCAACCCAGTGCGTGCCTGCTGCTGGGTCAATTTGATCCACCACGCAAAGCAACGCACCTAACTGCACGTTTAAGCCGGTTTCTTCCAGCACTTCGCGGATAACGGCAGCCGGTACGGTTTCAAACGGATCTACCTTGCCGCCCGGCAACCCCCAGCAACCTGCTTCTGGCTGCTTGAGGCGACGCAGCAGCAAAATATGGCCTGCATTATTTACAATAGCAGCGCCACACCCTACTGCGGGTGAGGTTGGTGGCGCACTCACCACACCAATCTTTTAATAGCCGCAACCGGGGCCAAACCTACGGCCTTGGCTTCTTCTTTTGCCAACTGGATGTCATCCCCGATCATTTCCTGATGGATGCCCCCCAAAATCCACAGCCCGGCAACGCCCACAGCAGAAGCACCACGCATATCGGTAGCCAGTGCATCACCAATGGCCAGAATACGCGGGCGTGGCACATTCAGCATCTCAAAAACAGGCTCATACACACGGGGGTATGGTTTACCTATCCAGCTGACCTTGCCACCTTGTTCCGCGTAAAATGCTGCCAGAGCCCCAGCACAAATCTGCCGCTTGCCACCTTTTACCACCACCATATCCGGGTTGGCGCACACCATTGGCAGGCCACGTTCCAGACAAGCACGCAGTTCTGGTAGATATGGATCCAGTGATCCCACGCCGCGCTCGGCATCTGGCCCGGTGTTCATAATAAAATCGGCATCCGCAGGCTGTGCTACGCGTTGCACGTCCAGCCCGTTGTACAGACCAAGATCATGTGTGCCGCCAATATGCAGCACTTTTTGCCCCAAATTGGCAAACCACGGGTCTGTCCGGGCTTTTAACAAACGGCGCGTTTCTTCACCACTTGTCATCACCCCGTCATGCAGTTCATGCGAAATACCAAAGGCTTCAAGCTGCGCACATACGACATCTGCCGGACGCGGCGCATTGGAAAGCATGACAATTTTTTTGCCTGATGCACGCAGGGCCTGCAAACACTCTACGGCACCGGGATATGGTTGCACACCATCATGCACTGTGCCCCATAGATCTATAATGTAGCCATCGTACTGGTCTGCCAGCGCGGCAAGGCCTGTAATCTGCTGCATATCTTCTACAGTTTGCTGCGCTATCATAAATCTTTGCCCCGAATATCATCCAACGTTTCAATGCCCTGCGCACGCATGATGTGCTGCATCTCACGCTTCAGCCGCTCTACTAGTGCGGGGCCTTCATAAGCAAACGCTGTGTAAACCTGCACCAGATCAGCCCCAAGGCGGATTCGGGTAAGAATGTCTTCTCCGCTTTCAATACCGCCACAAGCTATCAGTGCCAGACGGCCTGCCGCAGCCTGCGCAACCAGACGCAGCATTTCCGTAGCGCGCGGTTTAAGCGGACGGCCAGAAAGCCCCCCAGCTTCTGTGCGATACGAACTTTGCAGAGAATCGGGGCGCGCCAGTGTGGTGTTGGTGACAATCAGCCCCTGCGCACCACCGGCTACGGCGGCTTCTACAATGGGGCCAATGGCATCATCTTCCAGATCTGGCGCCAGCTTAATCAACAGCGGTGGCCGTTCTGCATGACGGGCCGAAATGGCATCCAGAATCCCACGCAGGCGGGCAGCATCCTGCAAGCCACGCAGGCCCGGCGTATTAGGAGAAGAGACATTTAGCACAATGTAATTAACGTAGGGCTTAACGCGCGCCACCAGTTCTGGGTAATCGCGCTCCGGGTCGGCACCGGTTTTGTTAATACCGATATTGGCGCCTACAGGCACCCCGGCCCCACCGCCACGGCCAGATGGCAACGGGCGGGACAGACGCGCCAGACGCACGGCAAACTTATCAATACCCTGATTATTAAAGCCCATACGGTTAATAACCGCCCGATCTTCCGTAAGGCGGAAAAGCCGAGGCTTGGGGTTACCCGCCTGCGGGCGTGGCGTAACAGTTCCGGCTTCTACAAACCCGAATCCCAACTGTGCCAGAGGGCGCAGAACACGGGCGTTCTTATCAAACCCGGCAGCAATGCCAATGGGGTTGGAAAACCGCATACCCAGCACACGTGTAGCTAGGGCAGGATCATCCTTGGGCCGCTTTATGGGCACGGATACACCCAGTGTTAGGGCATCCAAGGCCAGTTCATGGGCCTGTTCCGGATCTAACCGGCGCAGGAATGGAAGAGAGAGTGAGGCAAGCACAGACATGCCTTGTGTACTGCCTCATGCCCAGCCTCAAGAAAAGCAGAAAAAACAGAGCCACCACAGAAGCGTGAGAAAAGTTGATGCATTTTTATCTTGATAATGAGAATTATTCTCATCTAAAGAGAGTTATCGCACACATGCCACACAAAGGATGAAGGCATCTGCCTTTAGGAATGCGCCATGACACGTTCACCTGTTTACCTGACGGATCTTGCCTGCAGCGAACGGCTGACACTTTGGACCATTCGCCGCCTTGCAGGAATACAAACAAACCCGCACACGCCCACAGCCGGGCCATCGGGCGGCCTGTTTCTGCCCTGCTTTAGACGGGAATTTTTGGCTGTTGCGCAAACCTTTCATGATGCCCTGACAGATATGGCCGCACTGGAAATGCCTGCACTGGATATTCGGGTAGGCTGCGCTCTTTCTGTTACCAGCACAGAGTATCGCCTTTTGTTGGCAACAGAAGCCGCACAGAATGAACGCAATGCAGATATGGAAGACCTGCTTAAACCGCTTGTGCCATTTGCTGGCCTGCGTACACGCCTTGCTTCTGCCATTACAACGCTAGGAGCCTGTCTTGCTGGGGCAGGATACTGGCTCTCTCATAGTTCCAGCCGTGTTGTCCCTACCAAGGCATCGGAACGTCCATCTGCTTATGGGGCCTACCCAGCCACAGCGGCACTTTCCCTTGCACGCTGGCATGATCTGGATATGCAGCCCAAGCAAATTGTGGCGCATTGGCAGGATCGTGCCACCTCAAAATACCAGTATTCACAAGGGTTTCCGGTATCTTAAACAACATCATAATTTTCTACGGGGAGGCGTGGCTCCAATATCAGGAAGCGCTTTCCCCTTTCATTTTAAAATTGAGACCTTCTGCTTTGGTTAAAAAGATCCTGATTTTCTGGTTTGCAAACCCGACACGCAGAATTTTAAGCTAGATTTGTTTTCTTTTTGTTCCCTTTTGCGCTGCCTTCTGCTACCATACACGGGTGATGACAGCAGTTGTACGCCGCATTATCCATATTGATATGGATGCTTTTTATGCATCTGTTGAGCAACGAGACAATCCAGCGCTTAAAGGCCAACCTGTAGCGGTAGGCCGATGCCAGGAACGCGGTGTGGTTGCCGCCGCCAGTTATGAAGCCCGAAAATTTGGCGTGCGTTCGGCCATGCCTTCGGTGCAGGCACAGCGCAAATGCCCGCACCTGATTTTTGTGCCGCCACGTTTTGATGTTTATCGTGCAGTTTCTGCCCAAATTCACGCCATTTTTGCGCGTTACACGCCCCTTATTCAGCCTCTTTCGTTAGATGAAGCCTATTTGGATGTAACAAATCCGCTGCTTCTCCGCCCCTCTGCCACAGCAATTGCAGAAGAAATACGCGCGGCCATTTTGCATGAAACAGGGCTTACGGCCTCGGCAGGTGTGTCTTACAATAAGTTTCTGGCCAAGCTGGCCTCAGATTACCGCAAACCCAATGGTCAATTTGTTATTCCGCCCAACCGTGGGGAAGCATTTGTAGCCAATCTGCCCGTAAACGCTTTTCATGGCGTGGGGCCAGCTACGGCCCAGCGAATGCATACACTCGGCATTCATACAGGTGCAGATTTACGTCGTTTTTCATTAGATATTTTACGCCAGCATTTTGGTAAGGCGGCTGCTTTTTATTATGGCATCGCCCGTGGCAAAGATGATCGGCCAGTAGAACCAAACAGGCCGCGCAAATCACTCGGCAAGGAAATAACGTTCGCGCAGGATTTGCGCACCTCAGCCGAATTACACGCGGCTCTGCATGAACTAGCCGCAAAAGTGTGGGCGGGCTGCCAAAAACGTAACCTGACAGGCCGTACGATCACCCTGAAACTGCGCTATACAGACTTCAACCAATGCACGCGCAGCCTCTCTTTGGCCGATCCGGTGCAAGACCAAGAAATTCTAGCCGAGATGGCGTGCCGGTTACTTGCGCCATTGCTGCCTGTACGTGCCCCAGTAAGACTTTTAGGTATTACACTTTCCACTCTTTTAAGCCCGCAAGATCAAGGAGCCACAACGCAACTTTCTTTACTTTCATAGATAATAAATAAATAACATTTTTATCCCAAACAACAGCACTTATGCTTATATTATTTCAATATCAAAACAAAATATTTGCGTTTCTTCTTTCCTGATATTCATATAAATTCTGTATATTCCTTATACGTTTCAGCTTCATTCTTATACACTATTCATATTTAATTGCGATTATTTAACGGTTCCATCTTTACAACCTGCAAAATCCAATGCACCCGATACCAATCGGTTTTGACATAATTTTGTAATCAAGGTTAACGAGATGACGGCTTCCCCCACCTCAGACGGGCATACACCTGCCAATGCAGGCGCACGCACTGAAGATGGATACCACCGTGGTTTGGGTAAGCGTCAGATCCAAATGATCTCTCTGGGTGGGGCTATTGGCACAGGGCTGTTTTTGGGGGCTGGATCTCGCCTTCAAGCCGTTGGCCCATCTCTTGCCTTGGTTTATCTGGTGTGTGGTGTTTTTGCTTTTCTGATGCTGCGTGCATTAGGTGAGCTTGTGATGTACCGCCCCACCAGTGGCAGCTTTGTTTCCTACACACAGGAGTTTTTAGGCCCCAAAGCTTCTTATATTGCAGGCACCATGGCCTTTTTTAACTGGGCTGTAACAGGCATTGTGGATATTACAGCCGTGGCGCTTTACATGCGTTTTTGGCCTGTTTTTTCCAGTGTACCACAATGGCTTTTTGCCCTGCTGGCCCTTGTGCTGATAACCGGCATGAACCTAACCGGCGTAAAATGGTTTGGTGAGCTGGAATTCTGGCTTTCCTTGGTTAAAGTGATGGCCTTAGGCGGATTCCTGGTCATCGCGCTGGTTATTCTGGCCTTGCGCTACCCCGTAGATGGGCACGCAACCGGGCTGCATCTGATTACCGAAAACGGTGGCTTGTTCCCGCACGGCTTTTTACCTGCACTGGTATTGGTACAAGGTGTTGTATTTGCCTATGCCAGTATTGAGCTGATTGGCACGGCTGCGGGGGAATGCGAGGATGTTAAATCCGTTTTACCGCAGGCCATTAACAACGTTATCTGGCGTATTGCCATTTTTTACGTGGGCACCATTACGCTGCTTGTGCTGCTGCTGCCGTGGAACACGTATCAGGCAGGAGTTAGCCCTTTTGTCACCTTCCTTTCCAAGTTGGGCGTACCGGGCATAGACAGTGTGATGAACGTTGTGGTGCTGACCGCAGCGCTCTCCAGCTTGAACTCTGGCCTCTATTCTACCGGGCGCGTGCTACGTGCACTGGCGCTAGATGGCGCAGCCCCGCGTTATTTGGCCCGCATGAACAAACAGGCTGTACCTTCTGCAGCCATTCTTTCTACTGTGGCCATTTATCTTGTGGGCGTGGTGCTGAATTACTTCATCCCCAGCCAGATTTTTGAAATCATGCTCAGTCTGGCCTCTCTGGGTATTCTCAGCACGTGGTGTTTTATCGTGTTGTGCCAGATTCAACTGCGCAAAAAAATTCGCCGTGGAGAAATTGCCCCTACCTCTTTTCCGATGCCGGGCGCGCCATTTACCTCGTGGCTGGCTCTCGCCTTCTTTATTGGCATCGTTGGGCTGATGGCGTTTGATTACCCAACCGGAACGGCAACAATATGCGCCATTCCCCTGCTGGCTTTGGCACTGGCATGGGGCTGGCGTCGCATTCGCTCCGTTCCGCAACATAACGCCGTGCCACAAACCGTTCCTTCCGTTGTGTTGACGGAAGATTTTTTGGTTCCCCATGAAGGGTCAGACAGATCATGATTCAGGCAGCCAGTGTATTTTCCTCCCTCCAGGTACGAGCAGGCGTTAAGTGTTGCCCTGTTGTTTGTCGCTCTTTGGTAGGCACATTGCTGCTTTCTGTCGGCCTTTCCGCAGCACATGCTGCAGATACAGGCAATAGTGCGGCGGCGGGGTCTCAAGCTCCGGGGGAGGCGCGCCCGCAATGGTATACAGGATCTCTCGTTTCGCCTTCTGGCGCGCTTTCCAAGGCAGGTGTGTTCGCGTGGGAACCTTACGTCAGCTATAATCTGCCTGTGGGATATCTGGATGCAAACGGCAACAGCCATCCACTACATCCACGCCAGCAATCTGTTTCCAATTTTACGCTCTACAAATACTCCATTACGGATTCCATCAGTATTCAGGTTACTCCCACGATCAGTTATTTGTGGAAGAAGAAAGCTGGTACAAGTAGCGGGCTCAAATTCGGAGATCTGCCAGTGGATTTAATGTGGCGTTATCTGGATGCAGACCCTGCACGCTATATTCCGGCTCTGAGTGTATTTGCTGGGGTTGGTTTTCCCACAGGTAATTATCAGAGGCTGGGCCGAGCAGAAGATGGTGTTGGATCGGGCGTTTATACATTCCGCTTAGCCTTTACGGAACAATCCACTTACACACTGCCGGGCCAGCATGAACTGCGCCTGCGTATGTGGGGCACCTTCCGCCGTGCGCTTACAACCGCGCATCTGCATAACGTCAGCAGTTACGGCACAGAGGTTGGCTTCCGCGGCACAGCGCAACCCGGCATGTACGGAGAAAGCGGGTTTTCTCTGGAATTTGGCATAAACCAGAAATGGGTTTTGGCCATGGATCTGGCGCGAGACTGGGCAGATGGGTCTCACATTAAAGGCCGCACCCCAACAAGCGGCAAAATAGAACGGATAGACCGCATTAACAGTTCTTCAGGAGACTGGCTGATAGCCCCTGCTGTTGAATACAACTGGTCCCCTCGTTTTGGGGTTATTGCGGGGGTTTCAACCTATTTTGCAGGCCACAATACCGGGTTTTCGGTTTCACCACAGGTGGCATTTAATAGTGTGTTTTAACCGTTGCGCATTGAAAATAAAAAAGAGCGGAATTTCTTCCGCTCTTTTTTTATACCACCGCATTTGGAAAATCTGATTATTCCACCAGCTCTGGATGACGGAACTCCATCACCAATTCCAGATCATAATGTGCAGCCAATGCTTCTGTGGCTGTGCGCGAAGAATTATGCACACGATAACGACACAGAATTTCTGGCAGGTATCCGGGTTCTAGCCCTGCATCAATAAATTTCAGCCAGAAATCATAGTCTTCCCAGCCTTCTTCAATATGAGAGAAGCCGCCAACCTTTTCCCATGCGCTTTTACGAATAAGCGCCATCACATCCACATAGTTATTCTTGCGCATGCGTGCGGCATCCCAGATATCGGCATGGCCAATACCTTTGCGGTCTCCAAACTCTTCAATCTGGGTATAAACTGCCGGGAATTTGCCCTGCAAAAGCGCCGTGTAGATTTTTTCCAGCGCCGTTGGGTAAATGGTATTATCAGCATCGATAATAAACACATACTCAGACTGCGCATATTCAAACGCCATATTGCGCGAAAATGATGGCCCCTGATTACGCGGGTTAGTCAAACACTGCAGGCTATAAAAACGCTGCTTGTTTTCCTCCATCCATTCCGCGATCACATCAACGGAATCATCCCGCTGGGAGCAGTCATCAACAACCACAATTTCCAGATCAGCATGCGTTTGATCTGCAATGCTATCCAGACATTCTTCAATAACAGAAGCATAATTGAAGTTGGTAACGCAGACCGTAATCAGGTTTTTAGGCTTCCGGGATTTTTTCTTATAGGAAAAAACAACTTCCGGGCTGGGGTCCCATGGCTTGATAACGCTCATTTCACAGTGCTCCACACAGCAGAAATATAGTTTTTGAGATCGATATTCTTGGAGTTGAATATTTTCTCATCTTGCAGAAGATCAAAAATATTCTGCTGAATTCTGGCAGCTTCTTTTTGCCCATCTTCAGTCTGGGTTAACCATTCTACCAGATTGGGCATATGCCGCGGCGTTTCAGCCAAGAAATGCTCACCTTCCTTATACAGCGGATGAGGGAAGCATTCTTCTGTTACAACAATGGTGCCGGAAGCCATGCCTTGTTTGACAATCCGGTGCCATTCAAAAAAACAGTTATCATCACGATGAATATTCAGCGCCACCTTGGAATTTTCTGCAACATAGCGCGGGAGGCGTGAAAGGATATCGTAAACCCCGGAGGACGGAATAGGCCCTTCTGCCTTACGATAATAAAAGAAGCACTGATAGTTGGAGAAGAAGGCCGCTGACCGCGAAAAGAATTTTTCGCGCTTGCGGGAGGCGTTCCCAAAAAAGCTGACATCAATAGCGCGTTCGGCAATTGGCCGGAATGGGGTAGACCCTGTTTTAGCCCCTTCTGGCAAAATACGCACCAACGGATGCTTTTTGTCTGCATCAGTAAGCTTGCAAGCTTCTATTTTTACCGGCGGATCAAAGTGGAATACTGGCAGCCCAACATCGGAAAAGGATTTAAGATTCTGATAACACAGATCCATCACCCCGGCTGACATGAGAATGTACAGAATCCCACGCGTGAACCAGAGTGTCTGGGGTTGTTCTGTATTAAACATGATGGATTTTCTAATAATCTCATCACGTTTCCAGATTTCGTTTCCATCCAAGAAGAAGAATTCGTGCGGAGCACAGAAAATGCAAAGTTCAGGCGTGTCTTCTTCTGGTGTTTTTTCAGTAAGTACCTTGGCGTTCAGGCCAGCATTACACAGATATTCACTGAGGCACTCTGCCAATTCCTGAATAAAGGAATTGCCTTCGGAATGGTAGAATACCCCAATCGTTTTAGGGAAATTCTTGCCGTAAACCTTATCAGTGATTTTATAATTAACGTCGTGCTTACACTCATTGCCCAAAAAGCGAACAATGGAGCGTTTGGAAAAAATTTCTCGCCCTTCACCAATACCGTAAAGTAATGCGTGGCGTGCTGTTGGCATACTTGCGGATGAAACATCGCTGTTCATACGCACGTAATCATCTTCGTTAAAAAACGGGTATTTCTTTAATCTATTTAGAGCATTCGTAATGGAAACATACGAATATTCCTGCAAAAGACCTTTTTCAAAGAAAAACAGATGGTCATTATTTCTAATATAATGCGCGAATGGGTTTTCATTTTTCCCAATAACGTTTTTATAAAGATTATAATATATTTCTGTATTGAAATTATCATTAGGATTACGGTTTTCATGTACACCGTAAAGAACATAATGTATAATTGGATCAAGACCAGATTTTTTTACATCAGGATTTTCTTCAAGATAAAATTCACTATCGAATTTTCCCGAATCAATTATTGATTTTATATCTTTTTTATTCCAGGCGGTCAAACTTACCATTGCATTTTCCGTTTGAATGCTATCACTATTTACAGGTACTTATACCAAATATAAATTTTTATGCTGAAAAACACAACAGTTAACTATTCCTCTACATAAATTTATCATACTTATCTACGCTTTTCGTAATCTCCCCCTTCGATTAATTGCTTGAAAATACTTTCTTTCAACTCGTCGGAAGATTATAATAACGTTAATCATGTAATATGAATTGAATTTTTATAATCTCTCAATGAGGCTCCATTCTCTTACCCATCTCTCTTGTTAAACAAATCATCCCTCCACTGCCAACCCAAACAAAATAAGAGCTATATTGGCGGAGTTCTTTATGCCTACAACAACAAAAAATAATTCTCCTCTTGCATCTCCGGATTTTCTATTCCCTACAGATCTCCAAAAAACAGAGCGCAAAATTAATCGCGTTCTTCTTGTTGGCTCCTGCCTAACTTCCTTATATCTAGAAGCCTTTAAGGGATATTATCCAGGTATAAATTTTGATTACATTCCTTACAATTTTGTAAGCATTTTACCAAAATCTCCGCCCGCACCAGCAGATCAGTATGATCTACAATACGTGCAAATCCCACTACGCACTGTTTTAAGTGACCGTGTGGTAGAAGGCTTTCAACTGAATGATCCGGCTTTTGCAGAAAGTATCCTGCACGATGCATTCAACACGCTGGATGTCATGCTGGATGCCGCACTGCTTTACAACCGCGAACATGGATTACTGACATTTGTCTCTAATTTCATAGTTCCGCAAATGAGCACAGCTTCCAGCATACTCTCACAAGGTACAGAAACAGATCTCACCTACATGGTAAGACGCCTGAACATGTATCTGGCCCAGAAAATTTCCAGTTATAAAAATGCTTATGTGCTGGATGTTGATTCTGTTGTGTCCTCTTTAGGCAAACGTTATGTGCTGGATGATATTATTTACTTCCATACCCATGGTGGCCTGTCTTTTCAGGATTGGGATGATTTCGGTGCGATTGAGCGCAATGAGCCCATTCCTGCACTGGAAACCATTTATCCCATTCATCGGGAAGAATTTGTTAAAACCATCTTTCGCCAGATTGTTGCAGCCTACCGCACTGTGCATCAGGTAGATCAAGTCAAGGCCGTTATTTTTGACCTGGACAATACCCTGTGGCGCGGCCAGATAGCAGAACATTATCGGCCAGAAGTGCAACCTTGGCCACGCACAGATGGCTGGCCTGTGGGTTTGTGGGAAGCTGTTCATACCTTACGCGCACGTGGCATTCTGGTGGCTATCTGCTCCAAGAATGATGAAGCCTATGTGCGCGAACGATGGGATGACATTATCAACCCGCAGTTTATCAAACTGGAAGATTTTGCCTCTGTCAAAATCAACTGGGTTCCCAAACCAGAAAACATTGCCGCTATCTGTCAGGAGTTCAATATCAAGCCTAAAAGCGTTGTGTTTGTAGATGATAATCCTGTAGAACGCGCTTCTGTTAACACGGCTTTTCCTGAAATTCGCACAATTGGCGGCAACCCGTATCTCACACGCCGCATCCTTTTATGGGCACCCGAAACACAGGTTGCTCGTCTCACGCAGGAATCCGCCAAGCGAGAAACCATGATCCGAGGACAGATTGCCCGTGAGGAAACACGCGCCAGCTTGAACCGTGAAGAATTTCTGGCATCCTTGGAATGTACGGTTTCCCTCACCTACATCACAGATGCAGAGCAACCGGAACTGGCCCGCGCGCTAGAGCTTACAAACAAGACCAATCAGTTCAACACTTCTGGCACACGCTGGACATTTCAGGAACTCTCTCGCTTTCTAAGTGAAGGCGGAGAGATAATTGTTGCAACTGTTCAGGACAAATTCACCAATTACGGATTGGTAAGTGTGCTTTACCTGCGCAATAATGAAATTGTGCAGTTTGTTATGAGCTGCCGTGTTTTAGGCATGGAAGTTGAAACAAGCATTGTTGCTGATGTTGTCAGCCATGTTCGGGAAAAACATGGAAATGTCCGTATAACAGCTTCTATCCATAACCTTCCGGATAATACGCCATGCCGTAATATTTATAAAGATTGTGGTTTCCGGGAAGATTGGGTTTCAGAAAACATTCACTATTACATTCTGGATGAAACGAAAGACGTAGAGTTCCCATCTCACATAGAAGTTGTAGAAGAAGTCTGACGCTTTTATTAAAACAGCATAAATAAAAAAGGGGCGTATGGTTTTAACACCCATACGCCCCTTTTTAAACTTTAAGAGCCTCCTAGCGCAAAGGCCGCCCTTCCTGAAAACCATAACAAATATAATGGATGAAAGGCCCCGGCCCAAACCCTGCAACATCAGGATTTACACGTAGATAGGAAAGGCTATCAAACAGCGCGTTAGGGTTTCTACCTTCCTTAGCACCATAATCCAGAAAATGTTCAAGCGGATCTACGCCCGCCTCACGAATATCTGGGTAAGCATTAAGGTACCACTGACTATCAAAGAAGATAGCCGCCCGACGTTCTTTTTCAGCTTCTTGTTCCACAATACCCGCCTGAGACTGAAGTGCCAATGCAATTTGTTCTGCCGCTGGAGCCGGTGTTGGCTCTGCTACAGGAGCTATTTCAACTTGTTCTGTAACCTGTGGCTCCGCTACTGGTTCATGTGTCTCTAACACTGCGGGAGCCGCAACCTTTTTACGTGCCACTTTTACACGAGAAGAACGAACCTTACCAACAGGCTTTTTTTCACCAGACACCGCAATACCCCCTCGTGATCTTTTGCATATCAAGAACTTCAGCACGTAAATGATTTTCTGACAGACCTAATACAAGCATAACTATTTTTCTGTCCAGAAAATACTGACACCAAATTCCCTCGTAATATTGTTAACTTCTAGACACGAGAAAAACAAACACGATTTACAATGTATCCGTAAAATGCACAGAAAGAACCTTTCTTAAAACATTTACGAATACATGTAATCCATTACCAAGTAGGCGTAGGCCCCTTTACAATAACCGCAAGGTCATCTGGCCTGATCCACTTACGGAATGCGGCCTGTACTTCTGCACCCGTTGCCTTGTAATAAACTTTTGCGCCCCGATCCGTATTATCAAGCGGCAAACCCAGATCTTCCAAATAAAGATACTGCGCAGCAATTCGGGCCAAACTCGCTCTGGCAAGCGGCAAGCTCCGCAGAAGTGAAGCCTTGGCCAAAGAAAGCTCTTCTGCTGTAGGTGGTGCAGACTGCATGGCTTTCAGGTCTTTCATGACAACATTCCGCGCTTTACCAACCTTATCCGGGTCTGCACCATAATTAACAGTATAGGCCCCGCGCGTACGTCCCCAATCAAAGGAACTGCTTACAGAATAAACATAACCTGTT
This sequence comes from Acetobacter sp. JWB, assembly GCF_003323795.1. Classification (NCBI taxonomy): domain Bacteria; kingdom Pseudomonadati; phylum Pseudomonadota; class Alphaproteobacteria; order Acetobacterales; family Acetobacteraceae; genus Acetobacter; species Acetobacter sp. JWB. The sequence goes on along the minus strand of NZ_CP030871.1, from coordinate 280,735 downwards.
TTCACCCGCATATCTCTATACAGACGCGAGGAGAACAGACCGCCCCCCAGCACTTCATTGCCCAACTGCAGCAGGAAATGATCAGGATTTTGTGCCGTTAGCCCCAGTGTTTCCGCCAACACAACATCATTCTGCACGCTGCTCTTATCAGGCACCGTTGCGCGTGATGTTTTGCTAAGTGGCACGGTAGGCAAATTCACATCAGGTGCCGGGCCTTCGGCTTTCCAACCACCAAAAGCTTTTTCTAATACCGCCTGTGCTTTTTCGGGCGTGATATCACCTGTTACAACAATAGTTGTCAGATCCGGGCGCCACGCATTTTGGTAATAATGCAGCACATCATCACGGGTTATGCTCATAATAGATTCAGGCGTAGCATCACGCTGTGTCGGGTCTGTTTCCGGCAGAATGGCAGCCTTGATAGCTTTATCAAACAAATGCCCGGGAGATACCAGTTCCCCAGCCTGAGCTTGTGCCAACTGCGTGCGCACAACCGTAAAATCTTTTTCAGGGAATGCTGGATGCAGTTCATTTTCAGCAAGCAGATCCACGCCCTTTTCAAAATCAGGCGTAAGAACTTGTAAGGAGAAATTGCCCCCGGCATCTTCCCATGCTGGCACATCATCAAGCGCTTTCTGGAAAGCCAGACGATCATGCTGCGTTGTGCCGTAGGAGAACAGAGCTTCCGTTAAACTATGCACGCCCTCCTTGCCTTTGGGTTCCTGCAATTCGGGCGTCTGGCGGATTTGACCAGAAAGCTGAATGGTGTGGCTGACATGAGAAGGCCAGACAATCAGCTTGATACCGTTAGATAATGTGCTAACCGCAGGGAGTGGTGTCGGTTTAGGTTCTTCCAGTTGGGCCAGAGCTTTTTCGGCCCATTGCGGCAATTTTACTGGCTTATCCGGGGTGCTTGCAAAAGATTCCGCCCCTCCAAACCCTTTACCAGAAACTGCCTTGCCTGATGCTTCCGGGGTAAGAATGGCAGACACAGCATGTGCTGGATCAAGCAGCTTTGCAGCCAGATCATTTACCGCCTTTGGCGTAACAGCCTGATAAGCAGCCACCAGATCACCCGGGCTATCTAGGTTCTGAAATGCCAATGCGTTAGACCAGATAGATGCCAGACCACTTACAGAATTGGCAGAAAACTGAAGCTGGGCAATTTCTTTCTGCTTTGCGGCTTCAACCAATTCTGCTGGCACGCCTTCCTTACGGATTTTTTCCAACACAGCTTTCATAGCGTTCATGGGGCCAGAAGCATCTGTGCCTTTAGGAAAAGCCGCAAGCGCCAAACCAAAACCAGCTTCTTTTTTAGGAGCATATTCAAACCCTGCGTACAACGCCTTGCCCTGCGGTACCAGATCATACAGGGCACCACGCTGGCTGGAGAGCACATCTGAGAGAATATCAGCCGTTGCAAAATCTGCTGAAGAACTGCCCGCCATGGGGAATGCAAGCGTGGCAAACCCAACAGGATAATCTGTAGAAAGCGTGAGTGTTTTAGCAGGCGGCGCTGCCGGAGCTATCTTGTGGCGCTGCGGCAGATCCTTGCGCGGAATATCAGCAAACGTATCCTGTACCAGCTGCAAGGTAGAAACAGGGTTAATATCCCCCACAATCACCAGTACGGCATTATTGGGGCCATACCATTTTTGGTAAAAATCTTTCAGATCCGCCGCCGTGGTTTTATCAAAGGATGGCCGCGTGCCCAGTGCATCGTGTTCGTAAGGCGTGCCTGCAAACAAAATACCCTGCAACTGTTCCAGATACCGATAGGCGGGGCTTGAAAGATCACGCGCAACTTCCTGCTCAATCGCGCCACGTTCTTTTTCCCAATCCGCTTCAGACAGGGTTAAGCCATTCATGCGCAGGGCTTCAATTTTAAGCAGAACAGGTAAATCCTGTGCCTGTGCTGTATAGAAATACTGCGTGACATCTTCTGTTGTATCTGCGTTGTAACTGCCGCCCAAACGCGTGCCTATAGCTGCAAGCTGGTCTTTATCCAGCCCTTTGCTGCCACGGAACATCATATGTTCCAACGCATGCGCCGTACCCGGAAACCCATCTGGCACTTCTGCCGAGCCAACAAGATAATTAATTTCTGTGGTCACAACCGGGGCCAGCCGGTTAGGCACAATAACAACCTTAAGGCCATTAGGAAGCGTTGCACGCACAACCTGTGCACTGCTCAGGCTAGGAGGCACAAGAGCGGACGGCATACCCGGTGCGGCATCCTGAGCATGAGCCGATGTGGAAGAAAGAGCAGTTCCCCCTAACAGGGCCAGCGTTATAGCCAGCAGTGAAAAATGTGTGCGGGCAGCAGACGGCTTGCGAAAAATCATTCAGGCTTCCTGTTCATGCAGAAACAGATCAAAAAAGAAAAGTTACTGCCCCAACTGAGGCAAAGGCAACTTTTTAACCAATGCAGAAAGTTTATGCCGCCGCAGTTCAGACCGGGCGCGTGCATCTTCTGTCATGTAATTTAATTGGATAGTATAGCGCTGCCCCACAAACTGCTTATGCCCATGCCATGTTGTTGGGCCGTTGGGGAAAATCAGCAAAGTGCCATCTACGGGCGGTACTTCCTTGGCGTAATCCTCTATATCATGCGGGCCACGCAAAAGGCGCAAACAGCCTTCCTGCCGTTCCCATGCCTCCCCCACCCCTGATGGATTAAGATACAGCAAAATGGTTACACGCTTGGCCAATGAATCCGTATGGATACGGCCATCTTTTTCTCGCGTGCGCCCACGAATGGTCAGCATGGAAGGTGCATGATCGAGATTGAGGTGAAATTTTTCCGCCACAATTGCCTTTAACCGTGGGCCTTCCAGTTCTTCCACCAAATGCTCCATAAGGGGAGAAAGCTGCAAGGAATCTGGCGGAAAAGACCCCCCAGACACAATATGCGGCCGATGCGCAAACAAACGCCCCAGATCTTCTGAACGGATAAAATGCGGCACCACCACATGCGGGAAAGGATCAGGTGCAACAGAAGCCTGTTCCAGTGCTGTATAATCCGGCTGGATAAAAGTATCTGACGTTGTCATGCCGTAATGTCCGCACAAATAAGGGTTTGCTATGCGGACGGTAGAAGGGTTAAGCGGCAGAAACAAGGCCTGCCGCAATATGGGTGTTATTTCCGCTTTTTCCGCCTGGCTGCCGGATCATATCCACCCCCGCCCGGCCCTAGTGGCCGTGGCACCTTATCTTTTTTAGGTTTGCGGCCACTTGTCTGAGCTTTTCCTGCTGTTGAGGCCGCTACCGGAGGCGGTTCCAGTCCAAGCTGCAAGGCTTCCAACCGCTGAATTTCATCTCGTAACCGTGCCGCAGTTTCAAACTCCAGCTCTGCCGCGGCAGAACGCATACGCTTTTCCAACCCGGCAATAGCGGCCCCTAGATCCTGCCCCACAAACTCTGCCACGCCCGTATCTTCATCCGGCGCAATGGTAACGTAATCCTGTTCGAACACAGAAGACACAATATCACTAATATGCTTGCGCACACTTTGTGGCGTAATGCCGTGCTCTGTATTCCACGCCATCTGTTTTTCGCGCCTGCGGGCTGTTTCCTCTACTGCGTATGTCAGAGAATCCGTCATTTTATCTGCATACAGCAGAACCCGGCCCTCTACATTTCGGGCCGCACGGCCAATAGTCTGGATAAGAGATGTGCGGGAACGCAAGAACCCTTCCTTATCTGCATCCAGAATAGCTACAAGCGCACACTCTGGAATATCCAAACCTTCTCGCAGCAAGTTAATGCCGATGAGAACATCAAATGCTCCCATGCGCAGGTCTCGGATAATTTCTATCCGTTCCAGTGTATCTACATCGGAATGCAGATACCTTACCCGAATACCAGCTTCATTCATGTAATCGGTTAAGTCTTCCGCCATGCGTTTAGTAAGTGTTGTCACCAACACACGGCCACCTTTGGCAATGGTGGTACGACATTCTGCCAACAGATCATCCACCTGATGTTCTACAGGCCGAATAATTGTAATGGGGTCCACCAACCCGGTGGGGCGAATAACCTGTTCAGCAAACACGCCACCTGTGCGTTCCATTTCCCATGGGCCGGGTGTGGCACTTACAAAAAGGCTTTGTGGGCGAAACTTGTCCCACTCCGCAAAATTCAAAGGCCGGTTATCCAGGCAGGAAGGAAGCCGGAAACCAAACTCTGCCAGCACGGATTTGCGCGCATGGTCTCCGCGTTCCATGCCGCCAATCTGCGGCACTGTTACGTGGCTTTCATCTACAATCAGCAGCGCATCTTCAGGCAGATATTCAAACAGGGTTGGTGGTGGATCACCCGGTTTGCGACCAGAAAGATAGCGGGAGTAGTTTTCGATCCCCTTACACACCCCTGTTGTTTCCAGCATTTCCAGATCAAAAGTGGTGCGTTGGTCCAGCCGTTCTGCTTCCAGCAACTTACCGGCCTTTGTAAACACATCAAGCTGTTCGCGCAGTTCCTGCTTGATGCCCTTAATGGCCTGATTCAACGTCGGACGTGGTGTAACGTAGTGACTATTTGCGTAAATTGTAATTTCCTGCAGATCAGCCGTTTTTTCACCCGTTAGCGGGTCAAATTCTATTAACCCGTCAACTTCATCGCCAAACAGAGAAACACGCCAGGCCCTGTCTTCATTCTGCACGGGAAAAATGTCTATTGTTTCACCACGCACCCGGAATGTACCGCGTGCAAATGCGGCATCGTTCCGACGGTACTGTAATTCAACAAGGCTTTTTATAAGCTTATCCCGGTCTATCTCTCCGCCCAGCTCCAGCTTCACCACCATGCGGGAATAGGTTTCCACAGACCCAATACCGTAAATGCAGGAAACAGAAGCCACGATAATTACATCGTTCCGCTCCAGCAGCGCCTGCGTAGCCGCATGGCGCATACGGTCAATCTGTTCGTTTATCTGGCTGTCTTTTTCAATATACGTATCAGAACGCGGCACATAGGCTTCTGGCTGATAGTAATCATAATAACTTACAAAATATTCCACAGCATTATTAGGGAAAAACTGCTTCATTTCTCCATAAAGCTGCGCAGCTAATGTCTTGTTGGGCGCAAGAATAAGTGTGGGTTTTTGCGTGGCCTCAATAATCTTGGCCATGGAAAAGGTTTTACCCGAACCCGTAACCCCTAACAGAACCTGATCGCGCTCTCCAGCTTCTACCCCGGCCACAAGTTCACGAATAGCCTGCGGCTGATCCCCTGCCGGTTCGTATTCTGACACCACTTCCATACGCTTGAGGCGTGGACGAGGAGCCTGTTTTTCCGGCTCGAACAGAACGGGGGGAAGACTGGCCGCACGCTCGCTTAATGAAGGGCGCTTTTTGCCACGTGCCGCAGAGGAGGAGGTTTTGGAAGCCATTGCTCAAACATGGGCTGCCGCAACCCCTTGCGCAAGATATGAAACACACAGGCCGTTACAAAACGGCCCTAACGCACCACATGAAACAGAATGCGGGAAAGCGGAGTATGAGAAAGCACAATCACCACCAGCCCCAGCCCGATGCCAACACGCCCGCCGATATAGGTACACGCCTGAGAAAGCTCATCCCGGCTGGCCATATCCATAAACGGATCAAGCCCTTTATAATCAGCCAGTGCACGCATGCTCCGATAGCGAGAAAGTGCATCTGCCCCTAACCCGGCACGGCTAAACTGCTGGGCGCTGTAGTTATCCAGATCTTCCTTACGAAACTGAATGGCCCCTGCGCGCTGAGAAACAGATTTGGGCCCACCCCCGAGCATTTCCAAAAATCTGAGCCTTCGGGCAGGAATACCCAAATATTCCGCAGCCTCTGCCCGCCCCAATACCTGCTGAAGCGGAAACATACAGACTGTCGCCTGCTCAGGCTCGGCCTGATAAGGAGGGTGCGGCTCTTTCATAACTTAACAGAGTGCGAAAAAAGCCACATCTGAGTCAATGCGTATGGGCCACCGCCAGCCTTGCGGGTAGAACAGGGCTGGATAAGCCAGCCCTGTTCCGCCAGATTAAGCCCGCAAAGGCGGAGCCATAAACTCCGGGCCTACCGGGTCTTTAATATCCTTGGCAAGAATTGCATCAATAGCCTGCATGTCTTCTGCATCCAGCTTCCAGCCAAAAGCATCATCCACACCTGCAATCTGCTCTGGCTTACGTGCACCCCACAGCGCAATAGTTGGGCCGCGATCCAACACCCAGCGAATAGCCAGTGCCAGCATGCTTTTGCCATGCTTATTGGCAATGGCTTTAAGGTCTTCCACCGCCTGCAAATACTGGCCAAAACGCGGCTGCTGGAACTTGGGATCTGTTTTACGCAGATCATCCCCTTCAAACTTCCGGTCTGCCGTCATGCGGCCCGAAAGCAAACCACGGCACAGAGGGCCATAAGCCAGCACCACCAGATTGTTTTTTTCTGCATATGGCAGCACATCACGCTCTATTTCGCGCTCAAACAGGTTGTATGGCGGCTGCACAGCAGAAACAGGTGCAAACTTCCGGAATTCATCCATCTGCGCGGGTGAGAAATTGCTCAGCCCCAAGGCTTTAACCTTGCCACTTTTCACCAGATTTTCCAGAGCACGGGCTGTTTCTTCAAACGGAGTGCATGTATCTGGCCAATGAACCTGATACAGATCAATATAATCTGTGCGCAGGCGGCTTAAAGATTTTTCAACTTCCTCTTCAATCCGTGCAGACCGACTATCCCGGAAAACCTTTCCATCATGCCAGTTCAGCCCCACCTTGGTAGCCAGAATAACACGGCCACGCCGACCTTCCAAAGCCTTGCCAATAATTTCTTCAGAATGCCCAAATCCATAGACTGGTGCTGTATCAATCATATTGATACCAAGCTCCAAAGCTTCATCTATCGTCTTGCTGGCGTTTGCATCATCTGCGCCACCCCACATGGAACCACCAATGGCCCACGTGCCAAGCGCAATGCGGGAGGCTGGTTTGGCTATACCCGGAATGGCAATTGTATCTGCCGACATAAGATGTGCTCCTTGATAGCTAATTTATATTTTCCATGCACAACATTCCGCACGGTTATGGCTGTATTTAACACGCATTTTCTGCATTTGGGCAAAGAGAAAAAATAGCCCAACCCCTTTTACGCAGATAAGGGTTGACCAGCATTCATGACCTTCTACACTTCCCGATCATGAAAACATCATGCCATTCCTGCCTTCCGCGTTCCGGTGTTCTTGCTATTGTGCGAAGGCAGAATAATTTTCTGCTTGTCCGCCGCGCTAAAGCACCAGATGCCGGATTATGGGGTTTTCCCGGCGGGCGGATTGAACCGGGAGAAACTATTTTTTATGCCGCAGAACGCGAGCTTTTGGAAGAAACATCCTTACCAGCAAAAGCAACTTCTGTAATAGATGCATTTGATAGCTTGCATTATGATGCTCATGGAAAGCTAGAGTTCCACTACATCATTCTTGCCGTAAGGTGTGAGGAACAAGAACACACCCATAACCCCGTACAAGCTGGTGATGATGCCTTGGAAGCCCGTTGGTTTTCCTATCAGGAAATCAGCACACTAGGGGTACGAGCCAGCGCACGGCTGCACAGTCTGGCACGTCAGATTTTGAAAATGGAAGATCCCACTTACCTCACCTGACGTGCTAGGATTATTTTAGGAAATTTCTAAAATATCCTTTATCTTTTTTATATAATTCTCTTGTGTGTTTTCTGTAGAAATCCGTTTGAGTTCATGCGCATGCACGTTGTCCCACAACTGCTTGTCTTCATACAGCCGGACAATAGCATCCGCAAAACCCTGCGCGTCCGATACACTGGCGCACAGCATATCTTCACCAGGCACCCATCCAACCTGTTCACACAAAATATCCGTTGCAACAACAGGAATACCATGTGCTGCGGCTTCATGCAGTTTGTAGGGAATACCCGCCGCATACCGGGTTGGCGCCACAAATACCCGGTGGCTATTATAAACAGGTGTTACATCCTCTACCCGCCCCGTTACCACAATACGCGGGTTGTTTATAAGTGATGTAAGATCAACACGCGGGTTTACATAGCCACAGACTGTAAATTTAACGTCTTCTGGCAAACGGCCATCCAGTAATGGCAACACTTCTTTGCTAAACCACGCCAAGGAATCTACATTTGGTGAATCCTGATCATGCATGGCCCCCAGAAAAAGAATATTCCGGCGATCTTCCCATCCGGGAGACCACGTTAAAGCGTTTTGCAAATGACCTAGAACATGAACATTAGAAAAACCGTGAGCATTAAGTATTTTGGAATCCTTACTGTTCACTGCAATAATTTTTTCAGACATGAACAAATGCCTGAATTCATGCTTCAAAAGCTCATCCACTGTTTTTTCTGGTGTTTGCCCGCGCAATTCCATTTTACGATATTCACGCGGCGCGGATACAGCCTCGGTATCCGTAATCACCATTGCACCCGTTAGGGCATCAGCACAATCCATAAGCACAGGGGCCAGACGATCTGCATTATGCGTGCGTGCAATCCAGATGGCATCATAATACCCAGCGCGGGATTTAATAAAATCTTCTAGTTCTGGTAATTCTCGATCCCAAATCACCTCTGCCCGATCCGGAAAAGCCATGCAGATATCTTCCTGAGATTCTGTTGGTCTAAATACCGGGTACACCGTTACTTGGCATCCAGCAGCAATCATGCTGCGTACAATATCGTTTGAACGCGTAAAGCCTGATCCCAAAAACCGATAGGGCAACCTGTCTTCAATAAATAAAACGCGCTTCTGACCCTGCTTGCTGAAACGTGCTGTTGTCAGCATTCTGGGGTTGTTCAGGCTTTTCTGGCGCAAATATGCCGTATGCTTACGGCGGAACACATCCTGATTACGCGCTATCATGGATGCGCCACTCATGAAACTGGATGTGCCATACTCGTAATGTATTACAACCACCGAGGGATCATACACCACATCAAACCCAGCTTCATGAATACGCAAGCACAGATCTGTTTCTTCAAAATACGCAGGGGCATAATCTATATCAAAGCCCCCCAACTGGCGCAGCAGGGGCGTGCGTATCATCAAGAATGCACCGGCGCAATAATCTACAGATCTTACAAAATTAGCTTCTGGAACATCGGGGCGCTGATCACGCAGATAGCCGCACACCGATCCATCGCGCCAGACAATACTACCTGCTTCCTGCAACAAGCCATTGGTGCGTACAAGTTTGCCACCAACCGCCCCTATTTTTATTTCATGCCGTAACCGAGCCAAGGCATTGCCAATGGCTTCTGGCATCAGCTCTGTATCGTTGTTCAGATAAAGTGTGAATGGGCCATGCACTTTTTCCAATGCCGCATTACAGCCCAGCAAAAAGCCAACATTACCGGGAAACCGCACAACATCCAGACCGCGCACATAACGTTCAATATGGCGCACACCATCTGTAGAGCCGGAATCCACTACAATAACCTGCATTTGACCATTATAATTAGCACGTAGCGAGGCCAACGCGCTCATGGTCATGGCGAACAGATTATGTGCTACAATAATAATGCTTAAATCTGGTGCATCGTATGTAAAATCCAGAGTCTGATTCAAAAGAACAGGCAACCGAATGCGGCACATTTCATGATAGAGCTTTTTGGAAAGGGCCTCACTTTCCTTCAGCTCTTCCATATCATCTTCTAGCCTGCCGCCGTGGGCGATATAATGTGCGAACGCATCTGGAAAATCACCACGCGTAACTTCCTTTTGCACAACGGCATTACGGTAGTAGGATTCAAGGTCAATATTGGCGCTTGGTTTGCGGAGTTCATGCACACCATAGCGCAGAAAATGTTCATAAAAATTACGGAAGTTTCCGCTTTCAACCGCACCGCTTACATCATGATTCACGCTGCCATAAAACTCTTCAGAGAAATAGGCATTCGGGTTGTAATCTGTTGGGGTGGAATTAGACAGATAATGATGCAAGGCAGAGAGCCAGCGCCCTGAAGCCAGTTCCTTCCCGACATGCGGATAGGTTTCCAGATACCATTCAGGATCAAAATACCAAGACAGACGCTGACCATACCCCTGCTCAGGCCTCAGGTTACGCACACATTGTGCAAATGCACCCAAACCTTCAATACGTGCATGGCCACTTTTAAGATATGCTGTTGCGTTAAAAAACCATGATCCCGTTAAAAACTGTTCGTCACCCACATTCAGGTAATGATCATAGAGATTCCGAAACCCTGCTTCTTCCAACGTTGCAGGCTGAAGAGTTGGGTGCTGCTTGAAATAAAATTCACGATCAAAAAGCCAATGAGGATTGTGGGAAGAAAATCCTGTTTGGCAATAATGATCAAACCCGGATCTCCATTCACCTTTCCCCACAGCTTCAGCAACCGCAGGATAACGCCGCAGATACCAATCCTCATCAAAATACGGGTTGGGTGAATGACGTAATGCTGGCCCTTTTTCCCTATAAAATTCCTCTAATACTTCTGCACCTTCAAGGTCTAGAAATTTCAGAACATCTCCATATTTTGCTGCGTACCATGTTGCGTCGAATACGCTCCAATCGATTGTTTTAATATTGCCACTTAAAGACATAGAGATATCCTGACATTGCATTCAGGCACACAGTATAAGATTTATACGCGGTGCTTCAACCGCTACAATACGGCAACGAAGTTATCACGCCTTCAACAATAAAAACCTAACACTTAAAATATAATATTTAATGGAAAATACGGCGCGTCACACGTTCCAGCTTTTTACGCCAAACCACAAACACCCATAACACAATAGCTGCGTACAGGCCGCCCATTGCCGCCATGGAAACAGGAACACCCGGCACCAGATACGTGGCTGCATCACAGGGTTTGGAAGGCAGCAGTGGCATAGAAGCCAGCCGCTCCGCCATAGTGCGCCCATATATATGAGGCGCGTGGCACGCAGGCAGCGGGCTTGGCCACCATTGCCACTCCACCCCTACATGGCAAATAGAAAGGCCGATATCCGCCACCATAAAAGGCACCGTCAACCACAAAAGGTGTCGTGCTACCTTATCGGGCAACACAGCGGCCACAATGGCTGTGCCTAATAGCAAACGCCATGGCCAGCGTTCCCACAGGCACAGTTCGCACGGCATAATTTGCAAAACATGTTGGGTGTACCACACCACCCCAACGCCAATAACGCCGCACCTGCCAAAAATAGCGCCAGCGGCCGAGATGCGTGGCTCCCCCTCATTCAGACCGCACCTCTGCCAAAGCCGTAATAAAGGAACGCGCCCAACTGCCAGCCGTAACGCGCCAGACATCTGGCTTCAGCCGCTTCCACCGCAGTTGTCTTTCAGAAAGAGACATGCTGAGTGATTTATGCAAGGCATCTGCCACTTCATCTGCATCATGCGGGTTTACCAAAAGCGCATCTTCCATTTCTGGCGCAGCACCAGCAAAACGGGAGAGAATAAGCACGCCGGGATCTTTCGCATCCTGAGCTGCCACATATTCCTTGGCAACCAGATTCATACCATCCCGCAGAGGTGTTACCAACGCTGCGTGAGAAAGGCGGAAAAATGGGGCCAGCAGTTCACGCGGGACAGGGTGCGTAAGGTAACGGATAGGAACCCAGTCAAAATCTCCATACGTGCCGTTAATATGGCCAACCACACCATCCAGCTCTTCGCGCAGCACCTTGTATTCTGGCACACTACCGCGAGAAACCGGGGTGATCTGAAGATAAATAACCTTACCGCGGTATTCCGGATATTTGCGCAAGAACACTTCATACGCCCGAAAACGCTCCGGTAGCCCCTTGGAATAATCCATACGGTCCACACCGATAATCAGCGGCAAGCCCCGCAGGCTTTTTTCAAGCTTCTGCACTTCCGGGTTATCTAAACCGGAGGAAGCCTGCTGCTGAAAGCTTTCTGGATCTATTCCAATCGGAAACACACGGGCCTGCGCTGGCACCCCAACAACAGAAAAACCTTCATTAACATTGCGCGCGTCATCTTCCGTCTGCACACCCATCACATCATAGGCGCGCAAAGATCGCATCAGCTTTTCAGCACCAGGCAAGGCCCGCATGAGGCTCCATGGTGGAAATGGAATGTGCAGGAAAAACCCGATACGGCACTTTATCCCCTGTTCCCGCAGCGCAAGCCCAAGTGGGAACAGATGGTAATCATGCACCCATATCAAATCATCAGATTTTAAGAGGGGGGCAAGCTTCTGCGCGAACATGGTATTCACGGCATGATATGTGTGCCGATCCTGCCGACTATAACTCATCAGCCCTGCGCGGTAATGGCAAAGCGGCCACAGGATTCCGTTGGAATACCCTTCGTAAAACCCATTATATTCTGATTTGGTCAGATCTACAGTAGCGTAAGTCACGTTATCTACCGTGTCTATGCTTACGCGCCGATCCTCCCCTTCATCATCTGAAATTTGTTGCCCAGACCATCCAAACCACAGGCACTCCTGCCCTTGTACAGCATCACGCAGAGCAACAGCCAAGCCACCAGCAGGTTGGGCTCGCTCACGCACAGCCGGAACGCGATTGGAAACAATAACAAGACGCCCCATCCCTTACCGGCTCCCGCCTGTAAGAGAGGTCAGCCAAGCCCGAAAAATAGAAGGGGTTGGAAAATCAGATGGAATACGCAACCCAACGCCCCCCATTCTGCGTACAGCAGCTATAGCATCTTCATCCGTTACATCATCCCCTACAAACACAGGCTTTTTGCCCGTAAAGGGAGGACTTTCCATTAACAGAGAGACAGCATAGCCTTTATCAATTCCGGCGGGGCGAATTTCCCATGCCATTTTTGCCGGCAAAAGCAAGAATGTGCCCTTAGAGTGCTTAACCCATTCACTAGCTGCCTGGCGCAACGTTTCTGCTGCTTCCGGTGCGGCACGGTAATGCAGAACAAAGCCGCCTTCTTTGTGCTCTAACCGCGTGCCGGGCAATGTTGCCAGCAAATCCCGCGCTTGAGCCAGCCATTCAGGCGGCAGGGTAGGCAATGCTGCACGTTCAATCGGGCCACCGGGCCGATGCCGAATAGCTACCCCGTGTTCACCTGCAACAGCAAAAGGCACATCACCCAGAAAATGATCTATCTGATCAATGGGGCGGCCAGAAACAACGGCCAAGGCATCTCCGCATGCTTCACGCAGGCGGCGCAGGCTATCAAGAAGCCCATTTGGCACCACAACAGATTCTGGCGTGGGAGCAATATCCACCAGAGTACCATCAAAATCGAGCAGAAAGGCAGTTTCGTTTAACGGGGGTAGATGAAAACGGAAATCCTGCGCACCGAGAGAACCTAGCACGTTTGCACCTCAATCCTTGTTGTGATGTCCAGCTATAATAACAAGAGTGCCAGGCACTTGCAGCTAGACCATTGTTTTGACACGTTGCCGAACACCCCCTGCTTCGACAACCACCGATCTTACAGACCTGCCGCGCGGAACCGGCACAAAAACGAAACGGTTCCTTACCTAACGTTAGTAAACGCCGCCGGTTTCTTGCTTGTCTGGTATGGCATCGGGAATATCCGGGCTGCCCGCATGGCCGGAAGATGCCCCATCCCCCGCAGGCGCTGGCACCGTATCCGAGCCAGATGCAGGGGGCGCAACGGGGGCTACAGGTTTGGGCAGTGGGGGCAACATAGGCTCTGTATCCGCGCCCTCGCACCGCACCATCCGCACATCGTAAACCGGACTTTCAAACACACCTAATGCAGGCTCTGCTGCCAGCATCCAGCCCTGAAAGGCGGCTCCGTTAGGGTGTTTATCCTGCACGGCCAGCCACGCTGCGGCATCGGGCGAAAGCGTTGGAGGGCGCTGCAAACAGCGTGAAGGTGTAATGTCCAGACTTTTATAATGTGCTGTTGTGCCTACCGGAACCGAAATTACCTCTACATGGGCATCCAACCTGTCCAGAACACGCACAACAGCCGTATTTTTACCTTGCCATGTATCTGGCGCATAAACTGCCGGAGGCGCTAAAGCAGAGCCCGCAGCCTGCGCCAAAACAGGCGCCCCAGCCAAAATAGCCCCACAAGCCACGGCTTTATATGTTGCGCGCTTCATGCAGCTTGCCCTCCGTTTTTAGGGGAGGCAAGGCTCTCAACCATATCCTTCAAACGCGCCCGCATAAATTGTTCACTCACCCCCATCAGCATGGCATCCTCAAACGCATCGCGCATAATATCCTGCACTTCCTGCCAGTTTTCTTCCAAAACACGCAGCTTTTCATGGCAGGTTATGGGGTTTCCATCATCCTGCGGCCAGAAGCGTGGCTTTTCCATGCTGTTGTTTCCCGGCTTCACTCTAAAATTAACGGATTTTTATGTCTGTTTCAGGGCAGATCATTCCCACCCGCGCCACCACCATTAGTAGGTGCTGCTTTGTTGGCACGTGTGAGCGTATCCGTAACCGAGAAAATAAACTTGCTGAGCAACTGCTCCAGACTGATGGAGCCCTGTGTCTGCCCAACTGTTTCACCGGGTTTAAGGGTTTTGTCATCCCCGCCGGGGGAGAGGGCAATATACTTGCCGCCCAGCAGGCTATCACTGGTAATAATAGCCGCTGTATCATCTGAAAGGTGAATATCAGGCCGCACAGTAAATGTGACATGCGCCTTGAAGCTGTGCGGATCTACTGTTTCACTTACCACTTGCCCAACGGTTACACCTGCCAACCGCACATCAGAGCCAATATCCAGCCCATCTATGTGCGTGAAATCGGCATTAAGCTGGTAGCCGGTTGTATCTGTCTTGCGGCCCTCGCCCACCACGGCGGCCACCAGCATACCGCCGATAGCCACCAGCACAACTGTGCCTGTAAGCAGTTCTGTCAGACTACGCCGAGATTTTTCTGCCATTGCTGAAGCCATAAGCCGCATCGCACTCCCTGTATTGCCTGTTCGGTTTAGCAGGAAATGCGCAGCAGATCACGCATCAGGTGTCCATGCCTCGTAATCTCCTGTCGCAGGTGGGTGCTGGCCGGTGGAATACAAGCTGCCCGCAGGCCTGTAAGCTTGCGCCGTGCCTGTCATATTCGGCTGATACGGAAGCTGCCAGGGCTTACGCTCTTCCACCGGAATAGGAGCGTCCAGCGTATGGTGCAGCCACCCCCACCACTCTGGCGGCACGGCCGAGGCATCCTCCCCTTTCAGGTAGATCACCCAGCGTTCGGGCCGTTCCACCCCGCCACCCTGACGGGCCGGGCCTGTTGATTCGTAATAACTGCGGCCATCGGCATCCTTGCCAACCAGCCGCCCCTTCCGGCGCGTATGCAGCCATGTTCCAAAGTTTGCCATGCTATGGATGATAGGACTCCACACTCCAGCCAGTCCATGAAATATGCACGTGCTTCCGATCAACTGCGCTCGAGCAGCCGGTATTTGGACAGGAAACGCAACTTCACAAAAAGTTATCCCCCATATCCTCATTATGCAGAGTGTTAACCGCCTTTTGGCAGCACGATTCCGGGTTCCGACGCGATGGGCTGAAACGATAAACTGCCCACATGAACGCAACAGCCAGACGCCACTGGAATGGCGTGCTGATGAGCACGCTAGAGGCCGCAGCAGATCCGGACGCTCCCCTTCGCTCCGTTACGCTGCCCGCAGAATGGGATACAGATGCCGCAACGGCATTGGCCCAGCTTGTACCAGGAGATGAAGCGCTGGATCTGCCCAGTCTTGCCTCCCGCTGGATTGATGCGCTGGCACCAGATGATGCCACGGCCCGATCTTTGGTATGGATGCTGCTTACACGGCAGGCCGCGCCAACAGAAGCCGTATGGCATTGCCGTTTTGACCGCCCGCCCGGCTTTATTGTTAATCTGGCAGCTTTTGTTTCCCCCGGTGAAGGATTTGCTGCGCGCACATTTGTTGCGGCCCTGCGGCTGATCTGCTCCGTATTGCGCCATGCCGCCAGCACACTGGCAAACCAGCGCAATGGTGAACTGCCGCTGCCAGATTTATTTGCACCGGAACAAGCAGAAGCAACCCCCACCACGCCAACAGATACACTGGCCCCCACCCCGCTAGCCGGTGATATTTTGCTGACCAATCTGGATGCCTGCCTTGCAGGCGTTGGACTGGATTATGATAGTGAAGATGGCCGCGCCGCTGCATGCGCCATAGCTGCATTGGCCACCTTAACTGCCCATGCAGGCCGAGGGCCGGAATCCCTCCCACTGCCGCCAGTGCGCACTGTTCTGCCCGGATTGGGAGAAACCCTGCGCGCGGTTTGGAACGAAGCGGCCGTAGAAACAGAAACACCTTTGGCCCCGATTGAAACCGGCTTTTCTTCCTCCAACCCGATAGACGGGCTTTTGGGCGTAGAAGCTTGTGGGCTAGCGCCAGCTTTTTCCATGCTGCGGCCAGATGGCAAACTTTCCAGAAGCGCTTTACTGCGGTTGGAAGCGCGGGATTTTACGGTTGAAACAGCTTTGGCTGCCGCGCTGGCAGGTGAAACTGTTCTCCCCCAACCCGGCCCCAATGCACATCTGGCCATGTATCGGGCTCTCACTGGGTTTGTGGACCGTATGCCCGCACGGCCAGAAGTGCAAAACCAGCCTACCCGCAACAAGCTGGAGCGCGGGGTGCGCCGCACGCTGCCCCCACGGCACGGTGGCTTTACACAAAAAACCACTATTGGCGGCCATCGGCTGTTCCTACGTACTGGGGAATATGAAGATGGCACACTAGGTGAGCTGGCCCTTACCCCCACGCGGGAAAGCGGCATGGTGCGCGGGCTGATGGAAAGCTTGGGCGAAGCCGTGAGCATTGGCCTTCAATACGGTGCCCCGCTGGAAGCCTTTGTGGAAAACTTTGCCTATACCTGTTTTGGCCCGGCTGGCACCGTAGAGGGAGACCCCGTTGCCTCCTACGCCACATCTATGCTGGACTACGCCTTCCGGGCTTTGTCAGACACATATTTAGGTGTTCGGCTGCCAGATGGCCCGCATCAGGATGCACAATCTGACCCAGACCCCCTTCTGCCGCTAGATCTGCCAGAAGCAGATGATACGCCGCCTACTGGGCGCAAACGCCGTAATCTGCGGCTTGTCTGCTAAAGACATACGGTTCATTCTGCGGGGCAAGAGGCCATTTTCTGCTTCTTACCCAGCTTTTTAACACAAGGAATACAGCGTGATGAGCACTCCTGAATCCCGTCTGGCTGAACTTGGTATCGAACTTCCCACCCCTGCCGCACCTGTTGCCAACTATGTGGCCTGCGTACAAACAGGTTCTCTGCTGGTAGTTTCCGGCCAGCTCCCTCTTAAAGATGGCAAGCTGTTTGCTACCGGCAAGCTGGGTGATGCCGTTTCTGTTGAAACAGCGGTTGAAGCCGCGCGTTACAGCATGATCAATGTAATTGCACAGGTGCGTGCCGCAGTGGGTGACCTTTCCCGCGTGAAGCGCGTAGTACGGCTGGGTGGCTTTATTGCCTGCACACCAGAATTCACCTCGCACGCGGCCGCCATGAATGGCGCATCTGACTTGGCCGTTGCCGTATTTGGTGATGCCGGACGCCATGCACGCTCCACCGTTGGCGTGCCTTCTCTGCCGCTGGATGCGCCGGTTGAAGTAGAAGGGCTGTTCGAAATCGGCTAAATTTGCAGGAAAGACACAGACATGCCTGACTGGTCCGTATCTCTGCACAACAGTATCCATGCCATTCCAGAAATGGAGTGGAATGCCTGTGCAGGGGTGGACAACCCATTTGTCAGCCATGCCTTTCTTTCTGCATTGGAAGACAGCGGTTCTGTACGCCGTGAAACAGGCTGGCTGCCACAGCATGTCAGCCTGCATGCGCCAGATGGACAACTGGCCGCCACATGCCCTGCCTATATCAAGGGCCATTCATGGGGCGAGTATGTGTTCGACCAAGGTTGGGCACGCGCCTTTGAAGCCGCTGGGGGGCGCTATTACCCCAAAATGCAAATTGCCGTGCCCTTTACCCCAGCACCCGGCCCACGCCTTTTAACGCGGCCAGATGCACCGGCAGAAACCAAAGCAGTTATGGCAGATGCTTTGCGCCAGATCTGCCACGATACCGGCCTTTCCTCTGCCCATGTTACATTCTGCACCAAGCAGGAAAGCGATAATCTGGCTGAACGCGGATGGCTGCCCCGATTAGGTTTGCAGTATCACTGGCATAATAAAAACTACACCAGCTTTGATGATTTTCTGGAAACACTTTCATCTCGCAAACGCAAAGCTATCCGGCGGGAGCGGCGTGATGCCAATGCCGCTGGCCTAAGCTTTCATACCCTGCGCGGATCAGACATTACGCCTGAAGATTGGCAAGCTTTTTACACATTTTACCAGAATACAATTGATAAGAAGTGGGGCAACGCCTACCTGACGCCCGATTTTTTTCCGCTACTTTCTGAACGCTTACAAGACCGTGTTGTGCTGATGATAGCACGGCACGAGGGTACACCAGTTGCCGCAGCCCTAAACCTTTTGGGGGGCGATACATTGTATGGCCGCAACTGGGGGTGCATTGGCAACTGGCCGTTTTTACATTTTGAGCTGTGCTATTATCGCGCCATAGATTTTGCCATTTCCCACGGCCTCAAGCGAGTAGAGGCTGGGGCGCAGGGTGAACATAAAATCCAGCGTGGCTATCTGCCTGCCCTCACACATTCTGTCCATTGGCTGGAAAATCCCTCACTCCGCAACGGTGTTGGGGCTTTCCTTCAGGCAGAACGCCCGGCCATATTGGCGGAAGCCGAAGCCCTTAACGCACTTTCTCCCTATCGGCAGGGTGAAACATGACCTGAAATTTCGTGTACATACCGGACATTTACACCTGAAAACGTTGTCGTTTGGCGTTTTTTTGCGTATGCCCCGGCTTGAAACTCCACACGCTTCTGCATGACCAACTGGCAGCTCCATGACCAACGCATCTTCATCCTCCCTTCCCTCCGATCATCAGGCTTCCCTGATTGATGGCAAAGGCTTTGCCGCCAAAATGCGCCAGAATATCCGAGAGGATGTTCTGGCGTTTCACGAGAAACATGGCGTAACACCCGGTCTGGCGGTGATTCTTGTCGGGAATGATCCTGCCAGCGAAGTGTATGTACGCAACAAAGCTGTGCAAACCCACCATGCTGGCATGCGCTCCTTTATGCACATGCTGCCCGAAAATACATCGGAAGCTGAACTTCTGGCGCTGATAGACCGCCTGAACAAAGACCCCGAAATTCACGGCATTCTGGTGCAGCTTCCCCTGCCAAACGGGCTGGATGGACGCCGCGTCACCAATGCTATTCTGCCTGAAAAGGATGTGGATGGGTTGGGGGAAATCAACGCTGGCCGTCTGGCGGTGGGCCTGCCCTCCCTTATTCCCTGTACACCACTGGGCTGCCTGTTCCTTCTGCGTGATCAGCTCGGGGATATGAAAGGCCAGCACGCCGTAGTTATCGGGGCTTCCAATTTGGTTGGCAAACCCATGGCCCTGTTGCTACTGGCAGAAGGTTGCACGGTTTCTATTGCACATATCCACACGCGCGATACGGCGGCACTGGCGCGGGAAGCCGATATTCTGGTGGTAGCCACTGGCTGCCGTGAACTGGTGCGTGGGGATTGGATTAAACCCGGCGCTACCGTGATTGATGTTGGTATCACCCGTATCAAAACCGATGATGGCAAAACCCGCCTTGTAGGCGATGTAGCGTTTGATGAAGCTGTTAAAGTGGCTGGCCGCATTACCCCGGTGCCGGGTGGCGTTGGCCCCATGACAATTGCCTGCTTGCTGAAAAACACGCTCACCGCAGCCAAATTGCAGCTTGAGGGGAGTGCAGAATGAGCCTTTCTCGCCTTTCGGTTGAGCTAATTCCGCGTTCTGCTGAGGCTCTGGCGGCAGATGTAGCCACAGTTAAAACCACTTTTCCCGCAGCAGATACGCTAAATATTCCTGACCTAATGCGCTTTCCCCTTCGCAGTTGGGATGCCGCAGCACTTGTGCGCCCACAGTTTGGAAACGTTATTCCGCATATCCGGGCCATAGATATTGCGCCGGATGCGCCTCTGCCCGGAGCAGATCAATCAGGGTTGGAAGAAATTCTGATTGTGCATGGTGACCCACCGGCAGATCTCAGCCACCGTACATACCCCAACAGCACGGAAAGCATTATCCGCCGCTACCGGCGTGAAGCTCCGCACCTCAAAGTCTATGCAGCGTTTGACCCATACCGCCGCGCCCCATGGAAAGAGCTGGAAGATGTGGCCCGTAAAAAAGAAGCCGGAGCTATTGGCTTTTTCACGCAGCCCGTATTTGACCTGAAGCTGTTTGATCTGTGCCGGGAATGGATGCAGGGCGAATGCGTATTTTGGGGCCTTTCCCCCGTTATTGGCCCCAAATCACGCTCTTACTGGGAAACAACAAATCACATTGTTTTCCCGCGTGATTTTTCCCCCACGCTGGAAGCCAACATCCTGTTTGCACAAACGGTACTTAAAGAACTAGCGCAGGAAAAAGGCAAAGCCTACCTTATGCCCGTACGCATCAAGCTAGAACAGTATCTTCCTGCCCTGCTTGATGCCGTGGCATAAAAGCCGTGCAATTTTCCTGTATTATTCCCACTTACCCGATCGTTTTATAGGATCAGCCCATGCCGTTCTATCTTCTCTCCTGGCATGGCGTACTGGTGGGGTATACGGGCTTGCGGCTGCATCCTGTTTCCTTTGCACAATCCTTTATGCGTGGCACAACTCCAGCCACGTTAGATGAGCAATCTGCGGCGTTAAATCCTGGTGGAACGTTTACCAAAGCAGAAGCTATAGAAAATTTTGCAGGCCGCCCGCTTATGTCTATCCGGGCAGGCAAGGGCTATCTTTCTAGCCGAGACCAGAATGTGTTCGATGTTGTGCCGCTTTGCGCTACATGGGAGCACTTTCTGCTTTTGCCGCCAGAGCTGCTTTCCGTCCTGCGCGATCTTACGGAACAGGAATGGTATAATGGTACACGCTTTGTTGGGCGCGCCACCTGTGCAGAGCATCATTTGCAACTGGATGGGCGCAAATGGCCTGCAGAGCAACTTCAGGCCGAACGCACAAAAGACACCATAACACTCTGGAGCGATACCACCCCAGAGAAGGTAACATTTACTATCTGCCCCTCCCACGCTCTATCTGGGTTAATGGAAGATGCCCTGCATCTTTTACAAACAAACACTCTACGCCCCACCACAACACCGTGGGCCACATTGGATGATCTGCGCGAACAGATTTTACGCTTAAGCGTTACTCCGCGTGATACGGCCACATGCGTACAATTGGCGCGTTTGTGCGCTCTTTTTGGACAATGGGAACTGGCAGACGGGTTTTTAACCATTGCGCGCCAGCATGATGCACGCCCCGAACTGCAATGGATGGCCGCCATTCTGGCCTTACGCACCAAAAACTACGATACCGCCGCCACGTTAATGGAGCAGTCTCTTGCCACGCGTTATCCTGATCGCGACATAGGCACGCTACTCGCCCCATTAGTGACACGGCAACAGGCCGGAGAATGTGCTCTTTTGCTGGTGCCTAGTGCTTTAAGCAATATGGGGCTACCGGCTTTTGAAACACCATTTGAGGCGCTTTTGGTGCCTATGCGCCTTTCATCCAACAATGGCCCGGACATCCGGCGCATCTATAGCGCCCTGTTTGAACAAGCGTTCCAGAAACTGGATACAGAAAGCCGTTTGCGCCTTTTAACGGCGGAAGCCCGGTTAAATGGTCTGAGTTGGTGGGAAGAACTGGGCATGGGCCATACAAGCTGGTTGGCTGGCCTACAGGCAGAAGCAGATACGCATTACGCCATTGCCCGCAAACTGGCCTTGCAGGATAACATGGCCCCGGCTCTGTATGATCAAGGGGTGTTTTCATGGTTAAGCACGCAGGAATGCGGGCGCTTGGCCAGCCGCGCTATACCGGATGTAACGGGTGTAGCAAACTGGCAATGGCACTTTAGTATACCAGAAGAACGGCCTTCTACCTGCTTAGCCTTTGCCTGTACAGCGCAACATTTTGATCTGGTTCCGGGGCTTGTGCTTTCCCTTATCCATGCCTGCCGAGAAGACCGTTCCGCGGGCCAAATCCAGATCTGCCTTGGTGTTGCAAACCCAACTGTGGATCAGCTTACCTTTCTCTCCACTCTTTCAGAATGGTTGGAAAAACATTCCACAACATTGCGACTCAGCTTTGGGCATGGTGAAACAAAATCAGATGCCGATATGCTGGAACCCGCATTACGGTATCTGATCCTACCTGATATTGCCGCCCAGTTTAGGGTACCCGTTTTGATAGGAGATTGCGCAGGCTATTTTCCTGCCAATTTTGTCAGCCTGCTGCGAGATATGAAAGCCCATGCAACATATGGCTTTGATCTGACCCAGTTTGATGACAACGGCCACCAACAATATGGCGCACCGTGGAGCATGAATACGGCTTTGGCCTATTTTGGCGAAGCCGAACTTGTGCCCGCTATTGCCGCCTTTATGAGCGATTACTTGAATACAGTATGCTCACCAAGCAACCCGTATCATACAGACATGGATCGCTGCGTACTAGCTCAGACATTTCGCCGCTTTGTGGCTTCTCGCTGGGCGCAACTTTCCATCCGGTTCTTAAATGATGGGCCACCCCTTCTGGTTATGCCGCAGCATGAACACACAGGGCTTGTAACGCCGGATGATGTTTTAAACGATCTTAAAGCCTATGCGCGCTAGGCAATTCCAGCCATTACCATGCTCTTTCCCTGAACCTTTTATAAAAGGTTCAGGGAAGAAACGCTTAATCGCGGGAACCACTACTACCATATAAAGCCGTCAGGCTGGCAGAAGCCAACTTGTGGTGGTTCACCATAAAACCAACCAATGCCGGGCTGGAATCTGCCTGCACATCCAGCGTAGGAACGTCCAGCGCATAAACTGTAAAAACATAACGGTGCACGCGCCCTGGTGGCGGAGCAGCGCCACCATAACCGGGCACGCCAAAATCTGTACGCACCTGTAAAGCGCCTTTGGGCAGCTTATCTCCGGCAGAACCTGCGCCTGTTGGCAGTTCTGTAATAGTGGCGGGAATATTCACCACCACCCAGTGCCACCAGCCCGAACCGGTTGGGGCATCTGGGTCATACACCGTTACCACAAAGCTTTTGGTGCCTGCTGGGGCATTTTTCCATTCCAGCGCGGGGGAAAGATTCTGCCCGTGCTGCCCCATACCGTTATAAACCTGCGCCTGTGGCAGCGTATCACCATTTACAAAGGCAGGGCTTGTAAGAACAAATGCCATAAAAGCAGCTCCCGTGCTGTTACCAGTTACGGCTGATTAACCAGAATTCTTCGGATGTCAGCGTAACGCCTGCCTTGGATTCTGCTGCTGCTTTGGCCAGAGCTTCAATCCGTTCAATCATAATAACCTTACGCTGGTGCGCTTCTGTGGCTTCATCACTGGTTTTCAACACACCCAAAGAAACTTCAGCGGCCTTGGCAACACGTGCGGCATCCAAAAGAGCGTAAGACATAAATTGTCATCCTTTAAATATCTGTTCACCGGAATACCCTCCGGCATGACTGAAAAAGGAATCTGGCCCCTAAGCTTCCTCTCTTCAACCCCCACAGGCTGCATGCCACCTGCAGAACTGCACCTTTGCCTCTGGTCTTGGCCCAGCCTATTGCGTAAACGGTGCCATCATGAGCAGTGACCGCACCGAAGATTTTGATTTTCACCTTCCAGAAAGCCTGATCGCGCAGGAACCCGCCCGCCCGCGAGAAGCCGCGCGCCTTCTGGATGCCACACAGCCTGGCATATTTGCTGACCGGCATATCCGTGATCTGCCCTCGCTTTTGAAGCGGGGAGATTTGCTGGTTGCAAACAATACGGCCGTTATTCGTGCCCAGTTGCATGGCCTGCGCGGAGAAGCCAAAATTGGTATTACGCTGGATCAGATTCAGCCAGATGGCAGTTGGCATGTGTTGGTGCGCAATGCCCGCAGACTCAAGGTTGGTGACATTATTGCATTCCCCGGTGTGCAGGACATAGCACGCGTGTTGGCGTTAGAGCCCGGCGGGGGGGCAGTGCTCCGCTTTAGTGCGGAAGGGGATGCTTTTGATGTATTCCTGCAAAAAGCCGGTGCATTGGCACTCCCCCCCTATATTCATCGCCCCGAAGGGCCAACTGCGCAGGACACCAGCGATTACGCCACCATTTTTGAGCGTAACAAAGGTGCTGTGGCTGCTCCCACCGCTGGGCTGCATTTTACGCCAGCCCTGTTGAAAGCTGTAGATGCCACAGGTGCTCAGCGCTGTACGCTCACCTTGCATGTAGGAGCTGGCACCTTTTTGCCAGTGCGGGAAGCCGAGATTTCTGAGCACAAAATGCATTCAGAACGCGGGATCATCACCCCGGAAACAGCAGAACGTATTAACACCACCCGTAAGGCTGGCGGGCGTATTATTGCCATTGGCACCACCAGCCTGCGCCTGCTGGAAACCGCAACCGATGAAAACGGCATTGTGCATCCGTTTGATGGTACAACCTCCATTTTCATTCGGCCCGGCTATCAATTCCGCGCAGTGGATATGCTGCTCACCAACTTCCACCTGCCACGCTCTACGCTGTTCATGTTGGTTTCCGCCTTTGCGGGCGTCGAACGCGCGCGGCAGATTTATGCCCATGCTGTTGCCAGCGGCTACCGCTTTTATTCCTACGGCGATGCCTGCCTGCTGCGCTGCGCCCATTCCATCCACGCCCCCACCTCGGAACAGTAAAATGACCCGCTTTAACTGGACGTGTGAAAGCACAGATGGCGCTGCCCGCGCTGGTATGCTGCACACAGCCTACGGCCCTGTAGCCACCCCTACCTTCATGCCGGTTGGCACAGTTGGCACGGTAAAGGCCATGACTATGGATGCCGTGCGCTCTACAGGTGCAGGCATTGTTCTGGGCAACACCTATCACCTCATGTTGCGGCCAGGGGCAGAACGCATACGCGCTTTGGGTGGGCTCCATAAATTCATGGATTGGTCCGGCCCGATTCTAACAGATTCCGGGGGATTTCAGGTGATGTCCTTGGGTGCGCTGCGGCGGCTGGATCAGGATGGCGTCACCTTCCGCTCTCACATTGATGGTTCTGAACATCGGCTCACGCCGGAAAGTTCAACAGACATCCAGCACGCACTGGATGCCACCATCACCATGTGTTTTGATGAATGCCCCGCCCTGCCCGCACCGCCAGAAGCCATTGCAGCTTCCATGCGGCTTTCCATGCGCTGGGCTGCACGCTCCCGCCAAGCCTATGTACAGCGTGAAGGGTATGGTCAGTTCGGTATTGTACAAGGTGGTACAGAAGTGGATCTGCGGGCGGAAAGCGTAAAAGCGCTCACCGATATTGGGTTCGAAGGCTACGCCATTGGTGGCCTAGCGGTAGGCGAAGGGCAAGAACTCATGTTCGCCACGCTGGACACCACAACCCCCATCATGCCGCAGGACAAACCACGTTACCTTATGGGCGTAGGAACCCCCGATGATCTGCTTGGCAGCGTGCAACGTGGCGTGGATATGTTTGACTGCGTGATGCCCACCCGCGCAGGCCGCACTGCCCGCGCCTATACCGAGCGCGGCACGCTAAACCTGCGTAATGCCCGCCATGCCACAGATGCACGCCCTATTTCTCCACACTGTGACTGTCTGGCATGTTCACGCCATAGCCGCGCTTATCTGCACCATTTGTTCCGCGCCAATGAAATACTCGGCCCCATGCTGCTAACATGGCATAATATTGCCTATTATCAGCGCCTGATGCGCCAGATTCGGCAGGCTATTGTTGAAAAACGGCTGGATGCACTGGCCACCGCTTTACGTGCAGAATGGGCAGCAGAGGATTGGACTGAAGATGAAATGCCGCAACCCGCTATTCCACCTGTTCCCTGAATAAGTCTTTCTATGATCGCCCCTTCCGCGCCTGCGCTACAACCTGTTGCACCAGCAGCAAGACTGGCGGAAAAAATACGCATAAAGGCGCTGGAACTTGGGTTTGATGCCATAGGCTTCTGTCCCGCCCATCTGGGGCCAGAAGTGCGCGCACGGCTGAAAGATTTTTTAGCCGAAGGGTATCATGGTGAAATGGGTTGGTTGGCAGACCGCACGGAACAGCGCAGCCAACCCACAGCCTTATGGCCAGAAGCCCGCAGCGTTATTGCGTTAGGCCTGAACTACACACCGGCAGAGAATCCGCTAAGCACACTCCACAATCGCACATGCGGAAATATTTCCGTGTATGCGCGCCACCGTGATTATCACGATGTTGTTAAGGGTATGCTAAAGCATCTGGCCCAGTTTATCGTGCGCGAAGCCCGCATGGTGCTGGATACAGCCCCAGATGTGAAAGTGTTTGTTGATACAGCCCCTGTGGCGGAAAAACCTCTGGCCACACAGGCCGGGCTAGGCTGGCAAGGCAAGCACACCAATCTGGTGTCTCGCCAGCACGGAAGCTGGCTCTTTCTGGGCGAAATCTACACAACGCTGGAACTTCCAGCCTCTGCCCATTCTGGGGGCAGTTGTGGAAGCTGCACCCGTTGCCTGAACGCATGCCCTACGCAGGCTTTTCCGGCCCCTTATCAAATGGATGCACGCAAGTGCATTTCCTACCTGACCATTGAACATGCAGGGCCTATTCCACTGCCACTCCGCAAAGCCATTGGCACACATATTTATGGTTGCGATGATTGCTTGGCCGTATGCCCGTGGAACCGCTTTGCCCAGACATCTCGCCACATAAAGCTGCAACCAAGGCCAGATTTGATAGCGCCAGAACTGGCCACACTCAGCCAACTGGATGATACGGCTTTCCGTGCCATGTTTTCTGGCTCTCCTATCAAACGTATCGGACGCAACCGGTTCATCCGCAACGTGCTGATAGCCATTGGCAATTCTGGCCATCCGGATTTGCTGCCTTATGCACAAGCATTGCGGCAAGACCCAGACGCCGTTGTGGCGGAAGCAGCAGATTGGGCCATACAGCGCCTGACGGGAGATGCTGCTTGAGCCGCCATTTACGCAAACGCAGCCTGATTCTGGCAGGCCATGATACCAGCGTGGCGTTAGAACCCACCTTTTGGGATGTGCTGGAAGATATAGCCAACCAACAGGCACAAACACTGCCGCAGATAGTTACCAAAGTGGATGCCGCACGCTCACCCGAGCAATCACTAGCCTCTGCCTTACGGGTTTATGCACTGGAATGGCTGAAACAGCAGCTTACCACTCATGCGATTCCCTCTGCCTGAAAGCAACGCAGAACTGCTGTGTCCGCTTAAAGCATCAGGGATGTTTGGGCAGGCTGCCAGAACGTGATAAACTGTTGCTATGGCGATCTGGGGTAAAATTTTTGGTGGCGTAGCCGGTTTTGCCGTAGGCGGGCCGGTTGGCGCAGCGGTTGGCACAGCACTCGGCCACGCAGCAGATACAGGTGCGATTCTCCAGCCTCCCACAGGTGGCTGGAGCGATAAATGGGCTGCGCGCGCAAGGCCAGACCCTAACGGGGCTGCTACCTTTGTGGCTGCCAAACTGGCTGCGGCCCTTGGCAAGAAGGAACAGCTTTACGGGCTTTCCTGCGTTATCCTTAGCGCCAAACTGGCTAAGTGTGATGCGCCCGTTAACCGGCGAGAAATCAACGCCTTTAAATCTCGTTTTCGCGTGCCAGATGAAAACATGCGTGAAGTTGGACGCCTGTTTGATATGGCACGCCAACGTACGGATGATTACGAAGCCTTCGCGCGTGAACTGGGGCAAGTTTACGCAACAGACAAACGCCCGTTGGAAGACCTGATGGGAATTCTGTTTACCATTGCGCGCGCCGATCTGGCAGCGGATGACCCCTTGGCTCCTGAAGAAGAGCGTTTTCTCAAACGGGTACATGCCCTGTTTGGTTTAAGCCGTGGCGCGTGGGAACGTGCAGCCCACGGGCGTTCCACCCCAGCCATGGCCGAAGATGATGCCTATACTGTTATGGGTGCCTCGCCAGATCTTTCAAATGAAGAACTGCGTGCCTTGCGGAAGAAACTGGTGCGGCAGTACCACCCGGATATTCTGTTGGCCCGCAAAGCAAGCGCCGTTGAAATTGAAGCCGCATCCGTCAAAATTTCACGCATTAACGCTGCGTGGGATATCATCAAGCGGGATCGTGGCCTCTGATTTCAGGATTCTCTTTTCTTTTTGAAGCAAGATAGGAAGTGCGACTTTCTGGCAACAGATTGCACAAAAATCTCTCACTCTCCTGTCAAAGATCGCACACACGGGTCTATTTTACGCCCCTGTTTGTTATGCAAGTAAGCCCTGCCATTGCGCCGCTGGTTTCTCGTGGTAGAGAAAGCGACAGCAATTGGCCTGCATTCAGCATGGGCCAGACGGTCGTCACAGAGCAAAGGTAAAGGTGGCAATGATTTCAGGACGGAACGGCTCAAGGCTCCGCCCTCGCGCGCAGGCAAAAAAAAGTCAGACGCGGGAAGGTTCCTCGGCACAGCGCCGTTTTCGTTTGGGCACATTCTGCCTGGCCGCCACTTTGCTGGGTACGGCAGGATGCAGTGCTATTAAGGCACCCGTACCCAAAGACCCGGATGCTCTGGCTGAATACAAGGCGGCGAACGACCCCTACGAACCGTTGAACCGCAAGATGTTCAACTTAACCATGAAGTTCGATAAATGGGGCCTGCGCCCCATGGCCAAAGCTTACGTGTGGGCCGTGCCACGCCCGGTACGTAATTCATTGGGCAACCTTGTCAGAACCATGAACGAACCCTCCGTTTTCTTTAACGATGTGGGGGCAGGCAAGCCACGCCGCGCAGGTGATATGTTTGTGCGCTGGTGCGTGAACATGACAGTGGGCTTGGGCGGTTTGATTGACGTAGCCAAAATGGCCGGATTCCCGCACCATGATAACGATGCTGGCATGACACTGGCCAACTGGGGCATTCCTGCGGGGCCATATCTGTTCCTGCCAATGGGGCCATCTTCTATCCGTGATGGTATTGGCTACGCCATTGACCAAGGCCTTTCCCCATGGGACTATGTGCCACGCGGGTACGGGTTGGTTAGCTTTAACTGGGCTTATAACCTGTTTGGGGTTGTGCATGCCCGTTCTGAGCATTTGGATGAACTAGACGCGTTGGAGCGTGACGCGCTGGATCCTTATGCTACGATTCGTAGCGCCTATCAGCAGCAGCGTCGGGCGCAGGCTGAAGCCATCAAGAATGATAACCGCGCGACCGTGCCAGACTGGTACCATTAAGAAAAACAGCCAAAAGGGTACACAGACATGAAATTTCTTTCAAGCCGCCGTGTTATTCTGGGTGCCTTTGCCCTGCTTTGCGCTGGTGGCCTTTTTTCCGCTCCTGCTCGTGCTGCGGAAAACGCAAAACAATTTATTCAGGTATTTGGCAACCAGCTTGTCGCTATCGTCAACAGCCCTATTCCGCTGAGCGAAAAGAAAGAGAAAGTTCTGCCGCTGGTGCAGAAAAACGTCGATATTGATGGAATCGGCCGCTACTGCCTGGGCCGTTACTGGAAAACAGCCTCACCAGACCAGCAACAGCGTTATCTGGGCCTGTTCCATCAGGTTCTGGTGAACGCCATTACGGACAAGCTGGGTGAATACCGTGGCGTAAACTTTACGCTGGGGAATGTAACCAGCTCTGGCCCAGATGAATACGCCGTGGACAGCACGCTGATGCGCCCACAACAGCCTGCGGCCGCCATGCAGTGGATTGTTAGCGAAGCCTCTGGCAGCCCCAAAGTGGTGGACGTAATTGGTGAAGGTGCAAGCCTACGCCTAACGCAGCGGAATGACTATTCCTCCTACATCGCACGTAATGGCGGTAACGTAGGGGCCCTTCTGGATGCATTGCAGCGCCAGTTAAGCCACCACACAGCGGCCAACTAACGCACAAATAGAGTTTTTGGTTTGTAAAAAAAGGCGTTCCCTCTGGGAGCGCCTTTTTTATGGCTTGGGCCAAACACTTTCATAAACCAGCATTGTTTGGCCATCTCTTTGAAACGTTTCTTCCACCCGCATACCAATACCACCCAAAATGGTGCGGGACGCCACGTTGCTTTCTGCTGCAACGGCTATCACTTTATTAATTCCGGCATCATGCGCAAAGTTAAGCGCAGCACTTGCGGCTTCTCGCGCAATACCTCGACCGCTGGCCCACGGAAAAAGCGCAAAGCGTAAGGCAAAGCCACGCCCATCGGGCCGATCATGAATACCGGTCATGCCGACAAAGCGGCCTTGTTCATGAATGGTAAAAATACCTACCCGATGGCAGGCCCAGAAAGCGATATCATCCGCCATTTCCAGTTCCGCCTGCTGGCGGCTACGCACGCCACCCAACATGCGGCCAAAGGCACCGCCATCTGCTTTTAGGCGCACCATATCTTCCATATCCCGCCATGTTACGGGCTTAAGCAGCAGGCGCGGAGTTCTAACAGAACGCGAATCCACAATTCACGCCTTGCAGCAAAGGAAAGGCAAAAGCCCTTCCTCTAATTCCGCATGCTGCTGGTAATACATGGTGCCTTCATCAAGATAGGAGCCCAATAAATTAAGGGCTCCTATTACCCCTACTTAGCGGGCCAGAGGTTTGTACTGGATACGGCCAGGTTCTGTCGCATCTGGCCCCAGACGGCGGCGTTTGTCTTCTTCATATGCCTGGAAGTTCCCTTCAAACCATTCCACGTGGGAATCGCCCTCAAAGGCCAGAATATGCGTTGCCAGACGGTCCAGGAACCAGCGATCATGCGAGATCACCACTGCGCAACCGGGGAATTCTGCCAGCGCATCTTCCAGCGCACGCAGGGTATCCACGTCCAAATCGTTGGTAGGTTCATCCAACAGGATCACATTGCTTTCCTGCCGTAGCATCTTGGCCAGATGCACGCGGTTGCGTTCACCACCAGAAAGCACGCCAACCTTTTTCTGCTGATCAGAACCTTTAAAGTTAAAGGCTCCAACATAAGCGCGTGAAGGCACAGCCCGCTTGCCCAGATAGATAACATCCGTGCCGCCGGAAATTTCTTCCCAGACGGTTTTATCTGCATCAAGATCATCACGAGACTGATCTACGTAACCAAGCTTTACGGTTTCACCAATTTTCAGCGCCCCCGCATCCGGCTTTTCCTGCCCGATAATCATTTTGAACAGGGTAGATTTACCAGCACCGTTCGGCCCAATAACACCCACAATACCACCCGGCGGCAGCTTAAAGTTAAGGTTATCAATCAGCAGGCGTTCACCAAAGCCTTTGGTGAGGTTTTCGGCCTCAATAACAGTGCCACCAAGGCGTGGGCCTGGTGGAATAACAATGTCCGCAACGCCGCTAACTTTTTCAGCACTGGCCGCCAACATTTCCTCATATTTGGTAATACGGGCCTTGCTTTTGGTCTGGCGTGCTTTGGGGCTAGCGTTAATCCATTCCTGTTCCGCAGCCAATGCACGCTGGCGGGAACTTTCTTCCTTTTCTTCCTGTGCCAGACGCTTGCGCTTCTGCTCCAGCCAAGAGGAATAGTTGCCTTCGAACGGAATACCGCGGCCACGCTCGATTTCCAGAATCCAGTTGGTCACGTTGTCCAGAAAGTAACGGTCATGGGTAATAACCATAACGGTGCCATCGTAATCCTTCAGCGTGCGCTCAAGCCATGCAACACTTTCGGCATCCAGATGGTTGGTTGGTTCGTCCAACAGCAGCAGGTCGGGCTTTTCCAGCAGCAGGCGGCACAGCGCCACGCGGCGGCGCTCACCACCTGAAAGCTTATCTACCGGGCTATCTGCGGGTGGGCAGCGCAGGGCATCCAGCGCAATATCTAGCTTGCGGTCCAGCTCCCAACCATCACCGGCATCAATCTTTTCCTGCAATTCGGCCTGTTCAGCCAGCAGGGCATTCATTTCCTCATCTTCCATGGGTTCGGCAAAGCGGGCGGAAATCTCGTTAAACCGATCTACGGCCTTTTTAAGATCGCCAAAGCCCAGAGCCACGTTTTCGCCCACGGTCAGCTTAGGGTCTAGCTGCGGTTCCTGCTCCAGATAGCCAACACGCACCCCTTCTGCGGCCCATGCCTCACCACCGAATTCCTTATCGATGCCGGCCATGATTTTCAGCAGTGTGGACTTACCTGCACCGTTCACACCCAAGATACCAATTTTGGCACCCGGCATGAAGGATAGCGTGATGCCTTTAAACACTTCACGCCCGCCGGGATAGGACTTTGTCAGATCCTTCATGACATAAACGTATTGATAGGATGCCATGATAATGAACTCCCGTAATGCGGATGGGTAAGATTAAAGGGCGGGTGCGACCACATCGGCGCAGCAAGCTGTTATCGCCTGCGCCCGGCAGGACTTGAACCCGCAACCAAGCCGTTATGAGCGGCCCGCTCTAACCAATTGAGCTACGGGCGCGCAGGCGGGTTCCTGATTACGCAACCTGAGCGATTTGGCAAGAGTTTCTGTGCTGAAAACTGCCAGTTGGCATGAAAAACGCATTACTCTTGGCAAGCGGGCATCTGCCAGATAGGGTTTGCCGCCTTTAATTTTTCAGCTCTGGAGCAGTCTTCAATGGACGTTTCAAAACTTTCCCCCGGCAAAGATGTGCCGTTTGATATTAACGTCGTGATCGAAATTCCGCAGGGTTCTTCTGTCAAATACGAAATCGACAAGGAAAGCGGCGCCCTTGTGGTGGACCGTTTCCTGTTCACGCCCATGGCTTACCCTACGGCTTACGGCTTTATCCCCAACACGCTGGCCGCTGATGGCGACCCAACGGACGCTCTGGTGCTGACGCCGCACAATGTTGTGCCCGGTTGTGTGATTCGCGCCCGCCCAATTGGCGTTCTGAAGATGGAAGACGAATCCGGTCAGGACGAAAAAATCATCTGCGTGCCGCACGACAAAGTGCACCCACAGTTTACCAAGGTGCAGAGCGTGGACGATCTGCCGGAAATTACCGTGCAGGCCATTGAGCATTTTTTCACCCGCTACAAAGACCTTGAAAAAGGCAAATGGGTGAAAGTGACCGGTTGGGGCACAAAGGAAGAAGCAGGCGAGTTCATTGTGAAAGCTCTGGAAGCTGCAAAAGGCAAATAAACCGCCTTTGCACTCTGCTTGACAAAAAGCTGCGGCGGCTTCTGCCCCGCAGCTTTTTTTCTTGCCTCATACCCTATGCAAAAACAGTTTTCCTAGAATAACAGCTTATCAAGCGCCCCCTTCGCCTCCAATATGAAGCACGGATATTGGAGAAAAATAGCATGCCCATTACGGGGTCTTCCCTTCCTTCGCGCCAACCCGTTCTCTTTCTTCCTCATGGTGGTGGCCCATGCTTTTTTATGGATTGGCCCAATACGTGGGACAAAATGGCGGCGTATCTCCGCAGCACGCAAAGCACCCTCCCCCGTAAACCCGATGCCATTGTGGTGGTTTCTGGCCATTGGGAAGAAGACATTCCCACCATTACGGCCGCGCCCAATCCATCCCTGATTTATGATTACTTTGGCTTTCCGCCGCATACCTATCAGCTACAATACCCAGCGCCCGGCAGCCCTGAACTGGCCCAAAGTGTTTGCAACCTTTTGCACGCAGCCGGCATGCCATGCGCCACAGATGACAAACGCGGGTTTGACCACGGTGTCTTTATTCCCTTCATGCTGGCGTTTGAAAAAGCTGATATCCCGATTGTGGAACTCTCCCTGCTAAAAAGCATGGACCCTGCCGCCCACATTGCTCTAGGGGCCGCGCTGGAGCCTTTACGTGCCCAGAATGTGCTGATTATTGGCACAGGTATGAGCTATCATAACCTGCGCCACTTCATGAACGGTTCCTCAGCCACCAATCAGGCAGCACAAGAATTTGATACATGGCTGGAAAAAGCAGTTACAGCCCCGCCAGTTAAGCGCGATACCCAGCTTGTGCACTGGGCCGCTGCCCCCGGCGCACGTATTTGCCACCCGCGGGAGGAACATTTGCTGCCACTTATGGTGGCAGCAGGCGCTGCCGGGCAGGATGAAGGGATTCGCACTTATAGCGATACCGTTTTGGGTAAAGCGCTATCTGGTTTCCGCTTCGGTTAAAGGCCGTAAAAACTTACCGGCAACTTTCTGTTTGCTCAGGAGCTATCCCTCTCAAAGCCCTCGTTTTTAAAGGAACAAGCTTATGAGCACTTTTTTCTCGCGCCCTGTCCTTATGATTGCGGGATTAACTTTTGTTCTCTCCACAGCTCAAGCTGCTCCAGCCTTTTCCGCTGTTGAACAAGGAAACTACGCTGTAGATCCCAGCCATACGCAGGTGGTGTTTTCTGTACTCCATCTGGGCTTTACCAATTATTCCGGCTTTTTCTCAAACGCATCGGGCACGCTTGCGCTTGATCCCGCTCAACCGGAAGCATCGCGACTCAGTGTCTCTATTCCCACTGACAGCGTCCTAACCCCCAGCACCAAGCTGACTAACGAGCTCAAAACCTCT
The DNA here is from genome assembly GCF_003323795.1 of Acetobacter sp. JWB. Lineage (NCBI taxonomy): Bacteria > Pseudomonadati > Pseudomonadota > Alphaproteobacteria > Acetobacterales > Acetobacteraceae > Acetobacter > Acetobacter sp. JWB. Next base: position 246,226 of record NZ_CP030871.1, on the reverse strand, counting down.
GAATGGCTTGATGTGACCCACTACCCCAAGGCTGAATTTGTTTCCTCCAAAATCACACCAACCGGAACAGACACGGCTGATATTGAAGGGCAATTTACGCTACATGGCATTACACAGCCACTTACCCTGCACGCACGTTTTATAGGCGCAGGGCAGAACCCCATGAACAAAACCTATACTGTGGGCTTTCAGGCTACGGGAGAACTGAAGCGCAGCGCCTATGGCATAAAAACCTATGAGCCCTTGGTGGCGGACAAGGTGTTGCTTTCTATTGCCGGAGCATTTGAAAAGGCCAAATAAGCCATTCCTTTCAAAAGAAATTGCCACTTTTTTGCGCGTAGCACGAGAAATTCTTCCTGAAATGAATTTTTTTATGAAAACCCTGTTGCCAAACGCGAAAACATCGCTATAAAGCGCGACATACCAACGCACGAAAGCGCGTTGAAACTGCGGGTGTAGCTCAGTTGGTTAGAGCGCCGGCCTGTCACGCCGGAGGTCGCGGGTTCGAGCCCCGTCACTCGCGCCACTTTATTTCCTTAAAAACTTATTTCTTTTTGGAATACAAAGTGGTGCGGCCCGCTTTTGTCCGGCTGCCAGGCAGCCGGAAGCAAGGCTTTTCAGCTTCAATCACCTAAAGCACTGGAACCTTGTAGGGTAACTGCAACGGCATGCACAGTTGCGGCAATACGTGCTGCTGTTTGCACGGCAGATGCCCCTAATGCCTCGCGCACGATTTTTTCATGGCTGGTCACACACAGATCACATCCATTGATTACGGAAACAGCCAGACACCACAGCTCAAAATCAGCTTTTTCTACGCCCGGCTTGGCAATCACGCTCATGCGCAACTGCGCAGGCATCTGGGAATATTCACCACCTGCCATATGCACAAAGCGGTAGTAAATGTTGTTCATGGCCATAATAGCATTAGCAGATTTGGCTGCCGTAAGAGCTTCTGGTGAAAGTGTTGAAGCAAACTGCGCCACAATAGCTGATGTAACTTCATCATTCCGCGCGGCGAGTGCAGACGCCACAAATGTGCCAGCCAACTGCTGCGGTGTGAGTGTCACATCATTAACCAAAGAGCTGAGATTCAGCCGCAGATCCTTGGCATAATCGGGAATACGATCCTTGATTGCATCAATGGACATAGCATTTTCCAATATTCAGGTTGTTCGGAAAAATCAGACGCATAGCGCCCGCGCGGTTTTTGCCGCGTAAACTGCCCCACTATTTGGCGCAGTTGGTAACCACATCAAGGCTACCGCCTCCCCCTTTATGGAAGAAGGCAACGGGTGGCATATGCCACCCGCACCGCCTCATCCGCCCCGCAGGCCGGATGAAATTTTCAGGCTCAGACTTTAATAAAGTCGTCACCCTTCTTCCAGTTACATGGGCACAGTTCGTCGCTCTGCAGGCCATCCAGAATACGCAGGACTTCCTGTGGGTTACGACCAACGGACAGATCGTTGACGGATACGTGGCGAATCACGCCATGCGGGTCCACAACAAAAGTGGCGCGCAGGGCAACACCGGCTTCTTTAGCCAGAACGCCTGTGCCTTCTGTCAGCTCGCGCTTGATGTCAGCCAGCATCGGGATCGGCAGATCCTTCAGGTCATCATGATGCAGGCGCCAGTTAAGGTGCACGAACTGGCTATCGATGGACACACCGTACACAACGGCATCGCGATCAGCGAAGTCTTTAGCCAGCTTACCGAAAGCCACGATTTCTGTCGGGCAGACGAACGTGAAGTCCATCGGCCAGAAGAATACGATCTTCCACTTACCGGCATCGCTCTTGTCAGAAATCTGAACGAATTCGCCCTTCAGGCCTTCCGGGCCACCAGGAACGGCGGTCAGATCAAAACTTGGAAATTTATCGCCAACTGTCAGCATAATCTTGCTCCTTATAGCTTGGCACACACCATGCAGCACCAACGTGCCACCGGCTGTGTTGTCCTGTATGGCGCGGCTTTTTCATTTAAGCCAATGAATATTTTATATCAAAATCATTGAACTATTCGATGAAATGCCGAAGATTTGCCCCTTAGATACATTGCATCAGGAAATCATACCGTGCTGCCGCTGCCTTCTGCCCAGCAATTACGCTATCTGATCACCCTTTCAGAACTGCGCCATTTTGGGCGGGCTGCCGCTGCCTGTGCAGTCACACAATCCACCCTTTCTGCCGGTATTATGGCGCTGGAACGCCAGCTTGATGCCCCTTTGCTAGACCGCACCGTGGGCAAAAAAGTGGTGTTCACCCCTTTGGGGCACGAAATTGCACTCAAGGCCCGGCAAGCACTGGCGGCACTGGAAGCCGTGCCGCAATTGGCTGCCGCTGCCCGCACACCGCTAACTGGGCCGCTACGAGTCGGCATTATTCCCACCATTGGGCCATTTCTGATTCCACAATTGGTGCTTAACTTGCGCGAGCACTTTCCGCGCCTTCTGTTGTCCATTACGGAAGACACGACCGAACATCTGCTGGAAAAACTCTCCCTCGGCCAGTTAGATACACTGGTGGTGGCCATGCCCTGCCTGTGCGATGGCACAGAAACACACCCATTATGGCAAGACCCCTTCCGGATGATTATGCCACCAGACCACCCATTTTCTGCCCTACCTGCCGTACCAGCCTCTCAATTATCCGAACACAACATGATCATGATGGAGGATGGGCACTGCCTGCGCGATCAAACTCTGGCCATTTGCCGCCAAAGCCCAAGCCGGAGCGGATCTGAAGGAGAAAGCGACTCCACCTTTACCGCCATGTCTCTCCACTCCATGGCAGAAATGGTGGAACTGGGGTTGGGCATTGCCATTATGCCCGAACTGGCCATTCATGCAGGCATTCTGCGAGGCCATAATCTTATAGCACGCCCTCTTACCAGCGATCTGGCGCGGCGTACCATTGGGCTGGCGTGGCGGCCAAGATCTCCCCGCGCAGCAGATTTTCAAACACTTGCCACAACTTTTGCGGCACTGGCCCCACCTGCAACACCCTCGCGCAAAGCAGAAAATCCACCTGAATTATGAGAAAATGCGCCCAGAAATGCGAGAAATATTGACTCTCACGCACGCACCCGGTATGTGCCGAGCCAACTTATTTTGTACGTCCATCAGCATCGGCGGAGAAAACGGGCCATGAAAATCAGAAACAGCCTGAAGTCGGCCAAAGTGCGCGATAAAGACTGCCGTGTAGTGCGTCGTCGCGGCCGGGTTTATGTTATCAACAAGAAGAACCCTCGCATGAAAGCTCGTCAGGGCTAATCTCATGCATCATCCGGCCCTTTTTGGCTGGTTGAACACGCATGTCATGCGTAAAACCCGTTCTTCCGCTTGCCGGAGGAGCGGGTTTTTGTTTGCCGGCATCTGCGCAATATATATGGGCCTCCCGGCTACAGGATGGACGCAAACCACCACACCACCAGCCTCCCCACCAGCACATGCCGCATCACAGCATTCCAGCAGCATTGCAGAACAAATAAAGCAGCTTTCCACGGCATTAGCTCACGCTAAAACACCAGAGGAAGCGCACACCCTGCAAGAACAACTGGAGGCCCTCCGTTCGGCCAAGCTTTCCCCCACCACACAACTTTTGGTCCGTCGGGCAGAAAAAGATCTGACAACCGATAAACCAGATGATGCGGTGGAAGACATAGGCGATGCACTGGCCCTACAGCCCGACCAAGCCATTCTGTGGCGCACACGCGCTCAAATGCGCCTTGTGGCGGGAGATCTTAAAGGAGCCATCGCTGATATAGGTGAAGCCTTGCAGCGCGATCCGCTAGATGCGGAAAGCTGGAGCCTTCTGACCAGTGTTGAAGAACACCGTAATGATGGCACAGCCGCACTGAAAGCCTGGCAGAAAGTGCTAGAACTCAGCCCCATGACAGACCGCAACCACAAACGGCTGGATGCGCTACACATCAAGGCCTACGGGCAGCCGACCTGATTTTAAGCACGCAGGTCAGACCTTTAGGCCTGTTTGTTCTCGATCAGGCTTTTGCGAATTTTGCGGCCCCGTTCAATCCGATCCACAATGTAATCGGAATCTTCCCATCGGATAGCGCGCGCCATAGCCTGCGCATCTTCCATAAACCGACCCAGCATTTCCAGCAGAGCTTCACGGTTGGAAAGAAAAATATCCCGCCACATAATGGGGTCTGAAGCTGCAATACGTGTAAAATCCCGGAAGCCGGATGCAGCAAAATCTAACACCTCAGACCGGGTTTCACTCGCCAGATCATCTGCCGTGCCGCAAATGGTAAAGGCCAGCAAATGCGGCAAATGGCTAACAATGGCGCAAACACGATCATGATGCGCGGGTGTCATTTCCCGCAAGCGGGCACCGCAGCGTTCCCACAAGGTGCGCATTTTTTCCAACGCCTCTGCCGTAGTGCAGTCTAATGGCGTTATCAGGCACCAGCGATTCTCAAATAAATCTGCCAGCCCGGCATCTGGGCCAGAAAACTCTGTGCCTGCCATAGGATGCGTGGGCACATATGGCACATCTGCCCGTAGTGAAGGCCTGATAGCCTCAATCACAGACACCTTGGTAGAGCCCACATCTGTCAATATTGCGCCGGGCTTCATGGCCGGAACAACCTGTGCAGCTACTGCGCCCATAGCGCCTACTGGCACACACAGCATCACGCAATCAGCCTGCGCGGCTGCGGCTGCGGCATCTGTTGTCACCTCATCCGCAATACCTAGCTCTGCCACACGGGCACACACATCCGGGCTCTGATCCACTGCTATAAGTTTGCGAACCAGATTTCCCTCCGCCTGTGCACGCCGCAACACGGAAGATCCGATAAGCCCTGGCCCAATAACAGCCAGCGTATCAAAAACAGGCACAGTATCCTCAGCCAAGGTGAGTATCCTTCACCACTGAAGAAGCGGGAGGATACGCTGCCTTGTCCTCATCAGTTTTATTATTGTTCCGTAAACCGTGCATTTCCATGAACTGCCATGCCAACAGAACAGGAATGCCGATGATGATCTCACGCCCACGCCGCAGCAGAGAAAGCCCAAGTGAGACAGAAGGATCGATACCAAAAGCATGGCCCAGCGCCATATAGGCGCCTTCCTGCACACCCAAGCTACCGGGCACCAGAAACCCTAAAGACATAATGGCGCAGGTTACGCCTTCCACAGCAACGGCATTGGGGAAGGAAAGATGCGCACCCAGAAAACGCGCCGTTAGCCAAAGCATAGCTGCGCTGCCCAGCCACCCTACAAAATGGTACAGCGCAGAGCGGCAGATATGCCACGGGCGGCTCCATGCCGCTTCCATCTGCTCTTGCAGATCATCAGCGCCTTGAGTCAGGTTTTCGTGCCATTGGGAGGCAAGGCTGCGGGTAAATGTTCCACCAAATTTGCGGAACAGATTACCACCATGCCGCTGGGTCCAGATAAACCCGGCTGTGCCTGCAATCAGGAACACCGCACCGCACACTACGGGCACAACAAACGGGCTGGAACGCTGATGCGCCACCAAAAAAGCAACGGCCAGCAGCACAAACGCCACCTGCCCCATCACTTCCGTGGTGATATCTACCAGATTGGCGCAAGCTGCCTCTGGCAACGCCACTTCCCGCTTATCGCCTTTATAAAAGCCATGCGATGAGCATGTGGCCCGAATCCCGATAACAATGCCACCGAGCTGGGAAAAAGGCAGGCATGTTGCTGCGGCATCGCGCACCATGCGGGCGGATAGCAGCCTAAAATAGCCCAGTTCGGGAAAAGCGGCATGCCAAGCCAGCCCCAGAACGCCATCTACCAGCAACTGGCAGCATACCATTACAAGAAAGCCGCCCAGACCTATACGCATAACGGCATGCAAAACGGAATCGAAACCGCTCCATGCCATTGCTGCCGTAACGGCCACAAGCCCGAGAAAAGTAAGAAAAACCGTAAGCTTCTTCAAGGCCCCAGCTCTGTTTGTCCAGCACACCCAAGGCCCTTTGCCATGTGGTAAAAAGCAAGCGGCGCATCAGTGTGTGTGTGTGATTGGTTCGTCCCCTTACACCACCACGGGGTCTGGCGCCACCTCGGACAGCAGGATAAAGAAACAGACCTGCCGTTCGGGATTAACGTCCTTACCACTTTTATTTACGTATCGTACCTCTGGGGGAGCGTATATTCTCATGACTGCCCATACCCTCGTAACCGGCGCAACAGGCTTTGTTGGTTCCGCCGTAGCCCGCACTTTGCTGGAACGGGGGCATTCCCTGCGGCTAATGGTGCGCGAAGGCAGCGATAGACGCAATATTGCGGATATTCCTGCCGATTTGGTGGACGGTGATCTTTCTCGCCCAGAAACCTTTGCGCGTGCGGTAGAAGGGTGCCGCTACGTATTCCACGTTGCTGCCGATTACCGGCTATGGGTGCCAGACCCTGCCCCTATGATGACAGCAAACGTAGAGGGCACCCGCCAGCTTATGCTGGCCGCAAAAGCGGCTGGTGTTGAAAAAATTGTGTATTGTTCCTCTGTTGCGGCATTGGGCCTGATTGGTGATGGTTCCATTGCCGATGAAAACACCCCCGTACAGGAACATGCCGTTATTGGCATTTACAAGCGCTCTAAATACCGGGCCGAGCAGGAAGTGCTGCAATTAGTGCGTGATCAGGGGCTACCGGCGGTTATCGTAAACCCTTCCACACCCGTTGGCCCGCGAGACATCAAACCCACCCCCACCGGGCAGATGATTCTGGATTGCGCCGCAGGCCGCATGCCCGCCTATGTCGATACAGGCGTGAATATTGTACATGTAGATGACGTGACTGAAGGCCATGCGCTAGCGCTGGAACGTGGCACCGTTGGCGAAAAATATATTCTGGGCGGCGAAAACTACCTGCTGGGCGATCTGTTCGCTATGGTTTCAGAAATTGCCCACGTGCCGCCGCCAAAAATCAGGCTGCCGCAGGAAGTCATCTGGCCTGTGGCAATTGTGTCCGAATGGCTTTCCCGCTCCTTTGGCATCAACCCACGTGTAACGCGTGAGATGTTGGCCATGTCCCGCAAAAAAATGTTCTTCTCATCCGATAAAGCCAAGCGTGAACTAGGGTATAACCCGCGTCCGGCACGCAAGGCGGTGGAAGATGCCATTACCTGGTTCCGCAATAATGGCATGCTGAAATAGGAGAGCAGCAGTGATACTGGCTCTGGCTATCTTATGCGCCATTATCTGGATTGGGCTGATATTTTTTCATGGAAAGTTCTGGCAGGCTGGCCCCATTCTGCAACCCGCAGACGCAGGCCGGACGCGCATGGATATTGCGCCGGATGTTACGGTGGTTGTGCCTGCCCGGGATGAAGCTGAATCCATTCAGCCAGCCCTCTCTTCTTTGCTGGCGCAGGATTATATGGGCCGCCTTTCCGTTATTTTGGTAAATGATCGCAGTACGGATAGCACAGGGGATCTCGCACGGGCTTTGCCCGACCCTCTCAACCGCCTGACCGTTGTAGATGGGGCAGAGCCTTCTGCTGGCTGGAGCGGTAAATTATGGGCCGTTGCCCAAGGGGTGGCAGAGGCGGAGCGCCAATGTGCAGATGGCAGCGGTTACATACTGTTTACAGATGCAGATATTCTGCATGCTCCGGCACATGTTTCTACCTTGGTGGCCAAGGCACAAACAGACCGTTTGCACATGGTTTCCGAAATGGTGGAACTTCAGTGCGAAAGCCTTGCTGAGCGCGCTTTGGTGCCAGCTTTTGTATTCTTTTTTGCCCTGCTTTATCCGTTCGCCAAGGTAAATAACCCCAAAGATAAAACGGCCGGAGCCGCAGGGGGCACCATTTTACTGCGCCGCGATATGCTCCGCCAGATTGGCGGCATTGAAGCCCTGCGTGGCGCCCTGATAGATGATTGCACACTGGCAAGCTGCGTCAAACAAGCTGGCGGCCACTTGTATCTAGGCCATTCCTGCTTGGCCAAATCTGTTCGTCCCTATCCAACGGCTGGCGATATCTGGCGTATGATTGCGCGCACGGCTTACGTGCAGTTACGCTTTTCACCCGCGCTATTGGTGTTAACCGTATTAGCCATGATTTTGGTGTGGCTTGCCCCTGCTGCACTTGCTTTTCTGGCACGTGGGCCTGCACAATGGGTTGGAGCAGCCACGTTTGCCATTTCTCTCTGCTCCTTTATACCTACACTGCGGCGCTTTCGCCTTTCGCCTTTATGGGCATTGGCGTTGCCGTTTATTGCGCTGTTTTATACAGCCGCCACTATCGGGTCCGCCCTTAACCACCACCGGGGTAAAGGTGTGGTCTGGAAAGACCGCGCCTATACCGAAGCCATACCCAATGATGGGCGCACGCTAGAACAAAAAAGCCGGCGCGCCTGAAATATATCTGAAGCCTCCCTCTGGGCAGGGCCGCAGTTAAGGGATAGGCATTCCCGGCAGCCTCATGTAAATCACGAGGCTGCCCTTATCGCGCAATCATATTGAGCCAGGCATGACCAACACAACCAGCGTATGGGGAACAGCAGACGTTTCATCCGGCAAGGGAGCTTCGGATGAAAACTTTCCCGTCGGTTCCCTGCTAATCAGCAAAAAGCTGCGCCCGCACGTGCATGCCTACTACGATTACGCGCGTGTTATTGATGACATTGCAGATAGTGAAACCCTTGCCCCCGATGACAAGATTACACGCCTGAATGCAATGGAAGAGGTTTTGCTCGGCAAGCGGGACCCGATCAACCGGCCCGATGCCCAAAGTGCAGCAACGTTGCGCCGGTCTCTTCTGCAAACGCATGTTCCGTTTGAAACAGCAACGGATCTGCTGATTGCCTTCCGCAACGATTCGCGCGGGCATGTCTATCAGACATGGGATGATCTGCTGCAATACTGCCGGTATTCCGCCAACCCTGTGGGCCGTTATCTGATTGGCCTGCACGAAGAATCTTCCGCCGCCTTTGCGCCCTCCGATGCACTGTGCACATCACTACAGATTCTAAACCACCTTCAGGATTGCTCTGGTGATCTCAAGCGCCTGAAGCGCTGCTACATCCCCGCAGATATGATGCAACGTTGCGGCACATCGCAGCAGGATCTGCTGGCTGGTAGCACCTCTCCTGCTCTGCGGCGTGTTTTCAACACCATGCTGGACGGGGTAGATGCCCTCAACCAGCAGGCTTCCGCCTTAGCTGCCCATATCCGTGACCGCCGATTCCGTATGGAATGTGCTGCTATTGTAGAACTGGCACACTGCCTTACCCGCCGCCTGCGGCGTGAAGACCCACTGGCAGGGCGTGTGGCCTTGCGTCGGGCAGACGGCATGCATGCAGCCATTGCGGCCCTGCGGGCATGGGCATGACCTTTCCGAATGGCAGAACTTCTGTAAAAAGAGCCTGACCAAATAACTTTGACAATCGAACAACAAGTGAGAAGCGCGTGACAACCCCAGACATCCAGATGCATGACGAGCCGACCCCCCTTGGGTGTGATCCTGCTGATCTTGCCTGGGTGGAAAGTACGGTCAAACAGGCGGGAACCTCCTTTGCCGCTGGCATGCGTATCCTGCCCCCCATGCGCCGCTACGGCATGTATGCCATTTACGCTTTCTGCCGTGTGGTGGACGATATTGCCGATGGCCTGGCCCCGTTGGCAGAACGCACACAGGCATTGGAGGAATGGCACAAAAAGATTGCCCACCTGTATCAGGACAGGCTTGAAACCCCGCACGAACCGCTGGAACGCGTTCTGCTAGCCGCCATTCCGTTCTTTGCGCTGCAACAGGCAGATTTTGATGCCATCATTGATGGCATGCTGATGGATACCGCCACCCCGATTGTAGCGCCGGATGAAAAAACGCTGGATCTTTACTGTGATCGCGTAGCCGCAGCCGTTGGCCGTTTGTCTGTGCGTATCTTTGGTGAGTGCTCTGATGAAGGCAATAAGGTTGCCTATCATCTGGGCCGCGCCCTGCAGTTAACCAACATCCTGCGTGATCTGCCCGAAGATGCCGCACGTGGCCGCCTGTATCTGCCATCCGATCTGCTAGATCGGTTTAACGTGCCGCATGATCCGGTAAAGGCACTTACCGCCCCCGGCTTGCAGGAAGTTACCAAAATTATAGCTGCTCGTGCGCAGGATCACTTCACAACGGCATTTGCCACCATGAAGCTTTGCCGCCCCCGCACCATGCTGCCAGCCCGCATTATGGGTGCCAGCTATGAAACGGTGCTGAAAAACCTGCGCAAACGTGGATGGGGGCCTGATGTACTGCGCCAGCGGCCTGAAAGCTCCACCGTAGGCAAGGTTTACGCGCTCGCCTGCTCTTATCTTCCCTGATCGCACGATAAGGAAACGGTGATGACAGGCACTTTGCATATTATTGGCGCGGGCATGGCCGGTTTGGCCGCTGCGGTAGAAGCGGCGGGCTCTGGCCCACGCATTATCGTACACGAAGCAGGCCGCGCCTGTGGCGGGCGGGCGCGCTCTTATATGGATCGTCAGCTTGGTTGCCGCATTGATAACGGTAACCATCTGCTGCTTTCTGCCAACAAAACTGTTTTCCGTTATCTGGGGCTTACCGGCGCGCTGGACACCTTAACCGGCCCCCACGCGCCACTTTTCCCCTTTGTAGATCTGGCCGAAGATACGCGCTGGACATTAAACCTTTCCCGCGGGCGTATGCCGTGGTGGGTATTTCAGCCACATCGGCGTGTGCCGGATATGCGCCTGCCTGATTTGCGCAGCCTGTACCGCTTGATGAACGCAGGTGAAAACGAAACAGTTGCAGATTGCCTATTGCCCGGTGCCTTCGCCCGGCGGCTTTTAGAGCCGTTTGCTATTTCCGCCCTTAATACGCTTACCGATACCGGAAGCGCCGCATTGCTGGGTGCTGTTATTCGCGAATCTCTTTCCTTGGGGGGGACGGCCTGTATGCCGTGGTTTGCCAAGGTTGGCCTTTCCGAAACCTTGGTGGATCCGGCCCTAAAGCATTTGCAGGACATGAATGTAGAAGTGCGCACCCAAAGCCGTATTACCGGTGTGGAAGAAGCGCGCGGCCGCATTACAACCCTGCATACGCCCGAAGAAGACATTACCTTGGGGCCTGATGATTCCATCATCATGGCTGTACCTGCTCCTGTGGCGCAGAGTCTCTTAGCCAACAAGATTGCTGGCATAACCGCTCCAACAGAATTTGAAAGCATTCTAAACCTGCATTTCAAGCTGGATGAACGCCCCATTCCACAAGGCTCTTTTGCGCAATGTGGGTTTATGGGCGTTATTGGCGGCGTAACGGAATGGGTTTTCCTGCGCGAAAACATTCTGTCTGTTACCGTAAGCGCCGCCAACCGCTATGCAGACCAGAATCAGGATGATCTGGCCCGCACCATCTGGCAGGAAGTCTGCCAGGCTTGTGATGCCGTGCTGGAGCAACCTCTTCCGGCCACACCGGCGGCCCAACGTGTTGTGTGGGAAAAACGCGCAACCTTTGCAGCCACACCTGAACAAAACCGCCTACGCTGTGGCCCTGCTACACCTTTGGTAAATCTGGTTCTGGCCGGAGACTGGACAAACACCGGCTTGCCCGCAACCCTTGAAGGGGCCATGCGGTCTGGCGTGCAAGCTGTTCATACTTTGGGCCTCAAGCACCCTCGGTAATATCCCCTTAAAACGCACTGCGCTCTAAACAGCTTTACGCTTGCAAGCAGAAAGGATTTTCTGACATGGCCGCCGATGGGAGTGCTCTTTCCGAATCACGCCTTTCTTCAGATGTTCTGGATCGTGCGGTTCTGAGTGCGCATACCGCTCTCAGTCAGGCCCAGCAAAATGATGGGCATTGGGTTTATGAACTGGAAGCCGATGCCACCATTCCTGCCGAATATATCCTGCTCGAACACTTCATGGACAGAATTGACGATGCGCTGGAGCAGAAAATTGCCATCTACCTGCGCCGTATCCAAAGTGAAGAGCACGGGGGCTGGCCCCTTTACCACAATGGCAAGTTTGACCTTTCCGCTACTGTAAAAGCTTACTTTGCGCTCAAAGCCGTGGGGGATGATATAAATGCCCCCCATATGCAGCGTGCACGAGAAGCCATTCTGGATCATGGTGGGGCGGAACGCTCAAACGTGTTTACACGCTCCCAGCTTGCTTTGTTTGGTGAAGTGCCGTGGCGTGCAACTCCGATTATGCCCGTAGAGTTGATGCTGCTGCCTGCCAAGGCATTCTTTTCCGTGTGGAACATGTCTTACTGGTCCCGCACAGTTATTGCGCCGCTTCTGGTGCTGGCAGCCCTCCGCCCTGTGGCTGCAAATCCGCGCCAGATCCATGTGCGTGAGTTGTTTGTTACTCCGCCAGAAAAAGTGCAGGACTGGATTCGAGGCCCTTATCGCTCGGCATGGGGGTATGTTTTTAAAGGGCTGGATAGCGTTTTGCGGCCCATCGTACCGTTTATTCCCGAAAAAACGCACAAAAAAGCCATTCAAGCCGCTCTTGATTTTATCGAACCTCGCTTAAATGGCAAAGATGGGTTGGGGGCTATTTACCCTGCCATGGCCAACGTGGTGATGATGTATCGGGCCATGGGCGTGCCGGATAAAGACCCGCGTGCAAAAACGGCATGGGAAGCCGTGCAGGCCCTTATCGTTGAAAAAGACGATGAAGCCTACTGTCAGCCCTGCGTTTCCCCTATTTGGGACACCGGGCTTTCTGGCCATGCCATGATTGAGGCAGCCTCTGGCCCCAATGGAATTGCGCCAGAAAAAACGCTTGGCGAGTTGAAAAAAACCTCTGCATGGCTCCGCAGTAAGCAGATCCTGAATGTAAAGGGAGATTGGGCCGTTCGTAACCCCGATCTGGCCCCCGGTGGCTGGGCTTTCCAATACGGGAACGACTATTACCCCGATGTGGATGATACAGCCGTAGTGGGTATGCTGTTGCACCGTGAGGGCGACCCGGCAAATGCTGAAGCCATTGCGCGTACGCGTGCATGGATTGTGGGCATGCAAAGCACAGATGGTGGCTGGGGTGCTTTTGATATCGACAACAACAAGAATGTTCTCAACCACATTCCTTTTGCCGATCATGGTGCATTGCTCGATCCACCCACAGCAGATGTCACCGCACGCTGTATTTCCTTTCTGGCCCAATTGAAAAACCCAGAAGATGAGCCCGTTATCAAGCGTGGACTGGAATATCTGCGCAAGGAGCAGGAAAAAGACGGTTCCTGGTTTGGGCGGTGGGGCACAAACTACATTTACGGCACATGGTCTGCGCTGTGCGCCTTAAATGCTGCTGGCATTTCCCACGATGACCCAGCCGTGGTGAAAGCTGTGGAATGGCTCCGCTCTGTCCAGCGAACAGATGGCGGCTGGGGCGAGGGTTGCGAATCTTATGAAGGCGGCCCACACGGCACGTATGGTGAAAGCCTGCCATCACAAACAGCATGGGCTGTTCTGGGCCTGATGGCCGCAGGCCGGCGGGATGATCCAGCTGTAACGCGCGGCATTGCATGGCTGGCCGACCAGCAGGATGCTAATGGGGAATGGCATGAAGACCCCTATAATGCTGTTGGCTTCCCCAAGGTATTTTACCTGCGTTACCACGGCTACAAGCAGTTCTTCCCGCTTATGGCATTAGCCCGCTATCGCAACCTTGAAAGCAGCAATACCCGCCGCGTTTCCTTTGGGTTCTAAATCAATGACATCAGCCTCTGCCCAGCCTTCGCCATCTCGCCCCGGCATTCTGGTGGGGTTAAAAGCGGAAGCACGCCTTATCCGCTCTATTTTCCCGCATGCTGCCATTGCCGCTAGTGGCGCGACACATACCGGAGCAAAGCGCGAAGCTGCCAGATTGGTTGCCAGCGGGGCTGATTGTCTGCTCTCCTTTGGCTTGGCTGCTGGGCTGAACCCGGCATTATCTGCTGGCAGCATTGTTATTCCAGAAAAGGTTTCCTGCTGGGACACAAACGCCGTATGCGATGCCACTTTACGCCATATTTTAGGTGGAGATCAGACGGGTGTGCAGGGCGGAACGCTGCTGCATAGTGATACCGTGGTAATGGATGCAGCCCATAAGGCGCAGCTTTTTGCACAGTCTCATTGCCCCGCATTAGATATGGAAAGCGGTTTTCTTGCAAAAGCAGCAGAAGAAGCCGGGCTGCCTTTTGCTGTACTACGGGTTGTCTGCGATCCGGCAGACCGTTCCCTGCCCCCCATTGCAGGCTCTGTTCTTTCCCCTGAAGGGGGCCTGCAAATCGGTAAGTTAATGTGTGATATCGTGCGCCACCCAACGCAAATTGGTGGGCTTATTCACCTTGGGCAAGATGCAGCTTTGGCACGTAAAGCCATGATCTCGTTTCTAACGACACAGGCGCAAACCCCTGCCTTTAAACGACTTGCAGGCAACTAATTCTGCCTAGCGCCCATCCATATTGGATACGATTCCATCTGCATCCTCATCATCTGAGGATGCTTCAAATTCTTCCCATACATTGCCTACAGGACGGTTGAGAAGCACAAAGCTACCTCCAACCATCGCTGCACCTATAACAGGAAACAACCACCGGAAAACCAGCATACCCCAGCTATCTTGCGGATGGCTGTACGCCACAGCCCACCACCCCGTAAAACACATCAGCGTAAAGCCACCGGTCATCAATAGGGCAACCAGCAGAATACGCTTGACGTAAGGCGATGCTAACCCGCCCTGCTGCGGCTTATTGTTTGAAGGCGCGGGCAAGGAAGTTCTGCGTTTCAAGAGAAACGGGCAAAGTGGTGTTGGTAAGAGCAACACCTTTCCACCCGGCACCCAGAGCCGTGTATAGATTTACCGCATCACGCAGACGCTCCAACTTAGCAAGAGCCTCCATGTTCTGGGCATTCAAGGTGGTGCGTTCGGTTGTCAGCACTTCCAGAAACCCTACCAAACCAGCACCGTAGAGTTTACGCGCACGCTCACTGGCAGTTGCGCTATCTTCTGCGGCTTTATGCAGCTGTTCGGCATATTCAATATCATCATGCCATGCCGCCATGGCATCTTCCACTTCCTTGAAGCCCTGCAAAACAGTCTGACGATACGTGAGACGCGCAGCTTCTGCCGCAGCCTGTGCTGCACGAACTTCTGCCGTCATCTTGCCGCCGTGCATCAATGGCATGCTGGCCATCAGCAGGAACTGCCAGCTCATGGCATTTGCCTGAAACGCCTGATACATGGCCGATGCATTCGGGTTGAATGTAAGCGGCACCACAAAGTGTGGATACAGATTGGCAACAGCCACACCAATCTGAGCCGTGGCTACAGCATATTGCCGCTCTGCCATACGGATATCCGGGCGGTTGGCAATAACGATAGACGGCAGTGTAGCAGGAAATTCCGGAACAATTGGCAGAGGCCGCGGAATCTTCAATTCCTCTTCCAGTTCACCCGGCATTTTACCCAGCAGCACGGCAATGGCGTGTGTTACCTGCGAAACACGTGTTTTTAGCGGTTCACGCGCAGCAATCTGCGCATCCATTTCGGCCTGTGCCTGTGCAATCTGCAAGGTGTTACCCACACCTTCCAGATACAGCTTGTTGGTCAGGTCCAGCGCATCCTTAGCAACGCGAATGTTATCCGTGGCGATCTTGATCTGAAGCTGCGTAACGCGCAGCAACATATAGTCGGACGCAAGCTCGGATAGCAGACCCATCAGCAACGCGCGGCGGCCTTCAATATTGGCTTCCACCTGATGTTCATGCGCTTCCACATCTCGGCGGATACGCCCGAACATATCCAGCTCCCACGATGCCATCACACCATATGTCAACATAGAAGCTTCTGGCTGGTTAGCCGGATTACCCGGGCGAATTGGCCAGTTATCGATGTTGATGGAATAGCGCACATCACCACCGCCCATATTGGCATCCATTTGTGGATACCACTGTGCGGCAGACCGATCACGAATGGCCCGTTCGGCCAGAATACGCTGTCCGGCAATCTGCAGATCGTAGTTGCCC
Source organism: Acetobacter sp. JWB (assembly GCF_003323795.1). Taxonomy (NCBI): domain Bacteria; kingdom Pseudomonadati; phylum Pseudomonadota; class Alphaproteobacteria; order Acetobacterales; family Acetobacteraceae; genus Acetobacter; species Acetobacter sp. JWB. The sequence continues at coordinate 230,260 of NZ_CP030871.1, read as the reverse complement.
TTAATGGCATCATCCACCAAGCGTGTGAGAATGGGATCTTTGAACAAAGACCACCACTCTGTCATTTCCTTGTTGGTGCGTTCGATCTCTTCAGGCGTAGCCGGATGCTCTTCCTCCGTCTCCTTGAACGCTGCCGGAACCTTCATGCGGTCTGGCTGATAATTTGGCCCTACGGTACAGGCTGACAACAACATGGATGTTGCCAGAAACAGCCCAAGGCGACGACGACCCTTCATGTTCTGTCTCATGTCCTGCGCTTACAGATGATCTTGCAGCCAGGTCGTCAACTTTCCGCGGCGGCCTCTGGGTTCAGGGCCTACGCTCACAGTTGCCGTCATACCTGCTGCCAGCGTGACACTATCGGGCACGTGGTCAATGTGAATACGAACAGGAATACGCTGTGCCAGACGCACCCAGGTAAAGATTGGGTTCACATCCTGCAGCCCCAGCTTATCTGGTGTACCGTTGGTATCGTTAATACCGCGCGCAATGCTGACAACATGGCCTGTAAGGATAGGCTTATAGCCCATCAGCTTAACGCGGGCTTCATCACCCACGTGTACGCCCCACATCTTTGTTTCTTCGAAATACCCGTAAACCCAGTAGGAGTCGGAATCGATAACGGCCATACGTGCCTGCCCGGCAGAGGCGTAATCGCCCACCCGCAGGTTCAGGTTGGTGATGTAACCATTTACCGGAGAATACAGAACCGAACGCTGCAAGTTCAGTTTGGCCACATCCAAAGCGGCACGCGCTGCATCCACAGATGCAATCTGTGTGGCCACATTGGAGTTAAAGACTTCCTGTTCTTCGGCCGACACAATGCCACCCAAGCCCATACGACGGCGGGCATCATTGCGTTTCAGCTTCAAATCTTCCAATGCGCCATCAAGCCGGGCCTGTGCCTCACGAATAGCAAGGCGGAAACGCACCGGATCAAGCACAAACAGTGGGTCACCCTTATGCACAAACTGGTTATCCACGATGGGAATCTGCACCACTGTGCCAGAAACTTCGGGGGCCACGTCCACAACGTAAACACGCACACGGCCATCGCGGGTCCAGGGTGCAATCATATACACGTTCCACAGGGTAATCCCCAGAACGATGGCCAGTGAGACGACCGCAAGGGTCAGAACAACTCGTATCAGGGTGCGCAGAAGGGGCATTGCGGAGACTCAAAAGCCTTTTCGGGTCAGACGTAGAGGATCAGCAGGCAAAGAATACTGACGTATAACGATACTTCGAACAACGCGATATGCCAGAACCAGCCCAGAAGGCCGCTCCACCACAACACGAAGCGAACACACATTGTAATCGGCAGCGCCGCTAGGGCGTACACGACAATAGGTGCAATAAAAACACCAAATATATTGAATTCAGCTAGCATGGCACTGTTCTGGAAACTGGCATTACCGCATGCCTCTTTTATCACCACCAATGGTATCCCGGTGGTTTTGGGCGGCTTGCTCAACCCGGTCAAGAACGCCGCAGCATTCTTCCAGCTCCGTGGTGGAAACATCTTCCGTTAGGCGGGCTGTCACTTCATCCGCCACACGGCTGACAAGAGCAGCAACACTGCGCCCTTCTTCCGTAATACTTACCAGTTTGGAGCGGCGATCTTCTTCATCCGTTTCACGCACCACGTAGCCACGCTTTTCCAGCACATCCAAAAGCCGCACCAGTGAAGGGGCTTCCAAGGAGAGGGAGCGGGCCAGATCTGTCTGGCGCATGGGTGTTTTGGAGAAGTTGAGATAATAAATGGGCCGCCATGTGGCGTCTGTCAGGCCGAAGGCCCGCAGATCGGCATCAATCTCCCGCCGCCACACAGCAGCAAGACGCGCCAGCCGATATCCAAAGAAACGGCGGGGCTCATTGGCCATAACGGGATGATGATTCGGTTCCATTCCCTACCCACACTAGTGAGCGTGCAAACAATTTGCACACTCACGAAAGACAGCGCCATCATTTACAGAAAAAATCCTGCGCGCCAATGCAAATTTGGAATGGAACCTATGGTTTCGTCCAGAGTGGACGATTTCAGTCCTTTTTCCGCCGCACAACGTCCCACACTTTGCGAGATCCACCACGGCCCATGGCTGTTGCAACGGTTGCCGTTACGGCTGCCATGGTCATGGAGTCGCGCATCATGGTGATATTGCGGTCACGGGCAATGCGGGCTTCCACTTCCTGCACTGTCAGGTAAGAACGACGGCCAAACAGCACACAAACCAGAGCCACAAACACATCCAGCCCGAATACTGTAAACGCCGCACCTACCGGGCCAAAATGCCCGACAAAAACCAGAAGCACCCAAAGGAGCCCATGCCCTGTAATCAGGGCAAATAGTCCAAATACTGCCGCCATTGCCAACAATACGGCTTGCTTGCCGTATCGTATGGCCATCTGTTGCATCAGGTTAGACTGAGCATTCAGGGCGGATTTACCAAGATCAAAGATACGCATGGGCTCCGAGGCTACCTTTGTTCAGATGACGCACAAGCGTCAGCGTGACAGACGCCCAAGGATAAAGCCCACCACGCCGGAAATGGCAATGGACAACCATGAAGACTGACCACGATTACGCTTAGCAAGATCGCTTTGTGCATGATCGGCCAGTTCGCGCGCATTGGCAACCGCCTGCTCCTTCAGCGTGCCGGCTTTATCCCCTGCACGGCCCAGCGCTGGCACCAGATGCTGGGTCACAAGGCGTTCAAGATGCGCTTTTACGGCTTCCAATTCGTCCCGCGCCGTGTCGGCTGCGGCTTCACCTGCTGCTTTTACTTCTTTGATTTTATCTGAAGACATGAAAGAAACCTCCGTTTACCTGCCTGAAATATAGTGCACTTTACTTCTAACCCACGGAAAGGGACATAGTTGCATGCATACCACGCATGGCTCATCCACAGCACTGGCGGTTCACAATCTAGCGTTCTTTCACAACGCAGAACCCCTCACGCTTTTTCTACCGGCGGGAAGTTGCACAGCCATACTGGGAATCGGGCAAGACAATGCGGATCTAACCTGTTTGGCAGAAACATTGGCTGGCAGACGCCCCTTTACGGTTGGGCAGATAGAAATTAACGGCACACCATATAACTTAAACACATCTGGCCATAAAAAACTGGCAACAATAGGCCCGCACGCGCCCTTGTTTCCGCACATTTCCGTTCTGGACAATATTCTCCTGCCCCTGCGCGCCAGTGGCACGTTTCATAAATCTGAAATCGCACATCGCGGGGCTGAAATACTGGCCCTGACTGGCTTGGAAGCCCTGCGTGCCCAACCGGCCCGCATACTCAATGCAGAACAGATATTTCGGACGCAGCTAGCGCGCGCCCTGATCATGCAGCCCGATGTTGTGGTTCTGAATCAGTCTTTCGAAAACATGGACCACCCCACCATCCGGCGTGCAATCACATTTTTGGATCGGTTACGCCATGCCATAGGACTGAGCATTCTGCTGCTTTCACGCCAGAAGCAGGACTGTATGATAGCGGCAGATCAGATTGGCGTTATGCAAAATGGCACCCTGTTACAGATAGGAGATGTGGCCACCCTACTAAACCGCCCTGCTTGCCTAAGCGTGGCAGCACAGTTTGGGGATGCCAATGTTATCAGCGGCAAGGTATTACTTATAGAGGATGACATTGCCGAATTGCGCCTGCCATCGGGCGAGACAGTGGAAGCTGTGGCCGATTACAATCTAGAAGAAAATGATCTGGCCAGCATTTGCATTCTGCCTGACCGCCTTTCCGTTCTGTTTCCTCGCTCCGGTGGCATGGAGATAGAAGATAAAACAGATATTGCCTGCACTCTTGTTTCCGCCCATCACATTGGCCACGCCATTGCCATGCGGTTTCGCACCTTGGATGGCACGGAAATTATAGCTCACCGCCCCCTGGTCCATTTGCCGCGTGAACTCCGCCCCGGCAACAAGGCCATATTGGCTTGGCAACCACAGAACGCTATCGCCTTTCCGATGGATGCAAAATAAGGCTAAACTCATCTGCCTTCATTTGGCGGCACTATATGCGCGAGGTCACCCTGTTTTCTTTTTCTTTCCTGCACGGTCGCTCCAGCGGGACACCGTCACCCCACCCTCAGAAACAAGCGCCTTCTGCCGGGATCATTTCCCGACGGAAAGCCCTGCTGGCTGGGTTGGGCGGCGGCGTAATCTCTCTTGCCCCTCAAATGGTTCAGGCGCGTCCTGCGCATAAACACACAATTGCGCATGCAGACGCCGCCTTACGGGTTCTGACATTCTCGGGCAGGATTTGTGACATACAGAAAAAAATCCTTTTTGCCGGATACACACGTCAGACACATCACCGCATCATCACCTCTGGATGGGACGGATCTCTAACCGCTCTCCAGCAACAGGAAAAAAACAGCCCCAAACATTGGGCTGCGGTCATGATGGAAAATAGCAGTCTGGCGATAGGAGGCAGCGCAGGCCTGCTTGCCCCTTTGCCTGAAGATGCAGCACAACCCAATTATTCCACCAGCATTGATTACGCTATTGCGTGGGATAGCTCACGTTTTGACACCCCCCCCAACTGGGCGGACTTTTGGGACGTTGCCCGCCATCCGGGACGGCGCAGCCTACGGCGTGACCCACGCACCACGCTAGAAATTGCCCTACTGGCTGATGGCGTACCATCCGAAATGGTTTACCGCACACTCAACACTCAAGATGGGTTAATACGGGCCTTCCGGAAACTGGATCAGCTACGGCCTTATATTGTCTGGTGGTCCACCCCGGAAGAAGCCGGGCAGATTTTAAAAAGCGGTGGCGCCCTTATGGGACTTGCGCCTACCGGGGAAATGCTGAACACAGCCGATGGAGATACCAAGCGTTTTGGCATCTGTTGGCAACAACGCTTACAGGTGCGTTACGGCTGGGGAGTGCCACATAGTTCTGCCACCACTGCTACCGCGCTCAGTTTTGTATCATGGCTTGATCAGGCACAGCAGCAGCAAGCATTTTCTAACGCATGGCCATCTCTACCATCCATGAGAGATATGGCCGTGGATACCACCTTACGCCACTTGGCTGCGCCCCTTGTTGTTGATGATATCTTCTGGATAAATCATTTAAACATCATTGCAGAACACTTTGAACAATGGGCGCTCCGCAAGTGATTCCTTCTCTGATGCAAATCCCATTGCCTTATTCTTTTTTATGGGGATTTGTCTGCATAAGTATAACAAGCATATTTCTTGTGTTTGTTCTGCTCATGCTGGCATTTGCCATACATGCTGGGCGCATTTTTTATATTTCATTCTTTATGTTGTTTATTCCAGCATCGGTTCTTAGTATTTTTTTGCCTGTTGTCATCAACACACCTTATACTCCTTTTTTACAGGGTGCCTTAAGCTTACCTTTGCTTGCACTATGGCCGCTTGCCAAACTTGAAACCCTACCAGAAGCATGGGGACCTACAGCACGTGAACTGGGGGCAAACCAAAGCGCATGCCTACAGCTCATCATCTGGCCTCTTCTTAAGAAACCTTTAATCGTAAGTTTCTTCCTCTCCCTCTTTTTTGGCATTGCACAATGACGGCACCTTTTTGGGAAACAACCCCACTTACAGAAATGACCACAGAGCAATGGGAAAGCCTATGTGATGGATGCGGACGCTGCTGCTTGCACAAACTGCGTGATGATGACACGGAAGAACTGCATTACACATCTGTTGCGTGCCGTCTTTTGGATGTTAAAACATGCCAATGCACAGATTACGCGCAACGCCATCGCAAAGTGCAAGACTGCATTACTCTAACACCAGAGATGATTCCCGAACTTGATTGGTTACCGCCTGATTGTGCATATCGCCGTCTTTCGGAAGGGCGTGGCCTACCACAGTGGCACCCATTGCTAACGCATACTGCCCAATCTGTTATCACCGCGGGTGAATCTGCTGCAGGACGCTGTATAAGTGAAAGACGCGCAGGGGCACTGGAAGATTACATTGTTCGTTGGCCCGGCCTTCCTACTGAGGAATCTCTCTAAAAAACCTTTACCCGGAAAGATGTTTTCTTGAATTGCAAAGAACATTCATCTTGGCCAGAGCATGTTATGCTGCAAGGATATGGTTCTGCAAAAATAATTTGGCGCGTTTCAACAAAAGCCAAACGCTGTATCTTACGAATTTCTGCAAAAGAACAGGCTATTCTTGTTACTTTGCCTAAAGGGTTCCCTTACACACAGGCCTTGGATTTTGTACATAAACAAGCGCAATGGATTACAATACGCCTTGAAAAATTAGTGCAAACACCACATTTTGCTATTGGTTCCCATATTCCTATTCAAGATAAATACTATACAATTTGCCATGCTCCTCATCGCAAAGGTGGTGCGTGGCTAGAAAATGATTGCCTTTTTGTAAGCGGAGATCCGTCTTTTCTTGCGCGACGCGTGGAAGACTTTCTTAAGCAACATGCAACCAAAATTCTTACTCAAGAAATGCACTGCGTGGCCCAAGCTGTTGGATTACGTCCTACACGGTTAGATATTCGTGACACATCAAGCCGTTGGGGAAGTTGTTCATCTTCTGGACGTATAATGTTGTCATGGCGTTTAATAATGGCACCATTTTTTGTACGCCATTATTTGATTGCCCATGAATTAAGCCATCTGCAACATATGAACCATAGTGCCCAGTTCTGGAAAATGGTTGACACATTCACCCCTCACAGACAGCAAGCCGAAAATTGGCTACAACACTTTGGACCAATTTTACACGCTGCTCGATAAAACATACTGTTGCAGTTCTCTCCGACCATGCTAAAACGCTTTCAATCATCAGAGATGCATCATTGCATCTGCGCGAACTTGGCGGAATGGTAGACGCAGGAGACTTAAAATCTCCAGCCTGTAAAAGGCGTGCGGGTTCGAGTCCCGCAGTTCGCACCACCATAACTCATTGTTTTTGTTCATTATTCTGGATTTCCAGAAACACAGACCCCGCAAACTCTTACACAAGGTCTTACACAGACTTTGGCGGGGGACGATGAACAAGGCAGAAACATGCTCCAGTCCAGGGCAACAGGTTTCTATTTCAGAACGCGGGTTCCATCACGATTCCGTGATGCTCTTAAAAAGAATGAAATCTGCTTTTCGCTGTTCACCAGATCAAGGAAAATCGCACTGATCCGTGCTGGAACAGCATACTAACGAACACAGGCACTTTTTGCAAAGATCGAACACGCGATGGCTCATGAACCGTGGATTATATCGGATGAGGAAAAGCAGGATTATGCTGACCTTCTCAGACGCTCCATCCTTCCCCCGGAAACCAGCGGAGCTCAGGAAACAAGAGACAGCCTGACAGAATGCGTACGGTCATATCTTGACAATGATAATGCCAGGAATTTCCTTGAGGCCATAATCCGGTCATATCAGCTCGAAATTGAGTCGCTGATCACCCAATACAAGACCATTAACGCTGAACATCTCCTGTCCCATGTCAGAGAGACAGACCGCATGACAGCGCTCACCGGATATCTCAAGAATACAGCCGAACCCGCAATGGAAAAGCTGATCCGTTCAGGTGAAATCCTTGCGTCCAGAGTCCAAGGCCATCAGGAAACCATCAAGGTCTTTGAAAATCAGTCTGCACTGTTACGGGAAACATTGGCTCCTGTCTTCCAACAACTGGAAGTGAAACCCTCTCCCCTGTTCTCGGAAGCAGTCTCTACCTTCATGACGTCACCAGAGATTAAAAACAAGCCAAACAGCGAACTGGCTATGATGACTAACGTCTATCGCAGATGGATTGAAATCAATGGCGATGAACCTATCCGCACTTATTCCAGTAAGCACGCCGATAAATATATCGAAATGATGACCCAGATTCCCGCTACCTATGGAAAGGGTAAAACCAAGGAACTTACGGTTGATGAACTTATTAAATATGCAAAGCGGAACCGCATAAAAGCCCTTCTCAAAACCAAAACCATCAAAAACCATTTCTCCAAGATGTCGATCCTATGGACCTTTCATGAAAAAAAGGAACTGGTGAACCGAGGCTCCAATGTCTTCAAAGACTGGTCTTTTGGCCGAAAACTGAAGGGCGATGGCTATAAAGCATGGCCTGAGGACGACCTGCGGAAACTCATCGACACCCCATGGCCTCCCGGCCAGATTTCCCAAAGAACATTTGGTATGATTGTCGGCATTGGGTCGTATACAGGGATGAGGCTGGAAGAAATATGTCGGTTGCGGAAGCTGGATGTCATCAACATCAAAGGCGTCTGGTGTTTCAATATCTGTGAGCATCTGCCACGACGCAACAGACCAGCGGAGGCGTGGAACCCCAAGACTGAGGCCGGTGAAAGGGTTGTTCCTATCCACCACAAACTGATTGAAGCTGGGATTCTGGAATGGGCCAAGAGTGCCAATTATTACCTCTTTAACGAACTGACATTCAGCGGAAGGGATAAAAAACGAAGCGTGGGCTTTGGAGGAAAATTCTCAACCTTCAAGAACCGGCTTGGTATCAAGTCCTCTACTATTGTTTTTCACAGCTTTCGTCATAATGTCTCCACCAAACTCAGAAATATGCCCGGAGGCGACACCAGCATCAGAGAACTCTGGATTGATGATTTTCTCGGCCATGAATACGGACATCACTCAGAAGGCGTAAAGCGATATCTGGATGGTATCGATCTTGAAAATATCGTTCAGGTGGCTGAGTCCATGCAGTATCCGGATTTCTGGGATATCAGGACACTTATGGGAGAGGCTTAAAATTCATTTCTATAGGGTTTTAAGTGCCATCTCACCCACAACAATCATAATGCCAATAATCCACAGGATTTGAGCTGTAAGATGACGATAAGATTCAGGGACAAACTTTTTTATTTTTTATAATTTTTTCTCATGTGAGTTGCCGGCATCTTATCCATGGGAGAAGCAGGAAGGGGCATCCTGGACCTACCCCCACCCTTTCTCTTCTCCCTTAATTTCTGAATTCTGAAGATCAATAAATTGAAAACATGATAACAAATCCTTGGTCTATGAAAATTTATACTCCTACACCCCAACCTACGAACCTATATATTGTTTGCGATAGACTTACGACACATCAAAACAAAATAAGAACCTATAGAAAATTATGGTGAAAAAATTTTAGTCACTCAACATTTGTCAGAAGGTTTGATTCAGAGCTTTTAACGTCACTATCAACAGAAGCTCTCTGGGATTTCTTTTGTCGTCTTTCCCATGTCCTCCGACATATTCCAAGTTTTTCCCATGGTTTGGTTGTTGAGAGTGCCTCCCCTTCATAGTGTTCTCTTCTGACAGACCCTGCATTCCTGCGCTTTTTGGCTTGATAAACCTTGTCCGTCTGTTTCCGCCTTTCTTTCTTGATACTCCTGGAAACCAGACAATCCAGATGCTTCATTTCATCTTCCGTGATCGCAAGTTTTTCAATGATCCGGTCAATGGTATAGGCATACCGCCATGAACAGAAACCCGGTTTTACATCAGACACATCACACGCAGTCATCAGTTTATTCAGGCTCGTGATATTATCGCTTTCAAAATGCTGAGCCAGATAATCAGAGGGAATAATATCTTCCATCTGGGCTTTCACATAGGGCAACAACTCATTAGGATTATTCTGGAAATGTGCTGACGCCATGGAAACAGCGATATGACAGAACATATCCCTGTAGCCTTCCATGACAATTCCACCCCATCTCAGCTTTGCCAGTTCCTTCAGATCACCAATGATACGCCTTGATTGCTTATAGGGTGAGTTTTTAGAGGCTTTGGCAGGAAACTGGACGATATTCCCATGATCAGGGCTCTCAGCCTTCAGAGATGCCTTCTGGCTCCATTTCAGGGCATTGTCCCTGTAGGTCTTCTCTCCCTGCTTTCTTGCCTTCGCACGAATAGCGTCAATCTCTTTTGCCTGCTGATATCGTTGTTTTCCTGCATAGGGTGCAATACCCAGAACACGCTGTTTGAAGTCGTCCGAGCTATAACGATTATCTTCGTTAAACCACACTGACCGGCATGAATGTCCCAAAGGAGAATATTTATAATTGATTGATCCTGGAATCCTCAAAACAGTCTGAGCAGAGCACGGTGTGATATCTGCCATCAGATAATCCAGCCTGTTTCGGGTTCCTATGGATATCCTCAATGACATCAATATAAGAACGCGATGGATTTTTCTGCCCAACTTTCCTGCGTCGTCTTCGGATAAACACAGTATCTGTGAATTGCCATAACAGGTAGGCTCCACCACCAGACAACACAACTTCAGTGGGTTCTGGTATTTCGTTATTCACGCAATGAGAAATAAGCCATTCAGCTTTGCCTGAATCATCCAGAGATTGCCATTCCTGAAAGAGTTCAGGACGATAGTGATCATTATCAACCCACCTGTCAAAAATACCTTTTGCCCTGTCTCCCCTGATAAGCTTCCGTTTTTCACCAAGCCTATTGATATCCAGATCAAGCCATGCATGAGATATGGCTGAAATATCCTCTTTTCTCTGGGTCTTTCTGATCTTCGGAAAGAATGCCTGAGAACGATACAGAGCCTCGAATTTATTGCTCAATATCAAGCCCCTGATTCCCTGCATTCCTTCTTCTGTCGCAGGAAAATATCTTCTGAAAATTCTGTTACCTGGCTTTTGTTCCTGAGTGGCCGGATCATAATATTTTGGACGCCAGAAATCTTTCCAGAATCCTAAAATGCTTACATAGCATTCAGAACCATCCCGATTTGTCGGGAATCTTGAAACATCCCAGAATGTCGAAATGTCAGGGGGCAGAAAGCTTTCAGATGAAAACTTTTCTTCATTCAGGCATTCCCTTACGTCAGGAATATCATTTTCTTTAATAACTTTTTTACATATCTGTTCCATCTTCTGTTTCCCAAAAATTGGGACCACAGGAAGTCTTCATTTGAAAACCATAAGAAGGAAAAGAGAGAAATTCTATTTTTATTGTTGACGTTGTGCTATAATTACTCTATCTACAATCCAACCTAACAAAATCTCTTGCGGGGGCGTTCTCTTCCTCCTCCCTGCAATCCCGCCCTTTAGAGACGCCAATCTCTCAAGGGCTTTTTTATATCTACCATGATTATATATTAAAATCAACAATAAATGAAAAAATCTATGTATATATAGGGATAATATCATTTTTCACGTTTTTCTTTTTCTCTATTGAAATGGCTTTATCCCTACTCTGTTCATTGCTGTCATGGTTGCCTCAATATCTTTTGTTTTCCTCATCTGTTGGAATGCGTAAACAGGATTCTTTAGAGCATTTCGCAGAAGTTCTACATCTCCTGTTTTCTGAATGTAGCCATATAGCTCATCAAAATCTTTTTTTGCCTTCAGGTAGCTTTTAACAGAGTTATCAGTCTGCCATTCCCGAAGCTTTCTTTCACGACCAGCTACGTAGAAATCCGCCATCCAATTCATACAATATAAAAAATCACTCTCATTATTCAGAATATCCAACGCCTTAAAATCATCTCTCTCATATCTCAGCTTCTTTAAGGCATTGTTGAATTCCTGGAGCGCCTTACGTGTGGATGAGCCATTAAACCATTTCTGCCGTTCCACATGATATCTGGTTCTTAATGGCTTCAGGATACTCTCATGCTTTTCCCTTACCTTCACACGATTTCTACTGGCAGGATCGGAAAATGGCTCTTTGGGAACATGTTTCCATTTCTTATCAAAGTCAGACATCATCTGTAACAGATCATCTGCAAATTTTTGCTGGTTCGCTAGTGTCTCTTTTTCGACAGATGCTTTCCTGTTGGCTTCTTCATTCTGGAAAGCAATGGAAGCCTTCTGTTCACGCGACATACTATCAGTCATCGCAAAATGATCTGCTTTGATGTCAGAAACTCCATTTCCTGACGGTATACCTTTGGTCGTAAGTTGGGGCACAGACGACAGTAAAGTGCGCTCCGGTATAACCTGAGGCATAGGAGAGAGAATCTTCTCACCTGTCATCTCTGAAGCATTTACTGGGCTCTCACCTTCAGACAGTGCAAAGGTCGTATCCTTTCCCTGTTGTAAGGCTTCAAACAGGTTGGCAAACTCCCCCTTCTTCATTTCAAACAGACGATTGGCAGAACCAAGAAACTTATTATTTTCGTTATTCACGATAATGTATGTATTGGCTTTTTCTCCTTTCTGGATACTCACGCCCAAAGCACTTAACCCCTCAACCATTTCTGAAAATGATTCTGAGGTTATACGTAGGTCTCTGATCGACTGTCTCAGCTTTCCGAGGTTAACCCCCTGACGCAAGGCTGATTGATGCTGGATGGCTGTAAAAGCAGATTGAACTGGTTCAGACAGGTCTGGTGTATGAACCTCTATATAATCCGCAATATCAGCCTTACCTTCATCCCGGAGCTGGCGGATGACAGCAACCTGATGGCGTCCCTTTACAATGTCATGACCAAACAGAACCTCACACGTCCGGGAAATCTTCTCCTGTCTGACTCTCATGTAACTGCTGTCCAGGCATTTGCCAGCACTATTCCGCCATGATGCATAGAGATGATAGTGCTCATCCGCATCAGGTTCACCCGCCTTGGCCTTCCTATGTCTGACTATTGTGCAGGTATCCGGATCAAAGCCAAATTCCATAGCCAACATACTGACACTTTGTAACATCTGCTCATGCGTAATGTTTCGCTTGGGATTGATCTTGAAATGGCACACCGCATATTTGTCGTGGTTATCTCTGGCTTCATCAAAAGTCTGCATAACATCAAACTCTGATCCCTGAATCACGTCTATGGACTCATTTCCAGAGCCCCGAAAAACATGATCACAGGTCTCCCCACACCCACGAGAGGCAATAAGAGGCTCTGAGCTGATAATCATCTTCGAATATCCATGATAATACGCTTTATGGTCTTGATGATGTCACGACATTCAGAAACCGCTCGTGATGCGTCCTCATGTCCACCAGCATTCAGATGATGGGCTATCTGGTTCAGGTTATTCCCACATCGTGCGACCTGATTGGTGGCTTCATTCAACTCTGCCAGAAGATATTTCTTTTCGTCATTCACAAAATATCTGGAAGACATCAAAGACCGGAAATAACTGGCGAGATTGTGAAACCCGGCTTCACGTCCGGTTTGCTTCCATGCCTCCAGTTCTTCACGGTTTGCACGAATGGAGAGACGGGTTTCCATTCGTCTCATATTTGGCCTTCCTGCTTTGCCTTTATTTATTTCGTTATTTTCCATTATATAAAATTCCTGCACTCAAATGGGGTCAACGGGGTGAAACCCCTTGCCAGTCTGGGCAGAGTGAACCGTGAAACGGGTCAACGTAGTCCATGCCTGGCAATACTATTATAATACATATTTTATATTATAACGAATTTCAGGAATTATTATTATTCAATGTTGAAACAGACCGAGTTTATATCGGTATGAATTTAATATATTATTATCGAGTTTTTCTTATTTTCTGCCATCTCATTTCCAGAGATATCAGAAAAGGCACTGTTATAGCGCCTCCCCATGATGAAGCATAAAAAGTGTTTTTATAATGTTGCTTTCACTGTGTTTGTGGAAAGCTTGTCATCAACAAAGGCATTCATTTGCTTAATTACCTCATCATTCAAGCGGTTCTCTGCCCCTGTATCTTCGAGAAAAATCTCCATATATGAAACATTCTCCGGATTTCCTGAAACGCTTCTGATGTTAACAAATATATATGCTTGTGCAGTCGGTGCGTAATCCGGGTTTTTCCGTGTTGGCACCAGAAGAGAACCTTCAGGTCTTTCACTTATGCTCCCATCTTCCAATGAGTAAATGATGTCCTGAGTATCATTTTTCATGAGATGGATATTATATTTTTCAGCCAAGTCCGCTTTGAGGCCAGTAAAACTTGGTGACGCATCAGCAGGGTAAGAAACTGTCCTCTCTATCTTCGTTATGACATTCCCTGAAACGGGCGGAGAAAATGTTACACGCAAACCATCTCCCTTTATCAAACATCCTAACTGCATCGGGAAGAATTGCGTCTTAACCTGCACTCCCTTATGTACCACTGTCAAAAAAGTATTGCTCTGATGGGGTTCGCCCTCACAATGAGCCGTCATGATTTTTCTTGCGTCTTCTAATGACATCCCTAGCGTCAAGCCAAGAATAGATGCTTGTCCAACACTGTTAGATGGAGCTTTATACTCAATAACCTGCTTCAGATGCAGACCGCCATTATCTTCTGGAGCTTTGGCCGGTTCCGTCGATAAGCCAAGAATTTTATTACAAGCCGGAATTATCATGCCCTGATTACGTGCCATCATGCATTGTACCATCGTCTGAGCAGATGCGGTCACAGGCTGAGCAAGAGTCAGGGCTGTAAAAATGAAAAATGTCTTTTTCATCATGATTCCAGAGATTTAACGAATTGAGGATTGTTGTTAATGGCCTGATTGATACAAACCATCGCAGTATTATAATTTTGCCAAATCAGCTTGGTTCGCTTTCGATAACCAACGAATATCAATATCGGAATCGCCATAAATATATCGATATTTAGAAATGGACGGATATCTGATTGAGTGAACGTCGGGTGAGTGGCGCGATAGTCTCTATCTGAATGGTAAACACCTCCAAGATTGTTATTTCGAGGAGGAAGATTACTGTAGGCCAGAGTCAGAATTATAAGAGGAACAAAGATATAACCAAGATATTTTAGCGTTAGCTCTTTAGTTCCTTTGTAAGCAATCGAATTTGGCAGACACCTGAGGAGATTCCACCCTTGATTGGTCGTGAAATTCCTGACGACTAAATTATAACCGTTATTATTACCTTTAACGCTTCCCCAGACCACTAATACTGTTTGACCATTACCAATATCACCGTTTACTTCAACTTTCTCCTGTCGGCCACCGGGAGAAACTATCCAGAAATCTTGATGTTCCTGAGTTGTGCTGAATATCTGAGGAGCGCTTGTCCTGTACACACCATACCCAAGGTCGGTAATCGTACCCTGTCCAGTCGACTGAACTGTAGTCGATGTCCATTTCCGAACGTCTTTTACAGTTCCCTTGATTCCGTTCAGCCAGAATGTCTGGCCCATGACCTCAATATCCATAAGAAGCTACCAAACCGGCGGAAACTGGCGGGATTTCATCGTCATTGTCATGTCTCCATCTTATGAACACCCCCGGAAAACCCGGAAAAATCCACCGGATGTTATCCCTTAAACACCTGTTTTTGTTACACTTCTCCCTAAGCATCCAAACACGAGAACGGATACCAAGATCATGTATCAATAAAGGAGAGGAACAATGACACGATATGGATATGCCAGAGTAAGCACGACAAAGCAGAGCACCGACAGCCAGACCAGCGATCTTCAGAAGGAAGGGATACCATCCGACCGCGTCATTACGGAGACGCTTTCAGGCGCAACATCATGGAAGCAGAGACCAGAACTCAGCCGTTTGGTTCATCGACTGAAGGCAGGTGACACGCTGACGGTTGCGAAACTCGACAGGCTTGGCCGTAATGCCGTGGATGTTCTTTCTTTAATAGACATCCTGAAAAAACGGCAGATTGCTGTGCGTATCCTTAACCTTGGGATTGATACCTCAGGCGCAGGTGGTCGCTTGTTCCTTCTGCTTCTCGCTGGTTTCGCGGAGTTTGAACGCAACATTATTCGTGAGCGGATCATGGCTGGCCTGGATGTCGCCAGAGCCAAGGGAAAACGCCCCGGAAGACGTTCCACTCTATCGCCTGAAAAGACGGCTCAGGCACGCGCTATGAAGCAAAGAGGACTTTCCTCCCGCGAAGTCAGTGAACTGCTTCAGGTATCACGTATGACGGCATGGAGAGCCATGAACAGCCTGAAAGCCGTCCCATAACCTCTGTATCAGCTATGCATTATTAAACGCATGAGATGCAAATAATGCATATTCCAAAAACAGGTGATTTTGGGACAAAATTTTAACCAGAACGGTGGAGACGCCTCTCCACTCCTGGAAAACTGTCAGGACCAGTGAAAAACGTGCCTATCACCGACGGGGTTTTTCTTTTAATTATGTGAATCACAATAATTTATGACATAACACATGACTGAAACGAAAATTCCGGCTCCCAGAAAACGGGGCAGGCCAGCAAAAACAGGTAAGCCCATGTCAGCCTTGGAACGGCAAAAGCGTCGTCAGGCTCTGACCGGTGGAATCACAGACGCCGTAATTGAGGTCATGGCTCGTCCTATTCATAAGGGGTGGTCTGCTACTGCGGGATTTCTGGACAATGCATTCGTACGTCGGTCAGACACCTCTTTCCAGTTTACCACACAGGATATCCTCTCCTTTATCCCAATCGAATTACACGATGAGTTCTGGTCCCGCGTCCAGCTTTCCATTGCCAGAAAGAGTTTTCAACATGATCTGAGGGAGAGCATAAAAAATCAGGACGTCCGGAGAACCATGCATGCAACCATAAGATTCAAGGACGTATTCATATGGGAACTGGTCTACGGAACAATGGTCCATCAGAACGAATATGACAGGCCAATTCAGAAGGCTCTCGATATATTACCGTTTGTCGTCACTGGCATAAAGCCGGAGGACGAGCAGAAATATATTAATATCTATGTGGCATACAGAAGTGTGTATGACGCTGAATGGAATACACATTGCAGGCGATTCTCAGAACAACAAAAGAAACAAGAAGAATATTCACCTGCTATGAAGGCCCATACCACCCGGATGGCGAATATCCGGAAGGAAGTCGTCTCCTACGAAACCCAAACCCGTCCCAGACGGGAAAAATATGATCAGCGACTTGATCGTGATCTTTTCAAAGAAGAATGCGTCGCTATTGCCTACTCTTTGTCTGACGAAGAGCTGAAAGCCCGGCACAAGGAGATTCAAGCAATAAAAGTGAAATGATTTTTATTATGTGAATCACGAAAATTATTTTCTGTGCTTTTTTTAGGTAGTCCCTAAAGGGACATAGCCCCTTACCCCGGTATTATCTCCCTTTTGGGTCTATAATGGAATTAGGGAGTGGTTAGTCACGCCATCCCTATAACCCATAAGGAACGAAAGGATGAAATACGGATACGCAAGAGTAAGCACATCAGACCAAGACCTGACCATACAGGAAACAGCACTCCAAAAAGCAGGATGTGACATTATCCGGGGTGAAAAGGTCTCTGGAACTAGTCGGGAAGGAAGGCAAGAACTCGATACCTTGCTTCAATTTTTAAGAGCCGGTGATTCGTTGGTGGTCACTCGTATCGACAGGTTAGCGAGATCAATCAGTGATTTGCAGGATATTGTCAGATACTTGGAAGATAAAAAGGTATCTATGATTTGCACTCAGCAACCCATCGATACATCCAACGCTGTAGGGAAAATGTTCCTGAATCTGCTTGGTGTCTTTGCTCAATTTGAGACTGAACTGAGAAAGGAACGCCAGCTTGAAGGGATCGCCAAAGCCAAGGCGGAAGGTGTCTATAAAGGCCGTAAGCAATCTTATAATCATGAAAATGTCAGACAGCTCAAAGCTGAAGGGTTGGGGGTGGCTAAAATTATGAGGCAAACAGGAATATCAAAAACACATATATATATCGAATTTTGGTATCTTAATAATTCTTTTTTCAGACAAGATGTTTGTTGTCGTCCTATCTGAGATTAGAAACTCTTATTAGGCATTCGTCATCTTAATTATGAAAGGAGAGTTTTTAGAACTCTCCTTTGTATTAATGTTTGATAATCTAGAAATTAAGCATCCACAGGACCTTGAATTGCTTCCTTTAAAGTTTTTTCTTCGTACTGGAGGCCGGTACGCTTAATAACTTGCTTCACAGCATTAGCAAAAAATCGTGAATTATCAGTTTGATAATGTTGCCAATATAAACGGTCCAATAGAAAACGACTTATAGCAACCCTCAACAAAGATGCTCCATTATAATTTTGGAAAACTGATTTAATATACTGAAATCCTTGATCTGGTGATGCTTCTAATAACCAAATAGATTGTAAAATTTTCGCATTTATATCTGTCGCCTTATAGTGAGAAATAATGGGGCTCAAAACAGGCACTCCCGCGATTCCACACAAATTAGATAAAACACGATTAATAGGCTCCATTAAAACATTGCTTTGAAAAAAAGCCAAAAATGTTGCAAGATCTTTTCTTATCTTCTCGATTGATGATTCATCAGCATTAATACTTTTTACAAATGCACTAATATTAGTATCTGATAAAAGACTATTTTTTATATCTTTGAAATCAATACGCATTCTATTATACATCCAAATATCCATAAAAATACTACATGTATCAATAGAAGTTTTCAGAAGATCTTCTTTTATATGCTTATTAATAGATTCAGATCCCGATCCTAATAAAGTCAAACATAAAATTGATGCACGAGACAATCCATCAAGAATAAAAAACTCAACTTGTATTTCATCTTCGAGTTCTGAATCTTTCGACGAATTTCTTTGAGATAAACTACCTATAACTTTACTTTGAGTGTCAAGAATACGTTGCTTTTCGTCTCTTATATTTTTACTATTATCGGCATTTTCAAGTTTATCAGCCATTTCACTTATGCGTTTTATAATATCCACAAAACCAATATCTACCACAGAAGAGTCAATAACTTTTTTATTTTTTATAAAAATAGATTCTTTTCCATATTTTTCTTGACCTGCATTTACAAAAAAATCTGAATATCTTGAAATCGAGTCAACAACATCTTTCCCAGGACCCATTTCACAATACAAATCAAATGAATAAACATCAAAATCCCTTCTTTCAGGATTAAAGTATTTAACCGCAATGTCTGGATAGTCTCTTAATACTTTTGCTATTAAATAACTTTCTAAATAAGGATATGCAAAAGAAACTTTTCCATGACAATTATACAAAAGCCCAGATTTAAAAAATGGGCTCAAAAACTCAGATTGATCAATCTTAAAACCATACTCATGTATAAACTCTAACGCTAAAGCAGATAGGTCGGTATCTTCTATAAAAGATTCTTCTAATTTTATCTTATGAAGACATATTTTCTTTAAAAATCGTTCTCGTGTGCTTCTACTTAAACTAGTTGAAGCTGGATCATAAGCAACAATTAAACTTAGCAATCCATGCACAGCCAACTGTATTAACTCTGCCCTTTTATTAGCATCGATCAGTGCCAATAATGTGTCCTGTCCTATAAGGGTGAAATACGATGGATCAACTTCAATACGAAATTTTCTAAATGTATTATCTAACCGCAATGCAACCGCTTCTGCTTCAAATGGTTGCATATCGAAATTTTTTTCTAAAAAAATTGCTGTCTCAGAAAACGATATAGGGCATATAGTGTATTCTATTAAGGAATTTTCCTGAATGAAATTACTAATTGTTGCAATTCTGTCTTCAGTTTTCGATACGATAATTATGTAGCCATCTAATGATTTAATTTGTTGTGATAAAAAATCCATCCTAGTTTTTGATGAAAAAACTGGTTCTTCTATAATATATATTTTCTCATATAAATCGCTATTTACTTTTTCATCCATAGCGAAATTCGGTGACAATCTATTTAAGCTTTTTTGAGGAGGAACAATATCTTTCCCTTCAATAACTATAGGCAAAACTTGCTTATCATTAATTTGAGTTCTTATTAAGAAATACGACAAATACCAACCTAAATTATTTCCAGAAAATGTACGTGGAATTCGAACAAATATCTTTTTGTTTTCTTTTACCGCATCAAACATATTTTGCGGAACAATAAATGCATGATTCTCCACTGAGGAACCCGGCAAAGCTCTTTGTACACGTGGAAGAGGTATATAAAATGTATCTCCTTTACTACGAAAAGAAGTACATATTTCACATAACTGTCCTCGAATCGTATTTTCTAATTTAGGTAGAATATCTTCATATAATTCAAAATTAGACGAAAATAACTCATCTGCCTCTAAAGTTTTTTTTTGAGAAAATCGATGAACTTATCATTCGCAAGCTGACATCTCAGTAAATCTATCGCATTTTTCATAGCAAGTTTACGATAATTTCCAGAATTATTAGTTTCCAAACTATTTTTATGTTCATCAGCCATATCGCTAATTCCTCGTAGAGCGACGACTGGCACATGAAACTTATCGCACCAAGAAAAAACTCCTCCCGATTCAGTTTCTAAAGCAATGCATTTTCGATTAATATTTTTTAGTGTTTCATTAAATTTTTTGCTGGCAGAAACTGGACCGCATACAACTGGCCCCAAAACCAGATTATATTCTGCATCAGCATCTGGAGTAATATCTAATGACAGCGCATTTCCTTTAGCAGTTTCTTGCCATTGAAAATACTTTTCTTTTAGCTTTGGATGAATTTTCAAAAAAGTAAAGGACGAAAGATACTCAGCGTTTACAGCATAAAAATCTGGAGCAAATCGAACATTTGACTCACCTTGACCGTTAGGACCATCAACAAATTTATTATTGTGAAGAACATCTATAATTTCGTTAGAAACACAGACATCTCCCAATTTCACATCGTTAGACAATCCTCCTGCAATCCCTATTACTACAACAGCTTGAGGCTTTAACGATTTGATTGTTTCTTCCGCCGAAAATCCTGCACTTTTTGCTCCCATCTTGTTTGATAAGACGGAGAATAATCTAACTTGAGCTTCGCCTGTCTCATGCTCAAAACGCAATTGAGTATCCGTTGATAAATCTTTTTTATCTGGGAATTCCTCCAAAAAAGCGGAATACTCTTCGTCTAATGCGATAATCGCCAAAACTCTCGGCTTTGAATCTTCATCCGTCATTTTAATCACCTTATTCCCAGAAGATATTAGCGATAATGTAGCAAGGCGCCGTAACAAGACAACATTTTAATTTGTTTTATCATCATCAAATTATATCGCTTTAAATCTCTGCCTTCCATTGAAAGTCTAGAATAACTGGATATGATATCCTGCCGTATTTTTATTAACATAGATTCATTTTAGACATCCGAAAGCCAAAAGAATTAGATGGTTGAGATTATGAGATACACAAAAATATCAAAACTCATACCTACCAAATTCCAAACTGTCGTAATTTCCCCACTCATGTTGAAGCGAATGCACCTACAAATAAGCTCATCCTCCAGAAGCTTCTAATGACGTTTTACAAAATAAAAAACAACATTTTCTCAGGTCATCCATGCTCACGAGATTAGGTTTCCTGTCACGGCACCTACTCTATTAAAAGCCTTGACCGATCTCACACAAAGTCTTACACAAACTCTTACGTAAGCATTCAGAATATTGTTTAAAAACAATATGTTATAGGTCATGCAAGTTACTTCAGTGGGTTCGAGTCCCGCAGTTCGCACCACAGACACCTGAAATAGCACGATTTTTCGGCTGAATGAGGGGCAAAGGCTGTCTTTGCTCCATCGTCCTTCCCCACTGAGGGAAGATTTTATGCTCCGTGTCCGAGGCACCACTTACCACTTTCGCCGTATAGTTCCCCCTGCCCTGCGAGCAGCCTTAAACCGGCGGGAAATCTGGGTTTCTTTAAAAACTGGCTATCAGAATGAAGCCCGCAAACGGGCATCCCTCCTTCACGCCAGAACCACAGAATTATTCATGCAAGCCCACTCTGTGCTGGTTGAACCGGACGCTTTAAGCAGGCTTGAAGGACTGCGGGTTGCACTGCGGGATTTGCAGAGCGTGAACCTACCTTCATCTGCTCAGGAAACGGGGTCCTTGCCAGTTACAGCATTGCTGCCAAACCCCCGAACAGTGAAGAAACCAGCCAAAACACCCAAAGCCCAACCCTTAATGCTTTCCAGTGCCCTGAAACGCTTTGTGCTGGATAATCCCCATGCCAGTGCTGACACCAAGAAAGCGACCCAGCGAGCCGTAGACCTCTTTCTGCAAGCGTTTGGAGATGCGCCCGTGTCTATCATCGGCGGCGAAAAGGCCGGGGGGTTCCGTGACCTGCTGTTTTCTCTTCCAGCATCACTGGGCAAACGCAAGAGCAGCCTTACCCTTGAAGAAGAAGCACAGAAGGCCAGAGAAGAAGGTCTGCCAACTTTGAGTGGCAAGAGCGTGAAAAACCATATGATGCGCCTCTCTGCCCTGTGGAATCAGCTACAGCAACGGGAGTTTGTCACACGCAATCCCTGGACAGGCTGGAATTTCGAAAACGGACAGAAGACCGTCAGAAGAAGCTGGACGACCAAGGAACTGGCTTTGCTGGCCTCTGCGTCATGGCATAGCACGTCAGCGCCAGAACAGACATTCAGGCTGGTCACACTGATTGCAGCTTATAGCGGAATGCGATTGGGCGAAATCTGCACTCTGAGAAAAGAAGACCTACAGAGCGTTGACGGTATCCCCTGCTTTCTTATCCGAGCCCATAGCGAAACCGGCTGGGCACCCAAGACGGAAGCAGGCACTCGTACGGTGCCAGTCCATTCAAAGCTAATTGAAGCTGGCATTCTGACTCTTAAGGATACTACAGACGGTCCATACCTCGTCCCCGGCTTGGAGACTTCAAAACAGGGTGTCAGGGGCGCAGCATTAGGGCGGGCTTTTTCATTGCTCAAGACCCGCATTGGGCTACCCGCTGAAATCACATTTCACTCGTTCCGGCATACTGTATCCACGCAACTCAGAAACGCCGACGCCAATATCCGGGAGGTATGGATTGATCGCCTGTTAGGTCATGAAGCCAGCCATAAAAGCCAAGGGACGACTACCTATCTGACCGGCATTTCAACTGCCAATCTGAAACAAACCATAGAGGCAATACGCTATCCCCTAACAGCCTTTGCAAACATGACGATTTAAAAGGGAGCCAGCAGTGTCAAATGGCTACCCATTCGACATCTGGCAAGGGGGAATGCTTCCCCCGTTGACCCCCTAAAGCGCAGAAAAATAAGGTTTCATTTAATGACCGCTTACGCCTTCATCTGAGACGACAGCTCACCAAACTCATCCCCTCTCCGGCTTCCGCGACGATTCCACTTCGGCTTAATGGCCCGGATCAGCCCTTCTTCTAAACCGGCCACGGGATCAACTGGCAATACGCCATTCAGCATGAAGCCCTTTTCCGGTATAATCACATAAACATCGACACCCAGGCCCCTAGAAAGAGTTCTCAGAACTTCTTCTCGGATACGACTGGCTGTTCTCAGGTTTTTTGAATTTTCATAATGTCGAATTCGCCTGTGCAGACCACACCGCGCCGAACCGACATAAAGAACTTCCTGTCCAACAGCATACGCGTAAACCCCCGGCTTATTTGGAACAGGATTAATTCCTTGAAATACCATTAACCCACCCTCATTGGGCAGCCACACCCCGATATGCACGAAGCCGCCAGAGAGAAGCTGATCGACACACCCTGATAAGCAAGGCGACAAAGCCTGATTCATCCAACAACCTAAGCATTAATTGACCGATATAAAAAATAGAAAAGACGAACAGTTTTCTCCCTCATCTTGGACTTCGCAGACGAAATTCTCGCTTTTAGAAAGCTGACGTGACCATGGAGCTCGTAAATACTGATCTCCACATCCCAGAGCCTATGATAACCTCCGAATTACTCGGTAAGCCATCGGAGACATATCCCATGTGTCAATATCCCAGTTCATAATCGGCTCCAGGACTCCTCCTGTAGCAGACGGAGATGGGCCTTCTCTGTGCAGTTTAATTCCAGACACCAGCATCAAGGCTGTTTGGCCCTTGTTTTCTTTGTGTAGCCTGACTTCACCATGTGTCATAGCGATTGTATCAGCGGCGTCACTGGTAGTCCCTTTTACCTCAACGAAAATAATACCATCTTCATTTTTGGCCTCAAAATCATACGGTCTGGAAGCCGCCGTGTTTTTTACTACGTAGCCCCGAGCAGTAAGCCATTGTTCTGTTAAATCCATAGCCTGAATTTCTACAGCCCGGCGCTCCGCACCCGTCAGGCCGAACCCCTGGCTCTTCCTGAACATAGCAGCTGGCCTTGCCGCATCCACGATCTCGATCTCGACTTGATCTGCCGGGGACAACTCACGTCCTTGCCGCTGCGCTTCGTAAACGCAACGTAGCATTTTTGCTGCTTGGATGAGACAGCTTTCCACTAAATCATTGGTTATGTCGGAATACGATATCTTCTTTACGAGGGCACAGGCGCGCTCAAAAGATTTCGGCAGACGCGCTTTTGCCCCAAAGTCATTGCTATCGATGAAGGGCTCTGTTGATCCAAGCGCTTCCAAAACTACATGTCGCATCCAAAGACATCTTCTATCAATATCCTCATACGGAAGAACTATATTGCTGCCGTTTTTGAACTTTGAGGAACTACATCCTACTGCGATATTAACGCCCGAGCCATCAGTTGAGAAATGCAATACCACATAAAAACCAGTAGTCGCAGATGGAGACATTGATTTTGAACAAAATCTTACCCATGGCAACTCAGTTTTCAGACCAATTCCGTCTGATCCATCGACGGTGAAGTCATTCCCATAACTACCTAAAGCCGAAGCAAGTCGATCTTCCCGCGCGTGTAGATTCTGCACCAACGTGGATCGGATGAGTCTGCCCCGCTCCTGCATCTTTGGTGTGTTTGACGAAGAATAGAAAGGCTGAAGTTCACAAATACGCTTTAAAGTGTTTTCCATGATGCTGTCTGATCCGATCGGTTCGATTGGTTTGCACGGCTGGCTACCGTTTTCTATAATTCCACAATTTACCGTTAAAAAAGACTATTCCATTTCCAATAGATAGAGCAATTTTGATATATTTCATTCACCTCGAACCAAAGCTAACTGTCGCCGGAATTTAGCATCTGGAGTATTCCTTTTCCAAAAATTTATGAACCTTGCCACTACCTGTAAATTATCAGCTTCATAGTGACCGTTGCTATCTATTCTGTCTAAAGAAGGCATCAACTGTGGGTCAGGTCCTTTTGGTTGCAATTCAAGACCCGTTATAGCGCACCTGTAATGGCTTTCTTCTAAGAGTTTCTTCAAATATTTAATAAGATTCTCTTTATAAAATCTCAAATCTTTGTTTTTTATAGTGCGCTCAACTAATTGCCCATTAGAATTTTTTGTTGTTTACTCTGCTTAGTCTACCATAGACCAAATAGCTATGTCCCAAGCATTTTTATAATGACCACTTTCATAGCGCTCTGCTTTTTCTGCCCACCACAATGCATCTAAAGTCCATGTATCAATGCTATATTGTTTGGCTAGACCCAATAAAACTTCATTAATGACCTCATATTTTTGTCCTGTACTGGCACCTCGTTCAAAGCTAGGCCACAGCCCTTTCTCTTTCATTTCACACTCACTTGTACTATTCCACACCCCATAATAGGCAGGATAAGCAACGAGTAAAATGGCTGTAAGGGTCGCATGCCCCACCCCTTGCAAGTCCTGTAAGCACTTATCTAACCTACGAGATAATAACTGGCTTTCATCTACTAAAATAGATAATGCATGACGAAGATTATCCATATCTTCTGCCACCTTACGACCAAGGCGCTCAAGACCACTCCAATGATAATTATTCTGGATACTCAAAAAATTTAAGTAATCTTCTTTTTTTATCTCTGATGGCTGACGAAAAATGGGACCAAAATGGTTTAAAACGCCATCTCTCTTTTCAATAATGTGGCGAACGCTCGGAACACAAATAGCTTTTTCAAGATTAAAAACCATTATCTTTTTTCCTTAAAATCAAAAGATATATACACGAACGACTTATATGGATTTTTTTTCTACTCGACCATATCCCCTTGACTGCCCCACGGGTTTGCCCGCAGAGTGAACCCGCAGTCACCATGTGAAGGATAATTTCGTCTGAAATTATCGTTCTGTTTCAATAGGTTGTCTGATTGGTAGCAACTAACGGGAGCGGGTTCGAGTCCCTCAGACTTTTGCGCTACAACCTTGAAAAGACGTCATAAAACCGGATTGTGATGGGTGAACGGGACTTTCCCGGTTGTCTTCCCAGTCTGGGAACTCACATGCTGCGTCTTATCGGCTCTCATTACCACTTCCGCCGTGCCGTTCCGGTCGTCCTGCAAGCCTGTCTTGGCAAAACAGAAATCTCCCTTTCTCTGCAAACCGAAAATAAGTTTCTAGCCCGACAGAGGGCTGCTGCCCTTTATGCCCGCACAGGCGAAGTTTTCCATAAAGCGCGAACCATGCAGGGCCGGTTCTCAGACAAAGAACTGACATCCCTCCTCATCTTCCAAAGCCCGGTGACACTGGAAGCTGAGAAGAATGCTCAGGAAGAGGAGGCAACCTCTGCCCCCAAACGGAAGACCATAAAACCGAGGGAGAAACTGACCCGTAAGGTCGTCAGGAAGCCTCGTAGTACCAAGAAGAAACCGTCCGTTCTTATGCTGTCGGACGCTTTGGAGCAGTTTGTCTTGAGCAACCCTAACGCCAGTACCGACACCAAAGAAGCAACTCAAAGAACGGTTGCCCTCTATATCAGGGCTTTTGGGAATATGCCTGTCAGTGACATTGGCGGCAGCCAAGCTGGAGCCTTTCGTGACCTGCTTCTGGCGCTGCCCGCAACACTGGGCAAAGGCAAAAGCAATCTGACGCTGCAACAGGAGGCACAGAGGGCCAAGTCTGATGATCTCCCTACCCTGAGCAATAAAAGCGTCAAGAACCACATGCTCCGCTTGTCTGCCTTGTGGAACCAGCTTGTGCAAAGGGAATTGGTGGCAAAGAACCCTTGGTCTGGCTGGCATTTTGAAAATGCCCCCAAGACCGTGCGACGAAGCTGGACACCACAGGAACTGGCTCTTCTGGCCTCTGCTTCGTGGCACAGTTCCTTAGTGTCTGAACCGACTTTCCGGCTAGTCACTCTTATCGCTGCCTATACCGGCATGAGGCTGGGTGAAATTTGCACCTTGCGGAAGGAAGACCTGCAAACCATCGAGAATGTTCCCTGCTTTCTGGTTAGGCCCCATGCAGAAGACGGCTGGTCACCAAAGACGGAGGCTGGCACCCGCGTCATTCCTCTGCACTCCAAACTCATTGAGGCTGGCATAATGGCCCTCAAGGACAATGCGGAAGGTCATTACCTCATACCCGGCCTTGATGGGTCTAAACAGAAAGACCGAGGGGCCACTCTGAGTCGAGTCTTTTCGCAACTCAAAACGCGCCTTGGCTTACCAGCTGAAATTACGTTTCATTCGTTCCGGCATACCGTTTCCACACAACTGAGAAATGCCACAACTGACATTCGGGAAATCTGGATAGACAAGCTTCTGGGTCACGAGGCTACCCACAGAAGTCAGGGCACCACGACCTATCTCACCGCCATCACAACCGCCAATCTGCAACAAACCGTAGAGGCGATAAGCTACCCGAAAACAGCCTTCAAAAAGGAGACGTTTTAAATGGGAGCCAGCAGTGCTCAATGGCTACCCATTGAGCATCTAGCAAGGGGGAGAGACCTCCCCCGTTGACCCCCTACAGCGTAAAAAACAAGATTTGATCTAATGATTGTTTACACCTCAAAGCTGAGATCGAAGCGGTAATGGTGGTTGCTCGAAAGCCGACGTTCGTTCAACGGTGGTGTGAGCCTAGCTGTCAGCTAGGGATCAAGGAACCAATCAACGGTTCTTTGATTCCCCCAGACCGGGCGCTTTTAAAACCTGATGCTTGAGCAGCGCTTTCTCGAACTCTCCAACAGCAAATTCATGGCTGGATTGGTTCTTGGCTAATTTTTGAGGATCGAACCGTGCCATATCGAGCACAAGACGATAAGCCCCAGCAATGTCATTCAGGTATTTTTTCAAGAAGGCCTTCGGTTCCGTCGCCCACACCACACGCCCATCTTGGATCTCCATTAGGCCTTTCAAGCCGTATACCAATGGCATAATCAATCCTTCAGGATAACGATAAGTGATGGGCCGGTTGCGATATGGAGTAGTCGGTTGTGTGGCTATATACGCAGTCTTATCTTTGGCTGCCGCACGTTTGACTGGATCATATGTCTTAACAATTGTATGGGAACCAAAGCGATAGCCGTTCGAATTATAAGCAGAAGGAAACTCTTCATATATTTGATCGAAAAGATCGGGAAGATCTGCCAAAATATCAAAACAACTTTTCACGGTATCATTATGCAGATCATGTGTCGGCCCTTCTCCTACAATAGGAGCGGACACTTTTGGATCAAGCATGAGTTTATCAAACTGCTTCGAACACTCCCCCTTGTTGCGATAGATGTTTTGGGGAGTAACGCTGATATCTAGCGGCAGTAATCCCGCTTCGTTGGCTTTATTTAGCGGTATCCACGAAAGAGCGAGAAGATCGCGGATCTTAATTGGACGGGCCTCGCTACTTTCCCACTCGTTGCTCTTCCACTCGACGCGAGCTGCAATCTTAGGATCAAGGCGATCCTTGATTTCAGTATAGAAACCCAATTTATTCGATTTGGTTTCTTGAGTTAGCTGAGCATTATTATTACGAGCAGCACAGATATCCAGTACTGACAATTCAAATTTCTGAACAGTATTTACATCTTCAGGATCGGAAGGCACAATAAGTTCTACTGGTACCAAAAAGTCAAAATTTTCTCTCTCTTTCTCAAGCTCTTTGCGATATTCAACCCATAGTTCCTTCATATCTTCCCAAAGTACAATACTAGCGATCTCTTTTTCTTCAGCAACGGCGGCAAGCATATACATGCCGATGGCTAGCATATTGTGACCACCATCCAAGATCCCTTCAGAAGCGGGATCTTCAAAAGCCAACTCAAATCTATTACGTTGCAAAGCTTCATAGCTAGACGTGCCAATTAGAATTCCTTTGGATTTAAAAGGAAAAAGCTCAGGCGTTGTTTCTAACGATTCTAGAATGGCATTGGTCACGCTTCCCACCTTGGCTGCCCGTGGGTTCGCTTCAAGAGTGACGTGATCAAATAAACTGTAAAGGTCGCGACCTCTGACAAAACCGGTATACCGCTTGATACCAGCAATCGAATTTTCACTTGAAACAGAACTCAGCCGCTCTTCGTCTCGTGAGTTCGGTTGCTCTGCAACTAGAGCAAAACGAAGAATTAATTTTGTGATGTCAGTCATTTCCAGTCCTTCAAATAGAAGAGACTGGCCTCGGACCATCGGGGGCACAAAAATGCACCATAAAATCAGCAAATCTGACTTATTTTGCCACTTTTCAGTAGCACGACCTCCGAAACCGTCTCAGGTTTCTTTTCAGCCTCTATCCAGAGGCAAGACCTCACTTACACAGGTAGGCAGCACCGTCAAGCACTAAGCTTTCGTGTTGGCTTGTGTCCTTATACTCATTTCGGACCAACTATGTTCGGTTTCCATTCAGGATTGTTTAGTCAGTAATCAAATTTCGTCCTGTAGATTTCGCATGTTGAGAGCGGCGGTGGAAAAGTCGACCATTTATTTCTTTTCTGCAATGATCTCAGACAGGACAGGGGATCTACACCGTGGAATTATATCTCAGGATTCGCCTGGCTGTTTCCGAAGGGATGACGCAGCGTGAGGCAGCAAAGCATCCGAATGTCCGGTTTCAACGATCACCCTACATAAAGCCGCTAGCCCACCCCCCCCCACTTCTGACATCAAGAGGGGGTTCACGGGGAGAGCAATGCTCTCCCCGTGACCAGTTTGCAAACCATCGCGACGCAACGTGTCCGCTGGTTTGCACGGCTGGCTATCCTCTTTTTTTACTATCCTCTTTTTTAAATGAGCCAGCTTCACGCCAGACATGGTCCCTTCTCTCTTTTGGCTTGACGCACCCAGAGTGTTTAACCAAAATCGAAGGCAGAAAATTCAACCATAAGACCGCGTATCATTATCCGCTGTTTTTTCAAGGTGTTGTGCGACTGACCCTGCGGGTCAGTGAGGGTTCGAGTCCCGCAGTTCGCACCAACATAACTCATTGTTTTTGTTCGTTATTCTGGATTTCCAAAAACACAGACCCCGCAAACTCTTACACAAGGTCTTACACAGGCTTTGGCGAGGGACGATGAACAAGGCAGAAACATGCTCCAATGCCGGGCAACAGGTGGAGGGTTCGAAAAACCCTCTGGTTATGAGGAGCTGTCTGTGATTCCATGTCTTGTGTGTTGATTGGAAGGATAGATGATAAAGCAGCCGGGATTTTTTGATGTTGAAGAGCGGCTTGCTCGGCTGAGCGGGCTTGGTGATCAACTCGAAGCCTTTTCCCGGACTGTGGATTTTGAGGTATTCTGCCCGGAGCTGGACAAGGCACTGGCCTATTCAGACGGGAGCAAAGGTGGGCGCCCGCCGTTTGATCCAGTGTTGATGTTCAAGATCATGGTGATCCAGACCCTGAACAATCTGTCCGATGAACGGACAGAATACCTGATTAACGACCGCCTCTCCTTCAATCGCTTTGATGCAACCCTGCGTAACGCTGGTTATCTACCGATGTCAGGCCATATCTTGGATGCCACGCTGGTAGCGGCTCCGAAGCAGCGCAATACCAATGCGGAGAAGGTGGATCTGCGTGAAGGACGGATCCCCCATGACTGGCAGGACAAGCCGTCAAAGCTGTCCCACAAGGACAGGCATGCGCGCTGGCCCCTGAAGTTCACGAAAGCGAAGCGACAGGAGGACGGGACCATGCCGGCAACAGATCTGGCCATCCCGTTCTTCGGCTATAAATCGCACATCTCCATCGACCGGAAATTTCGGCTGATCCGCAAATGGAAGACGACGGATGCGGCCGCCAGTGATGGCGCACGATTGAGAGAGGGTCTGCTTGATAAAAGCAATACAGTCTCAACGGTCTGGGCAGACACAGCCTACCGCTCAAAAGCCAATGAGGACTTCATGGGAAAGGAGGGCTTTGTCTCGAAGGAAAAGCCGCATCTCAAGCCTATGCCACGCCATATCCAGAGATCCAACGCAGGAAAGTCCGTTATCCGGTCGCATGTCGAGCATGTCTTTGCCGACCAGAAATCACAGACGGGACTGTTCGTCCGAACCGTAGGTATAACGCGGGCCACCATGAGGATCGGGCTGGCCAACATCATCTATAATATGCGTCGCTTTCTCCTTCTGCAGCGGATTAACGCCGCCGCGTAGCAACCCAGAGCACCAAACCCTCGCTCTGCTCAGATCGCAGAGCGAAAATCAGGATAAGGCACCAGAAATCAACATGTCAAAAACCTGAAATCAGGCACAAAAGCAGCCAGTCAAAGGTTTTTAGAACACTCCATCTTTCGAACATAATCTTGATACTACGCGCAGATCTTGATATGAAAGAAAAACAATGGGTTTTTTGTGGGCCACACACAAAGTGGCACAAAACTCATTGGCAGATTTTTTTAATGGATCTGTTTTGTTTATCTGCCAGCACAAAAAATCTGACACTCCTCTTTGTAAATATTTTCAAAGGGGTCATTCAGCTTTGGTGGATCATTCCATTTTTCTTAATTTTTGAACCACTATGCCTTCATGGCGTAAGGAGGGAGTTGTCATATCTTTATCCAGACCCGTTAGAATTGCGGCCTCTGTTGGCAAGGGCGCTATAATATTTTTACCTTTAAGAAGCTGTTTTAAAACAAGTTCTTGGTAAGAAATGATAAAAGTTTTTGGGTGTTGCCTTTTTTCAAAAAGGTGACGGTCTTTGAAGCTGGAGACCTCTAAAAACTCCCTATTTATGAGCCTGAGTATGTAAAACATGCGCTGGCTGGTTACGACACTGATGAGCTTTATCGGGAGTGTGTCGTGTTGAGGACTGACAACGCTGGTCGTCTGGGCTGGATCAGACGATAGATCCGTATTTTTTATGAAGCCAGAATGCACGGTTCATGTTGTAGACAAGATTGGCCATGCCGATTTTCACTGTTGCCCGGGCCAGACCGATCGTGCGTATGATGAGCGCCATCGGTCCCTTCTCGTAAGCAAAGACGTGCTCGACACGGGAGCGGACCTTTGATTTGCGCCCGTTGGCACGGGCGATATGTCGAGGCAGGGCTTTGCCGGCTTTTCGTTTACGATGGATCTGCGAGCGCAGACCTTTTTCTTCCAGATGGGCTTCATTGGCCTGTGACCGATAGGCGGTATCGGCCCAGACATCGCTGGCTGTATTGTTCGGATCAAGGAGTGCTGGAAGCTGCGCCCCATCATGTCGGGACGCATCGGTTGCTTTCCATTTGCGGATTAACCCATAGCGCCGATCAATGCCCACATGGTTCTTGTAGCCGAACGCGGGCACAGCAAAATCAACCCGTTTTGCCCCGTCTTCTGCCGGTTTTGCTTTAGAGTATTTGATCGTCCAGCGTGCATCCCGATCTTTCTGCGCAAGTTTTATTGGCTTGTCCTTCCAGTCCTGAGGGATCTCGCCGGCCTTCAGAATGGCCTTTTCAGCATCCGTGTTGCGCTGTCTGGGAGCCGCAACGACCGTGGCATCAATGATCTGCCCACTCATGGCCAGAAATCCGGCCTCACGTAACGTTGTCTCATACAGGGAAAACAGGGCTTCAATAGCAGGCGCGCCGTCAAGAACGGCGTGTGTCAGAGCCTCGCGGAAGGTCCAGATCGTGTTCGCATCGGGCACGGGATCCGCAAGGGAAAGACCCAGAAAACGCATGAAGGACAGCCGGTCCCGGATCAGAAATTCCGTGCGTTCGTCAGAAAGGGAATGGCTTGCCTGCAGGACCAGGACCTTGAACATGAAAACCGGATCATAGGCAGGACGTCCTCCCTTGCTGCCATCCGCACGCGGGATCGCCTGAACCAACAAGGGGCGGAACCGTTCGAAATCGACAACATGGCTGAGCTTCTCCAGTGCATCTCCCTTGGCCGAAAGCGCCTTCAGGCGGTCGTCAATATCGAAAAATCCCGGCTGTTTCATCGCCAAACCCCATCAGATGACAGAATTAAAGAGAATCATATCTGTCCTCTCAAACCAAGGGGTTTTTGGAGGTCTCCAGCTTTTCGGAAAAAGCTTCACCAAAGACTTTTATTAATTTTCAGAGCCTTATGTAGGCCGGCTTTTGAAACACCCTCCAAGCAACGGCCAAGCATTCTCTTGATCCTATTGTGATCACAGTCTCGACGAGAATTGCAAGGGATGTGCTGAGTGCAGTTCGAACTTACGGAATGACAGGCAGTATCCCGTGGAAAAGCAGGTTTTCACGGATGCCGTTGCTATCATACCCCTGTCGACCAGAAAACCGCGTGGCGTTGCGACCAGCACCATTAAGGCATCCCAGACATCTGGCTCAGTTCACAGGCGGAACCGAACATAGACCGCGTGCCATTTCCCATGGCGTTATGCATGCAATGTTATGGGCAACACCGTCACCATACCGTTAAGAAACCAACGGATCTCTGGCGGAACAAGTCCAGCAGCCACGCATCTACCGTTTTCCGCAAAAACCGACTTCGAAACACAGGAAAAACAAACTGATAAAAATTTTTGTCAACAGAACACAATCACGCGGGATCAATGATTCTTTAGCAACAAACATTAATTCATCACAAAATTACCATCAAGGATAAAAAATAATGGGAAATCTCTATACATATGGGATACATAAAAAACCTTATACCAGCAGAGCTATTTGTTTATATCGCAATCGATGAAATAGGAAAAGGACTTGGAATTCATGATGTCGACGCAATAACTGCTATCTTTCTCGGTCAAAACAACATAACAGTTCGAAGTAAAT
This sequence comes from Acetobacter sp. JWB, assembly GCF_003323795.1. Lineage (NCBI taxonomy): Bacteria > Pseudomonadati > Pseudomonadota > Alphaproteobacteria > Acetobacterales > Acetobacteraceae > Acetobacter > Acetobacter sp. JWB. The sequence continues at coordinate 196,576 of NZ_CP030871.1, read as the reverse complement.
TTAACAAAACTACAAAAGGAACTTCCATTGCATCTATTATGGCACGAAGCGCTTTGCCTTATAGCATAAAATATAGAATTCTTCCCGCATTTACTGGTGTTCGATTTATAAACTGGAAGTACATACTTACAAAAAAAAATTGGCGTTTCTGTTGGGCGATCTGTATCTTATGTAGGTGCTGCTATCATTTTTTACGACGTATCAAAAATTTTTTATAATACTATTCACCAGTATAACCGCCTAGTTAAACTTGAAGACAGGATTTTTTAGATGCATATTCTCTCAGAAAAATTCAAGAATTTCTTAATGTCCGAAGAAAAAATTTCTGAAAATGAAATTCAACTGTCAACAAGAATTGTAGAAGATCTTGGTCTGGATGGAATTGATGCTCATTACTTCATAGAGGCCTATGCAGAAACGTTCTCAATCGAGGTTGGGGATTTTGATTTTCATCGATATTTTAATGATGAAACACAAGTTTTATTAATTATCCCCGCTATCCTCTTTGTTTTTTTCCGATTTCTGATCTGGAAACTTTTGCTGGGCAAACCAGTCCGCAAACTGACAACAGTGCCCGTCACATTGGCCATGCTCCAACAAGCAATAGACGATGGTGTCTGGAATTGCGCACGCATTGAATCGCTCGCTGGCACACAGGTCTATCCACCCCCTTCAAAAAAACCAGGATGGCTTTCGTGCATTCGTAACAGGACATGAGCAGACATACTTTAGAAGTATCGCATTCAATCTGACATGCGAATAAAGTAAACTCCACGAATTTATTGGTCCCGTGGGCTTTTCTGAACGTTGTATGGTTGCAAGCCAACACTATCAATGACACTTGTGACTGGTGGATCACAAGGCACTTTGGCTTCATCGCAGAATCGGGTTCTATTGACAAAAGATCGTGTCAGTTTTTTCTTACGTTTCAAACCCGGTCTTTGCAGAAATCGGTGGATGCGTGGCTGCTGAGCCTGTCCCACCAGAGATCCGTTTGTTGCTCAACGGTATGGTGGCGGTGCTGCTCATGACGTGACATGCATAAATACTATGGAGATAATGAAGTAGTTTGATATGACGCAGAACAAACCTCTGACAGACGTCTTGAAGGCATGAGCCGACATTAAACGATCACATCCCAATGCAACCAACATACTCTCAACAACGTTTAGTGTCCGAAAAACGGTCGTTTCTGGAAACTTGTCAAGCCACATCGACCTGACTACGTCGCTACTGTCCCGAAAGCCTGTTTTTTGGCACGCTATACCCCGCACTGGACCGTGCTTCGACTGACCCGAAAAATTTTTGCAATTTCTGCCCGTGACCTCCCGGCTTCCTTCAACTCACAGACATGCTTTTTTTGACGGGACGTCAGGATAGGGCATCTCCCCAGTCGCTTTCCGGCCTGAGGCGCGGCTTCCAAGCCAGCTCGCGTCCGCTCCCGGATAATCTCCCGCTCAAACTGGGCAAAGCCTGCAAAGATGGTCAAAAAGAGCTGACCATCGGGCGTGCCCGTCTCAATCCCAATATTCAGTATTCGCACACGAACACCGTTCTCCGTAAGGCTCCTGACCAGCCCCATGACATCGACGGTATCACGTCCAAGCCGATCCAGACGTGCCACCACCATACTATCCCCCTGCCCCAGCCGGTTCAGTAGACCAGAAAGTCCAGGACGTTCCACCGCAGTAATCCGACCTGAAACAGTATCGGTGATGATCTCCTCAAATCCCTCCCGCCTCAACTCAAGAAGCTGAGGATCATGGCTCTGTTCACCCGTTGAAATACGAGCATAACCATAACGCGCCATCGTTTGTGTCTCCTTATGTAAACAGGACACGTTTTTGAGACGCCACTTTACTCTGTTCGTGCTTTGAAAGCCTTTTGTCCCAAAAACGACGGATTTTGACCACGATATCACGTAACTTCTTGGTTCAGAAAAATGCTCGAAAGTTCTCCTTCTCGTCTCTTACACATGGCTCTTCTGGCTTTACCTCTTATGCTCTCCGCCTGTTCCGGTGGAACGCCCAATCAAGGCGAAATGGCTCAACTCGAAGCCGATCTACTCAGCCAGCCCAGTGGCTTCAACATGTTATTTGGCGGCAATCGTCGACAGGCCAGAGTAGATGTCGAAGCCATTAAAATTGTTAAGCAAAGCTGTGAAGCTCTAAAAAACTTCGATTCAGCTTTCGATTGCACCGTCAGCTTCACTCTTAATGATGAGCCTCATGAAAATAGCCAACGACAAAATTGCTTTTTACAAGGCCAATGTGGATGGCACTCACAAGCAATGGCTGTTCAATATTTTTCCGGATGGAGGCATATTTTCTGCTCATGCCATGGAAAACAAAAAACGTAAAAAAGAACAGGCCAAGGCTCAGGAGCAGAAAACACAGCAGACTGGTGCTCAGAAGCCGGAACGCAGGACTTTGACGCTCCCCAAGGCTTCACATAAGAAAGTCCCTGTTGTTGTGGAAATCACAAAAAAGAAACGCTAATTTCTTTACCCTTCACCATTAAAACAGAAAAAATTCATAAGGAGTTTTTCATTTATTTTATAAGGAGAATTTTATCATGTAATTTCGATTATTAGAAAATAAAGCCAGACCCAAATGGGAAATCACTCGTTGGACATACAGCCCTGAAAAGAAACGAGCCATCAAGGAAACCCTTGGCACTTTTCCCTGCTACTATTCCATGGTTTCCCGTGACATTCTGGATAAATGCACCACGCAGGAAAAAATCGAGGTTCTGGAATGCTGGCGTGACACCAGTGAAGCCGTAAACAGAGAACGTGTCAGAAGTCAGGTCATAAAGCTTCCTGTTATCTTCAGAAACCTTGAAACCCTGTTGGGCGTTATCCAGGATAGTCCTGAAGACCTCGCAGAACTCAAAAACCATGCCTATGCTTTGAAAGCATGTTGTCAGCAAAGTTGTTCGCAGAAAGTCACGACAACAGAAAAATCAGAAAACTGCGACATTCCTAGAAGAGAAACTCACATCTTAATTACATAAAAAATAATCTATACTATCAATAAATCACTCAGTTATCCTTACAATCAGGCAGGTCAGTACACAGAGATGGGTCTACCTGGTAAATCTTCCAAACACTACTTTCACGGTGTAGCCTGACGCACACTGCAAGCGGTTCACCGGCCTCTTTTGGAAAATTCATGAGAAGTCGAATAACTGAATTATTTCTATCTGCCTTTATTTCTGTGACGGACATAAAAGAGGCCCATCGTGCATCGAAATCCTGAGTATGGGTGAAATAATTCCTATCTCCAGTCAAATTACTGTAAGTTCCAGAATTTCCTGTACTGGTGTTGTACTCTGGGCATATGCCCAGAGTGGGAAAAAGGTAAAAATACAGAGGGTTAATATTTTATATCCGTTACGGATGCCGGTAAATTTTATATATTGGTTTCTCATTGCGATATACTGGCCCAGGATATAAGGTTTTCTGTTTGAAACCTGATATCTTTACACTCCCGCACAAATGCGAATTGTTCTTAAATTCCTCCTATCTGCTCCAAAGCAAACTTTCAAGTAACCTTCTGTCTTCCGGCATGAAAGCCCAAGGATGAAGCAATCGTCATGTCACGGGAGCAACAGACAAACCTTAAGGACAGCACAAGATGATAGCTCAAAAATTAGGTTTATGATAAAAATCTTAAATATGGATCATGCTATCCTCCCATGTTTAAGGTTTTCGCCGTGAACCGTCAGGATTTAATGGGAGACATCAGAGAGTGTCTGACCCGCCTGCCTCCCCCTTACGAGAGCCATTATGGCATCGTCCCACCACCTCCACCTGAAAGTGGGGTGTATCTAGACGACATCACAGCCTCGCACCCTCAGGCAATAGCCGCTCTGGGAGAAATTGCAGAATGGGCACAGACATCAACCGATCCCTATCTCATCAGCAGAACTCTCCGCAGCAGAGAGGCTGTCAGTAGTTTCGCGATGGAAGGTATCCTCGCGTATTAGGAGCAGATGTGGGACAAGCAGAGACCATTCTTCGTTTGATACGCCAGAGTAATACGGTTTACGTGCAGGTATCACTCCTCATTACTGCACCAATCAGACGCAAAAGTTCGGAACGTCTTCCGGCAGAAGAGGAAGATCAGCCAAGGGTGTCTTCTTTCCTCAAGATTACTACCTCAAAACTACGACGTGCGCACCGTTTCGTGCAGCAAGACCAAAGATGAGAAGATTAATTTTCAAGCCGAACAAATATTTGACAAGTTATTTCTCTAGATTTTCATGTTACATTCTATGTGGTTTAAAAATTGTCTACACACACTATTGTCTACAAAATCTTTATCTGGAACATGAAAATTTTCACAAACATAACACCGAAGTATTTCCTTGTCGTTGCTTTTATCTGTATGTTCTTATCAGGATGTGCAGATGACCACGGTAAAGGAGCAATGCATACTTCTGTTTCAAGGTGTTTTTCAAAATATCCACTTGCAAAAGGCACAGCCTACAAACGCTTTAGCTGCATCTATCAGGCACATTCTCAATACGGGCCTGTCGCTATGGGGGAGCATTATAACCTTCTTTTGCAGGTAGACTTGGCATCCTTGAGTGTAGGGCAAGAAATTGATGAGGGCATTTTGACCGTAAAGGAAGGCGAAACAGCTCTCCACTGGGTAACCGCCAAAGCTTATTATCAAGCCTCCCAAAATATATTATCTATAAATCCATCAAATATTATAATACTACGGAAATAACAAAATAAAGAGGAAGCATTTCTAAAAATATGCTTCCTCTAAAAATACAACAGAAATACTTTTTAAACCTGCGCCTTATTGTGTCCTAGGAACAATAATTGGATCTGATGAATTTTTATTAGAATTCAAGACAACACCACCAGATTGCGTAGAGTACGTTGCTGTTGTGGATTGCTGGGGCGTACGCGGCGGATGGAAAGCTGAAACCGGGCCCCAAATGCCGCCAGCAGATTTTTGCATTGTGCCTTCAGGCTGGCGGGCGCAGCCACGTGTAATAATGGAACAGATACCATCTGTTCCAACCATTTCGTCATTATTGCCTGTATAATGCACATCCGAGACACGGTCATGATCCAGACGGATCACCGCAGAACAACTCGTTCCACCCCCGCCACCAAGCTGTGCAATTGTTGTTGCAATATCACCTATCGGAATAAGGGTGGAACCACCATAGCTCGGCTGTGGCTGCATTCCTGTATAAACAAAAATCTGAGTTGTATCATTAATCTGTTTAGTTGCTGTTGGCAGACCCGCACAGGCTTGCAGATCATAGGAGGTCATCCCAATCATTGTGATTTGTGCTTTATGCGCAGCCCGTGAATCAAAATACCCGCACCCACTCAGACTCACAGAGAGTGAGGCAACCGCGAACAAACCCGCAATACGACACTTCATTTCTTTGATTATCCTCACACTTTACCTAAACACTTCCACAGAGAAGCGTAGCCATTTTAATTTACTGTGCTCTCCTCCACACAATGCACGATGTTAAATAAAGTGTGAACATTTCTTTTTGATAAATTAAATCACAAATATTATCAATATATATTTCTTATTGTCACTTTATTTTATAATACTAGTTAGAAAATACTATCTTGCTTCCTTGATCTCTTCCTATCATCATAGACTTTCCCAAGCAGTGTATGACAATTTAAAAACGTCATACAAAACGGCCAGTGCGGCCAAAGGAGAATTTTCTGATCATGCTGGCCCTGTCTCGTTGTAAAGCGCTTACCTATTCGCCACTTCTTATTGGCCTTTTTGCGCTGAGCGCCTGTATCAGCCCCGGTCAGCCACCTGCACCTCCTTTGCCTGCCTTGGCACAAGCTGCACCATTTACGTCTGCTGACGCAAATTTTGTCCAACAACTGAATGAAATGGATCTCACCCATATTGCGTTAGCAAACCTTGCCAAAACCCATTCGGCTCGCAACGATATCGCTCTTCTCAGCCCGACTATCGTAAAAGATCTAACAGAAAACCATAACACACTCACCAAATTAGCAACAACTCATACTTTAACGCTGCCCGCAAAACCCTCTGCTCAAAACCAAAAAATTATTGATCGGTTGCAACATTTATATGGCTCAGCGTTTGACCGAAGCTACTCCCGTTATTTCATGAGCAGCACAGCCAAAATGAAATTAGTTCTTACGACAGAAATTACTACATCCAAAAATACAGATCTGATCAAAATCGCTACCGATATCATGACCAAGATCAAAACTTATCAGTCGCAAATCAAATAAAAATTTTACTCTATATAATTACGAAAATATATTTATATAGAATATATATTTTTTAATCGCCCTTCACAGAAGGTACCGTCAAAATGGAACCTTCTGGGAAAGCGATTTATTCGTGCCCCAGCCATTACACCAACCCCACATATCTAGACGTCTATCCAATATATACTTACAACCCTATTGTTTCAGACGTCCAACATTATGATAAATTATCTTTGGTTGATTACTTTTCTATCATGCATACTCAACACGACCTAATTTCATAAAATTCTTAGACAAAATTTCTGATTTTATTTTTATTTCAAAAATATTTTTAAAATAATTTAAACAGATAGAAAACGTGTAAGTTTCTCAACATCAACATCTTCTTTTGTTGTCTGATACACAATATTGCCCCCTTCAATCACCAGAATACGGTCTGCAATATCCAAAGCAAAACTGAGCACCTGTTCAGACACCATAATACTTAAACCACTATTATCACGGATTTGTTTCAACGTCTGCGCCATCTCAAGTATAATAGATGGTTGTATGCCTTCTGTAGGTTCGTCCAACAAAAGAACTTTAGGACGTGTTGCCAAAGCACGTGCTATTGCAAGCTGCTGTTGCTGTCCGCCAGATAAATTACCTCCTCTTCGTGATCCCATTTCTTGCAAAACCGGAAAAATTTTATAGAGATCTTCTGGAACATACTTTTCATTCCTCACAAATAAACCAGTCTCAATATTTTCGGTTACTGTCATGGCAGGGAATATCATACGCCCTTGAGGAACATAGGCCAGACCAGATTCAACACGCTTATAAGCTGGCAACTTTGTAATATCTTTACCATCAAGCCCGATACTTCCTGAACGAAGAGGTAAATTGCCAATAAGCGATTTCATGAGTGTCGTCTTCCCCATACCATTACGCCCCATGAGAACGACAATTTCACCATGTCCAACTTGTAAATCAACGCCGTGCAGAACTTCACTAGCCCCATAAGCCACATGTAAGTTTCGAACATCCAACAGCGATTTATCCAACGTCGCAACATTCGTAATTTTATTGTTATATTGAGTGTCCAAGATACACCTCCACAACTTTTGGGTCGTTTTTCACATGTTCCATTGAACCATCTGAAATAATACGCCCCTGATGAAGAACAGTAACCCGGTGGGCAATTTTTTCTACAAACCCCATATCATGCTCAATTACAAGAACTGAACGTGACTGTATAATACGCTGAAGTAGCTCTGCTGTACGTACGCGTTCATTAACTGTCATACCTGCGACAGGTTCATCCAGCATCAAAAGTGCAGGGTCCTGGATAAGCAACATTCCTATTTCCAGCCACTGTTTCTGGCCATGGCTAAGATCAGCAGCTTTACGATCAAGATGGTTATAAAGAAAAATCATTTCCGAAATTTCTTTGATACGATTTATAATTTCCTTATCTTTCCTAAAAAAAAGTGCCTCAAAAACACTTCTTCTGGATGGGTAAGATATTTCCAAGTTTTCAAAAACCGTTAGATCTTCATAGACAGATGGCGTCTGAAACTTACGCCCTACCCCGGCCCGAACAATATCATACTCCTTAAGCCGAGTGAGCTCCCTCCCTTCGAACTGAATAGAGCCTGATGTGGCTTTTGTACGCCCACAAATGAGGTCTAGAACCGTTGTTTTACCCGCACCATTAGGCCCAATTATTACCCGAATTTCCCCTTTTGCAAGCTGAAACGATAAGTTATCAACCGCTTTAAACCCATCGAAAGATACACTAAGGTTTTTAACAGAAAGCAATGTTTCATTTTGCATTTTCATCTTGCTTTCTTCCTTATGCTGCTTCATCTACGGCATGTGAGGTCTGCCTGCGGTTTCCGCCAAGAATACGAAGGACATATGGGTCAATATAATTCTCATAAAGACTGGCAAGGCCTCCAGGTAGAAAAACAACAATTCCAATAAACAAGCCGCCCATAGCAAATGTCCAAAGCTCCGGAAGCGATTCCGAAAAGCTTGTGCGGGCCCAGTTTACCAAAAGTGTGCCATACACAGCCCCAACCAATGAATTACGTCCACCTACCGCACAGTAAATGACCATTTCAATAGACGGTACAATCCCAACAAATGTGGGAGACATAAAGCCCACTTCTAATGTAAAGAGAGCACCACCAACACCAGCCATAGCTGCCGCCAAAGCAAAAATGAATATTTTAAAATTTGCAACATTATAACCAGAAAATCTTACTCTATCTTCCTGATCCCGCATCGCACGCAAAATACGGCCGAGCTTGCTTTGCCGCACAAAACGCACCAAAAGCAAACAAGCCAAAAGTAAAAAAACACCTGCGTAGTAAAGAACAAGTTTTGCATGATCAGTCCGAATATCCCAACCATCAAGCGTACGAAGGTCTGTGATACCGTTGACTCCACCGGTATATCCCTGCTGACCGATGATAAGAATGGTCAAAACAGATGCTATGGCTTGTGTAATAATTGCAAAATATGTTCCTCCAACACGGCGTTTAAACATCGCTGCACCAATCACCATCGCAAGAAGCACTGGCACGGCTATAATTGCCACGAGTGAAAAAGAAAGGCTATGAAACGGCTTCCAGAACCAAGGTAAGGCCGTAATCTGGTTCCAATCCATAAAATCGGGGATACCTGGAGTAGACTGGCTTTTCGTAGCCTCCAAAGTGGACGCCTGGAGCTTTAGAAACATGGCCATGCAATATCCACCAAGCCCAAAAAATATTCCCTGACCAAGACTAAGAATTCCTGAATCTCCCCAGCATGCAACCAGCCCAATGGTTACAAAAGCATACGTAAGATATTTGCCGACAAGATTAAGACGAAACGCATCCAATCCCAAAGGCAATACAATCAGGAGAATGGCAGACAGAATTGAAAGGAATAAGATATCCTTGCGACTTTGAAGCGAAAACATATTCCCTTCTCCTAACGACGGACTTTAAGGGCGAACAGACCCTGTGGACGCAGCATGAGAATACCTATGACAGTAAGCAGAACAAGCACTTGCGCCATGGAGCCATTAAGGAAAAACTCAAGGATAGAACGTGCTTGAGAAATACTGAATGAAGACGCAATTGTCCCCCCCAGACTTTCAGTACCTCCAAATGCAACAACCAAAAATGTATCCACAATATATTGCTGGCCTGCCGTAGGGCTTGTGGACCCAATCATGGTAAAAGCCGAACCCGCAACACCGGCAACTCCACAACCTAAACCGAAAGTAAAACGATCAACCCGTTCGGTATTAATGCCGACATTACCAGCCATTGTCCGATTTTGCATGACTGCACGTACCTGCTTACCCCAGCCTGATTTATAAAGCAGAGCATAGATTGCACCGGTAATTAGAAATGTAATCGCAATGACAATCATACCATTGATAGGAATCTGAATAGTATCACTGAGATTCCATGACCCCATCATCCAGTCAGGAAGCGTTACCCCTACTTCACGGGCACCAAATGTTGACCGAAAGACTTGCTGCAAAATCAAACTAACGCCCCATGTAGCAAGAAGTGTATCCAGCGGTCTTTTATAAAGAAAACGTATTAATAACCATTCCAGAAACATCCCAGATATACCAGCAACAATAAATGCAAGAACCACGGCAACAAAAAAATATAGCCCAAACAGTGCTGGCGCCCATTGCGCAAAAACATAGGAACAGACGTAAGTTGTGTAAGCCCCGAGGATCATGAACTCCCCATGAGCCATATTGATCACACCCATCTGACCAAAAACGATGGCCAGACCCAATGCCATCAGGAGAAAAACTGAAAACAAGATGAGCCCAGCAAAGCTTTGCATAACAAAAATGGATGCCAGGTCATTGAATGAATATCCCGAAAGCATAACCAAGTATCTCCTGATGAGGGGAGAAAGAAAAACCAAATGAACGCTCAGTGCCCACGCAGTTTATTGATATCCAACGGGGAACGGGTTCGGCTCCATGAGTTCTGGTGTTTCATAAATTACATCGAACTGACCATCTGTGCGGGCACGCCCAACCAGTGTTTTACTCCACAGATGATGATTTTTATGAATCCGCACATAACCTTCTGGAGCATTCTTGAATTCAATACCCGGAGATGCGTCAATCACCTTACTGATATCGAAAGTTCCGGCCTTTTCTACTGTAAGTTTCCATAGCCATGGCCCCAGATAAGCTGCTTGTGTAACATCCCCAATGACACTTTTTTCGCCCCACATTTTTTTGAAAGCCGCAACAAATTTTTTGTTGTCAGGAGTATCAATGCTCTGGAAGTACTTCATGCATGCGTAAGCGCCTGCTATATTTTCACCTCCAATGCCAAGTATTTCATCTTCTGTAACGGAAATGGTCATCAGGTTGTGTTTGGATAGATCCAGACCTGCGGCCTTAAGTTGCTTGTAAAAGGCCACATTTGAACCACCAACAATGATCGCATAGATCACATCTGGCTTCATGAGCTTAATTTTATTGATGACGGAGTTGAATTGAGAGTCCCCCAGCGGGAAGTATTCTTCACCCACCACACGGGATCCCTTAAGGTGATTCTCAATATGCTTGCGCGCTATTTTATTCGCTGTTCGGGGCCAAATATAATCAGACCCGAGGAGATAATATGTTTTCGCGTTCTTCTCCTTACTGATCCAGTCAAGGCCCGCAAGAATCTGCTGTGTAGCCTCCTGTCCGGTATAGATCACGTTACGTGACTGCTCGAGTCCTTCATAAAATGTCGGGTAATAAAGCAGCCCATTGTACTGTTCGAATACAGGTAACACAGCTTTGCGTGATGCAGATGTCCAGCACCCAAAGACAGATGCGCATTTGTCATTTTCAAGAAGTTTACGCGCTTTTTCGGCAAACGTTGGCCAGTCACTGGCGCCATCTTCCTGAATGAAGTTGATTTTTCGGCCGAGAACGCCGCCACTTTCATTAATCTGCGCAATGGCCAACTTCTCTGCTTCAACAGACCCGATCTCGCTCAGCGCCATGGTGCCTGTGATAGAATGTAGAATTCCAACTGTGACAGTATCATCGGTAACGGCTAGCCCCGTCGTATTCACTGCGGCAGTCGATGGAACATCTGCATATGCAAGACGAGATAGAAGAGGAGTGAGTGAAAGAGCTGAAAGACCAGCAAGCATCTGACGACGGCTGGCTTGTTGCTTCAAAAGATCAATTTTCTTGTCAGGCATAAGACCTACCACCTTGGCTGCGAGTGTCGATACACTCCGTGACAACAACCTGACTGTCGGAAAGTAGGCACGCGTTCGCCATACGTCGATTAACGTACAACAATGGGTCTAAAAGACTCTTTTCATTTCGGAATCGTTATTTACTATACATTCGACAGATTTTTGGTCCACACTCTAGCAGAAGCTCTCATAGTATCGTGGGGAGACGCATGTTCCCACATCAGCGAATCATCAGATCACGCCGCACCTACAACCGCTGGGTCGCGGATGAAACAATGGAAGATTATGCCTTGCGCTTCACGCCCGAAGCAGCACGGCGATGGTCTCCTTTAAGTGTCGCGAATACAGCCTTTGGGGGTGTTTCTTTTCTTGCCCTCGAAATGATTGGAGGTATCGTCTTTTTAAAATATGGCTTTCCAAACGCCTGCCTAGCACTGCTGTTGGGTATTGCGCTGATTTTCCTATTAAGCCTCCCTATCAGCTACTATTCCTCACGCTATGGCATAGATCTTGATCTACTTACACGTGGTGCTGGCTTCGGTTACATTGGTTCAACTCTTACCTCTCTTATCTATGCGTCATTCACTTTTATATTTTTTGCCATAGAAGGCGCGATACTCTCCGACATACTCAAAATGTGCCTCAATATCCCCCTTTGGCTAGGTTACATATTTTCAGCACTCGTTATCATTCCGATAGTTGCCAAAGGTTTTACTCTTATAAGCCGCTTTCAGAGATGGACTGTTGTACCATGGCTTACTCTTCAGCTACTCCCTCTCTTGGTTATTGCCTGGAAGCAACCTGTACCTATAACAAATTGGATACATTACGCAGGCACGCGTGAACTTCCTGTTTTGGAATTAGCCGGAATTGGAGGGGCTCTGTCGATCATATTTTCTGTGATTACCCAAATCGGTGAACAAGTAGATTTTCTTCGCTTTCTTCCCGTGCCTAAACAGACGTACCAGAAATGGACATGGTGGGGCGTACTCCTTACATGCGGTGCGGGCTGGATATTCCCCGGTGGGTTGAAAATCCTTGCAGGTATGTTTCTAGCGTGGATTGCTATTATCCATGGCGTGCTCCCAGTAGAAGCACAACAACCTACAACCATGTATCTCCTTGCCTTTCAGCAGGTAACATCGGTTCATGGCCTTGCGCTCGTACTGACCATTCTGTTCATTGTGCTGTCACAGCTAAAAATTAATATTACAAATGCTTACGCAGGATCTATTGCATGGTCCAATTTCTTTTCCCGCATGACTCATAGCCACCCCGGGCGCATTGTGTGGGTGGTATTCAATGTCGGGCTGGGCCTACTTTTGATGGAAATGGATGTATATAGCACCATTGTGCATATGCTGTTCCTCCATTCAACAATTGCAGCCTCGTGGATAGGTGCACTTACATCAGACCTCATCATCAATAAACCACTTGGTTTTAGCCCAGCAGGAATCGAATTTCGCCGCGCCTATCTTTACGACATCAACCCTGTAGGTATGGGAAGCATGACAGGCGGCCTTGTTATAGCCGCAGCAAGTTACACGGGGCTATTTGGTGACACATTATCAGCTTTTTCCCCATTTATCGGGTTAACAACCTCCTTTTGTCTGGCGCCTTTTATCGGATGGTTGACCGAAGGACGTTATTATCTGGCACGCCCTCCCCTCTCTCTTCAAGGCGACAAAGTTCATTGTGTGTGCGTGATTTGCAAAAACTCTTTTGAACAGGAAGATATAGCCTTCTGTCCTGTCTATACGGGGTTTATCTGCTCGTTGTGTTGCACGTTGGACTCCCGTTGTCGCGATGCATGCAAAGCAGAAACAGCACATCTTTCAGGGCAAATAAAAAAAGTAACCTACAGTATATTCCCTAAATTTATTGCTAACCAAGTATCTGGTATTTTAGGTCGTTATTTTATTATTTTTTCGATACTTATTTTTTGCACAGGTATTATTTTATACAGCATTTATATAAACATTTTAAAAATTCCACACATTGTACCCAACCAGCTTTACATTATTTTCTGGAAAACATTCTTTTTGCTCAGTGCACCTTTAACCGTCATTGCATGGTTTCTGGTACTCAGCCAACGCAGTTATCGTGCCGCAGAAGATGAAAATAGATTTCAAACACGTCTTCTTATGAGAGAAATACATGCGCACAAACGCACGGATCAGGAATTAAAAAAAGCTAAAGAACGTGCTGAATCAGCTAATCTTTCAAAAAGTCGATTTATGGTAGGTGTTAGTCACGAAATCCGTACACCTCTCAACTCCATCATGGGTTATGCTTACCTTCTAGAAAATAAAATGCTCACGCCTGAAAAACAAAATGAAGGATTAAAAGTTATACAACGAAGCACAGAACATTTAAGTGGTCTGATTGAAGGTTTATTTGATATTTCAAAAATAGAAGCGGGTCGTATGGAGATTCTGCGCGAAAAAATTAATTTTCGAGAATTTCTAAAACATCTTACTGAAATGCTTCGTTTTCAGGTCAATCAAAAAAAACTGCTATTTATTGAGCATATTCCAGATGATCTGCCTGAATACGTTATGACAGATCAAAGAAGACTCCGACAAATTTTAATTAATCTTCTTTCCAATGCTATCAAATTTACACCAAGTGGATCTGTGTCATTTTCCGTCAGATGGAACATGGAAATTGCAATTTTTGAGATACAAGATACAGGGATAGGAATACCCGCAACTGACATAGAACGTATTCACGAACCCTTCCAGCGCAGTTCTCACCCTGCTTCACAAAGCATTCAGGGAACCGGGCTTGGTTTAACTATAACTCGCCTTCTTGTACAGATTTTAGGAGGTGAACTCACAATCAAAAGCCAGGTTGGACTGGGCACAACTTGCCGCGTGCGGCTAATGCTCGCACAAACAGAATCAAAGGAAAGCCCGGCGCCTGCATATAATGTTCAAATACATGAAGGTAGTAAGCGCCCATCTGTTTTTGTTGTTGATGATGATAGTATTCATCGCGGAATGATAAATGATGTTCTAGGGCCTGTTAGAGCTTGATCCAGTCTGCTGCGGCAGCGATGTGGATGACCGCGAGGAACGACGTTGCTGTTTTTTCATATCTGGTTGCGACAGCGCGCCACTCCTTGAGGCGAGCCCAGAGGTTCTCAACGAGATGCCGACACCGATAGGCCCATTTGGGGCAGGCGACCGGGCCATCGCGTCGTTTCGCAGGAATGGCTGGCCGTGCTCCCATGTCCCATATCCGTTCACGCATGGCGTTCGACGCGTAGCCCTTGTCCGCTACTACCCACAGGGGAGTGGCGGGAAGGCTGTCGAGCATGGCTGGTGCCAGAGGCAGTTCATGAGCCTGTCCAGGGGCCAGCGCAAAACCGAAGGCTTTTCCATGTCCATCAGCGATCACGCAGACTTTTGTGCCATAGCCACCGCGAGAGCGGCCAAGTGCTTCACGATGGTCTCGCTCTTCGAAAGAGGCCCCTTTTTTTGGGCTCCCGCCGCTTTGTGGTGAGCCCTGATGTTTGTGCCATCCAGAAAAGTCATTCCGAATGCCACTCCCTGTTGTTCCTGAACCAGTGCGAGCAGCCGCTCCCATACGCCGAGCTTCGCCCAGCGGATGAAAAGCTGCGCAGCCCGCCACCACGGACCCAGTTCAGCGGGGATACTCCGCCATTTCGCGCCATTCTCATGACGCCAGAAAATCGCTGCTATCGTCCGCCGCAGATCATGTGGCGGCGTCTTGCCCCTCGGGCGAACCTCCTCAATCAGAGGTTCCCAGATCGCCCATGTCTCGTCCGTAAAGGTGCCTGTTCTGTCTCCTTCTTCCATCCCTACAATATGGGAAGAAATTCAAGATCTAACAGGCCCTAGAGCCTTTTGGGTTTTTAGTTTACTCTGCAGCAAGTGCGCAAGAATGCCTTGATATTGCAAAACATGTTCGGATCGATATTTTCCTTATTGATATCAACATGCCCGAAATGAATGGATGGGAATTAGCACGTCATTTACGGAACAGTATAAACCATGATTCTACTATCTTTGTTATTTCTGCTGATGAACAAACGCGCTTAGGTAACAACCGAGAAGGACTTTGCAATAGCATTCTTTCCAAACCTGTTTCAATTCCAGATCTGCTTCTTCTTATAAACCAAGCACTCAGTGCTATAAAACCGTCTCCAAAGCCAACAAAACCCTCGGCTACATCTCTTCATAGATTACCAGATAACCATCTTGCAGAATTACGTCGCTTATCTCGAATTGGACATGTTGCCGGAATCATACGTCTTCTTGATAAAATAGATGATTCCGTTGATGCTCAGCTTATTCGCGATATGGCTTACCGATCGCAAATGCAAAAATTGCAAAAATTTCTAGAAGATTATAAGGAAATATCATGAACGGCATTGTTCTTGTTGTAGATGACAGCCCAGAAAATCTTTCTCTTATAATGAATATATTGGAAAATTCTGGCTTCACTACTCTTGTTTCGCAATCTGCCAAGAATGCCCTTTCCATACTTTTAGATGTAGATGTTGATCTAGTGCTTTTGGATGCTCTTATGCCAGAAACAAATGGTTTTGAAATGTGCACACAAATGAAACAGATGCCAGCGCTATGTGATATTCCTGTCATATTCATGACTGGTCTTTCTGAGCAAAAACATATTGTACAGGCTTTTGATGTTGGCAGCGTTGATTATATCATCAAACCTATACAACCGCCTGAACTTCTAGCTCGTGTTCAAACTCACCTTAAAAACGCTCGCACCACAAGATCTATCTACCGAGCAATTGATTTTTCCGGGCGCCATTTTCTAGCTGTAAACAAACAAGGGAAAATCTTATGGTTTACGCCACAAGTTCCCCTGATTCTGGACGATACCCTCATCGCAGAGAGCTCATATCTTCCTGAAGATATCTTACACTGGTATCAGCATTGCCAAATAGAACCCACCATAGCAGAAGTATGCTATAAACATCCAAATAAAAGTAAGAATATAAATGTAAATCTTATTTTTATGGGACAACCAGAACCGGAAGAATTTCTTATACGTCTAACTGTTTCTAAAGAAGGGAATGAGATTGCTTCATTACAAAAACGCCTTAATCTAACAGCGCGAGAAGCAGAAGTTCTATTCTGGATTTCAAAAGGCAAAACCAATCGGGATATTGCAGAAATACTTTCTATCAGCCACAGAACAGTTAATAAACATCTTGAACAAGCTTACGTAAAAATAGGGGTTGAAAACCGTGCATCTGCAACCGCACGTGTTCTTCAAGCCCTTCTGGTGTAGATAAAAAACAACCACCTGCCTTATTTAACAGGTGGTTATTATCAAAAACTATTTTGGCATTGGACCAAGTTTTACGCCATCAGGATAGTATTTCCACCCATCTCGAATACGAACCTTATTATCCCATGGAAGCTTATATTCTCCTGCAGCAAGATCTCTTACCCATGTGAGGTAATTTTCTTTCTCTCCTCCAGGTTTTCCAACATAAGCACGACATCCAAGATTAAATATATTGTTTTCTAGTGCCCAGTTTTCACGTGCTTTATCTACCAAACGAGGGAACAATTCCGCCGTGACAATTTCCCATGGGTTGCGATGCCCTTGTTGGATCACATTGCCATCATAATTACAGATTGTGCCTTCACCAAAATAATAAAATACGTTGTCATACCCAGCCAAATTGACAGACATGGTGTACATAAGATTCTGCCAGGCATTTGTTTTATTAGTCCAAACCCACTGATCATTGACCTGTGTCGAATATCCAGAAATACGGATATAAACATTAGCTCCTTTATAAGCAGCTTCACGCGCTAGTTCTGGAAACATACCATCGTGACAGATGCATACAGCCAACCGCGATCCTTTAGGGCCTTCACACACAGGCATTCCCAAATTACCTGGAGACCAAGGCTCAATCGGTACCCATGGTTGTAGCTTACGATAATGTAAGGCAATTTCACCCTCAGCATTAATAATAATGGCTGTATTATAAGGAGGTAATGAAGGATTCTCGTTTTTCTCCATCAGAGAAAATACACCCCATACAGCGTTCCTACGGCATGCCTCTTTAAAACGAGTAATTTCTTCACTTTCGAGGGTCAGCAACATCTCATCATAAGTCCAGATTGCCGTATTGAGACCCTGCGTTGAATACTCAGGAAAAACTATAAGGTCGAGATCCGGATACCCTGCCTTGGTTGAATCAACCGCACGACAGATCTGGTCAACCTGTGTCTGAATATCTTCAGGACCTTTAATGACCGGGACCGGATATTGAATCAATGCAACAAGAAGGGCTTCTTCCCACGCACTCACACTGCCGGTGCTTCCCATGAATCTCTCCCATACTTTGTGTCGAAAACCTATTTAGGTTCGGTGGTATGTGGTTTGGAGGCATATATTCCTCAAACCCGCTTCATGATCGTCCGATATAATATGGCTTTTGGCCCATACGTTGTTTGACGTACAGAAAATGAAAATTTTATATTTAAAAACAAAACATACAAAATTTTTGCAAAATAAATTTAACAAAAATATTGATTGTATTTTGTTTTATAAGGAATTTTTAAATTTTATTATTTTACTGTCCGTTTTCCAGAAAATTTTCAAAACTGATTTACCTCATTGGAATAAGTCATTTCACGCATGCAAAAATTTAGGTTCGTTATCGTAATGTTATAAATGTAACCCAACAGTGAACCTCGGATAAAGGAGGGAACGCATGATTACGGTCAGTTCAAGGTTTTCGAAAAATTGGACGATACATCTTTCTCGCTCTAGTCGCATCCTTTCTACCTGCTTCATTTTGGGAGCCATAACCTCACAATATGCACATGCTGCAGTCACGGTAAATTTTGGCAAGGATCAGTTTTTTACGCTTGGAGTTGGCGTCAAAGCGCAGTACCTATCAAAAGATCCGAATGCAACACCAAGCAATTCAAGTGCCGCCAGCGCAAGCAACTTACGTATTTATATGGGAGCACAGTTCCATAAATATGTTAAAACAACCGTCAATCTTGAACGATTGCGTGACGGAAACTGGAACGTTCTTGATGGTATTTTGCAGATTGAACCCTGGAAAGCATTCAATGTTTGGGGCGGTCGTATGCTCACCCCAAGTGATCGCTCCAACCTTGATGGACCATACTTCCTTAGTACATATGCCTTCCCCATTGTTGCTCAATACCCTGGAGCCTGGTCTGGCCGTGATGATGGGCTGGCCGTTTGGGGCAGACTTCTAAAAAATCATTTTCGCTATGTGGCCGGTGTCTATCGCGGTCATAACTGGCAGCGCGATGCCTCCAACTATGGTGAGCATCCTTTGTTTGCCAGTCGCTTAGAATACAACTTCCTTGATCCCGAACCATCACCCGCCTACTACACAGCCAGTACTTATTATGGAAAAGCTGACATCCTTGCTATTGGCCTAGCAGGCCAGTACGAAACGGATGGTGTAGGTACAGCACAACAAAAAGGCGATTATAAAGCCTGGAATATTGATGGCCTATTTGAAAAACGAATTGGCCCCGATGCACGCTATGGTGTTTATACTTTAGAAGGTGCCTACTATCAGTATTATACGGATGGCGTAAAAGATATTGCCGCAGGTTATCACCAACGTTCTGCAGATTATGGGAATGTTGGAGGTATCAACAATGGTACGGCTTTTCTGGCCAGCACCGCTTACCTTATTCCTTACACACTAGGCTGGGGCCGGTTACAGCCTTTGGTACGATACCAGCAATTTCGCTATAAAAAAGATATGTACGGCCCTGGCCATCCTAAAACCACCCAATTTGATACTGGCGCAAACTATGTTCTGGATGGCCATAACCTTCGTTTTACCTTTGACTATGTCAGGTACAAACCCATGGGCACGCACGCGTCCAATGCTTTCTTACTGGGAATGCAATTTCAGTACTAATCACTGCGCCTAATAAAGGTAAATTATATCATGGATGGTTCAAAATGAACTTCTGGGAGATAGGAAAATGCTAAACCTAAAGCAACGAGTAGTAAGCGCTGCTGCTGCTCTAACTATCAGTATCATTGGGAATACTGCATGGGCCGTAGAGCCTGCGTTGGAAAGTCTAGATTGTCGGCACCTCTTTGTAGAAGATGTGAAACTTTCAGACAAAGTTGATGCGCTACAGCACAAGGAAGAAACCGATATAGAAAACGGAAATGCAGAAGAAGACAAAGGATTTTTTGTAAAACTTGATCCAATACCAGGTATAGGTGTTATGAAAGGTATGACCTTAACCCCAGCAGGTAAGCCTCTTCGAGAAGATTCTACCGAAATGGGACTAAACACTTTACAAACACGCCTGGCATCCGTACGCAGTATAGAACAGCGTAAGATGTGTCCTGAAATAGGAATCTCCCCTCAAAAGCGTACAACTATCCTTGATGATCAAGTACGTAGCGTCCAGTAAATTCAAAATTAAATGTAATATTTTCAAATACTTATATATAATAAAATATATTTTTCTATATGCATTAATACACGTTGAAAAAATTGCACGCGCCATCTTTCTGGCGCGTGCTTTCTGAGTCAGCATGCAACCTTAATACCAAAAGCATATTCGCAAAGCTGAAAAACTAGCAACATGTTGCAACACGATATGATCACTGAGTTTATACATTCTTGTCTGGCATCCACTCGCAACAAGTTTTATCATTCCCTATCAAAGAATGAGTCCTGAGCTTAAAAATACATGGGAGTTCTTTGTTTAACCCCTATCAATTGCGCAAAATTTTTATGAATATTTATGTTTCGATTGCGCTAACATAAATAAATGTTATAAGTTTGTCCCGTAATTAGTTAACAACTCAATAGGCAGGGTTTTATCCTCGCGCAATTCGATGGTTTAGAAAATGAAAACACATGTGCATTTCCAAGACAAAAATAGTCAAACATTCTTTATTGGTGGTATAAAACATGACTGATCAGACAACGGCAACCAGCACTCAAGCTAATCAGTCCAAGACAATACAAGGGGCCCCATATCCCACAGCTGCCGCGCTTCCCACACAGCAAGCGCCAAAGAATATTCGGTTTGATTTTAACGAGGGGTGCCGCGTTCACCTCCCTTTGTTGGGAGAAACGGAAGGGACTTGGCGTATTGAACTCGCAGATCTGGATACCGGAAATATTTTGTTTGCACAGACGGGCTTGAGCCAAGCGCTCGTTCGTTCATCCAAGCGCTGGTACGTGCGGTTTGGCATCACTGTCTGGCAGGATGTTACAGCAGAAGACGGAAAAGTTACCAGCACGCAGGTTTTTTCCCACGCTTACGATTCAAAAAATAAGCAGGTTCTTATCATATTCCCTGTCGGAACATTGGGAGATACGTTGGCATGGGTACCCTATGCCGCACGTTTTGCGGAAACGCGGCAAGCGCAGGTAACATGCGCCATGTCCGAACTCCTGATTCCATTATTTCAAAATGCCTACCCACACATCAATTTTGTTACGCATGATGATGTACGAACAAAAAAACTTACAGAGCAGGCTTACGCAACTTATTATCTAGGCCTCTTTTTTGATGATGCCACTTGTGATTGGCAACCTTCCGACTTCCGTTTGGTGGGACTACATAAAACGGCAGCCTATATTCTTGGGGTTAGTCCCAAAGAAGAACCTGCAAAAATCAGCTTTCCAGATGAAGGACGCCCTATTGAGGAACCTTATGTCTGTATTGCCGCTCAAGCATCATCTCAATGCAAATACTGGAACAATCCGACGGGATGGGATGAAGTTATTAAATGGCTGAAAGCCCAAGGATATCGGGTGATCTGTATTGATCAGAAAACCGTACATGGTACTGGTATTGTCTGGAACCATATTCCATATGAAGCAGAAGACCAAACCGGTAGTCGCCCTCTCACAGAACGTGCGCGCTGGCTGAAACATGCAGAGTTTTTTATCGGGCTTGGCTCTGGCTTATCTTGGCTGGCATGGTCTACCGGAACCCCTGTGGTCATGATTGCTGGCTTTAGCCACCCGACAACCGAATTTGAAACGCCTTTCCGTATCATCAACTGGCACACCTGTAATTCTTGCTGGAATGACCCGAAAGAGCGTTTTGATCACCATGATTTTTTATGGTGCCCACGGCATGCCAACACGCCGCGCCAGTTTGAATGCACGCGCCTTATTACGGCGAAACAAGTTATTGAAACAATAAAACCCATTGTTCATAAAAAATAACGATCATTTCATATACTTCTCAAAGTACTACCATTGGTGGTGACAGCAGCAACACTGAGCAGAACGGCAGCACTGCCAGCGGTGTTACTGCTGAGGCCGAGGGATATAACATGTTTATAGTAATGGGGCCGCCATTAGCGCACTCATATCTGGCGGCACGCTTGAAACTGTTGGATCAACCTCGTTTACATCAGCAACAACAGGTGAGAATATTCTCGCCTCCTCTGGCGGCACAAGTATATCAGCAACTTTAAAAGAACCTTATGTTACCATGAATCTTTCTGGGTCTGCTTCGGATACAACTCTTTCTGCCGGTGCTGTTGATGTCCATACAGACGGTGAACTGACTGATACAACAACCTAGAGCGGTCTCATTACCTGTCTGGCGGCAATGTCACGGCTGTGAATGCAACACATGGCAGTGGTGGGATTATTGTTGATGATAGCGGCAACTTAACCTCCGCAACGCTAGCAAGTGGTGGATATATTCATATTTCTGCTGGTGGTTATGTTGCTGCCGATACTAAAATTATAAGCGGTTATGCGATAGTTTACGATGATGGAAAAGTTTTTAGTAGTTCCATACAAAGTGACATCATAACTGTTTCTGGCGGCAGCATTTCTGGCCTTCACCTCAACACAAGCGGGTTTATTAATCTCTATGATGGAGTTCTGCCACAGATATTACTAGCACCGGAAACAACCTTACAAACGGGAATAGTGGTGTAAACGTTTCAGGCGGTACACTTCAGAATATTACATTTAATAACAGAGGTTATGACTTTGCTTCCAATACATCTCTGGCAAACACAACAACCAATACCATTGTAAGCAGCACCACTGCCTTTGAAGCTGTTTCTGCAGGAAGAAGCTCTATTAGTGCCACTATAAGTGATGGTAGTCATGAATATGCCAATGCGGGCGCTACAATCACTAACCCAACCGCTAAAAACGGTAGGGCAATCACCATTCAAAACGATGCATCATTAAGCATTGGAAGTGACAGCCAGTTAAGCAGCACCGTAACTTTGTTAACTGGTAGCAAAGCATCCATCTATTCCGATGCTGGCAGCACCATTATTATGGATGGTCATACAAATACGGGTTTGGTCATTTCTGGTTTTAACGGCGCACCTGCTGGCAATTCAGATGGGATTGTGCTGGACGGTATAAAAGATGGAGATGTTTTGAACCGTTGTAAATAACCGTCGTTTAATGGGTATTGCTGTGGGAAACGTACATTTCCTTTCTACCAAACATCAGCATAAAATCACGTCTCACCTTCAGGCCCAAAAACCAGAAGGCTGGCACGATACAAATTGGACTGATTGCGCATGGATCAATGGTAACGCTGCACTGACTCTGGCAAGGTAACTTATCCCACTGCACTATTGGCATTCTGTCCATAAATATTCGCGCAGCAGAACCTTTTTAGTTAATCATCAGAATAAAGCAGATACCAAACGTTCTGCCTAATATGTCAATACAATACTTATTTTAAGCAGGCTCTACCTTTTGTAGGTAGAGCCTTTGTTTCTAGCGTTACTCAAGCGCTCGCTGCGCATCTTATCGCTCTGCAGTCCATTCAGCATAACTGTATTATTTTAGCATCACTCTCCATCCATATTCATTCATATACAGATTTATGTACCAATATATATAGACAAGCTGACATCCGGCCCGGCAAAAGAAACTCACCCCTTGTTTTTTACTTTAAACCCGGACCTGCCAGAATCTATGCACGATCGTTTTCATACTTTTTGCGCCGCTGGAACGTTTAGCGCCCTTTTGTTGACAACCTCGGCACTGGCTGCAACGCCTGATCCTACAAAGCCGCATGCAAGCAGCAAACAAGCTGCTATAAAAACAGCAGCACCAAAAAAACAAGCCACCGCCGCCCCTATTGCAGGGATACTGGATGGCTCCAATGGTGAGACTGTGAATGTTCATGGCCATCATGCCGCAGATGGCACTGCCGCCAAATATATGAACAAGATTGTTTATCTTGGCCCATTAGGTAACCGAGATACTTTGGATACGCCCTATTCTGTCATGGGTGTTCCGCACGATGTTGTGGTGAACCAACAGATCCGCAACCTCAATGACATGGCGCAATATCTCCCTTCCGTGCAGTTGGAAGTTCGGGGTGATCCCAACACATCTCGCCCACAATCTCGTGGGTTTGAGGCCGATGTCATCTCCAACTCTCGTCTTGATGGGCTAAACGTTGTTGCCACCACACCTTATGCGGCAGAATGGGTAGACAACCTGCAAGTTCTGAACGGCTTGGCAGGCGCAATGTATGGGCCAGAAAACCCAGCCGGTGTTTTTGAATATACCCTCAAACGCCCAACAGATCGGCGTACAGAACGCCTTTCTGTTGGTGTAGATTCCATCGGCACACCAACAGTTAATGGTGACATTTCTGGTCGTTTGGGGCGGAATGGCTGGTTTGGTTACCGCCTGAACATGCTGCATGCCAACGGCACCGCTTATACGCAAGGCAGCATGGTTCGCCGCGAAATGGTCAGCGGTGATTTTGATATCCACCTTGATGACAAGACGGTTATCGAAATTGATGCCAGCCACTACACTTTTGACCAGCGCGGTACTGCTCCCGGTTTTGGTATTCTAGCAACCGGAGTGGGCAGAGATAAACTGCCCGAAGCACCGGATCTGAGCAAACGTCTGGCTCCTGAATGGAGCGGCTACAATATGGAAACCAATACGTTTCTTGCCAAAATCAAGCACCAGATCAACAAAGATTGGAGCTTCACACTGGGTGGTTTGTATCAGGATGCCGCCAGACAATCCTTTGGTGTGGCTGATACATTGTGTGATGGCAGCAAAACCTGCGGTGGCCTAACTGGTAGCAATGGCTGGTTCAGTTCCAAAGCAACTGCCACAACCACGGCGAATGATTTCCGTGTTGGCAGTAACATGGCCTATTTTAACGGCCGTGTTCACACCGGGCCCTTGCAGCATGATCTGGTGATTGGCACCAACGGTTACATGATGGGGAATTATAACCCCACAGGTGCAGTTACAAGCGCACAGAACTTAGGGGTATATAATCTCTCCGGCCCCTCCCCTTCCAGCGGCACACAGCCTTATTATCATGGGCGTTATAAATCCAGCAGTGTCACTAGCCAGTCTTTTATTGTGGGTGACACCATGCGCATCAACAAACATTGGTCTGTTATGGGCACACTTGCCTGGAGCTGGATCAATCAGGAAAGTGCGCTTAACTCCAAAAGCCCTCTCAGAAAAACTTTTGATACATCAGCAGCTTTTAGCCCCACAGCCAGCGTGATGTACAAACCAACAGATAACCAGACCATCTATTTTACTTATGGTCGTTCTGTTGAAGCAGGGCCTGTTACCCCTAATAGTGCAAGCTACACCAACACAAACATGGCGCTGCCCATTGCCCATTCTGAAGAATATGAAGTGGGCTACAAACTGCGTTACAAAACAATGCAGTTTAACGTTGCCGGTTTCCGTATGACATCACCATACGCAATGTATGTGGCCGCAAAAAACCCGGATGCAGGTTGCGCAGCCATGACAAATTGCCAGACCTATCAATACGGCGGCACACAGCGCAACTATGGTATAGAAGCCCAGATTTCTGGCGAAGTGCTGCCTAACCTTTCTGTACTTGCTGGCATGACCTGGCTGGATGCAGAACTAGTGCACGCAGCATCTTCCTCACTTAATAATAAGGAAATTGTTGGCGCAGCACCTTTGCAGGCTAACATGTTGCTGGATTATCGCTTGCCGGCTTCCATGGGGTCATTTGCCTCTGGTTGGGCCTTCAATGCCAATGTGCATTACATGGGCAATCGCGCAGCTAACGTTACCAACACACTCCATACCGGGTCCTACACCACGTTGGATCTGGGTACGCGCTATGCATTTCATGTGGCACAATTTCCATGGGTTGTACGTTTTGGGGTGAGTAACGCTACTAATGAACGCTACTGGGCCTCGGTTTATACCGGCGCACCAAGTGGCACATCTGGCGCAGCATCCAGCTTGTATGCTGGCCTGCCACGTGTTTATCACTTCACTTTCTCTGCGGAGTTCTGATACTCTTTTCCGTACAATCAAACGCACGGAAAATAGAACCAACATGCGTGTTACCAAAAGACTGATAGTTCCGCTGGTTCTATTTTCCGTATGTATCAGTTTTTTCATATTCAGAAATATAGAAGGCTTTGGCGGCCTGCCTTTCAGCGATGAATCTGGGCACTTTCTGGGTGTTCTCGCCATGCAACATGGTGACCGGCTTTATCGAGACTATATTGATGCGCATGGACCTCTGGTTTTCATGCTCTCATGGATACTGGGGCCTGTTGCTGGTGTTTCGCACCTTTGGGTTTTCCGGCTTGTTTCTACACTAATGGCCAGCCTTGCCGGGCTGGCCATTTTTTGTACGCCTCTTTTTACTTTTAATTGGCAGCGTTATCTGGCAACCGCCATGTGGGTGGGAGGAATTGCGTCTGTCTGGACCGTGCAAGGCCTGCATCTGGATAGTTATTGGCCCATTGGCGGTGCATTAACTGTTATCAGCATGGCTACTTTTGTGGTGCCACTTTGCCTGAATAAACCTGTATCTGAGCCTCAGGCTTTTTGCGGAGGCTTTGCCACGGCACTTTTACCCTTCGCAGCCTATGCGTTTGGCCCACTCGCTGTTTTATTTTACGCCACCCCGTGCCTGATCTGGGCATTTAATCGCTCAGCTTACAAAGAAACTCTAAAATGGGTCACTCTGGGGTGCCTTTGTGCCTGTTTGGTCATGACATTATGGCTCGCCGTCTATGGCGATATAGGTGGCATGATTGCTTTTCATATTATCGCCAATCAGAGATGGTATGCACATTACATTCCCTTTGGCATGGATGCCTTTCTACACGGCATGGCACTTTCCTTTGCGCCTGACCGCATTATAGAAACACTGGCTGTCATCACCATCGGTTTTGGTAGTTTTCTTCTTGTTTGGAAAAGCACCTATAAGGTTTGTGCCCTTCTGGCTATTTGTGGTCTGATGACGCTTCAGATCCGGGGAATGGATGGTTTTCAAAACGGGGCTTTTCTTATGGCTGCGTTTGGTTTGGCAAGCTTAATGGCCACAGCCTGTTTAAAAAACTGTCCTAATATTTTATCGTTCTTAGCATTCGGTAGCATTGGCGGAATATTCTTCTCCTCCCAACACGCCCTTTCCTCTCCTTGGGGGCAAACATTGGCACAAAGGCGTGCCACTGAGTGGCATCTGACACAAGATGACTCTGTTGATTTTGCCAAAACCATTCGTGCTTATACACGTCCCGATGAACGAATTTTAGCTGTCCCTTATAATCCTGATGCGTATCTTCTGGCCCACAGGTTACCCATAAAGAAATATCATGCGTATCTCCCGTGGGAAGCCGATTACGCCGCCCACCCGTGGCACGGGTATGATCGTGATTTATGTACTGATTTACCTAAAGATAAGCCTCCAGCCATTTATTTTGATAGCTGGGTTATCTGGGGCGTGCATGACCCCAAAAAGTTCATGCCCTGCGTGGTTGATATTCTGCACACAGACTATACACAAGTGCCTGCGGGATCTTCCGTTTATATCAGGAATGACCGCCTACCCCATCTACCATCCTGAAACAATAAATAATCATCACCTTAATTTTTATGCAGCGGCTTTGTTTAACTTTATAAATTTAAAAATAAAAATACTGAAAAGTGTTATTCTACAGTGTGTTGGCATGGAAATAATGATTTAATTTTTGATGCTCATCAGTTTATCCTTGCATTCCTTTTGGTTTACGCACATTGATAGCGCAAGCGGATGCTTTTATCTGAGTCATCGGCGCATGTTGCGTCAGTTTTTCTCCTTAAAAGTTATGATTTCGTGTGTATTTTGTACACGACCGCTGTTGTGAAAAAGGAGCCTTGTTATGGCAACAGGCACCGTAAAATGGTTTAACCCTACAAAGGGTTTTGGTTTCATTCAGCCGGACAATGGGGGACAGGACGCGTTCGTTCATATCTCTGAGCTTGAGCGCGCCGGTATGCATACCCTTACCGAAGGCCAGCAGGTCTCTTACGAGCTCGAAGCCGGCCGTAACGGCAAGACATCTGCAGTAAGCATTAAAGCAATCTAATTGCTTTAAGCTGCATTTGATGCTGTAAAAAGCCGCCCTTTGGGGCGGCTTTTTATTTGCTATTTTTGCAAATATCCAATTACCCTTTTTCTTTCCAGCCACCACCAAGTGAACGATAAAGCGTGACCAGATTCTGATATCTGGATACATCTACCGAAATTTGATTTTGCTGTGCTTGCAAATAGGCCCTCTGCGATTCCAGCGTTGTTAAGTAGGAATCGATCCCTGCTTCATAACGCATCTTTGCAAGACGATACGCATCCCCAGAAGCATTTACCAAAGCATCTACTTCCTTCTGCTCATCCAGATACGCCTTTCTTCCAGCCAGCGCATCAGCAACTTCTCGGAATGCTGTCTGCACTGTTTTTTCGTAGGCTGTAATTTTGCTATCCCGGCGCGCTTTAGAGGCTTTCAGGTTCCCTGAATTCTGCCCCCACGTCCACAAAGGAATTTGAATGTTTGGGTTCACCCCCCAAGTGGTTGCCGCAGATGTAAACAGTTTATGAAACTGCAAGCTGGAAATACCATCACTGGCCGTAAGTGTAATACGCGGGAAAAACGCGGCACGCGCTGCACCAATATCTGCCTGCGCAGACAACAGATCATGTTCAGCCTGCACAATATCAGGTCGGCGGTTCAGCAAATCTGATGGTAAACCAGCAGGCACATCCGCCAGAACAGTTTGCTGCCCCAAATTGGAAGGCGGCGGCAAATCAGCAGGAATGGGCGCCCCTATCAGCAAGCTGATAAGGTTTTCATCCTGCTCCACCTTTCTTTGAGAATCAGCCAACAGGCCAGCACTTTGTGCAACCTGCGTTTCTGCCTGCCTGACAGTCAGCAGATCAGCTTCCCCGTGGTTATATTTATCGTGGATAAGCTGCAATGTGCCTTGCTGGCTTCCCAACGTATTTTGCGCAAGTATAACATCCTGCTTATCACCCAACCACGCAATATATGCGTTGGCAACCTGCGCAATAATGCTGATGGTCACCCCCCTAAAGTTTTCCTGCTGGGCCAGTGTTTCTTCTGCTGCTTCTCGGCTAAGGGAACGGATGCGGCCAAAAATATCAATTTCGTAAGCCGAAAACCCAATACCACCCTGATAAAAACGGAACGGATTACGCGCCATACCCGTACCTGTTTGGGCTGAATCCAAACCAGGCGCAAAGCTCAAACCCGCGGCATCAGATGGAGCCTGATACATTGGCCCACCAGTTGCCCCAATGCTGGGAAACAAGCCTGCATGCTGGATATCATAACGCCCCTGCGCTTCTACAATGCTGGCCGCCGCCTGCCGGATATCTCTGTTTTCACGCAGGGCAATGGTAATCAACTGCTGCAAACGCGGGTCTATAAAGAAGTCTCGCCAGCCAATATCAGATGCGGCCTTTTGCAGCATGGTATTATCTGTGTGCTGATAATCTGCCCATGTTTGTGCAAGCGGCGGTTGTGGCCGCTTGTATTTGGGTATCATGGTGCAGCCACCCAAAAGCCCGGCAGCCACTGCAAGACATGCAACTTGACGATACAGGCGCGACTGACGGGATGCGGAAAAATGCGTCATAATTTTACTCGTGTCCGTCAGAATTCATAATCTGGGCATGCGGATCTGTGCGTTCGTTGATGCGCTTCACCTTGAAAAGCCGAAGAACAACCACAAAGAACACAGGCACAAAATAAACAGCCAGCAACGTTGCCGAAGCCATACCACCCACTACAGCCGTGCCAATAGCAACACGCGCGGCAGACCCTGCCCCTGATGCAATAGCCAGTGGAAATACCCCCACCACAAAGGCAATGGATGTCATCAAAATGGGGCGCAGGCGTTCCCGCGCAGCCGTTAGAACAGCCTCTTCCAAGGTTTTGCCTTGCTCAAAGCCCATTTTGGCAAATTCAACAATCAGAATGGCGTTCTTAACTGCCAGCCCAACTGTTGTAAGCAGCCCCACCTGGAAATAGACGTCGTTCGCTAAGCCGCGCATTAATGTTGCAATAATTGCGCCAACAACCCCCAGCGGAATAACCAGCAGAACCGCCAGCGGAATGGCCCAACTTTCGTATAATGCTGCCAGACACAGTAGAATAACAATCATGGCCAGAGCATAAAGTGGCCCTGTAGAAGACCCAGACGCATTCTGCTCAAAAGAGAGACCCGTCCATTCATACCCGATGCCTGCGGGCAGTTTTTTCAGGATATTGGTAATTGTCGCCAGCGCCTGGCCAGAGCTATAACCCGCAGCCGGTTGGCCCAGAATTTCAAAAGCGTTGAAGCTATTATAGTTTTCAACCTTCTGCGGACCAGAAATCCAGTGGGCGCTTACAAAAGCATTCAGCGGCACCAACGTGTTCGTGAAGTTTCGGATATACCATTTGTCCAGATCCTGCGGCTGCATACGGGAACTGGCAACACCTTGGATATATACCTGCTTTACACGGTCATTGCGCGTAAACTGGTTGACGTAAATAGAGCCCAGTGCCCCTTCAATAGTGGTATTGATATCATCAATAGTCACACCAAGAGCGTTTGCTTTTTCCCGGTCAATATCCAGATGGTACTGGCCAGCATCTTCCATACCATTCGGGCGCACAGCCAACAGGCTGGGGTCCTGGGCAGCCAGGCCCAGCACCATGTTACGGGCTTCCAGCAATTTTTGGTGGCCTAGATGCGCACGGTCTTCCAACTCAAGGTCAAACCCTGTTGCGTTCCCCAATTCCAGAACCGCTGGCGGGTTAAAGGCCAGAATCTGTGCTTTAGGGCTGCCCCAAAAGTGCATCATAATCCGCATGGCAATTGCAGCAGAAGACTGGGATGCTTTCGGGCGGACAGACCAATCCTTCAAACGGATAAAGAACGCGCCAGAGTTCTGGCCCTGCCCGGCAAAGTTAAACCCGTTTACAGAATAAACGGATTCAACAGAATCTGCTTCCGTCTTAAGAATATAGTCTGCAACAGCATGATTGATCTCGGCTGTTTTTTCCATGGGGGCATTGGGCGGCATGGTGATCTGCCCAAAAATGAGCCCCTGATCTTCATCCGGCAAAAAGCCACCGGGAACCCGGAGAAACAGAACAACCACAGCCGCTGTAATAAGAACAAAAGCCCCCATTGTGAGCATAAAATGCCGCAGAAGGTAGTTTACACCCCCAAGATAACCATTGGTCAGCCTTGTAAAATGGCGATTAAACCACCCAGCCAGACCTTTAGTTTTTTCATGCTGACCGGGTTTGAGCATAGTGGCGCACAGGGCTGGCGTAAGCACCATCGCCACCAGCACAGAAAGCCACATGGCCGCAACAATGGTGATAGAAAACTGCCGATAAATAACCCCGACAGAACCAGAAAATGCAGCCATAGGCAGGAAAACAGCCGACAGAACCAGCACAATACCTACAAGCGCGCCAGAGATTTCATCCATGGAAACACGGGCAGCCTCACGCGGGGAAAGCTGCTTTTCCGTCATCACACGTTCAACGTTTTCCACCACCACAATGGCATCATCCACCAGCAGGCCAACAGCCAGCACCATGGCCAGCATGGTAAGTGTGTTGATGGAATAGCCCAAAAGATTCAGCAGCCCGAACGTACCCAGCAGCACAACAGGCACCGCAATGGTGGGAATAAGCGTGGCGCGGAAGTTCTGCAAAAACACCAGCATAACCAAAAAGACAAGGCCAATGGCTTCCAGCAGCGTTTCAACCACCTCCCCAATAGAAAGGGTAATAAACGGCTCGGTATCCAGCGGGTAAACGGTTTTCAAACCCGGCGGGAAAAACTGTTCCAGCTCATGCAACTGGGCACGCACTGCGGCTTCTGTTGCAATCTGGTTTGCACCCGGTGCCAGCTTAAGCGCCATGCCAGAAGCAGGCATGTTATTATAATAGGAGTTGGTGTTGTAGGTCTGCGGCCCAAGTTCAACCTTGGCAATATCCCGGATACGCACCTGAGAACCATCGGGCTGCACTTTCAGCAGAATTCTTTCAAACTCTTCTGGAGATGTCAGACGCTGCGGACCAATAATAGTGGCATCCAGCCGAATACCTTTGGTTGCAGGCAAACCACCAAGCTCACCCGATGAAAGCTGGATATTTTGGTTCTGAATGGCGGTTTCAACATCTCTTACGGTCAGGCCATAGTTGAACAGCTTGGCCGGATCCATCCAGATACGCATGGAGTATTCAGACCCAAACAGCGTATGATCACCCACACCGGAAACACGGCTGAGCGGGTCGGAAATATTAGACGCCACATAATCTGCAATATCGCCACCATTCATGCTGCCATCGGTGGAAATAAAGGCCACCACAAGCATGAAGTTCTTAACCGCCTTGGTAATGCTCAAACCCTGAGCAGTCACTTCTGTTGGCAATTTTGGCTGGGCAAGCTGGAGCTTGTTCTGAACCTGCACCTGAGCAATGTCTGGATCTGTCCCCTGCGCAAAGGTCAGATCAATTTCCATCTGGCCCGATGCGTAAGACTGCGCAGAAATATATTCCAGATGATCCAGCCCGAACATCTGCTGCAAGATCGGGCGCACAACAGTATCGTTCACCGTATCGGCCGAAGCACCCGGATACGTTACACTGATGGCAATTTGCGGCGGCGCAATGCTGGGGTACTGGGAAATAGGCAGCCGAAAAATAGACAGCCCCCCAACCAGCATAATAATAAGACTGATCACCCACGCAAAAATTGGCCGATCAATAAAGAAGCGTGAAAGGCTCATGCTGGTTACTGGCTCTTTTGAGAGTTCTGATCTACGGGGCTGGTGGCTTTGGCTGCGGGCTGAGATGCCTCTTCGTGCGGATCAACCTTGGCTCCGGGCGTTACTTTCTGCAGCCCTTCCACAACAATACGTTCGCCTTCCTTTAGCCCGGATGTCACAATCCAATTGGTGCCAACGGTTTGCCCCGTGGTGATCTGGCGTAAATCGACCGTGTTATCGGGTTTCACCACCCACACCTGCGGGTCCCCATGTGTATTACGGGTTACGGCATCTTGCGGCACAACAAGCGCTCCGGGGTCCACACCCTCATCCAACTGGGCGTGTACGTACATACCGGGGAGCAACAGCTTATCTGGGTTGGGCATAATAGCGCGTACGATAACAGTGGCCGTAGCCGTATCCACGTTTACTTCAGAAAGCGCCATCTGGCCTGTGTGTTCATATACAGAGCCATCTTCTAGCGTAACCTGTACCGGAACCTTACCATCTTCCTGCCGTTGAATACGCCCTTCCGCCAGTTCACGCTTAAGGCGCAACAGCGTGATGGCAGGCAGGTTAACGTCAACATATATGGGGTCCAGCCGCGTGATAATGGCCGTATTATCTGTCTGGTTTGCGGTAACCAACGCACCAACGGTTATCAGCGTACGGCTGATCCGGCCAGAAATAGGCGCATACATTTTTGTATAGCCCAGATTTACCTGTGCGCTTTCTACCTGCCCCTGCGCGTTTAGGATACGCCCTTGGGCTTCCTTTTCCGCTGCCAGGGCATCATCATAGTCCTGCTGGCTAATAGCATGAGACTGCACAAGCCCACGGTAGCGGTTCAGTTTGGCGCGCGCTGTAACCTCGGCAGCCTGAGCTTCTGCCAACTGCCCACGAGCTGTGTCATACACCGCTTTATAACGTGAAGGATCAATCTGGTACAGTTGTTGGCCTGCAACAACATCCGCACCTTCGCGGAACAACCGTTTTTCAATAACACCTGTAACCTGCGGGCGAACCTGTGCAATTTCAAAAGCATCCGTACGACCGGGAAGAGAGGTATGCACCGCAACAGACTGCTTTTTCATAACCTGAATCTGCACACTTTGCGGCGGCATTTCAGGGGCAGATGCCTTTTGATCGCATCCTGACAGCCCTATAAGCACACCCACAACAGCAGCATGGGTTAGACTACTGACTTCCCGCTTCATCAGGGAATCCTTTTAAGAAATTTTGAAATAATCGTTGCTCCAACATCTGCAGATACTGTTTTAAAATAACATCTTACTCACCCTGTACCTGCAAAAAACCACATATTTTACCTGAACAATGCAAGCCATTCAGAATGCAATTCAAAACCGCATAAACAAGATCATTTTAGTCCTGTTTCTTGCACAAATTTGCGGCTTGTCAAACACTATATTCATATCTGGCTTGCCTGAAACGCAACAATCCTACCGAGCTCTAGGAACTTCCGGCATAGCAGTCTGTATCTTGTCGTGTCATGATCACTTCTACGTGATTATATGCCTTTGCATGACACCACATGCAAGGCTTGAGATGCATTATACATTCTCAATTTACGCAAGGATAAAGTGATTAAAAATAAAATGTGTTATAACGCCTGAGTATACTCAAACGTTATAACACAATAGTAAAAGGCTAATAAAATCTAATCCAGCAATGCTTTATTATATAATCTCTAGTATCATTAAATATCTGGTTGTGATTTGCGCGAAAACGCCATGAAAAGACATGTAATAACCGCGATAAACCCAACATATATGAAAAATATTGTAAGATTATAATAAATAACCGCCATAAGCGAAATAATGGCACCAAGCAACGCAATAGCTGGCAAAACCGGATACAACGGCGCCCGATAGGGGCGAGACAAAGCAGGTTCTTTCAGGCGCAAACGAAACAAGCTGATCATACTCAGCAGATACATAGTCAAAGCGCCAAACACAGACATTGTAACCAATGTGGCCGTTAAAGACTGCCCATTGATAGAGATAATGTCATCCGAAAAGATAGCTGCAATCCCGATACTGCCACCAGCCAGCGTGGCCGTATAAGGCGTTTTGAAACGTGGATGCAACTTGCCCAACACAGCAGGCAAGAACCCTGCACGCGCCAATGCAAATATCTGCCGGCCATACCCCATGATAATACCATGCAAGGAGGCAACCAAACCAAACAGCCCCAGCCACACCAACATGTGCAACCATCCGCTGTTGCTGCCCACAACGGCCTTCATGGCTTGTGGCAAAGGATCATTCAAATTGGCAAGCGTATGCCAATCCCCCACACCACCAGCAAAAAGCATGACACCAAATGCCAATGAAACAAGCGTAAGCACACCTGCAATATAAGCGATGGGAATGGAACGGCGCGGATCTTTTGCTTCTTCTGCTGCCATAGCCACGCCTTCAATGGCCAGAAAAAACCAGATAGCAAATGGAATGGCTGCAAAAATACCGCCCATAGCTGTCCAGCCAAAATGCGGTGCAACGCCCCAGCCATTCTGCAGAAAGTTATGCC
The DNA here is from genome assembly GCF_003323795.1 of Acetobacter sp. JWB. Classification (NCBI taxonomy): domain Bacteria; kingdom Pseudomonadati; phylum Pseudomonadota; class Alphaproteobacteria; order Acetobacterales; family Acetobacteraceae; genus Acetobacter; species Acetobacter sp. JWB. Next base: position 161,473 of record NZ_CP030871.1, on the reverse strand, counting down.
ATGAAAAAGCTGGTGCCACGACCCCCATAAACACAAGAAGCTCTATAATGGCAGCTATTGTTACAAACAGTTCAAATGTAGCAGCAATATGCACCCCCACAATATTTAGTGTCATAAACACCAAATACGCCCCCAACGCCGCAACTTTAGGGGAGAGGTTTGGAAACTGCACATTCAGGTACGCGCCAATAGCCAACGCAATGGCTGGGGGTGCAAAAATAAATTCAACCAGCGTGGCAAGCCCTGCTAACAAACCACCCCAACGCCCCAATGCACGAAAACTATAAGCAAATGGGCCACCAGCATGCGGGATGGCACAGGTAAGTTCTGTAAAACTGAAGATAAAAGCCGTGTACATAATCGCCACAAAAACTGTGGCCACCAAAAACCCTAAAGTTCCAGCGGTACCCCAGCCATAGCTCCAGCCAAAATACTCCCCGGAAATAACCAGACCAACAGCAATACCCCATAGATGGAATGTGCTTAGAGATTTGTTGAGATGCGTTGAACCCTCACCCATGCTTCAGTACATCCTTTTGTGTCAGAGAATTATCAAGAAATCTTCGGTGTATTTTCGATTATTCCATTCTCTGGGGAAGAATCTTTCAAACCAATTCCTGTTTCTTTCAAACGCATGGCTTCCTGCATCAACCAGGTGAGTTTGTCAGCCGCAGCAGACGTAGAAAGGCCATATGTATGAATATTTGAGAGACAGTTTCTGGAAGAATCTGGGCAGCCTACATAAGGCGCATATGTCAGATACACCCCCATACTGTCGGCAACACTTAAGCCGGGGCGCTCCCCAATCATCATGACAACAATTTTTGCGCCCATTGTCTGGGCAATTTCATCACCCAAAGCTACTCTGCTTTGCGTTGCCACAACCAAAGGTGCAATACGCCACCCCAGCAACCGTTTGCACATTGCCCGATACAGCGGCAGGGCTTCTTTCTGTATTGCAATAGAAGACAGTCCATCCGCTGCAACAAAGACAACATCCCAGTCTGCATGAGGCAAAACCTCAAGTGATGCGCCGTTCAGCTTGCGCCCCAGATCTGGACGACGCAAATAAGTTTGCCGATCTGGCGCTTGGCTGGAAACGCAGATAATTGGCGCATCTCCCATTTCTACCTGTAAATAGGCAATATCCAAAGGAATATGCACAGCATCCCGAGCCTTGGAATGCGATTCCTGAAACGCCAAAACATCTTTTGTGCATTGTGCATTTCCTGAACGGCTCAAGCCAATTCTAGCCCGCGTAAACTGACGTAAATCTTGCCAGTCATCACGTTTTTCTGGAATGAATGGTTCCGTAGAAAGCAGTTTTTTATCCATCATACTGCACCAACCAACTGCCCAAGGCGGGTTTGCCCCGGCGCTAGTTCCCGCATGCGGTTGTGCTTGCCGTCATACAGTTCCATTTGCTCTAACCATGTCGCAAATTCTGGAGCGGGCTTTAGCCCTAGCAAGTTGCGTAATGTCAGAATGTCATGAAACGAAAGACTCTGATAATTCAGCATCACATCATCAGCGCCTGGCACACCTATCAGAAAGGTAATACCCGCTGCGCCAAGCAGTACCATCAGGTTATCCATATCATCCTGATCCGCCTCAGCATGGTTAGTGTAACAGGCATCACACCCCATTGGCACACCTAACAGCTTGGCACAGAAATGGTCTTCCAAACCGGCACGGATAATCTGCTTACCATCATACAGATATTCAGGACCAATAAATCCAACAACTGTGTTTACCAGTAAGGGATTATACGTACGCGCAACAGCATAAGCCCGCGCCTCTGCTGTTTGCTGATCCATACCATGATGCGCATTGGCTGAAAGAGCCGCCCCCTGGCCCGTCTCAAAATACATGACATTCTGGCCAACCGTGCCACGTTTAAGCCCTATCGCAGCATCTTGCGCTTCTGCCAGAATAGAAAGGTTAATTCCAAATCCTTCATTGGCCTTTTGTGTACCTGCAATAGATTGAAAAACCAGATCTACTGCTCCGCCCTTATTCATGATTTCCAATGTATTGGTTACATGCGTGAGCACACAGGTCTGTGTCGGAATATCATAGCGCTGGCGCGCATGATCCAACATATCCAGTAAAGCCATGCCATTTGCTACACTATCTGTAGCTGGGTTAATGCCAATAACAGCATCACCCATACCGTACAACAAACCATCCAGTGTTGACGCAGCAATTCCCTTAAGATCATCCGTAGGGTGATTAGGTTGCAAGCGAGAAGACAAACATCCTTCTAAACCAATGGTATTTCTAAAACCTGTGATCACACGAATTTTGCGCGCTACGCTCATTAAATCCTGATTACGCATCAACTTGCTAACTGCCGCAGCCATTTCTGGCGTGATACCCGGTGCAACAGCAGCAAGTGTTGCGGTATCAGCTTCGTGCGAGAGCAGCCAATCCCGAAACTGACCGACTGTCATATGTGCAAGCGGTGCAAAGGCGGCCTTATCATGCGTATCCATAATAAGGCGCGTCACCTCATCTTCCTCATACGGAACGAGCGCAACGTCCAAAAATGTCTGCAATGGTAGATCCGCCAAGGCATAACGTGCAGCTATGCGCTGTACATCCGACTGCGCCGCAACACCGGCCAACTGGTCTCCCGAGCGTTCGGATGATGCAACTGCCAGCAACGTTTTCAGATCATCGAAGCTGTATGTCTCACCTCCCAGAATGCAACGATACACCATTGAAGGAACTCCTTAGCTACACGCGAAAGAGATAGGACTCGCTTTCTGCATGCATTAAAATCATATCTACTTCGGAATGATATCATATGGAAATGATTTGCGACTTGACTGCTCGCTACATATTTTTAACATTTCATAACAAAGCAGGCTGCAGATCACACTCTCGCTTTAAACAAAGGATAGCAATGTCTCCCCTGCCCGCCTTTTCTGCCTCTGGTGTTATGGCCGCCGCTGCTTCTGGCGCAGAAGGCTTTATTACAAGCCATGGAGGGGATATTGACCGCATTGCTGGCCGCGCTGGGTTGGCTCCGGGCAAATTAGCCTTGCCCACGGATATGCTAAACCTGAACGCGTATTGCCGCCTGTTTACTGAAGCCGCGAAGGAAACCCAGAACGGTAATCTGGGGCTATGGTTTGGGCAGCAGTTTCAACCGCAAACATTGGGTTTAATCGGGTTTGTGGCGCTTCTTTCACCCACGGCAAAAGACGCCATTCATAACCTTGCAACGCATTTCATTTACCATCAAAGCTGCACGCACACACGCCTTGTGCGCCAAGGCAACCTATTGCGACTTGAATACGCTATTACAGACCCAACCATTACAGAACGACGGCAAGATGCAGAACTTACACTAGGCATGTTTTGCAATGTGCTACGCTATGCTTTAGGGCCTACGTGGCAACCAGAAGAAGTGCATTTTGCACATGCGCAACCTGAGCAGGCGCACGAGCACCAAGATGCCTTTCAAGCTGCTATCCACTTTGACCGCCCGACCAATGCTCTTATTTTCCGTGATGTTGGTTTGGAATGCGCGATGCCAGACGCACAACCGCATACGCTGGAAATTGTAAAAGCGTCTCTTATCTCACTCTCTCGCAACGGATACAGCACACCTCATCCGCACATATCTTTTAAAGAGCATGTTTTGTTAGCACTTGAAGAAATTTTACCAGAAGGCGGCCATCTAACCCAATTATCTGCGCGCATGAACATGCCGGTTTGGACTTTGCAGAGAAGACTTGCATATCTTGGAATATCTTATTCTGATCTGGTAGAAACCACGCGCTATAAACAGGCATGTGTGTTTCTACAACAACCAGAAAATGATATCAGCCAAATTGCCAGACTACTGGGATATTCAGAAACGAGTGCGTTCAGCAGAGCATTCCGCAAATGGAGCGGTGTTTCCCCACGAACATGGCGCCAGCAATACATGCCAGCGCCATCTTTCATCTAATATCAAAAAAATACTTTATAGATAGATATCTATCTATAAAGACTGTCAAAAATACCGCCGTTTGAGAAATGGTCTTTTTGTAGCTTTGTCCATCCCCCCAGACTGGCGACATCAAATGTTTCGACCTTTGGAAATACCTGCCCATAGTCCGCCAACACTGCCGGATCTACCGGACGAAAATAATGTTTGGCACCAATTTTTTGTCCTTCCGGACTAAACAAAAACTCCAAATATGCTTTGGCAACAGCTTCTGTACCATGTGCCTTCACATTTTTATCCACCAAAGAAACAGGAGGTTCTGCAAGAATAGTTTGTGAGGGTACGACAATATCAAACTGATCTGGCCCGATATCACGTGCTGCCATCAATGCTTCATCTTCCCACGCAAGCAAAACATCACCTAAATGGCGTTGTACGAAACTGTTTGTTGCGCCACGTGCTCCAGTATCCAAAACGGGAACATGCTTGAATAAGCTTTTGAGATAAGTTTTTGCTGCATCTTCTGAACCATTATTCTGATGCAACGCCCATCCCCACGCAGCCAGATAATTCCAACGTGCTCCCCCAGAAGTTTTAGGGTTGGGGGTAATAACCTGCACACCATCACGCACAAGATCTGGCCAATCCTTAATGTTTTTCGGATTTCCCTTGCGCACAAGAAAAACAATTGTGCTGGTATAAGGGGTAGAATTATGCGGCAAACGTGTTTGCCAATCTGTAGCAATCAGGCCTTTTTGTGCAAGCAAATCAATATCATAGGCTAAACCTAATGTGACCACATCTGCTGGCACACCTTCCAGAACAGAACGCGCCTGCGCGCCAGATCCCCCATGTGCTGTTTTTACAGTTACATTATCTTCTGGATGTGTCTGATGCCATGTATTTGCAAAAGCCTTGTCCACTTCAGCATATAATTCACGCGTTGGATCGTAGGATACATTCAGAAGGTTAAAAGAAGCAGCCTGCGCCTGTTTTACATGTACACCCAAGAAGGCACCACCCCCTAAAGCTGCAGCCCCAACAAGCAAGTGACGACGAGAAAAAGAAAAGGTTGTATTTTTCATGATTATGAGACCTTCAAACCAGTTTTTCAGAATGCCGCCTGCACGCGGCCAACAACTGCATTTCCATCGCGCCCAAACAGATTAACGCCACCAGATACGCCCTTGGAGCGTGATACAATAAAGTGTGCGTAATCCAACATCACCTTGATATGCCTATTAGGGTACCAGTTAAATCCACCCTGCCAGACTGTTTGCTGGTTTCCGTTAATACCTGCTCCACCTTGATTTTCCGTACCGTACAAGTCTGTTACACTCCAACGCCCGCTAACTTCCAGCGCGCCCCAGTGCCCGGTTGCCGGATCAAAGTCATACGTTACACCGGGTGTAGTAAATGCTGCCGTTTTCTCACTATAAGATCTTGGTGTTCCCAAAATTGTATAATTTGCCGCCACATACCAACCATCAAAACCCAAAGACGGTAAATGAACAGTTTGCGCCTGATGGTCACGCTGTACGCCAATATGATAATATTCACCTTTCAGCAAAAAGCGCTTCCAACGCAAAGCCAACTGTGGCCCAGCGGCCCAGATTTGCGCAACATCTGTAAGGGCTCCTGATGTTAGCAAACTGGTTTCCCCCAAAGGCACTTCCATGTTGTCTGACAATTTCAACTGGCGTCCACTGCTGTTTTCATTAACCTTGAATACAGAAGTTGCTCCAGCTCCCACATGCACATCTATATCCTTTGAGACATAAGGACGACCCGCTGCACGGATAACTGCGCCTGTCTGACTATCAACAATTGTGGTATCCTTGGAGCGATCCCCAAACTTCTGCCCCGTGAAATAGCCCGAAACAAGCCAGCGTTTTTCGTAATGCTCACCACCAACACTAAAGCGTGCCACACCACCAGCAAGGTTACGCACCAGATCCACAATAGTTGGGCGTTCCAAAAATTCGAAAGCGCCTGAACGCTCCGCACTTTCTTCTTCCATACGCGGCTGAAAATACCCAACTGTAAGCGTTGTGTTCCGCAATCCTGTGTAGTTTAGGTTTGCTTCAAACAAGCCCACTGTTCCATCAACACTGCTGGACCCAAAATCTGGCGTTACGTTCACAACCCAGTCTTTATACCGCCATGAAAGATAGAGCCGCAGACGACGCGCATTTTGTGTTAATGAATTGAAATTCCCTTTGGTTTCTCCATTTCGTGGAGACATTCCAAAAAACCCACCCACATCTTCCTGAGCTAACAAGCCAATGGAAAATGCGTAGGCTTTATCATCCGAAGCAATAGTTGGGCGTCCTTTTGGAAAACCAACTTGAATGCCACCAATATGAACCGTTTCTTCCTTTGCAGAAGCCGCCTTAAACTCTGCCCAAGAAGCAACTGGGCCTTCCGGCAAAGCAGGATGCGCTTCCGAACCTGTGCGGGGGCCATGATGCACAGGATGAGAAGGTTCTTCTGCAAATACTGGCTGGGGCTCTTCTGGCCCAGCCGCCACAAGATGTGGATGCGAAGCACCAGATGCCACCTTGGCGGCATTTCCCTTACCCTGCGCAACATGCTCATAGCGCGCAACACGCATTTGCAAGCGATGAATTTCACCCTGCATATCACGGCGCATCATGGCCATTTCACGCCGCAAGGCTGCAACTTCAGACTCCGATGTTTCTGCATGCAATACGCATGGAAAAAACAGACCAGATATGGCTGTTGTCAGCAAAAAACCAGAACGAACGGAACCAGTCATTAAGCGCCCCCAACAACCTTTTGGTTGTTTTTATCTCACACGGGAAATACTTGTTGCTTTACTTGAATAAAATTTTACGTATATTATTTCGAACCAAGAACTATTTAGCTTGCAGTATCCCTTCCTGTCAAAACATAAAACACTGTTTGGAAAGGTTTTTATTTCTGCATACACACAATAGATAGGCTTGGCTGTTGCAATACACGAAAACCTGTTTTTAGGCGCGCATTCCACCCCGCCCTTGGCCTACACGGCGAAACACACATGTAACAGACAATATTGGATTATCTGCCTGCGTAAATCTGCTGTTATGTAAAGATTTTACGCTTTCATGCGCCGCATAAAAACGACGCGTAGAACGGTCTGCTTCTAAAATAACAGTACCCAAAAAAGTACCGTTTACTTCGACAATCTGAGATTCCAGCATTTTAATGCCTCTGGATAAAGAAACACCCAGCCGGCAAACTGATTATCCGGCCAGATCAGAAAAAGAAAACAGGTGTATCTTCAGACACCTTGGCGGCACGACATCGAACCGCACAGCACATTCGTAAACAAACCGGATACATGCATATCACCCTTTGTGATTCTGCCGCGTTGTAGCTTGAAAAGACATTATGAGCAAATACACAACTACGCAATAATAAACCATGAAAAATGGTTATTTTTTTTAACAACAAAATTTTTTGCATGTTAATTTTTTCTTTTTAATCAATGCATTAATAAAATTTCTCCGCTTAGAAAAATTTTTAGCTCACTGAGCATTCCCCTAAAGAATCGCGGAAAACCCTTAGCACGTATATTTTTCGTATTTTGTTATTTCCTGCGATGGGATAGGTTTTAATAACATTCAGCGTAAGGAAAGGCTCTGAAGACCCAGCATGGTTTGACCCCTAGAGTATGCTGCATGGCATATTCCATTTTCAAAACAAATCATATGTATAACGCGCCTCCACGATGGATTTATCTGCTTGCCCATGTTTTTTCTGCGCCGCCATACTCTACCCGGCTTTCCGCTTACCTTTGGCATCACGCTTTTATGGGTAGGATTGCTTGTTATTCTGCCTTTGTTGGCCCTTATAGTACGCCCTTGGCAGGATGGTACAACGGCTATCTTGCAAACCCTGCATGATACCCGGGTATTTGCCGCCTTTCGTGTTAGCTTTGGTTGTGCGCTTTTTGCAGCTTTGCTTGATTTACCGTTAGGCATTCTGTTGGCGTGGACATTGGTGCGGCTTCGTCCGCCGGGTTATAAAATTATCAACGCCTGCATTGATCTGCCTTTTGCTATCCCCACAGCTGTAACTGGCATTACTCTTGCAACTTTGTACGGGCCTAATGGCTGGATGGGAAAGCTGCTAGCACATGCTGGTTTACAAGTGGCTTTTACACCAACTGGTATTGTTATTGCCCTGATGTTTGTGGGCCTACCATTTTTGGTACGCACCATTGAACCCGTATTACAAAATTTTCCATCAGAGATAGAAGAAGCAGCCTTCTTGCTTGGAGCAACGCCTTTTCAGAAATTTTATCGTGTTATTCTACCCGCCATTCTTCCGGCAACATTAAGCGGTTTTGGGTTGGCCTTTGCGCGCTGTATTGGTGAATATGGCTCCGTTATCTTTATTGCAGGCAATCAACCTTTCCGCAGTGAAATCGCCCCCCTGCTCATTGTAATGCGTCTACAGGAATTCGATTATTCTGGCGCAACAACTATTGCTGTTCTGCTTCTACTCACCGCTTTGGTTTGCTTGGGAGGTGTGAGTTTCTTACGCCTACGTGTTTCACGCGGACTTGTTATGGAAGAGGTAAAATGACAACCGCACGCTTTTCCATAAACCGCTTTATTCTTTGCGGGTGCAGTTACGCTGTTGTGCTGCTGATGCTTCTGCTGCCACTTGTGCTCATTTTTACAGAAGCACTCAGGCAAGGGGTTCATGCCGCCCTGTCTGCCTTGCTGGAACCGGATGCCCTCTCTGCTATTCGGTTAACCGCGTTTGTTACCGTAATTGTGACCGTAACAAACACACTTGGCGGCATTGCGGCAGCTTGGTGCCTGACAAAATATTCTTTTGTAGGCAAACGCTTTCTCATCATGTTGATAGAACTTCCGATCAGTGTATCCCCCGTCATTGCCGGTCTCATATGGCTATTGTTGTTTGGGCAGGAAGGTTGGTGGGGTAATTGGTTAGCTGCCCATAATATGCAAATTGCCTTTGCCGTGCCCGGCATCGTGCTGGCCACCCTGTTTGTAACGTTTCCTTACGTCACGCGTACTCTTATGCCCTATATGGAACAGCAAGGCCGCGATGCAGAAGAAGCCGCATTTTTGCTGGGTGCAAATTTCTGGCAAACCTTGTGGCAAGTCACCCTGCCAGATGCACGCTGGGCCCTGCTTTCTGGCATCCTGCTTACTACCGCCCGCGCCATTGGTGAATTTGGTGCTGTTTCCGTTGTTTCAGGCCATATCCCAGGTGTTACAGAAACCATGCCCTTACATATCGAAACACTTTACAATGGATATCAAACCGTAGCCGCCTTCAGCATGGCGGCACTTCTGGCCTTGTGTGCCATGAGCACAGTTTTGCTTCGCACAATATTTGAGCATTCTTTTAGGAAACAACCTTCATGAGCGTTAACCTGCACTCTTTTACTCAATATGCTCCTGGTTCCACCCGTAAGATTTTGGATAATATCAATCTGACAGTGGAAGACGGTGCCTTTATTGCATTGGTTGGCCCTTCTGGCGCAGGCAAAACATCTTTACTACGCGCTATTGGTGGCCTGTCTCCGGTATATGAAGGGCAGTTGCTGATTGATAACCTCCCCATTGGTCATTCTGATCTTCCAAAACGCAAAACTGGCTTTGTTTTCCAGAACTATGCGTTGTTCAGACATATGAGCGTGGCGCGCAATATTTCTTTTGGGCTTGATGTTCTGCCACGTAAGCAGCGCCCAGATCGCACAGCTATTGCGGCCCGCGTGCAAGACTTGCTTGAACTTATACAGCTTCCGCATTTGGCGGATGCCCGCCCAGATCAACTTTCTGGTGGACAACGGCAACGTGTTGCTCTGGCGCGCGCCCTTGCAACAGAACCCAAGCTGCTTTTGTTAGATGAACCCTTTGGAGCGTTAGACCCGATTGTACGCCGTACCATCCGCCGATGGTTACGAGAACTCCATGATAAGCTGGGGCTTACAACTATTCTGGTTACGCATGATCATGAAGAGGCCTTGGATATCGCTGATAGGCTTGTGGTTATGCAGGATGGTCGTATTGTGCAAGATGCTGACGCTGACACCCTGAATACCTCTCCGCAAACACCGTTTGTCATGCAGTTTCTGGGGGAAACACTCGAATTTGCAGGAGAAATACGAAAGGGAGAGTTTATCCCTGAAGATACGGATACTCTGCCATTTCCGGTAACTGCAAAAAACGGAAAAACAACCGCATTTATCCGCCCCTGCGATGTGCAGTTTATAAGCGGCCAAGGTGCTGCTCGCATCCTTTCTCGTAGCCGCAACCCCAATGGGCTGTATCATTATACCGTGCAGACCACCGAAAGAACACTTGATATTACAACACCAATGCCAACAGAAATTTCTGAAGGTGAACAGTTCGGGTTGGGCATTTCACACGGCAAAATCTTCTCAAACCTTCTGTAAGATCAAGCTCTACCCACAAGCTGGATTGACAGCACTTATTTTATATGTTGCGTTAAAATAACGGTTGATATGCAAGAACTTAGATAACCTTTTGCATTTCTGTATAAATTGATTCTGTATTTTCAATTTATTGTGAAAATACAGAATTTCTATCTGCATGGAATGTTTGTATGCCAGACAAAACATCTACTCCGCACGCAACACCATCACATACATCAGAAGGTTATCACCGCGCCCTTAACAAACGGCAAATCCAGATGATCTCCATTGGTGGCGCTATTGGTACTGGCCTGTTTTTAGGCGCGGGTGGGCGCTTGCAGGCTGTGGGGCCTTCACTAGCTCTTATTTATCTGGTGTGCGGGATTTTTTGTTTTCTGATGCTGCGCGCTTTGGGTGAGTTAGTTATGTATCGCCCCACCAGCGGCAGCTTTGTTTCCTATACTTTAGAATTCCTGGGCCCCAAGGCGTCTTACATTGCTGGCGCCATGTCTTTTTTCAACTGGGCCATGACAGGCATTGTCGATATCACCGCCGTAGCACTTTACATGCATTTCTGGGGAACTTTTGCGCACATGCCCCAATGGGTATTTGCCATGCTGGCGCTCTTGCTCATAACCGGCATGAACCTGATTGGCGTGAAATGGTTTGGGGAAATGGAGTTCTGGTTTTCCCTTATCAAAATTGTCGCTCTGGTTCTCTTTCTTGTGATCGGAAGTGCCATTTTGGGCCTACGTGTGCCAGTAGATCACCACACAACAGGCTTGAACCTGATTACACAGCATGGCGGCTGGTTTCCCCATGGTATTCTGCCTGCGTTAGCACTCACGCAAGGGGTGATTTTTGCCTATTCAGGCATAGAAATGATCGGCACTGCCGCTGGTGAATGCCAAGATGTACGCACCGTTCTACCCACCGCCATCAATAACGTAATGTGGCGCATTGCCATTTTTTATGTTGGCACTGTTACTCTGCTGGTTCTTCTGCTGCCTTGGTCTGCCTATCAGGCTGGCACCAGCCCATTTGTAACATTTTTCTCACATCTGGGTATATCGGGCGTGGATACCATTATGAATATTGTGGTGCTTACGGCAGCACTTTCCAGCTTGAACTCTGGCTTGTATTCCACGGGCCGCGTTTTACGCGCTCTGGCACTTAATGGCTCCGCCCCGCGTTATCTGACGCATATGAGCAAGCAATCCGTTCCTTCGGCCGCCATTTTGACAACCGTGGGCATTTACCTTGTTGGCGTTTTTCTGAACTATCTGCTGCCTTCGCAAATCTTTGAAATTGTTCTTAATCTGGCCTCTCTGGGTATTATCAGCACCTGGTGCTTTATCCTGCTTAGCCAGATCAAGCTGCGGCAAGCCATTAATGCTGGCCGTATTGCCCCCACCGGATTTGCCATGCCAGGCGCACCCTTTACATCTTGGGCAACTATTTTGTTTTTTTGCAGCATCATTGTGCTTATGGCGTTTGATTACCCAACAGGATCATTCTCTGTAGCCTGTATTCCTATCTTGGCCATCATCCTGTTTGTGGGCTGGAAAACTTTTAGCCATAAACCCATTTATCCTGTTCCACCCACACAATCTTCCATCACACTGACAGATGATTTACTGGGAACATCAGATACCCCAAGCAAGCCGGATTAACCCCCATACCCAACTTATTCTTGTGGTGTATCCTGTCTTGCAGGCTTTCTTCTTGAGATGAAACGGGCATCACCGTAATATATCCGCGACTGAAAGCGTGGTATTTTACCCGCGAACGATGCAATATTTATAGTAAGGTGGCCGTAAATGGAGTGGACCGAAGAAATTATCGCCCAGCTCAAGGCATTATGGGCGGAAGGTCTTTCAACGGCAGAAATTGGTAGGCGTCTTTCCATCACCAAAAATGCGGTTGTCGGAAAGGCGCATCGTTTGGGATTGCCACCACGGCCATCCCCCATTCGGCGCAATGCCAAACCCAAAACAGCAGAGAAAGCTGAAACCCCGGCAGCAGCCACTCCTGCTACGGCACAAACGGCAACGCCTGCCCAGCCTGTAAAACAGGCCGAAGCAGCCCCGGTAGGTGAAACAGAAAAACAGACAGCCACACCGCCTACGCCTGCCCGTTCAACTCCACCTGCTGCAACTGCCGCCCCTGTGGCAGAAGAAAAACCTGCAAAAAAGGAAAAGTCTGCGGCTTCCAGCAAAAGCAAGCCCAAGGCCCCTTTGCGCAGCATTTCTGATCCAGAACCCCAAAAGCGCCGCGGCCCATCTTGCTGCTGGCCGATCGGAGACCCCGGCACGCCGGGCTTCCATTTTTGTGGCGCCACCCCAATACCGGGCAAACCGTATTGTGAGGAACATGCGCAAATTGCCTATGTAAGGCTGCGTGACAGGCGCGATAACGTCGCCTAAACCTTGTTTTTCTAAAATAATAAACCCTATCCCCTGAAGGCCTTATACAACCGGCCTTCAGGGGCAAGTCAGGGGCGTTGTAATATCAGCCTTCGGCTGCTGCTGCGGGCTTTTCTGGAGCCGGCGTTGCAGAAGCTGGCTTGGAAGCGGAATCACCGCTCAGCATTTCCAGCTGACCAGTAATCTGGCCGCCATCTTCAACCTTCAGACGATGGCAGGCAGCCTTACCCAACAAACGGCCACTACCCTGCAATGTCAGGCTACCACGCGCCGTCAGCGTGCCATCAACGGTGCCTGCAATTTCTGCATTTTCCACTTCCACACCACCGCGGAACAGGCCACCGGGCTTAACCACCAGTTCCTTGGCTGTAATCATGCTGGATTCAACAGTGCCTTCAACCACAAGGCGTTCTGCATCCTGCACGGTTCCCTGCACGCTAATGCCACGCCCAACCACCAAGGTGCGCTGTTCCGGCTCATCCTTTTTAGGCTGCTGAGGTTGCTGCGGCATACCACGCGCTGCGGCCGCACCAGGAAATGGCGGCAAGCCCGCACCGGAAGGAAGAGGGGAACCGGAAGGAAGAGGCGCACGACCCATGGATGAGGTCTCCTTTACTGTATCAGGGCGGGGCGCAGGTTTTGCTGGCGTTCCCGCTGGATTAGAAGAAAAAATGGAACCAAACCCGCCAGCGGAACGCTGCGCGCCCGCCTGACTGGCGGAACCGGACTGCTCAGATGGCCGATTATCTTCGGGCTTACGTCTTTTAAACAAGAAAATCCCCCGCCTTGCTGGCTGTTCACTATTGGACGGGCCCCACTGCTCAGGCACCCGCCCGCATCAAACCGTCTCGCCATGTGCTCATTTTCTTATACAGCCAGGCGGTTCTGCGGCAAGCATTCCATACGCCCTAGTGTTGCCCTTTTTATGGCAGCACTGTAGCGAAACAGTTGGTATGTGAAATTTTTCAGGAAAATCTTCCGCTATCATGACTGTTTCAGATGTAAAATATGACATCCTCGGCATTGGTAATGCCATTACGGATATTCTTGCCCGCGTAGAACCCACTTTTCTACAAAAACAAGGCCTAACCCCTGGCAGCATGACGCTGATTGATGCAGACCGGGCCAATACATTGCAGGCTCTCCTTACTCCAGAGCAAATTATGGGTGGCGGTTCTGTGGCAAATAGCTGCGTTGTGGCAGCCCAATTTGGCGCGCGCGTTGCTTATCTGGGTAAAGTTGCGCGGGATGATGCCGGTAAGCAGTTTACCGAAGATATGCGTGGCAATGGCATTACCTTTCCATCTGCGCCGTTGAACACCCAGGTTTTTGATAACCTGCCAACAGCACGTTGCATTGTTATGGTTACGCCAGATGGGCAGCGCACAATGGCAACCTATCTGGGTGCATGCACCTGCTTTACGCCAGAAGATGTGCTGCCAGACATGATTGCAGATTCCAGCATTGTGTATCTGGAAGGGTATCTGTTTGACCCACCGCATGCGCAGGAAGCATTCCGCCGCGCCGCAGCTCTGGCGCACGCAGCCGGGCGCAAAGTGGCTCTTTCTCTTTCAGACCCGTTCTGCGTTGGCCGTCACCGTCAGGCTTTTCTGGATCTTGTGAAGGGCCATGTAGACATTCTTTTTGCAAATGAGGATGAAATCTGCGCTCTGTACGAAACAGAAAACTTTGACGTTGCCGCACGCCATACCGCGCAAGACACAACCTTTGCAGCACTCACACGTTCCGGCTTAGGAAGTGTTGTGCTGCACGATGGACAGATGACCAAAGTTGCCCCCGTGCCAACCCAGGTTGTGGATACAACAGGTGCTGGAGATGCCTACGCCGCTGGCTTTATGGCGGGTCTGACATCTGGCCGCACATTGCCTGAATGTGGCCGTCTGGCTTCCGTTGCTGCTTCTGAAATTATCTCACACTACGGCGCGCGCCCACTTTCTAACCTGTGGGAAGAAATGGGCTTCTAAGCCTAACAGCTTTGTGCCTTCTGCTTTTATTTTAAGCGGAAGGCACATCCATATTCTGCGGAATAGCCACAACGCGGCCAGACTTTACGCATAAGGCTATTTTCCCTTCGCACAAAGCCTGCGCTGTTTCACCAAACACCTTGCGCCGCCACCCGGCCAACACGGCATGAGGCTGAGAAGGATCTAACGCCAAGGCGTCCAGATCATCAGCAGAGGCCACCAAACGCGGGGCGACATCGTGCTTTTCACAGCAAGATGTTAAAAGCACCTTCAACAATGCCACCAACGATGCAGAAGGCCGTGGCGTATCTTTGCTTTTGCCACGCGGAGAACGCGGCAGCTCCGAGTCTGGCAAAGCCTGTGCCTGCTTGATAGCTTGCAACAAGGCGTGCCCTGTACGCCCTTCTGCCAACCCGCGAGAAACACCTCGAACACGGGTTAAAGCTTCGGGAGTTGAAGGAGTCGTTGCAGCAATTTCCAGCAGACTCTCATCTTTCACAAGCCGTTGGCGCGGAACATTTACCCGTTGCGCTTCCCGCTCACGCAAAGCTGCAATGGCACGCAAAACAGCAAGCATACGCCGGTTATTGGTGCGGGCGCGTAAACGCTCCCACTGTTTTTCAGGATCGGGACGAAATGTGGCTGGATCTTCCAGCTCGGCCATTTCTGCCGCAACCCAATCCAAACGCTGTTCCTGCTCCAGTTTTTTAACAAGCCGTTCATAAACCAAGCGCAGCCACGTTACATCGCCTGCAGCATATGTAAGCTGAGCAGGAGACAGGGGGCGTACAGACCAATCTGTAAAACGGTGGCTTTTATCAATCATATGCCCAGTAAGAGAGCCAACCAGACTGTCATACCCAACCTGATCTCCAAACCCGGCCACCATTGCCGCCACTTGCGTATCAAAAAGCGGAGTCGGTAAGGCATCAAACAGATGCAGAAAAATTTCCAGATCCTGCCGGGCAGCATGAAACACCTTGAGCACCGCTGTATCTGCAAAAAGATTTTTCAGCGGGGTAAGGTCAATACCTTCAGCCAGCGCATCTATCAACACGATATCATGAGTTGCGCCAATCTGAACCAGGCAGAGTTCCGGCCAGTATGTCTGCTCCCGCATAAACTCCGTATCAACCGTTACGAAGCTTTCATTATGGAAAGGTGCAAGAGCCGCCTCTAACTCCTGAGTAGAGGAAATAAGACGCGCGGGAGGAAATGCAGGTGTTGCTGATCTGGCCATGTTTTTCTTCATACATCCAGACCGTTAGAAAAAGAAGTGACCAAACGTTACACGTGAAACTTGACGAAAGAGCCGACTCACGGAACATCTGCAAAAAACCACATGTGCAGGAGCACAAAATGAACCCACCAGACGATGGCCGCAACCAGCTAACCCAACTTGGCAAACAAGTTGCTGCCCCACAAAGTCCAGAAGAAGCCATTCTGGAACGTGTGCCAGCTCCTTATCCAGACAAACACTATCTGGTGCGATTCACTGCACCAGAATTCACTTCGCTTTGCCCCATTACCGGCCAGCCTGATTTTGCACACATTGTGATTGATTATGTGCCGGATCAATGGATTGTAGAAAGCAAATCACTCAAACTGTACCTGACCAGCTTTCGTAACCATGGTGCTTTCCATGAAGCCTGCTCAATCCAGATTGCGAATACCCTTGTTGAAAGGTTAGCACCACGCTGGCTGAGAATAGGTGCCTACTGGTACCCTCGCGGCGGTATTCCCATTGATGTATTCTGGCAAACGGGTGAACCACCCGCTGGTGTATGGGTACCTGCACAAGATGTACCTACTTATCGAGGCCGCGGCTAAAAGGCATAAAAAAAAGCCACCATATAGGTGGCTTTTTTTTATGATACTTGCACCAACCTCAGTTAGCTGGAGAGCCGGCTTCGATTTCAGCACGTACAGCCTGAATCTGATCCTGCAGAACGCTAAGGCGGGTTGTATCCGTCTTATCTGCCTGATCCCAAGCTTCAGACAATGCTTCTAGCTGAGCTGTTGCATTATCGATAGAAATTTCGCTTACCGGCACAGCCTTATCAGCCAGTACGGTACAACGTGTTGGGGTAATGTCTGCAAAGCCACCGCCAACAAAGTAGCGATCCTTCACTGTATCCCCGTCATACAGGGCAACAATACCACCACGCAGAAGAAGCATCATGGGTGCCCGTTCTGGCATGGCGGCAATATCACCTTCCATGCCAGGCAGGACAGCCATATCTACTTCACGCGACACCAGAACCTTTTCAGGACTGATTATCTCAATCTGGATCGGCATGAATGCGCTCCTTCCCGAAGCCGGCTGTTAGGCCGACTCCCTCAGTTTTTCGGCCTTGGCAATAACATCTTCAATAGAACCCACCATGTAGAAAGCGGCTTCTGGCAGATCGTCATATTCGCCAGCACAGATGGCTTTAAAGGAACGTACGGTATCAGCCACGGAAACCAGCTTACCCGGCGCACCCGTAAACACTTCTGCCACATGGAACGGCTGAGACAGGAAGCGCTGAATACGACGGGCACGTGCCACAATCAGTTTATCGTCTTCAGACAGTTCATCCATACCCAGAATGGCGATGATGTCCTGCAGAGATTTGTAGGTCTGCAGAATACGCTGCACTTCACAGGCCACATCATAATGTTCCTGACCAACAATCTGCGGATCCAGAGCACGTGATGTAGAATCCAGCGGGTCCACTGCTGGGTAAATACCCATTTCTGCAATTGAACGGTTAAGAACCGTGGTTGCGTCCAAGTGGGCAAAGGTCGCGGCCGGAGCAGGGTCAGTCAAGTCATCCGCTGGCACGTACACGGCCTGCACAGATGTAATAGAGCCCTTTTTAGTGGACGTAATACGTTCCTGCAGGGCGCCCATTTCTGTAGCCAGCGTAGGCTGATAACCCACAGCAGAAGGAATACGGCCCAGCAGAGCGGACACTTCCGAACCAGCCTGTGTGAAGCGGAAGATGTTATCAACGAAGAACAGAACGTCCTGATTTTCTTCGTCACGGAAGTATTCAGCCAGTGTCAGACCGGTAAGAGCAACACGGGCACGGGCACCCGGCGGTTCGTTCATCTGCCCGAATACAAGCGCCACTTTGGAGCCTTCGGTAGAACCGTTTTCACCCAGCTTGATAACGCCAGCATCCTGCATTTCGTAATACAGGTCGTTCCCTTCACGGGTACGTTCACCAACACCAGCAAATACGGACACACCACCGTGCGCCTTTGCAATGTTATTGATCAGTTCCTGAATAATCACGGTTTTGCCCACACCGGCACCACCGAACAGGCCAATCTTACCACCTTTAAGGTAAGGGCAGAGCAGATCAACAACCTTAATACCGGTCATCAGAATTTCTGATGCGGCAGCCTGATCTTCGAAAGAAGGTGCCTGACGGTGAATAGGCGCACGACGAGAGGTCGGGATAGGACCTTTTTCGTCAATCGGCTCACCAATAACGTTTAGGATACGGCCGAGTGTTTCTGGGCCAACTGGCACAGTAATCTGTGCGCCTGTATCAGCCACTTCTGCACCACGGACCAAACCGTCTGTGCTGTCCATGGCAATGCAGCGCACTTCGTGCTCACCAATTTCCTGAGCAACTTCCAGCACCAGTGTCTGATCACCCAGCTTGACGTGCAAGGCATTCAGAATTTTAGGCAGTTCACCTTCGAACTGTACGTCAACAACCGGGCCCTTAATCTCGGTAATGCGGCCAACTGCATTGGTCTTCGTGGCCGCAGGGGCCTGGGTCTGGGTTGTGGTATCCGACATGGGTCAGCTCCTGCGGGGCAAACGAGCGGGCTCAGACAGCCTGTGCGCCCGAAATGATTTCGATCAATTCGTTAGTAATATTTGTCTGGCGGGTTCTGTTATAAACCTTGCTCAGACTATCAATGGAACGGCCAGCATTACGCGTAGCGTTATCCATTGCCGTCATACGGGCACCGTTCTCGCCCGCTGCGGTTTCAAGCAGCGAAGCATAAATTTGAACCTGCAGATTACGCGGCAGCAGCATTTCCAGCAGCGTTGCTTCATCTGGTTCAAATTCATACAGAGCCACATCATTAGATGCCGCAGCAGGTTTTTCTTCTGCCTCATCCATAACCATGGGCACCAGCTGCTGACATGTCGGCACCTGTGTCATCGCGTTTTTAAACTTGTTGAACACTAGGGTACAAACATCAATTTCTCCTGCTTCCAGCAGGGTGTTGATTTTTTCACCCAGATTGCTAGCAGCAGAAAAAGGTACTTCCTTACCGCTGACACCGATAACCTTATCAATGATAAGATCAGCATAATCACGCGAGAAGAAGTTAAATGCACGACGGCCAACAGGAAGCAGTTTAACCGTTTTACCTTCAGACTGAAGGCGACGGATTGTCTGTACTGTTAAGCGATGTACATTGGAATTAAAACCGCCACAAAGCCCACGATCACTGGTCAGAGGCACTAACAAATGCACCTTATCCTGACCTGTGCCTGCCAAAAGACGTGGACCACCGTCCTCACCTTTTGTAGCGGCAGCAAGCTCACCTAGCATACGGCGCATGGCCGCTGCGTAGGGAGCTGCGGCTTCCGCACTGGCCTGAGCCCGCCGCAGCTTAGCAGCCGCCACCATTTTCATGGCGCTCGTGATCTTCCGTGTCGATTTGATACTTCCGATACGCGCGCGGAGTTCCTTCAGGGAAGCCATTGGACGATTCTACCCTCTTAGCCGGCAAAGTTGCGGTTGAAGGTTGTCAGGTATTCTGTCAGGCGCGCTTCCAAATCTTTGGAAATGGCCTTTTCCTTTTTAATGGTATCCAGAATATCTTTACCTGCGCTACGCACATCGTTCAGCAGCGCACGCTCCCAACCCACAACCTTATCGACAGCAATACCATCAACAAAACCACGGGTGCCGGCAAAGAGCACAACAACCTGTTCTTCAACGGTAAGCGGAGAAGACTGACTCTGCTTCAGCAACTCAACCAGACGAGCACCACGTGCCAGCATCTTCTGAG
The DNA here is from genome assembly GCF_003323795.1 of Acetobacter sp. JWB. NCBI lineage: Bacteria > Pseudomonadati > Pseudomonadota > Alphaproteobacteria > Acetobacterales > Acetobacteraceae > Acetobacter > Acetobacter sp. JWB. The sequence continues at coordinate 141,667 of NZ_CP030871.1, read as the reverse complement.
TTGCCGGATCAAGATCAGATGCAAACTGAGAGAACGCAGCCATTTCACGATACTGCGCTAGTTCTAGCTTAATCTTACCCGCAACCTGCTTCATGGCCTTGATCTGTGCAGCAGAACCCACACGAGACACTGAGCCACCCACGTTTACCGCAGGACGAATGCCGCGATAGAACAGGTCGGTTTCAAGGAAGATCTGACCATCTGTAATGGAAATAACGTTTGTCGGAATATAGGCAGAAACGTCACCAGCCTGTGTTTCAATAACAGGCAGAGCCGTAAGAGAACCAGCGCCATATTCGTCAGACATCTTCGCAGCGCGTTCCAGCAAACGGGAATGCAGGAAGAACACGTCACCCGGATAAGCTTCACGGCCTGGCGGACGACGCAGCAGCAGGGACATCTGACGATAAGCCACAGCCTGCTTAGAAAGATCATCGTAGCAGATCAGGGCATGCATACCGTTGTCACGGAAGTATTCACCCATTGCGCAAGCAGCATAAGGCGCCAGATACTGCAACGGAGCCGGGTCAGATGCCGTGGCCGCAACGACGATGGAATATTTCATCGCGCCTTTTTCTTCCAACAGACGCACAAGCTGCGCAACTGTGGAACGCTTCTGACCGACGGCAACGTAAATGCAGTACAGTGACTTTTTATCGTCACCTTCATCATTCACTGTTTTCTGGGCAAGAATAGTGTCTGTCAGAATGGTGGTTTTACCAGTCTGACGGTCACCAATCACCAGTTCACGCTGACCGCGACCAACTGGCACGAGGGCATCAATAGCCTTAATACCGGTCTGCATAGGTTCATGCACGGACTGACGCGGCATAATACCCGGCGCTTTTACTTCAGCGCGGCGCAACTCAACGTCCGTCAGTGGGCCTTTGCCGTCGATCGGGTTACCCAGACCATCAACAACACGACCAAGAAGCCCCTTACCGACAGGGACGCTCACCACCATGCCGGAACGTGTGACCGTGTCACCTTCACGGATGTTGGTGTCGTCACCAAAAATAACGATACCGACGTTATCGCTTTCCAGGTTCAGGGCCATGCCCTTCTGACCGGCGGTCGGAAAGTCCACCAGTTCGCCTGACATTACATTCTGCAGGCCGAACACACGGGCAATACCGTCTCCAACAGACAGAATCGTGCCGGTTTCGACAACATCAGATTCCTTGTCGAACGAGGCAATCTGCTGCTTGAGGATATCCGAAATCTCTGCGGGACGGATTTCCATCACGCGGCTCCCTTCATGGCGTAATGCAAACGAAACAGGCGAGTCTTAAGGCTGGCGTCATAAAGCTTTGCCCCCACCCGCACGACCAAACCGCCGAGGAGGGAGGAATCGACACGCTCGCGAATATTAATACGGGAGTATCCGGCTTCTGCCAGCCGTGCCTGCACTTGGGCACGCTGCTCAGGCGTAAGCGGATAAGCGCTGGCAACTTCTGCCACCACTTCACCCCGGCGGGAAACAGCCAACGCATCAAGCGCAGCCAGAATCCGGCGCAAAACAGGCAGGCGGCGGTTATCAGCCACAACGCCTACAAAATTACGAAGAGTCTGCCCGAACCCCTGCGCCTCAAGCACAGCCAAAACGGCTTTGCGAGATACAAGGACATCAAGACGCCTGTCTTCCAGGACTGTGCGCAAAGGCGCACTTTCATCAATCAGGCGCGCAAGTGCGGCACCTTCATCAAGCACTGCATCCAACTGGCGCTGTTCGGCTGCAAGATCATAAAGCGCCGTTGCATAACGGCCTTCAAGACCATTGGAAGCAAAAGCAACCGGTTGTGCTGTCGTTACGCCCGAGGCCACCACTCTTTTGGTTCTTTCCTTCTGTGCGCGCCGGCATTCCACACTAACAAACTCTGACGGTGCCGCAGCTTATCCGTTAAAGGCCTTACAGCACGCAACCATCGGCGCGGCCTCTAGCATGCTCATCAGCCCCACGCAACATCCCTGACGCGCCATTTTTATTTCCGCACCTGTTTACACCACCAAAAGCGTGCAAAAACAGGCTATAAACCACCACAAACCACGAAACACAAAAAGACGCCAGACACGTAATAAAAAACTCACCCTCAACATCTACGAGATGCCACGGCGAGAATTTTTGAACTGCCAAATTTTTGGGAAATGTAAGATGGAGCGGACAGAGGGAATCGAACCCTCCTCAGTAGCTTGGAAGGCTACTGCATTACCACTATGCTATGCCCGCATATTTCTTGTGTTTTTGCCACTAACCCCAAAGACAACATTTTGCAAGTTTGAAGAGAAAATTTTTGATCACACGCTAAAAAAGAGCGGGCACTTGTTGTTTCCCTCTTGACTTTAAGCCCACAACATATTTTCTTCCGCCACCTGCAAAGGCTGCTGTTAAGTGGCTGGTCAGGCTGGCGGTTATCCGTTATAGCTTTGATCCAGCTACGGCAGACAGGCTGTAGGGGTGTAGCTCAATTGGCTAGAGCGCCGGTCTCCAAAACCGGAGGTTGTGGGTTCGAGACCCTCCACCCCTGCCAGGTTTAAGATTGCAGGTTCTGCGCCGTAGTTTCCGCCTCGTTTTTCTAAGTTTCAACGCGGAAATCCTGTGTGGAATGTGTGGTGTATTCAGGACTGCCACCGGAAAAATATCCGGTTTCCGTGCAGTGTAGAAAGGGTGGTTCGTGTCGTTCAGTCCCGGTAAGTTCCTGCATGATGTGCGTGCCGAGGCGGAACGGGTCACATGGCCCACCCGCCGTGCTACCTTGGTTACCACGGGCGCCGTTCTGGCCATGGCAGGCATGGCATCCATTTTCTTCTTTTTTGTTGACCAGCTGATCGGTCTCGGTGTGCGTCAACTTTTCGGGCTGGGAGGCTAACGACATGGCCAAGCGCTGGTATGTGGTTCACGTCTATTCGGGCTTCGAAAAGAAAATTGCCCAGCACATTCGCGAAGAAGCGGAACAGAAGGGCCTGAGCGACCATATTGATGAAATTCTGGTGCCTTCCGAGGAAGTCATTGAAGTGCGTCGTGGCCAGAAGGTGAATACGGAACGCAAGTTCTTCCCCGGCTATGTGCTCGTCAAAATGGAAATGACTGACGAAACGTGGCACCTGGTAAAAGACACGCCAAAGGTTACGGGCTTTCTAGGAACCAGAAATCGCCCTACCCCTATTTCTGCGGCCGAAGCTGAACGCATTATCAAGCAGACAGAAGAAGGTGTGCAGCATCCTCGTTCTGCCGTATCGTTTGAAGTGGGTGAGCAGATTCGTGTGGCAGATGGTCCGTTCACATCCTTCAATGGTGTAATTGAGGAAGTAGACGAAGAAAAAGGCCGCTTGAAAGTAAGTGTCTCCATTTTCGGGCGCTCCACACCAGTGGATCTGGAATACAATCAGGTGGAAAAGCTGTAAAATCAGCTTTCCCATTTGCAAGAACTCAAGGCGGCCTTGGTGCCGCCTTTTTTATTGTCTTAACCCAGACCTGCTGTTTTGCACCCTTCCCCTCTGCATAAAAAACCGCTGTAATCTTGCCCTTGGCCTCACAATTCATGGAGTTATCATGCCATCTGCTTCCACGCCCCAACTGCGAGGAATGGCCCTTCTTAATAATGCGCACCTGAACAAGGGCACGGCGTTTACCGAGGAAGAGCGCCGCCTTTATGGGCTGGAAGGACTGTTACCCACACAAGTTGAAAACCTAGACAGGCAGGTAGAGCGTATCCACCGCCATCTTGAGGCCAAACCCAGCAATCTGGAACGCTACATCTATCTGAGTGGCCTGCGCGACCAGAACGAAACCCTGTTTTACAAGGTTTTAATGTCTAACCCGGCCCGATTCGTACCAATTGTGTACGCACCCACGCTGGCCGCCGTATGCCAACAGTTCAGCCATATCTATCGCCGTCCGCGCGGCATGTATATCAGCTTGGATATGCGTGGCCGCATTAAAGACGTGCTGCGCAACTGGCCTATGGAAAATGTTCGCTTTATGTGCGTGACCACAGGCGGCCGTATTCTGGGGCTTGGAGATATTGGCGTAAACGGCATGGGTATCCCCATTGGTAAGCTGGATCTGTATACGGCTTGCGGTGCAGTACCTCCCGATTCGCTTTTGCCTGTGCAGCTTGATATTGGTACCACAAACAGCGCCCTAAGAGCCGATCCTCTGTATCTGGGCCTACGGCGTGAACCACCCCCGATAGAAGAGCTAGATTCTTTTGTGGAAGAATTCATTCAGGCCGTGCAGGAAGTTTTCCCGCAAAGCTGTATCCATTTTGAGGATTGGAAGGGCACAGATGCCCTACGCTACCTCAAGAAATATCATGATCGTGTGCTGTGCTATAATGATGATATTCAGGGCACAGCTGCCGTTACGCTGGCTGGCCTGATTACAGCCTTGAAAATCAAGAACGAATCGCTGGCCCAACAACGCTTCTTGTTCTTGGGAGCGGGTTCCTCCGGCATCGGCACTGCCGATATGCTGGTTTCCGCCTTGAAACAGGAAGGGCTATCTGAACAGGAAGCCATTGACCGCATTACATTGATGGATGTGAACGGTCTTTTAGAAACATCCCGCTCTGATCTGCTGCCTGAGCAGGAACGTTTTGCCAAAAATCTTCCGCCATCACGTGATCTGCTGGGCACGATCAAAACTGTTAAACCCACAGTGCTGATTGGTGTTTCCACTGCTGGCGGTTCTTTCACCCAAGAGGTGGTGGAAGAAATGAGCAAACTGAATGAACGCCCCATTATTTTCCCGCTTTCTCTGCCACAGAAAAATGGGGAATGCACGGCTGAGCAAGCTTATGAATGGTCTAAAGGCCGCACACTTTTTGCAGCAGGCCTACAGTATCCGGAAGTGACGTATAATGATCGTACGTTCTATCCGGGCCAGGCTAATAATTTCTACATCTTTCCGGCTTTAGGGCTGGCCGTATATGCTACGCGCCCCAAGCTGATTACAGATGAAATGGTGATTGAAGCCGCACAGGCTCTGGCAGATCAGGTAGATCCGGCAGCGCGTGAACGGGGCCGTTTGTTCCCGCCACAAAGCGATATTCTGGAAGTGTCCATCACCTCCGCCACACGTATTGCGGAGTTTATTTTTGATAAAGATGCCGCAACCGTTGAACGCCCCACAGACATTCGGGCGTGGATTGAAAACCTGACTTACAAACCACGCTATACAGACTGACCACGGACAGTGGCTGAAGGAACAACCGTCCTTCAGCCATTTTCCATTTCTACAGGTTAGTTTTGCGTAGCAAATCCAAACACACGGGCATAAAAAGCCAACTCTTCCGCAAAAGCGGCACGAATAGTCGCCTCCTTACGGAAGCCATGCCCTTCTCCTTCAAACTCTCGTAAAGTTACCGGAGTGCCTGCTGCTTTTAAGGCATCCGCCATAGAATAGGCCTGTTCTGGCGGCACAACTTTATCGTCCATGCCCTGCAACAACAGCACCGGTGCGCGAATCTGATCGGCAACGAAGATTGGAGAGCGCTGTAGATAAAGTGCCTCAGCTTCTGGCCACGGGCCAATCAGACCATCTAGGTAGCGTGCTTCAAATTTATGTGTTTCCTGCGCCAAGGCTCGCAGATCGGTTACGCCATACAGGCTCACACCTGCTGCAAATATATCTGAAACAGCCAACGCTACCAGTACGGTCATGCCCCCTGCACTGGAACCACGAATAGCTATGCGATTCGGATCTACTCGCCCCGATTCCACAACGGCACGGCAAGCAGACAGACAATCTGCCACATCCACCACACCCCACTGGCCTTTCAGACGATTCCGCCATGCGCGCCCGAATCCGGTAGAGCCACCATAATTCACATCCAACACAGCAAAGCCGCGAGACGTCCACCACTGGATTTTAAAAGATAGTCCTTCCTGCGCCCGAGCTGTGGGGCCTCCGTGCACCTGCACAACCATGGGGGGTAACTCACCCTTTGGCACAGATGCATGCTGGTTGGTAGGAGGGTAAAAGAAGGCATGGCCACATAGGCCATTTTCTCCGTCCACCGAAAAACGAATCGATTCGGGAATGGAAATATCTGCCGCATCCAGCCGTTCTTTTGATGAACGCTGCAAAATAATCTCTGCCCCATTCTCTGGCATACCCACCACAACAGAAGGCAGCGCATCTGGCGGCGCTTGCAACCAGGCAAAACGACCATCTGCCAAGGGAACGGGGCATTGATCGGGTTTGGCATGGAAGATGCGGTAATCAGAGGCTCGATCCGGTTTTATCCAGCATGTTGCCTGCCCCTGCGTAACTGCCAAAATCAGACAGCCCTCATTTTTAAGCAGTTGATAACTACTCTGCCCAAATACCCATGCAGGCTGCCCTATCTCTCCTTCTGGGGCAGGATAGCGGGATAAAGTTGGGTTGTTTTCCTGCCAATGGACGTTCCATATAGTCCAGCTTCCTGAACGATCAGACAGAACCAGTAATCGCCCATCAGATGCCCATCGCGGCTCTATAAGCGATTCGCTTGTTTGTTCACCTGCCAACACACGGGCATCTGCAATGCCGCAGATTTCGCCTGAAGCATTTCGCTGAACACGGGCAAGACACAGGCGCGTAGCATCCCACGGCATGTTGGGGTGATCCCACTCAACCCACGTCACCCATTTCCCATCTGGTGAAAAAGCCGGGGCCGCATAAAAATCTGCTCCAGCTTTAAGCACGACACCGGCTTTGTTGCCCTGCACGTGTAACGCCACCAGTGCCGTTTTGGCTTCTCCCGCTTTTTGGTGATCTTCCCGCACGGCCAGCACTGCTTCAGAATTCACATCAAACCGCAGATCTGCAAACCGAAGCCCTGCCTCTCCGGCCATAAAAACCGCTTCTGTTTCTGATTCCCTACGCAGCCACACATTTCCTGTGCGTTTATCAGAATAGGCAATGCTCCCGCTTTTAACCGCATAAGCTCCGCCACCATACTCGTGCACGCGGGTTGCTACATCTGTATCTGGCGTCAGTGCTTCAGAGGCCCCTTCTGCCTGAGTCCACCGCATCAGCACAGAGCGACCTGCCTCTGCAGGGCGCCGTTCCAGCCAGAAAACTGTATTTTCTACGGCCCGAACCTCGGAAAAGGTCAGTGTCTTTCCTGCCACCAGATCCGGCGTAACAGGAGAAGGCCATGTGCCACACGGCATTGGCTGTACAGAAGAAGAAAAAGGAGGTGTGTTATTCATGCAGATATTTTTACCATTCCGACTGTTGCATCCAGAAAAACATGCGCCCAGACACTGCACGTGTTAAGCATTCCGACATACACTCTTACGCAGAATGCTTGACATAACAGAACCTGAACGGTTTCTGCCGTGAGCAGTCTCGTGCTCTGTCTAAATTGGATGTTCCGTTCTGTTACACTCTTTGCACAATTTCTTTTCGGTAGATTACCTAAGCAGCCTTTTCGCCCATTACGGTTATGGGGTGGTAGGGGTTGTGGTAATGCTAGAAAGCATGGGCTTTCCGCTGCCAGCAGAAAGCCTGCTTATTACCGGAGCGCTGTTTTGTGCCACAACGCACAAACTGCATATTGAGGGCGTAGCACTGGCCGGAGTGCTGGGCGCCATTATGGGCGACAATTTTGGCTATCTGATTGGCCATCTTGTTGGGCTAAGAGTGTTACAAAAATACGGGCCTAAAATTGGCCTCACATCTCAGCGCCTTTTGCTAGGGCGCTACGTTTTTCTTAAACATGGCGGCCCGGTTGTATTTTTTGGGCGGTTTATTGCCGTGCTACGTATGTTTGTGGCCCTGTTGGCTGGGGCGAACCATATGCCGTGGCATACGTTTCTGCTCCATAACGCACTTGGTGGCATATTCTGGGCGGGAGGCTACACGCTTGTTGCCTATCTGCTGGGCAATGAGATCCTCCGGCTTTCCGGCCCTCTGGCTATCGCCTTTGGAGCGGTGGCCTGTATTGTGATTGGGTCTTTGTTCATATTCATCAAGCGCAATGAAAAACGTCTGACGGAGGAAGCCATGAAAGCAGCCGAGCAGGATGAACGCCTGAAAGTTCTTCCCTCATGACAGGGCGCAGAGCATGGCGCGTTAACCACAGCCAGCCTGACCTAAAAGGGCAGGTTGCTCTTGTAACCGGTGGCAATAGTGGGCTGGGGTTTCAGGTTGCTTTGGGGCTCGCGCATAGGGGCGCACGTTTATTGTTGCCTGTAAGGCATGCAGAGCGTGGGCGTGAGGCCGTATCCCGCATCAAAGCGGAATGTCCAAATGCACAGATTATCCCATTGTCTCTGGATCTTTCTTCGCTCCAGTCTGTCGCAGAATGTGCAGCCGCTGTTACAAAATATACGGATAGGCTGAACCTGCTGGTCAACAATGCGGGCGTTATGGCCCCAACACGCCGTAGGGAAACCAAAAACGGGTTTGAGCTTCAGTTTGGGGTGAATCATTTAGGACATTTTGCCCTGACAGCCCATTTGCGACATTTGTTGGAAAGTGCTCCGGGCGGAGGTGTTGTTGTAAGTGTTGCCAGTTTGGCAGCCTGCAAAGGCCACATTCGCTTTGATGATCTGCAATCCCGTTATCGCTACAGTCCTTTTGGGGCATACCAGCAAAGTAAGCTGGCCAACCTACTTTTTGCCATGGAATTGGCACGCCGGGCGGGTGAGCAAGGGTGGAATGTGCATGCGCGCGCAGCACATCCTGGCTGGGCCAGCACATCCATTATTGCTAATGGGCAAGCCGCTAGTATGCCCGCCCCTCTCGGTCGTATTGAACAATTTCTGGGCAGCATCGTTCTGCGCGTTATGGGGCAATCCGCTGCGCATGGGGCTGAGCCTATTTTGTACGCAGCACTGTCCCCCACCGCGCGAGATGGGGATTATTACGGCCCACAAGGATATCAGGAAAGACGCGGCCCACCCGGCCCGGCCCATATTCCTCCCACTGCGCGCAAAGGCAGCACAGCCGCACGCCTATGGGATGTTTCTGAAAGGCTGACCGGCACAAGCTGGTAATATCTTACAAAAAGGGTGGTGTCTCATGAAACCAGACACCACCCTTTTTGTATTCAAAATCGGGTCGAACGGCGTGTGCGGCTCTGCTGCCGTAATACGCTTTCAATCCAATCATTCAGCCTGCGCGTGGTATCCTCCGCTTCTTCCCGATCTGGGTAGATTTCGGGGAAGCGTAGCGCCAACCAACGCCATGCCACCAAACGCTTGTGCCGTTTTTCGGCCCGTTCCAGCTCTTCACGCCCTGCCCGCTCACTTGGGGGTAAACGGCCTGTGCCCGGTGGCAATACGCGCCGCCCTGCCGCATGATCTGCCGCCCAACCCACCAAACGGCGAATACCATTATCTCGGTCATCCACCGGGCACATGGCGTAAGACCAGCGCGTTGTCAGATCCAAGCCTTCTACCCCTTCCAGAGCAGATGCAATGGCAAAAGCCTGTTCCATATCTGACAAGCGATAATTCGGATCATCTTTACGCAACACGGCACGGTGAATCCGTGAGAGAACACCATACAAGCTTTGAGAGCCAATTTCCGTTGCCACAGCTTTCACAATATCAGCATCGGGCTGTACATATGGTCTCAAATCATCGGGCTGTTCTGGGTCTGCTTCCAACTGTCGCCGAATAAAGGTTGGGCTGCCCGCACCAGCAAGAACTGCAACAACACCGGTTTCATGCTTGCCAAAACGGCCCGCACGCCCGCCAATCTGCTTTACTTCCTGCACGGTTAAATCTCGCGTCTGGCGGCCATCGTATTTTTTCAGGGCCGCAAATACCACACGCTTGATAGAAAGATTAAGCCCCATGCCAATGGCATCTGTGGCCACCAGAATATCGGCCTCTCCATCATTAAAACGCTGTGCTTCGGCACGCCGCACCTCTGGGCTTAACGCTCCATACACCACGGCCACACGTTTGCCGTGCTGAAGCAGGGCTGCGCGTAAATCCAGAACTTCACGGCGGGAAAATGCAATCAGCGCATCCCCTGCCCCCAGATCCGCCAATCGCACAGGGTGCGATGCCGCACGCAGCGGGCTTTTGCGCTCCAGAGAAATTTCATCCAGCGGATCACCGCACAGTTCGGCAATACGCCGCACCATGGGAATACAATCTGGTGCCCCCAATACATAGAGATGGCGCGCGGGTGCCCCCATAATAGCGGCTGTCCATGCTGCACCGCGGTCTGTATCAAACAGCATCTGGGCTTCATCAATAACAGCTACATCTACGGGGCTGTAAAACGGGCACATTTCTACGGTTGCAGCCAGATGCTTGCTGCCCGGCACCACAATCCGTTCTTCACCCGTGGAAAGAGACGCCTCAACACCTCTAGAAGCCAGCGCTTCACGAAATTCATGAGCCAATAATCGCAACGGGGCTAAGGCCAGACCACTTTCGGCTTGTGCCAATGCGTTCAAAGCCGTGTAGGATTTACCGCTATTGGTTGGCCCTGTAACAAGCGTAATCTGCCGGTTGAGCGCACGTGCTGTACGAAAATGCGCAGCATAGCGGTCTAACGCCGCCACGCGGGCAATAACGGAATTGGCCACCTTGCGGCCCATATCCGGTGCCGTTTTGGAACCACCAATTTCTGCCCCACGGCCATTATCTTTCCGCCACTCTCCCACCTTACCACGCAAGGCCACCAAAGCAGCCGGATCAAACTCCCACCGTTCACGCCCGCCGGATTCGCGCACCTTTCTGGCAACCGGCAAACGGTTTTCTGCAATCCAGCGCAAAGCCTCACGCTGGGAGCAGCGCAGCAGGCGTGGCACTTCAGCAAACGGAACAAGACTTTCTTCCCACTCCCGCAACCGCGCTTCTTCCTTGTTGCGCTTTTGGCGGGCTGTCTGTTCTATTTTACTGGCGGCCTGCTGCCTGCGGGCTTCATCCCGCCGGGCCGTTTCAAGAAACGGGTCTCCCTCTGGCAGGCCAAATGCCACGGCAATAGCCATAAGCAGCAAATCTGTCTGATCTGGAGAGAGCACGCGCCCTGTATCCACCAGATCAGCCTGCACCGTTTCAAACACTGCTCTGGGTGTTGGTGCATACCCACGTAGGCGAGACTCGGCCACGGGCGCAAGCGCACGCTCTAGTGCCTTATCATCGGCCTGCGGGTCTGTAATACCAGAAACCGCTTCTTCTATTTCTTCCCGACTAATCCATATTCGCCCACTGCGGCGTGTTTTATCCAGCAAGCGGGAAATCCAGCGCTTGCGCCGCACCTGGCACAAAACCTGCAGGTAGGTTTCATTCGGCACCTCATGAGCACCCGGCTCAAGATTGCGGGCAAGGCGACGAAGAACTTCGTGTTCTTCCTTGGCCTCTGGGGCAATGGTGGTGTGGGCTACAGCGTAGGCAAGAGCCTGACGGGCTGGAGAAGCAGAGCTGTCTGACGTCATGCCTTCTCTCTTGCGTCATCCTGCGGGCCGGAACAATGCCTTGGCGGCATACTTCATACAAAATAAATCAAAAATCTGCCTTGCCCCCATGGCCTGATTTGGCCATTGTGGCACCCCCACCCCACCCAGCAGACAGAAGCGGCAGGCGGTTTTCAGCCAGTTACGTGTTGCGCGAACACGTTGTGTGATGAATTTACACTGGCATTAGACGCCTCACCCTTCTAAAAACGCCGCCAGCAAGAAATTCACGGTGCTTTTGTATCTACTACGCAAAGGCACATTGTTCTGATCTGCTACAAGCGGAGTACATAGCGGTCCATGTCTGAAACCATGCTTGAAAACGATATCCTGCCACGGATGTCCGCCTCTGAAGTGCCCAGCGGCCTGCTGCCTGTTGATGGACAGGAAGGCGTGTGGCATCTCGCCCCGCCAACCAAAGAATACGGGCACCTTTACCCTGCCAAGGTTCTGACCGTTCATCACTGGACGGACCGCCTGTTCAGCTTCACCACCACCCGTGACCCCGGCCTGCGCTTTGAAAACGGCCAGTTTGCCATGATCGGGATTGAAGTAGACGGCAAGCCCCTGCTGCGTGCCTATTCCATTGCATCCCCCAATTATGCGGATGAAATGGAATTTCTTTCCATTGCTGTGCCCAACGGCCCGCTGACATCCCGCCTGCGCCACGTAAAGGTGGGTGATACGGTGCTGATCGGCCGCAAACCAACCGGCACATTGCTGCTAGATAACCTGCGCCCCGGCCGTAACCTGTATTTCCTTTCTACAGGCACAGGGCTGGCCCCGTTCATGAGCCTGATCAAGGATCCGGAATGCTACGAACGGTATGACCACGTTATTCTGACACACACCGTACGTCTGTCTGGTGAGCTGGCATATTCCAACCATATCCGCCACGAACTGCCACAGCACGAGTTCCTTGGAGAAGATATCAAGGAAAAGCTGCTATATTACCCAGCCGTTACGCGTGAAGACTTTGCCGTAACAGAACGCATCACCAAGCTGATTGAATCGGGCAAGATCTTCACGGATCTGAACATTCCTGAGCTTGACCCGGAACATGACCGCGTCATGATCTGCGGTTCTCCAGAAATGCTGGCTGATACAGAAGCCCTGCTGCGTGCGCGTGGGTTTGATGAAGGCAACATGTCCACCCCAGGTGCATACGTGGTGGAAAAAGCGTTTGCTGAAAGATAAGGCACACGTTTTTATGCCCAATACCGCCGCTTAAAACACATTATTAAAGGAGCGCTCCCCATGAGCTATGATTTTGATCTTCTGGTTATTGGGGCGGGCTCCGGCGGCGTACGGTGCGCGCGCATTGCAGCCAGCCACGGTGCGCGCGTTGCCATTGCAGAAAGCCGACATTGGGGCGGCACCTGTGTAAATTTGGGCTGCGTGCCCAAAAAGCTGATGGTGCAGGCCAGTGAATACGGCGATATGGTAGAGGACAGCCACGGTTTTGGCTGGACATCCACCCGCGGCACGCATGACTGGGGCAAGCTCATGGCCGCCAAGGATCGGGAAATTACCCGCCTGAACGGCATTTACGTCTCCATGCTGGAAAAAGCCGGTATTACACTCTTAACCGGCCATGCCCGGTTTGTAGATGGACATACCATCTGCATTGAACCTTCTTCCCTTGCGCCGGACGAAGCCCCCCGCACTGTTACGGCAGAACGCATTGTTATTGCCACTGGTTCCACCCCCGTAAAACCTGATATCCCCGGCAAGGAACTGGCAATTACCTCTGATGAGGCTTTCCACCTGCCACAGCGGCCAGAACGAGTGGTTATTATTGGCAGTGGATATATCGGGATTGAATTTGCCGGTATCTTTGCAGGCTTGGGTTCTCAGGTAGATCTGGTGTACCGGCGTGATTTGCCGTTGCGCTGTTTTGATGAAGAAATGCGCAGCGCCATGGCAGAAGCCATTGATGCACGCGGCATTACCCAGCACCGCCACACCTGCCCCACCGCCATTACCAAAGATGGCACAGACCTTGTGGTTACGCTGGATAATGGCCAGCACCTGCGCGCAGATTGCGTTTTTATGGCAACAGGCCGTCGGCCCAAAATTGATGCGCTGGGACTGGAAAATACAGCCATCACCACAGCAGATAATGGGCGCATCAAAGTTGATACCAATAGTGAAACAGCCCAGCCGGATGTTTACGCCATTGGCGATGTAACAGACCGCATCAACCTGACCCCCGTTGCCATTGCAGAAGGCCATCATCTGGCTGACCACCTGTTTGGCAAAGGCCCTGCCCGCCAATGGTGCTACGCCACAACCCCCAAAGCTGTTTTCTTTTCTCCCCCATTGGCAACCGTTGGGCTGACAGAGCAGGAAGCCGCCCGTAATGGCACGGTGGACATTTATTTCACTCGCTTTACCCCCATGCGGCACACCCTGACCGGCCGCACACGTAAAACAGTGATGAAACTGGTTGTGGACCAAAAAAGCCAAAAGGTTGTGGGGGTGCATATTCTAGGGGATGACGCACCAGAAATGCTGCAAGGTGTAGCCATTGCTGTAACGGCCGAACTGACAAAAGCAGATTTTGACCGCACAATTGGTATTCACCCCACATCGGCTGAAGAGCTGGTGACCATGCGTACCCGCACGCGGGAAACCCCGAAAGCTGAAGGATAATTCCCTATGGCACCTTCTGCCCCTTTTATTGGCGACCAGCGCGGCCCTTTTGATCTGGCACTGAAGGGTGGCTCCGTTGTACTACCTGATGGCACAGTGGAAACCACAGTTTACGTTAAAGGTGGCACCATTGCCGCCATTGGCGGACAAGCTGATGCCGCCCGCACCATAGACTGCACGGGCCTAACCATTCTGCCCGGCGTAATAGATACGCAGGTTCATTTCCGTGAACCCGGCGCCGAGGAAAATGAAAACCTCGAATCCGGCAGCCGTGCAGCCGTGCTGGGTGGGGTAACGGGCGTGTTTGAAATGCCCAACACAAAACCCACCACCTCTACGCCAGAAGCTGTGGCAGACAAGCTGGCCCGCGCAAAAGGCCGCATGTGGTGCGAACATGCCTTTTACGTAGGAGCCACGGTTGATAATGCCGACCAATGTGGTGAGCTTGAAAAATTGCCGGGCACGGCTGGCATTAAGGTGTTTATGGGCTCTTCCACCGGCAGCCTGCTGGTTTCAGAAGACAGCATGTTGGAACGTGTGCTGAAATCTGGACGCCGCCGCGTTGCAATTCATGCCGAAGATGAAACCCGCCTAAAAGAACGTATGGGAGAACGGGTTGAAGGCGACCCATCATCCCACCCTGTTTGGCGGGATGATGAAACAGCCCTACGGGCCACCACCCGTGTGCTGCATCTAGCGCGCAAAACCGGGCGGCGTGTGCATGTGCTGCATATTACCACCCCGGCAGAACTGGCCCTGATTGCCCAGCACCGCGATGTAGCAAGCTGTGAACTCACCCCTCAGCATCTCACACTTGCGGGGGAAGACGCTTACGCCCGCCTTGGCACATTCGCGCAGATGAACCCACCTATCCGCTCCGGCGCACACCGTGACGGCCTGTGGTATTGGGTTTCTCAGGGCTTGCCTGATGTCATTGGGTCTGACCACGCTCCCCACAGCAAGGAAGCAAAGGCCCGTACCTATCCTGCTTCTCCCTCCGGCATGCCGGGCGTGCAAACACTTCTGCCTTTAATGCTCAACCACGTTGCGCACCACCGGCTGACACTGCGCCGCTTGGTAGATCTTACATCCGCAGGGCCACAGCGTTTGTTCGGTTTGGTGCGTAAAGGGCGCATTGCCGTTGGATATGATGCAGACTTTACAATTGTAGATCTGAAAGCCCAGTGGACGATCAAGGAAGAATGGCTGGCTTCACGCTGCGGGTGGTCTCCTTTTACCGGCAATACCATTACAGGCCGCCCTGTTGGCACCATTATCCGTGGTCATCAGGTTATGTGGGAAGGCACTCTGGCAGACAAAGCCATTGGCGAGCCTTTCCGTTTTGATGCAACAGACAGACCTGCTGGCTAGCCCTCCGGCATAGCTATTCAGTTCACAGCAAAAAACCCCTTCCACCGCATAAGTGGAAGGGGTTTTGTTTTTGTGGCACTCTACACTTTTAAAAATCAGGGGAAGCTGGATCGTTTATAGGGGTAACGGTCAACCATCATCCGCAGAGGTGCAAATTCCTTGTTGGAAAACGATCTGTAATGCACCTGTGAGCCATCCGGGTTTTCAACAAACACGGTGGAGTTCCAATCTGCCGCACTAATACCTGTCCAGAGCGTAAGCACCAAGGCTTCTTTACCCTGAGCATCGTTCAGCACCATGCGGGCATCGCCTGATGATGGCGGCGTACGCGTTAACGGCCCCCAGCCACCTTTGTTATCCTTAAACCAGTCATTCACCGCCTTTACTTCATCCGGGCTTAAAGCGCGTGTGCGGTGCATGGGGCCAACATCCAAAGTACCACTTGCCACTTGCGGAAAGGAAACCGGCTTGAGGTTAGGCAGAGCCACTTTCCAGATCAGGGCTGCCGTACTGAGCGTAAAAATAAAAAAGCCAATAATAAAAGCCGTCTCTTTCCGCATTATCTGTATCTTTCTCTTACCCGCGCACCGCAGCAATAACGCGGGCTACTTCTTCATCTGTCAGTTCCGGATGGATTGGCAACGCCAGAATGCGTTGCGCCAAATCTTCTGAAACAGGCAACGCCGTACCATCATGATGATCCCGGTAGGCTGGTTGTTTATGCAGCGGCAGCGGGTAGTAAATGGCTGATGGCACACCCTGTTCTTTCAGGCGGGCCTGCATCTGCTCACGCTCGGCGCTGTTTTTCAGCAACACGGAATAAATGGCCCATGCGCTCTGGCTATCTGGCACGCGCGCAGGCACCTGCACCACATCTTTTAGGCCTGCATCATACTGGCAGGCAATTTCCTCACGCCGCGTCAGTTCTCGCGTAAAGTCATCCAACTTGGCGAGCAGGACAGCAGCTTGCAGAGTATCCAGCCGTCCGTTCATACCGGTGCGCAACACCTCATACCGGGTTGTGCCTTCGCCATGTGTACGCAAGGAACGATAAAGGGCTGCGCGCTCCGGGTCATCCGTCAGAATAGCACCGCCATCCCCATAACCACCCAAAGGCTTGGATGGAAAAAAGGATAGCGTTGTTGCTGTGGCTTCCCGCCCCAAAGGCGTACCATTCAGCTTTGCTCCAAAGGATTGTGCACAATCAGCCAGCAGGAAAAGGTCTTCTTCCTGCGCAATGGCCCGTAACTCTGCCCACGGCGCAGGCTGGCCAAACAGATCCACCCCAACAATGGCGCGTGGTTTCAGTTTGCCAACTTCCCTCACGGCACGAATGCGCTTGCGCAGGTGCTCTGGGTCAATCTGGAAGGTCTGTGGGTCAACATCCACAAAAACAGGCGTGGCACCCAACACCAATGGCACTTCTGCCGTGGCGGTATAGGTAAACGCGGGCAGGAACACAGCGTCATCCCGGCCAATCTGTTCCCCCATCATCACAATCTGCAAAGCATCTGTGCCAGAGGAAACACCCACGCACTCTTGCGCGCCACACCACTGGGCCAAGCGCTGCTCCAGCTCCAGAACCTCTGGCCCCATTACAAAGCGACAATGCGCCAGAACGGCTTCCAACCGTTGCCGCAATGCGGGTTCCAGCCGTTTTTGCTGGGCTGCGAGATCAAGAAAAGCGATAGGCCTGTTTTGTGAACTGTTCATAATGCCACCTGCTCATTGCCATCGGCCTGCGCCTGTCCGCTGTGTACAACACCCGCCGCCATAGCACCAGACGCCGCAGATTCTGGCGCCAGGGCACGCACCTCTCCTGCTGGGTTATGATCGAATTCCGGCACCAGCAATGCCAGAATACGCAAAGCAGCCTGCACATCACCTTCTCGCGCATAGGCCGTAATCTGATCCACCTCTTGGCGTATCTGCTCCAGATCAACCAGCCGGGGCGTTGCCATTAGCAGGCCGGGTTCATCGGTTGGCACTGGGGCTTCCCGGCCATGAAACAGTTCCTCATACAGTTTTTCACCGGGCCTTAAGCCCGTAAAACGGATAGTTACATCTTCATCAGGGCGCAAACCGGCCATACGGATCATCTGCCGGGCCAGATCTACAATGCGGACAGGTTCTCCCATATCCAGCACAAAAATACCGCCATGCCTCAGTAAGTCATCGGTGCCAGAGCCATCTGTATGACGCATGCCGCGCACACTGGCTTGCAGCACAAGCCCCACCGCTTCTGGCACTGTCATGAAATATCGGCGCATTTCAGGGTGCGTGACGGTAAGTGGGCCACCACGTTCCAACTGACGGCGGAACAATGGCACAACAGAGCCAGTAGACCCTAAAACATTCCCAAAGCGCACGGTAACACACCGCATGGCATTTGCCTTGCCCGATGCACGGGCACGCACGTCCAGCGCCTGACAGTACATTTCTGCCGCTCGCTTGGATGCGCCCATCAGGCTGGAGGGATTCACCGCCTTGTCTGTTGAAATCACCACCATGGCCTGCGCCCCATGGCGAGATGCCGTATCGGCTACAACACGCGTACCATGCACATTGGTTAACAATCCTTCAGCCGGGTTTGCCTCTACAATAGGCACATGCTTCAGCGCTGCGGCATGAAACACCAATTCCGGACGGAAACGCGCCATCACATCATCAAGCCGCGCTTCATCCCGCACATCGGCCACCACCACTTCTCGCGGCACATGAGGGGCACAATCTGCAAGTTCCACATCTATCTGCCACAGCTCGAACTCGCCATGGTCAAGCAGAATCAGGCGTTTAGGGCCAAGGAGAGCAATCTGCCGCACCAGTTCAGAACCAATAGTGCCCCCTGCCCCCGTAACCAGAACGGTGCGGTTGCCCACCAGCCGTTCCATACCTTCCCGATCCAGTGGCACTTGTGGGCGGTTGAGCAAGTCTTCCAATGGTACAGGCCGTAGTTGCACACGCTCTGCGGGGGTAAGATCTGTTAAAGCGGGCGTGCGCAATACTGAGATACCATGCACCGCTGCCGCATCCAGCACATTGGTAAGAGCACGACCTCGGAAGGAAGGATCTGTCACCACCAAGGATTCGGGCAGCATATTGTTTTTGGCCAACCGATCTAAAACGGCACCAATATCTTCCACATGCCCCAGAATGGGAACGTTGTGGATGCGTCGGCCTGCTTGATGCGTGCCCAAGGCCACAAGCCCTACAACACGAATCCCTGCCTCTGGGTTACGCTCCAGCGCACGCAG
The DNA here is from genome assembly GCF_003323795.1 of Acetobacter sp. JWB. NCBI lineage: Bacteria > Pseudomonadati > Pseudomonadota > Alphaproteobacteria > Acetobacterales > Acetobacteraceae > Acetobacter > Acetobacter sp. JWB. The sequence goes on along the minus strand of NZ_CP030871.1, from coordinate 122,979 downwards.
ATACAGATCTGCAACCGTATCTGCCCCTATCAACACTACTCGCCGTAGGTTGGCCCGACGAAGGGCTATTCTGTGCGCCAGACGATACCCCACACGCAACCCGCCCAGCATAACCAGCAGAACCAACGCATAAATAATGGGAAAGGTCAGGCTAGGTAACGGAAAGCCCACTGCCACAAGCCCGCATGAAAACAGCACGGAACTGGCAATGGAGGCTCCAGCAATACCTAGAAGGTCTGAAACACCGGAAAACCGCCAATATTGCTGTGGCATACGGAATGGCAACCCGCTGACAAGCAGCGTGATAGCCCCCCCAGCCAGAAACCAGAGTGGATGCAGCAATCCATCTTGCGGGGCCGCCAGCCACCGCGCCAGAGGTGCAGCAAGTGCCGCCAATACGCCATCCAGCACGATATTTACGGCTATCCTGTTTACAGGGCGCAGACGCGGATTACGGTGTAGGGGCTGAGAGTGTTGTGATGCCATTATCTTGCACCTATAGCGTAGCACCTGCCATCCTAGAAGCGGCTCAACCGGACGACTGTCTTTTCATGTCTTTTTCTTTTTCCTGTGTGGCAATTTTCTGCCTTTTAGGTGCCTGCATTCTTTCCGCCTGCATTGTGCGGGGCATGATCGGGCTTGCCGTTATGGATACGCCGGGGCATCGCAGTGCCCACGATACCCCCACCCCCAAAGGAGGCGGCATAGGTGTAATGCTTGCTTTTGCGGCTGTTTTACCGGTGCTTATGTATGTTACCGGCCAGCGGTTTCTTTCCCTCCCCGCCTGCGCGCTGGCTACGGCTACCCTTTTGCTATGTGCCGTTTCATGGCTTGATGACATTTATCAGTGGCCCCCCACCATTAAATTTGCAGCGCAATGCGCCGCTGCCTGCATCATGGTGGTCGGAGGCATTACTCTGCCTTGGCCCACACCGCTTTTTGGGGCCATTCTTTCCGTATTATGGCTGATATTTATAACGAACGCCGTTAATTTCATGGATGGATTAAACGGGCTGATTTCTGGCTGTTTATGTCTTGCAGCACTATGTATAGCCGGCGCAGCTACTTATCTGGGCGTACCAACTTTACGTTGGCCAGCATTGCTTATGGCTTTTTGTTTGGCAGGTTTTCTGCCTTTTAATTTCCCCAATGCCCGCATTTTTCTGGGAGACGTAGGAAGCCAAGGATGTGGACTACTGGCTGGTGCTGCCGCCCTGTATGTCGCAGCACATTCTGCGCTTCCCTCTGGGTGGGTTGTGGGGCCTGCACTGCTGTTTCCGTTGATTTATGATGTTATTTTCACGCTGATTCGCCGCAAACTGGCCGGACATTCCTTGGTACAGGCGCATCGTGGGCATTTGTATCAGGTGCTCCACCGAAGCGGCATATATGCTCCCGCCATTTCTTGCATGGAATGGACCTTCACACTTTGGGGGATAATGATAGCCTGTTTTGTGGCCCCTATGCCTGTAACCGCAGGAAGCATAACGGCTTTTATACTTGTATGCGTGCCGCAACTTATATGGACAGGCTTTGCAATTTTACGCACGCGCCAACACCCTGTTGGCGCGTGGTAACTGCAATCTTTTATTTTTCCAGCGTCAGGGTCAGCCCCTGTGCAGAACCTGCAAGCCGTGCGCCCTGAGAAATGGTTTCAATCTTGATACGCACGCCATTCTTGTTTTCCAGAACAGCGCCACCCAAGCCTTGCCCCAGCGTTGCTTCACCATGAGCAGCGCCATAAGTACCATTAAAATCTGACAAACGATGCAGATTATAAACGGTGCCTTTTCCTTCAATTTTAGAATAACCAACAGCCGCAATTGTGCCGCCGGTAATAGAAAATTTGTACGTTTTACCGCCGTAACGCAGCCTGCCGCCACCCCATGTATAGCCTACTCCCAGATCGGCTGACCGCGCTGTAATAGTAACCGTAGCAGTGGGTGACCCCATGGCATCTTCAGCATGGGCGACAGGAATAAAACTGGCTGATGCCGCAAGCGCAGCTGCGGTAAAAAATGAAGAAAACCGCATGAAACGTTCCTTTCTTCTTGTTGGTCTGGCCGAAAAATCAGCCTGCTGCTTTAGAATACAAAACAGCAGGCTTTTCAGAAAACCGTGAAGAAAAAACGCTTACTTCCTACAAAAGTTTCAAACTGGTTGAACCAGCAAAAACTCAGGCAGCCATCACACGGCGCACACGCCGAGCTGCTGGCTCACGCTCTGCGGAACGTTGAGCCTTGCGTGCTGCATTTTCTACAGTTTCGCCCATAATGGTGCGAATTTCCTTTAGGTAAGCAGCCCCTTTAGGCGTACGCTGCACCAGTACGGAACGACGATCCAACGGATCTACCTTACGGCGGGCCAGATCCAGTTCACTCAACCGATCCAAAGCACGGGTAATAGCCGGTTTGGAAACGTTCAGGCTGGCAGCTAGACCACGTACGGTATGGCCGGTTTCATCCAGATAACATGTCAAAAACACTGCCAGTTGGCGAGCGGACAAATCTGGAGCATCTCCACGCACCAAGGATACAATCGTATCCCGCAGGGTTTTGGCCAGATCCTCTGTTTTTTCTGCTGCCTGAGGCATAAGCTTCACTTTCCTTTTGCTGCACGCTTTATCTTGGTCTCTCAAGATAAAGCGACATATTCCCGCTTCCTGTTACGGAACGAATCCCCTTGAGATTTCATATAGGAGGCGAAACGACTCTTTTAAAGTATTAATAAGAACACATTCTCCCTTCTTTTATGACACCTTTATGGCAGCGGTATCCTGCTCTTCACAAAAAAGCTGCGTAATAGCTTTAAAAACGGCCCGAACCCCAGGAGAATCGCCACCTTTTGGCCGTCCAGGGCGGGAACTGTCATTCCATGCATAACTGTCGATATGCACCCAACGCTGATCTGGATTTACAAATCGTTCAAGAAATAATCCGGCAGTAATCGCACCCGCCGTAGGTCTTGATGAAATATTACTGATATCTGCAACAGAACTTCCCAACCATTCCCGATACCCTTGCCACAAAGGCAAGCGCCACATGGGGTCTGCTTCCTGCTGCCCTGCTTCCAGAAATACCTTGGAAATGGCCTCATCATTACAGAACAAGGCGGGCAGGTCTGGCCCCAGAGCCACACGGGCAGCCCCTGTTAAGGTTGCAACATCCAACAGCAGATCGGGGTTCTGCTCTCCTGCTTCATGCAACAAATCACACAAAACCAGACGGCCTTCTGCATCTGTATTGCCAATCTCTACCGTAAGGCCAGAACGGCTACGCACCACATCCAACGGGCGCATGGCATGCCCGGAAACGCTGTTTTCCACACAGCCAAGCCGCAGTTCCAGCCTTACAGGCAAATCCTGCGTCATAATCAGGCGGGCAAGGGCCAGAACTGTTGCGGCCCCACCCATATCCTTTTTCATGCGCAGCATACCGCTGGAGGGTTTAAGATCGTACCCGCCGCTATCAAAACACACACCTTTACCGACCAAAGAAATCAGCGGTGCTTTTTTATCTGCCGTGCTGCCATGCCATTGCGCTACCACCACACGTGGGCCGCGGTCTGACCCATTGCCCACATGCGCCAGCAAAGGGTATGCTTTATCCAGCGCAGCTCCTTTTATAACATCCACATCAGCACCAAATTCCTTAAGCACTGTTTTGGCTGCTCGTGCCAGATCAGACGGGCCCAACAGATTGGCTGGTGTATTAATCAGATCACGCGCAAGCCAGATGGAACGTGCTATTTCTGATGCCACGCTTGCACGTTCCTGCGCCGTGACCACCAATCGTGTTGTTGGTTTTTTGGCGGATGCAGATTTCAAACCATACTGATATGCTCCAAGGCAGAAGCCTAAAATCACATCATGCCGCGCAATGTCATCCGGTGTTTCCACCCGCCAGTCTCCGTCCGGCAATTCTTGCGCCAAAGCTCCAAAAATAAATGGGTCAACCACACCCTTTTCTGGCACGCCAAATAGCGCTGTTGGCACCCCGTTTGTATCCGGCACCATAACCAGTTGGCCGGGAAGAGCTTTAAAGCCACAACTTTCTGCAAAAGCCGCTGCCTGTTCCCCTACCCATGCCTCTAAAACTGCCTGCTCCGATGGGCGAACAGCATGAACAGTGCGCACCTTACTTCCTCGGCGGGACACAACCAGACAATCGGCTTCACGAACAGGCATGACATTTCTCCCTTCGCTTTCAGGCGAATTACCCGTCAGCATATTTCCTTCTGCAAGGATAATGGCATCTGATGGCTTGCTTTTCCACACGCGGCGGCAGACGATGTTTGTATGATGGTTTCTTCCCGCCGTATGGCTGCTGCCGCTCATCACGCATCTACGCCGGACGATGCGCCCGTGCGGGCCATTTTGGGCCCCACCAACACCGGAAAAACACATCTAGCGCTAGAACGCATGCTAGCCCATTCCTCTGGCATGATCGGCTTTCCGCTCCGTTTGCTGGCGCGTGAAAATTACGAACGCATGGTTAAACTTAAAGGCGTGCGCTCCGTTGGGCTGATTACCGGTGAAGAAAAAATTATCCCACCTCAGGCACGCTGGTTTTCCTGCACGGTAGAGGCCATGCCATCTGACCGTAAGGTAGAGTTTGTAGCCGTAGATGAAATTCAGCTATGTGCTGACCCCGAACGCGGCCATGTGTTTACAGATCGACTTTTAAATGCGCGCGGGCGATCTGAGACCCTTTTTTTGGGTGCAGAAACCATCGCACCTCTGCTCAAAACCTTGATTCGTGGCATAGAAATAGACACACGCCCCCGCCTTTCCAACCTGACATATACGGGGCACATGCGCCTGTCCCGCCTGCCAGCGCGCACGGCCATTGTGGCTTTTTCCATAGCTGAAGTTTACGCCATTGCAGAACTTATCCGCCGTAAACGCGGGGGATGTGCTGTGGTAATGGGCCAGCTTTCACCCCGCACCCGCAATGCGCAGGTTGCCCTCTACCAGAACCGGGAAGTGGATTATCTGGTTGCAACCGATGCTATCGGCATGGGGCTGAACATGGATATCCGGCACATTGCCTTTGCCAATATCTGCAAGTTTGATGGATACAGAAACCGACTGCTAACCCCAGCAGAAGCGGCACAAATTGCGGGCCGCGCAGGCCGAGGCACACAGGATGGCACTTTTGGCACAACCGGAGAATGTCCACCTTTTCCGGAAGGAATGGTAGAGGCCATTGAAACCCACCATTTCGAGCCGCTGCCGTTTTTGTGGTGGCGTAACAGCAAGCTCAATTTTACCTCTCCCAGCACGCTTTACGCCAGCTTATGCCAAAAGCCTCCTGACCGATGCCTGAAATCTGCCGCCCCGGCATCCGACTTACTGGCGCTGTCTGCACTGATGCAGAATGCTACAGTGCAAAAATTAGCCCATACGCCTGCCCGCACCCAGTTGTTGTGGGAGGTGTGCCAGATTCCGGATTTTCGCAAACTGGGGGAAGACAGCCATATCCGGCTGTGTGAGCAGATTTTCATCCTGCTTGCCCAAAAAGGACACCTGCCTTCCGCATGGATGAAATCTCGCCTTGCCAATCTGGAACAGCTGGAGGGGGATATTGATGTCCTGATGCAGCGCCTTATGGGTATTCGCACGTGGTCCTACGTTTCGGCCAGACCAGATTGGGTCGAAAACGCTGCGCACTGGCGGAACCATACCCTAAGGCTGGAAGATGCTCTCTCCGACGTATTACATGAACGCCTGACCACACGCTTTGTAGATAAACGTGCCGCTAGTTTGGCACGGCGCTTGGAAGAAGCAGACACCACCCCTTTGCTTTCTGCCATTACCCGCACGGGTGAAGTAAGTGTAGAAGGGCATGCAGTAGGCCATATGCGGGGCTTTAGCTTTACCCCAGACCCTGAAGCAGCACAGTCTGACCAGAAACTTATTCTCAAAGCGGCACGTCGGGCGGCACGTAACCAGATACCCTATCGTGTTTCCCAGTTTTTGCAGGCACCAGACACGGAAATAACGCTGAACCTGCAAAATGGCGTACTCAGCTGGCAGAAAGATGCCATTGCGCGCTTGCAAGCCGGAGCAGATGTGCTGCACCCAGTTATTGAAGTGCGTGAGGCAGAATTTCTAGAACCTGGACAGAAAGAAAAAATCCGGCAACGACTGGCTGCCTTTGTTGATGCACATATCCGCAAAGAGTTGGCACCCTTATTTCATGCAGAAAAAGCAGTGGCTGATCAGCCATTGCTCCGCGGTATGGTGCATATGCTGGTCGAAAACGGAGGTGTGGCCGAGGTGTCGCACCTTTCCGCCTTGCCAGTACGTGCCAGACACATGCTAAAGCGCCTTCATATTGCCCAACAAAAAAACACTGTTTTTTGTAGTAAAATAATGCGCCCTAGCTCCATGGCTTTGCGGGCTCTTTTGCTAAGCTTACATTCTGGCATTGTTTTACCAGAACTACCCCGCACAGGTGCTGTTTCGGCCCCTTTACCCGCTTTGCTCACACCGCCGCAGAAATCTCTCCTGATGCAGCTTGGATGGATTATTTCTGGGGGCACCTTGATCCGACTCGATATTGCTGCTGCACTATATGCTGAATCTATAGCTCTGATTTCACACGGATCACGGCAGATTCCGAATTTCTTTGCCTCTCGGCTAGGTGTAAAAAAGGCTATTCTTCCGTGCATTTTGCGTAGCCTTGGGCTGCATGTACAAAAACCCCAGATTTTACCGGATACACATGCTGGCCCACCTGCTCCTTTTCTGATTATCCCCCAGAAAACTGTAAAAAATCGGAAACACTCAAAAAAGCGTACAGGTAGAGTTCAGCCAGAAAAATATAATCACAACAGCCCCTTTGCTGTGCTGGCAACGCTTCGGCAACACTATCAACCTTAGCCTTGTTGTAAAAAGAAAGCTGCCCTCCTTACACAGGCGGGTTGCCATTAGGGCAAAAGCACCTCATATCTGCGCCATCCTTGGTGGCAGGCTTTTATATAAAAGGTACTGCCATCTGACCCCACGCGGTGAGAGCCCCTCCTCCACCGCCAGATATTTTCGGAGATGGCAATGACCTACGTGGTCACTGAAAACTGCATCCGCTGCAAATTCATGGACTGTGTGGAAGTCTGCCCCGTTGACTGCTTCTACGCTGGTGAAAACTTTCTGGTCATCAACCCAGATGAATGCATTGACTGCGGCGTGTGTGAGCCTGAATGCCCCGCCGAAGCCATTTTCCCTGATAGCGACGACCGTGCAGCAGCGTGGGCAGAAATCAACGCAAAATATGCTACCCAGTGGCCAAACATTACGCGCAAAGGCACGCCCCCGGCTGATGCGGAAGAATGGAAAGACAAGCCTAACAAAACAGAGCTGCTTTCTCCCGATCCACAGAAAGACTGAGAACCTTTATTTACTAAGGTTTGGAGAAATGGTGTTAGCCTGAGGCTGGCACCATTTTTTTGTACCCAGCCCCTAACACCTCACCTTGGGTTGCCTCTGCTTTCCCCAGAGACTGCATAATGTGCTGGCGCGAGATGCTCCGCATGCCCTGCCAAAAAATACCCAATAAAAAAGCCCCTGTAGCCATAATAGCTACAGGGGCTTTTTTCACCTTGCTCTCTACCGCCACTTAACGCGGCGGTAGAAACATCACCATATTAGCGGGACATCATGTGCAGTGCGGTGTTGTTCATGATGAACACCGAACCAACAATCAGGATGGCCACAAAAGCAACGGTGAAAACAAAGCACATGTTGTTCCAGCGCTGTTCGGAATCTCCGCCCATGTGCAGGAAGTAGTGCAGATGCACCAGAACCTGAACCAGAGCGAGAGCTGAAACAGCAGCCAGAGTGCCTGCTGGCGAGAGGCTATGGCTCATCACCACACCAAACGACAGCACCGTTAGAACGACGGCAAGAACAAACCCGATAATGTAAGAAGATACGCTACCGTGGCTCTCGCCTGAGGAGGATGTATGCGGATTGCTCATCAGATCATGCTCGCCAGATAGACATAGGTGAAAACGCAGATCCAGACGATATCCAGAAAGTGCCAGAACAGGCTCAAGCAGGTGAGCTTATTCATCATACGTTCCGGAATTTCAGTCGTACCCATCAGCTGAACGATCAGGGTAACAATCCAGATCAGACCACACGTGACATGCAGACCGTGAGTAGACACCAGCGTAAAGAACGCAGACAGGAATGCACTGCGATCCGGACCGGCGCCTTCTGCGATCATGTGCGCAAATTCACGCAGTTCCAGCCCCACAAAGCCAAGGCCCAGCAGGAAGGTAACGCCAAGCCAAAGGATAACCTTGGAAACCTGGCTTTTATGGGCGGCAATCATGCCGAACCCATAAGTGATGGACGAAACCAGCAGGAGGGCTGTTTCCAGCCCAAGCCCACCAAATTCGAACAGTTCGTGGCCGGTTGGGCCACCGTTAAACTGGTTACGCAGAACTGCAAACACGGCAAAAAGCGTGCCGAAGATGATGCAGTCCGTCATCAGATAGACCCAGAACCCGAACACCACCGGAGATTCGTGGTGATGTTCGTCGTGGCCTGCGGTCTGAACAGTTGTGTTCTGTGCCATATTATTCAGCTGCCTGTGCCATCAGTTTACGGGTGTGCTCGTTTTCAATCCGGGCAACCTCATCGGCAGGGATATAGTAGTCGATATCCTTATCAGCGCTGCGGGCAATTACCGAACCGATAACACCAACAAGACCAATAGCAGCCAGCCACCAGATGTACCAAACCGCAGCAAAACCGAAGATCAGGGAGAAGATACCACAAGCCAGCCCCAAAGAGGTGTTCTTGGGCATGTGGATTGCTTCGTACTGAGCACCAGCCTGACGGGTATCAATACCATTTTCCTTATCATGCATGAACGCATCGAGTTCGTGCACATGAGGAACGATAGCAAAGTTGTATACCGGCGGCGGGGAAGACGTGGACCATTCCAGCGTACGGCCATTCCATGGGTCACCGGTCACGTCGCGGTTCTGCGGCAGGTTACGGTCACGGATGGAAACATACAGCTGTGTAAGCTGGCAAGCGATACCAAGCATAACCAGCACTGCACCAACTTCAGCAACCAGCAGCCACGGATGCCATGCCGGATTGTCGTAGTGGTTCAAACGACGGGTCATGCCTTCGAAACCCACAATGTAGAGCGGTACGAATGCACAATAGAAGCCAACAAACCAGAACCAGAAAGCGCGCTTGCCCCAGGTTTCATCCAGCTTGAAGCCCATCACCTTCGGGAACCAGAAGTTCATGCCACAGATGTAACCGAAATACACACCACCAATAATGGTATTATGGAAGTGAGCAATCAGGAACAGGGAGTTATGCAGAACAAAGTCAGCACCCGGGATAGCCAGCATAACGCCAGTCATACCACCGATGGTGAAGGTGATCATGAAGCCAACAGCCCAGTACATGCAAGCATGGAACTGGATGCGGCCCTTATACATGGTGAACAGCCAGTTAAACAGCTTAACACCAGTAGGAATGGAGATGATCATGGTCGCGATACCAAAGAAGGCATTCACGTCCGGACCAGCGCCCATTGTGAAGAAGTGATGAACCCATACCAGGAAGGACAGAACCATGATGGAGCAGGTTGCATAAACCATGGTGCTGTAACCAAACAGCGGCTTGCCGGAAAATGCAGGAACAACTTCCGAAAACACACCGAAGGCAGGAATAACAAGAATGTAAACTTCCGGATGGCCCCAAGCCCAGATCAGGTTCAGGTACAGCATCTGGTTGCCCCCACCATCATTGGTGAAGAAGTGCATCCCGAAGTAACGATCCAGACCCAGCAGAGCAACAGCAACTGTCAGAACAGGGAAAGCCACCATGATCAGGATGGAAGCGCAGAAAGCTGTCCATGTGAAAACAGGCATTTTCATCCAGGTCATGCCCGGAGCGCGCATCTTCACGATGGTTACAAAGAAGTTCACACCGGTCAGCAGCGTGCCAACACCGGAAATCTGAACGGCCCAGATGTAGTAATCAACACCAACGCCAGGGCTGAACTGATTTTCGGACAAAGGCGGATATGCCAGCCAGCCGCACTGCGAAAATTCACCAATGAACAGAGAAACGTTCACCAGGATAAACGCAACAGCCGTCATCCAGAAGCTCAGGTTGTTCAGGAACGGGAAAGCAACGTCACGCGCACCAATTTGCAGAGGCACGATGAAGTTGAACAGACCGGTCATGAACGCCATGGCCAGGAAGAAGATCATGATCGTTCCGTGAGCGGAGAAGATCTGATCGTAATGGTGTGGTGGTAGATAGCCTGGGTTACCTGCATACGCCAGCGCGAGCTGAGTACGCATCATGATAGCGTCAGCAAAACCACGGAAAAGAGCGACCAGTGCCAAGATGATGTACATCACGGCTAGACGCTTGTGATCGACAGAAGTGAACCACTCTTTCCAGAGGTAGCCCCACTTACCGTAATACGTAATAAGTCCCAGTACCGCGACACCGACAATGACAACGCCGATGAACGTCCCTACCAGGATCGGCACATCCAACGGGATGGCCGAGAGCGATAGTCTCCCTAGCATAGATCCTATTCCTTCATATTCATGTCGGACATCGCAGACTGCTGCACCTGGATCATCTTGCCAGTGCTTTTGTCCATGACCATGCCATTGTTGTACTTGGCAACGATCGTGTTGAACATGCCGGGTTCAACATGCGCGAAATACTCGACGGGGTTCGCTTCGCTTGGGGCAGCAAGTTTCGGATAGGTCTGGCTATCCAGCTGCTCGGAAGAAGACTTCACCTTTTCAACCCAGGCATTGAATTCATCACCGCTTACAGCAAGCGTGTGGAATTTCATGTCAGAAAAGCCACGGCCACTGTAGTTGGCAGACTCACCCAGATAGTCGCCTGGTTCGCTCGCCAGCAGATGAAGCTGGGTCTGCATGCCTGCCATTGCGTAGATCATGGAACCAAGACGCGGGATGAAGAAGGAGTTCATCACGGAATCAGAGGTGATGTTGAAGTCAATCGGGGTGTTGACCGGAATGGCCAGCTGATTGACCGTTGCAATACCCTGTTCTGGGTAGATGAACAGCCATTTCCAGTCCAGAGCCACCACTTCAACGTGCAGAGGCTTGGTATTTGCTTCTGCTTCAAGTGGCTTATACGGATCCAGAGAATGACAGGTCTGATAGGTAATCACTGCCAGGAAGAGGATAATCAGGGAAGGCACGCCCCAAATAATCACTTCAATTTTGTTGGAGTGGCACCACTTCGGCAGATACTCGGCGCTCGTGTTAGACTGGCGATACTGCCAGGCAAACAGAAGCGTCAGCAGGATGGTCGGAATCACAACAATCAGCATTGCGACTGTGGAGGTGGCAATTAGGGTTTTAACCCCTTCACCAACCGGGCCTTTCGGGTCGAGAACATCAAGTTCACACCCGGCAAGCAGCAATGCTGACGATAGGCCGCCCAATCGCGCCACTCTCGCCAGTAACTTGTTTTTCATCGCACGCCTCTTGGTTCTGACATCAAATTAGCCTCACTAAGACTCTTTGTTCTGCTGCCATAGAAGCCTGACAACAGCAAGAAAAACCGCGTTTCAACATTCCCCATCTACCACAAACACATATCAGACCGTTGTTTCCTTCATAAACACAAGGAACACGGCATATCGTGCTGGTGACAGAATGAACGGAGCGCGAAAACACCTTGCGCGCACTTTATTCCTAAAGCGCAGATTCTCAAATGTCGGAAAAGTTCCATCAGCCTTTCGTCATAATCAGGTTAGCTGATATGGCGGTGCGGCATGGGTACTCTGGTGCGATAAAAACAGAGGTAAACAACTTCACGAAATATTTCAAAATATTTCTGTATTTTTCTGGAAAATACAATTTCGCTTTCGATTTCATGCCGTTATGCGAAAATATTTTATCTCACATTTTCGTTACAAAATCTTGAATCAAGATAACGGCCTATTTTGGTACGCATTCCGGGCAAACATGCCGCCATTCATTCAGGGCATACCTTCCCATACAAAAAAACCCAGCCCTCTGAGAGGCTGGGTTTTCTTTTCGAGCATACCGGTGGAGCTTACGCCCCATGCCGACTCCTGTATAAATTAATCGTTGGAATTTCTTACGCCCATAAACTGTAGAAGAAACTGAAAAAGGTTGATGAAGTTCAGGTACAGGCTCAACGCATCATATACGCTGCGCTTAGCTGTCATTTCCGGGCCTTCATACGCAGCAAGCTGCGGATAAGTAACCCGAATACGCTGCGCATCAAATGCACTGAACGCTGTAAAGATGAAAACACCTACAATGCTGTACACATAGTACAAAGCCGGGCTCTTCAGGAACAGGTTCACCAAGCCAGCAATCAGCAGCCCAAACAGCCCCATCATCAGGAAAGAACTAAAGCGCAATAGATTGGCTTTGGTAACGTATCCCCACAAAGACGTTGCAGCGAACATGCAGGCCGTTACCAGAAACACCCGGACAATAGATGTATCTGTATAAATAACGAATATATTGGCCATGCTAGCGCCCATGGTGGCACAAAACGCCCAAAACAGCGCTTGCGCCCCCTGTAGGGAAAGCCTGTTCAAACCAAAGGACATAACAAGCACAAATGCCAATGGCGAAAGCATAGCCACATCACCCAACAATGTTGGGCGCGGCACCAAGCCACCCGGTACCTGTACCACCTGAAAAAACAGATGGCTCAAACTTGTGTTGGCAATAACATATGCCACTATACCGGTAAGCAGCAGGCCAGATGCCATCCAGTTATAAACGCGTAGCATATAGGCCCGCAGCCCAGCATCCAGATTGGCTGCCTGAGCATTCCAGTCTGTGGGCGTAGCGGGGGATCGGTAGTCGTGACTAAACGACATGGTGTTTAACTCTCCTTGTCCGGACAGGCCGGCTTTGCTTAATACTTGTGGCTGCCCTGCCCTGTCGTCAAGGGTTACAAAGAATCAGGTCAAAAACAGGGCGCTTTATTCCTGCCTGGTTTTTATCTCTTCATATAACGCGCTCCCCCACAAATCGGCCATCACAAGCCAAGGAATAAAGTACCAGCTATGTTTTTGATTGCCGGAATTCGCCTTCCCGCCCCCATGCTGGAATTCTTTCAGCAAATTCAGACCTTCTTCCCCAATAGGGAATGGGAGCCCGAACCCTTCCTGTTTCTTCCACTGGTGATCATGGGAGAAACCTCTGATCCAGACATCATGGAGAATCTGGATGCGGGGCTGCTCTCTATCCAGACATCAACTCCGGCAACACTTGTCCACTCCGGGTTGGACGTTGTGCAGCAAGGCGAGCGAATCATTCTTACGGCCAAGATTCTATCTGCCGTATGCGATCACCTTTCCGTGAAAATCAGGCGTCAGACTCAGCAAGCAGGCCTGAAGGTAAAGCGTATCTGCCACCCACTCAGCGTGCCACTAGGCACAATCTCAACTGTTCCACCAGAAGACGTCCATAACTGGTTGCGCATCCACCACAGTCTGCGTGCCCCAGAGGACGAGGTTTATGAATTCACCCTGTTCAGTTCTTGGAAAAATCGTGAAACGGCAGATATGGAACTTCTGGCCGATTATGCGTTTACATCAGGTTGCATAGAACCCACACACTTGTTATAACAAGATTTGTAAGCGCCTTTCATAACCTGATTGTGAGCATAATTTCCGGCTCTACAGGCCTGTAAGCACGGGAAATTATCCCGCAGAATGGAAGCTGCTATTCCTTCCCCGTGATTGACAGACAGCGTTCCCCTTGGCTGTTGTGTGAGAAACCGGCCTGCCGGCTATCTTTTTCCTCACCGTATATAATAGTCGAGGACATGAACGCATGACCCGCCCCGCCTCCGCCAAGAGACGTTCACTGCTAGGAATTCTCGCGGCCGGAACAATCTGTGCCGCTGCTTTGCCTTACGCGGCAGTCCCTGCCCGCGCTGACGGTCAGGGTAATACAGGGGAAGCTATCATCCATGCAGATGATCACCCCGAAAACTGGCTTTCTTATGGTCGCACTTACAGCGAACAGCGCTATAGCCCCCTAGATCAGATCAACCGCTCCAACGTGGGTGATCTTAAGCTGGCTTGGTACTACACGCTGGATACCAACCGCGGGCAGGAAGCAACCCCGCTGGTGGTAGATGGCATTATGTATGCCACAACCAACTGGTCTAAAATGGAAGCGCTGGACGCTGCCACAGGTAAGCTGCTTTGGCAGTATGACCCCAAAGTGCCCGGCAACATTGCTGATAAAGGCTGCTGTGATACGGTTAATCGTGGTGCAGGCTATTGGAACGGCAAGGTTTTCTGGGGCACGTTTGACGGCCGTCTGGTCGCTGCCGATGCAAAAACCGGTAAAAAGGTTTGGGAAGTTAACACTATCCCAGCCGATGCCTCCTTGGGCAAGCAGCGCTCCTACACAGTGGATGGCGCGGTACGCGTAGCAAAAGGCCTGGTGCTGATTGGTAACGGTGGTGCTGAATTTGGTGCCCGTGGCTTTGTTTCCGCTTTTGATGCCGAAACCGGCAAGCTGAAATGGCGCTTCTACACCGTTCCGAACAACAAGAACGAACCTGATCACGCTGCATCAGACAATATTCTGATGAGCAAAGCCTACAAAACCTGGGGCCCCAAAGGCGCTTGGGTACGTCAGGGCGGCGGCGGCACCGTATGGGATTCTCTGGTTTATGATCCGGTCAGTGACCTGATCTACCTGGCTGTTGGTAACGGCTCCCCCTGGAACTATAAATACCGTTCTGAAGGCATTGGTTCCAACCTGTTCCTGGGCAGCATTGTCGCCCTGAAGCCTGAAACGGGTGAATATGTCTGGCACTTCCAGGCAACCCCAATGGATCAGTGGGATTACACCTCTGTTCAGCAGATCATGACACTGGACATGCCAGTGAATGGCGAAATGCGCCACGTGATCGTGCATGCTCCTAAAAATGGCTTCTTCTACGTTCTGGATGCCAAGACTGGTGAATTCCTGTCTGGCAAAAATTACGTTTACCAGAATTGGGCCAACGGTCTGGACCCGCTGACAGGTCGCCCGATCTACAACCCAGATGGTCTGTACACCCTGAACGGCAAGTTCTGGTACGGTATTCCTGGCCCACTGGGTGCACATAACTTTATGGGCATGGCTTACAGCCCCAAAACGCATCTGGTCTATATCCCAGCTCATCAGATTCCGTTTGGTTATAAAAACCAGGTTGGTGGCTTTAAGCCGCATGCGGATTCCTGGAACGTTGGTCTGGACATGACCAAGAATGGTCTGCCTGACACCCCAGAAGCACGTACCGCTTATATTAAGGATCTGCACGGCTGGCTGCTGGCATGGGATCCAGTCAAGATGGAAACGGTCTGGAAGATTGACCACAAAGGTCCGTGGAACGGCGGCGTTCTGGCCACCGGCGGTGATCTTCTGTTCCAGGGCTTGGCCAATGGTGAATTCCACGCCTATGACGCCACAAACGGTAGCGATCTTTACAAGTTTGACGCACAGAGCGGCATTATCGCTCCGCCTATGACTTATAGCGTCAACGGCAAGCAGTATGTTGCTGTTGAAGTGGGCTGGGGCGGCATCTACCCGATTTCCATGGGTGGCGTAGGCCGTACTTCTGGCTGGACAGTTAACCACTCCTACATTGCTGCGTTCTCTCTGGATGGCAAAGCCAAACTACCGGCTCTGAACAACCGTGGCTTCCTGCCCGTAAAACCACCTGCACAGTATGACCAGAAGGTCGTTGATAATGGTTACTTCCAGTATCAGACCTACTGCCAGACCTGTCATGGTGATAACGGTGAAGGCGCAGGTATGCTGCCTGATCTGCGTTGGGCCGGTGCTATCCGCCACCAGGATGCTTTCTACAACGTAGTTGGTCGCGGTGCGCTGACGGCTTACGGGATGGATCGCTTTGACACCAGCATGACGCCGGATGAAATTGAAGCTATCCGTCAGTATCTGATCAAACGAGCAAACGACACGTATCAGCGTGAAGTGGATGCTCGGAAGAATGACAAGAACATTCCCGAAAACCCGACACTTGGCATTAACCCCTAATGCCTCGGCAGAGTTACGACGTCATTCAGCACACAGGCGATAAGTGGTAAAAATGATGATTAACAGGCTAAAAGCTGCCCTGGGGGCAGTCGCTGTCGGGCTTCTTGCGGGAACGTCCCTAGCGCATGCACAGAACGCTGATGAAGATCTGATCAAGAAGGGCGAGTACGTTGCTCGTCTGGGGGATTGTGTGGCTTGCCACACATCCCTAAATGGTCAGAAATATGCTGGTGGTCTTTCCATCAAGACCCCCATCGGCACAATTTACTCCACCAACATCACGCCAGACCCTACTTACGGGATTGGCACCTACACATTTAAAGAGTTTGATGAAGCCGTGCGCCATGGCGTGCGTAAGGATGGCGCTACGCTGTATCCAGCAATGCCGTACCCATCCTTCGCCCGCATGACGCAGGATGACATGAAGGCTCTGTATGCATATTTCATGCATGGTGTGCAGCCGATTGCTCAGAAAAATCACGCAACTGATATTTCTTGGCCAATGTCCATGCGTTGGCCGCTGTCCATCTGGCGCTCTGTATTTGCACCGGCTCCGAAGGATTTCACTCCGGCACCCGGCACAGATGCTGAAACAGCACGTGGTGAATACCTTGTAACCGGCCCTGGCCACTGTGGTGCATGTCATACACCGCGCGGCTTTGGTATGCAGGAAAAAGCGCTTGATGCATCTGGTGGGCCAGACTTCCTTGGCGGCGGTGGCGTAATCGACAACTGGATTGCCCCAAGCCTGCGCAACGATCCGGTTCTGGGCCTTGGTCGCTGGTCTGATGAAGATCTGTTCCTGTTCCTGAAATCCGGTCGTACTGATCACTCCGCAGCCTTTGGTGGCATGGCAGACGTGGTTGGCTGGAGCACCCAGTACTTCACCGATGCAGATCTGCACGCCATGGTGAAATACATTAAATCCCTGCCGCCGGTTCCGCCTGCACGTGGTGATTACAGCTACGATGCCTCTACGGCTCAGATGCTGGATTCCAACAACTTCTCCGGCAATGCTGGCGCCAAAACATATGTGGAACAGTGCGCTATCTGCCATCGTAATGATGGTGGTGGTGTAGCCCGTATGTTCCCGCCGCTAGCTGGTAACCCGGTTGTTGTTTCCGACAACCCGACATCTGTTGCTCATATTGTTGTTGATGGTGGCGTTCTGCCCCCCACCAACTGGGCACCTTCCGCTGTGGCCATGCCGGATTACAAAAACATCCTGTCTGACCAGCAAATTGCAGATGTTGTAAACTTCATCCGTTCTGCATGGGGTAACCGCGCACCGGCTAACACGACAGCAGCAGATATCCAGAAACTCCGTCTGGATCATACGCCGCTGCCAACACCGGGTTGGGCTAATGCAACTGAAGAATCCGCTACATGGGGCCTCTTCATGCCGCAGCCTTACGGCGCTGGCTGGACCTTCGCACCGCAGACACATGCTGGTGTGGATGAAGCACAGTAAAGCTTCTGCTTAAATAACCGGCCCTACTTTTATGGGCTGGTTACAAAGCGCCGTAGTGGCAACACTACGGCGCTTTTTTATATTGTTTGCATTGTAAGCGAACGGATCATCCCCACATATTTCAACAGAATGATCCACACTCAAACAAAATTGAAATGGCACGCGCCAAGTCCTGCGGAAAGCAGTGATGTTGAAACACAACTGAACTGTTTGGTGCAAGAAATCCGGCAATGCACAGCCTGTGCGCGTAAGTTACCGCTAGGCCCTCGGCCTGTTTTGCATGTTTCCCCTCACGCACGGTTACTTATTGCCGGGCAAGCCCCGGGCACGCGTGTGCATGAAACCGGTATTTCCTTTAACGATGCCTCGGGAGATCGGCTACGGGGATGGCTCGGAATGAGCCGAGATGCTTTTTATGATTCCAACCGTGTAGCCATTTTACCTATGGCGCTTTGTTACCCCGGCGTACTGCCTAAAGGTGGTGATCGTCCACCACCACCGGAATGCGCCAACCTATGGCGAGAACGTATTCTAGCTTTGCTGCCCAACCTTCGGCTAACACTTCTGGTTGGGTCTTATGCCCAGAATTACGTTTTAGGAAAAGGCAAAGTATACGAACGCACAGAGCACTTTCAGGATTTTCTGCCGCAATATTTTCCTTTGCCCCACCCATCATGGCGCACCGGAGCATGGGAGCGCAAAACCCCCATGTTTCAGGAAAAGATTATTCCTGCCCTTCGGCGCGAAGTAGCGCGTGCACTTGATGATTAAACAGAACTAAAGCACCAAAAGCAGGCGCACGTCATTCACATTTGTTAACGTTGGGCCTGTTTTAATAAGGTCATCGAGTTTTTCAAAAAAACTGTAGCTGTCATGCTGTTTCAAAAAATCCTCGGCAGCTACATCATTTTGCAGACCACGGGCTAATGTATCCGGGGCAAATATAGCACCAGCAGCATCTTCCGTGCCATCAATACCATCTGTATCCCCCGCCAAGCCCCATATGCCTGCCTGACCATTTAAGGCCAGCGCGCAAGAGAGCAAAAACTCTGTATTCCGTCCGCCTTTTCCCGGCTTTGTGCCTGCGCGAATACTTACCGTTGTTTCCCCGCCACTTAGCAAAACAGCCGGAGCACGAACAGGCACAGCGTGTGCCTGAACAGAACGGGCAATGCCACTCATCACCACACCCATAACACAGCTTTCACCTTCCAGCGCATCCCCTAAAATTAAAGGGGTCACTCCTGCTGCACGCGCCACCTCGGCTGCGGCGTGTAGCGCCATAAAAGGAGTTGCTATCATTTCAACCCGATTATCTGCATTGGCAGAGTGCTGGGACGAAACTGCCGTGGTGGTGTTCTCCAGAACATGACGAACGGTATCGGGCACATCTAAATTGTATTTATTGAGAATACGCAAAGCATCTTGAGGTGTTGTTGCATCTGGCACAGTGGGGCCGCTGGCAATAATTGCCGGGTCATCTCCTGGCACATCACTAATAACAAGCGTAACCACTTGCGCAGGAGCCGCGGCAACAGCCAGCTTGCCGCCTTTAATGGCAGATAAGTGCTTACGCACTGTGTTCATTTCAGAAATTGTTGCGCCAGAATGCAAAAGCTGGCGGCCAATGTTCTGTTTTTCTACCAGCGTGATGCCTGCTACCGGCAGAGCCAGAAGCGCAGACCCTCCACCGGATATCAAAGCAAGAACAAGATCATCTGGCCCCAACCCTTTTACGGCCTGCAAGATATCATGTGCTGCCTGTTCACTCCGCGCATCTGGCACAGGGTGGGATGCTTCCAGAATTGTAATGTGGCGCGTTGGAACAGCATGCTCATCCCGCGTGACCACAACGCCTTGCAAAGGCACATCTGGCCATGCCGCCTCCAGCGCAGCAGCCATAGCGGCAGACGCCTTGCCTGCCCCCACAACAATGCAGCGGCCTTTGGGTTTTTGGGGCAGATATTCTGCCAATACCTTGAAAGGATCAGCCGCGCTAACCGCAGCATCAAACATACTGCGCAACAGGTTGCGCGCCTGTTTGTTTTGTTCTTTTGTGATGTCTGACTGCGCCAATGCAACACTCTCCTACAATGCTCTACCTTAATATCAGAGCCTGTTTATGACCCATCTGGTTTAGGTAAATGCTTTATCCAGATACGGAGAAGACGCATCAAAGAACGCTCGGTTCTCTGCAAGTTCTGTTTCTATCACCCGCAAACTGGCTAATGCCCGCAGCATCTCTTCACGCACAGAAAGGTTTGCTTCGGTTTCTTCACAGTTCAACAAATACTCTACAGCTATATGTGTTGCCCGCGCAGTTCGGCCGTATTGCCCACCATATCGGCCAGTAAAACGCTGCATGCGTTCCATCATCACTTCTACGGCTTTCTGTGCCTCTGGTGGTAGAATATTCTTCGCTAAAACGGTACGTAACCGCAACACATTGAGCGCAATGGTCATACTAGACAACACGCCACTTAAATACCGCTCCAGCACATAGGTATTGCCATCATCTGTCGCCATGGTGGAAAGGCGTACAAACCCATCTACACTTCGCCCAATAATTTCCGTTACAGCGGGCGGTCTGCGCTGACCTGCCAAACGACGCAGACCGCGCAGAATATTCACACGCATATCCCACCGCAAACCATCTGGATCGTATGGCAGAAACACGCGGTACATCCACATGCAGAACATCATAGCCAACAACAGAGGCATGGCAGTGTTGAAATACATGATTTCATCCATCCGCCCCTGATTGATCGGCCCCACCAGAATAGGCAGAAACAGATTATAAGCGACTGCCGCAAGCACCAGCGGTGGCCATGCAAAAGCCAATCCACCAATCAGCATGGGCACAGCCAGACACATGGCCATCATTTCGTAAATTGTAGGCTGTGCCATCACCCACAGATCAAGCAGTGCGCTCATGCCAATCACGCACACAGTGCCGTGCAAGAATGCCTGCGTGGCAAGGGCTGGCTGCTCCAAAGTGGAAAACAGCGCACACACAATGCCTACAAACATAATAAATGTCAGCCCATCAGGCCAAGCGGTGGTAATCCATAGAACACCAGCCAGAAAGATGGTGACAGAAGCCCGCAAGCTATTGGTAAACGCCATCCGCCAGTCTCTGTAAGACTTCATGGGGTAGCGGAAATGGTCATGCGGCTGCGGGTTGCGGCTCATTTCAAACTGCTCAATGGCCAGATACAGCTCTTCCAGCATGGTATCCAGCTTATGCAGCAATTGCCCTTGCCGAGTCAGCACTTCATCCTGCTGCTCATCAAGCGGGGGATGCGTGGCCGCTTCCATTTCCTTTTCCAGACACCCAGCGGCAAGTTGCCGACATGTTGCCCGTAAAGATGTGAGATCCCGCAAAACTGGCTCAATAGGCTGATCATTATCCAGCCTGTCTGGCAAAGCTTGCAAAAAAGTGCTCACTTGCTGGGCTGTATTCTGATATTCCGCACCCTGACTGTGCGGTACCTCTAGCAGCGCACCCAAATCCAACCCGCGTGACAATAGTACCGTAATAGCTGCCAAGGCAGCTCTGGCATGATCACCTTCATGCTGATGTTTGCCCATTTCAATTTCGGCAAACTCAACCTGATCGCTCAGCGCAATAAGAGTGGAAAACACACCGGGGGAATTTGCCACAGCCCGTCTATCACCCTGCAACAAGCGCAAAATGGCGGGCACGGCACCTTTAAGGGCTTGCACAAAGTTGGTTGCCAATCGTGTTCTGGCCCGCAACCCTAACTGATACTGGAAAAGGGATGAAATTGTGGTTTCCACCACAATACCAAGCGTAATGTATGTGGCACGCGCCATTGCGATCTGAAAAATATGATCGGGCGCAACTATGCCATCCAACGCAATAATAACGTACGTAAAACCCGATGCCCGCATACCGTGAATACGATAATTGGTCATGGCGGCTGGGCCGGGCAGCAACGTGCCTATAAAGCAGAAAGTGCCAATTCCTACCGCCACAAAAAAGATATACAGCAGCGGAGATTGCGGCATGCTGGCCACCAGCACGATGGCACATATTGTGCCCACCACCATGCCAAACATATGCCAACGCGCCTTGGCAATGGATTTGCCGCGCGTGCCTTGCGCCACCATCCACACAGTAAGGGCCGCCCATTGCGGGCTCCCCAGTTCCCACCACAAGGCAATGCCAAGAGCGATTAAGGATGAAATGGTGGTGCGAAGCGCATACCCAAAAGAAAGTAGATTGGGCGCAAACAACCAACGTAAATGGTCAAGCTTGCGTGGTGGGCCGCCACCAACAAGCGCCTGCCGGACAATAATAGAGACCGACCGCCAAAGCTGCCCCAAGGAAAGCGTCATGCTTTTCACGCGGCCAAACCTGAGGTGCTAATGGGGAAACAACGTGCCATACATCTTCTCTTACCCCAACATGGCAGAAAAGCGTATTCACACCTCATATGTTCTGTTCAGCACCCAGATGCGCAAACAGAACATATGAATGTTGAAAGAGCTTATTCTTTGTACGTCAATAAAGTGGAAACAGGGGCATCTACTTTATTACGGCCACCCAAACTTGTTAATTCCACCATAACAGAAGCGCCTACCACGTTCGCTCCCGCCTTACGCAGCAGCGCTACAGAAGCAGCCAAAGTACCGCCGGTTGCCAGCAGATCATCCATAACCACCACGCGCTGACCGGGCTGGACGGCATCTGCCTGAATTTCCAGCGTATCGCTGCCGTATTCCAGATCATAGGTGTGGGAAATGGTGTCACCCGGCAGCTTGCCACATTTACGCAGCATCAGCAGCCCACAACCCAAGCGATCCGCCAACGGTGCGGCTGTTAAAAACCCGCGGGATTCAACGGCAGCCAGCAGATCTGGCTTAAGCGGCGCCACCTGCCGTGCCAAACGCCCCATGGCCAACTGCCAGGCATCCGGATTCCGCATCAGGGTGGAAATGTCGTAAAATAGAATGCCCGGTTTAGGAAAATCGGGAACGTGCCGGATAAAGCGCTTGAGGTCGATTTCCTCATGTGCCGTCATGGCCTTAATAATCCTTCCTGCGTGCCAGCCTTGGCTGGCCCTCTGTTACTTCTGCCTTGTATCCTGCCAAAAAAGAAGAACACGTTCGGGCAATCCGGCGCCCGCTCTATCCTGCATGCGCCGGTTCTGCAAGGTATGGCGGCTTTTCCCTTATGGTCTGCTTATGCTCCAGTGCGCGCACTCAGTGCTGCTGTTACCACTTCCATCAAGCCATCTCTGCGGAAAGGTTTGGCCAAAAGACGCGCATTGGCCACGCCACCTTCGGGTAATTTGGAATCCGCTGTAAGATCCCCCGACATATAAACGACAGCCAGTTCAGGATACCGTTCCACCAGCACGCGTGAGAGGGTTAGCCCATCCAGTGGGCCGGGCAGTTGAATATCCGTTACCAACAGATCAAGAGGCCCTTCCGCAGCCGCAGCCACATCAAAAGCCTGCTCACCATCTCCGGCTTCTAACACACGATGGCCAGCCATGCTCAGAATGGTCACAACAATATCGCGGATAGCAGCATCATCTTCCACCACCAGCACTTGCAAAGCCTGTGATGGCGCTGATTTGCTGATTTTAGGCAACACCGCTGGCTGCAAAACCTGTGCGGCAGAAAGAGCCGCAGCCTTGGGCAACCACAAGGAAACCTCTGTTCCGCTGCCACTCCCTGTTGCCACCACAACCCGCCCCTTCACCTGTTGGGAAAAAGCCAGAACCATGGCCATACCAAGCCCTGTGCCTGCGCCCTCCCGTTTGGTGGTAAAAAACGGTTCAAACAGGTGGTCCAACACCTCACGCGTCATACCACTGCCGCTGTCAATCACATCCAACCGCACCCAATCCCCGGCAGGCAGCGGAGTCGGGTCTGAAACCACGCGCATGTTGCGGCCTTCCTCAACGGGCAAGCTCATCAGATCTGCGTTGACAGAGAATGTGACATTACGGGCGGCAATACGCAGTCGGCCACCGGATGGCATGGCATCTCGCGCATTGATAGCCAGATTGAGCACAGCACTTTCAAGCTGCGCTGGGTCTGCACGCACAGGCCATACACCTGAGACATCAGCACATTCCACCACAATTCTGGGGCCGATAACACGCGCCAACAATCCATCCAGCAAAGAAAACAGATCGGCCAGATCAAAACAGTCTGGCACGCCAGTTTGTTGCCTGCGCATAAAGGAAAGAAGCTGGCTTGTAAGGGCTTCAGACCTATGCCCGGCATGTGTGGCGGCAGACAGATATTCCTGCCGTTGCTCTACCTGATCTGGCAGGTCGTGCTCTGCCGCAAGCTCCAGATTTCCCAAAATGACGGTGAGAAGATTTTTGAAATCGTGAGCAATACCTGCGGTAAACTGCCCCAGTGCTCGCAGCTTTTGCGCCTCACCCAATGCACGTTCACTGCGTAAACGCATGGTGATATCTGCGGCTGTCAGCACAAACCCACGCCGCTCTGCTGCACCATCTGGGGCAAAAAACAAGGTGCGGCACAATTCTAGATCTGCGCCGTTAATGCCTTTGCACTCCACGACGACAGGTGGTGCAGGCTGCCCTTTGGCCAAGCTGGTTTCCACATGTTCCAATGGTTCAAGCAGCGGCACACCATCTACCACCAGCACTGCGCTTAAATCATTGTAAGATAGGCCGGGTTTGAAAAAGCTCTTTTCCAAGCCCAAGGCCATAGCCAGTTGTTCGTTCCAGTGCCACAAATGGCCATCAGCACCAAACACAGCCACACCAAGGCTCAAGCTGTCCAACGTTGCCCGCAAACGCAATGCCAGATCACGCGATGAAGCCTCTGCCCGCGCTGCCGCCAAGGAAGAACGATCCAACACCCAGCCCGCAGAAACAAGGCTGAAAACACCAGTAAGAATACCCAGCAACGCCAAGCGCCGCTGCCAACTTGTGTTGCGCAGCATGTTGGCGACACGGTCTGCCTGATCCAACGTACTGGCACGGCTTAGAATAGAAAGATTCTGATCCAGATCGGCCAGAAGCTGCGCCCCTCCGGCGGGAGTCCCCTCTGGGGAATGGGGCCAGGCGCTTATGGTTTCAAGCTGCTGCCACACGCTTTGCAGCGGTTCTACACGGCCCCCACCCTCTCGCAGTTGAACGACGCGAAAGGATTCAAACCCACGCCGCGCATCAGAAAGTTGTTGAATAGCCTGAATGTAACAACTGCCATCCTGCGGCCTATGCTCGGCCATCCAAGCGTAATGGCATATGCGGGCATCACTGGTGGCATGGTGCAACCCGCGCAAGTAATTGCCTGCTGCGGTGCTCTGACGATCCAGATTACCATGCCGGGCCATTTCATTACCCAGCTCAATCCCCATTGTGCCAAAAGTTACAATCAGCAGCCCGGCGCCAATAAGCGCCAGAATGTGGGCCCGTCTTGCTGGATGCCGTGGCATGTTATGCACGCTCCCTTCCTTAACGCCATCTTTTCATCTGGACTGGGCCGCAGTCCTGTCACCGTCAAGAGCAGAGCGGGCATAACCGCTTTTTGTGCAATTTTTAGTTCACATTCTGTCGATGAGGGCGCGATAGACCCGCCAAGAACATCAGAATAGCACCACAACACATGCATCCTGCCATAGGAATTGCAGAAACAGCCGGAAATTGTCCAACCACAACACCAGCCACAGCCCCAAACACATATTGTAGGGTGCCAGCCAAAGCAGATGCCGCCCCGGCAAGAGACGGATGATCCGCCAAAGCCCCCATCATGGCATTAGGAAAAATAATGCCAGTAGGTGCAAGTGCCAGCAGCATAGCCGCAATAACCAACCACACTTCATATGGCTGCCATGCCGGAGGTGCGTACCAAGCGCTCCACAAACTTACTGCTACCAGCAAAATTCCCCCGACAACGGAAAGACAGATAGCCCCCTGAAGCAGTTTGCCAGAATCGATGCGCCCAACCAAAAGCCCGTTCACCTGCGAAGCCCCGATCATGAACACCGCAAAGAACCCAAACAGCATGGAAAAATGCAGCGGTGAGAAATGAAACAACTGCACAAACACAAAAGGCGCTGCGGTAAGGTAGCTAAAGGACATGAAGGTAGAAAAAGCCGTTATCAGCGCATGGCTGGCAAAGGCCCGATCCCGAATCAGGGTGACGTAACGTGATACCAGCGTGAAAGGAGAAAGAGCCACGCGCCGGTTATATGGCAGTGTTTCTGGTAAAATAAACAGAATCAACGCCACACATATCGCGCCATAGGCCGCAGAAGCCCAAAAAATAATCCGCCAGGAAACAAACTCAACAACCAACCCGCCCAGCATAGGGGCCAGAATGGGCACAACACCCATCACCATAACCAGCTGAGACATCATGCGTGCTCCGGCATTACGGTCTGGCACCATATCGCGCACACAAGCTGTTGGAATAACCAGACTGGCAGATGCCCCAACGGAGGCCACAAACCGTGCAATGGAAAATGTGGTGATATCCGGCGCAAACGCACATACGGCAGAAGCCACGGCATACAGGGCATTGCCTATAAGCATAGGCTTGCGCCGCCCAAACCTATCGGACAAGGGGCCTACAGTAATTTGCCCAATAGCTAACCCAACAAACCAGATAGACAATGTGAACTGCACATTGCCCGCACTTGTATGGAAGGTCTGCTCCATGGCCGGAAAAGCTGGCAGATAGATATCTGTCGAAATAGGTCCAACGGCTGTCAGGAACCCTAAAAGCACCGGCATCCACATGGGGATGCGCCCACCAATAAAAGACGTTCCGGCATCCCGCACAGCAGAGGGAGAAGCCATAAGCAGCACTCCAAAAACAAACAAAAACAGAAGGAAAAAGAAAAATGTCTGGCAAAAAGACAGGCAACAGGCCAGCGCCTTTTATTTTACAACGGGCGTAAGATCAGCCTTTAATTCCTGACATCTCAGCAGCAGCCAGACCATATATGGATCAGGAAACCTGCCGGGCTATACGTGCATGCCGCCATAGCCACACGCCAATAGCGCCAGAAAGCACAAACAACGCGCCACCTGCTGCATACTGCCAAAAAGTACCTACCTGAACCCCCGCGCCCAACAAAACGGCAACAAGGTTCTGCGGTATGCTCCCCAAAAGGGTTGCTGTAAAAAACGGCAGCACATCCATACCTGAAATGCCCCCCAAAAGATTCAGCAGTAACGCTGACCCCACGGGCAGCAGCCGCAAGGTAAGAATACTTGAAAACGGCTGACGTGTCAGAAATGCGTCCATTTGGGCAAAACGTTGCCCCAA
This sequence comes from Acetobacter sp. JWB, assembly GCF_003323795.1. Lineage (NCBI taxonomy): Bacteria > Pseudomonadati > Pseudomonadota > Alphaproteobacteria > Acetobacterales > Acetobacteraceae > Acetobacter > Acetobacter sp. JWB. The sequence goes on along the minus strand of NZ_CP030871.1, from coordinate 96,128 downwards.
TTTCTGCCGCGCCCATGCGCGCCCGCCCCATCTGGCCCAGAAAAACCCTGCCAAGCACCCCAATGTGGAGGCTATGGTGATAAGTACAAGACCTTCCCACAAACCATAAGCCAATCCGGCGGCAAATCCGGCCACCTGACGTGGCAGCCCAAACCCGCACCACAAAACAGCGCCAGATAAAAACACCATGCGGCCCCACACGCCTTGGCGCAGCACATCTGTGCCATGCAACATACTGTGGAGAGCTGGCACATGCCGCAACCCAACCGCCCCCACCACCAATACAAGCAGCATAAGCAGTGGACGCAGAAGCGATACAGAAGACCGGGAGGGTGGACGAATATGCTGTTCCATCCAGCCTAGCGGTACCATCTTCTTGCAGCAGCCCGCAAGCTGGCTGTAAACCCGATACAGAAATTTAACCCACAGCGCCAAAGGCTGCCATGCCCACCTCATCATCCCCCCAGACAGACATGACACCCGCCCACCGCAAACTCATTTCAGGCTGGCTGTTTCTGCTTTGCTTCATGCTGCTGGGCATGATCGCCATTGGTGGCGTAACGCGCCTGACAGGTTCGGGCCTTTCCATTATGGATTGGCAACCCGTAAGCGGTTTTATTCCGCCTCTTTCCCATGCTGAGTGGGAAAGGTTGTTCGCACTTTATAAAACCATTCCGCAATATCACCTTCAGCACGAAGGATTTGGGCTGGAAGGGTTCCAGAGAATTTTCTGGGCAGAATGGATTCACCGCTTCTGGGGCCGCCTGATGGGGCTGGTTCTTCTGCTGCCTCTGATCTGGTTTGTTGTGAGAGGCATGATCACGCGCCGGTTGGCCCTGCGTTTGTTCATCTTCTTCATTCTGGGTGCGCTACAGGGTGCCATTGGGTGGTTTATGGTGGCTTCTGGCTTCCGCCCCAACAGCACAGCAGTAGAACCTATACGGCTTGTGCTGCACCTGAGTGCAGCCCTGTTGCTTTATGGCGCCATTTTGTGGACGGCATTTTCTATCCGTTGGCCTGTACCAGAAAGTCATACCTCATCCTCCGCCGCACGCATGGCCAAGCGGTTGGCCTGCTTTACTATTGTGCTACTGTGCACCACGATTATTGCCGGTGGGTTTACGGCTGGCACACATGCGGGGTTCCTGTTCAACACCTTCCCGCTGATGGATGGGCATTTGATCCCGACAGATTACGCCCAACTTTCCCCTTTCTGGATGAACTGGTTCATCAACAAAGCGGCTGTGCAGTTTGACCACCGCCTTCTGGCCACCCTTACAGCCCTCAGCATTGGTGCTGTGTTATTTGTTGGCCTGAAAGCAACAGATCTGGGGGCTAAAGCGCATAACGCCTTCATCCTTTTAGGGTGGGCCGTTGTTATCCAGTACGCGCTAGGCGTTACCACTTTGTTGCTGGTCGTGCCTGTGTGGGCAGGTGCGGTGCATCAAACATTCGCTGCCGTGTTGCTGGGTGTTATGCTGTATGTGCTGCATTGCCTGCGTGGCACAAAAGCTATGGCCTAAAGGGCATTTAACAACGTTTACTGTTGCGTTTGAAAAACAAGACGGTATGGTGCTGCGCATGAATTCCGAGTGGTTCACGTCCGATTCCCTGCACACCCGTAAATTGACGGGTGCGGGCGGCGTGGCCCTCCGTCTGGATCTTCTCCTTCGACTAATCTGCCCCTGAGCGAGCCAGGTGGCCAAGCGCTGCCACGCCCAGGGGAGAACGAAAAGAGCGCCCGTGCATAAACGGGCAGAATATGGCACAGCCCCTCTATTCTTGTTCCAGACCAGACTTTTTCAGGAAGAATTCCATGTCTGCTGATACCACCAGCTTCAATCATCCGTCCTTTGGCCGCATGACGCCAGACCGCGTGATTGTGTTTGACACCACCCTGCGTGATGGCGAGCAATCTCCCGGTTTTTCTATGAACCTGGCAGAAAAGCTCCGTATGGCGGAAGCACTGGCCAATCTGGGTGTAGACGTGATTGAAGCGGGCTTTCCTGTTGCGTCCAAAGGTGATTTCGAATCCGTTAACGAGATTGCCAAACACACCAAGGGTTCCGTTATCTGCGCACTGGCACGCAGCGGCGGCGCCAAGGATATTGCCGCTGCGGGTGAGGCTCTGGCCCCGGCAGAACGTAAGCGTATCCACAACTTTATTTCCACTTCTCCGCTGCACATGAAATACAAGCTGCGGATGGAACCAGAAACTGTTCTGGAACTGATTACCTCCGGCAACGCAGCCGCCCGTAATCTGACAGATGATGTGGAATGGTCTGCTGAAGATGGCTCCCGCACAGAACCAGATTTTCTGTGCCGCTGTGTAGAAGCCGCTATTAAGGCTGGCGCTACCACCATCAACATTCCCGATACGGTTGGGTACGCCACGCCAGAAGACATGGAAAAGATTTTTTCCATGCTGCGCCAGCGCGTACCGGGAGCAGATCAGGTGATCTTCTCTGCCCATAACCATAATGATCTGGGGCTGGCTGTTGCCAATACACTGGCCTCTATCCGTGGTGGTGCACGGCAGGTGGAATGCACCATCAACGGCATTGGCGAACGTGCCGGGAATGCCGCGCTGGAAGAAATTGTTATGGCGCTGCGCACACGGCATGACCAATACCCCTTCACCACCGGCATTCACACTGAAGGGCTGCTGAAGGTTTCTCGGATGCTGGCCACCATCACCAGCTTTGACGTGCAGCCTAACAAAGCCATTGTGGGCCGTAACGCCTTTGCGCATGAAAGCGGCATCCACCAGGATGGCGTGCTGAAAAATGCCGCCACCTATGAAATCATGACCCCCGAAAGCGTGGGTTGGACACGCTCCTCCCTCGTAATGGGCAAGCACTCCGGCCGGGCTGCATTCCGCGATAAGCTGAAGGTGCTGGGTTATGATGGCATGGATGACACACGCCTGAACGAAGCCTTCACCCGCTTTAAGGATCTGGCAGACCGTAAAAAGGTTGTGTACGACGATGACATCATCGCACTGGTGGACGATGAAGCCCGTGATCATGACCGCATCCGCTTTGGTGCGCTAAGCCTGAAATCCATTTCTGGCCAGCCTTCCGAAGTTGATCTGGAACTGAGCGTGGATGGCAAAGCCATTGAAGCCAAAGCCACAGGCAACGGCCCAGTGGATGCCGCCTTTAACGCGCTACGCAAGACCTTCCCGCATGAAGCGCGTCTGGCCCTGTTCTCTGTTGGTGCCGTAACCGAAGGTACTGATGCGCAGGCCCGCACAACCGTGCGTCTGGAAGAAGCCGGTAAGATGGTAGATGGCCAAGGCGCAGATGCAGATACGGTTGTTTCTGCCGTGCGTGCTTACGTGCATGCGCTAAACAAGCTGCTGGTGAAACGGGCACGCACAGAACCAGAAGCCCTGACAGCCTGAAAAAACTTTTCAGGCCCTCCTGCAAAACCGGGCAGACAGACCTTACCTTGACATTATATGTCAGTTTCTTGACGGAAGGTCTTGTCTGCCTCGTTACGCACCGGTAATTCCTGCTCACATATTTCCAAAGCAGCAGGGGCGGGTTAGCGTGTCCGGCTTTCTCGCCCTCTGTTGTATGGTGCCCGCTTCAACCAGGAGTCCTGGATGTTTTCTCGTCTGCTCGGTCTCATGTCTGCCGACATGGCTATTGACCTGGGTACTGCCAACACCCTTGTTTACGTAAAAGGACGGGGTATCGTACTGAACGAACCCTCTGTTGTGGCTATTGCAGATATACGAGGAAAAAAGCAGCTTCTTGCCGTAGGGGAAGAAGCCAAGCTGATGGTTGGTCGTACTCCGGGCAATATTACGGCCATTCGTCCCATGCGTGATGGCGTGATTGCTGATTTTGAAGTGGCGGAAGAAATGATCAAACATTTCATCCGCAAGGTTCATAATCGTCGCGCTTTCGCCAGTCCCCAGATTATTGTGTGTGTGCCTTCTGGCTCCACTGCGGTAGAACGCCGTGCCATTCAGGAAAGTGCGGAAAGCGCTGGTGCCCGACGTGTGTTTCTGATTGAAGAACCCATGGCAGCCGCCATAGGTGCGGGCCTGCCGGTTACAGAACCTTCTGGCAGCATGATTGTAGATATTGGCGGCGGCACAACAGAAGTGGCCGTTATCTCCCTCGGCGGCATTGTGTATGCACGTTCCGTACGCGTGGGCGGAGATAAAATGGATGAAGCCATTATCTCTTATATTCGCCGCACCCACAGCTTGTTGATTGGTGAAAGCTCAGCAGAGCGTATCAAGATCAGCCTGGGCTCCGCCATGATGCCAGATGAGCCTTATGAAAATGGCCCGTGGCAGGATGTTAAAGGGCGTGATCTGATTAACGGTGTCCCGCGTGAAGTTCAGGTTTCACAAGCGCAAATTGCAGAAAGCCTTATGGAGCCTGTAAGCCAGATTGTGGATGCCGTAACAACCGCGCTGGAAAACACGCCCCCGGAACTTGCTGCCGATATTGTTGATAAAGGCATTGTTCTGACCGGTGGTGGCGCATTGCTTTACCGGCTGAGTGACGTACTGCGCCTTGCAACAGGCCTGCCTGTTACCGTAGCTGAAGATGCACTTTCCTGCGTGGCTTTGGGTACAGGCCGCGCGTTGGAAGAAATGAAACGTCTGCGCAACGTGCTAACAACCATGTATTAACCCAAGGCACCAGCTATCTGGCTGTAACCCGGCGCCAGAATGCAAATGGGCATGCCTTTCGCTTTCCTTCCCTCTGATAGGGGTTCCCGGCTTTTATGATCCCGGTTTCCATCCAGGTAAGACAAGCTCTTGGCAAACTGGTTTTGCCAGTGCTGCTGCTGTTGTCTGTCGGGATTATTATTGCAGGCCAAGCCGATAGAAAGCTGGCTGATACTGCGCGTATGTATGTGGCAGATGCTTTGGCCCCTTTGTGGGGGCTTATTGCCCATACGCAAACAGATGTTAGCCACCTTGTGCAAGGCATAAAAGATGCCCGCCATCTGGCGGAAGAAAACGCCAAACTCCAAACCGAAAATGCCAAACTGCGCCGGTGGTATGATGTTGCAGTCTCTCTTGCGCGGGAAAATGATAGCTTAAAGACAGAACTGCACTGGGTGCCAGAACCTACCCCAGCCTTTGTAACGGGCCGAGTGGTGGCAGATAGTGGTGGCATGTATGCCCGCGCTGTTTTGCTTGTGGCTGGCACCACCAGTGGCGTGCATGTTGGCAATGTTGCTTTAGCAACAAATGGTCTAGCAGGACGCGTTACTGAAGTTGGCCCACATGCGGCCCGCATCTTGTTAATAACCGATATTGCCAGCCGCCTGCCCATTGAGCTGGAATCCAGCCATGCCACGGCCATAATGGCAGGCGACAACTCCCCCATGCCAAGGCTGATGTATTATCCGCAGGATTCACGCCCCATTGAAGGGGAGCGTGTTGTAACCAGTGATCAAGCTGGCGCCTTCCCCATGGGGTTGCCTATTGGCACGGTACATTACCTGCACCCGGGGCAACCAGTTGTGCAGCCCTTTGTACAATTGGATAAACTGACCATGCTGCGTGTGTTCGATTTTGGACAATCTGAAATTGAGCCGCCTGATGCACCGGGCCATGTACCACTTACCCGCCCGCATCGGCCATTAGCACTGCCTTTCAAAACACTTCTGGGACAAGGACAGGAAGGGTAACCTGATGTCCGATCCCTCACCCCCATCATGGGACCCAGATCTTGAACCGCGCCTAACGCTCGGCCAGAAGCTTGACCGCACAGCGCGCCATCTGTTGCCATCTGCTTTTATTGTTCTGGTTATTATCTTTTTTTCGGCACCCCTAGCCATTCCCGGTTCTGCCGAACTGCTTTCTGCCATTGTTATCGGCTCTGTATTTTTCTGGTCTGTTTGGCGGCCTACCGGTATGCCTGCGCTGGCGCCTTTCTTGCTGGGCCTGTTTATGGATCTGGTTGGCTTTACACCTTTGGGCGTAAGCTCATTTATTCTGCTTCTGGTTTACGGAATCAGCACCTATGCCCGATTTGGGCTCATGCGTATGAATTTTTTAGTAGTATGGTGCCTTTACGGTCTGATAGGTGGAGCCGCCTCTTTCCTACAGTGGGCATTGGCATGTTTGTTCCGGCTGCATGGCCTTGATCCGGCTCCTGCCTTTTTTGAAGCACTACTGTGCATAGGGGTTTATCCGTTGCTTTCCGCCACTTTCTCATGGTTCCTGCATATTCTGGATGAAAAGGAATCCGCATGAACAGGCATGAAAGCTTCTTATGTGGCTGAAGCGGCGCAAGAAAGAAAACCGGCGTTTTCTACCTGTTCGTGAACAGAAAGACCCTGCCCGTGGCGTTTTTACACGCCGAGCGCTGCTGTTTATGGCTGTCCAAACGGTGGCATTGGGGGAGCTTGGCCGCCGCCTGTATAAAATCCAGATAGAAGATGGTGACCATTATGCCCGCATGGCCGCCAAAAACCGTATCAGCAAGCGCCTTTTGGCACCACCACGCGGGCGTATTGTAGACCGCTACGGCGTGGCCCTTGCCAATAACAAGGAAAACTGGCGCGCCCTTTTGATGCCTGAAGAAACCACGGATGTAACAGGCACGATTGAACGCTTTTCCAGCATTATTCCGCTAGATGAACGTGACCGCACACGAATCGCGCGTGAAATGCGGCATCAACGGCGCTTTGTGCCGGTCATGCTGCGAGATTTCCTCTCGTGGGATGAAATGGCACGTATTGAACTCAACGCCCCCTCTCTCCCCGGCGTGTTGATTGATGTGGGCACACGCCGCGTTTACCCGGAAGGCGAACTACTCGCCCATATTATCGGCTACGTAGCCCCGCCCAATGAAAAAGATGTGGCCCGTTCTGCTTTGTTGGCCCTGCCAGGGATGCGCGTAGGCCGTGCGGGTATTGAGCAAAGTCAGGATGACAATCTTCGTGGCACGGCCGGATCTGTGGAAATGGAGGTCAACGCCGTTGGACGTGTGATGTCTGAGCTAAACCGCGAAGAAGGCGTGCCGGGTGAAGAAATCAGCCTAACCATAGATCGCGCGCTTCAGCAAAAAGTACTGAACGCCATCGGAGATCAAACAGCCTCTGCCGTGGTGATGGACTGCCAGAATGGCGAGGTGCTTGCCATGGTCAGTACACCCTCGTTTGATCCCTCATTGTTTGATAGTGGCGTAAGCCATGCGCAGTGGATTGAATGGACAAACAACCAGCGCACACCCCTTATCAATAAAGCTGTGGCTGGGGTGTATCCTCCCGGTTCCACCTTTAAACCCGCTGTTGCCATGGCGGCTTTAGAATCTGGCCTTGTTTCCCCCACAGATCGTTTTTTCTGTCCCGGTCACCTAGATGTCGGTGGTACACGCTTTCACTGCTGGTCTCGGTGGGGGCATGGGTCTGTTGATCTGCATCTGGCGCTTAAATATTCCTGCGACGTTTATTTTTACGAAGTCGCACGTCGTATAGGCATGGAACGTATTGCAGCCACAGCCCATAAATTCGGCCTTGGCACGCAGTTGGATATCGAGTTGCCCCATACCCGCACCGGCCTCATTCCCACTCCCGCATGGCGGCAGGCCCACCACCACCATTGGAATGGCGGAGATACAATTGTAAGCGGCATTGGCCAAGGGTTTGTACAGGTTACGCCTTTACAACTGGCGACCTATACAGCCCGCATTGCCTCTGGCCGGGCCGTGCAGCCCCATCTTGTGCGCGCCATAAACGGAGAAATTGGCAAGCAAGTACAGCCAGACCATTGGCCCACTCTTGATATGCCAGACAGATATCTAGCAGCCCTGCGCTCTGGCATGTTTGCTGTTATTAACGAACCGCATGGAACGGCCCCCAAAGCGCGGCTGGATCTCCCCGGCATCACTATGGCTGGCAAAACGGGTTCTGCACAGGTACGGCGTGTTTCACGCGCATTGCGTGAAAGCGGGCATTTTAACTCTGCCAATCTGCCATGGGAGTATCGGCCGCACGCGTTGTTTATCTGCTTCGCCCCGTATGATTCCCCACGTTATGCTGTTTCTGTTGTGATCGAACACGGAAACGCAGGTGCAGATGCCGCAGCCCCTCTGGCCCGTATTATCATGCGCGATACTTTGTTGCGTGATCCGGTAACACACACCACGCCGCCGCCAGAAAGTGTAGCTGATGCAAGCAGCCTGGTAAATGATCCATGAAGTTTCATAAACGGCTGCTCCGGGCAGAACCAAGCTTCCGCCTGATGTCCAAGTTATGGCGTATCAGTTGGTTGTACATTCTACTGATCTGCACATTGGCTGGTGTTGGGTACGTTACACTCTATTCTGCCGGTGGTGGCACGCCTTACCCTTTTGCGGCCCCACAAGCTGCACGCTTTGCTGTGGGTTTGGTAATGATGATTACCATCGCCATGCTTCCCCCACGCATGCTTATCCACGCGGCAGCACCCATGTATGTGCTTTCGCTTATCCTGCTTGTCGCCGTGTTACGCATGGGCCATGTGGGCAAGGGCGCAGAACGCTGGTTGATTATAGGCGGGTTGCAGGTTCAACCCTCAGAATTCGCCAAAATTGCGCTGGTTCTGGCGCTTTCTGCATGGTTTTCTCGCATAAGCTATGCCCGTATGGGCAACCCTTTGTGGTTGATTCCTCCTGCGCTTATCGTACTTGTGCCTGTTGGCCTTGTATTAAAGGAACCTAACCTTGGCACTGCCGTCATTATTGGCGGCATTGGCGCATCTCTGTTTTTTGCGGCAGGCATGCGGCTTTGGCAAATTGTGCTGCTTTTACTTCCCGTACCTTCGCTTATCAAATTTGCATACAACCATCTGCATGATTACCAACGCGCGCGCATAACCACCTTTTTGCATCCGGAAAATGATCCACTAGGAGCAGGCTACAATATCATCCAGTCTAAAATTGCCTTGGGTTCTGGCGGTATGTGGGGGCAGGGCTATCTGCATGGATCACAAGGGCAATTAAACTTTCTGCCTGAAAAGCAAACAGACTTCATTTTTACAATGATTGCAGAAGAATGGGGCTTTGTTGGCGCTGCTGCTGTTATCGGGTTGCTGCTCATAATCATTCTGGGCGGCATGATCATGGCTATCCGCTGCCGTAACCGCTTTGGGCGCCTTATTGCCCTTGGTATCAGCATGAACTTCTTTTTCTACTGCTTGGTTAATCTTTCCATGGTGATGGGCGCTATCCCTGTAGGGGGGGTGCCTCTACCATTGGTCTCTTACGGTGGCTCCGCCATGCTGAATGTTATGCTGGGGTTTGGGTTGCTCCTTTCAACATGGGTTCATCGTGATTCTGTTAACGATGGGGAAGAAGAAGACGCCAACAAAGATCTTATCTGATAAAATCAGTCTCATGCTTCCGATACCGCAGTTGCGTTCCTTAATAAAAAAGGGCCACCCTCAATATCAGGATGGCCCTTTTTTATATCACTTCGCAGTTTAAGCTATTTAGCACTCACGGGCTGCATCACGTGCAAGATCCAAAGCTGCGCGATATCATGCGCACCATTATCTCCTTCAACACTACGCAAAGCAACCAGAGCCTGATCCTTATGGCCAGCATAAAGCTCTGCAAGCCCTAAGTGCAGGCGCGCAATATTCACGTCACTTACACCTTTGCTGATGGCCTGCTGCATAAGTTGCAAGCCTTTATCAGCCTGCCCAAAAGTAACGTAATTGTACCCGACTGTCAGCAAATCATCCCCATTGCTGGCAGAAGCAGCCGCCTGCTCATCTGCTGCAATGGAAGCCTTTTTGGAAGCTACAGCTTTTTCAACCATAGCTTTCAAACGGGCTTGACGGGGAGCCTCCGCCCCCTGCCCTAAAATACCAGATTGGTAACCTTGATTCATCAGATCCAGCGCCAGTTGCGGCGTATTTTGCTGGACAGCAATTTCCGTCATATCCATAAAATCACGCGCTTGGGAAACATCCCCAACGGCCAAACGAATACGATAAACATCCAACTGTAAGGATGCCGGAATTTTGGTATTTACCACCAGTTCATGCAGCAACAGCGCCCAGTATTCCTTTTTAGGGTAATACGTTGCCAGCAGAACGTATGCGTGGGTTGTAGCGGCAGAATCCTTTAGTGCCGTCGCACTGGCTGCAAGCATTTGCAGTTCAGATTCTGTTGGTGTTTTGCCGGCCTTTATGGCGGCACTCGCCTGTTGCTTCACCACCTTGATGGTATTGGGGTAATCCTTCTGAAGATAGTAAGATTGCGCCAGCAATGTTTCCATCTGGGGATCAGAACCAGAGGTTTTCAGGTAACGCTGAATATTGGCAACTGCCTTAGGGTAATCCTTGGCAGTATAAGCCATGGTCGCTTCAGACTTTAACATCTGATTTTTCATGGCCTGCGGCGTGCGGGGGGAGGCAATCAGCTTATCGTAAGCCGCTGTTGCCGCCGAAAGATTGCCTGCCTGTGTGGCCACAGCGGCACGCATCTGCGCAATGGTGTAATCTTCGTAATCTGTTTTGCCTTTTACGGCATCTGCAGCATTTACTGCATCCATCGCCTTGGCATAATTATGTGCTGCCAGAGCAGACTGCGCGGCTTCCAGTTCTGTCCCAACCTGTTGGCCGAGTTCATCTGCCGCATGTGCAACGGGCTGCATGACAATCCATGCTGTTGTTGCACACAAAAGGGTACGTAAAAAACGAGAAGCCATTCTCAAAAATCCTCACTTACCGTCTACGAACTGTTCCTGTCCGACGATTCCGAGTTTTGTAACGCCGAGGCGCTGTGCATCGGCCATGACGTGGATGACGGTTTTGTAGTCTGCCAGACGGTTGGGCTGGAGATGGAATTCTGGTCGGCTGGCCTCGGGCCCGCTGGCGATCTCGCGCAGATGCGCCTGCAGATCGGCTTCCCCATTAATTGGCTGGCCATTCCATGTCAGCGAGTTATCAAAGTCCACAACCAGCGTCACCACAGGGGTTTCTTCCGTGCTGGGCGGCGGGTTGCCCTGCGGCAGATCAATCGAGACCGCCTGCGTCTGCAACGGGATGGTGATGATCAGCATGATCAGCAACACCAGCATCACGTCAATCAGTGGCGTGGTGTTGATGTCAACAATGCCTTCATCTTCCGTTGTGCTCTCAGAGCCAACATTCATGCCCATGGCTGTGCTCTCCCCACAAGGATGGGGTGGCGTGCTGCGCCACCCGCCCCTGCCTATTTCGGCTTTTCCGTAATGAAATCGATATGGCTGATGCCCGCTTCCTGACACGTCGCCACCAGACGGCCCACACTCTCATAGCGTGTGGTCACATCCCCGCGGATCTGGATCTGCGGCTGGGGCTTTTGCACCGCTGCCTTCTCCAGCCGGGCCAGAAGATCGGCCCGATCCCTGATCGGCGTTTCATTCCAGAAGGTCTGCCCATCTGCCGTGACAGCCAACACCACATTGCTCAGCTTGGTCTGGGTGGGCTGGTTCGTGTCCTTGGGCAGATGCACCTTGACGGTATGTGTCGCCACCGGAATGGTGATCAGAAAGATGATCAGCAGCACCAGCATCACATCCACAAGCGGTGTGGTGTTGATGGCGGAGACGACGTCGTCTTCCCCGCCACTATCGCCAATCTGCATGCCCATAAGCGCTCTCCTTAGCCTTGACCTGACCGATTATCCGACGCGGTTGGATACCGTGGCTGTGGTGGGGGAGTTGTCTGGGCGCACCTCAATCTGCTCTGCAGCCGCACCGTGGCGCACACCCCCGATCAGGATGGACTGCAGGTCAGACGCAAAGTCACGCACCAGATCCATGGCTGTCTTGTTGCGGCGCACCAGCAGGTTGTAGCCCAGAACGGCAGGCACGGCGGTTGCCAGACCAATGGCCGTCATGATCAGGGATTCACCCACAGGCCCCGCCACCTTGTCGATAGATGCCTGACCGGCAATGCCGATAGCTGTCAGCGCGTGGTAGATCCCCCACACCGTGCCGAACAGACCGATGAACGGAGAAGTGGAGCCCACCGTGCCCAAAAAGGCCAGGCCCTTTTGCAGGCTGTTCTGGATGTTGTTCACCGCGCGCTGAATGGACATGCCCGTCCAGCTATGCAGATCAATGCTTTCCTGCATCGTGCCTTCATGGTGCTCGGCCGCCACAATACCGGTATCAGCAATATAGCGGAATGGGGATGTGGAGGTGAGAGCTGAAGCGCCTTCCTGAATGCTGTGTTTGGTCCAGAAGCTTTTGGTGGCTTCCTTGGCGGCGGCAAACAGGCGGGCCTGCTCAATGAACTTGGTGATCATGATATACCATGTGCCCAAAGACATGATGAGCATGATCAGCAGCACGCCGCGGGCGATGATATCACCGTTGGACCACAAAGCCCCCAGACCGTAGGGGTTGGCTTCTTCCTTGGTGTCTGCCGCAGGTGGGGCCTGTTCGGCCGGTGCGGGTGCTGGGGTGGCATCCGGTGTGGCGGCAGGCGCCGGTGCGGAAGATGGCGCCGCATCGGGGGCTGGAGCCGTGGCCGCAGGCACTGTGGGGGCTGCATCCTGCGCAAAGGCCGCAACTGGGGCGGCCGTGCTCATCAGCAGCGCCAGAGCCGGAGCGGCAAGACCTGACACAAAAGAACGGGGCAGTCTGGTCATCTTCCTCATAATCCTCATCATCAGGGCCCAATCCGCTACCCTGTTACGCAAACAGATTGGGCAATCCGTATTTGTACTACTGGCCAGTATGAAAAACTGACCCCGTTTTAGTCATCCAGCCTAAAGCGGATGACATAGACCTTGTGCAGTTCCTTCACCGGAGCGCCATTGCGCGTGGCCGGGCGATACCGGGCCTTGTGCACATAATCCAACGCCGACTGAGCAAAGGCCTGCCCCCCAGAAACCGACTGCACATGGCAGTTGCTGGTCATGCCCGAAGGTTCCACATCGCAAATCAACGTAACGCGGCCTTCAATATTGTCTTCCTCCATTTCTGGCGGATAGACCGGCTGCACATTGTTTAAAGGTGCCGAACCAGCAGATGTATCTGGTGCATCTGTTGTGCCATTCCCTGCTGCTGCCGCACTGCTTGGAGCAGTTGCTGCTGGCGGTGCCGCTGCCGTTTTGGTTTGCGGTGGCGTTGGGTGCTTGGGCGGCGCCTTGGCCACATGCTTGATGGGCGGCTTGGGCGGTGGCGGCACCTTGATCTTGGGCGGCGGAATATATGGCGGCGGAGGCACTGCCATAACCGGCGGCGGTGGAGGCGGTGGAGGTGGTGGCGGGGGCGGTGGAGGCGGCGGCAGCATGACTGTTTTGATAGGTGGATGTGTAACGGGAACGCTTGCTGTGGTTCCCATACCGTACATCAGCCCCAGCACGCCCATAAGATGCAGCGCGACAACCACCAGCAGGGCAACAACACTGACAACAGCCCCTACCCGGAACGTATATTTCACCGAGCCCGGCTGTTGCTCGTAGTCATTCATATTTGCACGTCCTCCTTTGTCACCCTGCATCTCAACAGATGCTATTGTCTTACCCTTGATGCACAGGGCGTTACCGGAGCCTGTTTACGCTGGTATGACAATAACAGATTGCTGTTCTGCCATACAGGTAACCTTTTCCAACTTTCGATTGGGCAATTAGATAGGCTTTCTGTCAAGAATGTTCTGCTAATTTCACATTTTCTTTCATAAAGACAATCTGTTCTGGCTTAGGAACAAACTCTCTCTAAAGCGGAGTTTTCTCGGCTCTGCCGGCGTTTTCTCTGTTCAGTTCTGTCTTTCAGCACAACAAAAAAGCAGGCCCAAACTGGAGCCTGCTTTTTTGTATTTTTATTCCGATATAGAAATAAATACTTACTGAGCAGAGGCGCTGGCCTCTGACCGCGTTGCCCCTACGCGCATGGCAAGTGCTGCCGCCATAAAGGCATCCAGATCTCCATCCAGCACGGCATCCGGGTTGCCGGTTTCTACCCCTGTGCGCAAATCTTTTACCATCTGGTAAGGTGCAAGCACGTAAGAGCGGATCTGATGCCCCCAGCCGATATCCGTTTTGGCGGCTTCTGCCGCTGCGGCCTCGGCTTCGCGCTTCTGCAACTCTGCTTCATACAAACGCGCACGCAGCATTTGCATGGCCGTTGCACGGTTTCGGTGCTGGGAACGATCCGTCTGACACGCCACAACAATACCTGTGGGCATATGTGTGATACGGATAGCGGAATCCGTTTTGTTAACGTGCTGCCCACCGGCACCAGAGGCCCTAAAGGTATCTACCTTCAGATCTGCGTCATTGATCTCGATTTCAATGGAATCATCAATAACGGGATATACCCAAACAGATGCAAAGGATGTCTGGCGCCGGGCGGCAGCATCAAACGGTGAAATACGCACCAAACGATGCACACCGGCTTCTGTTTTCAACCAACCATACGCATTGGGGCCAGAAACCTGAATGGTGGCGGATTTCAGACCTGCTTGCTCACCTTCGGAGCTTTCCATCAGCGTGACTTTGTAGCCATGCGCCTCTGCCCAGCGAGTGTACATGCGCAGCAACATTTCTGTCCAATCCTGCGCTTCCGTACCACCAGCACCTGCGTTGACTTCCAGATAGCAGTCATTGCTATCTGCTTCGCCAGAAAGCAGGCTTTCTGTTTCACGCCGTTTGGCTTCTTCCGCCAGATCACGCAGCGTGGCCATGCCTTCGGCCACCAAATCCGCATCACCTTCGGCTTCTGCCAGTTCAATCAGTTCACTGGTATCGCGCACATTGGTTTCAAGCGCTTCCACACCTTCAATCTGATTGGCCAGAAGAGTACGCTCACGCATCATTTTTTGCGCGGCGTCTGAATCGTTCCACAAATCGGGGTCTTCTGCCCGGTTGTTCAGTTCAGCAAGTCTTTCCTGAGCGACATCCCAGTTAAAGATGCCTCCTCAGCAGTGCCACTGACTGCTTGATCTGGTCGTTAAGGGCTTCAGTCTCGGCAGACATCAGGCCGATTCTCCATATTTTTCTATCATGTCAAAAAAGACAGTGCGGTGCTGGTCTCTCAATAAAGGCCACCCATACCAATGTCACCCCCAGCTGGCGCAGAAGGTGCCGCAGAACCAGACGATCCACCAGCCCCAGAAGGTGCGCTCCCCCAGCCTGCCCACCGCCAGAACCTTCAGCCGCCATATCGCTTTCAGAATCAGGCATGTTTTCAGCACCTGTATCTGCTGCTGTAAGTTCCTGCGGGTTTACGTTGCTTGAAAGGTTTGCGCTAAGCCCCGGCACCTGCCCTTCCTTAAAGGCATCTATCGCCACGCCCCTGCCCGTATCATACTGCACAAGCGTAATACCCGCAGGTGGCACAAAGTCCTGCCGTGGGTAACCATCCAAGGCGGTTTTCATCACCTTGTTCCACAAGGGGCCCGCAATAGCGCCACCGGTTTCATTCTTGCCGAGAGACTGCGGCGTATCAAACCCAATCCACACTACGGTTACAATATCTGGGGTGTACCCAGCAAACCATGCATCATTGAAGTTCTGGCTGGTGCCGGTTTTGCCTGCAATTGGCACATCTATGCCTGTTCCAGCCCGCATACCCGTGCCGCGCCGGATAACATCCTGCAACATGGTGGTAATCTGGAACGCACTTTGGGCGGATGCCACCTGCTGTCGGCTATCATGCAAGGCAGGCAGATCATTCTGCCCCGGCATCACAATAGGCTGTTGTGCAGGCGCTGGTGCTGGCGCAACTTTTCCTGCGTCTCCAGATTTTTGATCCGACGGCGCATCTGGAAACACAGCATCAGCGGCAGGTTGATCTGCTGTTTGTCCGCTATTGGGTTGCGCTAAGGCGGCTGTGGTCAATGCCAGCCCCTCCGGACGCCAGATCACGTGCCCTTCTCGGTCCTGCACGTCATCCACCAAAGTTGGCGTCACCTTGCGCCCACCTGCTGCGAGCGAAGCATAGGCTCCAGCTTCTTTCAGCACCGTGGTTTCCACTGCCCCCAGCGCTGCGGGCAGCACATGCGGCATGGAATCCACCAGCCCCAGGTTGGTTGCCATATCCGCTACGGTTTTCATGCCCAGATGGGCCGCCAAACGAATAGTGACCAGGTTGCGCGATTCACGCAGCGCATCATGCAGAGTGGTGGGCCCCCAGAAATCTTTTTCATAGTTATTAGGATGCCATGCCCCGTAGGAAACCGGGGAATCATCAAACTTCTGGGAAGGGGAAATCCCCTGTTCCATGGCATCCAGATAAACAAATGGCTTGAAGGAAGACCCCGGCTGACGCAGCGCCTGCGTTGCGCGATCAAACTGCGAGGCCTGAAATGACCATCCCCCCACCAGAGCCAGAACCCGGCCCGTGCGCGCGTTCATGGTAACAATGGCACCTTCCACCACAGGTACCTGCATAAGGGCAACATGCCCCCCCTCGGCCTGCGGTTGCACCATCACCACATCACCCACACGCAATGGTTTGAAGCGCCGCGCCCATGCCATATCCTTGGCCTGCACAACGCCTGTACGGGGCTCTCCTCCGCTTTGGGAAGCATTGTTCCGCCGCACCACGCTGCCTTCTAGCCAGCCCACCTGCCCCTTTGCATCCAGAACAACAGCCAAACGCCATTGGTCGAGCATACCAGCAGGCACGGGCACCCCCCTTAAAGCCTGCACCCAGTCTGCCGTAGAGGCAGATGACCCGATATCGGAAAGATGGTGCACAGGCCCTCGCCAGCCACGATGCGCACGATCATACGCCATCAAGCCTTGGCGCAAAATATCCTGCGCATTGCGCTGGAGTGGCAGATCCAGACTGGTATGAACATCCAAGCCCCCCTGCATTGTTACGTCCTGACCGTAACGCTCCATCAGTTCGCGGCGCACTTCTTCCGCAAACCATTCAGCCCCTGGCGCCGGGCCGGGCCGGGTGAAGCTGCGGGTAGTAAGTGGTTGGGCTTCTGCTACGCGGGCCGCATCATGCGTAATGGCACCAATATCAGCCATACGTTCCAGCACCCAGTTTCTGCGCCCTCTGGCTGCATCTGGGAAACGTACTGGATTATAATTGGTGGGAGACTTTGGCAGCGCCGCCAAAAACGCGGCTTCTGCATCATCCAATTGATCAAGCGGCTTGTTGAAATAGGTTTGGGATGCCGCGGCAATACCATATGCCCCGCTGCCCAGATAAATTTCGTTGAGATAGATTTCAAGAATCTTATCTTTGGGCAGCACCTGCTCCACCCGCATGGCCAAAAAAGCTTCCTTGGCTTTACGCTGGAAAGACACCGCATTGCTGCCCAGCAGCATGATACGTGCCACCTGCTGCGTAATGGTGGACGCCCCAATGGGCCGCTTGCCCTTACCGCGCGTTAAATCTGTAAGCCCGGCACGGGCAATAGCAACGGGGTCCACCCCTTTATGCGTCCAGAATTTCTGGTCTTCCGCCGCAACAAAAGCGTTTTTTACCTTATCTGGCACAGCGCTGATGGGTACAAAAATACGCCGCTCATTAGCCAGTTCAGCAATAAGCTCATCATCCCCAGCGTAAAGGCGGCTCATGACTGGCGGCTGATAGGAGCGTAAGCCCTCTACCGTTGGCAGATCAGCTACAATCCCTTCGTACTGAGACCAAAGCAGAACCACAGCGCCCGTTGTGCCAACCAACGCCAGTGCAGCCGTTGCTCCAATTACCTTCCGCCACTGTCGAAAACGTGGGCGGCGCAGATCGGGCCTGCGATTTTGCGGAGGCCTGCCTTGAGAATGGCTGGAAGATAAACCCGGATCACCAGAAGACGGAGCGCTTGTCATACAGGCCCTTTACCATTCTCACACATAATCGTCTGCCCTGTTTGCGCATTGTAATAAAAATCATGGCCGAATTCCGACCACATGCACAAACAGTTACTAACCTAACATTTCACCTAGCAGGCGGGCTGTATAATCTACCACCGGCACAATACGCCCGTAATTGATGCGGGTAGGACCAATAACACCAATAGCACCTACAACCCGGTTCGCGTCATTCCGGGCTGGAGCCATAACAACGGACATGCCCGTGGCCCCAAACAACCCACTTTCCGCACCAATAAAAATACGCACGCCCTCTGATCTCTCCACCAACTCCAACAGACGCAGCATGGTTTCCTGCGCTTCCAGCCGGTCAAACAGTGTTTGAATGGCCAATAGCCTGTCCTGCCCATCGACATCAGCCAATAAACGGGATTGCCCGCGCACAATCAGGGTGCCGCCCAGCCCATCTCCGCCACCATCCCAAATAGCAAGACCACTTTCTACCACCTCTGCTGTTAGACCGTTGAGAATGCTCCGGTCTTCCGTCATTTCAGAACTTACGCGCATGCGTAAATCCGGCAAAGATGCACCCATGGCCCGTGCATTCAGGTAATTTGCAGCCTCCACCAAAGCGGAAGGCGGCATACCCGGAGGCGTTTCAATCACACGGTTTTCAACATGCCCATCCGCCCCCACCAGAATAACCAGTGCACGGTTGCTGCCTAACGCCACAAACTCAATATGCTTGATACCTCCGTCCCCTTTGGGTGCCACCACAAGCCCTGCGGCATCGGACATACCTGCCAGAAGCGAAGAAGCCTCCGTAAGCGTATCTTGCAATGAACGCCCCTTGGCCTCCAGAGATTGGCCAATTACCCGCTGGTCTTCTTCCGAAAGCGCGCCAAACTGCAACAAGCCATCTACAAACAGCCGTAATCCTTTTTCTGTAGGCAGCCGCCCGGCAGACGTATGGGGGGAAAACAGCAATCCAGCTTCTGTAAGGGAAGCCATGATGTTGCGTATTGTGGCCGGAGAAAGCGGCAGCCCAAGCCTGTGAGACACCGTGCGCGAACCAACGGGCTCCCCACTCGCAACATATTCTTCCACCACTTCACGCAGAATAGCCGCAGACCGTGCATTCAGCCCCGGAGGCAGAGCAGCTTTTACTGGCAGCAAACCACGCTTCATGACACAAGGGCTCCTTCGTATATCCATAAATCCTGGATAGCCTTTATATACCTTATTCGTGCAGTTTTACTGCCGACAAAAGCGCATCATACGCGCCACACATCTTAATTTTACCAAGGAGCTTTCTATGCGCCCTTCAGGCCGCCAGCCAGACCAGATGCGCCCCATTACCATTGAAACCGGCTTTGCCCATCACGCTGAAGGTTCTGCCCTTATCCGTGTTGGCGGCACGGAAGTACTGTGCACTGCCAGTATAGAAAACCGCGTACCGCCTTTTTTACGTGGCAAAGGCACCGGCTGGGTTACGGCCGAATACGGCATGCTGCCCCGCGCCACCCACACACGCGGCAACCGTGAAGCCGCCAAGGGCAAACAGTCTGGTCGCACGCAGGAAATTCAGCGTCTTATTGGCCGTTCCCTGCGCGCGGTAACAGATCTGAACGCTCTGGGTGAAATGAGCATTACGCTGGATTGTGACGTGCTGAACGCTGATGGTGGCACGCGCTGCGCTTCCATTACAGGTGCATGGGTGGCACTGCGTCTGGCCCTTGGCAAACTGGTTGCGACCAACGTGCTGCCTCGGCTGCCGCTGCGGGGACAGGTTGCGGCTGTTTCCTGTGGGTTAACAACGGAAGGCGCTGTGCTGGATCTGGATTATGTGGAAGATAGCTCTGCTTCTGCCGACACCAACTTTGTGCTGACAGCAGACCGCCGCATTGTGGAAATTCAGGGCACGGCAGAAAGCGCACCGTTTACAGAAGACGCGTTTGACAACCTGTTCGCACTGGCCCGCAAAGGTGTGACCGAGCTGTTTGAAGCCCAGATAGCTGCCGTGGAAGCTGCGGAAAAAAAGCACGCATGAATTCTATAAAACTAGAACGTGGCAGCACCCTTGTGCTTGCCACGCACAATGCTGGCAAGCTGGCAGAATTTGCCACGCTGCTGGCTGATTTTGGCATCAAGGTTGTTTCTGCTGGTGCGCTAAACCTGCCAGAACCAGAAGAAACGGCCACTACCTTTACTGGCAACGCTGCCATTAAGGCCTTAGCCGCAGCCAAAGCTGCCAACCTGCCAGCACTGGCCGATGATTCTGGGCTATGCGTAGCAGCTCTAGATAGCGCGCCGGGCATTTATTCTGCCCGCTGGGCTGGCCCCAACAAAGATTTTGCTGGGGCTATGGCGCGTATTGAAGAAGGTATTGGCCAAGGCAAACGCAACGCATGGTTTATTTGTGTGCTGTGTCTGGCTCTGCCTGATGGCCGTACGGAAAGCTTTGAAGGCCGTATAGATGGCCAGATTGTCTGGCCACCACGCGGCACGCATGGCCATGGGTATGATCCCATTTTTGCCCCCGAAGGCGAAACCCGTACCTTTGCAGAAATGGCTGATACAGAAAAAAATGCAATCAGCCACCGTGCCCGCGCGTTTGATGCCTTTAAAAAAGCGTGCCTGAGCTAAAAAGCCGCATTTCGGATTAACCACCTGCCGGTTCTGCGGAACTGACAGGTGGCCCCTGAATGGGGAAACGAATCAGCAAATACGGTGGTTGGCGTTCATCTTTGCCATCATGAAACCCGGCAAGCCGATTCCATTGCCCCAACGTGCAGTAAACATGGGTTTGCGTGCAAAAAATACCATCTGGGGAAAGCACGCGCGGGTCATGCACCATGAGTTCCATAGAACCATCGGTATTGCGGCGGAAAATAGCATCATGCTCGAAATTGGTGGTGTAAATGCGCCCTTGTGCATCTGTTGCCAGACCATCCGCAACGCCTTTCTCCCCTTCATCCTTTACCGCAGCAGCCAAATTACTTTCTGAGACAGACATATCAGACAACAAAGCCGTTGGCAGACTATACAAGCGGCGGCTGGTAAGAGGTGAATAAAATACACGACTGGAATCTGGGCTTAGAGTAATGCCGTCTACCCCGCCGGTAACAAATTTAGGTTTTTGCGCGGGATCATATTTGAGCGGCAGCCCTTCCACCACGGCCATAAAACCTGCTTCTGCCTGTATGGATGGATGCTTCCCCAACACGCGCTTTTGCTGTCCTGTGGCAATATCCACCACCACCAAAGCCGGGCTATGGCCGAAGGAACTATCGGTCACGTAAACACTTCCTTCCGCCCCATGCGTAAGATCCACCCGCAAATCATTCATATGGCTATCAGGCAACAAAGTCGGTGATTTGAGAACGATAGAACGCACCAATTTATTAGTAGCAGGGTCAAAACAGACAATTTTTGCAGCCTCCGGCTGCAAAGGTAAGCCAGCCAATTTGCCGTCATCAATCGCCCAGATAAAACCGCGCGTATCCTGTGTCATACCGTGGATGGAAAGAAGGCGTTCTGCCGGAGGTGCATCTGATGGCATGCTCAGCGCAGCGCTTGGCCACGGAACAAGATGGCCGTTTACCAACTCTGCCAGCGTAGCCCCTTTGTGGTTGATGGCATGCCGCGGAAAGCCCACAAAAATACGGCCATTATCCGTAACAACAATGCCTGATGGCCCCGGCCCATAAAACTCTGCCACAATCTCGAACGACCCAGCGGATTCATAACCCTGATCACCATGCATCCCGGTTTGCACAATAGCTCTCGACACTGCACGCGCTGCGCGGGAAAATGCCAGACCTAACCCTATGCCACCAGCTACAAGCAGATGCCGACGTGCAAGTTTTGAGCTGATTATAGGGCTGAGTGATTTTTGATTCAGCGTTATGTTCCTGCGCACCATTCCGTTGTGTCTCCAGTTCTTTGATGAATCTGAAACACAGTGTGGCACAGATTGGCGGATATCCGCGTGATTTCTGTCCGTAACTCTCATCACAACACGGCACAGCACAAAAAAAATGGCGCCGGAAACCGACGCCATTTTCTTAAAACGTAATGTTCAAAAAACATAAAGGAGCAGCCAGACCGCCCCTTTATGGCTGAACAATTAGTCTTCGCCGTCTGTATTACGACGACGGATAGCTGCACCCAGGATATCACCCAAGGAAGCGCCGCTATCAGCAGAACCGTATTCGTTAATGGCCTGCTTGTCTTCTTCCACTTCACGGCCCTTAATGGTCAGGGCCAGCTTGCGGGCTGCACGATCAACAGAGATGATCTTTGCATCCACGCGTTCGCCAACAGCAAAGCGTTCCGGACGCTGTTCTGCCTTATCACGGGCCAGTTCAGCGCGGCGGATAAAGCCGGTCAGAACATCGTCAACCTTCACTTCGATACCGTTCGTCTGAACAGCGGTCACGATGCAGGTTACGATGGAGCCCTTCTGAACGCTGGCAAGCGCATCGGCTGCCGGATCTTCCTGAAGCTGCTTGATGCCCAGAGAGATACGTTCTTTTTCCACATCCACGTCCAGAACCTTGGCTTTGACAACCTGGCCCTTTTCGTAATGCTTCATGGCTTCTTCGCCCGCTTCGTCCCAAGACAGGTCGGACATGTGAACCATGCCGTCGATGTCTGCAGACAAACCGATGAACAAACCGAACTCGGTGATGTTGCGGATTTCGCCTTCTACGGTGGAGCCAACTTTGTGCTCTTCCGCGAACTGCTCCCACGGGTTGCGCTGAACCTGCTTGAGGCCCAGAGAAATGCGGCGCTTGGCGCTGTCCACATCCAGAACCATCACATCCACTTCCTGAGAGGTTGCGACGATCTTGCCCGGATGTACGTTCTTTTTCGTCCAAGACATTTCGGACACGTGCACCAGACCTTCAACACCCGGTTCCAGCTCAACAAATGCGCCGTAATCGGTGATGTTGGTCACGCGGCCCGTGAAGCGAGCACCCGGCGGGTACTTCAGGGCAACATTTTCCCACGGATCAGCTTCAAGCTGCTTCATGCCAAGGGAGATACGCTGCGTTTCCGGGTTGAAGCGGATAACCTGCACGCGCACTGGCTGGCCGATCTGCAGAGCTTCAGACGGATGGTTGATGCGCTTCCATGCAATGTCGGTCACATGCAGCAGGCCGTCAACGCCACCCAGATCAACGAACGCACCGTAATCGGTGATGTTCTTGACCACGCCATCCAGAATCATGCCTTCCGTCAGGCCCTGGATCAGTTCGCTGCGCTGTTCAGCACGCGTTTCTTCCAGAACGGCACGGCGAGACACAACGATGTTGCCACGAGCGCGATCCATTTTCAGAATCTGGAACGGCTGGGGCACACCCATCAGCGGGCTAACATCACGCACAGGGCGGATATCCACCTGGCTGCCGGGCAGGAACGCCATGGCGCCACCCAGATCAACTGTGAAGCCACCCTTCACACGGCCATAAATGGTGCCGTTGACGCGATGATTGGCTTCGAAAGCCTTTTCCAGGCTGGTCCAAGCTTCTTCACGACGTGCTTTTTCACGGGAAAGCACGATGCTGCCATCGCGATCTTCATACCGTTCAACATATAGTTCAACGATATCGCCAGGCTTAACTTCCGGCTTTACACCCTGAGGTGCAAATTCACGCAGGGCAACGCGGCCTTCACTTTTCAGGCCGACATCAACAATGGCGTAATCATCGGTCAGACGAACAACGCGGCCGCGAACAACGGAGCCATCAAAGCCCGAATCCCGGCCAAGGGTTTCGTCCAGAAGGGTTGCAAAATCTTCACCGCGGAAATGATCCGCAGTCTGGGTTGTGGCTGAAGCCATGTGTAACTGTTAACCTTGGGCCTGCCTGCAATGGGCAAACAAGCTATTCCTGCGCCCCGCATCCTGCGGCACGGCTTACTTGGCGCGCCTATAGGGGCCATCCCCTGTAGCCTTTTTGCCAAGCCTCAAATCAAAATAAAAACAAACCTGCATGGTACGCAGTGTTTGATCATGCACAGACACTGTCCACAGGCCGCTTGTCAATACAAACCACCCGTGCACAGCCTGAAAACTGCCAGAAAAACGGTATTGCGCAACCGCTCTAACACACTTTCGCAGAATTTTTATTCTGAGATTCCAGCGAGTCGTTCCCGTACGATCTGCAATGCTTTTGCCAAAACGGCATCTGCTTCCAGCATATCTGTCTCAATCACATATGCGTCATCCGCCACAAGCATGGGAGCAGATGCACGCCCGGCATCTGCATCGTCCCGAGTGCGTAAGGCATCTTCCAGTTCTGCTATACGGGTTGGGGCATCTGGAGCATTCCGGTCACCACCAAGCTGCAAAAAACGGCGCAAAGCCCGCGTGCTGGGAGATGCCGTAATAAACAGTTTTACGTCTGCATCCGGAAAAATAGCGGTGCCAATATCCCGCCCATCCAGCACAGCCCCTTTTGCCTGCGCAAACCGGCGCTGCGTTTCCACCAAAGCGGCACGCACTTCTGGCTGCCCTGCCACCTTGCTAGCCGCTTGCGCTACCAACGGGGTGCGTAGATCCGTTCTTTCCAAATCTTCTGGCAACAAACGTGCAGCAAATTCCTGCGCGGGAGAGGCTGGGTCCTGCCCCGCATCCAACGCCAAGCGCCCGACAGCACGGTAGAGCAAGCCTGTATCCAGATACGGCAGGTGCAAAGCTTCCGCCAATCTGCGTGCCAAAGTGCCCTTACCTGCTGCGGCAGGGCCATCCACTGCAATAACTGGGCCGCCCCGCGTCATGCTACAAACCCCGCGCCAATGCTGTTCATCAGATCCAAATACTGCGGAAAGCTGGTTTCGATAAAAGAGGTGTCATCAATTTCCACAGGTTTTTCGGCAACAAGCCCCATAACAGAAGCGCTCATGGCCAAACGATGATCCATATGGGTTTCCACCTTGCCGCCACCGGGAATATGCCCAGCCGTGCCGTACACAACCATGTCATTCCCTTCCACTGCAGTGCGGACTCCGTTGTTTTCCAACAGTGCTACGGTTGCGGCCAGACGATCACTTTCCTTCACCCGCAGTTCTTCCACCCCGCAAAAGCGTGAAACACCAGAGGCATAGGCCGCCGCAACAGCCAACACCGGGTATTCATCAATCATGGAAGGCGCACGTTCTGGCGGCACCTCCACGCCCTTGAGAGCAGAAGCCCGCACATGCAAATCCCCCATGGGTTCTCCGCCTTCTATGCGTGCATTCAGGATTTCAAGCTGCGCACCCATTTCCTGCAATGTGGTAAACAACCCGGTTCGCAACGGATTGAGCCCTACGCCAAAAATGGTGATATCAGACCCAGCCACCAACAGTGCGGCAACAAGCGGGAAAGCAGCGGAGGAAGGATCTCCCGGCACAGCAACATCACGCGCCACAAGGTTGGGCCGCCCCTGCAAACGAATAATCCGACCACCTTCTGGCGTTTTTTCTACGGAAACTTCTGCCCCAAAATGGCGCAGCATATTTTCCGTATGATCACGCGTGGCAACTGGTTCTTCTACGCGGGTTTCCCCCACTGCATTCAGCCCAGCCAACAATACAGCAGACTTAACCTGAGCAGAAGCAACGGGAAGACGGTAATCCAGAGGCTTAGGATCTGCCAAGCCGCGAATAGCCATGGGTAAACGGCCACCCTCACGCGCAAGGAATGTGGCCCCAGTGCCTGCCAGTGGGTCCATAACGCGCTTCATGGGTCTGCGGCGCAGGCTGGCATCACCCGTCATCACAGATGTCATGTCGTGGCTGGCCAAAATGCCGGACAGTAAACGAGCTGCTGTGCCCGAATTGCCCATATCCAGCACGTTATTCGGCTCTTGAAGCTGGCCGACACCCGGCCCGCTTACACGCCACTGGCCAGGGCCTTCTTGCACGGCATCTGCGCCCAATGCACGCATGGCTGCGGCCGTGCACAACACATCCTCACCTTCCAACAGGCCGGAAATATGCGTGGTCCCTTTGGCAAGGGAGGCAAACATGAGGGCACGATGGCTAATAGACTTATCGCCCGGCACCCGGATGGAACCAGAAAGAGAAGCCGGAGCACGAGAAACCCGTAATGGGCGAGTAGAAGATGTGGTCTGCTGTGTCATACCTTGTTCATTCCGGCGTGTGGGGCGGCAAGTCAATCCGCCAGAAACCATAAAAACTGCTTTCTGCTGCCAGAAAATGCATTTGTTCTGCAAGTCGGGTTTGACAGGACACAAAACACAATGGCATTTGGCGTCGCCTTATAGTCTGGTTCGATTCCACCCCGTGTTGCGGGAGGGAACCGTCCTTCTTTCCGGGGCATCTGTGCCCCCCAATCTGACTGCTCAGGATCGACAGGTAGCAAGATGTCTCAGCCCGATCTCGGCACCAAACGCGTCTGCGTCTCCTGCGGTGCCCATTTTTATGATCTAAACCGCACTCCTGCCGTATGCCCCAAATGTGGCACGGAACAGCCCCCACTGGTGCCCCGTTTGCGCCGGAATTCTGATACTCTGTCCAGCACCCCGGTAACGGCAGCTCCCGCCAAAAAAACCAGTGAAGACGATATTGATCTGGATACAGATGCGGATACAGATGCCGATGACGTACTGGAAGATACCGCCGATCTGGATGATGACGATGATGATGACATCAGCTCCGATATTGATGTCAGCACGGATTCGGACGAACACGATTCCTGATCTGCTGCCATAAACACAGCAAAGAAAAAGCCCGCCTTTTGGCGGGCTTTTTTATGAAGATCTCATCAATTTTTTACGGAGTTGTTGAACGTCTTTCTATTTCCACCCCTACGGCTTCGATTTCTTCAAAAACATCCAGCTTTTCAATCCGTACCCGCACAACCTTTACGCGATTATCTGCCAGCACACCGGCGGCAATACGTTCAGCCAGCGTTTCCACCAGCCTTACGTGCCCCTCCGCCACAATCTGGCGTACCAGCACAACCACTTGCTCATAGGAAACTGTGCGGCTCAAATCATCCGCGCCAATTTCCAGATCTGTCCGATCATCCACACCGAACGAAACGGATACGCGAATGCGTTGCGATACCCCCTGTTCGTGCGGAAAGACGCCAATATTGGCGTCCAGAATCATGTTGCGGATAAACAGACGGCGCAAAGGCGGCTGATCCGCCCATGGAGCAAAAACAGCCATTTTCTATTCTTCCAATACAGCACCGGCAGGCAAAGCCGGAGACCATTGTAAATGCTGCCCGCCATCCAACGCCAGCATCTGGCCTGTTACAGAGGGCAAAGCCAGCAGCGCCAGCGCAGCGCGCGCAACTTCTTGCGGTGATGTGCCATGCCCCAAAGGCACAGATGCACATTGCCGGGCAAACTGCTCTTCTGTCTGCCGCGTACTGGGTAATGCTGGCCCGGGGCCTATAGCATTCACACGTATGCCTTTGGGGGCCAGCGCTAACGCCATTGTTTGGGTTAACGTCCACAAAGCGCTTTTAGAAACCGTATAACTGACAAAATGTGGCGTAAGAGACCACACGCGCTCATCCAGCATGTTCAACACCATGCCCTGCGCCGTTTCTGGCAGCGCCTTGGCAAAATGCTGCATCAGCACAAACGGGGCGCGTAGGTTGGGTTTAAGGTGTGCCATCCAGCTTTCACGGGTGACATTATGCCACTCATCCCGCTCAAACGTAGAAGCGTTGTTGACCAGAACACCCAGCGGCCCACCCAAGGCCGCAGACGCCTGTTGCACCAGAGGTTCTACCCCTTCTTCCCGCGCCAGATCAGCTTGCAACAGGCAGCTTTTTTGCCCGCATGCGTTAATAGCAGCGGCTGTTTCCTGCGCATCTTCCTGCCCGGAGCGATAGTGAATCGCCACATCAAATCCGGCCTGCGCCAACCCTAGGGCTATGGCACGGCCAAGCCGAGCACCTCCGCCCGTAACCAATGCACGACGGGGAATAGCCGCCGAAATGGGAAAACCATTCAGTGGCATCGTGTCTGCCTCCTTTATCGTCATGCAGGGCGCCGTGCGCCCAGTGCTGCTGCCAAAGTGCCATCATCCAGCACATCCAACGCCCCACCCATCGGCACGCCTTGCGCAACACGGCTGACAGTCACGCCACCATAAGATGCAAGCTGATCCATGAGCCAATGCATGGTGGTAGCACCTTCCACCGTGGCACCTAGCGCCAGAATAATTTCGCGCACCGTGCCTTTGTTCAGCTTTTCAAACAGCGGAGCGACATCCAGATCTTCTGGCCCGATTCCCGCCAGTGGGGACAATGTGCCACCTAGAACCTGATAGACTCCACGATGCACGCCCGCACGCTCCAGCGCCCACAGATCACCCACCGTTTCCACGACACAGATCAGGCCTTGATCTCGCAGAGGATCAGAGCAGATATGGCACGGGTTTATCGTATCCAGATTACCGCAGGATGAGCAGGTTTTTATAGCATTGCCTGCCCGCTCCATTGCGCGCGCTAAAGGTGCCAGCCGGGTTTGAGGCTCCTTTAGCAAATATAGCGCAACCCTGCGCGCAGAGCGCGGGCCAAACCCCGGCAACCGGCCCAAAAGCCGGATAAGCTGCTCTATTTCCTGCCCACCCATACCGGACAATTCTGCTACCCGTTCCGTTATATCAGAACGGCAGCTTCATGCCTGGAGGCAGGTTCAGGCCACCGGTCACTTTCTGCATTTCTTCTGCTGCTTTTTCATCCAGCTTTTTGCGGGCATCTGCACAGGCCGCCACAATCAGATCCTGTAGCATTTCCATTTCTTCTGGATCTGCCAGCTTGGGATCAATTTTAATGGAGCGCATGTCTCCTTTACCGCTCAGCACAACCTGAACCATGCCTGCGCCGGCTGAACCATCAATGTTCATGGCTTCCAGCGTGCTCTGCATTGCTTCCATTTTGGACTGCATCTGCGTGGCCTGCTTCATCAATGAGGCAAGATTTTTCATCAACTATCCCTTTATTCTCAAACTGCCCTGTTACTGGCAGCCTGTTGCTATATGTCACACCACACAGCCTGATGGGCGTGCATTACCTGCTCACCGGAGTCAGTCTGGAGACATGCCCGGATCATAGGGGCGTTCATCATCATCCAGAAACTCTGCATCCAACGGTGCAAAAAGCAGTTCTGGGGCCGGTTCTTCTGGCGGTAGGCCGTAATCATCCAAACCATGATCACGCACTTCGCCCAGTTCTGCATCCGGGAAAAACTTGAGAATGGCCTTCACCAATGGGTGAGCTTCAGCTTCCTTACGCCGAAACTGAATGATTTCAGCCCCCTGCGCATCCAGCGTGGGTTCGCCCTCTTCCTCCGAAAGCCCCACCCGCCATGACATACCCGTGGCACGATCCAAAACTTTACGCAGTTCTTGCGCGGCCCCAGAGGGCACGTGCTGCTCAAACCGCAACACAATATGCCCCGGCGCAAAGGACACCAGATGCGCCGCATGCCGAAGCTGACCGTGCAGGATGGCTTCTTTCTGGTCCTTCACCAAAGCCACGGCTTCTCGCCATGTGCGTGGGTTGGGAAAAACCTGTGGTTCAGGAGAGGGAGCAGAAACCGGAGCAACGACTGGCACGGCGGCAGAAACACTTTGTCCACCACTCACCATACGCAATGGCGGCGGCTGATGCCCTGCTGAAGCTGATGGCGTAGGCAACGCAGAACTTGCCCCAGCCGTGGGGGCTTGAGAACTTCCACCTGTATTTGGAGAAGCTACTCCCTGCCCTGCTGAATGCCCCGCGCCAGAAAGACGTTTTATTAAATCTTCAGGAGATGGCAGATCCGCCACATAACACAGGCGAATCAGCACCATATCTGCGGCAGCGCGCCTATCAGATGCGGCTTCCACTTCCTGCATCCCTTTTACCAGCATCTGCCACGCACGCATCAGCACAGGCACAGTAAAGGTATCAGCCATATGCGTGCCCCGCACACGCTCGGCCTCTGGCATATCTGCCGAATCGCGCAAGCTGGGAACGGCCCGCAAACGAGAAACAGTGTGCACCAGTTCCAGCATATCCCCCAACACAAGGCCGGGGTCTGCGCCGCGTGCATATGCTGCATCCAGCAACGCCAAAGCCTGCTCTGGCTTGCCTGTTAACACCGCTTCCAGCAGATCGAACACAACTTCCCGATCTGCCAAACCCAGCATGTCACTGATAACTGTGGCGCCAATTACACCATCTGCATCCGTTTGGCCGGTACCCTGCGCAATAGCCTGATCCAACAAGGAAAGCCCATCACGCACCGAGCCATCAGCAGCCCGTGCTACCAATGCCAGCGCATCTGGTGACAGACGCACATGCTCTTTATCTGCGATGCGGGAGAATAACCCCACCAGTTCAGATTGTGGAACGCGCCGTAAATCAAACCGCTGGCAACGCGAAAGCACCGTTACCGGCACCTTCCGCAGTTCTGTCGTGGCAAAAATAAACGTAACTTGTGCAGGCGGCTCTTCCAGCGTTTTGAGCAGCGCATTGAAGGCATTGCGAGAAAGCATATGCACTTCGTCAATAATAAAGACCTTCATGCGCCCTTGCATGGGGCGGAAGCGCGTGGCGTCTATAATCTCACGCACATCATCTACACCTGTGCGGGAGGCAGCATCCATTTCCAGCACATCTGGGTGCCGATCGTTCAAAATAGCCACACAGTTTGCGCAAACACCGCATGGATCTGCCGTTGGGCCACCTTTGCCATCTGGCCCGATGCAATTAAGAGCGCGTGCAATAATACGGGCCGTGGTGGTTTTACCCACCCCGCGCACACCTGTAAGCATAAACGCGTGGGCCACCCGCCCCAGTGCAAACGCATTACGCAGCGTGCGCACCATGGCTTCCTGGCCAATCAGATCATCAAATGTGGTGGGGCGATATTTACGGGCCAGCACCCGGTACGGCGATGCTGTCTGATCCTGCGTTGCGGGAAGCTGCTCAACCACTTGTTGGGCAGGCTCATCACCAAACAGACCAGGGCCTTCCATTTCAGGATTGGGGAGTCCCTCATCCTGAGGAAGCTGCGCGTCTGTTTTGTCGCTCATGTCTTGCCCGAAGAAAAAGTTCACGCCTTGTTTTATATGCGAAACACGTGCCGCATTGGCGGAAAATAACGGGTGGAAAGCCGAACAATGACCCGGACGAAACTTACCATGGCTGCTTCCTTCCGGATCTGACCGGGTTGGCAAGGTGTCCGTCCACTGCCGACTTTCCGCTTTTTACATAACACTAAATGCAGGCAGATGCCAACCCTGTGTAATAGCTACCAAAGCCCGTTGCTTTACCTTCTGGCCATGAACAGGCTAAAAACAGAACACCCCAGAAGCACAGACCTGTGTATTAAGAGAGTTTTGCGCGTGTTTTTATTCCGCCCTTCCACTCCGCTTTTTCGGCCTCTTACTTTGGCATCCCTCTTTTTTATGGGCTCTCTTGCTGCCTCAGCAGTTGCGCGCGCAGATGATGATCCGCCAGCCCGTACAAACGTGCCAAATGTACAGTTACAAAAAGAGTTAGCCGTATTGCACTTTAAACCAGAAGCAGCTAGCCCGGCCTGTATTGATGCACTGAAAGAACTGCACAAAACGCAGGATATGCTTAAAGCTGAAGAAGCGCGATCTCATGATCAGGATCTGGCTATTGCGGAAGATGTGCTGGAATCTGATTTTGAAAATTCTATAGAAATGTGTGCACCAGATGTGCAGCGCCTGTGCGAAGCACCCAATCCTTCTGCCGAGCTGGCGCATACCTGTGAGAAAATTGACAGTCTGCCTGATTCTGCAAACTGATTTTTCTTTAACCCCAGATAAGGCCTGGCCCTGCATGCACAATCGCACCTTCTGGCGCGCTGTTTCCTGCCCGGCCGGGCCTTATGGCTGGCTACCACTTATTCTGGTTGCAATATTGTTTTTTATAATCGGCTTTGTAACATGGCTGAATGGGCCTCTTATATCTTTTGTAAAAATTGCATTTTCCCTTGATGATATAAGCGCATTTTTGATCCCTTTTGTTTTTTATATTTCATATTTTTTATTCGCCATTCCGGCCGGTAAAATTGTAACACAACAAG
This sequence comes from Acetobacter sp. JWB, assembly GCF_003323795.1. Classification (NCBI taxonomy): domain Bacteria; kingdom Pseudomonadati; phylum Pseudomonadota; class Alphaproteobacteria; order Acetobacterales; family Acetobacteraceae; genus Acetobacter; species Acetobacter sp. JWB. The sequence continues at coordinate 64,315 of NZ_CP030871.1, read as the reverse complement.
GCCTGCGACAAAGCCTGATATATGCCTTAAGCATTATGACAGCAGGCATGATTGTTACAGGCCAATTTATGAAAACATCATCCTACCTTGGTGCATTATGCGGATTTTTAATTTTGGGTAGCGGGTTGGCGCTTCTGCAGGTTGCCATAAACCCTTATATAAGCTTTTTAGGCCCAACTGATCGCGCTGCACAACGTATTGCAATTATGGGTATTTGCAACAAAGTTGGCGGCATTTTAGCTCCTATTGCTTTGGCAGCGTTTGCCATGCCGCATATTGGAGATTTTCCACTTACTTACAATGCACAAAACAATTCGATCTTACAGCAACAATTCATTTCTACAATTTACTGGCCTTATATAGGAATGGCTACGCTTTTAGCTCTGACAACTTTGTATATAAAATGTTCAACTCTACCTGATATAAAAATATCTCATCTAAAAAATATAGAAACAAGCGTTCCCACAAATTCAAACCCAACCTTATGCTTTGGTGTTTTGGCCATGTTTCTTTACGTTGGTGTAGAGGTGTTGGCTGGAGATGCTATTGGAACCTATGCATCTGGATTTCATATTCCATTCAGAATATCCAGTCTTTTTACATCAGCCACCCTTGTTTGTATGCTTTGTGGGTATCTGGTTGGGTTAATATGTGTACCACGCTACATCTCTCAAGAGCGTGCACTTCTGCTTTCCTGCCTTACAGGTTTTGCCTTAAGCCTTCTGGCATATATGACTCATGGATACATATCTGTTGCATGCGTAGCGCTTCTCGGCTTCTCAAATTCCATGATATTTCCATCTCTTTTTCCAACCGTCTTAAACTCCACCCACAACAAAACCTCTTTTATCTCTGCGTTGTTGGTTATGGCATATTGTGGAGGTGGTATTTTACCACAATGCTTTGTATGGCTAAAATCCATTATAGGGTTTCAGGCAGCATTTTCAGCATTATCCTGCATATGCTATTTTGTAATTTCATTATTTATTTTACGTTTTTCAAAAACACCCTACAACACAAACACCTAATGGTTGGCTGATATGAACGAACTTTCCGGAAATCTTGTGCTTCCAAATACAATTGTAAGCGGAAGTATACATTTTGAAACCAAAATTCAGGATATTACACCTACTCAACATGAAACAGACCGCTATATTCTCCCTGGCTTTATCGACGGACACATCCACGGGGGCGACGGCGCAGATACAATGGATGGTGTAAAAGCCATTCACACCCTTAGCCGGTTTCATGCTCGGCATGGCACGACAACATTATTGCCAACAACCATCACCAGCCCTTGGCCGGATGTTATCAACACATTACATGCTATTGCTGAAGTAACTGGGCAACAAATTCCAGATGGCCCGATGATACATGGCGCACATCTGGAAGGACCTTTTGTGAGCCCCCATAAACTCGGAGCTCAGCCTCCTTTTAATATCGCCCCAACATCAGAAAAGGTTTTAGAAGTTCTTGCTACAAACTGCGTGCGTGTTGTGACACTGGCACCGGAGCTTCCTCATGCACAAACTGCCATGGAAAGTTTTGCCAAAGCTGGCGTGCGCGTAAGCCTTGGTCATACAGTTGCCAGTTATGAACAAGCTCATCAGGCTATTTGTCATATTTGCAAATCTGGTGGTGTGGTTGGCGGCACGCATCTCTTTAACGCTATGCCCCCCATTGAAAGCAGACGCCCCGGCCCAGTTACCGCCTTAATGTGCAGTGACGCCTATGCCGAAATGATTTTTGATACACACCATATCCATCCAGCAACATTTCAACTAGCTCAACGCATTATGCCAGATCGGCTTGTTTTTGTAACCGATGCCATGCGTGCTGCTGGTTTGCCAGATGGGCCAAGCCAACTTGGTGGGCAAGACGTAATTGTAGAAAATGGAACAGCACGCTTGCCAAATGGTAGCCTTGCAGGAAGCGTGCTGACATTAGATGTTGCCCTACGCAATGCTGTAAATACCGGAACATCATTGCACGAAGCAGTAGCACTTTTAACGCGCAACCCAGCAAACTATCTAGGGCTGCATGACCGCGGCATATTAGAGGCCGGAAAACGTGCTGATTTTGTTGTAATGGATTCCAACCTGCATGTGCAGGAAGTATGGGTAAGCGGCCAGCGTATTTATTAAAAAAGACGGGAAGACTTTTTATGTTTCTTCCCGCCTTATACGCAAGATTTACTCTGAAAGTTGCAGAACGCTTTCCACGCCTTTGCGTGTGCCAAGAACTGCAGCTTTTTCTTTTACCGTAAGCTTATGTTCAACCTCAGAAACTGTGTGAGATTCTGAAAGTTTTACTAAACCCACGAGCTGATCCGCATTAATGGGATCTCCCGCTTTACGCTCTGGCGGCAGCATAGCCATATGCGCCTGCGCCAGCCCCACATCTGCCCGCAAAGCCCGCAAGGCATCTTCTGGAAGATCTGGGGTTTCATCACTTTCGCGGTCTTGCTCTACCTTTTTAAGAACATCCGGCATATTGGTTTCTTCCGGCACTAAAAGAAGGCCAGCTTTGCGAAAGTCCAAACCAACATTACGACTGCTGGTAAACGCCACCAGAGGAATGGAAAAAACCAGCCCCAGCAAAACCGGTGTCATCCAGAAGAAAAGAGAGGGAGACACAACCCATGCTCCAGCCCCTAATAGCACACCAAAAATGGTAAAACGCCCATACTGACGGACAATATCCATAAATGGCACACCGCCATCATCTCGTCGCTGTGCGTTCCAACCGGAATCATGGCCTGTAAGAATGGAGAATACACCGAGTGTTTGAATCAGCATGGCTATTGGTGCAATCAAACCACCAATTAGTGTTTCCACTAATATGGAACCTGCCGCACGTATGGCACCACCACACCCTTTGCAGTTTTCCCTATCCAGCAACAACGCGATATACGCAAGAAGTTTTGGTGCTAGCAGCACAATCATGGTGCCGATAAACACATACTTCGCCTGCACAGGGTCAACATGCGGCCAGTGTGGATAAAGAAGCTTTGTTTCTCCAAAATATTCTGGCCGCTCAAAATGAGCCTGAAGAGAAATTAAAATACCTGTCAACAAAAACACAAGCCACAAAGGCGATGTTACATAAGCCCCAATGCCAACAACCATGTGCATCCGGCTGACCCAATGCAGCCCCTTTGTTGGCAGAACCTTGACGTGCTGCAAATTACCTTGGCACCAACGCCTATCGCGAATGGCAACATCGGTAAGGGAAGGAGGACTTTCCTCGTAAGAGCCATCAAGAGCTGGCACCATATGAATGGCCCAGCCCCCGCGGCGCATTAAGGCAGCTTCTACAAAGTCATGGCTCAGAATATGTCCACCAAAAGGTGGCTTGCCCGGCACATGCGGCATGCCTGCCTGTTCGGCAAAAGCGCGAGTGCGAATAATGGCATTATGGCCCCAGTAATTTCCCTCCGAGCCATGCCACCATGCAATACCGTACGCAATAACAGGCCCGTACACACGGCCCGCAAACTGTTGCAAACGTGCAAAAAGCGTTGTGCCACCAGTAATAACCGGAAGTGTCTGTATAAGGCCCACACCAGGGTTACGCTCCATGGCTGCGGCCATACGCACCAACGTGGCGCCAGACATAACGGAGTCTGCATCCAACGTAACCATGTGGTCATATGCTCCGCCAAAGCGGCGCACCCATTCCCCCAGATTACCAGCCTTACGCTCTACATTATTATGGCGACGGCGGTAAAAGATATGATCATATCCGCCAGTTTCTTCACGCAGCGCCAGGAAGGCTGCCTCTTCCTCTACCCATACATCCGGGTTTGTGGTGTCTGAGAGAATAAAGAAATCGAAGGCATCCAATTCCCCCGTTTCCTGCAAACTATCGTAAATAGCTTTCAACCCCGCCATAACACGGCGAGGAGGCTCATTATACGTAGGTAGCAGAACAGCATTCCGCCGTGTAAGCTGCGGCAGCGGGCCAGATTTGCTGATACCTAGCCCAAGGCCACCATGCGCAACCAGAGAACAGAACCCGGCAACAGAAGATGTAAATGCCAGTGCAATCCACATAAATAGAGCAATAAACAACAGCAGCATGATCACACCCAAGGTGGAAACACCTGCTTCATCCATCACTTTATGCGTGCGCCATGCCCCGTAGGCCGTCAGCAACAATGCTGATCCAATAACAGCCAACCGACGCAGCACGATATTCCGCGGAGAGGTAAGAGGCGTGCGGCCACGCCCTGCCATATTGGGTGCAGCATGAAAATCCTGCACCGGCATATCCAACGGAGATTCTGAAGGGAGAGCACGAAACATTTGTGTAGAATCCGGCATGCTTACGGCGTCCATCGGTATAGCCACTGTTCAGACACTGGGCCCGTATCGGTTTCTAGGGCACAACTTAAATCCGCCACCTTGGCATCACCTGGCACAAACTCAAATGTTGTGCGCCAACCGTTAATTTCCGGATTTGGCTCTACAACAACATTACGAATTGTGCCCGCAGATGCTTGCGGAGAAACGTGGAAGTGCGTGTCTTTTGGCAGATGCTCAAAAGGTGCGCCCACAAAATCTATGGCGAAGAAACGAGCGGTCTTATCATCCACCACAGCGCCTACACGTGTGGCACCAATACGCGCCAACGGAGTGGGAAAAGGTGCATCCCATCCCCAGTACATACGATAGGTGAAGCTGTATTCCTTGCCAGCCAGCAAAGGTTCCTTGGGCCGCCAGAAGGCAACAATATTATCGTTTACTTCATTGGGTGTAGGAATTTCCACCAGATCTACCCAGCCGGAACCCCAGTCTCCAATAGGCTCAATCCACAGGGAGGGACGCTTTTCATAATGCAAGGCCAGATCTTCATAATCATGAAAAGAACGTCTGCGCTGCATCAGCCCGAAACCGCGCGGAGAGGTATCAGAAAATGTTGAAAACTGGAGATCAAGCGGGTTACGCAATGGGCGATAAAGCTGTTGATCTGCTCCTGTCCACATTTGCAGAGCTTCGCTATCATGCGCAGCGGGGCGCCAGTCATCAATGTGGTTGCGATCGTTGCCATCAAAATAAAACATGCCCGTAAGGGGCGCGATGCCAGATTGTTCTATCTTGGTGCGTGGGAATAATGTGGACTGCACATCAAACACCGTGCTGTCACCGGGGCGGATGGTAAAACGAAATGCCCCTGTAAGAGATGGGCTATCTAACAGCGCATGTATAACAACAGACTGCACGCCCGGCTGAGGTTTTTCCAACCAGAAGGCGCGAAAAAGAGCAAATTCCTCGCCTTTAGGATCACCCGTGCCATCAGCAAAGCCACGTGCAGAAAGCCCATAAATCTGGTCTTTACCTACTGCACGAAAATACGATGCCCCAAGAAAAACACAGAACTCTTCCATTACACCCGGGGTGTTAATGGGGGCACGTAGCCGCAAACCTGCAAAACCCAGATTATCTTCTACCCGCAAAGAAGGATCTGCATATGTAAACAAATCTGGAGAATAGGGAACAGCTGCTGCCTGCCCATTCTGCACTTCGTAAATTTCGATCCGCGGCTTGTATAAAAAACCACGCGGATAAAATTCCACATCAAAACCCAAATTATCGCCAGCCCACAAAGCGCGATCTGGACGGTAGGCAATGCTCCGGAATTGATCAAAATTCAGGTTTGAAAGTGCCTTTGGTAACGTTTGATCTGGCCCCTTGTAAGGTCCATTTGCCAGCCTGCGAGCAATCTGCGCAACTGTGTTATCATCAAATGCACCAGTAGCATTTGCTAGCCCTTCGGCATGTGCCCGCCTAATGGCACCCCCTACCAGCGAAGCCAGGGTAGCGCCTGCCCCTGCCTTGATTACATCACGTCGCTGCACATTTGCTGACACGTCTGTCTCCCGCTCTTTTGCTAAATTTTATGGGATGGTTGTTTCATTGTTCTGAATAGACCCATCTCATTCTGGTGAGGTTTTTTGTGGGCACGCAGACAATAAATTTTCCAGTTCCGCTATATCAGAACGAGCAGCCTGTGCTGCCTTATCTGCAATCTGCCGATACAGCGTGACAACAGTTTTACCTGTAAGTGTAAGAAAAGCCCCACCACCACCGCCGGGCCGCGTGATAACCAGAGGTTCCTTAAAAAGCTGGTTCAGATTATCTACCAACAGCCATGTACGGCGGTAAGACATACCCATGGCGCGCCCCGCCGCTGAAATGGAGCCTGTTTCTTCCAACTTTTCCAGAAGATGTATCTTACCATGCCCCAACGCAGGCTTACCATCTGCATCTAGCCGCAATGTCAGTCTTACTCGTGCCGTCATGCCTACCCACTTTTCCAGTTATCAGCCTTTAAGCTGAATAACTGTATAAGGAAAAAACGGAAATTCTATATGACTCCCAGCGCAGATACCACTTGGCGTTCCATGACACCAGATGATCTTGCCGGTGTTATGACATTAACTGCCCGTATCCATCCCGATTACATGGAAGATCTGGTCGTTTTTGAAGAACGCCTGAAACTTGCACCTGATGGCTGCTTTTCTCTTTTGCGGGGTAAAGAAGTGCTTGGCTATCTGATAAGCCACCCATGGCAAGGCCTTGTTTCCCCGCCATTAAACACCTTGCTGCATACCCTGCCTCGTAAGGCAGATAGTTGGTATATTCATGATCTTGCCTTATCCCCAACAGTAAGGGGGCAAGGGTTTGCACAACAGGCTTTGCTATTGGCCGAACAGGCTGCGCGCAGGCAAAACCTGCATACTCTTTTACTTACATCTACCTGCCACGCCATTGGCTTTTGGCAGAAAGCAGGCTTTACGGATGCACCTACCAACAAAGCAGAACAGGCGGTGCTGGCATCTTATGATGCGCAAGCCCGCCTGCTCTATCGCGCTATAAGCTAGAAAACTTTAGTCACCTTCATGGTGTTCTGGTGCCACCATCATAGCCTCGGCAACAACGCCTGCGTGTTCACGCACGCGGCGTTCAATATCCGCGGCCATTTCTGGGTGATCACGCAAGAACTGCTTGGCATTTTCACGCCCCTGCCCAATGCGCTGGCTATCGTATGAAAACCATGAGCCAGATTTTTCAACAACTCCGGCTTTTACGCCAAGATCAATCAGCTCACCAACCTTACTGATGCCTTCGCCGTACATGATATCAAATTCTACCTGACGGAAAGGTGGCGCCATCTTGTTTTTAACAACCTTTACGCGCGTCTGATTACCTGTCACCTCATCCTTGTCCTTGATAGACCCGATGCGGCGAATATCCATACGCACGGAAGAATAGAACTTCAGGGCATTACCACCCGTGGTTGTTTCCGGATTACCAAACATCACACCAATTTTCAGGCGGATCTGGTTCAGGAAAATCATCAGAGTATTGGAGCGTGCCACCGTACCCGTAAGCTTACGCAAAGCCTGGCTCATCAAACGCGCATGAAGGCCAACATGGCTATCGCCCATGTCTCCTTCCAGTTCTGCGCGCGGCACCAGTGCTGCAACACTATCTACCACCAAAACGTCAATAGCGCCGGATCGCACGAGTGTATCTGCAATTTCCAACGCCTGTTCACCCGCATCTGGCTGGCTGATCAGCAGGTTATCTACATCCACGCCCAGCTTTTTGGCATAACCGGGATCCAACGCATGCTCGGCATCAATAAAAGCACAAGTGCCACCACGCTTTTGTGCTTCTGCAATGGCATGCAGCGCAAGCGTGGTTTTACCAGAGCTTTCTGGCCCGTAAATTTCCACCACACGGCCACGGGGCAACCCACCAATACCCAGCGCAATATCCAGCCCAAGGGAACCAGTAGGAATAACATCTGCCTCTACCTTGGGACGCTGCCCCAAGCGCATGACAGAACCTTTGCCAAAAGCACGTTCAATCTGTCCCAGCGCGCCTTCCAGAGCCTTTGCCTTATCCATTTTTACCATTCCCTTCCTGTGGGCCGGACTGCCAGATGTACGTAAGGCCCTTGAATGTGCATAACGCACCATGCACAAAAGATTATGCGTTCAATTCCTGCCATAAAGCCCCTACGGCAGCAACGAATGTACTGGGTAACCGCTTTATGGAAACTTTTTGCTAATGTTGCGATCTCTACCTGTTCCATTAAGAACAAATTGGCAACTTTTCAAGATGGCAGCATAAAATTCATCTGCCATCTTTTAAGATTCTAAAAATTATCAGCTCTTTTTCCCATGATCGGAAGAAAGAGCTAGCCCAAACCCTCTGGGGTCAGTCCAACCAAAGCATTTACTGCCATCCCCCGGCAAACCGGCTGGGCAGGACACAAAATTGGCACGCCCCACACCATTGGTCACCTGTGGGCGGCTCCCCGCTATTGCTGCCTGCAAGGCTACGGCTGCCGTATCTGCCGCCACATTCTGCCCAGATGCCGTGGCCGCAGCCTGAAACTGGTTACCCCGGTGCGCAATAGCAACAGGCAGAAGCGGCAAAGGTTTCCGCACGGGGGAAGCCCCCAGCATAATGCCTGTAGACCCAGCAATACGCCCGGTACCAAATAGATTGTTCATGGTGAATGCACAACTTACAGATTCACCCTGCCTATCCGTCACCACAAAAGATGTGGAAGCAGGCAAGGCAGGTAGAACCGAGCCAGCAGGAATGTGGCCAGAATTCAGAAGAGCCTGTGCATCTGCAATACTGGTAGCAGCTCCTTTTGCACCCTGCCGCGCACGCCAACCAGATACAGCCGTTTCCGCCCTTACGCGGCCGCCATTCTGCCCCACATTGGAAAGATACGCCGCAGCCATACCAAACCCACCATCTGCAGGTGGCGGCAAGAAGCTGATATCAATGCCATCAACACGCGCTGTAAGCGGCTGTGCTGCCACAGGAATAGCTGCGCGCAAATCCAACGTTGTCAGCCCCGCACCGGCAACACGCGCAGCCTCTGCAAATGTCTGGCCCAGTGCGCCGGCGTAAAGATCGCCCACACCAGCAATACGCATCCGCTCCAGTGCACCCGCCAGACGTGTCTGCACCATCACGTCATCTGCTACCAATACGTTGCCGTTGGCATTGCCAAAAATGGCACGGGTTTTTTCATCTGCCAGCAAAGGTGCCTGTACAGCAGCAAGGTCAGACGCCAACAACCCGCCCACCGGCACACCACGAGAGGCCAGATTACGCGCAGGCAACAACAGATCAGCAAAATCCACACTGCCGTAACGCAGCTGCATTAAATACAGGCCACGCGCCAGCATGGGAGCAGAAGCAGGACGATCCGCCCCGGTGTCATTCAGCCCGGCTCTGGGCAGAAATACAAAGGCCTGCCCAGCGCTTTCACCCGGCTTCCATGCCAGACATGCACCACCACCACCCAAAGAGGCTCGGGAAGGCAGCGTAACAGAAAGGGCCAACCCAAGAGCAGCCGCAGCATCTGCTGCGTTGCCCCCTTTAGCCAGAACATCACGCCCAACCAGAACGGCCTGCGGTTCATCCGCCACAACCTCTCCCACAAATCCTGTTTCCACAGGTTGCGCAATATGACTGCCAGAACTACAGGCTGGCAGAACAGAGGTAAGAGCAAGAGCCAAAGCCCCCGCACGCTTGCGAGAACCAGAAAGCACGGTTTTAAACCGCGTAAAACGAGGGATAATAGAACGGGCGGCCACGCCTTGCTTTCTCCACTACTGGGCCCGTCCGGCGGGCAGTCGTCTGGATGGTATCCCTCTGGATTAACCTGCTTTACGGCGGGCAGCAACAGCCCAACCTTGCCGTAATGACCGCACGTGCCATACCATTCCAGTTTATGGACAAGGACACCATGCAGAATCTGAAATCTTTCTTCCGCCTTACAGTAAGCGCTGGCGCATTGGCCACCGCTCTGTTTTGTGCGGACTCCGCGCCTGTACGTGCAGCAGACAGCAGCTTTACACCAGCCCAGCGTGCCGAAATTGTAAACATCATGCGCAACGCCTTGAAAACCGACCCCACTATTCTGTCGGATGCGATTGCCTCCCTGCAAAACCAAGCCGCAGCGCAGAAAAATGCCTCTGCGCTAGACTTGGTACGCCATAACAAGCCGCTTTTTGGCGGAAGTTCTACTGATGTGGTGCTGGGGAACCCACAGGGCTCCCTGAATGTGGTGGAGTTTTACGATCCACGCTGCCCTTACTGCCGCAAGGTTCTGGATGATCTGGATGCGCTTGTTGCCGCAGAACCAGACTTAAGGCTGGTGGAAAAGGTTATTCCTGTTCTGGGGGCTAATAGCACACTGGATGCACAGGCCATTATGGCCGCCGGCCTACAGGGCAAGTACATTCCATTCCAAAAAATCCTGATGGCGGATTCTTCTGCCCCCGGCATGGATCGAATCCGGAATGCAGCACATCAGGCAGGAGTGGATACAGACAAGCTGGTGAAGGATATGAAAAGCTCAGCCGTTACCACAGCGCTGGCAAAAAATGTTGCTCTGGCCCGCTCCATCAATCTGGAAGGAACGCCCACCTTCATTATTGGGGATCAGGCAATTATTCCCGGTGCAGTTTCTCTGTCTGAACTTAAAACTGCCGTGGATAAGCTGAAAAGCAGCCACTAAACCTATTATGGCGGGTGCGGGCTTCAACCTCACCCGCCATAATGGTTTTTCTTACGCGGCGGAACAAGCTGCCTGGCGTGCGGGCATAATGCCTTCTTCACGCAGGAGCACACTCAGCGCGTTAATCAGATCATCCATCATCTCATCCGTATGGAACGGCCCCGGGGTTAGGCGTAGGCGCTCCGTACCCTGCGGCACAGTTGGATAATTGATGGGTGTTGCGTAATGCCCATATTCCGTCAGCAAGCGGCGGCAGATGCGTTTGCAACGCTCTGCATCCCCAATAGGAATGGGCACAATGTGGCTGGGTGTCATGGTGAATGGCACACCCGCAGCCCGCAGCCGATGGCGGAATGTGTTCACACGTTCAAAAATAGACTCGCGCCGCCAGTTTTCCGCGCGCACCTTGCGCACGCTGGCAAGCGCCCCCGCCACAACCGGTGGCGGCAAAGCTGTAGTGAAAATAAAGCCAGAAGCTGTAGAGCGCAGGAAATCTACAATTTCAGCAGAAGCCGTAATGTAACCGCCATGCACACCAAAGCCCTTGGCCAGTGTGCCTTCAATAATGTCAACCTGATCGGCCACACCATCGCGCTGGGAAACGCCGCCACCTTCCTGACCGTACAGGCCGACAGCATGCACTTCGTCCAGATAAGTCAGTGCATTATATTTACGGGCAAGCGCGCAGGTTCCGGCAATATCGGAAATATCACCGTCCATGGAATAAACGCTCTCAAACGCAATCAGCTTGGGGGCATCTTTTGGCGCAGCGGCCAGTTTTTCTTCCAGATCTTTCAGGTCATTATGTTCATAAATGACTGTCTGAGATCCGCGCGCACCTTTAATACCCGCAATCATGGACGCATGGTTCAGTCGGTCTGAAAAACAGATCCAACCTGGCATGGATGTCAGAATGGTTTGCAAGCTGGCCTGGTTGGAAACATAGCCAGAAATAAACAGCAGCCCAGCTTCTTTACCATGCAAGGAAGCAAGTTCTGCTTCTAGCTGTGTATGCAGCGGGCTTGTGCCGGCAATATTACGCGTACCGCCTGCGCCAGCTCCATGCTCTCGAATAGCGGCGATAGCAGCGTCCTGCACCTCCGGCACAACGCCCATGCCCAGATAGTCATTAGTTGACCATACAATAACTTCACGCCCTTGCGGCAGATCGCGCACAGCCTCTTCGTACAGAGGAAAACGCTCTGCCTGACGCGCTAATGGCGTAAAGGTTCTGTAACGCCCCTGATGTTTGATCTGATCTAGCGCCTCATGGCAGTGATCATAAAAAGGATGGCGGGCGTTTTTTATCGCTCCCACGCTAACTTTCTCCTCGCTTCTCGTCAGAAACGGTCGGGGCATGGCGCGTACCCATCGGCCGTCTGGCCTGTGTGTTCACACGTTTGTGTATATAGTGCTGCTTTACCGCACATACACCCGCACAACCGGTTTCGTCACGGAAGAATCGGGCATAGCGGACATTTCCACCTGCGCCTCTGATGCTCCAGCATTAATCATTTCCTGCAACACGGCACGGCCATCACCCTGCACCAAGTTCATCAGGGAAGATTGTTCCGCATCTGCATTGGCCTGTGGCGGCACAAGACATCTGACAACAAACAGAACATCAGGTTTGCGGCTAAGGGCAAGGCGCGTAATCTGATCAACCGGAGCTTCCCATTGCGATGCAGGGGTGCCAGCAGCCAGTTCAATCAATGGTGGCACAGGTGGCGGCCCCGGTGGCGGTGGCGGAATATATGGCTTGGGTGCCACGCCTGCGTTTGGGTTGAAGGTTTTTTGATCAACCAGCTTGCAGCCTGTCATGCCAACCAGCACGCACCCCGCAACAACGACACGGAGAAAAGACCCTTTTTCTGTAACTCGGGAAACGGGCAGCATAACAGGACAGTTCTCCACCAGAACGTATAATGGCAATTCAACATGGCTTTACGGGGCCATTTTTATTTCTTTCGCGCTGTCCTGCACCGGGTGCAAGCCCTTTGGGCCTTTTCATACCCTTTTCAGCAGCAAAAATTCGTTCCACACTCTCTTTCCAATGGCACAGGCCACACTCATAGAGCATCCATTTACTTCCCCTGTAGCAGCCCTACCTGCACAGGATACCGTTGTGCTGCGCCTATGTGCGGCAGCCCGTGTACTGCTTGGTAAAACCAGAAATTCTGCGCATCTGGCGTTGCTGCAAACACTTTGCCTGCCTGTTACGGCACTGTGGTGCCGCATGCTGCGTTTTGATCCAACACACCCCGATTGGCCCGACCGAGACAGGTTTGTTGTACCTTCCGCTACCTTGCATCCTTTATTGCAGGCCATGTTGCACCTTAGCGGCACTTATGCGTTTTCCGAGTCCCCTTTGGAATATGGCGTCCACCCGGGCGTAGAAACCGCCCCCGGCCCTGCTGGGCAAGGCATTGCAGCCGCAGCTGGTATGGCACTTGCAGAACACCTGCTGGCAAAGCGCTATGGACGCTCATTGGTAAACCACCGCACATGGGTGCTTGCGCGTGATGGAGATTTGGCAACAGGTGTTGCCATGGAAGCCGCGCAGCTTGCCGGACGTTTTGGGCTGACCCAACTTGCCGTTCTGGTTAGCCCCACACCGGGAGCAGATAGAACCGAGTTTTCAAACTCTTTGGCACGTTTCAGCGCATCTGGGTGGAGCATCCGCAAAGTGGACGCATCACAATTAAGCGCCATCAACGGCGCTTTAGCAGCCACCATGCGCGCTAAAAAACCAACACTTATTGCTTGCATGCCGCCTGAAAGCCCACAAACCTTTCACCCCCAACCCAGCCTATCTCCAGAAGAAGAACTGACCGGCCCTTGGAGCCCAACTGCCAGACGCGGCGCCACAACATACCGTTCTTGGCTAAAACGGCTGGCCAGACACCGCCAACGCACCGCCTTTGAGCGTGAAACGACCAATACATTCCCCAGCCTATTGATGGAGGACTGGAACCGGCTTTGCCGCCGTGCCATGCAACTCACACATCAGGCCTCCACCCAGCAGGCGGCCATTACCAGCCTGCATACGCTTTCCGCTCTTTTACCAGAACTGACAGTCTTAACGGCTACCTCTGCGTTGCCGCGCACATCTGCCGCAGCGCACATCCAACCAGACTGGCCATGTAATATTCAGGAACATGGCATGGCCGGAATGTTAAATGGCATGTCCTTGCATGGTGGTATTTTGCCCTGTGGCATTGCCAGCATGATTACAGTGGATCGTATGCGGGCGGCACTCCGCATGGCCGCACTGATGCGCCAGAAAATTATCTACCTTTTAACAGATGATGGGCTGGCTCTCAGCCATGATGGGGCAAGCTGGCAACCAGTAGAACAACTTGCCAGCCTACGCGCCATGCCTCATTTGGCCGTTTTTCGGCCAGCAAATGCACAGGAAGCATTTGCTTGCTGGAAGGCGGCCATCCGTTGGCAATCTGGCCCTGCTGTTATCATGCTCTGCCCTACCCCGCCCGAACATTCCTATGCAGTGCCCATGCAGGGGTCTGCTGCCCGTGGGGGATATATTTTGCATGGCAGTAGCTCGCGGCACGTTACCCTTATAGCCTCCGGCCCAGAGGTAAGTATTGCACTGGAAACAGAACAGCTTTTGCGGCAACACGGCGTACAGGCTGCTGTGGTTTCCATTCCCTGTTGGGAAGTCTTTTCCAATCAACCCGAAGCTTACAAAACAACCATTCTGGGCACGGATGTGCTGCGTGTGGGGATTGAAGCTGCATCGGGGTTCGGATGGGAACGCTGGCTGGGTAGCCAAGGATTTTTCGTTGGTATGGATGATTTTGGCGTATCCGCACCTGCCAACGCGGTGTATGAACGTTTTGGCATTACTGCCGGAGCGATTTGTGCGCGGGTTTTAAAACACTTGCGCGCATCCGGCGCCATAGAAGAAAGGTTCCTTCAGGCGTCATCACCTACCTCCCGTCGGCAAGAGCGGGAGCCGTTGTAACAATAAGAAGATCGCACAAGATCACAGAACGACAGAACGGAGAAAGAAAACCATGGCAGTCAAAATCGCTATCAATGGCTTCGGACGCATCGGCCGCCTTGTGCTGCGCGGCATTATTGAGAGCGGACGCACCGATGTTGTGCCTGTAGCTATCAATGATCTGGGCAGCGTAGAAGCCAATGCCCATCTGCTAAGCTATGACAGCGTACATGGTCGCCTGCCTGCTGATATTCGGGTGGATGGCAACAAAATTATTGTCACCGCCAACGGCCGCACATGGGACCCCATTACCGTTTCTGCGGAACGTGATCCCTCCAAAGTGCCTTTCCAGGGCGTTGATGTGGCCATGGAATGCACAGGCCTGTTCACCTCCAAGGAAAAAGCCCAGCCTCTGCTTACGGCTGGCGCCCGCAAGGTTATTGTTTCCGCACCCGCGACAGATGTAGATGCCACCATTGTTTACGGCGTGAACCAGGATGTGCTGACACCGGACATGACCGTGATCTCCAACGCATCCTGCACCACCAACTGTCTGGCCCCAGTGGCCAAGGTGCTGGAAGATGCCTTTGGGATTGAACGTGGCTATATGGTCACCATCCATTCCTACACAGGTGACCAGCGCACAGTGGATACCCTGCACAAGGATCTGCGCCGCGCCCGCGCTGCTGGCCTGAACATGATCCCGACTTCCACTGGTGCAGCCCGCGCTGTTGGGTTGGTTCTGCCGCAGCTTAAAGGCAAGCTGGATGGCACCGCCATTCGTGTTCCCACCGCCAATGTTTCCATCGTTTCTCTGGACTTTGTACCCAAAAACGCGCCAACTTCGGTTGAAGATGTCAACAATGCCATCAAGGCCGTTGTAGATTCCGGCAAGATGAAAAACGCTCTGGCTTATTCTGATGCACCGCTTGTCAGCTCTGATTTCAACCATGCGCTGGCATCTTCAACATTCGATGCAACTCAGACAGCATTGGTAGATGGCGGCAAGCTTGTTCGTGTCTGCGCTTGGTACGATAACGAATGGGGCTTCTCCAACCGCATGTCTGATACAGCCGCCCTGTTCGGGAGCCTGTAATGGCGGAACTTCCCTTCAGCACGCTGGATACGCTTGACCCCAAGGGCAAACGTATTCTGCTGCGCGTAGACCTGAACGTCCCCATGAAAGACGGGAAGGTAACGGACGAAACACGTATTGAACGTGTTGTGCCCACCATTCGTGAACTGGCTGAAAAAGGCGGGCGGGTTATCCTGCTCAGCCATTTTGACCGGCCAAAAGGCAAGGTGGTGCCGGATATGTCGCTCCAGCCCATAGCTACGGCTCTGGCTACAGCTTTGGGGCGGCCCGTCAGCTTTGCGCATGATTGCATCGGCCCGGATGCAGAGGCTGCTGCGCGCTCCATGCAGGATGGAGACATCCTGCTGCTGGAAAACACGCGCTTCCAGCCGGGTGAAGAAAAGAACGATGCAGGCTTGTCCGCTGCCCTCGCCAGTCTGGGCGATGTGTATGTGAATGATGCCTTTTCTGCCGCCCATCGGGCACACGCTTCTACTGCTGGTGTTGCAGCCCATCTGCCATCTTATGGTGGCCGGTTGATGCAGGCGGAACTGGAAGCCCTGTATGCTGCGCTGGAAAATCCGGAGCGGCCCGTAGGGGCTATTGTGGGCGGCGCAAAAATTTCCACCAAACTTCAGCTACTTGAAAACATGCTGGCTAAGGTGGACATGCTGGCTATTGGCGGCGCCATGGCCAACACGTTTCTGGCCGCCAAGGGCCTACAGGTTGGCAAATCCCTGATCGAGAAAGACATGCTGGATACAGCACGTACGATTATGGAACAGGCCCAAGCCAAAAAATGCGATCTCATTCTTCCCGTAGATGTCGTAATTTCGGAAGATTTTATTGCAGGAGCCCCCACACAGGTTGTGCCCGCAACGGCTATTCCTGATGGCTGGATGGCGCTGGACGTTGGCCCAGAAACAGTAAAGCTGCTGCAAAGCAAGCTTGCAGGCCTAAAAACGCTGGTCTGGAATGGGCCTTTGGGCGTGTTTGAGCTGCCACCGTTTGATGAAGGCACCAATGCTGTAGCTCAGGCTGCTGCCCAGCTCACGCAGGAAGGCAAACTGAAAACCGTAGCCGGTGGTGGGGATACTGTTTCCGCCCTCCGCCATGCGGGTGTGCTGCATAAGATGTCTTATGTTTCCACCGCAGGTGGGGCTTTTCTGGAATGGCTGGAAGGCAAGATCCTACCCGGCCTAACGGCTATCAGCACCACACTGGAAAAAACCCTGCCAATCTAAGGCAAAGTTTTAGAACATAACTTTGTTTTAAAACTTATTCTTGCAAAACCACTTCAGATTTTAATGTCTGAAGTGGTTTTTTTATGCCTTCACTTGCGGGCGCGGGTGGCCATACATCTGCATTAGCCCAACGCCTGCCATCACAATGCACCCACCAATAAGAGTGCGCACATTTGGCACTTCTCTTACCAATACAAATGCCAGCAGAAGCGTTGTGGGAGAGAGTAAATACAACAGCCCAGAAGAACGGGTGACCCCCACCTGCCCCACCACATGCGCCCAAGCGCCATACCCCAAAATAGATGGAAATATGCCCAGCACCCCAACCAGTGCCCAAGCCTGCCAACCATTATGCGCGCTTATGGCGCTAGGGAGCCACGGCAAAAGCAGGCCAGCACCAATCAGCAAAATATAGGCTGTGGTCACTAACGCTCCATAGCGCGTTACTAAAGGCCGTTGGAGCAGATAGTAGGTTGCAGAGCATAAAGCTGCTGCCAGCATAACCGTAGTGCCAGAACCAAAACCAAGGCCGCCGGGCTGCCCACTGCCAATAATCACCACACCAGTAAAACTGGTAAGAGAACCTAACCAGCCCCATAGTGTCAGACGTTCATTTAAAAACAGAACGGCGGCAATAGCGGCTAAAAAAGGAGCTGTATTCAATAATAGACTGGCCGCACCGGCAGAAACTGTCTGCTCCCCTGTATTAAAAAGGATATTGTAAAGCGCAATGCCAATGCCGCCACATGCCAAAAAGCGTGGAAGATCCTTTAGCCGTGGCAACTGTGGGCGTTTTACACACAACCAGCATACAACAAGACACGCAGCCACCATATAACGTGCGGCAGCTAACGAAACAGGTGCAAAAAAAGGTAGTGCTAGCCGCACAACAGGATACGCACAGGCCCATGAAAGCAGTGCGGCAACAACGGCCAGAACAGGCACAGGTTTATGAGGAACCATGTGATATCATGGCCTTATCATCAAAAAGGATTGTGGAAGCCGTAATTTTTTGCAGCGCTTATTCGCGCCGCAAAACCTGATCTGTCAGAAAAGAAGATAGCTTATTTGCTACAAACTCTTCTTTTAAAGCGTGCTCATCATATTCATTCCGCACCCACTCAAGAAAAGGCATGCGGCCTTCTCCTTCTGCCTGATAGTGCAGAAAAAAAGCATCCAAAATACCTGTACGAGAGCTACGGAAGTGTCCGTATTTCCAAGAAAGTTCCTTAAGCGCCTGCTGGGCAGATCCGCCCTCAAACAACACAACCAAGCCAGATGCCAAGCCGGCGCGGTCTGCGCCCGATTTACAATGCATCAGTATTGGAAAATCTAGCTTTTGATACATATCTGCAAACCGCAGAATTCTGTCCTTATGGGGGGCGCCACGGCTTTCAAACGCCATATCTATATGGTGCAAACCAAGGCCGCGTGCAGCATTGCGGGAAAGAGCATCAGACCCGCATTTTCTATGCCCACGTAAATTCACCAGCGTACGCAAGCCCAACCGCCCCATGGCCCTTTTCAAACGCGCAGGAGTGGGGTGGTTACACCGATATACTTTGCCAGGAATAACTGCGTGGAAGTTGGTCCACATCAAGCGGAAAATAGCGTGATCTACAAACAGGCTGTCAGTCCAGGCCCGCGCGCGGCCAGATGATGAAGAAAGATGGCCGTCAAACACAAAAAACCTCACTACCAAACAGATCGTCTTCTAGCAGGTTTCATGTTCCACCTTCCTTTGCTGCCGTCAATGCAGAAGGCGCGGAAGAAGGTATATCGCTGCTGACGTTACAAAAAACCCGGCAAGGCAAAGCCATACCAGGTTTTTTGCGTCTATTTTCTGGAAAAACGAAAAATCAGACTTTCCGTTCCAGTTGCAGTTCCTTAATGCGCCCAATGGCCTTGGCTGGGTTCAGACCCTTCGGGCATGTCTGGGTGCAGTTCATGATGGTGCGGCACGCATACAGTTTGAAGGTATCTTCCAACCCATCCAAACGGTCACCCGTATGTTCATCGCGGCTATCGGCAATCCAGCGATAAGCAGCCAGAAGAACGGCTGGGCCTAAATACTTGTCACCATTCCACCAATAGGATGGGCAAGAGGTTGTGCAGCAGAAGCACAGAATGCATTCCCACATCCCATCCAGCTTGGCGCGTTCCTCAATGCTCTGCTTCCGTTCGGAATCCGGCGGAGGGGCGCTGTCTGCCTGCATCCAAGGCTGGATGGAACGCAACTGCGCATAAGCACCATCCAGATTGGAAACCAGATCTTTTACAATTGGCATATGCGGCAGCGGATAGATGCGCACATCGCCCTTGATATCCTTGATGGGCTTAAGGCACGCAAGCGTGTTTTCCCCATCAATATTCATGGCGCAGGACCCACAAATCCCTTCACGGCAGGAACGCCGGAATGTCAGTGTAGGATCTACTTCGTTCTTGATATGGATGATGGCATCCAGCACCATTGGCCCGATGGTATCCAGATCAAGTTCGTAGCTATCAATAACCGGGTTTTTATCATCATCCGGCGTCCAACGGTAAATCCGGAATGTTCTAACGTTTTTTGCACCGGCTGGTGCGGGAAAGGTTTTACCTTTCCCGATCGTGCTGTTGCGCGGCAGTCTGAGTTCAACCATGTTCGCCTCCCTTTATCGCCCGTTCGTTCCGATAACTCAGTAAACGCGCTTTTTGGGTGGGAAGACCTGCACATCATCGGTCAGGGTCTTCATATGCACCGGACGGTAGGTTAGCTTCACGCCACCTTTATCATCCAGCCACGATACGGAATGCTTGAGCCATTCCTTGTCATCACGGTTAGGATAATCATCCCGCGCGTGCGCCCCACGGCTTTCATGCCGCGCAAGGCCACTTTCCAGCGTGACAGTAGCGTTCGCCAGCAGGTTTTCAAACTCCAGCGCTTCCATCAGATCGCTGTTCCAGATCAAAGAAGAATCTGCCACAGAGATATCGCTCACGCCGTTCCAGATATCGCGAATCTTGTCCACGCCTTCCTGTAGGCTTTCTTGCGTACGGAACACAGCAGCATGTGTTTGCATATCACGCTGTAAACGCTCACGCAGGGCAGAAACCTTGGTGCCACCCTTGGCATAACGCAGACGATCCAGCCGATCCAGCGCAGCTTCACCCGCACCGGCAGGCAGCGGACGGGTAAAGTCTGTTGGTTTTACCACTTCCGCAGCACGACGAGAGGCAGCACGGCCAAATACGATAAGATCCAGCAGAGAGTTTGTGCCCAGACGGTTTGCACCATGCACGGAAACACAGGCTGCTTCACCCACGGCCATCAGCCCCGGCACAACGGCATCCGGGTTATCTGGGGTCGGGCGCACCACTTCACCATGAATATTGGTGGGGATACCACCCATATTATAATGCACGGTTGGCAGAACCGGCACAGGTTCCTTGGTAACATCCACACCCGCAAAAATACGTGCCGTTTCAATAATACCCGGCAGACGCTGGTGCAGAAGATCAGAGCCAAGATGCTCAAGGTGCATCATGATGTGATCTTTTTTCGAACCACAGCCACGGCCTTCCTTGATCTCAATCGTCATGGCGCGGGAAACCACATCACGCGATGCCAGATCTTTGGCCGTTGGCGCATAACGCTCCATAAAGCGTTCGCCTTCGGAATTGGTCAGATAACCACCTTCACCACGGCAACCTTCCGTCAGCAGGCAGCCTGCCGGGTAGATACCAGTGGGGTGAAACTGCACAAATTCCATATCCTGCGTTGGAATGCCCGCACGCATGGCCATACCGTTACCATCACCCGTACAGGTATGGGCAGAGGTACAGGACTGGTACGCACGACCATAGCCGCCAGTGGCCAGCACAACCATCTTGGCGTTAAAGCGATGGATTGTGCCATCATCCTGGCACCAAGCCATTACGCCACGGCATTCACCTTCCTCATCCATGATAAGGTCGATGGCAAAATACTCGACAAAAAATTCAACATTGTGCTTCAGGCACTGCTGATACAGCGTATGCAAAATGGCGTGGCCGGTACGGTCGGCAGCAGCGCAAGCACGTGGCACAGGGGCCTTGCCGTAATCGCTCATATGCCCGCCGAAGGGGCGCTGATAAATCTTGCCATCTTCCGTGCGGGAGAACGGCACACCAAAGTGCTCCAGCTCGCGCACAGCAGGCACGGCCTCACGGCACATAAACTCAATTGCGTCCTGATCGCCCAGCCAGTCAGACCCCTTTACGGTGTCATACATATGCCAGCGCCAGTTATCTTCGGCCATATTCCCCAGAGAAGCCCCGATGCCCCCCTGAGCAGCCACAGTATGGCTACGTGTTGGAAAAACCTTGGTAACACATGCAGTGCTTAGCCCTGCTGCGCCCATTCCCAACGTTGCACGCAGGCCCGAACCACCTGCTCCCACAACCACAACATCATAAGCGTGATCAACAATTCGGTAAGCTCCCCGTGACGGAGAGGTATTGGCGTTCATCGTGACGGCGCTCCCATTGCGTTCGGCCTGTCAGTCTTTTCAGGTTCGTGCCACAGCGCTTCAGGCTTTGGGGCGCTGGCGGCACAGGCTCTTGATTCTATAAGGCGGTGGTCCAGCTTATTTGGCGTTACTGCCGCGCACAAACAGCTTGATAACGGCAATTACGCCCAGCAACCCCAACAGGGAGGTGCCAATTTTAACAAGCAGGCGGGCTGGCAAATGTGCCTTGCCATGCACGTAATCATCCACAATCACCTGAAGCCCAAGCTGGGCATGGTAAAAGGTGGTGATGATCAGGGCGATCAGCATGGTGGCATTTACGGGCTTACCGCCCCATTTCACCACTTCTGCATGATCTGCGCCGCCCAGGCGGAACATTTGCACCACAAACCACGTTGAAAGCGGAAGCAGGGAAGCCGCCGTTACACGCTCGGCCCACCAGTGGCCTACACCGGAATGCCCGGCCCCAAGCCCGCGTGCCCGCCCAAGCTGGGAGCGCATGACTTCAATATGAGGAGCAGAAGCATTCATGTCAGGATACCTTTCCTGCTTTGGCGCGGCTGCGTTTGCGACAAATGGAAACAGCCAAAAGGCCAGCCGCCAAAACAGTGCTGACACCAGCGGTAACACCCACGGCTACCGGGCCATCCTTGTTAACTTCCTTTTTGTCATACCGGTAACCGCTATCCCAGATCAGATGGCGGATACCGCCAACAGTGTGGTAAATAACAGATGCCAGCCAGCCAACTAGCACAAGCTGCCCAAGCGGGTTGCCCGTAACCTTACGCGCTGTGGCAAAGGCTTTTGGCCCTTTGGCCGCAGCCCCAAGCCAGAACACACCCAGTGTTGCACCTGCTGTTGCGATAACGCCCGTAATACGGTTCATAATGGAAAGAACCATGGAAAGGCGATAACGGTAGACCTGTAAATGCGGCGACATGGGCCGCTGAATAAGTCTGCCGTCACTTCGGCTCCCTACATAGAGGGCCTTACGGATATCCTGCATTGTCTGCCTCGTACCCCGTCTCTATCCCGTAGCGCCGGCTGGATCCGGCGTTTGCATCGTTTTTGTCCTACGCCCCACCCCTCTGGCCGGTCAATTGAACAGACCAACACGAGGCCGAGAGGGGCGGGATTCTCACTCAACCGTGTCTGGGCAGGAGATCGAGAGCAATCATGGTTTCGGCAATCTGCACCGCGTTCAAAGCCGCACCTTTCCGCAGATTATCGGACACGCACCAGAACGCGAGGCCATTGGGGACCGTCGGATCGACACGAAGGCGTGAAACGTAGGTTGCGTCTTCCCCCACCGAGTCAATCGGAGTCACGTAGCCACCATCTTCGCGCTTATCCAGCACCACAACACCTTCTGCTTCACGCAGGGCTTCATAGGCGCGCTTGATATCAACGGGCTCTTCAAACTCAGCCACAACAGCTTCAGAATGGCCAATAAACACAGGCACACGCACGCAGGTGGCAATAACTTCTACATCCGGGTCGAGAATTTTCTTGGTCTCGACTCGCATCTTCCATTCTTCCTTGGTCGCACCATCATCCATGAAACGGTCGATCTGCGGAATGCAGTTGAAGGCAATCTGCTTCTGAAACTGTTCAATTTTGGGCGGATCATTCACAAAGGTGCCACGCGTCTGGGCGAACAGCTCATCCATGCCATCCTTACCTGCGCCAGAAACCGCCTGATAGGTGGACACCACAACCCGCTTGAGAGTGAACAGATCATGCAGGGGCTTCAGTGCCACCACCATCTGAATGGTAGAGCAGTTGGGGTTGGCAATAATGTTGCGCTTGATCTGCTTAAGGGCGTTGGGGTTTACTTCTGGCACCACCAACGGCACATCCGGATCCATACGGAAGTGAGAGGTGTTGTCGATCACCACACATCCGGCTTTGGCGGCAATGGGTGCATATTTTGCAGACACAGACCCACCGGGAGAAAACAGGCCAACATCCCAACCGGTAAAATCAAATGTTTCAAGGTTCTGCACTTTCAGAACCCGATCTCCAAACGAAACTTCCCGCCCGGTAGAACGGGGTGAGGCCAGCGCTACAATTTCATCTACCGGAAATTCCCGCTCAGCCAGTGTTTTGAGGATTTCACGCCCCACGGCTCCAGTCGCGCCTACAACAGCAACCCGATATCCCATAATCCACCTGCTTTTGATCTTGTATATATGTCGGCCATATATATGGCCTGATGGCGGCAGACCCTAGACCATTACGCAACCAAATGGAATTGCCCGCCATGGGCATCTGCCCCAGTGATTATACGCCCCGCAGCTTTTTTCTGCCCCAAAAACCTTGATACCCGCCCGACACAGAAACCCGATGCCGTGGTTAACCGTTTAAGCGCACGACATACGGAACACGGGATGTGCCAGCATTAAACAAAAATACAACAAATTATTTGAACACTATGACCACGTTTTTGATACACATCATTGCAGCACCCCTACGCGCCGTAGTGTCATAATTTTCGTGCCTCAGGCAGGATGCAAAACCTGTTCTGACCTTTGCCCAACTTTTACAACAGAGTTTGGAACAGACCGTGACACTTAAAATTGCAATTCTGAAGGAAACGGCAACCGATGAAAGACGGGTTGCCATGATTCCCTCAGTCGCCCAGCGCATTGCCAAACTTGGAGCCTCACTGGTTCTGGAGCAAGGTGGAGGAGCCGCAGCAACCTATACGGATGCAGCATACTCACAGGCTGGCGTTGCCACAGAAGCAGATCCGCAAAAACTTCTAGAAGATGCAGATATCGTGCTGGCTGTGCAGCCGCCCTGCGTGGAGACGGTAAAAAAAATGAAAGCCGGCAGTTTGCTGGTGTCTTTCATTTACGCCAAAACCCAGCCTGATCTGGTAAAGGCTTTGCGCGATAGCAAGATCACCACATTTGCCATGGAGCTTATTCCACGCATCAGCCGGGCACAGGCTATGGATGCTCTTTCCAGCCAAGCCGCGTTAGCCGGATATTACGCTCCGTTACTGGGCTGCGTGCATATGCAAAAAATCCTACCCATGATGACAACAGCCGTTGGCTCGCTCCGGGCGGCACGCGTGTTGGTTATGGGGTTGGGTGTGGCCGGGTTGCAGGCATTGGCAACAGCACATCGACTTGGCGCAGTTTGCGAAGGCTACGACGTGCGCCCCGAAACAAAAGAAGAAGCAGAATCTGTTGGTGCGCGCTTTGTCGATACCGGCGTAGATGCCCGCGGAGCTGGTGGGTATGCACGTGAACTGACACCCGAAGAAAAAACAAAAGTGCGTGCCGCACTCAGCCAACACATCGCACAGGCAGATTTAATTATCACCACAGCGGCTGTTCCCGGAAAACACGCCCCACGCCTGATTGACGCAGACCAGTTGGCCGCCATGAAGGAAGGATCTGTTGTAGTGGATATGGGCGCCCCTAATGGCGGCAATTGTGAAGGCACAAAAGCAGGAGAAATTACAAAAATTGGGCCCGTTACATTGGTTGGGCCAACAAACCTGCCATCCTGCCTGGCAGCACAGGCGAGTGAGCTTTATGCCAAGAATATCTACAACCTTTTAGAACAGGTTGTGCATGATGGTGTGCTGAAGCCTGATTTTACGGATGATGTCATTAAAGGCACTACTCTTACGCATGATGGTGCAATAACTAATGATGCCATCAAACAGTTTATCGAAAGCCCGCCAGTGGAGAAAGCATCATGATTACCGCAACATCCATGACCTTTATTATCGCTTTATACATTTTCATGCTGGCCGCCTTTACCGGCTATGTGGTGATCAGCCGTGTGCCATCCATCCTGCATACGCCCCTAATGTCCGGCTCCAACTTCATCCACGGCATTGTGGTTGTGGGTGCGTTGGATGCACTGTTTAACGCCACCAGCATTCCCGGACAGATTATTGGTTTTATTGGGGTTTTTCTAGGCGCAGGCAACGTGATGGGCGGCTATGTGGTAACAGACCGTATGCTTGCCATGTTCCGGCCCAGCCAAAAAACAGCTCCACCCAAAAAGGAACAGCAATAAATGTTTATTGAATACATTGTGGGCTTAAGTGGCCTTATTGCTGCCGGCCTGTTTATTTACGGGCTGAAAGCCATGTCCTCCCCCGTTACGGCTGTATCTGGTATTGTTACAGCCGGTTACGGTATGATCTTTGTTATTGCAGCAACTTTTCTAAATTTATTTAACGTAACAGAAGCCGCAAAACCGCATCTTCTGGTAAATGTGGTATTGGCTGTTCTGGCTCTGGTTTTGGGTTGCGCATGGGCTGGCTGGCGTGGCCGTACCGTGCAAATGACAGCTATGCCACAGATGGTTGCCATTTTTAATGGTATGGGCGGTGGTTCTGCTGCCTGTTTGGCGGCTGTAGAACTTTTAAGCGATGACCCAACATCTCCCTTGCACCTCAGCATTACCGTTTTGGGCGCGCTTATCGGGTGCATTTCGCTTACCGGTTCCATTATAGCATGGGCCAAGTTGGACGGGCGGATGAAAAAGCCTGTGCGCTTTACTGGACAGCGTGTTTTCAATGCTGGGGTGTTTCTTATTGCTTTGGTATTAGGTGCGCTCACAGTCATGCAGTATAGCACCCCAATGGGGGAGCTGCCGCGGGATCTATTCTTCCTGATGGCTCTGCTGTTTGGCGTGTGCATGACACTGCCTATTGGTGGTGCCGATATGCCGGTTGTTATTTCGCTCTACAACGCCTTCACAGGGCTGGCCGTTGGGCTTGAAGGGTATGTGATGAACAACCCGGCCCTCATGATTGCTGGCATGGTTGTAGGGTCTGCTGGCACGCTGCTTACCGTGTTGATGGCAAAAGCCATGAACCGTTCACTCACCAACGTATTGTTCAGCAACTTTGGTGATAGCTCAAGCAGCGCCAAAGGGCCGCAGGGTGAAATGCAATCTGTTGATCCTGCAGATGCCGCCACCACCATGCGTTATGCCTCCAGCGTCATCATTATTCCCGGTTACGGACTGGCTGTTGCACAGGCACAACAGAAACTTTACGAATTTGTCAAAATTCTTGTTGCCGATGGTGTGGATGTTAAGTTTGCAATCCACCCTGTAGCAGGCCGTATGCCAGGGCATATGAACGTTCTTTTGGCTGAAGCCGGCGTGCCATATGACATGATTTATGACATGGATGACATAAATGATAGTTTTGCCACAACGGATGTTGCGCTGGTTATTGGTGCCAACGATGTGGTGAACCCGGAAGCCCTAACAGATAAATCCTCCCCCATTTATGGCATGCCTATTTTGAACGCTTACAAAGCACATCAGGTATTTGTCATTAAACGTGGCACGGGCGTTGGATATTCCGGCGTACAGAACCCGCTTTTCTTCCAGAAGAACTGCACAATGGTATTTGGAGATGCACAGGCTGTGCTTTCCAAAATGGTTGAAGCTGTCAAAAGTCTTGGCGGCTCATAAACATGACACGGGCGAGGCTTCCCCCTCGCCCTTTTTTATTTCTCATGTCTGTTTGTAAAATATAAGGAAGCATATCATGTCCGGAAAAATGAAAGCCGCTGTGGTTCATGAATTTGGCAAACCACTAACCATTGAAGAGCTGGACATCCCGACCATTAAACCCACACAGATTTTGGTTAAGATGATAGCCTGCGGCGTGTGTCATACAGATTTGCATGCTGCCAGCGGAGACTGGCCAAAAAAACCACATCTGCCGTTTATTCCCGGTCATGAAGGCGTGGGAACTGTGGTGCAAGTTGGCAGCGAAGTAGACTGGGTGAAGGAAGGCGATGTTGTAGGCGTGCCTTGGCTCTATTCTGCCTGCGGCCATTGCGAGCACTGTTTAGCAGGATGGGAAACCCTTTGCCCGAAGCAGGAAGAAACGGGCTATTCCGTAAACGGTTGCTTTGCCGAATACGTGGTGGCTGATCCGAATTATATTGCCCATCTGCCCAAAGGCGTGGACCCCGTAAAAGTTGCCCCCGTACTGTGCGCTGGCCTGACCGTTTATAAAGGCCTGAAGATGACAGATACGCGAGCAGGGAACTGGGTAGCCATTTCTGGCGTTGGGGGATTAGGCCAAATGGCCGTGCAATACGCCGTAGCAATGGGGCTAAATGTTGTGGCGGTAGACATTGATGATGAAAAACTGGCAACCGCCAAAAAGCTTGGTGCCATGTACACTGTTAACGCCAGAAACACAGACCCAGCAACATTTATGCAGAAAAAGGTTGGTGGCGTGCACGGGGGATTGATTACCGCTGTTTCCACCAAAGCGTTTTCTCAGGCTATGGGGTATGTGCGAGCAGGGGGCACATTGGTGCTAAATGGCCTGCCACCGGGTGATTTCCCAATTTCTATCTTTGACATGGTCATGAATGCCATTACCATTCGCGGTTCCATAGTAGGCACACGGCTGGACATGATTGAAGCTCTTTCCTTCTTTGCAGAAGGGAAGGTAACATCTGTCACCACAACAGATCGGATTGACAACATCAACGCAATTTTTGATGCGCTCAAGAACGGTCGGGTGGAAGGCCGCGTGGTTCTGGACTTCCGCAACTGAGCAACTCCTAACCTCAGAAACAAAAGAAGGGTTATTCTGATGGCTTATGCAACAATCAATCCCTTCACCGAAGAGCAGGTGAAGACGTTCCCCACCACCACGGATGCGGAAATTGAAACAGCAATTGCCAAGGGTGATGCAGCTTTCCAGAAATGGAAAAACTTCTCCCATGCTGATCGTGCACGCATTCTGCAAAAAGCAGCCGATCTGCTGCGCGAAAATCTGGATGAGTATTCCAAGCTGCTGACCCTTGAAATGGGCAAGCGTTTTGCCGAAGCTCAGGCAGAAACGGAATTGTCCGCCGCTATTTTCGAATACTATGCCAAGAATGCTGAAAAGCTGCTGGAGCCACAGGATCTGCCCGTAGCAGACCCACAGGAAGGTCGTGCCAAACTTGTGTACGAACCGCAGGGGATTATCGTTGCGATTGAACCGTGGAACTTCCCGTTCTATCAGGTTGCCCGCATTATCTCCCCTCAGCTTTCTGCTGGTAACACGGTTATCCTAAAGCACGCTTCCAATGTGCCGCAGTGTGCTGCCGCCATGGAAAAACTGATGCTGGATGCCGGGTTGCCAGAAGGTGGCTTTATCAACCTGTATCCATCCCATTCCCAGCTTGCCACGGTTATTCAGGATCCGCGCGTGCGTGGTGTTGCCCTTACGGGTTCTGAAGGCGCGGGCGCCAAAATTGCGGCTACAGCCGGTGGCGCACTTAAAAAGTGTATCATGGAACTTGGTGGCTCCGATGCACTGATCGTGCTGAACGATGCAGACATTGAAAAAGCTGCCAAATGGGCTGTTTTTGGCCGCCACTGGAATGGCGGGCAGGTGTGCGTTAACGCCAAGCGCATGATTGTGGAGGACGGCGTTTACGACAAGTTTGTAGAACTGTACCGCAAAGGTGTAAGCGCCCTGCGTATGGGGGATCCGATGGACCCCAACACCACCATGCCGCCGCTTTCTTCCCGCGGTGCTGTAGAAGATCTGAAAAAGCAGGTTTCTGAAGCCGTAGCACACGGTGCAAAGGCAGAAGAAGTTCCGCTGGAAATGCCCAACAAAGGCTGCTTCTTCCGCCCTGTTATTCTAACAGATCTGGATGAAAGCAACCCGGCGCGCCGTTGGGAATTCTTTGGCCCAGTTACCATGCTGTTCCGCGCGAAAGACGCAGATCATGCTGTAGAAATCGCCAACGATTCTCCATACGGTCTGGGTGGTTCCATCTTCTCTCAGAACGAAGAAAAAGCTGCTGAACTCGCACGCAAAATGGACACCGGTATGGTGTACATCAATCACCCAACCATGGTGAAAGCTGATCTGCCGTTTGGTGGCGTGAAACGTTCTGGCTTTGGTCGTGAACTGATTGACCTTGGCCTGAAAGAATTCGTCAATACCAAGCTGATCGACATCGTGGACATCGACGCACCTTTCTAATAGGCGCGGCTTCATCCAACAAAAAAGGCGGAGGGAAAATTCCCTCCGCCTTTTTTAATGCTGTATAACGCTAAAAAATTTAATTACTGCGGCGCAACCTGAGTAAAAGCCCAATCCAACCAAGGCAATAATGCACGCACATCTGCGGCTTCTACCGTAGCACCACCCCAGATACGCAGGCCCACAGGGGCATCACGGTAACTGGCCAGATCAAACCCAATGCCTTCTTCTGCCAGAACGGCCAGCATTTTCTTGACTGTTTTAGTCTGTTCATCACGCTCAAGGGCCAAAAACCATGGGGCCACAATACGCAAGCAGATTGCTGTGGAAGAACGTTCCTCAGGCTTCTGGGCCAGAAACTCTACCCAATCCGTTTTTTCCACCCACATGGTCACTTCAGCCAGATTGGCTTGGCTGCGTGCTTTCAGCCCTTCCAGGCCACCAGCACCTTCTGCCCATTTCAGGCTATCCAGCGCATCTTCCACACACAGCATGGAAGGCGTGTTGATGGTATCCCCCCGAAAGATGCCTTCAATCAGACCATTCTTATTGGTCATACGGAAAACTTTTGGCAGTGGGCGCGGAGCCTGAAAACTTTCCAACCGCTGCACAGCTTTGGGGGAAAGGGCAATCATGCCATGTGCGGCTTCACCCCCCAAAGCTTTCTGCCAAGACCATGTAACCACATCCAGCCGGTCCCACGGCAGATCCATTGCAAACGCAGCAGATGTAGCATCACAGATCACCAGCCCACCATGTTGCTCCGGAATGGCATCTACTGAAGGAATGCGCACACCAGAGGTGGTGCCATTCCATGCCAGCACCACATCGTGGTTCCAATCAACCTGCGCCATATCTGGCAGGCTGCCGTATTCGGCTTTCAAAACCCGTGTATTTTCGAGCTTAAGCTGGGTGACAATATCCTGCGCCCATAGTGCAGAAAAACTTTCAAACGCCAACACATCTACTGGGCGTTCCCCCAACATGGACCACAAGGCCATTTCCACAGCGCCAGTATCAGAAGCAGGCACGATTCCTACGCGCCACCCTTCAGGCACTCCCAAAATGGCGCTGGAGCGATCAATAACTTCTTTCAGCCGTGCACGCCCTTCCGCAGAGCGATGCGAACGCCCAACCAACGCATTTGCCAGCGCCGATACATTCCAACCCGGCCGCTTTGCGCAAGGGCCAGAAGAAAAGCATGGATTAAGGGGACGGCTGGCCGGACGAGGAAGAACGGATAAGGAAGCGGCTGTCATAACCTTGGCCAGAATAGGGGGAGAAGAAATCTGGTGCGAGAGAGGGGACTCGAACCCCTAAGCCCTTTCGGGCGGTCGATTTTGAGTCGACTACGTCTACCAATTCCGTCACTCTCGCAGCGTGGCCCTTTTCCTACCAGCAAATTGCCGCTGGGAAAAGAGCATGCATGCATTATCGGCACACTCTTTTTGTACCATCAGAGGCAATATAGGTGCCTGTCTGGGTATCAAAGCATGCATTTTGCACGCAAGAATTGCCAGAAGAAAGGGGCTGCGGATAATTTTGCACACCCATCGCCATATTTTCACGCGCAGCTGTTCCACACAATGGTGTGTTCAGCGGTGCGGAGGGATCATTCGTCAAATGGCTATCATTGGTAGCTGATGGCTCGGTTGTCAGACCCGGAGCGAAGCTTTGTGGTGGAATACGATGCCCCTGCTGAGGCGCACACCCTGCCAGCAGCCCTCCTGCCAGACACAGGCTGGCAACACCAACAGAAAAACGGATGGACATGCGCTTTATTCTTTCCTGACGGCGCGGGCCCCTCCGCCCGCGTGGTTTATATTTGGCAGATCATAAACCTGATTGGCAGTACATCTCAACTCGGTGTGTTACAGCTCCAGTACACCTTGCTTGGGGCGGTGTGTGCCATCACCAATAACAGCCGGACGCGCGCCATCACCAAATGTTAGTTCTACACGCTCACCATCATTGAGTTGTTCAGCACTGGTCACTGGCCGCCCCTCTGCGGTAACAAGCGCGTACCCACGAGCCAATACCGCACGGGGAGAAATAGCTTCTAACTGCCCGGCAATACCAGCAAGAGCTGTGCGTCTTTCCCGCACCAATGCTTGCAATGGGGCAGGGGATATCCGTAAGCGACCCAACCGGGCATCCTGCCTTTGGAATGTATGCGCCATGCTGGCCTGCAACATGTTTGCCAGTACGGCCAAGCGTGTGCGCCGCCCTGCCAATAAGGTTTCAACCGCAGGCATATGACGTTCAACCGCAACCAGATCCGCCTTACGCCGCTGCACCAAAGCGGGCAAGGCAACATCCAACCGCCGCCCTCTGTCATCCAACTGCATACGCGCTGTCTGCAACAGGCTTGGCAGATCCGGCATGGCGGAAGATGCACGATCCAGCCTTAAGCGGGCCGTTTGCAGCAAACGGGAAAGCGCGCCCACTGCCCTTGCATTTCGGTGCTCAATATCCGCCAAAAGTTCCGTGCGCACTGGCACAGCCATTTCTGCGGCAGCTGTGGGTGTTGGCGCACGCCTGTCTGATGCAAAATCAATCAGGGTTGTATCTGTTTCATGTCCTACAGCAGAAATCAGTGGAATTAAGCATGCAGCCGTCGCACGCACCACAGCTTCATCATTAAAAGCCATCAGATCTTCTAATGATCCGCCACCGCGCGCCACAATCAACACATCTGGCCGTGGCACGGCGCCCAGCCCGTCAAGCTGCGAAAATCCATCAATAGCCGCAGCAATGCGGGCTGCTGCCCCTTCTCCCTGTACGGGCACGGGCCAGACAATCACAGGTCGGGGGAAGCGCCTTTGCAGGGTTGTACAAATATCATGCAGCACAGCACCTTGAGGTGATGTTACCACCCCGATCACACGCGGCAAAAGCGGAATGGCTTTTTTGCGGGCTGTATCAAACAGCCCTTCTTCCGCCAGCTTTAAGCGCAAGCGTTCAATACGGGCCAGCAAAGCACCTTCGCCCGCATATTCCATCCGCTCTACAACAAGCTGGTAACTGGAGCGCTCACCATAAGCAGAAATCTTGCCGGTGGCGATAATCTCCACCCCGTTTTCTGGCACCAGACCAAGACGGGAAACCGAACCACGCCATACCACACCGGAAATCTTGCCCCGTTCATCCTTGAGCGAAAAATACACATGCCCAGAAGGGTAGCGTTTAAGTTCCGTAATCTCACCACGCACACGTACGCGGCTGAACGTGCCCTCCAGCGTACGCCGGATAGCCCCCGAAATTTCTGAAACGGTAAATTCCGGCACATTGTTACTGGCCGATGGAATGTCAAACTGTTCGGTCATGCGGCTAACCTATGCTACAGACGCTCGCCCTGAAAAGAGCAGAACATCAAGATGCAGGAGAAAACAATGCGGGTACTTCTGGTTGGATCTGGCGGCAGGGAGCATGCGCTGGCCGCAACACTTGCCCGTTCTCCGGAACTTTCAGCCCTGTTTATCGCACCCGGCAACCCCGGCACAGCAGAACTTGGTATAAACGTGCCCATTGGTGCGCAGGATGTTCCTGCACTTGTGCAGTTTGCTCTGGAACAAAAAGTCGATCTGGTTATTCCCGGCCCGGAAGCTCCGTTGGTAGCTGGTTTGGCAGATGCCTGTGCCCGCGCCAAGCTGGCCTGCGCTGGCCCCACACAGGCCGCCGCCCGGCTTGAGGGCAGCAAAAGCTTTACCAAGGAAATCTGCTACGCCGCCAATATTCCCACAGCACAGGCTGAGCGGTTTACGGACGTAAACGCTGCTTTAACATACGTGCGTGAAAAAGGCGCACCCATTGTTATCAAGGCCGATGGTCTGGCCGCCGGAAAAGGCGTTGTGGTGGCCACCACACTGGCCGAAGCCGAAAGCGCTGTACAGGACATGATGGCCGGTGGCTCACTTGGGGATGCAGGCCGCTGCGTGGTGATTGAAGATTGCCTGATTGGTGAGGAAGTCTCGCTTTTTGCGTTCTGTGCGGGAGAAACAGCCACGCTGATTGGCGCTGCCCAAGACCACAAACGCATTGGAGATGGAGATACAGGCCCCAATACCGGTGGAATGGGAGCGGTTTCTCCTCCAAAAAGCTTTGGTCGAGCAGAACAGGAAGCTGCGCTCGATGTGATGGTACGCCCTATGCTGAAAGAAATGGTGCGCCGTGGCACACCTTTCCGGGGCGTTATTTTTGCGGGACTGATGCTGACAGAAAGTGGTCCTCAATTAATCGAATACAACGTTAGATTTGGTGATCCGGAAGCCGAAGCTCTGCTGCCTCGGCTAACGTCTGATCTTCTTCCTGCCCTAAAGGCTCTTGCTGAAGATAAGCTGGATACAGCCCCTGTCACATTTTCCGATCAAGCATCTGTGTGCGTTGTAATGGCAGCCCGTGGCTACCCCGGCACACCAGAAAAGGGTGCCGTTATTTCCGGTATCGAAGACGCCAACAAACTACCTGATG
Organism: Acetobacter sp. JWB; assembly: GCF_003323795.1. Lineage (NCBI taxonomy): Bacteria > Pseudomonadati > Pseudomonadota > Alphaproteobacteria > Acetobacterales > Acetobacteraceae > Acetobacter > Acetobacter sp. JWB. The sequence continues at coordinate 30,519 of NZ_CP030871.1, read as the reverse complement.
TGCAGGTGTTCCAAGCGGGCACCAAGCTGAATGCTGCGGGAGAACTTGTTGTAGCCGGAGGGCGCGTGCTGGTTGTTTGCGCGTTGGGCAATACCGTGAAACAGGCGCAAGAACGCGCTTACGAAGGTGTTAAAACCATTTCGTGGGATGGAGCAATATGGCGCACAGATATCGGTAACCGCGCCCTTTAAGCCGCTTTTAAAATAACAGCCCTTGGTTATGCAGAGTTACTTCTGTTTGGCTAAGGGCTTACTGCTTGGCAGGATCGACCCAAAACCAAGGCATCCGATCCATCTTCATAATATTTTTTACGTAAACCCAGTTTTTCAAAGCCCTGTTTTTCATACAGGGCTCTGGCGGATTGATTGTTTACAGACACTTCCAAAAACAGGTTTTGCATCCCATTATGCTGCCCAACCTGTATGCACCATGCCAGCAAACGTTGCGCCAAACCGCGCTTTCTATATTCCGGCAGAATGCAGATAGTTAAAACCTCTGCTTCATCCACCACGCTTCGCAACATTATAAAGCCCGCTGGTTGATCTTTCACCATAACCAGACCTGCCTGCACACCCGGAGATGACAGCAAAGCCATTATGGCTGCTTCATCCCACTGTGCGCCTGCACCAAAGCACTGGGTATGTATATTAGCCAGCAAAGGTGCGTAAACAACGCTGGCTTCCTGCACATGCACGGTCAAACTGGTTTGGCTCTTAATCCATCCGCCGGGAGCTTGGCTTCTGGCGGATCTACGTACAGTGGAACAGGATCTAGCAAAGGCAGCTTACCCATTTGGCGCTTTAACGCTGCACTTGCAATTTGCTCTGGTGTTGGTGTGTGTAATGGAGAGTAAACAGCATGTGAAAAAGAAAGAGCCTCACAGGCATCCCCCGCCACCAACCAGCTTCCTTCCGGCGGATGCCAATTGGCTATCATGACGGCACGGACTTGCTGAGCATCCTCTACAAACACTCGGCCACGACGCGCTGGCGTTATCACCATCCACCCTTTTAACTCTGGATACCTCTGCAATTCTGCATCCAGTGCAGGTGTCAGTGCTTCTGCTCGTGTTACGCCCACCACTGGGCAGCCTGCGCCCAGTGCAAACCCAGCGGCTACAGCACAAGACGCCCGCAGCCCTGTAAAAGATCCCGGCCCCACAACCACGGCCACAAGGTCTGGCTGTACACCGGTTTCAGCGCCCCATCCTGCTTGTTGTAAAACCTTATCGGCAAGAAGATTAATGCCTTCTGCTGCCTGCTTGCCAGCAACAACCTCGGCATGCAGCACCAAAAGCTTATCCCTCTCAACCTGAACACATGCAGCCATTCCACAAGCCGACTCTCCTGCCGGGCTACCATCCAGAACCAGAATACGCTGTACCATCATGAAACCACGCAGCAGGCTTCTTCAAACGCCAAACGAGGCGCACGTGGTGGCTGGTTTTCAAAATCTCCATATCCCAGACACAGCAGAAAATTTGCGCGCCACCCTTGTTCGGCCAGAAAAGCATCTTCCACCAACGCTTGGTCAAACCCAGAAATAGGCAAAGCGTCCACCCCAAGGGCACGGGCTGCCATAATCATATAAGCCCCTTGGAGCGTGCCGTTACGAAAAGCAGTTTCTTCTGCCAACCCAACGTCTGATGCAAACCATGAACGCAGGTTTTCCTGCGGACACAAACGCGGCAACTGTTCAAAAAACAATGGGTCATGCGCGACAATGGCAATAACAGACGCCCCCATAACCCGATTAACGTTGCCAGCAGACAAAGCCGGGCGCAGTTTCTCACGCCCATCTGAACCGGTAATAAAAACAAACCGGGCAGGGCTACAATTGCCGGATGTTGGGCCAAATTTTGTGAGATCATAAAGCTGGCGCAGCACATCTTCTTCAACTGTGCGGGTTGTCCAGCGGAGGGGCGTACGCGCCTTTCTGAAAAGGAGATCCAGCCCGTTTTCATCCAGCATATGTATCTTGCCCTGTCTTGCATCTATCATTGAAAGGGCAGGCATAAAAAACACCTGCCTGCTTTCTATGCCACGCTTTGAAGCGCGACAAAAGCAGACAGGTGCAGTGTGCTTAATCTACCTGTTCAACAGAAACCACTTCTGGCACGTAATGGCGTAGCATGTTTTCTACACCATGCTTGAGTGTTGCGCGGGAAGATGGACACCCCGAACAAGCCCCCTGCATGGTCAGCCGTACAATGCCATTGCGATAACCACGGAAAACAATATCCCCACCATCACCTGCCACGGCTGGGCGTACGCGCGTGTCTAGCAGTTCCTTAATTTGGGTTACAATTTCTTCGTCTTCCGGCGCGGTTGCATCTTCTGTAACCGCCACGCCTTCTGCCACTACAGGATGCCCGGCCACAAAATGATCCATCAGAGTGGACAGAATTTGCGGGCGCAGTTCTTCCCAATCTTCGGAATCTGCTTTTGTTACAGACACAAAGTCGTTTCCCAAAAACACACGGGAAACACCCGGAAGGGCAAACAAAGCCTCCGCCAAAGGAGAACGACCGGCTACGGCATCAGCATCAATAAAATCAATAGTGCCAGCATCGCCCATAACAGCCTGCCCCGGCAGAAATTTGAGCGTAGCAGGATTAGGTGTGCCTTCGGTTTCTATGAACATGACCAGTTGAGCCTGAGTAATGAGGAAAGAGAACTTGTTACCTTTCAGTTGGCATTAGAATGCGTACGAAACAAGTCCTGTATCCAAAGAAAAACAGCTCTTTTGAGGTTAATTTTCTTTGAATAATCAACTTTCCTTAATTTTACATGACAGAATGTTTCCCTTGCCGTTTGGCAAATCTGCCATGCAGTTATGAAGTGATAAGCCCTCGGCCTTCCAGCATTAAGGAAGGGCTTAGCTACGCAATGATTGCTCTTGCAGCAATTTTTCCCTCAAAGCTGGATCATGCGCGTAAATATAGAGCCCCTTTACGGATCTTGTCATAAGCACATTGATAGCGTTGAGCATGATTTGCTCTTTAACCTGTTCTGGTTGAGCCAAGCCACCTTTGCCCGCAAATGCTGCACCATCTTCATACCGCGCCGGGTCTAGGCGCAAGCACTCTGCTTGTGCATCATACGTAACGGAAGGGCCCAGAATAAGGCCCACATAGTTCAGATCAAACCCCTGCACTGTATAAACAGATCCAACCTCATTGATGGTATCTGGCCGTTCTGCCCAAGGCAATTTTTCGTCTGGTTTTGAGAGATCCCACCGTAAATGAAAACGCCCTTCATCAATAAAGTGCTCTTTTCCATCCAATCTGTATGGGTAATCATAAGTTGCAACAATGCGTGACAATCCATACTGGTTGTTTTTCTGCTTGATCAACTCGTACATTTCTTGAGCATCCTCAAAGCATCTGAAATCAAAGCTCTGCTTTTTTGGGAAAGATGTCACTTTTTTTGAACAGAAATTTTTTATCCACTCCAGAACATCCGCTTTTGCATGCATTCGAAATTGATCTGTCAGATAGAATGCCCTTACCGGGAAACCTTCTAGTATTTTTGAAAGCGTTTTTTTATTCCAATAACTTTTAAATTTTAAAATCTGTTTTTCATCAAACACAAGGATAACAATACGAGCAAATTTTATAATCTCTTCCAAATGATTGTTTTGGTTAAATCTATTGTATTTATCAGAACGTGTTAAAAGAAGATGTGCTTCATCAATCAGAACAACATCTGCCCTTTTTCCTAATTTATTCATTTTATTTATAAATGTTGTTGGGCGTTCAAAATCCTTTTTCCTGATATATGGAAAATCTTCTGAAATATTCGTATATAGCTTCATCATTTCAGGATGATTCACAATAAGATAATTTTCTTTCCCCGAAAAACAGCCCCCCAGATGATCATTCCTGGACATACGCTGCAAATCATTAAAAATAGAATTTATAACAAGACTTTTTCCCGTTCCTGCATCACCTTCGATAACAAAAATAGCGTGTTCATCTTTTTGATGATCTTTGCAAAATGCAAGAATATCTTTCTTCAGCAACTCCTGCGCAGGAGATAATTTTTGAAATGAAGAAAGTTTATTTTTTGCATTATTATTTTCAATAATTTTATTCTGAAAATCAGACATACCGCTTTCCTATATCCCATAAAAAAAAGCCTTTCTTGAAACAAGAAAGGCTTTTTTCAAAAACATTCTTTAGGTTCTACTTTTAACGCAAAATACCTGTATGACCGATGCAATACCGGCCAGGCTGCGGCCATACAGTAAGACCGTGGGGTTCCGCACCAACCGGGATTTTGATCATGGAACCATCATCTGTGTTGATTCTGTAAACAACATCATCAAACCGCCCGGAAAGCCATAGGCTTTTACCATCTGCGCTTACATTCCCCATATCGGGGCTACCCCCACCAGGAATAGGCCAATCAGCCACAATCTTGTTGGTTGCAAAATCAATTACAGAAACACCACCAGCCTTGCTATGCGGCTTACCATGAATTTTATGAGAACCACGGTTAGCTACATACATTTTTGTACCATCGCGGCTAGGATACAAACCGTGCGTACCCACACCCGTATGGATAAAGCCTGTTTCCTTAAACGTATCCCCATCAACAAGGAAAACGCCGTCTGCCATCATATCCGCAACGTAAAAGGTTTTTCCATTTGGAGAGATCAGAATATCCTGTGGCATACCACCACTTGAAAGCGCCAGATAACCCAAAACTTTCTTATTTACGGTGTCAACTTTTACAAGATGCCCCCCAAATTCACATGTGAAAATGGCATAACGTCCATCAATCGAGAAATCAGCATGATTCACGCCCTTACATTGCGGAACTTCAACAGATTCCTGCAAAGCCATTGTATGCGGGTCTCTAAAATCCAGCCGCTTACGCGCCTCTGCTACAACAATGGCTGATTTGCCATCTGGCGTAAAATACATGTTGTAAGGATCGTCCACCTGCACAGCTGGCCCAGGCTTGGCTGTGCGCGGATCTATTGGCGTCAGGCTACCATTTGTTGTGCCTTCTGCATTATTGGTTACCCATAATGTGCGTAGATCCCACGAAGGCACAACGTGTTGTGGGCTTTTACCAACAGGAAAACGATCCACTACTTTTGAAGTTGCAGGATCAATAACAGAAACATCATTTGAGCGCAGATTTGGCACATAAATACGTGCCGGATCTTGTGCTACTTCCGGTGCAATATTATCGGCCCGCGTTTCACTATAAAGGTTATTTGGATCAATAACGGGGGGCATACCCGGTATTGTTTCAATCTTTGTAGCTAAAGTTGTTGCGTTTTCCGGAACAGGGGTAGAAACGGGTGCGGTTACAGGTGCAGGAGCTTCAGCCACCGGAGGCTGAACCGGCGGAGCCACCGGCGTTGTATCCTGCGCAAATGCTGCCGTTCCAGCGCTCATTACCGCAGCTAAAGTCGTTGCTGCTATCAAATAGGCTTTGGAAGCCATTACACTATACCTCATTATCTCTGGCACCATGATTTATCTATTATATCAGGTTGGATTTATCATGGTGCCTTAATAAGGTCTATTCTAATCTTTTTTAAGTAGAAAACCTACCTTCTACTCTATAAAATAACTTCCACTTATTTATTTCGCGCATCGTTAATAGCAGAAATTGCCGCAGTTATCTGCATATTGATACCTATCTGCCCCAAACTGGCCGATGCTTTACGCGGATCACCCCCATAAATACCCTGCACGCTGGATGGCGTGCCAGATTTTTGTAATGCATCCAGTCTTACCATTGTTGGATCAATCGCCAGCATGAGTGATGTATCACTTATATCTGCATGCATACCAACATCTTTTGCATATCCATGCTGGCTAAGCCACTGAGCATACTGATGCGGTATAACGCTATAATATTGCTTTACATAAAGAGCCTGAGCTTGGATGCCAAACCACTCCTTATTAAGTTGCGTAGCCACTTTATCCAAAGATTTCTGATAACCGCCATGATCGCCAATAAAAACAATCAGACGGAACCCTTGTACCTGAAAACTTTTTGCCGCAGACGCCATCAATTTCTCAAAAACATCTGCGGGTATTGTGATGGTTCCCGGAAACTTCATGTGCGAAGTGCGGGGAGAAATCCCACCTTCTGGAACATATGAAACCACTGGTGCTACAAGGGTTTTTCCGGATTTTTCAGCTATATTTTGCGCCATGTCCATAACACGCGTGTTATGCTTGCCAACAGCTATATAGGGCCCACTCTGTTCTGTTCCACCAACGGGAATAATAATAGTTGTAACCCCGCACGCAATATCAGACTGAATTTCTGTCCATGTCTGTTTTTCAAACAGCACAGAAGAGGGCAGGGCAGAGCATGCTGTTTCTGCCACTGCATTGCGCGTTTCTGCTCCATTTGCAAACAGAGCAGAAAACCCGATAATAGCTAAAGAAAAAAAAGATTTTTTCATTATTTTTTCACTAATAGTGGAGCAAGAAACCGGCCTGTGTAACTTTCTGGGCATGCTGCAATATCTTCTGGTGTACCTTCGGCAACAATTTGTCCACCACCATCACCACCTTCTGGGCCAACATCTATAATCCAGTCTGCCGTTTTTATAACCTCCAGGTTATGTTCGATCACAACAACTGTGTTTCCCTGATCAACAAGAGCATGCAAAACCTCCAGAAGTTTTCTTACATCTTCCGTATGTAACCCTGTTGTTGGTTCATCCAGAATATACAGAGTGCGCCCCGTTGCCCTACGAGCCAGTTCCTTGGAAAGCTTAACACGCTGCGCTTCTCCCCCTGAAAGGGTCGTAGCCTGCTGCCCTAATGCGACATATCCCAACCCAACTTTTTGCAAAATGGCCAGCCTATCCCGAATACGAGACTGGGCTGAAAAATAAGGGAGAGCTTCATCCACACTCATGGCAAGCACATCGGCAATGGATTTACCGCGGAACTTAATATCAAGTGTTTCACGGTTATAGCGCTGCCCTTTACAGGCATCACACGTTACAAACACATCTGGCAGAAAGTGCATTTCAATTTTAATAACACCATCACCTTGGCATGCTTCACAACGCCCACCTTTTACATTGAAGGAAAAGCGGCCGGGTTTGTAACCCCTTGCTTTACTTTCAGGAAGTTCCGCAAACCAATCTCTTATGGGTGTAAAAAGATCTGTATAGGTTGCCGGGTTGGAACGCGGTGTGCGCCCAATAGGGGATTGGTCAATATCAATAATCTTGTCTAGTAGCTCCATCCCCTTAATGCGCTTATAAGGTTCTGGAGATGTGCCTGCCCCCATCAACTGGCGAGAAAGTGCTTTATAGAGTGTATCAATAACCAGTGTAGATTTTCCGCTACCCGATACACCAGTTACACAGGTGAACGTACCAAGCGGAAAACGGGCTGTTACATTTTTCAGATTATGGCCTGTAGCACCTTCAACTGTCAGAATTTTCTTTTTATTTATTTTCCGACGTTCAGCAGGAACATCAATTTTCTTGCGCCCAGAAAGATAGGCACCTGTCAAACTATCGGGAGATTTGGCAACCTGTGCTGGTGTACCTTGGGCAACAATTGTACCACCATTCACGCCCGCACCCGGCCCCATATCCACAAGCCAGTCTGCACTTCTAATGGCATCTTCATCATGTTCAACAACAATCAGAGTATTTCCAAGGTTTTTCAAACGCTGCAATGTGCCAAGCAGACGTTCATTATCACGTTGATGAAGGCCAATAGAAGGTTCATCCAGAACATACAAAACACCTGTCAGCCCGGAACCAATCTGGCTAGCAAGACGAATACGCTGGCTTTCCCCCCCAGAAAGGGTTGCTGAACTTCTTGAAAGGGTAAGGTATTCCAATCCCACATCATCAAGAAACTTCAAACGTTCTAAAATCTCACGCAGGATACGGCGTGCAATTTCGGCCCTTTGCGGCGTAAGGGTTGGCAGAACTGTATCAAACCAATCCAGAGCTTGCCCTATAGGTAACTCACAGGCTTGTGCAATATTCTTATGAGCTACACGCACAGAAAGCGCCTCTGGCCGCAATCGCGCACCTTCACACACATGACATGCTTTTTCAGATTGATATCTGGAAAGCTCTTCTCTTACCCACATGCTTTCTGTAGTGCGCAAGCGTTTTTCTAAGCTTTTAATAACACCTTCAAATGGTTTGGAAACAACATAGCTTTTCCTGCCATCTTTATAGGTGAAATCTACATTTTCAGAAGTACCATAAAGAATACCGTCTCGCACATTTTCTGGAAGATCCTTCCATGGTGTATCCATATTTACAGAAAAATGCTGTGCCAAACTTTCAAGCGTCTGTTCCAATAATGGAGATTTCGCATCTTTCCATGGCGCTATAGCCCCTTTTGTAAGACTAAGGCTTTCATCCGGCACAATAAGATGCGGGTTGAAGTAGGTTTCCACACCAATGCCATCACAAGCCGGACACGCCCCTTGTGGCGCATTGAAAGAAAATAGCCGAGGCTCAATTTCTTCCAGTGTAAACCCACTTACTGGGCAGGAAAAATGTGATGAGAAAACAAGCTTTTCTGTTTTCTTGTTTTCATCTTTTGAAACTTCTTCAGCATACACAATGCCATCAGAAAGCCCCAAGGCTGTTTCAAGGCTGTCTGCAAGGCGCGTTTCAAGCCCTTCTTTTACCACAACACGGTCAACCACAACTTCTACAGTGTGGCGTAACTTTCTGTTCAGGCTAGGAACATCATCAACTTCGTACAGCGTTCCATCTACTTTTACGCGTGTAAAACCTTTACGCTGAAGCTCTGCCAGTTCCTTCCGGTATTCCCCTTTTCTATCACGAATAACGGGGGAGAGAAGCATCAGGCGTGTTCCCTCCGGCAACGCCATAATACGGTCAACCATCTGGGTGACTGTTTGCGCTTCAATTGGCAACCCGGTAGCTGGAGAATATGGCACGCCTGCCCGCGCCCAAAGCAAGCGCATGTAATCGTAAATTTCCGTAACAGTACCAACGGTAGAACGCGGGTTTTTTGATGTTGTTTTCTGCTCAATAGAAATTGCCGGGGAAAGACCCTCTATGGAATCTACATCCGGCTTGCCCATCAACTCCAGAAACTGGCGCGCATAGGCCGAAAGGCTTTCCACATAGCGGCGCTGCCCTTCAGCGTAGATTGTATCAAACGCCAAAGAAGATTTGCCAGACCCAGAAAGCCCAGTCATGACTGTCAGCTTATCACGCGGGATATCAATATCCACGTTTTTTAGATTATGAACTCGCGCACCACGCACCCGGATGCTCTGCTGACCGGAAAATTCTGATTTTTTCATGTAAGAAATCTGCCGCCGTTCCTGTTTTGTCCTAGTATGCCGCCTAAGGCCACCTTCATGCAATGCGTGATAAGGCGGCGACAGCCATTGTCTTTAATCTGATATGGGCAAGCCATGCCCTAATTGCCATTGCGCATCATGCTCTGATTGACCATCTAGAACATATAAACAGATCAAAGTCGGCCAGAAGGATATTTTCCATACTGACCGCAGCATTGGATTAAGGATACAGGAACATATGGAACACCTTCTCGGTCAGCCGCAGTCTGATACACAAAACGGCACCATAGCACCTCAGAGCACGGCACCTGTGATTATGGATGGGTCTCAGGCCACATTCATGCAGGATGTGATTGAAGCAAGCCGTTCTATTCCTGTGTTGGTTGATTTCTGGGCAGATTGGTGTGGCCCCTGCAAGCAGCTTGCTCCTGTGCTGGAAAAAGTGGTGACAGCAGCACGTGGCAAAGTGCGCTTGGTTAAAATTGATATTGAAGCAAACCGTGCTCTAGCTGGGCAGCTTGCGCAGGTTGGCTTGCCGCTACAGTCTATTCCATTGGTTGCGGCCTTCTGGAAAGGGCAGATTCTGGATCTGTTCCAAGGCGCTTTGCCGGAAAGCGAAATCAAGAAGTTTGTCGAAAACATTCTAAAAAGCAGCGGTGGCGGCATTCTGCCTGCAACAGAACAACTGCGTGAAGCAGATATGGCGCTGGAAACTGAAATGCCAGCCCGTGCGGCAGAACTGTATTCCTCTGTTATTGGGGAAGAGCCAGAAAACCCACGCGCATGGGGTGGGCTTATCCGCGCGATGTTGGCGCTGGATGATGAAGATGCCGCTGTTGCCGCTCTGGCAGATGTACCTGCTAAAATAACCGATAGCCCGGAAGTGGCTGGCGCACGCGCTGCGCTGGACCTGAAAAAGGAAGGACGCAAGGCGGCAGAGGAAATGGAAAGCATTCACGCACGCCTTGCCGCCAACCCGGAAGATTTTGAAGCACGCTGCGAACTGGCAACAGCCCTGAATGCTGCCGGAAAACGCGAAGAAGCCGCGAATGAACTGCTACATATCATCAAGGCAGACCGTAACTGGAAGGAAGGGGCTGCCAAGCAGCAGCTTCTGCGTTTTTTTGAAGCATGGGGCAATGAAGAACCCGCAACTGCGGTTTCGCGCCGTCGTCTGTCCTCCATGCTGTTTTCATGAGGATGTAAAACTTTTTGGCTGCAGTATTTTTTCAAGATGAAGATGACATCCCCCGGCGAGTTCCCAAACTAGGGGATGTCACTTTAGCCGATATCCCTCCGGAAATTGGTCTGTTTCCGTTAAGCGGCGTTGTTCTTCTGCCACGAGGAAGACTGCCGCTTAACGTATTTGAACCACGCTATATTGCATTGGTGGAAGATGCACTGGCAACGCAGCGCCTGATAGGCATGATCCAGCCGCGTTGGCGGGAAGAAGAAGATGAAGCGAACAGCGCCCCGCCACTGTACCCCATAGGGTGTCTTGGCCGGATTGTTTCCTTTACTGAACGCGCCGATGGAACTTATGCCGTTACGCTTGCAGGCCTTACGCGCTTTAGGCTCCTGCGTGAAACAGGAGAAACACGTGGGTATCGGCAAGCAAGGATAGATGTTTCCACTTTTGCTGGGGATCTGAACGAAATTCCGTCTGCTCCGTTTGACCGGGAAAAGCTTCTGGGCTCCATGCGGCGTTACTTCCAGAAAAAAGGGCTACAGGCACGTTGGTCTCTGCTGGAACAGATGGATGATGATATCTTGCTTGTAACATTGCCCATGATCTGTCCTTTCCCTCCGGCAGAAAAACAGGCATTGCTTGATGCCGAAGATCTAACTGACCGTGTGCGGGTGCTGCAAACACTGCTAGACCTGTCTGGTCCGGAACAGGAAGGCCCGCCTTCCTGAACCTTTTACTGAGGAACAGAGAACTGATGTCTGACACACCTCCGCTTGATTCCCGGCTTCTTTCGGTGCTTGTGTGCCCTGTTACCAAAGGGCCTCTGACTTACAATGCTGAAACAAATGAACTGATTAGCAAAAAAGCTGGTCTTGCCTTTCCTATCCGTGATGGCATCCCCATCATGCTGCCAGATGAAGCACGCCGCCTAGAAAGCTGATCTCACAGCTTTCTCTCTTTCTCCTTTACAATGAACCCGTCCATGCTTCTGGCGAAAAAAACAGGCACCCTGATCGGAAACCTTCTATTGGTCTCTCCACTGCTGGTGGCATGTCACGGGCCTATTGAGGGGGAAAACATTGACGTTCCCCCTGAGCGGCCAGGACGCTTTTTGCCCGAAGCTGCTCCGGCAGAAGCCAAGGCGGCAGAACAGGAAGAAAACCTGCGAGAAGCCCAAGCCGCCCGTGAGGGCAAGCCAGCAGAGGCTCAGCCCCCCAAACCTGAAGAACGTTACGAAACACTGCCCGATGCAGGTTCTGGCGCTGCTGGATCCATGGAAACAGAAGACGGGCATACTGTTACCCCACAAACCCAAGCTATTTACGGCAAACCGTCTGATAGGTCTTCTAGCCATTAACGTCAGAGATTTTCCCTGCGCGCTTTAATTTAATATTCATGCTCTGCTTTGTCTGTATGCCTGCGGCGCAGGATATTGGCACAGACCATGCCGATAACACCTGTCATCATGCCAATAGCTGTTGGAATAGCGCCGCCTCCGGGCAAAATACCCACCAGAACACTGCTTAATGAGCCAAGGCTAAACTGCATTGTGCCAAGCAAGGCAGAAGCACTACCTGCCTGATGTGCATGGCGTGAAAATGCCATTACGGTACCGTTTGGCCCAATAAACCCCAATGCGCCGGTAATGCATGTAATCAGCCCACATGTCAGCCACGGATGCGCAAGACCTGCCAAACCGGAACAAGCCACTACCACAAAAATGCCGCCCATCACCAAAGCCCAGACAATGGCGGCCTCTAGCAAAGCAGGCATGGCAAACCTATGCACAAGTCTGCCGTTAATCTGGGTTCCCAAAATAAAAGCGGCAGCATTTGCACCAAAAAACACGCCAAAAGCTGTGGGAGAAAAATGAAGAACCTGTTCAAACAGAACGGGCGCGCTTCCCAGATAGGCGAACATCACAAAAGTAGAAAATGTTGTGATAAGCGCATTGGAAAGAAAAACAGGTTCACGCAGGATCGTGCGGTAACGGGTAAAAATTTCGAAGGGCGCCAAGCGCATCCGATGCGCGGAGGACAGCGTATCTGGCAGCATATATATAATGCCAACCATACCCAGAATGGCGTATAGGGTGCCACTCCAGAATATCCACCGCCAGTTCCCAAATTCCAGCACCAAGCTCCCCATGCTGGGGGCCAACACAGGCATCACACCAAACACCAGTGTAAGCTGCGCCATAATATGCGCACCTTTTTTGCCGGTTGCCACATCTCTTACAATGGCACGCGGAATAACTGCGCTGGCAGAGCCACCAAATGCACCAATAAAACGCATGATACAGAACAGATGATAATCCCGCACCACAGCACACATGGCAGATGCAACAGCAAAGACTGCAAGCCCTATAACCAAAGGGACCTTGCGCCCAAACCTATCTGACAGCGGGCCTTGAGAGAATTGACCAAACGCCAGCCCTAGAAACCATGCCCCCAGCGTAAACTGAGCAGAACCAGCGCCACCGCCCAAATCCCGTTCAACATCAGGAAAAGCCGGAAGATACATGTCTGTAGCAAGCGGGCCAATTGCCGTAACAAGCCCCAAAAGCAGGATAAGCTGCAGCGGCAGCCCATTTTTAAAAAGGGCAGGATGGGTAGAAGATGTTGTCATGATATCAGGCACCGAGAAAAAACGTTCTGTTTTTTCTCTTGATCTGCACCATTTGTCTATGAATGCAGACACAACGCATCAATGCTAAGGCATAAAAAAAGCTGCCAGATATTCTGGCAGCTTTTTTGTAGAAGCTTATTTGCTTTCGGTTGCAGCCGGTGGAGCCGGAGGTGCACCGTTTCCGCACATTGGCGGCATCTGGGGTTCAGGGCGTTCGGCAATCTGCTTCAGCTGTTTCTTGGTCAGAATATCATGAACCTGCGTTTCAACCTGCAGGCGCTGCGTTGCGCGCTCGGTCTGCATGGTGCTAATCTGCTGTTCAATCTGCTGCAACTTAGCCTGATCAACCGGCCCCGGTGTTGTCAGCACTTCACGTTCCTGCTGGTGCAGGCTGTGAATCTGCTCCATGTCCGCTTTCGGGTCTGAAGGCTTGTTTGCATCAAAAATAGCTTTCAGCTTTTTCTTCTGAGCAGAGGTCAGCTTAACACCATCCAGATTCAGAATAGGGCCACCCATACCATGATGATGCATCGGACCACAGCCCGGGCCACCCGGCGGAGGTGCGCCAACAGCCGGAGAGGCTTCCTGTGCGTGTGCAAAAGAAACTGCTGAGGTCATCATTCCCAGCGTCAGCGCTGTAGCCATCAAAACTTTTTTCATCAGATTCGCCTTATAAAATCTTTACCGTAACAAAGTGCATAAACACCTTGTCTGCTTTTTGACTAATGACAAAGGCTTGTGTCTGAAAAAAGGCATAAATTTAAAAGAAAAATGTTCTGCTTTTGCTTCTGGATAGAAAGATTGCGTGCAAAGTATCCCCAACTTTACATAAAAGGAAAAGATTACCCCATGCTAAAGTCGTAATTTGCGATTGCAGCCTTCCTGCTGCACATTAGCTATATGATTCGTATTTTTGTTGATTCTGACGCGTGCCCCGTAAAAAACGAGATCTATCGTGTGGCCAGTCGTTACAATCTGCATGTTTTCATTGTCTCAAACAGAATGATTATGGTTCCAGATTCACCTCTGATTGAGCGCATAGTGGTAGATGCAGGGCCAGACATGGCAGACGATTGGATTGCCGAGCGCGTATCAGACAGAGACATCGTGATTACAGCAGATATTCCGCTGGCAGCGCGATGTGTTGAAAAAGGCGCCTATGTTCTTGAGCCTAAAGGGCGAGTTCTGGATGAAGATGCCATTGGTATGGCGTTGGCAGTGCGTAACCTGATGACAGATTTGCGTTCAGCCGGTGTCATGACACCGGGTGGAAGCGTATTTGGAAAAACAGATCGATCCCGTTTTCTTTCCGCTTTGGATACGCTGGTAACTAAAGCACAAAAGCCCCGTTTACGCCCACTGACATTTCCAAATGAATAAGTAGCTTAAGCAGTAGAAGAATAAAACGCCTGCCGGTACACTTGATGCTTACTGAGGAGCCGCCAACACCAACCATGCCCCAATGAAGGGACATGGGAAGTGATGCTAAAATCAGCCCGCTTTCTTTTCAGCTATCTGCGCAAACAATGCAGAAATTGCGTTTTGCGCTTCAGTCTGGATAGCCTTGAGGTGTGCCTCGCTCTTGAAGCTTTCAGCATAGATTTTATAGACGTTTTCTGTACCCGATGGACGCGCCGCAAACCAGCCATCTTTAGCTGAAACCTTCAGGCCACCAATGGCTGCCCCGTTACCCGGCGCGTTAGTTAGGGTCGTGATGATCGGCTCTCCCGCCAGTTCGGTCATGCCGATCTGCTCAGGAGATAGATTTTTCAGGATAGCCTTCTCCTCCGGAGTAGCCGGGGCATCAATCCGCGCATAGTACGGCGTGCCGAGACGTTTTGTCATGTCCTCATATGCAGCCCCGGGGGTACGCTTGGTACGAGCGGTCATCTCGGCTGCAAGTAGGCCAAGAATAATGCCGTCCTTATCTGTACTCCATACCGTACCAGCACGGCGCAGGAAGGACGCGCCTGCGCTTTCTTCCCCACCAAAGCCCAACGTGCCGTGGTACAAACCATCAACGAACCACTTGAACCCGACTGGCACCTCCACCAGCTTGCGGCCGATTTCATTAGCCACGCGATCAATCATGCCGCTACTAACCACCGTTTTGCCCACGCCTGCACGGGCGTTCCAGTTTTCACGGTTTTTGAACAGGTATTCAATCGCAACGGCAAGATAGTGATTGGGGTTCATAAGCCCATATTTACCCGACACAATGCCATGACGGTCAGCATCAGTATCATTGGCAAAAGCGATGTCGAACTTGTCCTTCATCCCGACCAAGCGGGCCATAGCATAGGGAGAAGAGCAATCCATGCGGATCTTCCCGTCCCAGTCAGCAGTCATGAAACGAAAGGTCGGATCTACTTCCTTGCTAACAATCGTAGCATTGATGCCGTATTTGTCTATGATCGGCTGCCAGTAATCCACTGCAGCCCCACCTAGCGGGTCGATACCTATGGACACGCCGGATTCCCGAATGACATCCATGTCCACCACGGCAGCCAAGTCATCCACATACGGGGTAATGTAGTCATGGCGCTTTGTGGTGGGAGCTTTCAGCGCCTCTTCAAGGCCGACGCGCTTTACGCCTTCCATGTTCTTGGCCATGTAGTCGTTGGCCGCGTTTTCCACCACCTTGGTAATATCGGTATCCGCCGGCCCGCCATGGGGAGGATTGTACTTATAGCCACCATCTTCCGGCGGGTTATGCGATGGCGTAATAACCACGCCATCAGCCAAATCACTGCTGCGGTCGCGATTATAAGTCAGGATCGCGTGCGAGATGACGGGCGTGGGAGTATAGCCATCCTGCGCATCAATGCGAACTTCCACACCATTTGCCGCAAATACTTCCAGCGCGGATTTTAACGCTGGCCGCGAAAGCGCATGAGTATCAATGCCGATAAATAACGGCCCAGTAATGCCCGCGCCCTTGCGATAGTCAGCGATCGCCTGACTGATCGCCAGAATGTGCTTTTCATTGAAACTGGTGGTCAACGCAGACCCACGATGCCCCGACGTACCAAACGCAACGCGCTGCGTTGCAATAGCGGGATCAGGCTTGCGGGTGTAATAGGCGTCAAGCAAGGCATCGATATTAACAAGGCGGTCTGGATCGACCGGCTTGCCGGCAAATGGGCTTATGCTGGGCATTAGCTGCTCCCGAAATACAATACGAAAAAGCGTATATTTTCTTACAGGCCGATATCAACAGCGTCCACCTGCATCCCCAAGTAGGGCGACCTGACGACACATAGAAATTGCATCACGTCTTCAAAACAGAAACACTCGGTAGAAATTTCCACCATGAAAGTGCCTTATATTTATATTGAGGCGCATTACACAGAATATAGTGTTCTCAATTTTATAATATAAGTATTCACATTTACTTAATAATTGTGTATGTTTCATGCCAAAATATAAGATATATATTTGGTAAGAATCTATATTATTTATCTTAACAGAAGGTAAAAACCTATAAGTGATTACTATCTTCGTAATTTTATTGGATATTTCGACGGGAACTGGTGGAGCCAATCGGGATCGAACCGACGACCTCCTGAATGCCATTCAGGCGCTCTCCCAACTGAGCTATGGCCCCACATCGTTCTTGTGCACAGCCTCTTACATGGTCTGCCCATAACAGGCAAGCCCCTATTTTCAGTAAAAAATCACCTTCATCTCTCTCAACACTTCAAGAAGCGGCAGAAGAGGCAACCCCTGAATGGAAAAAGAATCTCCTTCTATATACGCAAAAAGCTGCAAACCTGGCCCTTCCAACCGATATGCACCCACAGAAGCCAGACACGCAGGGCCTTCGGTTTGCAAATAGGCGTCCAGAAAAGCTTCAGAAAACAAACGCATGGTCAAACGGGGCTGGTCAACATGCTGCCATACCACCTGACCATTCCGACAGAGTGCAACCGCCGTATGTAAAATATGGGTATGGCCTCTTAACGCCAGAAGTTGCTCACGGGCCTGCGCCAGATCCTTAGGCTTATCATACCATATGGAATCACAGGACAACATCTGATCTGCGCCAATAATAAAAGCATCTGGCTGCTGGACAGAAAGCGCCTTGGCCTCAGCCAACCCAAGAGCTACAGCCTCAGGCTTCCATCCCTCACGTTTGCCTGCAGCTTTAAGGATGTCTTCATTTACATCTCCAACCTGGACATCAAAATCCAGTCCAACATCCTCAAGCATCTTGCGCCTAGAAAAAGAACCACTCGCCAAAAGCAGTTTCGAATCTCTGTTCTGTAATGGAGTCGGCATTAGTACTAAATCCTGCATCAATTCGAGTCCCGTTCAGGTACTCGTAAAAAAATGGCCTGTGAGTACTCACCTGAGTACCGGGGTACATGTGGATTGTACGGAACTCATAACTGCGACGTACCGAGTACCGGGCACAACCCTTTAAAACGATAAACCGGTGAGTTGTACACAGCCCCGTACGGGTACTTTCTGGATAACTTCAAAAAGTCCTTGTTTTCCAGTACCCTAAAATCTGTACACAGTGTGGGAAAGCTGGGGTACATTTTTGGAATACCGGGTACCCCACCATTCACAGTACTTTTAAACAACTACAAACCTATTTCTTTCTTTTTTTATAGGAAGAGGGGCGTGGACAGCGTGAACAAAGACGTGGCAGGACATCGAAGCATGATGACAGACGAACATATCCCCTCCGCCAAACGGCTTTTAAGAACACTCAATGGTGAAGCCCTGTGGCCGCCTCCGATGTGGCTGATGCGGCAAGCTGGTCGCTTTCTGCCAGAATTTCGGGCCATGCGTGCCAAAGCAGATTTTCTGACACGCTGCATGACACCAGATATTGCAACAGAACTGACATTGCAGCCGATCAAACGTTTTGGAATGGACGGCGCTATTCTGTTTTCCGATATTCTGATTTTACCATGGGCGATGGGACAATCCCTTGAATTTGTAGAAGGTAAGGGCCCTATACTGGGTGCTATTCGCTCTGAGCAGGATCTGGCCAAGTTGGATCCTGCGCGTATTGCCGAGATTACAGCGCCTGTTTTGGAAACTCTGACACGCTTGCGTAAAGAACTGAATGGCCCGGACAAAATTGGTGTTGCACAACCAGGCGCAACCACTTTGCTTGGTTTTACGGGCGCTCCCTTTACAGTTGCCTGTTACATGGTTGAAGGGCATGGATCTCGGGAGTTTGCTGTTACCCGGCAGATGGCTTACGCGGAACCTGTTCTGTTTGATCGGTTAATGGATTTACTTACCCGAACAACAGCCGAATATCTTTGCAAGCAGATTGAAGCAGGAGCTGAAGCTGTCATGCTATTTGATTCGTGGGCTGGTCTGTTATCTCCCTCAGAATTTCGTAAACACGTTATTGCGCCATCTCGCCAGATTGTTCAGGCTATTAAAGCCCGACATCCTTCTACCCGTATTATCGGGTTTCCGCGTTTAAGTGGTGTATTGGTTGCCGAATATGCACGAGAAACCGGCGTAGATGTTGTGGCGCTGGATACAGGGGCAGATATAGAAATTGTGCGTTCCATGCTGCCAGAGCATGTTGGAATTCAAGGTAATCTGGACCCGGTTTCTGTATTGGCAGGTGGAGATGCCATGAAGCGTGAGGCACTGGCTATTCGTGAAGCTGGCAGAGGGCGTGCGCATGTTTTCAATTTAGGTCATGGTGTGTTGCCACAAACACCTGTTGAACACGTTGCGGAATTGGTAAACACGATAAGGGAAACAGCCTGATGGCAGAACAACCACTCGTTCTTTCCCCTCAAGGGCATCTCAAACTTATTATTTTTGATTGCGATGGTGTTCTGGTTGATAGCGAAGAAACATGTTGTCGCATCAGTGCAGAAGAAGCTCGGCGCGTTGGTATGAACGTGCCGGATAAGCAAGCAGTAAAAGTATTTTCCGGCATGGCATTGCCGGGAATACAGCACATGATTGAGCAGGAAACTGGCACAAAGCTGGGGGCTGGATGGGCAAGCATGATGCAAAAACGCTTTGTGGTTGCCATGAAAGAAGGTGTTGAACCTGTTGAGGGCGTTTATGATATGCTCAATAGTATTCAAAAAATGGGTGTTCCTGTAAGGGTTGCATCCAATTCATCTCAAGAAGAGATGGATGCAAAGTTTTCTATTACCAATCTTGAGCACTTTTTTAAAAACCGTATCCACTCAGCAAGAGATATGGGAATTCCAAAACCCAAACCTGATGTGTATCTGAAAGCCGCAGAAGAAGAAGGTGTTTCTCCTGTAGAATGTCTTGTACTGGAAGACAGTGATACAGGTGCACAGGCAGCCGTTGATGCCGGAATGGCTTGTGTGATGCTAAGGCCAGAAGGAAACCCTATTCCAAAATGGAATAATATTTTAAGAATTAACCATCTTTCACAATTTGCACCTTTGGTTCAGAAAGCTTTGCAACAGCAAGGGCGTTGATGATGGTTATAGATGCTCTTTTGCCGTGGTTACGTTGGCTGATAGCTTTTCATATCATGTCTGTTATGGCGTGGATGGCCGGGTTATTTTATCTGCCACGATTATTTGTTTATCATTGCCAGGTTGCTGTTGGATCACAGGAAAGTCTGCGGTTTAAAATTATGGAACGCAGACTTTTGAAAGCAATTATGACACCGGCTATGTGTGCTAGCCTGTTTTTTGGTGTGCTACTTGTGTTGACCCCAGGTGGGGTAAATTGGCATGCGGGATGGTGGCATACAAAACTTACTGCTGTATTCTGTATGTTTGTTTTTCATGGGTGTTGTGCGCGTTGGTGTAAAGATTTTTCTTCTGACCATAATAGGCATTCAGAAAAATTTTATCGTATTGCCAATGAAGTACCAACTATCTTGATGATGATTATTGTTATTATGGTTGTTGTTCAACCATTTTAGAAAAATCCCCTGTAAATCAGGGGATTTTTATTTTTATATCATATTTTTAATACGTAAAAGACCAACTGCAGCTAAGCTGACCATGCAGGTGATCTCATTTTTACGTATCATATTTTCTACTTCTGAAAGAAGAAAAGTATGACATGTCATACCTTGTTCGGTATCCTCTAGCTGACGGTTACCTTGGGTTAATCCTGTGGCCAAATAGACGTGACCTTTCTGGGTAGAATATCCTGCTCCCTGATAAACAATGCCTGCATGTTGTAATGTTTGGGCTCGTAAGCCTGTCTCTTCTCGTAATTCACCTGCGGCAACATCTTCTATTTTGGCATCTGGTTGAGCCTCCCACATGCCCATTGGTAACTCCCATAGCCGTTTTTTAATGGGATAACGGTATTGATTGACCAAAGTTACAGTTGGGTGGCCATCTGTAGATGTGCCCAAAGGAAGGATAACAACAAATTCGCCTCTTTCTACAATGCCATAAAGGCCATCTTTACCATTAGGTAAGCGGATGATGTCTTCCCGCACACGGGTCCATGGGTTTTCATAAGCAATGCGGGTGGAAACGGTGATGTAACCTTCATCATCAGGTGAAGACATATTCATGCTGGATTCCTAAGTTTTGCTTTGCATTCGCCTATCATATGCGAGCAAATTGGTACGGATTCTGATTATGCCATACCATTACCATGAAGGAATGTAATGAACGGAAATAATAATATTGAAGGAGCACCAGATACAGCAGGAAAAACGCTATGGTCTATTTTTGCCATCGTGGTTTTTACTTTGCTTTGTTACGTAGAAATCGGTTTACAAATGGCAGTTGTGCCATTGTTTGTAAAAGAACAGTTGGGATTTAGCTCTGCGCTCGCAGGGTTTGCTGTTTCCGTTCAGTATCTGGCCACATTTATATCCCGTGTAGGAGCTGGCCGGCGGATAGATACACGTGGCCCTAAAAGGGTTGTCATTGCAGGGCTTTTTCTGGGTGCGCTTTCTGGTTTGTTCATCATGCTTGCGCCTTCCATGATGGCCTGGCCTGTCGGGGCTTTGGCAATTGTTCTATTGGGCCGTATTTTTTTGGGCATATCTGAAAGCTGGGTTGCGACTGGTGTTATTGTCTGGAACATTCAGAGAGTAGGGGCACCCGGAACCGCCCGTGTTATCTCCTGGAATGGTGTGTGTTCTTATGGCGGCATTGCATTAGGGGCGCCTATTGCCATGATGATTTATCAGTCTCATGCTGCATTAGGTGGTTTTTGGGGCATAGGCCTGTGCTGTATGCTGATGCTGCTTTTGGGGGTGCCGTGGGCATGGCATCAGGTAGCAGTTAAACCGCTTTCCCCATCTACGGGTAAGCGCCATTCCTTTATGACAGTTTTTGGTCAGGTTGCACCATATGGCATGGCTCTGGCTGCGGGTTCTATTGGGTTTGGCGCTATTTCATCCTTGCTGACGTTGTATTTTGCTGATCAGAACTGGAGTGGGGCTGCAACTGCATTATCTATTTTTGGATGTGTTTTTGTTTTGACACGGTTTGGTTTTACAACTCAGATAACAAAACGTGGTGGCACAATTGTTGCATTGGTTTCCTTACTCATAGAAAGTTTGGGCTTATGTGTATTGGCTATGGGGCATTCACCTGTTTGGGCAAATATAGGGGCTGCGTTAACGGGTGCTGGTTTTTCACTTTTGTTTCCTGCTTTGGGGGTAGGGGCTGTAGCCCGCACAAAGCCAGAAAATAAAGGCATTGCTGTAGGCGCATTTTCTGTTTTTCTTGATATCGCCCTTGGCCTATCAGGACCCGTTTTAGGCTTTATTATTCCGTTTTGGGGATATCAGGGATTGTTTTTAACAACAGCACTTATGAGCCTGATGGGTGTGGGAATATGTGCTTTTGTTTATCGTAAGGAAAATGGACAATCCATTTTACCGTAAGAAACAGATTTCTAAAAATTTAGAAACTTATTTGGAGGAACATAAAGAATGACAATTGATGTGCGTGCAGTCGCCGTGTTCTGTGGTTCCCGCATGGGGGCAAAGCCTGTGTATCAGCAGGCAGCGCAGGAAACGGGCAAAGAATTGGCCAAGGCCGGAATTCGGCTGGTATATGGGGGCGGTGCAAATGGGCTGATGGGGGTTGTGGCCCATGCTGTTATTCAAGCAGGTGGCAGTGTTACGGGTGTTATCCCTGAATTTTTAAAAACCCGTGAAAAAATGAATGAAGACGTTTCTGAACTGATCGTTACAGATTCCATGCATACCCGTAAGCAGATCATGTTTTCACGTGCCGATGCTTTTTGGATTTTGCCTGGTGGTTT
The DNA here is from genome assembly GCF_003323795.1 of Acetobacter sp. JWB. NCBI lineage: Bacteria > Pseudomonadati > Pseudomonadota > Alphaproteobacteria > Acetobacterales > Acetobacteraceae > Acetobacter > Acetobacter sp. JWB. The sequence continues at coordinate 8,178 of NZ_CP030871.1, read as the reverse complement.
TGGAACATTTGAAGAGCTTCTGGAAATTCTGACATGGAGACAGCTTAAACGCCATGATAAGCCCATCGTGCTTATTAACGTAGATGGATGGGGCGATAAGGTTGTAGCCATGCTTGATGAGGCGGTGAAACAAGGATTTGCCTCAGTAGATGCGAGATCTTTGTTGAGCGTTGTGCCGAATGCTGCCGCTGCTCTGGAATGCTCCCGCGTTACAGAGCATACAGAAGCGTTGGGTATGGATGTGATGTAAAATAAGATGAGGCAAGGGTAGGAAGGCTCATTTCTACTCTTGCTTCTCAGGCCAGAGCGCTGTATAGGCAGCGTGTAATCGGAGTGTAGCTCAGCCTGGTAGAGCACTGTGTTCGGGACGCAGGGGCCGGAAGTTCGAATCTTCTCACTCCGACCAGACTTTCCCTTGAAAAATAGACATAAACAACAGTGCTCACTTTATCATGTGAACACAATACCGCGTTTATGCGCCCGTACCTTATATATAAGGTACGGTATCGTTATCTGATCATACTTGCGATATAGAGCTGATAGCCAAGAGCCTGTCCGCTACCTATGGCGGCTCTTGGTCTATCTATTACTGCTTCCACGAATGATTTCGGCAAGCCCCTTAAATTAAGCAAAATATATATACAATCTGCTTGCCTTAAATTGTCTGTTTGTATATACAATTTATATGAGATACGATTGGGACGAAGCAAAGCGTCAAAGTAACATCGCCAAGCATGGCGTTGATTTTGCTGATGCTGAAGACTTCGAATGGGATGTGGCTTTTGTCATGACAAGTCGTAGCGCAAACGAGCCCCGCCTTGTTGCTATTGCCCCAATCAATCTCCGCCTGCATGTGCTGGTTTTCAGCATTGAAACACGCATTGTCCGCATCATCAGCCTACGAAAGGCCAACAAACGGGAGGCAAAGCTTTATGCCGCGCAAACCTGAATTTATCATGCCTACGGATGAAGAAGATGCCCTGATCAATCAGGGCATCTTGCAAGATGCAGATAACCCCGAGCTAACGGATCAAGATTTTCTCAATGCCAAACCTGCATCTGTAGCTGTGCCAGCATTAGCAGCACAGCGTAGAGTAAGAGGGCCACAAAAAGCTCCCACAAAGAAGCTTGTATCGATTCGTCTTGACCCCGATTTGATTGACCGGCTGAAACAGGACGGCCCTGGTTGGCAAGGGCGCGTTAACGATATGCTACGGCAAGCCATAGGCCTAACCAGTTAGCTTTTGTAGCCAGACGTCACCCAGCCTGCACAGAGGCATTAGCAGCATCAAGCTGCTTTTCAGCAAAGGCCCATTCATCCGCTGTGGGTGCACGGCCTTCCTTCAGCGGCTTCAGCAGTGCGGAAATATCTTCCACGATCACCGGGCCGTTTTCGACAAGGGCTTCAACCGCAGCAATGGCAATGCTTGCGTAGTTCATGATAGTTTTTCCTTGATTTTCTGCCATTTTTGGCAGGCAATAAAAAAGGGTGTCCAGTAATACCGACACCCTTGCGGATCATTTTCCCGACGCCGGGAAAATGGTTACTTGCTGGCAGGCAGCAGCTTGCGGGCTGCGTCTAGCGCATCCTGCGCCGCTTCAACCGCAGCTTCAGGCAGTGGATCACCTTTAGCCGCAGCCTCATCGAGCGGCTTGATCTGGTCATGCGCGGTCTGGAAGGCCGGTTTCAGCTTTGCTACTACAGCCGGATCTGCGGCCGGGTTCTTTTCATAGTCAGCCGCAAGCTGGGCTGCTGCGGCATAAGACAGGCTCAGGCCGTAAACAGACTGCTGGCGCTGCACTAGCTGGTCAGATCCGCACGCCATCAAGCTGGTGCCAACCAGACCAAGCAGCATGACGCCCGCCACGGCAGAAGCCGCGCTGCTTTTCTTGGGTGCTGCTTCAGCAGTGGAAGAAGCAATGGCAGATGTTGCGGCCGCCAGAATTGTGCTGGCTGGCACGGCATCGGCAATCACCTTTGCAGCCGTGGGGCCAATGTCCTTATGGGCGGCCACTGCATTCAGCGCCTTTTCCAGATCCGCCTTGTTGGCCAGAAGGGCTGCAATAATGCCGCTGTTATCACTGCCCAGCAGAGGCAATGCAGCAATCAGCATGGCAGCAGAGCCACCGGCCGGAATCACGTTAAACCACGTGGCTACCAGATCCCCCAAAATAAGGGATAGGGCAAACAGCGTGGTGGGCTGGCGCAGATATGCGCTGATACGGGACAGGTTCATGGATCTACCCTTCGGGCACGCTGCGCATGCCCTGTATGTGTGAAAATCTGGGGTTTCTGGCTGTTCAGCCCTGTGCGCCGCGCAGGCTGCTGGGCAGCGTGTTGATGTCCACGTCTTCCACCAGCAGGGCTTGGCCATTGCGGGGTGCAGCAATGCACAGGCCGCGTTTTTCCAGCCGCTCTGCAATCAGATCAGCCAGCCGGTTCAGTTCGCGTTCAGTCATGAACATGATGTCACTTTCAGTAGGAATTTTTCAGGAATCGGATCAGCTGGCCCACAGCTGCCATTCGGCACGCCGGCGCAACGTCAGGCCGGCCACAGTGATCAGCTGGCCATTGCGGTGCATGTGGTTCCACAGCAGCAACTGATTGCGGGCGGCATTCCCCTGCCCTGCGTTCAGCAGCTTCAACAGTGTGGATCCCGCAAGTGCTGGCAATCCGAGGTTGTAAGTAAAGTCCAACAGTGCGGCCTGCTGGCCGGATGTCAGCGGCACACGCACCAGCCGCAGGATCTGCGGCAACAGCTTGGCCAGCGTGCCTTGCAGCAAGGCATTGGCATATTCAGCCGTAATGGGTGCGGTGCTGGCGGTTACGGCGGCCCCGTTGGCCAGAAACCGGCTGCCATAGCCGATTGTCCAATACCCGGCCGGGCACACATATGGGCGCAGGCGCAAGCCTTCAGACCGGCGGCACAGATCTGCCGCCAGTAGGATCGGATCATTCATCAATTTTCCGGATACAAAAAAGGCCGCTCAATGGCGGCCGGAGTGGAAACAAAATGTGATTGACCAGACTCGGACGGTCACATTTGATGAGGCGCATGACGCCTACTGAGAAACTTGTTCATAATGAGCGGCTTAAGCTACGCGCTAATGCCCTGAATACTTTGGGAACATCCTACTTCACTATCGGTGCGTTAGCTCCATTAGTGAATTTAACGTTTGGAAGTCCTGCACATACACAGCCATGGTATATATATGTATTGTTCCTAGTCAGCTTTAGCGCTGGTGGAATAAGGTTACATAAACTTGGCCAACAAACGTTGAATGGATTGATAGGATGACAACAACAGGATGGATTGCATTTATCTGCTTCCCCCTCGTATCCGTAGTTCTTATTGAGATATGGAACCGCCTTACGGTCAAAAAGCTGTAAGGCATCCACATATCTGTTCAACATGGACGAGTTTACAGGTGATCTTGCCCGGATTAGTCCACCGGAGCACAAAACCCGCAGAAAACAGCCCTTTGCAGTGGGCTAAAACGTTGGCAGGTTTTCGTGGTCAGGTTTACAAAAGCCGGTTTTCGGTTGTCACGGGTGCATATGCTGCAACGCCTGGACAATTCCGCTGCCCAGGGCAGAGCCAAAAATAACCAGGCCGCCATTTACCCAGGTCTTGCGGTTGTTGATCCGCTTCAGTTCCGTCCAGATATTGGCAATGCCAGTCTCCAGCGTAGAAAACTTGCCGTTCACGCTGGTTTCAAACGCAACAAATTCATCCTGCCGCACCACATCATCAGGCATGACACTCTTCCTTTCAGGCATAAAAAAAGCGGCTTAAAGCCGCTCGGTAATGGTGAAGCTGGTCTGCTGCCGCAGGGCAGCGCCATAGGGGTTGCTCAGATCTCCGCGCTGGACGCGACCAAACAGGCTGCGCAGGTTCAGCGTGGGGCCATCGGCATCCGGATCAGGCACAAACAGCACATTCGCGCCAGATGCGCCCAGCAGCAGGATCTGCTCCAGCACCGGCACATCTGCCAGATCCAGAGATTCATGATCCACCACAGCCTTGCGCCGCATCCATGCCGGCGTGACAAACTCGGCCCCGCTCATGCCGGTATTCACCGTCACGGAACTATCCAGCCCGGTGGTGCTCTTGGTGCTCATGTTGCGCACCGGCTGCCACACCGGCCCGATATAGGCCAGAGACAGGGAAATATAGCTTTCCGATGCGCTGCCATTGCTGGTGACGGTGATCTTGACCGTATCGGCCTGAATGTCCTGCGGTGCCACATGCACCATCTGCACCGGGCCAACACCACCCAACGTGGCAAAGCTGCCAGAGGCAGAATACACCGTATTGCCGCCAGAACTGGCCACAAGCTGCCAGGTTGCGGCTTGGCCAAGGTTGGTGCGCCCTACAAAGAAGGCCCGCATGGTCTGGGCACTGCCCCATTGCGCCTGAAACCATGCCGTTCTGTTGCCATCCCCAACAGACCAGAACGCCGCCGTGGTGTTGCCCTGGTCTGTAGCCAGCTGATTGGGTGAGAAATCCTTGGCAGCGGATACGCCCGCATAAAAGGAATTGGAGCCGCTCAGGCTGGCAGTCTTGACCAGATTGTTCAGGCCGAAAGCACAATTCTGCATCAGACCAGCACCGTCAGCACGCACTGGCCTGCACTGGAGCCGCGCCAGCTTTCACCGACAACCAGACCGCCCAGGCCATCGCGCAGGCCGTCTACATTGGCAAACAGCACAATCTCGTCCCCCATTTCAAAATCAAACAGGCGTTCAAACGGCAGCGTGACGTAAAACACGCGCCGGTCTGCCACCGTCCACAGTTTGTTGATGACATCTGCCACCACCTGCGCCCCGGCCTGCGTGCGCAAGCTGGTGAGCACTTCAGGCGGGCTGACCACTTCCACCGTTGGGCTATCCGTGCCCACCGTGACAGCACTGCGCTGTGTGCGCAGGGTGGACAGATCCGCCTTCGGGCTGAGGGTGCTGGTGCTCATCACCGTATAATTGCGGCTATAGGTGCAACGCCCGCAGGTGAGAGGCAGCGCCAGTTCGGACGGCAGATCCGTTTCCTTGATGTCAATCACCTCATCCGGAAGCACCGCCAGCTTTTCCCACTGGTGCGGCACAAGCTGCAAAAAGCTGTCTGTAATGCCGATCAGCTTCAGTGTGCCGTCCCGCGCAACAGCCAGCTTGCGCATACTGCCCTGCAAGAGCGCGGTGATCATGTCATTCCCGGTATAGCTGTCAGAGCCATCCCAGAACGCACCGGCGGCACTATCCACATTGCCGAACGGATCTGCCCATGTGCTGGAAATGGATGCCGCCGGTATGCCGATATCCTGCACCAGCACCTGCCGCACGATATCCGGCAGGCTGGAAACATACGTGCCATCGGGCATCGCGCCAGTGGCCCAGCAGGTAATGGTATAAACCGGCGTGCCACCCAACCGGAAAAACGCGCCCCGGCTGGAACTTTCCACCACATAGGTGCCTGCGGCCGGATCTGCGGTCGTGATATCACTGACCATGCCAGCATAGGCCCAGCTGCCATCTGTTGCCGGCGCAGACCACGCCCCCAGCACGCCGCCTTCCAGCACGGTCAGATCCGGCTGAGTGCCCTGCGTGCCCATCCAAAGCGGTGCATCAGACACCTGATAGATCTGATTGACGCTATCCACACAGACCGGCGTGATATTGAAAGCATAACCCCGCAGGCGCGGCTTCACCCGGCCTGTCAGGTCTGAGCCACCTTCCACGCCGCCCGTTCCGGCATAGGTTGCCAGTGGCAACTGGCGCGAGAGCACGGCAGGCCCCGAAAGTGTCAGCGTGCCTTGCGTGGCTCCGGTGCGCCATGCGGTGGCAGATCCGGTAAACAGAGGCTGGCACGCAGAAAGTGCCGGATCCACCCACCAGCCGCGTGCCATGTCATAGCTGCGCAGGCCGGTCAGGATGGACAGATCTCCGGTATGGTTGCGCACGTTCATGCTATCAGCCACGCCATCGGACAGATTGACCGTAAGCTGCCCGAACGATTGCGTCATGCTGCTACCGGAAATTGAAATATCCAGTTCCCTGTCCACATCAGGCAGGCTTGCCAGAATGGGCGGATATTTCGTGCCGGTGGCAACATCCACATACCCGCCAGAAGACAGGCATGTGGTCGTGCGGGAAGCCGCAGGCCCGAAGGCCAGCGTTCCCAGAAAACAGCGTTGCTGCATTGTGGTGATATCCCGTTAGGCTGCGGAAGATTTTTCCGCCTGAAAGCGTGTTTCTTGCAGCTGTGCCACAGACGTTTTGAGAAGATCCTGCAAAAGCGAGGCCAGTGTTTCCGTCTGATTAGATTGGCCTTGCTGGATCTTATTCAGCACATCGGCCTGCACCTTGGTCAGATCCATGCCACCCAGCGCCTTGACGATGGTTTGCACCATATTGAAATCAGACACATAGGCTGCCCCGCCACCATTGAATTTCTGGGACAGAGACAGGAAGTTTTGCATGTCAGTCTGGAGCGCAGACAGGGCATCATAATTCCCACCCAGAGCAGCCTGATAATCCGTATGCAGATTATCATTAGCCGCCTTGTACTGATCCGCCACCGATAATGGCGAAGCGTCTGATGTGGTCAGCCCTTTTTCATAGGTGTCCAGACTGTCAAAAACAGACTCCAGCTTCTCATTTGCTTCAGATTGATATTCTTCCTGCTGCTCCAGAGCCTTTTCCTGATACTCCTGCTGGATCTGCAACCGCTCGGCATTCTGGGTTTTCTCCAGATCTGCAAGCTGCTGCTGGTAGGTAACGTTATCGGCAAAGTTATCACCTAGGAAGCTGCGCCAGTTATCCTGTAGCTGCTGGATTTCCTGCGCCGCACTCACCTGCTGATTGAGCAGATCTGCGCCTTCCTGATCACCCGTGGCAGACAGATAACGTGCCTGCACGGACTGATCAGATTGCGAAAGCGTGGTTTGCTCATTGGCAATCATGGCAGCAGCAATGGCATTGCCTTTATCCAGCAGCGCCTGAGCATCCAGACCGTAGGATGCTGCCGTGTTGGCGGCATCCTGATATTTGGCCTTCAGATCATCCACCTGCTGCATCAGGCTTTCGGAGCCGGATGCCGTGACATCCAGCAGCCCCGGCATTGTGGTGCCCACAAACTCCTCAATGGCCTGAAACTGGCTTTGCAGATCGTCAACACTCAGCGTTTTTCCATCCAGAGTGGAAAGCGCCTTGGCCATATCTCCCGTATAGCCGGTGAAATGATCCACCGTGACGTGGCTGGAATCATCAAACTTCGAGACAGACACTTTCATGCTGTCCAGTTCGTCCGCAAGACTTTTCAGGCTTTCCAGATCCTGCGTGAACGTGTCCACGCTATCAAAACTGGACGGCATGAGCTGCTTCAGCTCCAGATTCATGTTGGCTGAAGAGCTGGTCAGATCCAGATCAGGCAGCAGATCTGTCAGGCTGTAGGTATCTTTTTTCTTCCCCTTCTTGGAATAGCCAACTTTGCCGAGTGTATCTGTGTTTGTCGCGGATACGCCCGTATAGTCGAATGCATTGTTGATGCTATCCAGATCGGTCTGAAGCCCAGATGCTACCGTGTCATTTCCATGGATATCCTTGTACACATGGCCGCTGATTGCCAACTGCCCATTATCCACAGAAACATACTGATAATCTTTGCTCCTTTTTGCAAACAGGCTGCCAATGGCATCCCCAATGGCACCAATAACGGAACCACCCACCAGAGATCCCAATGGGCCACCAAATATACCACCGACAATGGAGCCAACGCCCGAACCGACTTCCCCACCGACTTCAGAGCTTTTTGAACCATCAAACAGCTTATCTGTCAGCAGTTTGCTTAGGGAAGAGCCTGCGGCAAAACCGCCTAGCATGCCCATCCCCATATTGAGGGCGCCACCAAGGCTTTCAGTGCCACCGTTCCCAATCCCGCCACTGAACAGGGATGAAAGGCTAAAACTGCTTGACTGATTAAGCTGCTTTTTTTCCTGCTGCACTTCCTCTGGAGACATGGCCCAGCCGGATTGGGAAATGGCATTTAGGTTATCATCCTGAAGCGCACTTCCAGAACCTGAAGCAGAACCCATCTTGCTGAACATATTGTTGAAATCAGACAGGGTTGTGCGTGTTCCCCCATCTATACTGTTCAGCAGAGGATTGATCAGCGCCATTTTTGC